>NZ_JBGGWF010000028.1:0-1485 GCF_041321135.1 Fibrella aquatica | reverse complement strand
TGAAGGGTGCCCGCTGGCGCACGAAGCACCTGCGGCGGAGCTACTCGTGCGCCAGCGGGCACCCTTCAGGGCGGGGGGCTACGCCGAAACAGGCTATCTTTGTCATTCACCGTAAAATCATCGTTTCCGTTGCGCGTTGTTCATTTAAATACGTACCAGACTACTGGGGGAGCTGCCGTTGCGGCTGGTCGGCTCAATCGGGCGTTGAATCAGATCGGGGTTGACAGTACGTTGCTGGTTCAGGAGTCTACTCGGGTCGAAGCTGATGTGGAGGCATTGGCTACCAGCTTTCTGGCCAAAAAAATGGCCTTTGCCCGATTTGGTGGTGAGCGGTTGTCATTTCTGCCCTACGAGAAAGATAAGTCAGTCCGTTTCCAGTTTTCGCCCGCTACTACGGGGGTTGATCTTACCTATAATTCGCTGATTCGTCAGGCCGATATTCTGCATCTGCACTGGGTGAACTTCGGCTTTTTTTCGGTGGAAGGATTAGCTAGTCTGATGCGTTTGGAAAAACCCGTTGTCTGGACGATGCACGATATGTGGCCGTTTACGGGCGGTTGCCATCATAGCGGCACCTGCGAAAATTACCAGCGCGAATGCGGTAACTGTGTTCCCTTCCTGCGTAATCCCGGCCCCGCCGACTTATCGCATCAGGTTTGGGAGCGAAAGCAAAAGGCGTATTCATCTGCGCATCTGGTGCCGGTGGGCTGTAGTGAGTGGCTGGCGAACCGGGCACGTAAGAGCGGCTTGTTTCGCCCATTTTCGGTCCTGAATATTCCAAATCCGATCGACACCGATCTGTTCCGGCCAATCGATAAGGCCGAAGCGCGTCAGGCGCTGGGCTTGCCCACCAACCGACGACTGATTTTGTTTGCGGCGGCAAAGGTGAGCACGCTGGGGAAAGGGTTTGCCTATTTTCAGCAGGCGTTACACCATCTTCATAGTCAACTCGAAAATCCCCGCGAGGTAGAGTTGTTGATTTTCGGCGCGGGTGATAAAGGTCTACTGCACGAACTGCCGTTTCAATATCATTTCCTGGGCCCGTTGAGCGACATGGTCAAAATCAGTCAGGCCTACAACGCCGCTGATATGTTCGTGATTCCCTCATTGGCCGAAAACCTGCCCAACACCATTATGGAGGCGATGGCTTGTGGTACACCCGCTGTAGGCTTCGAGGTGGGTGGTATTCCCGAAATGATCCAGCATCGAGAATCGGGTTATTTGGCGCAATACAAATCGGCTGAGGACTTAAGCGCAGGCATGAACTGGCTCTTGAGTCTGTCGCCGAATAACTACGCCGTCATTGCCCACGCCGCCCGTCAGCACGTGCTGGAACACTACGATGAGGCTGTGGTGGCCGGGCAGTACGCGAGTTTGTACGAATCGCTACTGGGTGAATGACATGTAGCACCGAAACGGTCCGCCGCTGCGGCTCCAGCTTCGGTAGTAAAGTGATTAGCTGTTTACAACTACCGAAGCTGGAGC
>NZ_JBGGWF010000026.1:0-1529 GCF_041321135.1 Fibrella aquatica | reverse complement strand
ATAGGTCTTACCTGGTTGGGTGGTTAGCTCGTCCCGCTGCCCTTTGAAAGTTCCTCTTTTTTAGCAACAAAGGCTAGAGATGAATCTTGGTTTTGTGTCAACGGTAAAGCTAACAGTTGGGTGACCCGTCCAAGTCGGTGGGTATTTCACGTTACCGGCGACAGGATAACTTGTTGATAGTGAGCGTTTTTTTTAGTTGAGTTTCGCGTCTGGGTCGACAGGTGAATCACCGCTCGACAGCGCGTTTTTTCTGGCTTATCTCGTCTGGTTGGACAGGTCAATTAACCGTTGACAGCACGCTGACAACTCGTATCGGCCAACAGTGCAACGTACCTGAGTGCCACAGTTTGACAGCCTAGGCTTGTTTGGCTTGGCTTCTCTCGGTTTAATCGGATTGTGCGTTGTTGGTTAGCTCTGCGGGGTCCACTTACCTCGGACATGAAAATGGTCGAGTAGGCCCGTGCGGCAGCCCAACTGGCAAAGGGTGCAAAGGTCAGGGCACGTACCTAACTGTAGCTTATCTTTCGGCCATCAGCCCTTTGGGGTGTTGGGTGGCCCGTCCATGCAAGCGGGTATTTCACGCGTCGTGCGACAAGGTAACTAATTGATAGTGAGCGTTCCTTTGTTATTGTTTTGCGTTCCGGTCGACAGGTCAAAGTCCGACTGACAGCGCGTTTTTCAGGCGTTTCGCGTGTCGTGCGACAGGTCTAAGTCTGGCTGACAGCACGTCAAAAAGCGTTTCGGCCGACAGAGCAACGTACCTGGCTTTCATCGTTTGACAGCCTCGGCTTGTTGGCTTGGGCCTCTCTCGGCTTGTTCGGTAGTGTGCGTTGTTGGTTAGCTCTGCGGGGTCACACTTACCTCTGACAGGGGACTCACGGAGCGCTCAATGCGGCAGCCCAACGTGGCAAAGGGTGCAAAGGTTGTCGCGTACCTGGGTTTTGGCTTATCTTTCGTTCACCATCAGCCCTTTGGGGCGTTGGGTGATTCGTTCATGTCAGTGGGCGTTTCACGTATCGTGCGATAGGCTAACAGATTGATAATGACCGTTCTTCGTAGGTTTGCTACGTACCTGTTGACAATCTAAATTCTGTTAGACGGCACGTTTTCGCTGGCGTATCTCGTCCGGTTGGACAGGCTAATCAACGGGCGACAGAACGAGTAAAAGCGTATCGTGCGACAGGGCAACGTACCTGAACGGTCACGACCGACAGCCTCGGCTCGACAGTTCGCGGCCTCTCTCGGCTTGTTTGGTTTGTGCGTTTTTTATCAGCTTTGCGGTGGGGTGTTACCTCTGACAGGGGACTCACGGAGTAGGCCAGTACGGCATCCCAACAAGGGCAAGGGTGCAAAGGTGTAACGTACCTGATGGTGGTTTATCTTGTGGCCACCATCAGCCCTTGCGAGCGATTCCTATAAGACATCCAAGCCTTTTTCACTAAAAATTATCCAATTTTTGGACACTCCGCTGTGTAGGGCGTTCCCCGCTCCATAACCGCCATCATCCGATGCACCAGCTTGTTGCGAAC
>NZ_JBGGWF010000025.1:0-2225 GCF_041321135.1 Fibrella aquatica | reverse complement strand
GTCGGGGAGGGTCTGTAGCTTGTCGAGCAGGGTTTTCATACCCTCACTGGTGTTTGGAATGCTCAGCTCCAATTGCCTTTTTTCCTGTCCGTCGATGACGCAGACAGCGACGGTTGACTTGCCGATGTCATTGCCTAGAAAGTAGTTGTAAGTGTTCATCGTTTTGGGCTATTTTACGTTGCACAAAAGAAGTACGCAGAAGGGCAAACAAAACTGTGATAGTAGGCCTTTGCGCCTCAATTCCTATATGTTTCCTGTTCTGCTCTCAAAGGGGTCAGCGGGGACTGCATCGCACCGATAGGTCTTACCTGGTTGGGTGGTTAGCTCGTCCCGCTGCCCTTTGAAAGTTCCTCTTTTTTAGCAACAAAGGCTAGAGATGAATCTTGGTTTTGTGTCAACGGTAAAGCTAACAGTTGGGTGGCCTGTCCAAGTCAGTGGGCGTTTCACGTAACGGGCGACAAGTTAACTAATTGATAACGAGCGTTATTTTGCAGATTTGCTACGTGCTTGTTGACAGTTTGGTGTCCGTTCGACTGCCCGTTTTTTGCAGGTTTGCCACGTACCTAGCGACAGATCAATCTTGAGTTATGAAGCATAGTTGAATCATATGAGTTGTTCACATTGCCTTCCCTATCGGATCCGTCAGTTTGGTTCACCAACTGAAGCTAGAGCGTATAAAGCGGAGATTTTCCAGAGCACAAAGTTCGAGACAATTGACCATCGGCGTTATTCGGATACAACTGATGGGCAAGAGGACTTATTTATGGACATCTATAGGTGCCGCTACTGCGGCACAAAATGGTATCTACCAGAGGTTGAGTCACAGTTAAGACAGAGTGGCTTCCTCACGCAAAGTCAATGGTATACTCGGTGGTACGGCCCGACAGTTTTGCTCTGGTTAGCGGTAGTTAGTCTGTTAGCATTTTGGTTTTGGCATTAGCGCTGCGGGGGCCACTTACCTCGGACAGGCATCACGCGATTAGGCCAAAGCGGCAGCCCAACAAGCGAAGGGTGAAAAGGTCGTGGTCACGTATCTGAGTTTGGCTTATCTTGTGGCCATCAGCCCTTCGTGGCGTTGGGTGGCCCGTCCATGCAAGCGGGTATTCCACGTTACGTGCGACAGAATAACTGCCTGATAATGAGGGTTTTATATCTGAGTTCCGCGTTTCATGCGACAGGTTAGTCCCCGTTCGACAGCACGTTTCGGTCGGTTTGCCACGTACCCGGCGACAAGTCAATCCACCGTGGACAGCACCTAGATATTCTGTACAGATTTTACATTTTGTACAGAACTTATGACCTTTGTTAGACGTTATCAACTCATAAACTTCTCAAAGACATGGCACAGTCAGTTAGCAGCACACAGGATGCGCGCAAGAACTTTTCGGAGATCGTCAGCAAAGCAGCCTTTGGCAAGGAGGCTACTATCATTACACGCTCTGGCAAGAACGTAGCTGCCGTCATCTCCTTTGAGGATTATGAGTTTTATCAACAATTAGAAGATAAGCTTGATGGTGAACTAGCCACAGCTCGGTTGGCTAAGGAGAACAAGCGATACTCCATTGAGGAAGTGAAAGCCCGTTTAGGCCTCTAGGCAAGCACTCCAAAATCGACACTTGCATGAGCCTTGTTTACCGCATTGAATATGATGAAGCTGCGCTGGAAGATCTGCTCAAACTGCCCAAGAAGATCCAACAGCAACTTGTTAAAGCGATTAGCCGGTTAGAGGAGTCTCCTCGCTCAGGTAACATCAAGCAACTCAAAGGCTATGACAAACTATTTCGACTTCGAAGTGGTGATTATCGGGTTGTTTACACAATCGAAGATGATATAATCATTGTTACGATTGTCGCTGTTGGACCACGCAAAGATATATACGACTTGTTAAAGCGCCGAGTAGATTAGAACCGTTGTTCAGCTCTGCGGGGTCCACCTACGGGGGACAGGCATCACTCGCAGTAGGCCGGCGCATCACCCAACAAAGGCAAAGTTGAAAAGGTGTAACGTACCTGATCGTGGCTTATCTTCCGTCCACCATCAGCCTTTGCAGGCGATTCCTATAAGACATCCAAGCCTTTTTCACTAAAAATTATCCAATTTTCGGACACTCCGCTGTGTAGGGCGTTCCCCGCTCCATAACCGCCATCATCCGATGCACCAGCTTGTTGCGAACCGCGTTCAACACACTCATTTTCTTCTTGCCCGCAGCCACCTTTCGCTGATAG
>NZ_JBGGWF010000024.1:0-13520 GCF_041321135.1 Fibrella aquatica | reverse complement strand
TTCCGAACAGAGCCGTTAAGCCCCGCACTGCCGATGGTACTGGTGTCACGACCGGGAGAGTAGGCGGTCGCCACCCCTAGACAACAGAGAGCTGCTTCGCAAGAGGCAGCTCTTTTTGTTGATACATACTTCAGAAATTGATCCGATTTAGTACGGATAAAACCCCGATTTTAAGGACATTTTTCAAGCTATATAACATCATTAAGGCAACGATAGTAACTACAATTTAGAGGTATAACAGTACGGTAAACTAGTCTGGCGAAAGTTAACAGTGAACCGTGATTAATGGGAGAAGATAGGATATCTTGAGACTTTTACCGGACAAAATCCATTGGTAATGAGTCGTTTATATTTATACATTGTTTTATGTTTATACCTTAGCCAGTTAGCCTTCGCCCAATCGACGGCCAATAAATGGAGCGAAAGTATCGGCGATCATTCCGTGGGTGTTCACGTATCAACCAGTCGGTATTGTGGTGATTTGAGCGAACGATATAATCTGGCTCATCTTCAATTTGGATGGGGTATAGAAGGCCATTACCGCTATCGATTTCATGAACGATGGTGCCTGATGAGTGATATAGGTTTATATCACATAAGAGCGACCCAGCAATACACCAAAAACGCCGCTAATCAGCTATCGTTCTATGCCACTAATTTCTCGGTCAATACCCGGGTAAAATGGGATATGCTATCCCCCGAGGTGGGTAATTTGTGGAATGTATTCTATCTGTTTGGCGGTGTAGGCGCGACAACTTTATCGCCATCTACTCTCCTGAACAACACTGTCTATTCATTACCTGACTTCAAAACCGAAGGCAACGAATACGCTTTGTGGGCGGCACAAGTCAACTATGGCCTGGGCTTCCCGATGGCCCTCAATAAATCGACGTTATTGAGTATTGAAGGTCGATATACGCATGTAAGAACTGATTACCTCGACGATGTAAGCACCGTGTATGTTGATAAGTCTGCTTCATCCGAACTGGAAAGAAACCTTGCTGATAAACGGATCGCATTTGGTTTGCCGCCAAACGTAATCGGGGCCACTCGTGGTAATCCGGCAAAAAACGATGGTTATTTTCTGCTTACTTTACAGATTATCCATAAGTTTCGATAATCAATTACTATTCCTAAACAGAACAGAATGGCTTCGTTTATTGCATCAATTGATCAGGGCACTACCAGTACCCGATGTATTATCGTGGACAAGCAGGGCAACATTCACTCAGTGGCCCAGAAAGAACATACCCAGATTTACCCCAAACCCGGTTGGGTAGAACACGATCCGGAAGAAATCTGGCAGAATACACTCGAAGTGATTGCAAAAGCCCGCATTCAACTCCGATTGACAACGCGCGACATTGAAGCGGTGGGCATTACCAATCAGCGGGAAACGGCCGTTGTCTGGAACAGAAAGACGGGGAAGCCCTATTACAATGCTATAGTCTGGCAAGATGTGCGCACTGAAGATGTGGTAGCAGAACTGGCCAAAGACGGAGGCGCTGATCGGTTTCGCGAAAAAACTGGTCTGCCACTGGCCACGTATTTCAGTGCGCTCAAAATCGGCTGGATACTCAACAACGTATCTGGCGTACGGGAAGATGCCGAACGAGGAATAGCCCTCTTCGGGAACATCGATAGTTACCTGATCTGGAACCTGACCGGCGGGCCTCAGGGTGGCAAGCATGTTACCGACGTAACAAACGCGAGTCGCACACAGCTAATGAATCTGCACACGCTCGATTGGGACGACGACATGTTATCGGTCTTGAATATTCCCAGAGCTATGTTGCCCGCCATTCGACCCAGTAGCGGGTTGTTTGGGACAATTACCTCGGAAGTAATTCCCGGCGTGCCGATAACCGGCGTTTTGGGTGATCAGCAGGCGGCGTTGGTGGGACAAACCTGTTTTGAGCCCGGTCAGGCCAAAAACACGTATGGTACGGGTTGTTTTCTATTGATGAATACCGGAACTCACATTCGCCCCTCAACCTGCGGACTGCTTACCACGGTTGCTTATCAGTTTGGTGACGAACCACCGCATTACGCACTGGAAGGGAGCGTAGCGATTGCCGGTGCCTTAGTACAATGGCTACGCGATAATCTAGGTATTATTCAAACGAGTGCTGAGGTGCAAACCCTGGCGGAACAAGTGGAAGACAATGGCGGCACCTACATTGTACCCGCTTTCTCAGGTTTGTATGCGCCCTACTGGCGAACCGATGCTCGGGGAATTATAGCTGGCTTAACCCGATTCGTGACCAAAAATCACATTGCCCGGGCTGCCCTTGAATCTACTGCTTTTCAAACCTATGATATGTTGCAGGCCATGCAGGAAGATGCCGAAATTCCCCTGAAAACGTTGCGGGTCGACGGAGGCATGGTGGTCAATGATTTGCTGATGCAGTTCCAGGCCGACATCAACAACGTACCTGTTATTCGCCCGAAGGTTACCGAAACAACCGCCATTGGCGCAGCCTACGCCGCAGGTTTGGCGGTTGGTTACTGGTCGTCTATCGATGAATTGAAAGCCAATTGGGGTGTTGAAGCCACGTTTACGCCCGCCATGGACGAGGAAAAACGAACCGATTTGCTAGCCCACTGGAAGAAAGCCATAGAGCGCTCATTCGACTGGGCCGTTTAAAGGGCCCCAACCCCCTGAAGGAGGCTAATGCTTTGCAAAGGCAAACCTGCAGCGCATTAGCCCTTCAGGGGGTTGGGGGTAAAGCCGAGAATAGGTAGAATTGAATCTGCGGTCTTATATATGATGTCATTCGATTATATCATTGTCGGTGCTGGCTCTGCGGGCTGTGTACTGGCCAACCGGTTATCGGCCGATCCGGCAGTAACGGTTTTGCTGCTTGAAGCTGGTGCACCCGATAAAAAACGGGAAATACACATACCGGCGGGCTATGCTAAACTAAACCGAACAAGCGTTGATTGGGCGTATTATACCGAAACACAGGAGCACGTAGATGGCCGACGGATGTTTTTACCGCGTGGCAAAACGCTGGGCGGTAGTAGCTCCACCAACGCAATGGCGTACGTGCGTGGTAATCGGGCCGATTACAATGCCTGGGCGGCAGCGGGTAACACGGGCTGGGACTTTGAAACAGTGCTGCCCTACTTCCTGCGGTCGGAGTGTAACGAGCAAATCAGTCAATTGGATTCCCGTTATCATGGCATCGATGGTCCCATGAACGTTACTTACGCAACGCGGTTTAAAACGCCTTTGGCCGATGCGTTTGTGGAGGCTTGTAAACAACACGGTATTCCCGAAAATCACGACATGAATGGGGCCGAGCAGGAAGGTGCCGGGTTGCTTCAATTCACCATCAAGAACGGGAAACGGCATAGTACCGCTGGGGCTTTCCTGAAACCTGTGCTGAATCGCCCCAACCTGACCATACGTACCCATGCGCACACGCAGCGTATTGTGGTGAAAGATGGACGGGCCGTTGGCGTTGAACTGACTACGGGTAAAAGCCTGACCGAAACAGTGATGGCCCGGCGCGAGATCATTCTGGCGGCGGGCTCTTTTAACTCACCACAACTGCTGATGCTTTCAGGCATTGGACCGGCCGACGAGCTACGGCGGCATCATATCGACCTGAAACTTGATTTACCCGGTGTAGGCCAAAACTTGCAGGATCACCTCTTTGTGGGCGTTAGTTCGCTGGCCAATCAACTGGTAGGAGTAAACCACTGGCTGAATCCGGCTAATCAGTTAAAAGGAATGTGGCAGTACGTAACGGCAAAAAAAGGCCCGTTTACGATCAGTCCGCTGGAGGCCAATGCCTTTGTGCGTACCTCTAACACGCTCACGCAGCCTGATTTACAGCTTCATTTTGCGCCTATTCACATTGGCGACGATTATAAAGCCGATTTCTACAATCCCGATACCTATCCGAAGAAAGCCGATGGCTGGTCTATCCTGCCAACTTTGTTACAGCCAACTAGTCGTGGGTACGTTGGATTGCGGTCGGCAAACCCGCTGGAAGCGCCGGTGATTCAGCCTAATTTTCTGTCGACCCAGAAAGACTATGACCTGCTGCTAACCGGTACAAAACTGGCGTTGGATCTGAATCGATCGGTGGCTTTTTCGCCGTGGCGGGAACGGGCCCTGATACCGGCCGATAATTCGTCGGACGAAGCGTTGATGGCTCACATTCGCAAAATTGTCGAGACGGTCTATCATCCCGTAGGTACGTGTCGAATGGGCAATGATGAAGGGGCTGTTGTGGATGCTCAGCTTCGTGTGCGGGGGATACAGGGCCTGCGCGTGGTGGATGCGTCGATCATGCCAACGATCGTTTCGGGCAATACAAACGCGCCGGTGATCATGATTGCCGAGCGAGCCGCCGATCTGATTCTGGGTCGCACAGGCGTGTAAACATCGGTTCAATAGTCAGCCACAACTTGAATAACGGCAGACAAGGCATGAATTTACCTACTTTTGGGACTGCAAAGTCCCTTTTTTATGCATGTCAGTTTCCAGTTCAAGTCTTACCCGCACAGCTGATCGTTGGGTTGCCGGTGCCATTTTCTTACTGGCCACTGCCTTTTACGCGGCCATTGTTCGCTATGCCATCAATGTACCTCAAGTCGATGATTATCTCTACATAGACAGTATTCGGCGCATTACCGAGCCGGGCACGTCCTTTCGGGAGGTGATCCGTTTGTTGGTAGAGCAGCATAATGACCACCGTATTTTGCTTTCGCGTCTGCTTGTTCTGGCCGACTTCTGGCTTGAAGGCCAGGTAAATTACCGAACGTTGACGCTGGTAGGCAGTCTGAGCATTGCCGGGTTATGTTGGCAAGTCTATCAGTTGTTTAAACGGGCGGGTCTTGCTTCGTGGCTGGTGTTGCCGGTGGCGTTACTAGTATTCCAGCCTTCGTATCAGGAAGATGTATGGTGGGTGCTGTGCCTGTTACAGCATACGCTGACGCTCTTGCTGATGATCGTCGTTTTTCGGCTGCTGGCTCATCCCGAAACGTCAGCGCAGATTGGCGCATTGGCGTTAGGTGGACTGGTCTTGTATTCAAACAGTAATGGCCTTTTTATGTGGGTGGCCGTTGTGGGTCTGTTAGTGTTGACTCGTCAGTGGCGTTGGGCCATCATCTGGATCATAACAGGCGTATTACTGATTGGTTTGTACTTCGGCGTCGATTACAATTTCATGGCGAAAGACTCGATGACGACGGTTGCTCAACACCCCAATTGGATCGTTAAAAGCATTGTCAGCTTTGCGGGAAGCGCACTTTATTTCGATCAGCGGCGCTGGCTGTTGTTGCCCGGTCAATGGGTTGTTCTGAGCGCGGGAGTGCTTGTTCTGGTAGTTATTGCCGGGAGCTGGTTACGCCTGTTGCTTAAATTAGTCAAACCAGCCAATGCCTCTCTGATTCCTTTTTTGGGACTGGGTCTTACGTTGATGGGGTCGGTGGTAGCGGCGGCGTTAGCCCGAAGTGATGGCAACCTGATGGTGATCGATCGCTATCAACTCTATGCGGTCTGGTGCCTGATTGTGGTGTATGGGTTGCTGATTATGCAGCTAACCGGCCGTTGGCGGCAAATTACCGGCTGGGTAAGCACCGGATTGACCCTGTGGTTTTGGGTGAATGCCTGGTTGTATTATGGCCCTATGTTAGCCGAACGCTATAACCGGCAGGTCGCCGAGGGTGTGGCCCTTAAATACTATCGGTATTCGGTAATCAGTCAGACATTTGGGCAGGATGCTTACTGGCAAAAAGGGTGGAATGAGGCGTTGAATCAGGGGATTTATCGGGTTCCTGCCCTTCCTGAAATCAAGGGCATCGAGAAAGCGATGCATTACCTGCCCGCTCAGGATTCCGTTACTACATTCACAACAGCCGCAAGGCCGGTAACGTACCTGAATACCGATGCGCTTTACATGGAAAACGACACGTTGCTGAAGCCTGATTTCGTGTATATCCGATCGGCCAACAACTGGTATGTGTTACCCGCACAGCGCATGCCGAAACCCATATTGAAACCCTGGTTGCCAGACAAAGGTGTGCGTTCGTCGGTATTGCCCGCTATGCTTCACGCAGGTACGTATCGCCTCGGCTGGATACGTCATACCGACAAAGGCTGGTTGGCTACCAGCACGCAGGACTCAGTACAGGTATTAAAATAACGCAGAAAGCCACCCGTTTGGAGTGGCTTTCTGCATGATAGAGTTGGTACCAGCTAGAAGAACAGAATTCGAATCGTGAACGGACTGTTACCGTAGAGGATCTGGTCATTGAACGTCCTGGAGTAACTTACATTATACAACGCCGATAGGTTGGCCGAAAACAAGCGTCCAATGGGTTGCGAATAAGTGGCTCCCAACCACGTGGCCGTTGATGAACCTGTTGTTCGACCCAAAAAAGAGGGTAACTGACCCGTAGCTTTATACGACCGCTGGTCGAGTTCAACGTGGGCGTAAATGTTAGGAATCAGGCCGGGAAGAATTTCGTACATGCCAAAAATTCGTCCTGAGTACTGATTCAAATTACCTCCGTAGAAGTTTTTGAAATTGGTGTACGTATAACCGCCACCGATGCCCGCCACAAAATGCTCGGTCACCTGATAGGCTACCACGGGCGATACGCCAAGACTAAATGGATTGAATTGAAGGGCCGAGATACCACCGCCAAACCGGATACGCTCTTTCAAGGGCAGGGGTTCGCCAGTTGGGGTTTGTGATTTCAAGGGCGTTTGGCCCTGGTCGCGGCGTTCTTCCGGGTCTTCGGTAATCTGCCCGAAGGCTACGCTACTGGTCAAGAGTGCAACCAGCAGTAAAAGATGATGTATCTGTCTCATAGTAATCCGCCTGGGCGGTTGTGTCACAACAAAAAGTCAGTGTAAATAACGATATAAAGGAGTGCTTTCGCGTAAAGTCGAGACGTTAAAACACAAACTCCTTCACGTCAGTATCATTGAGTAATCGCTTAATGCACTTCTCATGCGCCTCTTCAGGGCCGGAAACTTTCCAGCGCCCGCTAATCTCATTTCCTATACGCTGCTGCGGGCCTCTTCGTGGCGATAACCCGCAGTCGGTAAATACCCGTTCATACTGATTCAGGGTTTTGTTTTTGTAGTTGGTCACCACTTTGTATTCGCGGGTCTGATTGAGGCGGGTAATTCGGTACGAGAGTTTAGCCAGAAAAAGCAGCGACCCCATGATGATCGCGAATCCAATCAGGGCAATGTCGTAGTAGCCCGCGCCGATGCTCATGCCCAACGCCGACACCGACCAAACCGTAGCGGCCGTTGTGAGCCCTTTTATCCGACTTTCTTCCTTGTAAATGAGCCCGGCCCCCAGAAAACCAATGCCATTAACAATGTTGGCCGCAATGCGGTCGTCACCAATCCGGCTCGAAACCATGGTAAACAACGTGGCCCCCACGCAGATCATGATGGTGGTTCGAAAACCCGCCGCTTTGGAACGGTATTCGCGCTCGGCACCGATTAACCCGCCTAATAGCAGGGCTAGCGCAAGCCGGAGTAGGTCTTCCTGGTGAATAATCATAGTATCAGTTTACTGAACGTAGTGAGGTCATTTTCCGTTGAAAATTAGATAAGGTAACGCTAATTCAACGCATGATTCAACCCGCCGAAACCGATGTTATGGCCACCGCGCCAGACAGGTCGGTCGACCACCTCGACCCCAAACAGTTCATTATTATTAAGGGGGCGAAGGTACATAATCTGAAGAATATTGATGTGGCCATCCCGCGCAACAAGCTGGTGGTGGTAACGGGTTTGTCCGGCTCTGGCAAGTCGTCGCTGGCGTTCGATACCCTGTTTGCCGAAGGGCAACGTATGTACGTCGAAAGCCTTAGTAGCTACGCCCGGCAGTTCTTGGGGCGTATGGAAAAGCCTGAGGTAGAATACATTAAAGGTGTTTCGCCAGCTATTGCCATCGAGCAAAAGGTGACCTCACGGAACCCTCGCTCAACGGTAGGTACGTCGACCGAGATTTACGACTACCTGAAACTGCTGTTTGCCCGCGCTGGACGTACCTACTCGCCGGTATCAGGCAATGAGGTAAAACGCGATTCGGTAACCGACGTGGTCAGCTTCATTTTTGCGCAGCCCGAGGGTACGCGCATTATGGTGATGGCCCCGATGTACGTGCGCGAAGACCGTACGGTGGCTACTGAACTTAAACTGTTGCTCCAAAAAGGCTATACCCGTTTGGTAGCCGACGGCCAGGTTTTTCAGATGGAAGACCTGCTCGACGAAGCTACCAAACTGGCCGAAGCCGGGCAAACCGGTGATCTGGTTCGGTCATTACTACCCCGCCCCGACGCCACACTCGAAATCCTGATCGACCGCAGCACGGTGCAGTTCGACCCGCAGGGCGAACCCGATGAAGATACGCAATACCGACTGTCTGACTCAGTTCAAACGGCCTTTAGCGAAAGTGACGGATCGTGCCGGGTCGAGGTGATGGCTAGCGATGTTGTAGAGGGACAATCGCGGTTGTTTTCTGATCGGTTCGAGCTGGATGGTATTGCTTTCGAGGAGCCGAGCGTAAACCTGTTTACGTTCAACAACCCCTATGGAGCGTGCCGCCGCTGCGATGGCTTCGGGAAGGTGCTGGGCATTGACCCCGATCTGGTTATTCCCGATAAAAATCTGTCGTTGTTTGAAGGCGCAATTGCCCCCTGGCGGAGTGAGAAAATGAGCGAAGAGTTCATGAAACCTCTTCTCCGCAACGGCATTCGCTTCGACTTCCCCATTCATCGGCCGTATAAAGAGCTGACACCCGAACAAAAAGAATTACTCTGGACGGGTAACCAGTATTTCAGTGGCCTGAATGATTTCTTCGCCTTTGTGGAAAGTCAGACGTTCAAGGTGCAGTACCGGGTGATGCTGTCGCGGTATCGGGGCAAAACCACCTGCCCCGAATGCCGGGGTTCACGCTTGCGCCGGGATGCCAGTTTCGTAAAAGTGGCCGACAAATCCATTACCGATCTGGTGCTGATGCCCATTGCCGAATCGGCCGCTTTTTTCCGCACTATCGATATTCCCACTGCACAACGTCGCATTGCCGACCGTATTCTGATCGAAATTCAGAATCGCCTCGATTACATGGAGCGCGTAGGGTTAGGTTATCTGACGCTGAATCGGCTTACGAATAGCCTGTCGGGTGGTGAATATCAGCGCATTAAACTGGCTACATCGCTAGGCTCTGCGCTGGTTGGCTCCATGTATATCCTCGACGAACCGAGTATCGGGCTTCACCCGCGCGATACCCAACGGCTGGTGAGTGTATTGGAAACCCTGCGCGACATGGGTAATACGGTCATTGTGGTTGAGCACGAAGAAGAGGTCATGCGCGCCGCCGATCAGATCATCGACATAGGTCCCGAAGCCGGTTCCGGTGGCGGTCATCTGGTTTTCCAGGGAACCTGGGAAGGAATTGAGAATGAAGAATTAAGAATTAAGACGGTCCGCCGTAGCGGTGGCGCTGTTGAGTATCAGGGCGAAGGTGCGGAGCCATTCTTAATTCTTAATTCTTCATTTCCTTCCCATACCCTCGATTTCCTGACGGGTCGTGAGGTGGTGGCGGTGCCGACGTTCCGCCGGGTGCCTACGCACTGGATCGATCTGAAAGGCGCTCGGGAACACAATCTGAAAGATGTGGACGTGCGTTTTCCGCTCAACACCCTCACGGTGGTAACGGGCGTGTCGGGTTCCGGCAAATCCACGTTGATTCGGAAGGTATTATACCCGGCGCTGTCGCGGCTGAAAGGTGAAGGTGGCGAAGAAGCTGGTAAGTTTTCGGATCTGAAAGGCTCGGTCAACCGGATTATGGCCATTGAAATGATCGATCAGAACCCGATTGGTAAATCGAGCCGGTCTAACCCGGTCACGTATATCAAGGCTTACGATTACCTCCGGCAGGTTATGGCCGACCAACCCGTATCGAAAGCGCGGGGCTACAAACCCAGCCATTTCTCGTTCAACGTAGACGGTGGTCGCTGCGAGATTTGTCAGGGCGAAGGAGAAGTGAAGGTCGAGATGCAATTCATGGCCGACATCTACCTAAAGTGCGAAGGTTGTAACGGCCAACGCTTCAAGCAGGAGGTGCTGGAAGTAACCCTGGCCGAGAAAAGTGTATCGGATATGCTGGGCATGACCGTCGATGAAGCGATTGACTTCTTCCGGAAAGTGGAGCCGAAAATGGCTGATAAACTCATGCCGTTGCAGGAAGTAGGCCTGGGCTATATTGGTTTGGGGCAATCGGCCAATACACTGTCGGGCGGGGAGGCGCAACGGGTAAAGCTGGCGTCGTTTCTGGGCAAAGGCAATCCGAACAAAGGCCAAACGCTGTTCATTTTCGATGAACCAACAACCGGCCTGCACTTCCACGACATCCGCAAACTCTTGAAAGCCATCAACGCGCTGGTCGATCAGGGTGACTCGGTCATTGTTATCGAACATAATATGGAGGTCATCAAATCGGCCGACCATATCATTGACCTGGGTAAAGAAGGCGGCGACGCCGGTGGGTACGTTACCTTTGCGGGTACACCCGAACAAATGATCTTGCTGGAAGAAGGCATCAGCTACACCGCCGATTTTTTGAAAGGAAAGCTAGTGTAACACGGACTTTAGTCGGGGACGCCTAGTCCGTAATGCATAGTACCTACTGGATATTACTATTCAAGTCGTGGCCTCGGACCGCCTGCCAATCTCGATCAAACTAATCTAGTACGGACTGAAGTCCGTGTTACGTGCGTCATCTTAGATGACGCACGTTTTTTTGTGCCCTCATTTCTAAGGGCTTGCCCGATTGGGCGAATCGTGAACATTCAGTTATTAACCAATTGCTATACTATTATGATAATACAGGGTACTTCTATAGGAATACTTCATATAGCATATAACTTCTCCTGGACAAACTAGTGTGTTTTGTGCGAGAGGGTAAAAAAAGTATTCA
This sequence comes from Fibrella aquatica, assembly GCF_041321135.1. Classification (NCBI taxonomy): domain Bacteria; kingdom Pseudomonadati; phylum Bacteroidota; class Cytophagia; order Cytophagales; family Spirosomataceae; genus Fibrella; species Fibrella aquatica. Next base: position 2,556 of record NZ_JBGGWF010000024.1, on the reverse strand, counting down.
ATAAACCATAAACTTTCTTTATGAGAAAAATAGCTTTGGGGGTCGGAATGCTGCTAGCAGTCATGTCCGCCTGTAAAAAAGATGATGATGGCGGGGGAGTCACGCCCACACCGACACCGCCCGTTGTATTGGGAAGCGTACCGTTCAAATCGGTGGCTACATTTCCGATTGCGGTGGCCGCTAGTAACGGGGCTTTTCTAACCAATGCCATTTCCTCTACGCTGGTCAGTAGGGATTTTAACGGCATTACGTTTGAGAATGAAATGAAGAATAATGCCCTCTTGAACAGTTCCGGGGCATACAATTTCACAACCGCCGATGCCATGGTGGCTGCTGCACAAGCGGCTAATATGCAGATTCACGGGCACGTTTTAGCCTGGCACTCACAAACCCAAGGTACCTATTACAGAAGCGTGCTGAGTTCGGCTAGTCCGAGTGCCACAAACCTGGCTCAAAATCCTGGTTTTGAAACGGGCGATGCTACCAGTTTTGCCAATTTCTCTGTGTTTAACTCGGGTAATCCAGCTGGTACTGCCACCATAACGGTGGGTTCCGGCACGGCAGAGGTACGTTCCGGCACCCGCTCCATGAAAGTGGTAAACCCGACCGCCTACGATACTGAACATTGGCGTGTGCAAGTGGCTTCTGATCCTATTGCGCTCACGGTTGGGAAACAATATCAGGTTAGCTATTGGGTAAAAGCGGCAACAGCCGGTGGGTCTATACGGCTTTCTACCCAACCAACCCCCTTGTATCAGGCCGATCAGGCTATTGGCACTGCCTGGCAGCGGGTAACCTGGCTTATCACCGCCAATGAAGCGCAAACCCGTATTGTATTTGATCTGGGCCGCAACAGTAACACTTACTATATCGACGATGTAAGTGTGAATGAATTAATTGCTGCGGGCGGCGCAACCAATAATTACGCAAAAGTGGATAGCCTGCTTAAATTGACGATCCAACAGGTTGCCGGTCATTTCAAGGGAAAGGTGCGTGGTTGGGATGTAATCAACGAAATGTTTTCTGACGGGCCGGCCGGGGCAATCAGAAACAGCACGAATACGGCTAACGCTACCGCCAATGATGTTTTTGTCTGGAGCGACTACCTGGGCCGTGATTTCGGGGTAAAAGCATTTAAATACGCCGCTGAAGCCGATCCGGCAGCCAAGTTGTTCATCAACGACTACAACCTCGAGTTTTCGACCGCCAAGCTGGATTCACTGATCAAGTATGTAGCAGAAATCAGAAGCAAAGGGGCAAAAGTAGATGGTATAGGCACCCAAATGCACGTTAGTCTTACCACCAGCAGAGAGCAGATCGACAATCATTTCCGAAAACTGGCGGCTACTGGCTTACTCGTTCACGTTTCAGAACTGGACATAGGCGTTAACACCAACAATGCCACTACGTTACTATTTTCGGAAACCCTGGAAAATGCGCAGGCCGACATGTACGGTTATATTGTCACGTCCTACATGCGCAACGTGCCCAAAGCGCAGCGTTACGGCGTAACCATCTGGGGAGTTCTTGACAATCAAAGCTGGCGATACAGAAACGGGACTGATTTTCCCCTTCTATACAATCCGGCCGGTACTAAAAAGAAAGCGTACGACGCCGTGTTAAATGCTTTACGGTCAGGGTTATAATTATTCCTGATTGGCGGTTTTATAATTTCTTTCCTGCTTAAACGCAAGTAAAGCAGGGTAAGTAGCAAAGCAAGCTAAATTTGTTTTGCTACTTACCCTGCTTTACTTGCGTTTAAGCCGTATTTCTATGAAAGCCCTGATTGTTTGCACCAACCACACGGATTACCTGACGAAGCCTCAGAAAACGGGCCTATGGCTTAGCGAAGCCACCCATTTCTACGATGAACTGCAGGATCGAAATATTCAGTTCGACTTTGTCAGTCCCAAGGGCGGAGCTATTCCACTCGATCAGCGAAGTGTAGAGTCGCGGGACAACACGAATGATAAGTGGATGCACAATCCGGTTTTTCAGGAAAAGCTGGCCAGTTCGCTACGTCCCGATGAGGTCAATGCTGCTGATTACCAGATTATTTACTTCACAGGTGGGCACGGGACCATGTGGGATTTTCCTGACAATGAGGCCCTGCAAGCCATTACCCGGCATATCTACGAGCATGGCGGTATGGTGGCAGCAGTGTGTCACGGTGTGGCGGGGCTGTTGAACGTGAAACTGTCTGATGGCTCGCCGTTTCTGAAAAATAAGCAGGTAACAGGCTTCTCGAACATGGAAGAGAAAATTGCCCGACTGACCGAAGAAGTGCCGTTTTTACTGGAAGATGCCCTGAAAGAACGCGGCGCTATTTACAGCAAATCGCTGATTCCCTACGTACCCCACCTCGAAGTAGATGAACGCCTGGTAACCGGCCAAAACCCCCTCTCAGCCCGTAAGGTGGGGAGAAAGGTGGTGGAAGAGATGTTTGAGAAATAGGGGAATAAAGGAGGAAAGGGCGGAAGGGGAAGAAAGGGAGGAAAGGGATTGCTTACGCAGGAGCAGTTAAGCGTGCGTAAGCAATCCCTTTCCTCCCTTTCT
>NZ_JBGGWF010000023.1:0-26292 GCF_041321135.1 Fibrella aquatica | reverse complement strand
CTGTGGGAGACGACCACGTTGATAGGCGGCAGGTGGAGGTTCAGAAATGGATGGAGCCGAGCCGTACTAATGCGCCTGTAAGGTTAGTATCACTATGGTGGTATGATCGTCAGCTTGCTTGGGAATAATGAATGATACGAATGTGTGTGGCAGGGTGCTTTCTTCTCGATGGGCAAAAGAATGATCAGGCATTGCTGCGCTGAGTAGGGTGGGTGACCACTAGAAATGAAGCAAAGCAAACGATATAGGAGGTTGGTGACGACGGGCGGGTGCACACCTTTTCCCATTCCGAACAGAGCCGTTAAGCCCCGCACTGCCGATGGTACTGGTGTCACGACCGGGAGAGTAGGCGGTCGCCACCCCTAGACAACAGAGAGCTGCTTCGCAAGAGGCAGCTCTTTTTGTTGATTTATACTTCAGAAAGTCTTAGGCTTGTAAGCTCAATTATTACATCATAAAAGAGGGTATCAGGAAGCCTCCTGATACCCTCTTTTATGATGTAATAATTGAGCTTACAAGCCTAAGACTTTCTTGTTAAACGCTTCGTCGGAACCTGCGCCCGCAAAGTCATCGAAGGCACGTTCTGTAACACGGATCATGTGATCCTGAATGAACGGAGCACCTTCAGCAGCCCCTTGTTCAGGGTGTTTAATGGCGCACTCCCACTCTAACACGGCCCAACCGTCGTAATTGTACTGAGCAAGCTTGCTGAAAATTCCTGCAAAGTCGACTTGGCCGTCACCTAATGAGCGGAATCGACCGGCTCGTTCAACCCAGCCCTGGAAACCACCGTACACGCCCTGACGACCCGTTGGATTAAACTCGGCATCTTTTACGTGGAACGCGTAAATACGATCGTGGTAAATGTCGATGAAATCAAGGTAGTCGAGACACTGCAACACGAAGTGGCTCGGGTCGTAATTGATACCAGCCCGCGGGTGGTTATCAACGGCGGCCAGGAACATCTCGAACGTGACGCCATCGTGCACATCTTCACCAGGGTGAAGCTCAAAGCCGACATTTACACCTGCTTCATCGAAAGCATCAAGAATTGGCTTCCAGCGCTTGCCCAGTTCAGTAAAACCGGTCTCCACTAGGCCCGCGGGGCGTTGTGGCCAGGGGTACATGAAAGGCCATAGCAGTGCCCCGCTGAAGCAAACGTGTGAGGTGAGCCCCAGGTTTTTGCTGGCTTTGGCGGCTAACATCATCTGATTAACCGCCCAGGCTTGCTGTTCAACTGGTTTGCCTGCTAACTCAGCCGGCCCGAAACCATCGAACATGGGAGCGTAGGCCGGGTGAACGGCTACCAACTGGCTTTGTAGGTGCGTAGAGAGTTCTGTAATTTCTACTCCAATATCAGCCAGTTTAGCTTTCAACTCATCGCAATATTCTTTGCTGTCAGCCGCCTTTTGAAGATCAATAACCCGAGAGTCCCAGGTTGGGAGTTGGATGCCTTTATAGCCAAGATCAGCCATGTATTTGGCAATCGTATCCAGTGAATTAAAGGGCGCTTCATCGCCCATGAACTGCGCCAGAAAAACAGCGGGGCCTTTAAGTGATTTCATATAGTTCTTTAGTTAAGTTGAGTTCAGGTACATTGCCAAAACAACGTACCTGAACTCGTCTATAAATTACACCTCTACCCAAGCCTGCTTTTTGTTGCTTTCAAGGATCTTCTCACAGATCAACAATTCACGGTAGCCGTCGGCGAAGGTTGGGTACGTTGGGTTTTCAGGCTGCTTACCAGTTTCGATAGCGGCATAGACCTCTTTGAACATCTGCTTCGACGTGTCGGGGAAACCTTCGTTATGGCCACCGGGGAAACCAATGACTGAACGCACCTCGGCATGAACAATGGATGGATCATCCGTCATGGTCTGGTTATAGCCGTCACGGTTACCCAGCCAAAGCTGATTCGGTGATTCAGAATCGAAAGCAAACGTCTTATTGGCGCCGGATATTTCCAACTTCAACTGATTCTTCCGGCCAGCCGACACCTGCGATACAGTAATCACACCGCGATTACCATTGTCGAACCGGAGCAGTACGTTGGCATGGTCTTCCGTGTTGATGGGTACGTCGGCGTAGTCATCCGGTTCCAGCATCTTGCCTGAATACGTTTCAACGGGTTTCAGCGGCTTCTTTCGCGTTTTGTGAATCGTGTTGAAGTCAGCCAGTACGGCAGTTGTTTTAAGACCCGTTACGTATTCGATGATATCCATCAAGTGCGAGCCAATGTCAGCAATGGCGCGAGAATCACCTGATTTGTCGGGTTCGAGACGCCAGTTATAATCGGTTTCGTAGAATAGCCAGTCTTGCAGGTACGAGCCAATGATGCTGTACACGTCACCTAGTTCGCCTTTCTCGCGCATCACTTTCATCTGGCGCACGAGCGGGTAATAGCGCAGGTTGAAGTGAACGGCATTGACCAAGCCAGATTCTTTAGCCAGTTGTACCAGTTCTTCAGCTTCGACCAGATCTTTAGCTAGCGGCTTCTCGCAGATAACGTGCTTACCTGCCAATAGGGCTGCTTTGGACTGACTGTAATGCAGGAAGTTGGGCGTACAGATATGTATGCTCTGAATGTCGTCCTGCTTCAATAGTTCGTCGAACGTGTAGGCGCGGGGAATGCCTAACTGTGCTGCCTTTGTTTCGGCCAATTCCTGAGTGACTTCACAGAGCGCCACTACTTCTACATTAGGTAATCGGCGAAGGGCTTCGATGTGAGCTGGTCCGATAAATCCGGTGCCAACCACACCAACTTGAATTTTTTGCATATAGGGGGATTTGATATTTTTTTGGTTTTTGTAGAGCCCGCAACGGCGGACCGGCAAAATCTTGCGGCTCGGCGCGCGACAGCAACTAGACTAATAATCGTTAATTATTGACGCGAGTGAGCCGCAAAATTTTGCAACTCTACAAAAGAAACTTCGTCCACTTTTCTGATGACTTATCGGAGGCGAGGACTGTGTCAATAAAGGCCATACCACGCAAACCGTCCTCAATTCCGGGAAAATCAAGCCGGATTGGGTCTGGTTCCTGACCGTTCATACGAGCGCGGAGGGTAAGCGCAAAATTATAATACACGTTGGCAAACGCTTCCAAAAAAGCTTCTGGATGACCGGCAGGCAGGCGTGTGTTGGCTTCTGCTTCGGGAGAAAGATCACCAACACCGGTACGGAGAAGTCGCGCACCTTCTTCGTTGGTTTTATAGATAAGCGTGTTAGGCTCCATTTGTCGCCATTCCAGACCACCTAACTCGCCGTAGACACGGATCGAGAATGGGTTTTCTTCACCGTTGGCAATCTGACTGTTGACAAGCGTACCCTTAGCGCCGTTTTCAAAACGAAGCAACATGTTAGCGTCGTCGTCTAATTGGCGACCTTCTACAAAAATGGTCAGGTCGGCGCAGAGTTCAGTGATCTTGAGGCCCGTAATGTATTCGGCCAGGTTCTCGGCGTGGGTTCCAATGTCGCCAACGCCACCTGCCGCGCCCGAACGGGCGGGATCAGTGCGCCAGCCAGCCTGTTTCTGCCCCGTGGCTTCGACAAGCTGAGCCAGCCAGCCTTGCGGATATTCGACCATGACCTTCCGGATCTGGCCAAGCTTGCCCGCTTTCACCATGGCCCGCGCTTGCTTCACCATCGGGTAGCCCGTATAATTATGCGTCAGGCAGAAGAGTAAACCGGTTTCCTCAATGATACTTTTCAACTCTTTGGCTTGCGCCATATTCAGCGTAACGGGCTTGTCGCAAACAACGTGAAAGCCGTTTTCGAGCGCCATTTTAGCCGGGGCGAAGTGCATATGATTTGGCGTAACGATAGTTACAAAATCCATGCGTTCACCTTCGGGAAGTCCTTTCTCCCGTAGAATCATTTCTTCGAAATTAGCGTATACGCGATTTTCGGGGAGATAAAGGGCATGACCCGTTTGTTTAGACTTTTCGGCGTTTGAACTGAAGGCTCCGCAGACCAATTCAATTTCATTGTCCATGGTCGCAGCACGGCGATGAACGGCTCCGATGAAGGCATCTAAACTGCCACCGACCATACCCATGCGAAGTTTTCGATGCGTATTGGTCTGACTGACAGCAGGAGAAAGGTTTGTTGAGGCTTGAGGCGTCATAAAATCTGGAAAACAGCGTTTAGCAGCTATTCGTACTCATTAAATAGCTTAAAGATAGAATCATCTACTTGTTGACTGGAAAATTAGCGGATTTCCTTTTTTTTAGGAAATTTTGCACATGCTATAAAGCTTAATCGGGTAATTACTGTTCATTAATCTCTTTATCTGAAAACCTAATCTTCGTAGTTGACCAAATCTTCTTTCTCTTTTTTCTATGAACACGACTGTTAACAGTTCGAGGCTCTTCCTGGCAAGTTGCTTCGCCCTTATCACCACGGCCTTCTCGTTTAGTATTCGGGCAGGGATTTTGCCTCAGCTGGGAACCGAGTTTGGCCTTAGTGCCGAGCAACTGGGTTTCATCAACTCAATGTGGTTTCTAGGCTTCCCAATAGCCATGATCGTCGGCGGATTGGTGTATCACACGGTCGGGCCAAAGATAATTATGACGGTAGCCTTTGTCTCTCATACATTGGGTATTCTGCTGACTATTTACTCAGGCGGATACACAGGCCTACTTATATCGACCCTATTCATTGGCATCGGCAATGGTTGTACAGAAGCCGCCTGTAATCCGCTGATCGCCGATATGTATTCAGGGGCGGAAATGAATAAGAAGCTGAACCGCTTCCATATGTGGTTCCCCGGTGGTATTGTGGTGGGTAGTCTGCTTTCTAAATTCATGACCGACGCCGGTTTGTCATGGCAGACGCAGATTTGGGTGATCATCATCCCAACCATTACCTATGCCTTCATGTTTTTCGGTCAGGCATTCCCGAAATCTAAAGTGGAAGGGGCGGCATCGCTGTCGCGCAATTTTCAGGCAATGTTAACACCGCTATATCTGTTCATCTTCTGTTGCATGGCCCTGACGGCTATTTCAGAATTCGGTCCGCAGCAGTGGGTTGGATTAATTATGAGTAAGAGCGGAGCAAGCCCAATGCTGATTCTGGCATTGGTAACTGGTCTGATGGCGGTAGGTCGGTATTTTGGAGGGCCAATCATTCACCGCCTCGACCAAACAGGCGTATTGTTAGGCGGGGCTATCTTCGCTACTATCGGCATTTACCTGTTTAGCACCCAAACGGGCGCTATGGCTTACGTAGCGGCTGTGTTCTTTGCAATAGGCGTATGTTACTTCTGGCCAACCATGATCGGTTTCGTTGCCGAGCGTATTCCGCTGAGCGGTGCCTTGGGAATGTCGATCGTTGGGGGAGTAGGTATGTTCTCGACGTCTATCTTCCAGCCCATCATTGGTCGTTGGATCGATGCCGAGCGTGTTGTACAAACAGCGGCCGGTAAAACAGGTGATGCTATGGAATTGGCAGCCGGTCAGGCGACACTGGTTAAAATGACTACGTTCCCTATCATACTGATCGTAGCCTTTGCCGCTCTGTATATCTTCATGCGGAATAAAAAGCACGTTCATGTCGATGAGTCAACCGTAGCGCAACAGCCTCAACTATAGTATGGCTGTTCATTCATAAAAAAGCGGTGCAGGATCATTTCCTGCACCGCTTTTTTTATGTGCTAATTCCAGGTACGTTGCCTTATCAACTCTCAACAGTAACTCCTTTCCAGAAAGCGACGTGATCTTTGATCTGGCTGGCGGCAGATTTGGGGTCGGGGTAGTACCAGGCTGCGTCTTTGTTCGTTTGCCCATCAACGGTAAGCGAATAGTACGAAGCCAGCCCTTTCCAGGGGCAGGTAGTATGCGTTTGACTGTCGACCAGGTACTCCGCCTTTACAGACTCTTTCGGGAAATAGTGGTTGTTTTCGACGATTACCGTGTTATCACTTTCGGCAATCGTAACGCCGTTCCAGATGGCTTTCATAGCTGATGTTCGTTTAAACTAAAACTCTGTTTTCCATTGAACTGTCCAGCCGGCCTGAAGTTTTTTTGGAAGGGGAAGTCCAAGTAAACCGGTAACAGGATTCATGGCCGAAAGCGTCAATGAACTAGCCTCTTTGGTTTCGGCCGAAATAACTTTTGTTGCCCTAAGGAAAATTTGCCCCCGGTTATCAATGTCATCCACTACGGCGTATAGGGCGTCACCTGTCTTGAGGCTTACCTCTCCTACCTGCGCATCTTCCGTGATGATAAACGCCCAGCTTTGACCCAGTTGTGCCTTGCCCGCTTTCTGGAGTTTGGCTTCTACTTCGCCTGTGAAAATTACCGGCGTGCCTGGTTTTTGGGCCAATAGTCCAGTCAATATGCTATCCATTGTGGCCGCTTCACTGGTAGGAGCAGCCTCGTATGCTTCGATGGGAATACCCTTTAACTCGGGCTCTTCGTCCACGATCCAGCCCATCCGGCGAGCCTGTTGCAATTCGCGTTCATACGGGTCATCGGCGTAGGCGAGCATACCCGCGTTCATGCCCGCATAGCGGCCCGGATTCTGCATCAGTTCTTTCATCGCCAGCATTCGGTAGAGGTAATAGCCTGTTTCCTCGTTCATGGCCATGTTGTAATAACTGCGGGTGGCCTGCCGAACCATCTTTTTTTCAATCATGCCCATACCACCATTATAAGCCGCCGCCGCCAGTGTCCAGGAGCCTAAGCGCTTGTGCAACGAGTTGAGGTAGCGGCAGGCAGCTTCTGTTGACTTTACCAGATCCATCCGTTCGTCGTTGCCCGGATCAATGCGGAGGTTCATGTCTTTGGCGGTTTCGTCCATAAACTGCCAATACCCTACGGCTCCTGCCGACGATACGGCATCAGCTTTCCAATTGCTCTCAATGAGCGGCATGTATTTGAAGTCGTTTGGAATACGATGCTTTGCCAGAATAGGCTCGACAACCGCGAAATAAGGTGCCGAGCGTTGCTGCAAAGCCTGTACCCGTTTGGCATAGCCCGACGTACTCATGAGCGCAACGGCAAGTTTAGCCGCTACGTTTCCCTGTTCTGTAGGAACGAGTTCACCCGCGAAGTTAGTCCGCTGAACAGGCTGTGGAGCTGGGATCTGCGTTCTGACGGGCCTCTTTCCCGTGCCTTTCGTTGACTTCGTTCGTTTCTGTGCAACCGTGAAATGTGCAAAAAAGAGAAGTATTAAGGTGCTTACCATGAAGCACTTGAAGAATTGAGTGTCTTGTTTCAAGGCAATTCGTTTGGTGCTGTGATTAAAACGGCCGCTTACGGCTATAAGTTCTAATTGGATCGCCAACCGAGCCAATGGTTTAGTCAAGACCGTGAAGTTACCTATCAGTAAAAAAGGCCCGTTCCCGATGAATTGATTCATCCGAACGGGCCTTTACTGGGCTGTGGTAAGGTCTTATAAAACTTTCCAGGTCAGAATCCAACCGGCTTTTATTTGGTCTACATCAGGTAATTTGATTCCCATTCTACCGGTCGATGCATCAACGGCGGCTAGCGGTAGGGCCATTGTTTGCTGGCTACCAGCAGTGTACAGTTTATCGGCCCGGAAGAATATCTTACCTGTTTTAGGATCAATATCTTCAACAACAGCGTAGAGACGGTCTCCCTCGTTAACCGTCACATCTTCGGCTACACCATTTCTGGTTAAGTTGAATACCCATATTGCCCCACGTCGTAGTTCTCCTGCTTCGGTCAGCTTGGCTTTTATGCCACCCCTGAACACATCGGCTGCATTGGGCAACGGAATATCTTCTGTATTATCGTCGGATGGAGTAATAGTAGCCAACGGTGTAGCTGTTGTAACGGCTTCCCGTTCCATGTTTACGAGTACCTCTTCGTCAAACAGGACCTCTTCTGCCTGGCCCGGTGTTTCGGCCCCAACAGGCTGGTTCAGGCTGGCCAGGAGTTGATGCGGAAGTAAATCACGGTACTGAAGCGTATTGTTGAACAGCTCTTTGAAGGCAAGAATCCGATATAAGTACTTACCGGTTTCAGCGTTGAGACGCAGATAATAATAATCGCGTTTCTGCTGCCTGCGAATATTGCCCAGTAAATTACCAATGCCCGTATTGTAGGCCGCTGCCGCCAATGTCCAGGAGCCTAACTGATCGTGGAGATAACGCAGATAACGACAGGCTGCATCGGTAGAGCGCATCAGATTGAGCCGTTCGTCCTTATACGGTTTAACGGTGAGGCCCAGTTCCCGGGCTGTAGCAGGCATCAATTGCCAATAGCCTGCCGCTCCTTTTGGAGATACTGCCGTACCCACAAGCGCGCTTTCAACTAAAGGGAGATATTTGAAATCGAGCGGGATATGGTATTTCTCAAGTACCGGTTCAATGATTGGAAAGAAAGCCGTTGCCCGTTGCCGCATACGAATGAGCGACGAAGCCTGAGAGGCGCTACGCGACAGGGCTGAAATAAGCTGACGCGCTACTCGCTGCTCGTGCATGGGTACAACCTCACCACAAAAGTGAACCCGGGGAAGCGGCAAGTCTAAATGGGGGAGTACCAAAGCCAGGTACGTTCGCGAAAAACAGGCACGATTACTGCTAGGAGCAGTAGTCCGATAAAAACTATCGGCTAGGGCTAGAACCTGGTGCCCCACAATGAAGCTGATTGCCAGCACAATACGGGCTAGTGACTTCATTGAAAAGAGGTTGAGTGAGGCGGCTGGGCAATCATTTCCTCTATTGGGACAAAATATTGATTGATCGGTCACGTTTAACATGATACCGATCGATCAATATTTGTGCCTGTGCCGTCTACTGTGCCTCGTCGAGCGGGGTAAAATCCTTAAATGTGCGTTTTAATGCCTTATCTGTAGCTTCTTTCTTGTTTTGCCAGTTCGCATCAAGCTCCAACGCAACCAAACCGCTCAAGCTCATGGCATTTCTGAACTCGTCGAGTTTTTTGATAAACTCGGGGGTGCGGCGGGCCGATTTAAGGGCAAACTCACGGGCAAAAATATCGCCTTTGTTTTGCAATTCACTTTTCTTGCCCAGCACGTAATTGTACCGATCCAATAAATCTTTCATCGACTTGCCAATGACTTCGGTGGCTTCCAGAGTTCCCATCGTTAGCACAGCGGTGCCGCCAATGGCAGAAACGAGCCGTTGGTTTTTCTGAGCCTGCACGGTGGATTGAGCGTTGGTGATGGCTGGAGCAACACCCGTAACGGCCCCCAGCGATGCATTGGCCATGGAGCGATTCCGTTTTCCTCCTTTAGCCCGACGATAATCGTGCTTTAACTGAATTTCTTTCTCATCGAGCTGAACAACCAGGTTCCAGGCCTGCACAAGTGCCTGATTGTAGAGCGCGTAGTTGTAGCGGTCTTTGGCTTCCTCGTTAACCGTATTCAATACCGTAATGGAGATTGTCTGCTCATCTCGATTCTGAGCTTTATCGAGCACAAAAAACGTGAGATTGACCCGGAGCGTATCGTGTGGGTCGCGTACAAAATCGTAACCGGGCATCCAGATAAATTCATACTGGTTGTTGGTGTTCTTTACCAGGGCCGATTTTGGTATTTGCTGACTTGAACTCAGAAAGTCAAACGTGTCGATATCATCGTCGCCATTGGGGTCTGCCAGGTAAAATTTGAGATTGATCGTGGTATTCTCACGTACCCGGTAGGCACGCTCTTTGGGCACCACCGAGATCACCGGTGGCAAGTCCATTTGCGTGACGTCGATCTTAAGGCGGCCTTTCGTACGGGTTTTAGCAGGTTGGTCTTCCACCCAAAACTCAATGTAGATAGGCTTGTTTCTAAGCTGATTAAACTGGTTCTTCGATAATGTCCAGGTCAATTCACCCTGCGCGCTCAAACGAACACCTTCAGGCATTTGATCGGGAATTGTAATAAACGCCAGAGGGTCTCCGTCGGCATCATAGACCTGCTTAGGGTCGAACTTATAGACGTTTTGTGTTTGGAAGCGGACATAAAACGGAGGCAGGTCTTCGACCACCGGCGGGCGATTAACGTGTTGTACTCTAAACTCAACCAATTGCGTAGCCGATTCACCCCGGCGGTTACGTACCTCAAAAATAACCGGAACAGGACGCGTGGTCTTGAGCCGATCGACCAGATCGTAGCCGGGAGTCCAGCTAAAGTGGCCAAGTGAGTCGAAAGCCATACCATCGAGCATGCCCTGAGCTATGCTGTAAGTGACCGAATCGACAGGGCTACCAGTTGTTTTTAGCGTGAAGCGAATAGACTGTCCCTCAGCAACAACGTTCCAGTCGGGCTGCGTTGGAAGACTGATTTGAAGTGATTTGGGGTCTTGTGCCTGGCAAAGGGAGTGGGTGAGCCACGCCATAAACAAGAACACAAGCTTATTGAATTTCATCATGTTACGTACCTAAGCCAATTTGCTTTTAAAAACGTAAAACTACGGTTAAGATTACAGCTACCGGGCTAAAATGCTATTTTTTCGAGTCAAAAGGCCTGTCAAATTAACTTTCATTGAATTATTTCGGGAATAGCCTCGCTCCGAAACGTAGCTACTGCCGACGTTTCAACCGGAGTTTTGTGGATGAACTTCAGATAAACCATTTGGCCCTAAAGCCTGTTAGTTTTATGATGTGTGATGGACAATAGCTACCAGACGAAAGCAGGTTTTACAACCGCTCGGTAGTCATTGTCCATTATATGTTGATACCTGTTCTGTTTAACTATTGTCTTTAACGAGTGTTGCCAACGAACGTTCCCAACGAATGAGTTACTATAACCTGAAAGCAAAGGAGTTAACCGCCATCAAAACCCTTGGCGAACTAAAAGCCGCCGGGTATCAGTCCCGGTCAATCAAACAGGAGTTACGCGAAAATCTGATTCAAAAAATCAAGGCCAAAGAGTCGGTGTTTCCCGGCATCTGGGGCTACGAAGAAACGGTTATCCCCGATGTAGAGCGCGCCATTCTGTCGATGCACCACATTAACCTGCTCGGGCTTCGTGGACAGGCCAAAACCCGGATTGCCCGCCTGATGGTCAATCTGCTCGACGAATACATTCCGTATGTCGACGGCTCTGAACTGAATGACGATCCGCTGAAGCCACTATCCCGTTTCGCGCATGATCTGATTGCCCAACACGGCGACGCTACGCCCATTGCCTGGATGCACCGCAGCGACCGCTACACCGAAAAGCTGGCCACGCCCGATGTATCGGTAGCCGATTTGATTGGCGACGTTGACCCCATCAAAGCCGCCACGCTGAAACTGCCGTATTCGGACGAGCGGACTATTCACTTTGGTCTTATTCCACGGTCGCACCGTTGCATTTTCGTGATCAACGAGTTGCCCGATTTACAGGCCCGGATTCAGGTGTCGCTGTTCAATATTTTGCAGGAAGGCGATATTCAGATCCGTGGTTTCAAACTGCGCCTGCCGCTTGATATCCAGTTTGTGTTTACGGCCAACCCGGAAGATTATACCAACCGGGGTAGCATTGTAACACCGCTGAAAGACCGGATCGATAGCCAGATTGTGACCCACTATCCGAAAACGATCGAGATGGGCCGGAAGATTACCCAGCAGGAGGCCGTGGTAAAAACCGAGCAGAAAGGCCTGGTTAAAACCAATGACCTCGTAGCCGACCTCATTGAGCAGGTAGCCATCGAAGCCCGCCAAAGCGAGTACGTGGATGCCAAGTCGGGCGTATCGGCCCGGATGACCATTTCGGCCTACGAAAACCTGTTGTCATCAGCCGAACGGCGTACGTTGCTCAATAGCGAGAAGGAAACCTACGTACGTATCTCGGATGTGTACGGTGTGGTGCCGGCCATTTGCGGTAAGGTTGAATTGGTGTATGAAGGCGAGGTAGAAGGCCCGGTCATTGTGGCGCAGAACCTGATCGGGAAAGCCATACGTACCCAGTTTCTAAACTATTTCCCAAACCCGGAAAAAGCCAAGAAAGACAAGCGCGGCAATCCATACAAAAAAATCACCGACTGGTTCGGTGATAATAATACGATGGACTTGCTCAACGACCTCTCGAATCGGGACTATGAAAGCCGTCTGCGTACCATCGACGGCCTCGACGATCTGGTCGATCAGTTTCACCCCCGCCTGAGCAAGCAAGAGCGCCTGTTCATGATGGAGTTTGCCCTACACGGCATTGCCGAATATTCGCTGGTAGGCAAAAAAGCCATGGATACCGGTCTGCAATTCAAAGACCTTGTTGGCTCGATGTTCGATCCTACCAAGCATTTTGGGGAGGAAGATGAGGAAGAGGACGACGACAACGATCGTTTCTAAGACCAATAAGCCACGTTACGGCAACGTACCTGGCAGTTGATAGTATAAGAAAAGCCACTACACGGTCTGTGTAGTGGCTTTTCTGTAAATAGTGTAGCAACGCGCTATAATGTTCCGTCTTTCATTTTTTGTAATGATTCCCGAAGCGTGCCCATCAACGGTGAGTTGGCGCTTTCTTCTTTTTTTACGGCCTTATTCTGCCATTCCAGTGCCTCTTCTTTTCGCCCCAGCCTGTACAGAAGATGCGCATAAGTGTCCATCAGGCTGGCGTCTTCACGAAACTCCAGACTCCGTTTCGACCATTCCGCTGCTTTTGTCAGCCACTTTGTATCCCTAGTCATCTGATAAAAGTCCCAGGCTGCCTGATTCAGGGCCGTAACGTAGCGTTGCGTATTTGGGTAAGGCATCACTGACACAAGGCCCGTACTGCCCGGTTTTTGACTTGATGTCATAGATGAAGTGCCACGCATCCGGCGTTGCATATCTAGTTCGTCGAGTTTCTGAACAGAATCAACTTTGGCGTTCATGAAATACCGGTCGTAGTAGTGGGAAGAAATCATCAGAAATCTCAACGTGTCTTTAGTGCCTCTGTAGTACCGGATCATAACCCAGTCTGCGGCCATAGTACCATTAAGCACATCGGTTCCGTAGGTACGTTGCCGGAAGCTGGCTGTTCTATATGCGAGGGTAAAATTCTTTTTGCTGATGGCTTTTTTGATCGAATTGTTTACCGCCAACGCATTGTACTCAATGGCTTTACGCACGCCCACCGCGCGGTAAAGGCTATCATTCAACACGCGATTGCTGCGAAAAATAGAGTCGGCGCGGCTTCCAACAATAGCACCCTGTTCAAAAATAAACAACGACAAACCAGCTGATTTGAGCGAATCGGCGGGCAACTGACGTACATAGGTGTCTAACAGGTCATCGGTAGGTAAGCCCATTTCCCGCCGTCTGATGATGTATTCGCGCATAAGCGCCGACGATCGATCTCCTTTCTCGTAAGCTTCTGCCAACGCCTTCAACGGTTTTTGTCGACTTTTAACCAGGGCTTCCTCGGCTTTCTCCAGGTACGCCCGGTCAAAGCTGGTGGTGTTGCACTGTCGGGCCAATGGATTTTCGTCGGCATCGAGGTATAGCGAAGAGGGGACACATTCGACCGCTAGCTTGTCGGCCAGTTCTTTGCCCAACCCAGTAGTTCCGTCGATGCGATAGCTGACAAAATGCTGAGCGAATTTTTCGCGTACCAGTGGGCTCGAAAAGGCGATAGCGACTACATCGCTGCAAGGGCCACAACTAGGACTGTCGAAGTGGAGGAACAGCAATTTCTTCTGCTTTCTGGCCTTTTTTACGGCCTCAGTCCAACTACCCTTTTCGAATTCGATACCCTGGGCAGACGAGTTACTTAAAAACGCGAAAAGGAATAGAAGAGAGGTCAGCGGAAAAGTAAATCGCATACGTTGTTTGTCTAAAATTATACAGATTAGTAAACGTAAATATAGTAGAAGACGATCTTGCCAGTATGTGCGGAATGAGGAAACGAGTTAAAAAATAGCCACGTACCTGACAGCTATTGACCAATCTCAATCGAGAAGCGGACTGTTGAGCGAGTCATGAAACACAACCTCGTTTTTCGTAACCAAAGCCGGGTACGTCGGTTGTTTCAGCAAACGCTTAATCGTTATGAAACAGATCGATCACCTGCTGCAACTCTTCAAGACAGAACCAGATTCGGATACCAACGGCCTTTCACGAACCGATTTCCTGCGCCTTACCGGAAAAGGCCTGGCCTTGGGGGTTGCTGGTGGGCTGGCTGCTTCGTGCAAAACGGGTCAGTCCGGAACACGTTACCCGGCTAACCCGTCAACGGTGTACCGATCGCCGACAGGGCAGCAAATTCCGTCGTCGGCACCGTATTCGCCACCTGCCAAAGTGCCTAAGGAGATCGATAAACCCATTGAACTGGAAGCTTGGAAATCAGATGCGGACCGTAAATCGGCTCCAACGCCCACGCCCCTGCCGATGGATCAGCGGGTGGGTTACGCGTTGGTTGGCCTGGGGCATCTGACGCTGGAAGAATTGCTCCCTGCCTTCGCGCAGTGTAAAAAGTCGAAGCCGGTGGCGCTGGTGAGTGGTAGCCCCGAGAAGATGCAGAAGGTAGCGCAGCAGTACGGCATTAAACAGAGCAGTTGCTACAGTTATGAGCAGTATGATCAGCTAAAAGACAACCCGGAGGTGCAGGCGATCTACATTGTGCTGCCCAACTCGATGCACGCCGAATACACCATTCGCGGCGCGCAGGCGGGAAAACACATCCTGTGCGAAAAGCCTATGGCCAACTCGGCGCAGGAATGCGAAGCCATGATCGATGCCTGCAACAAGGCAAACCGCAAACTGATGGTGGCCTACCGCATTCAATATGAGCCCAATAACCGGATGATTCGCGAGATGGTACAGTCGAAAAAGTTCGGGGCTCCTAAATTCATTGAAGCGTTCAACTGTCAGAGTTCGGCTAACCCGCAGCATTGGCGGCACATCAAGGCGCTGGCCGGCGGTGGTGCCCTGCCCGATATCGGCTTGTATTGCCTGAATACGATCCGGTTTATCCTGGGGCAGGAGCCAACAGAGGTATTCGGCTACCAATACAGTACGCCGGGCAATCCGTTGTTTCGGGAGGTTGAGGAGGTGATGTCGTGGCAGATGCGTTTCCCCGATGGGGTCATCGCCAACTGCGCCACGCATTATAACGTGCATGAGTCGCGGCGGTACCGGGTGTTGGCCGAACGTGGCTGGATGGGCCTCGACCCTGGCTTTTCGTATACAGGTATCCAGATGGAAACCGCCCACGCTGACGGGATGATTGAGCGCAAGGAGACTCCCATTCTGGGCCAGAAAAACCAGTTTGCCACCGAAATGGACCATTTTTCAGACTGTATCCTGAAAAACAAACAGCCGTTTACGCCCGGTGAAGAGGGCCTTCAGGATCAGAAAATCATGGAGGCTATTTACCAGTCGGCCCGTGAAGGAAAGCCGGTTAAGTTGGCCAGTGTGTCGAAGAAAGACGCCTTCCGTGGGCCGGAGCCTGATTTAGAATAACGTACTTAAGGGTTGCACTATGTGTAATTGCTTCGTGCTGTCGAAGGGCTTGCGTCAGCCCACTACAGCACGAAGCAACCAACATTATACGCGAATAAACAACTTCCGGCGGTACATCCACAGCAGAATCAGGTAGAACGTACCCAACGTGGCAGCCCCGATGAGCAACGGCTCGAAGGCAAGCCCGAACACCTGAAACGGGGTATGACCCAGATGGATGTAAAACGAGTTGATAATGAAGCTGTCGATCAGGTGAACCAGGCAATAAATAGCGATGGAATTCATGCCGATTACGGTCAAGAAGAAAGCCCAGTTCCGGCGCTTCAACACATCGATGACAACATAGAAAAAGGTCATTAACCAGAAGCACCAGCCCCCGCTGAATAACGTCCACGCGGGTGTCCAGATGCGTTTCACGATTGGGCAAAGGCCGGTTACGTGTAACAATACGCCAAGCGCCATACTTACGGCACCGACTATAAGCAACTGCCGTGTAACAAGCCGACTTGATTGACCTAACCGGAGCCACTGCCCGGCTTGCAGGCCAAGCAGCATGGTGCCGAGGGTGGGTATAAAACTCAGCGTAGCGTACCCGCCGCCATTGAACAGAAAAGGGTTTTTTCGGGGGAAGAGGTTCAAAAACCAGGTATCGAAAGCCCAGGCTAGGTTGCTGTTTTTGTTGAAATGGGCGGCTAGTCCTGTATAGTGGTGAGCCCAGTCGGCTGGTACGCCCACGGCCGCGTAGTTGAATGCCGCTGTGGGAGTCGGGTACAGCACAAATGCCAGCCAGTAACCGACCAAAATGCCGAACAGGGCTATCCATTGGGTTCGGGCTGAGGTGCGGCCGAGCAGAAACAGGAACGGATAACCCAGACCAATCTGCGTCAGGGTATCTTCAAACGTGAAATTCGTCTGCGTACTATGGATCGATCGCAAAAAGATACCCAACAAGATCAGGACCAGCGACCGGCGCAGGGTACGGAGGAACGAAGCAGTAGCCGACGTACCCAGTTCTGCCCGACTGGCCATGGAGTAGGGAAGTGCTACACCCACCAAAAATGAAAATGACGGCTGAATCAGGTCGTGTAGTGAACAGCCCGCCCAATCGACGTGGCTCTGTTGATAGGCCAGAAAGGCCCAGAATGAACTGTCGGGAAAAGCTTCGTGCAGATCGGAAAAACGCAATAATTCGGCGGCCATCAACAGCATGACAAATCCCCGATACGCATCCATCGACATCAGCCGATTGCTGAGAAAACCGGTTGGCTGTTGTTGCCGATCAGAACGGGTAGCGGTTGCAGGGTGCGGTAAAGAAGTGGCCATACTAAAGAAGTGCTGAATAGTCGGAGTAATTTTTTGACGTCAAAAAATTACTCCGACTATTCAATGCAACTACATGCCGTTTATACTCATAGCCCGTAGGTGTCGAGGAGGTAAACCAGTGCGGCCATTGACGCGCCGCCCAGTTCAAGCTCACGCTTGTTTACCATCTCGAAACGGTCGGCGGCGGTGTGGTGGAAATCGAAATACCGCTGCGAATCGGGTTTGAAGCCAAATAGTACCGTACCGATGTTCACCAGCGGACCAATATCCGCACCACCGCCACCGGGGCCAATGTCGTGAAGACCATAGGGAGCCAACAGCGGTTTCCAAAGAATGACCTTCGCTTTTTGTTCGGGCGTACCCACAATGCCAAAGCCACGAGGCGTAAAACCACCTTCGTCAGATTCTATGGCGGCAATGTGTTTCTCGTTGTTCTGCTTGGCCAGGTCGGCATACTTAACGCCACCACGCAGGCCGTTTTCTTCATTCATGAACATGACCGCCCGAATGGTACGCTTCGGTTTGATGCCCAGCGCCTTCATGATCCGCAACACCTCGATCGACTGCATACAGCCGGTGCCGTCATCGTGTGCGCCCTGCCCCAGATCCCACGAATCGAGGTGACCGCCAACCACAATGATCTCGTCGGGCTTCTCGGAGCCTTTGATTTCGCCCACCACGTTGTAGGACTTGGCATCGGGCAGGGTTTCGCAGTTTTGCTTGAAATAAAACGTCAGGTTCGGGTTTTCGGCCAGCGATTTACTAAGCAGGTTTGCGCCGTTGGTGCTAATGGCCGCTGTTGGAATCAGCGGAACACCGGTGCCGTAGCGGGTGCCGCCCGTGTGTGGGTAATCGTCTTGGGCCAGCGCCATCGAGCGAATAATAGCCCCCACCGCGCCTAGCTTGGCTGCTTCGGTAGCGCCGCCCGCCCGCTGATCAACGGCCCCGCCGTAGGCTTCGAAGGTGATCGTTTTGGTCGGGTCCATGGGGCGGTTGAAAAACACGATCTTGCCTTTGACTTTCTCTTTGCCCAACGCCCGTAGTTCCGGGAAACTTTTTACCTCGATCACTTGCGCTTCAACGCCTTTGGCAGCGGTAGCCACTGACCCGCCGAGGGCCGCAATAGGTACGTTTGTCTTCTGCTTGCCGTTCTGAATGTAGGCTACCTCTTTGGCACCACGTACCCAGTGCGGCACCATCACTTCCTGCAGAAACACACGGTCGAATCCCTGCTGCTCCATCAATTGCCTGGTCCAGTCAACGGCTTTTTGGGCACCTTCAGAGCCACTCAGCCGGGGACCGATCTGTTGTGTCAGATAGCGCAGCCATTCGTGTGATTTCCCGTTGGAAAGGGCTTCGTTGTAAATCCGGCGGATGGCTACCGAGTCGGCGTTTTGGCCGTAGCTGAAGGTAGAAAGCGAAAGGAGAAGAAGTGTAGCTAGTTTTTTCATTGAAGCGGGGTGATTAACAGTGTTGTTTTTACAGGTTGATTCTTGACTCGTAATCTAGGCAAAAACAGCCGGGTTATCATCAGTCGCCAGGATGTTGAGCTGCAAGATTACGAAAGGGGGAATGACAATCCGTTTCGTGTTGTTGCCCGTATGAACTTGCCAAAGAATGACTACGAGAAAAACGAGCTTACTGGCCGTAATGCTAACACTTGGTGTAATAAGCTGTCAGAACAAACAGACTCAGCCCCAACCCGTTACGCCTGATCCTGTACCTGCAACAAGCTTCATCAAAGGAGCCGACGTGAGCTGGATTACGCAACAGGAAGCCAGTGGCGTCCGGTTTTACCAGCCTAACGGAAAAGCTGACGATATTTTTGCGATTCTGAAAAACAAGGGAATAAATGCCATTCGGTTACGGGTGTGGGTCAATCCGCAGGGGGGATGGAACGGGGCCGATGATGTGCTGGCTAAAGCGAAACGGGCTAAAGCAGCAGGTATGAAACTGCTTATCGATTTTCATTACAGCGATTCATGGGCCGATCCGGCTCAGCAAACAAAACCCGCTGCCTGGACCACCTTGCCGTTTACAGACCTGAGAAAAGCCGTATTTGATCATACTGTCAATGTGATGAACCAGCTGAAAATCAACGGCATCATACCCGAATGGGTGCAGGTTGGTAACGAAACCAACGACGGTATGCTTTGGCCCGATGGACGGGCATCGACCAACATGGCCAACTTCGCGGCTCTGATCACAACGGGGTACGAGGCCGTAAAATACATGAGCCCCACGTCGCAGGTGATCGTGCACGTCTCGAATGGCTATGATAAGGCGCTGTTTCAGTGGTTGTTCAGTGGATTGGCCAGCAACAATGCCAAATTCGACGTGATCGGCATGTCAATGTACCCGCTGGCGTCAGACTGGGCGGTGAAGAACCAGCAGTGCCTGAGCAATATCAACGAACTGATTACGCAATACAAAAAGCCGGTGATGGTGGTCGAGGTAGGCATGCCCGCCAACGACCCGGCTACGGCAAAGGCATTTATTACTGACCTGCGCACTAAACTGAAAAGCGTACCCAACGGCAACGGACTGGGTGTTTTCTACTGGGAACCGCAAGCCTACAAACTGTGGCAAGGCTACGGTCTGGGCGCATTCGACGATGCCGGCAAGCCAACCACGGCGCTCGACGCGTTTCTTGATTGAATATGGTGTAGTGCTTCGCGCTGTAGGCCCTGAGCCTGTCGGGGACCGCACCGGCGGACCGGCCTAGTCGAAGGCATACAGCGCGAAGCAACACTACAGCGCGAAACAAAATGCACAACAAGCAAACCCAAAAAAACACTTCATCAATACCCATTTATGACCTTGCTCAACACCCGATTCTTTCTCTTCTTCTCCCTGCTGATCTGTACCGCTTTTGGAAGTGCCGCGCAAACGAAACCTAACCCGGAAAACCTGATTTACGTCGACAAGGCGGGCGTGATTCGTTATTCGAAAACAAAACAGGAAGCTGCTTTTTACGGCGTCAACTACTGCCTGCCTTTCGCCTACGGCTACCGGGCGGTGAAGTCCCTGAACATCAAGCCCGAAACGGCCATCGATCAGGATGTGTACCACATTGCCCGCATGGGAGCCGATGCCTTTCGGGTACACGTGTGGGATACCGAAATCAGCGATTCGCTGGGCAATCTGCTCAATAATGAACACCTGCGGCTGTTCGATTACCTGGTGGCGCAACTCAAAAAGCGCCAGATAAAGATCATCATTACGCCCATTGCCTATTGGGGTAACGGCTACCCCGAACGCGATGAACATACCCCCGGTTTTTCGCGCGTTTACGGAAAAGGACAGGCCAATCAGAACGAAAATGCGATTAAGGCGCAGGAAGAATACGTGCGGCAGTTTTTTCGGCATGTAAACCCCTACACTAAATCGACCTACGGAAATGACCAGGACGTGATTGCCGTTGAACTGAACAACGAACCCACCCACGCCGGTCCTAAACCGAAAGTGACCGAGTATATAAACCGGATCAACGCCGCCGTTAGAAGCACCGGTTGGGATAAACCCATATTCTACAACATCAGCCAGAATCCGTGGTATGCCGATGCGGTGGCTAAGTCAGACGTAAACGGTTTCAGTTTTCAGTGGTATCCGCTGGGGCTGGTGGCTGGTCACACTATTCAGGGTAATTCGCTGCTTCACGTCGACAAATACCATATTCCGTTCGACACCATACCAGCCTTTAAAAACAAAGCGCGTATTGTCTACGAATTCGATGCGGGTGATGTGTATGCGCCTTATATGTACCCGGCTATGGCGCGCAGCTTCCGGGGCGCGGGCTTTCAGTGGGCCACCCAGTTTGCCTATGACCCTATGGCAACGGCCTACGCCAACACCGAATACCAGACGCACTACCTGAACCTGGCTTACACGCCCTCAAAGGCAATTAGCATGCTCATTGCCGGACGCGTATTCCGCGAAACGCCGCGGTTCAAAACGTATGGCGCGTATCCGCAAGACAGTCTTTTTGGTCCCTTCCGGCTCAGCTATAGCCAATCGCTGAGCGAAATGAACAGCGACCGGGCCTTTTTCTACGCAAATACCACGCAGACAAAGCCAGTCAACGCCGCTAGCCTGACGCAGATTGCAGGCGTAGGCAGTTCGCCAGTTGTTCATTACGAGGGAACAGGAGCGTACTTTCTGGACAAGGTTGGTGCGGGTGTGTGGCGACTCGAAGTGATGCCCGACGCCATTCTGATCCGCGACCCGTTTGAGCGGCCATCGCTCAAAAAAGAAGTGACCACCATTCGGTATGCGGCCTGGCCCATGCGCGTTTCGTTGCCCGACTTGGGTACGTCGTTTGCCATTGTGGCCCAAAACGAGGGGAATTCCTTCGCGGCATCGGCAATCAATGGCGGGTTCCAAATTCGTCCGGGAACGTACCTGCTGAAAACGGCCGGTGCCAAAACGCCCGCATCGATGCCCAACGCCGTCATCGGATTGAATGAGTTTTACGCGCCCGCTGCCCCGGACAAAACGGAGCCGATTCTGGTGCATACGGCCTACGGGGAGGTTTCTGCCAACCAACCGCTTACGCTCTCGGCCACGATCGTCGGGCTGGATTCGGCCGATAAAGCAGTGGTCGAATTCAGGAACGGTCGCCTTCGAACCGTACCGCTTCAGCGTGTGGCGGGTTACCGGTACGAAGCCAACGTACCGGGCGACTGGCTGACATCGGGTCTGCTCAACTACCGAATCGTCATTCAGAAAGGCATCGACTACCGAACGTACCCAGGTGCTCATCCAGGTGACCCCACCGCCTGGGATTACCTGCCCAATGACACGTACCAAACCATTGTAACCGCCGAAAACAGCCGCCTGAACCTGTTCGATGCCAGTACCGACCGTGTTAAGCTGATCGTGAATAACAGCGATTACCGCAATAATACGGTTGAGCTTGCTCCTGACGAGAACCCCAGCCATCTGCTGCTCAAAGCCAGTTTTGGGAAAGCCAGCACCGATCCAAAAATGGGGCTTCAGTATTATTTTGGCGATAAAATTCAGGGACGTAAAACGGAACTGACGGGCTTCACAAAGTTGGTTGTGCGGGGGAAATCAGGCCAGCCGCAACCTGTAACCGTTAAAGTGAGCCTAATCAGTAACGATGGTACCGCTTACTCGACGGTGGTTAACCTGCCGCAGCAGATGAGCGAAATTGAAGTACCACTCAGTCAACTGACAAATGATGCCATGCCGCTGTTGCCCCGCCCATACCCCGATTTCCAGCCACTTACGTTTCAGCCTGCGAATGCAGGTACGTTCTCCGTCACCACGCTCGAAAAAGTCGATATGCAGCTAGGTCAGTCGGGTGTGCCTGAAAAGGCCACGAGCGTATGGCTCGATTATATTGGCTTAACACGATAAGTATAAAGCAAAAACGGTCGGTTACCCAATGTGGGCTGACCGACCGTTTTTGCTTTGAACTGTGTGGCTTCGCGTAACGCCACCAAACCGGTTATCGCTGATAGCTTACCCGGTAAATAACGCCGTTGTTATCTTCCGAAAAGAGCAGCGAACCGTCGGGCATGGTGGCTATACCCACCGGGCGACCAAATTGAGCCTGATTACCATTAACCAGAAAACCCGATACAAAATCGCTGGCACGGGTTGGTTTGCCATTCTCGAAATGCACCCGAACTACTTTATAACCTGATGGTTGCGACTTGTTCCACGAGCCCCGCATGGTCACGAAAATATCGTTCTGATAATCGGTCGGAAAGGCGGTAGCGCTGGTGTTTGTGTAAAAAACCATGGCTAGCGGAGCCGCGTGTGCTACGTAAGAAAAGGTCGGTAACGTTGTTTTGGCCAAAATCTGGGCGTAAGTAGTATCGCCCATGGGCCGTGGATGCGGGCTGTAGTTGCCGTCGCCGTAGATGTATGGCCAACCGTAAAAAGCACCCTGCTTAATCACGTTTAGCTCTTCTTTCTGCTGTTCGTCGCCAAGCCAGTCAATGCCGTGGTCAAAACCATACAACTCGTTGGTCTGTGGGTGCCAGCCAAACCCGATGGTGTTACGCAGACCCGTAGCGAAAATAGTCCGGTTCGAGCCGTCGGCGTTGGCACGGAGCATGGTGGCATGTTCGGGGTTAGGCTCGGGGCAGGCGTTGCAGGTGCTGCCTACGGTGATGTACATAAAGCCGTCGGGGCCAAAGGCAATGGTGCGGTTTGGGTGTTGACCCGCGTCGGGAAGGTCACTGATCAGTTGTTGCAGTGTGCCCAATGTGCCATCGGTATTGATCGGTGCCCGAAATACCTCCTTAATCGCTACCAGGTACATCTGCCCGTTGTGAATGGTTAGCCCATGCACGCTTTTAATGTTGGCCACCACTTGTTTCTGGTCGGCTTTACCGTCGGCGTTGGTGTCGCGTAGCAGCGTAACCGTACCCATTTCCCGGTTGGTCACGTAAACATGCCCGGCCGGACTAACCGTTAGCTGACGCGGTTTCCCGAGTGAATCGGCAAATTTGGCAACGGTAAAACCGGCGGGAACCCGCAGTTGCGCAATTCGTAGATCGGTGGCTGGCACAAGCGCCGGTTCAAACACATTTCCTTCAATTTGAGCCGAGGTTGGCTCTTTGTTCGTCTCAGGAATTTGTGCGTTAAACTCATCTTTACTACAAGCTGCCAGCAGCGAGGTAAAAACAACGCCTGCCAGAAGCAGTGGGCGAGCTGAAATTTGTGTCATATATGCGTTGAGGATACTAGTTGGATTGTACTGTTTTAAAACCCAACTCAAAAGAGTAGTATGTGTTCCTATAGTTTTAGTAGGGATTATTTAATGGCGCTAAAAGTGAGACTATAGCGGCCTTGAGATTCAAACACCGATTTTACGGGTGAAACAGTACCGTATAATCATTCATTGATGTATATTCGGAAGGGTATCGGTTATTATAGCGGAAACCCGTAGGTCAATGACCAGCGTATGTATACAGGTTTTAGAACGGCAGGAGCGCATTTACCTCCTGTTGTTTCGTCAACATGGTTTTGTTTGAAGAAGAAGTGCGCGAGCTTGAGCGTAAACTAAGCACGTACCCAACCGGTGGTACGGTCTTTTACGGTAGCTCGTCTATCCGAATGTGGAACACGCTGGCGGCCGATTTTCCGGAAGCGCAACCACTCAACATCGGGTTTGGTGGGTCAACACTAGCCGCCTGCGCCTGGCATTTCGAGCGACTTGTTCTGCCCGCCCAGCCCCGCGCCCTGGTGATTTACGCGGGCGATAACGATCTGGGCGAAGGGCGGCAACCCGAAGAGGTGTGCCTTTTTTTTCGCGCCCTGGCCGATAAAATTCAGCATCACTTGCCCGACATACCCGTCACGTTCCTATCCATAAAGCCAAGCCCCGCCCGCTGGCACATCATCAACGAAATCAGAACAACCAACGCACTGATTGCCACCGCTATTCGTGATTATCCGCAGTGTCAGTTCGTTGATATTACATCCCTGATGCTTACCAGCGATGGGCAACCCGATCATAGCCTCTACGAAGCCGATGGCCTCCATCTCAGACCCAGTGGCTATTCCCGCTGGCGTCAGCAATTGGTCCGAAAATCAATGGCTCTACGGATGCAGGAGGCGACGGTTTAGTGTTCAAGGTTTAAAGTCTAAGGTTCAAAGTCCAATGTCTAAAGTTGCTCTGCTAATCTGCAAAGCAACTTTAGACATTGGACTTTGAACCTTAGACTTTAAACGTTAGACATCAAATTGAGCAATGCCTCCCGGCCGGTGTTCCAGCGGCGGATGATGTTCACCTCGCGGACTACGTCAGGCGTTTTGGGACGGTTGGCTTCTTCAAAGTAATCGGTCATGCGGCTGGTCATTTGCCCGACAATCTCACTGATCGATTCGTTCAACAGCACGTTCGGCTGTTGAACAGCTGTCTGTATCAGCGCACGAGCCATCGACGCAGTGTAAAAGGCGCAGTCGATGTCCTGATGCCGCACAGGAACCCCATCGTGTAGCCGTTGTAGGTTCACTCCTCCGTCTTCGAGCCGATCAGAAACGGGCGCAACTCCCTCTGGTTGCGGAAATACCGTGTCTATTTTCCGTTTGAACGATTCCCACCAGGGTGGTTGCCCGTTGGGGTTCAGGGTGTCGCAAAAGATAAGGCGCTGCGGTTGGTTGGGCTGGGCGGGGTTCATCAGTAATAGCGCGGCGCCCAAATGACGATCGTCGGCGGCGTGGCGGCGTTGAATGACAAAGCAACGTACCTGTGTTTCGCCTTCCGTGTCCAACCGTTCCGTTTCGGTTTTCACGGCTCGCAACGATTCGTCCATATGTCCTTCCAGCACAACCTGCACCGGCAGCTTATCGGCCAGCAGGGCTTCGCGTTGTAACTGTCGGCCCAGAATGGTCAGGGCGGTGGTATCTGAGCGGCGGGTCCCGAAATAATAGCCGATATCTTCCCGCACCTGATGGTCGGGTGGCAGATCGGTCCAGCCGATTGAGTCGCCGTGGGTGCCTTGTCGGCTTGTTGGGCTATAGCGGAACGGAATTTCCAGGTGTTCGCGGTGAACGGCCAGATTATAGATGCGTTTCTCGAACTTGGCCAGCACAGGTTCGTAAGCATCGGGCTCGAAATAAACGGCCCATCCCGGTCTCAGCAGATGAGCAGCAATAGCGGGTTGCTCGAGTAGCTGCTCGAGGGCATCGTCGTGGTGCTTGAAAAAACTGCGTAAAGCGCCTTCTTCAATAAAGGTTTCTGTTTCTTCAGCAATAGTAGCGTACCTGACAAAGTCGGTAAACGTACCTGCGTTGCTGCCTGTTTCTCTGGCTTTTGCACTGTCGGCAACGGTACCGTTTTCGATCCACTCGCGCAGAAACTGCTTAACGGCTTCGTCGAAAGCGTGGTTAGCCGTTGCGGCTTGTTCTTTTGTATAGTCGGTGTTTGAGATTGGTTGGTTATCCATCGGCTCCCCCCCGTTGGAGCTGATCGGAATGAGTACATTCATGTTACGGTCTTGCAGTGAGAGGTTCTGTTTGTCGATTTTGGCTATGGGGTAAAAATACTACAAATAAAACAGCCTATCATCTAACAAAATTCAATCATTTGTCAGACCTGCGTATATATTTTTCTGGTAAGATTAATGTGTTGATAGCGAATGAGTTAGCGTAGACGGAGAAGTCTGTAATCAATCACTTGACATTCAGGCTAAATCGTTGCCTCAATCACTACCGCCGTACCGTTGGCCGATACCATAAGCATGGTGTTATTGATGGTTTCGTAATCCATATCGACGCCAATAACGGCGTTGGCCCCGAGCCGCGTAGCCTGATCCATCATCTCTTTAATGGCAATGCTTTTTGCCTCGCGCAGTGCCTGCTCATAAGCGCCCGATCTGCCACCTACCACATCGGTGATACTGGCGAAAAAGTCTTTCAGAATATTGGCGCCAATAATAGCCTCTCCATTGACAAGGCCGATATAGTTCGAAATGCGTTTGCCTTCGATGTTCGAGGTAGTAGTAACGAGCATAGCGTTTATGTACAGTTGAGGGCAAATATAGAAGTTTGTGGTTTGTAGTCTGTGTTTTGTAGCGGTCCGCCGCTGCGGTGCGTTGCTAATCAGCCAAGCCGTGACAAGCAACGCACCGCAGCGGCGG
>NZ_JBGGWF010000022.1:0-33203 GCF_041321135.1 Fibrella aquatica | reverse complement strand
GGCGTAGCCCCCCGCCCTGAAGGGAGCCCGCTAGCGCGCAAGCAATACCTGCGCGCTAGCGGGCTCCCCTCAGGGCGGGGGGCTACGCCGATATAATCTTGTCAGTGATCACCGCGTCGCCAGATGAAGCCGTCGAGGACGTAATGCGTTAGTTGAGGCAAGGCCAACAACGGTACAATTAGTGCCAGCCAGCCTGAGTTTGTTAGCGCGGGTAATTGCTGAAACGGGCCGAATACGCTGGCATGATCGCGCCAGACGAGGCCATCCCAAAGACCTTCTTCCAGATAAGCCAGTAGCGCCAGAAAGCCAACGAACAGAAATGCTCCCCATATTTTCGCCTGTAGTGGCGTCGGCATGGTGCGGCGGTTGCTCACCCAGATTAGCGCCATGTACGGAACGCCGTGGGCTACCACGTTGAGCAGCGTAAATGTCAGGTCGCCGTTGAACCAGACGATGCCCACGTACCACGAAAGCGCCGTGCCAAGCACTAGCCCTTGTTTGGGTACGTTCCACTGTCTATGCCGGATAAACTGCCGGATTTCCTGCCCCACATAAGCGAGAAGCAGACCGGCGTAAGCCACGCCCAACACAAGTTTGATCATGTCGGTCACGGGTGTTGGCAGCGCAGGTTGCCAGAAATCGCCATCGACAAACCAGTTGAAATTGCGGTTAGGTGACAGATGCCACCACAGAATAGGGTAGAGGGTCGCAGCGTAGATAGTCAGCGTGTCGAGGCGGGTTGTTTGCGTGTAGCGATTATACAGTTTCAGGAACCCATACTGCTGCCGGATGAAATGGAACACGGCCACGTAAGCCAGTCCCCGCCAGAACCAGTTGGCCCCAACACTATACAGCAACGTACCCAGCACGTAGCACAGCACCGGCACCAGCAAAAACGTCATCTTCTGCCGCCGGAACCGCGCCGAATCAGCATAGGTGCGGAATAGTGTACTGTACACATGCGCCACATCGATGAGCAGCACCAGCCCGACCCAGGCCGCAACAGGCATGGCACTGCTTTGGCCGTACTGCTCAGGCAACAACGCTACCACACCCAGCGCCACAAACGGCGGAGCTAGGATAAATGCAGTATCGTAAGCCGGTGATTTGATCCAGGAGGGCATGGTGTTCAAACGTGTTTGTGTGGGTATTGCTTCGCGTGTTACTGGCTTCCCACTGTAGGTTGCTGTCGCGTGGCCCTTCGACAGGCTCAGGGTGACAAAGCACATCCAAATGTTGATGACCAACTTGGTTGGGCTTGTCACCCTGAGCCTGTCGAAGGGCCGCGCGTCAGCAACCTACAGCGAGAAGCCGAACTATATACCAATTTCCAGCATCCCCTTCGCCGCGCGGATGCCTTGTGCGAAGGCTTCTTCAAAAATAGAGATGCCACTTAAATCGCTGTGCGCAAAATAGATGCGATGTTGAATGGGCATACTGGCTTTCTGACGTGCAGCACCCCAGATAAAGCCGGGCGTTGGCGAAATCATACCGTGGCCCCACACCCAAACATTGGCTTCGCGCACGTAGGCCGACAAACCTGGATGCGCCGTTTCCAACTCTGTTAACGTCTGTTGTAACCAGGCTTCACGCGTGGTTTCGTACGCCCGTCGACGTACCTGAGCCGGGTCATTGCCGGTTAGCGGCCGGTACACGGTGAGCACCCGCTGCGCACTATCGGTCAGGTGCTGATGACTGGCCGACACGTACCCAACCGATTCGGTGCCGTACAAAACGTTATCCCAGCAAAGTGTGGGTCCGGTGGTGTGGGGCAGGGCCTCGACGGTGAGGTTCACCACTACCCAGGGCGCGTAGTGAAACCCGGCGGCTGTTCGGGTCGGATCAATGCCAGCCAGCAATCGATTGGCCACAAACTGCGGAACGGCCAGCAATACCTGCTTTGCCCGAATAACCGTTTGCTTGCCCGTAGGTACGTTGGTCACCGACACCCGAACGGTATTGGCGTCGGAGAGGTCCAGCGCGTAGGCAACAGTCTGGGCACGTACGGGTGAATCGGCCTGTTGGCGAAGCTGATTCATCAGAAACGCATTGCCTTCAGGCCAGGTCAGCACGGCTGACGAAAGCGTGGCTCCACTGCCATCGACGCCTGTGCCTTTGCGCGACGCGAAATAATGCAGCCCCGCCCAGGCCGATGTTTGGTCGGGCGTGCTGCCAAAATCGTCTTTGCAACTGTAGGCCACATACCAGCGCAGGTACGTCGAGGTAAACCCCTGCTGATCGAGCCAATGTGTCATCGTGATTGCATCCAGTTGGCGGTACGCCGGGTCGGCCGACGAGCGGTCGAGGGGGATGGAGAAGGCGTCGCGGCCGTCGTTGCCTTTGGCTTTTTTCAGCGACTCGATCAGGGCGAGAAACCGTACAATCTGCTGCTGGTCAGCTTCGGGAATACCCTCTTTTGGTATCAGCCCATCCTGCCAGCGACCATCCAGAAAAAGTCGTTCTTCGGGATCGTGGCAAAGATGGTAGTCGTTATAAATCGGCGTTCCGTTCGCCGTAAAGCCCGTAATCGTCCCGGTTTGGTGCAGAAAATCAATCAGTTCGGAATGCCTGGAGTCAGGAACAGGCAGGTAATGCGCCCCCCAGGGATAAGCCGATATGTCGTTTTTTCCGCTACTAGAATTGCCGCCGGGTTGCGCTTCCAGTTCCAGCATCAGCACATTCCGAACGCCTGCCCGCCACAACCACCGCCGCGCCGACAGTCCCGCAATACCTCCGCCAATAATCACCACGTCGTATTCTTTCGGCTCCACATCTGTGGCAGGGGTCAACGCTTGCCGAAGCCAGTGCCCTGCCTTCGCATTTGGCCCCAGCAATTTTCCAGGTACGTTGTTCCAGTCAACGTTTGCAGCCAACGTACCTGACGTATCACCGCCCGCCGAGGTCGCACAGCTTTGTATCAGGGGTGGTAGCGCGAATACGCTCAGTGCGGTGGTTTGTATAAAGTGACGTCGGTTCATATGGTTGTCTTTACCCTCACCCCCAGCCCCTCTCCCCCTACGGGAGAGGGGAGTCGCTTCGGCGTAGCTCTGCTAGTTAGCGAAGCTGCTGTAGAGTAGCCCCCCTCTCCCAACGTGGGAGAGGGGTTGGGGGTGAGGGGTTACTGCCCCGCCGCGCCCCAGTCTTCTTCGAAATACTGGACCAGCGATTGGTTGTTGAGTTTATTGAGATCAGTGGGTAACTCGGCCATGTCGGGGGGAAAATCGCGGAGGCGGCGGAGGCTGTTGGCGTCGATAAAGCGGAGGCCCAACGGTACGGTTTGGGTACGTGGTCGGGGCGTGTCCTGCAACGATGCCAGTACGAAGCCCCACTCGCCGAACGACGGCACGTAGGCGTGATAGGGTAACGTCTGGAATCCTTCGGCCTGCATCGTGTGCACCACGCACCAGAACGACCGCCGCGCCAGAAATGGTGACGTAGACTGCACCACCACGACCCCGCCCGGAGCCAGCCGCTGCGCCAGTTCGCGGTAAAAAGCCGTGCTGTATAGTTTGCCAATCGAATAGTTCGACGGGTCGGGGAAGTCGACAACCACCACATCGTAGCGGGCCGTGTCGGAACGTACCCAGCCGTAGGCATCGGCGTTAACGACCTGCACCTTTGGCGATAGCAGCGACCGTTTGTTGAGGCTGGTTAGTAGCGTGTTTTCTTGGAAAAGCCGCGTCATGCCGGGGTCCAGATCAACCAGTTTTATCTGCTCAATCTGTTGGTAACGAAGTAGTTCGCGTACCGCCAGTCCATCGCCACCGCCAAGCACAAGCACACGTTTAGCCGTGGGGTTTGTCTGCATGGCCGGATGCACCAGCGCTTCGTGATAGCGGTATTCGTCGGCTGAACTGAATTGGAGGTTACCATTTAGAAAGAGCCGCAGGTCGCGGGCGTTGCGGGTGAGCACAATGCGTTGGTAGGGCGTGCTTTTGCTGTAGATCACCGAACTCTGGTACGTCGCCGCTTCGGCAAACCCCATAATCCGCTCAGAACCGGCAAAGCCTGCCAGCAGCGCCAGAGCAGCCAGTCCCGCTGCCATCAGTAAGCCGCGTCGGAATGGGCGGGTTTCGGAAAATTTGAGCAGTAACCACACCGCTACACCTACGTTGAGCAGGCCGAAGAGGAGGGAGGTGCGCACCAGCCCGAGCATGGGTACCAGCACCAATGGAAAAATCAGCGACGCCAGCAGCGCACCGATGTAATCGAAGGTGAACACGCGCGACACCAGATCGCGGAAGGCCACGCGGTGTTCGAGAATGCGCATGAGTAATGGAATTTCGAGGCCCACCAGCACGCCCGTCAGGCCCACGAGCGTGTAGAGCACCACCCGAAACGACACCACGTATTCGAACAGCACGAACAGGAGCGGCGCACTGAATCCACCGACAAGGCCGACCAGAATTTCGATGCGGACGAACCAGCGCAGCAAATTCCCATCGAGCTTATTGGACAGCCACGAGCCTACGCCCATCGCAAACAGGTACGTGCCGATGATGGTCGAAAACTGCGTAACGGAATCGCCCAGGAGGTAGCTGGCCAACGTACCCGCAATGAGTTCGTAGATCAGCCCGCAGGTGGCAATGACAAAAACCGACAGTAACAACAGCCATTGCCGCGACGATTCCTGCTCCGCTATCGCTCCCCCCCGTCTGCTGCCCGACTGTGTTGGCTGATCAACCATGCGACGCCATGCCGACGATGAAGGCTACGGCCAGCATAAAACCAGCGGCCATGATCGCCAGGGCCACGTTTTTCTCCTCGACGATCTTTTTCCAGAGATGTTCCGGCGCCAGTTTTTCGATCACCACAAACGAGATAACCAGGATCACGATGCCGATCAGCGAGTACACAATTGAGGCAACGATGGCCTTCATGTTCAGGTATTCCATGCAAAAAAGGGGTTTATTTATGATAAAAGCCGGTCCGTCCACGATAGCCGCCGCGCCCGCCTGAACTGGTGCCGTAGCCATGTTTTTCGGTCTCGTAATTGTCGTCGCCAAGCAGACGGTTGCCCGTAAATTCAGACCAGGCAAAGAAGCCCAGTAGCATAAGCACCACGCCAAAATAGATCGGCGATTTTGTGATAGCGGAGATGATCTTTGGTAGCATTACTCTTCTTCCTCTTCTTTTGGTCCGAAATCACTTTGTTGCCAGCGTAAACTTTCAACGCCACTCCGTCGAATCAGGATGTAGATTGGATAGAGCAGTAGCAACCCGATCAGCAACAACACGTTACTGATCAGCGACGTGTTTTGCCCTACTTTCACTGAGAAAGAAAGCTGTTGGCCGTATTGGGTATAGGGCGACATTTCCAGATGGTATTGCCCCGAGGGTATTTTCGAGAGCGTAGCTGAGCTTTCGGTGCCGCCTTCAGTCCAGTTCTCACCATCTGAATAGCCGTGGTAATATTCGACCGCTTCGGTAAAAATGTACCGCTGATTAGTCTGTTCATTCACCAGTTCGGTGGCAAACTCGACCCATGTATTATCCACGTTGGACTTGAATTCAATATCGAGCGCTGTTGGCCCTGTAACCGCAAACGACTGACTACGAACCATTTTTGGTGTTGGTTGAGATTGGGCAACCCGGGTCGAATCGATGGCGCGTTGGGCAGGATCCGTGAAGGTACCTGACTGAAAAAGCGCCGCACTGGTAAACGTCTCGGTATGTACCATCTTCGCCGGCCGAAACATGAGATTGACAATATGAATGCCAATCACGGCAACAATGGCCAGTAGCGTCAATTGCCAGATGCCGGGCCAGCGTTCGGCAAATTCGTTGGGTTGAATGGCCCCAACGCCAGAAGGGTCGGGCAGGCTGTGCTTATCCAATCCGAACGCTTTAGCAACGTCTTTTTTTGACACATACGTTGCCTCGTACCAGTCGTCCCGCCGAAAAGCCGTTTCATGAACCAACATTTTTGGCGGGTCAATATACTCTTCGATGGTCAGCAATTCATCGTCCAGAATATTCCAGTCGAACTCACCAGCGGCTGTGACCAAATCGGCCTGGTATCGGGCATAAAGCCGGTATTCATCGGCGTTACTGGTGTACGTCGCTTTGTCGTCGATCGTCGTTATCGTATGCGGGTTGGCGGCGGGGCCAATCCACATCCAGTGCCCGTTGAACTCGGCGAGCTGGCGGGTGGTGCCGTCTTTCAGCAGCAGCATATACTCGCGCCACTGATAACTGGTGCCTTTTTCCTGCTTCACCATAAAGCCCACCACACGTACCCATAGGCTGTTCAAATACCCTTCGGTACCGATAGCAATGGATATATTTTCGTTTTGTTTGGGACGCGGGAAATCAACGATCTCTGGCTTGTTCTCGTATTCGGCCTTGAACAGCTTTTTGCAGGTTGGGCAACCGTAAAACGAGCTGTTTGGGTCGTAATAGGTCAACTCGGTCTGGCAGTTCGGGCAGGTAACCGTGTCGGGCGCGGGCCAGGGCTTGGTATCGGTGGGTAACGAGTCGGTCATCGGCTAACGGTATCGAGGGTGAGTTCCGTACCCGCAAAAGCCCGCAGGGTTTCGGCATAAAACAGACGCACTTTTTCTGAATTGTCGCGCAGGT
The DNA here is from genome assembly GCF_041321135.1 of Fibrella aquatica. NCBI lineage: Bacteria > Pseudomonadati > Bacteroidota > Cytophagia > Cytophagales > Spirosomataceae > Fibrella > Fibrella aquatica. Next base: position 26,624 of record NZ_JBGGWF010000022.1, on the reverse strand, counting down.
AGTTCGACAGAAACACGTCGAACGTAGCCCGACCAAATTCGGGCCAGGTATGAATCGACACATGCGATTCGGTTAAACAGACGACCGCCGTAAACCCGCCATTCTCGAAAGAATGATACGCTTCGCCCACCTTGGTTAGTCCCAACTCCATAATCAGCCTATCAAATACCGCACGGCAGGCCGAAACGTCGGTCAGCCGGTCAACGGGTGCTTCGAACGTAGCCAGTACATGTAAACCGGGTTGGTACGTATTCATGACACAAGTATAGTCGTTTACAACACGTGTAGGTAATCGGTTTATGAAGAATGGCTTAAACGGCTGAACAAGCTTGATTATGGGTGGTTTAGTGTAGGACAAACCCAAAACCATGAAACCGTACCTTATTCTCGCCTTGCTAATTGGCTTTGCTGCCTGTAATCGGTCACAATCAACGAATCAGTCAACGGTCAAGGCTGATAGTACGCCTCCGAAAACTGGGCAAACGAGCTTCTATACCACCAAAACACCATCCTACGATGGCATTGGTCGAGTGTATCTGGGTCGGGAAATTTCGCAGGTAATGGGCCACCTCGGTGCCGAATGGCTTGAGCGTCCCGAACGCGAGCAGGAAGAACGCACCGATCTCTTGCTGGCCGCGCTTGACCTGAAACCAACCGACGTAGTGGCCGATATTGGTGCCGGAACTGGCTATTTCAGCTTCCGGCTGGCGCGGGCCGTACCGCAGGGGAAAGTGCTGGCTGTGGATATCCAGCCAGAAATGATCGAGTACCTCAACGACGGTAAGAAGAAAGAGAACGTACCCAACGTGGAGCCTATCCTTGGCACCATCACCGACCCTAAACTCCCCGTCAACAGCATCGATATAGCCCTGATGGTCGATGCTTACCATGAATTCTCGAATCCCCGCGAAATGGGCATTGCCCTAGCCAAAGCCTTAAAACCGGGTGGCCGCATTGTGCTGGTCGAATACCGCGCCGAAGACCCGAACGTACCCATCAAGGAGCACCACAAAATGAGTGTAGCGCAAGCCACCCGCGAGATGACCGCCCTCGGCCTGACACTCTTGAAAAACGACCCCCGCCTCCCCCAGCAACACGTGCTGATTTTTGGGAAGAAGTAGGAGAGAAGGGTTCAATGTTTAATGTTCAATGTCTAAAGTCGCTTCGCTGATTAGCAGAGCAATTTTAGACATTGAACATTAAACATTGAACTTTTTTCAACACCCTTTCCAACCAATTCATGGCCGGGCTGCACTTTGTCGTGTAGTTAACCGAAAACCATGCTTCGCCTGGCCACTTCATCTGACATATCTGAACGCGAGTTGGTCGACCAATGCCTTGGCGAACTGACGGTGGACCGGCGGGCGGCGCAGCGGACATTGTATGACCGGTATAAGCGGGCGATGTACTCGACCGCTTACCGGATTACCAATGACCCCGATCATGCACACGATGTGTTGCAGGACGCTTTTGTGGAGGTTTTTCGCAGTCTGGAAAAATTCGCGTTCCGGTCGACGCTCGGGGCCTGGATCAAGACGATTGTGGTGCGGCAGGCCATTCGGAAACAGCAACTCGAAGGTCGGTTCGAAACGATCGACGAAACCCGTCACGATCAGCCCGCCGTGTTGCCCGACACCATGACGGGTGCGGAGCTGGACGTGGCCATCCGATCGCTGCCTAATGGGGCGCGGACGATCTTTTTGCTGGTGGAAGTAGAAGGATATATGCACCACGAAGTCGCCACAATGCTGGGCGTTTCCGAGGGTACGTCGAAGTCGCAGGTTAGCTACGCGAAGAAATTACTTAGACAGCGGCTATCATGAACGATCTCTTATCCCGCCTCCCCGAATACGAGCCCCGGCCCGACCTCTGGAACCGGATCGAAGCTGATCTGGAATCAGACGAGCGGCTCGCGCAGGTAATCAATGAGCTACCCGATTTTGAACCCGAAAATGACCTTTGGGCACGAATAGACGATGCACTTCTGGCAATTGAACAAGCGCCTGACGAATCGCCCGTCATAGCTCACCCCGCCACGGAGCCAACTCGCCGCCTTGGCCAGGTACGTTGGCCGGTTTGGCAAGTTGGCGTTGCTGCTGCCTGTCTGCTCGTACTGGGTACGTGGCTGTTCAGGTCTTGGGCTAATCAGCCTGTTGAACGTATCGAATATGCGGTAGAGCAACAAACAGAATGGACATCTGGCGACGTGGAGACAGCAACCGATAGCCCGGATGACCAACGCGCCGAGGAGTTCATCAAGCGTCAGTGCGAGGAAGAAGCCCTGGCCTGTCAGCGGCCCGAAGTGCGCGAACTGCGGGCGCAGCTAGGTGAATTATCCGTAGAACAGCAACGCCTTGCCGACGAACGTGAGCGCTTCGGCGACGATCCTGCACTGGTGCGGGCGCAGGTAAAACTCGAAAATCAACGGGCCGACGTAACCAAAGAACTCATAACGCTCCTGCGATCATGAACCGACTCATTCTCTTTTTCTTGTTGTGGATTCCCTTACTGAGCCGGGCGCAAACGCCGGTGCAGGTGGTGACGAAGGTGGTGGAAAAAGACTTGCCCTACACCGCCGGCCAGCCGATCAGAATCAACGCCCAAAAGGCCGACGTTACCATCCGTGGCTGGAATCGCCCAACCGTCTCCATCAAGCTTCGGCTGGTGGCCAAACACCCCGACAAAGCTGTGGCCGAGCGTGAAGTGGCCTATCATCAGTACACGCTTCAGGCCAACGGAAACGCCCTCGACCTGTCGAACCGAGTGGTTGTATCGGGTGGTAAGGCGCAGAGTCAGTTGAAAGCCATCTATGAGGTGAACGTACCTGAGAAAGCCCTGCTGACTATCGGTAATTCCTTTGGCGACATTAGCCTGCGCGGCCTGTCGGGTGAGGTGACGCTGAAATTCGAGTTCGGTAAACTGACACTCGACGACATGGCGGGCAAGCTCACGATCACTTCCAGCTATGGCGATATCGAAGGGCGCTCTATCGACGCGCTGCTGACGCTCAAATCCGAAAAAGCCGACATGGTGCTGCGTGACCTTGGCGGAACGTGTCGCATCACAAGCCACTACGGTAAGCTATTGGTTCAGCCGAATCCGCAAACGATGAAGGCGTTTTCGCTGGAAGCCGCCCGGGCCGAAACCACCATCCAGACACGAATCATCACCGACTTCCGCTACGACGTGATCGCCACCTACGCCGACATCCGCGTGCCCGACGGCGTAACGGATGACCTGAGCAAGTTTGGCAGCAAGCAGACATTCACCTATGAGCCGCCCGGCCGTAAAGTAGAGCTGGTTATTCGGTCCAGCTATGCCAATGTGTTCATTCAGAGCGATAAAGTCTTCGTTAATCGTTAATTCCTACAACCATGTACTCACGTTTACATTGCTTCCTGAGTGGATTACTATGTCTGCTCCTCATCACTCCGTCGATGGCTCAGGAATGGTCGTTCGGCCCCAAAGCCTACCTCGGCCTGAGCCGGACGCTAACCGTTGGCGATAATGCCGTGTTACCAATTGGAGCTATCTCTACCGTGGCCGATGGCGATCAGGCGGGTAGCGGATTAGGCGTATTTGCCCGGTACGACCGGCCGCGCTGGTATGCCGAATTCAACGCAATCAGGGGTGGTAGTTCGTTTGCCAACCTGAGTGTTATCAGTTCTATGGGCGGGGGACCGATTTATCCCCGTACACGCCGAAACGATCTTCGATTGATCGCCGGTTATAAGCCCCTGCCCTGGCTGCGGCTCAGCGCTGGTGTAGTTGGTGGGGTCAACAAGTGGGAACAACGCGACTACACGGCTGATATCAATCGGTTGGAAGCACAGGCCCAAGCCGAACAAAACCAGTCGGTGCGTGAATACTGGCAGGGTCAGGCCAATCAGTACCGCCTGAATACGATTGCATCGGCTAGTTTGAAGCGAAACCTACTCGAAGCACAGGTAGGTATCGGTACCGATATAGGTGGCTTCACGCTGGACCTAACCTATAACCCCGGCCTTTCTCCGTCTGTCGATGGTGTTGACTATCAACGACGTACCTACGCCATTCAGCAACGGTACGCGTTCTGGTCGTTGGGGGTAGGCTATAAACTGTTTCCTCTGAAAAGCCATTTGCTGGCCCCCCGCAAGAACAAAGCCTACGCCCGTATCCAGCGCGATATTCCGTTCATCCGTAATGAATTCAGCGTGGGCGTGGGTATCCTGCTCGAAGACATAGGTAGTGAGTTTATCTATGAAAACCGCTACACTCGGTATGTACGGCCGCGCCTCGGCTGGACGGTTGGCCTGACCTACATGCGTGGCCTGAGTGGTTTTGAACCGGTACCTTCTTCAGCCTTTCGAACCGGCGGTTTCTCAGCAACCAACACGGTCTCTCTGTTGGCCGGTGCTCGGGTACTCCCTGTCTATAGCCGTCAGCATCGCATTGGTTTGACGGTTAGTGCCCAACTGAGTTATGTTGGCGGGGGAGTAAGTAGTGGCGGTAGTTACCGCACCGTAATCGTCAATGGACAAACAACGGCAATCAGGCCGGTGAACCTAACAGCCAGTTCGCGCCAGGACGGATTTGAGGCCGCACCACAGGCCAGCCTTGATTACCAGTTCCTACCCACCGACCGGCTGGCCATTGGCCCCTGGCTACGCGCCACCCCAAATTTTGGTTCATTCGGTTTACAAGCCGGATATCGGTTTTAAAAATCGTATCAGCGTACCATCCGGCTACCGTAGAGACGCAAGATTTTGCGTCTCTACACGCGTCAGCAATACACACGCGTCAGCAACACGTGCATAACCAACACGCAACCACTTTATGAAACCTTTCCTTCTCCTCTTCATTTGCCTGGTAACGTATCCAGCCATTGCGCAATCTTCCTTTCGCTTTGAAGCTGAAACGGGCGTGTCGAGTCTCCGATTTCCGGCCCCTTACCGGAAAGGCTGGCAGGTACGTCAGCAGCTAACAACTTATGTTAGCCCCCGCTTAGGCGTTGCATTGGGTATGGGCTGGGGCGGCTCAGCCAATAATGACCCGTTTAGTACGGCACAAAACAGGTATGGCCAACTCAATCCAGATGCCATTCTGGATTACTACAACCGACAGGAGCGCATGACCGATTTGTCGGCTGTTTGGTTGCCCATTTTTACGAAGCGCCACCAGCTGAAAGTGCAGGCTGGAGTATCGTTGCAACGGCGGCGCGAAGTGAACATCGACAGTATTTTCCGTGAACAGCCAGGACCAGATACTTATTACGATGCGCTGCCAACCTACACCGATCAAAGCCGCGTAATGCCGATGCTGGCGGCGGGATATGACTTTCGGGTGTCGCCGCGCTGGGCCGTGGGTGTCAATGCCGTTGCTTATCTACCCGCCAATGAAAAGGCAATCAGCACAATAGGTCTCCGAACGTCATACCGATTTAATATATCCCGTGACTCGTTAGGAATCGGTAGTGCCACCAACGAACCGCTGGCATGGGGCGTGCGTATGGCTGCCAGTCGGGTAGGGGAAAACGGTGGGGCAAGTGCAGCATCACGCAATGTGAATAAATTCGTTGCCGGGCTGTGGGCCGAGTATCCGTTATCGCTGACCTGGGCCATGCGGGGTGAAGTGAATTATGCCCAGCGTGGTTATCGCTTCGAGGCCTTTAGCGCAGGAAACACATCGTCGAACGGGTTCCGGGTCGACGCAACGTACCTGGAATTACCCGTCCTGTTTCGGCACGAAGCCGCCGAACGTCTGCATTTATATGCTGGTCCTTATCTGGCTTTCCAGCTGGAAGGGACCTCACAACAGGAAGGTCAAGCCAGCCAGACAATTCGCCCGCACACCAACAGCGGCCTGCTATTCGGTGCCGATTATCAACTCAGCAAACGCCTGTCAATCGATCTCCGCTACCAGCGCGACCTGATCCAACTCTCCACCTCGCCCTACAATGACGGCTACCACAGTTACCAGCTAGGCGTGAATTGGGCGATTCGGTGAGGTAGGTAGGTTTCCCCTCACCCCCAGCCCCTCTCCCCCTACGGGAGAGGGGAGTCGCTTCAGCGTAGCTCTGTTATAGCGAAGCTGCTGTAGAGAAACTCCCCTCTCCCGTAGGGGGGAGAGGGGCTGGCGGTGAGGGTAACCTACGCCAACTTACTTTTCCTAAACCCGTAAGTAAAGTAAATAGCCAGGCCGATGACGAGCCAGATACCGAAGATTTGCCAGTTGCTGGCGCCCAGTTCGGTCATCAGATACAAGTTGGTCAACACGCCGATGACGGGAAGCAGCGAGAAGTTGTACCGGAAACCCTGCACGGCCAGAATAGCCCAAACACCCCAGAAAACGATCAGCAGCGGTTTGCTTTCCAGCGTCTGCATCAGGTTGCCGGTTGTGAGCGCATAGCCCATGACGAGCAGCAGTACCGCGCCGATGATGAACTTGCCATTGATGTACGGTACCTTGAATTTCGACTGAGCCGTGAGACCTTTGGCGTCGAGGAATAGAATGCCGCCGCAGACCATGATGAATGCGAAGAACGTACCCACGCTGGTGAGGTCGACAAAGAATTTAAGGTCCATGAATAGCGATGGGATCGCCACCAGAAAACCAGTTACGATGGTCGCAAACGACGGCGTTTTGTATTTGGGATGAATCGTGGCGAACCGTTTCCACAGCAGGCCGTCGCGGCTCATCGTCATCCAGATGCGGGGTTGGCCCAACTGATATACGAGCAGTGCGCTGGTAATGGCCACTACGGCACTGACCGAAATAACGCCCGCCACGAAGTCGAGGTTTACTTTCTGGAATACATACGCCAGTGGGTCACTTACGCCCAACTCCTTGTAATTGACCATACCCGTCAGTACCAGCGTAATCAGCACGTACAGCACTGTACAGATGGCCAAGCAGTAGAGCATGGCGCGGGGCAGGTCACGTTGTGGGTTTTTGCATTCCTCGGCCGTGGTCGAAATGGAATCGAAGCCGATAAAAGCGAAGAATACCGATGCCACACCACTCAGCACGCCCGCTACCCCATTCGGCGCAAACGGCGACCAGTTGGCCGGTTTTACGTAAAACGCCCCAACGCCAATCACCAGCGCAATAACGGCCAGTTTCAGTACGACCAGAATATTGCTGGCTACCCGCGACTCTTTAATGCCAATATATACCAACGCCGTAATCAGTACTGTAATGGTGCCAGCGGGCAGGTTTGCGATCACATGAAAATCGCCAATCATCGGCGCGTCGGCCCAGGCTTGCGCCAATACGCGGGTATTTTCGGGAATCGTATCCAGCGACGTACCGGCGAGTCTTGTTTGCTCAACCAATTCGAAAGCACGGTGGGCAGTGCCATAGTCGGTGGCGAAATATTTGGGGAAGGTGATGCCGAAGCCACTGAGCATCGAGGTGAAGTACTCAGACCACGAAATGGCCACCACCATGTTGCTGACGGCATATTCCAGAATAAGCGCCCAGCCAATAACCCAGGCAAAGATTTCGCCGAAGGCTACATACGCGTAGGTGTAGGCGCTGCCGCTGACGGGCACCGTGCTGGCAAATTGTGCGTAGCTGAGGGCCGTGAACACGCAGGCAATAGCTGTGAACACGAATAGCAGCGACACGGCTGGTCCACCGTTATAACTGGCCAAACCGATGGTGCTGAAAATACCGGCACCGATAATGGCCGCAATGCCGAACGAAGTCAGGTCACGAACACCCAGCGTTTTCACCATCTTGCTGGATTCGCTCCCGGCGGCATCACTTAAAATTTGCGTTACGGTCTTTTTACGGAAAATAGAGTCGCTCATGGAAAATAGTCGATAGTCTGGAAAGTCGAGAGTCAGTAGTCGGGAGTCAATAGTCGATAGTCTGCTGGCGCAAGCGTACTCGGGCGTCAGCCGACTATCGACTATTGACTCCCGACTATCAACTTAATTTGACAACTTTACCTTGATGATTCGTTAAAAATAGGCAGAGTTTGCCCTTTTTTGCCACATGTCTATCCAGATCACCAATCTTTCTAAGCAATATGGCCCGCAACGGGCCGTAAATTCCATCAGTTTTCAGGTTTCGCCCGGCGAAATAGTCGGGTTCCTGGGGCCAAACGGGGCCGGGAAGTCCACGACGATGAAAATCGCCACGGGCTATCTGGCTCCGAGTGAGGGAACGGTGCTTGTGAACGGACATGACGTACAGACCGACCCTATGGCCGTACGGCGAAGTGTGGGTTACCTGCCCGAGCATAACCCGCTCTATCTGGACCTGTACGTCAAAGAATACCTGCGTTTTGCGGGTGAACTGCACGGCATGAGCGGCTCTGCTCTGAAAGCCCGAATCACCGATGTAATTGAGCAGGTTGGCTTGACGAACGAGCAGGGAAAACGCATTGGCCAGCTCTCGAAAGGGTATCGCCAACGCGTCGGACTCGCCCAGGCATTCCTGCACAACCCGCCCGTGCTGATCCTCGACGAACCCACTACCGGCCTCGACCCCAATCAACTCGCCGACATCCGGCAGGTGATCAAAACCGTAGGTCGCGACAAAACGGTGCTCTTCTCGACCCACATCATGCAGGAGGTGGAAGCCCTCTGCGACCGGGTCATCATTATCAACAAAGGAAAAATTGTGGCCGACAGCCCCTTAGCTCAGCTACGCGGACAAACGGCGCAACAGGCAACGTACCTGGCCGATTTTGAAAACGACCTGCCTGATCTCTCTGTGCTGGGTACGTTGCCCGGCGTATTATCAGTCGATCAGGTTGGGGCTGGTCAATACCGCCTCACCGCCACGCCCGATACCGATCTTCGCGCCGCCATCTTCCGCCTCGCCGCCGACCGTGGCCTTACGCTAGTCGGCCTCCGCCAACAGGAAACCTCGCTGGAGGGGGTGTTTAAAGAATTGACTAAATGAATTAAGAATTAAGAATTAAGAATTAAGAATGGCTCTGCCTGATCACCATTTGGTGCCTCAGAAGAGACATTCTTAATTCTTAATTCTTAATTCATTTCACCGTTATCGAATACTGAGCAGTAAACGCTTCGTTAGCAGGAATACACTGAATGCCCTGTTTTTTCTCGAAGGGCCGATGATCTGATGAGGTGTCGGCCACGCCTAGCCAGGGTTCAATGCAGACGAAGGGAGCGCCCGGTTTAGCCCAAAGACCCAGATAGACAAAATCGGCAAAATCAAGCCGGATTGAGTGGTTGTTTCTGCGACTTCTCAACGTCACCTGCCGCGACTTCAGGCCCAGTAGTACCAAAGCGTCATTGTCGAACAAAGTGGGCGTCAAATTCAGTTGACGGTTATCCAAATCAATTCTTGCTGTTTCGCCGGTTAATAGCCCATCGGTTCCTAGTAGGCTGGTTTCCAGTGATTCGTCCTGGTCAAATTCAATGTAGTAATCCGTGTACGCTTCGTCGGGCCTAAAAGGCACACTGAACGCCGGATGGGCACCTACCGACATGAACATCGTATCAGCTCCCTGATTGGTTACTCGGTAGGTGATAGCCAATTTTGGTCCGTCGAGTTGGTAGATAATCTCGAACAGGAAATCATAAGGGAAGATATCTTTAGTGGCTTCCGAAGAGGATAAAGCAAAGGTGGCCGCCTCTTCGCTCGATTCGGTGCAGGTAAATTCAGACGTGCGGGCGAAGCCATGACGTTTCATGGGGTACGTTTGCCCATCCACCACAATTTGATCGTTCGTTTGCCCGCCTACCACCGGAAATAAATTGGGTGCATGCCAGGGCCACACGGCAGGGTTAGCCTGCCAGAGGTGTTCGATGCCCGTTTGCCGGTTAAAAAGAGAGGTTAGTTCAGCTCCCTGATTGCGGATGGTAACGCGGAGGTGTTGATTCTGAAGCGTATGCGACATAATAATTGAAACGAGTTGACAATCAAATACTCACTTAACTGCACAAAAATTGGTTGGTTTTTATAACATTGCTACCGCGAACCCGTTTAAGGCATAACCCGCTCAAAAAGAGCTTTTGAAAAAAAGCAACGGGAACGTATTGCATAAGTGATTTTTTCTACTTTTGCACCCTCAAAATTACCGACATTAAATCAGCTAGATTTCTACTATGTACTGGACTCTCGAATTAGCATCCTACCTTGAAGATGCCCCTTGGCCCGCCACCAAAGATGAACTGATTGACTTCTCGATCCGGTCGGGTGCCCCGCTGGAAGTGGTCGAAAACCTTCAGGAACTGGAAGACGATGGTCAACCCTATGAAAGCATTGAGGAAATCTGGCCCGATTATCCAACAAAGGATGATTTCTTCTTTAATGAAGACGAATACTAAGAGCGAATAGAGGTAGCCTGAAGGGCTTCCATTCCTGTAATTAATGCCGAAAACGGGTAACGTCAGTTAAGCTGATGTTGCCCGTTTTTCATTTTTAGTACGTTGAGAGCATATGTTCATTCCTTTGTAATACTAAACTGAAAAATTATTGATCTATTTTTCTGTCCATGAACTAAAAGAGGTGGTTAGTCGTTTACCCTATATCAATCAAAAGAAGCCCCGGCACTGACAAACAGGCCGGGGCTTTTTGGTTTTCGAAAATGGGGTAACGTACCTAGAAAATGAGCAACGCCAACACAACCACCATAATTGCTGGCAAACCAATAGCAAACCAGCGGGTGGTCATCCATTGAGGTACCGGCCAACCCAGTTCGGCACGAATACCGGCGTAGAAACTCATACCACAAACAACTCCACCCAGCAATCCGCCAATATGCGCGGCGTTATCAGCCCCAATGCTAATGCCAATCAGCAGGTTGATACCAATTACCGACAGCGTACTTTTCAATAGCCCTTTACGCGCTTCTTTGTTGAACAGGTCTGTCATTACTAACGCTAACTGTACGCCAACCATCCCAAATATGGCACCCGAGGCCCCGGCGCTTACGGCAACATCGTGCCACCACAAGCTTCCAAGGCTTCCGGTCAATCCAGTGACCAGGTAGGCAACCAGAAAACGCCAACTACCCACCAATGGCTCAATCTGCATACCGAGGTACCGCAACGACATCATGTTGACGGCCAAATGAATGATGCCAATGTGTAGAAAACAGGCCGTTAGTAGTCGCCAGGGTTCACCGGCGCGGGTCAGGGGGGTGAAGTTGGCCCCCCAACGGACTAGATCCTCACCGGTTGGACTCATGAAGTCAACGCCCGATAAGACCATCGCGGCGAATACCGCGATATTCACCATCATCACGATAGGTGTAATCCAGTAACCATCACGGGGCGTGAAAACATCGCGCAAACTGCCGGGATGATAGGGGGCAACGGGCGGTTGGGTTGGGTCAGTCGGTGTCATAAAAAGTTGGGCCTTGAAAACAGCAGATTGGTAATCGGCCGTAAAATTAACGAGTCGATAGGCCAAACGAGGTAAATACAGGAAATCAGCGTGCATTTGTGCTTTAGCTAAAGCAACTCGCAACAACGGTTTAATGACCGTAACTGACTGTGCCCATCTTGATTATCAACTATGTATAAAAAAGCTATTTTTCTGGTAAGTGTATGCATTGGCTTGTCTGGCTTTCATACGTGTGTCTATGCCCAGGCCGATTTGCCCCGGCTCGATCTGGCAACGCTAAACCTGTCTGCCAACTGGCAAAGGGCCGCCGGTATCACCCTGAATGCCGAAAGTGCCGCTCTGAAAACAAAACCGGGTGCCGAGGCGCTGCTGGTTAGCTCGGGCAGTGAACCCATAACGTTGGCCACGCCGGTCAGCGACTTTGCGCTTCAGTTCGATGTGTTATTAACGGCCAATGCCGACGCCCTGCTGACGTTACCCAACGGCGAGTCGCTGAGCCTGAATCAGTCACGCGACATAAAACCGTTACTGAAAACGCCCGGCCTCTGGCAAACGATCCGGTTAGATTATCGGGCCGAAACGGGTACGGTGGGCCCCTTGATCGAACGCCTGATCGTGAATGGGGTTGTGGTGCGCGAAGGCTATAGCTTACCCCGAAAACCGTCTGGAAAACCGCTGCAGTTGACCGCCCAAAACGGTTCGCTGGTTGTTCGGAACGTGGGGTACCGAGCCCTGGAAAACCGGAAGGTGGCGAGTTGGGCAGGCCCCGTGAATTATAAGCTGTACGGTGAGAGTATCGAAACCCGGGAAGAACTGGACAAAAAGACGCCCGTCAAATCAGACACCGTCAGCAAGATTAGCTATAACGTTTCGTACGGACGCCAGGGTCGGACTGCCATTTTATTTGATGGTAAGCTGAACGTACCTGTGGCAGGCGATTATCAGTTCGATCTGGTCATGGGTGGTATCGCCGGTTTATGGGTCGACGGTAAGCCGGTGATTCCGGTGGTGTATGATGAGCTGGGCGCGGTGAAAACCCACCTGATGCCACTCACGGCCGGTACCCATGCCGTTGAGGTAATGTTTGCCCGCTCGTGGCCACGTCCGGGGCTGGGGCTGTTCATCAGTCAGGCGGGGACGCGGCCACAGGCGCTGCATGCCGATGGGTCGCTACCCGAGTTTTCACCGCCGGGGTTGGTAGCCGTTCAGCCCGAAGCACGACCTACCCTGATTCGATCGTTTATTCAGATGCCCGGCGAACGGAACAAACGCACCAAAGCCTTGTCGGTCGGAAACGGTAGTGCTATTCACTACGCCGTTGACTTGAGCCAGATGGCCCTGCTGATGGCCTGGAAAGGCGACTATGCTGATGTGACGCAGATGTGGTATGAACGCGGCGAGCCTCAATTACTAAAGCCCCTGGGCACTGTGATTATGCCGTCGCCCCGCCCTGCCATGGCTATGTTATCCAATGCCAACGCCGCCTGGCCCGATAGCCTGACGGAAGACGTGCTCAATTATGGAGGAATGGTACTGGCCAAAGACGGATCGCCAACGATGGAGTATACCCTGGCCGGATTAACCGTTCGCGAAAGCCTTCGCCCAACGGCCAACCGGCTCGAGCGTACGTTTGCCGTTACGGGTCGTCCTGCCTCATCGGCCCAACCGCTCTACTGCCGACTGGCGGCCGGAAAAATCATTGAAGAAGTGTCCAAAGGCCTGTTTGCTATCGACGACCGCAGCTACTACATTCGGGTCGATCCCAAAGCCAATCTGACGTTACGGCAACTGGGCACGCAACAGGAGTTGATGATGCCTGTTGCGATGAAGGATGGGGCCGGGGCGGTGCAATACACTATCGAATTTTGACGATGGAACAAATCTCCTGGACCGACTTTATAAAGGTTGATATGCGGGTGGGGACGGTCATCGCGGCAGAACCATTTCCGCAAGCCCGTAAACCGGCCTATAAACTCACCATCGATTTTGGCGCTGACATCGGTATCAAACGAACCTCGGCGCAGATCACAACGCTGTACCAGCCCGATATGCTGTTGGGCAGACAGGTGATCGCCGTTGTGAATTTTCCGCCCAAACAAATTGGTCCATTCATGAGCGAATGCCTGGTCATGGGTAGCGTTGCTACCGACGGTACCGTCACGCTTTTAACTACTACACAACCCGCCGAAAACGGACTACGCATCGGATAAACTCGCCAAAACCTATAAGGTCTGAGAAGAGAGTTTATAGGTTTAAACACATCGCCAAAACGTGAAAACTTCCCTTATACAGCTAGTGACCGTAGTCACTCTTTCACTTATTCATTCGTTGGCTCTTGCACAAAGGCCGGCTAGCGAAGAAGATTATTACCGCATTGTCACGCTACCCATTCCCGATGGGGTGCAACTTGAAGTGGGCGGCATGACATCGCTGCCCGATGGTCGACTGGCCGTAAGTACCCGCCGTGGTGAAGTCTGGATGATAGGCAATCCCTACATGCAGGGTAGCCGACAGCCCACCTTCAAACGGTTTGCAACGGGCCTTCACGAACCGTTGGGTTTACTGTACCGTACGTCGGGACCATTTAAAGGCGAACTGTTTGCCACCCAACGCGGCGAAGTAACTCGCCTGATCGATACCGATGGCGATGAGGTAGCCGACGAATACCGGGCCTTCTACAAATGGCCGTTGTCGGGTAACTACCACCAGTACAGCTATGGCCCCGTCACCCTGCCCGACGGCGACATGGTCATCACTCTGAACCTCGACTGGATTGGCCGGGGAGCCAGCCAGTCGAAATGGCGTGGCTGGATGCTGAAACTGAACGATAAGGGCGAAATGACCCCCTGGGCTACAGGCCTCCGGTCTCCGGCGGGCTTCACCGCTCTGCGTGACGGCAGTATTTTTTACGCCGAAAATCAGGGCGACTGGGTTGGCTCGGGTCGGGTAACGCACCTGGAAAAAGGCGATTTTGCCGGAAACCCCGCTGGCCTTCGCTGGTCGGGTGAGCCGGGTTCACCACTGGCGTTGAAACCGGAGGACGTACCCAGTACCGGTAAGCCGATGTTTGAAGTCGCCAAAACCGTGAAGAACCTGAAAGTACCCGCCGTCTGGTTCCCGCATACCCTGATGGGCATTTCAACCTCAGATATCAAGGAAGATACCACAAACGGAGCCTTCGGGCCGTTCTCAGGGCAACTTTTCGTGGGTGATCAGGGCCACAGTAAAGTAATGCGTATGAGCCTCGAAAAAGTAGATGGTAAGTGGCAGGGCGCTTGTTTTCCTTTCCGCGAAGGCCTTCAATCGGGTATTTTGCGGATGTTATGGGGACAAGACGGCTCTATGTTTGTGGGCATGACCAGCCGGGGATGGGCCGCCACGGGTAAATCGCCCTTCGGTGTACAACGCATTGTCTGGACGGGTAAAATGCCGTTTGAAATGAAAACGATCCGCTCGAAACCGGACGGATTCGAGATCGAATTTACGCTGCCTGTTGATCGTAAAACGGGTGAAGATCCGGCCAGTTACAGCCTCAACAGTTTCACCTACAAATACCACAGCACCTACGGAAGCCCTATCGAAGACGCCCGTCCCGTGCCGATCCGGGGTGTTATCCTGAGTCAGGATGGCCGCACGGCTCGTATCGTGGCCGACACCACCCTGCGCGAAGGCTACATCCACGAAGTGAAAGCCGAAGGCGTGAAGTCGGCCTCAGGTACGTTGTCGCTGCTGCATAACACGGGTTATTACACGCTCAACGCCATTGCCCCCGGCGAGTTGGCGAACGTACCTGCACGCGCAGTTGCGTCGGCAAGCACGAACGCCATGCACGACCACAGCGCCATGATGGCCACCACCTCAGCGAAAGCAGGGATGGGCACTAAAGCAGTTGGTAAAAGCGGAAAACCGACCGCCCCACGCCCCACGCCCTCAGCCCCTTCCGCGAAACGCGTAGTTGATATGCCCGCCACCTGGACCAACGGCCCTGACCAGACGATCAGCATTGGCACCAAGCCAGGTCTGAAGTTCGACACCGAAAAGGTCGATGTGAAAGCGGGTAGCCGCATCAAATTCGTCTTTAACAACAACGACGACATGTTGCACAACTGCGTGATTGTGAAGCCCGGTGCCGCCAACGCCGTGGGCAATCAGGCCCTTCGGCTGAACCTGAACGGAGCCAAACTAAATTACGTACCTGCCTCGGCCGATGTGCTGTTCCACACGAACATCCTCCAACCCGAGTCGGCCGAGAGTATTTACTTCACCGCCCCCACCGAACCCGGCGATTATCAGTTCGTCTGCACCTTCCCCGGCCACTCATCCCTAATGCAAGGCATACTTCGGGTGGTGAAATAGGAAGAACGTTGGACTAATTGAAAAGCGAAAAGGTGCAGTATAGTGCACCTTTTCGCTTTTTTGTGGCCTGAATACTACTAAGTTTACGTAAAAGGGCAGTATAGTGCCTATATTACAGTATGAATACCGATCAGTTAGCCGCTCTACTTGTGCGGCGACGTCAAATACTATCCATTCGTCAGGAAGATCTGGCAGCGATTGCCGGTGTCAGTCTGCGCACTGTAAAAGCCATTGAAAGTGGCCGGTCTAATCCGCGTTGGCAAACAGTGGAACAGTTAACAAAGGTGCTTGGGCTAACCATAACTATTGAACTGCCATGACTACTACATTGCAGATACTCTATAATGGTAGATTGGCTGGCTATCTATCAGAAAACCGGCAGGCGTCGTCGGGCCTGCGGTATACGTTCAGGTACGTTGATGCTTACCGACAGGACGCCACTGCCCGCCCGATTGCCCTGGCTTTTCCTAAAAAAGAAACCGATTATACCGCCGATGTGCTGTTTCCTTTTTTCTACAACATGCTGGCAGAAGGTGATAATCGGCGGTTGCAATGCCAGGTATTTCGGATCGATGAGCAGGACTTTATGACCCTACTCGCCCGAACGGCGCAACATGAAACGATTGGGCCCGTAACTGTACAAATCGATGTTGACTGACCTACACGTTTGTCCGGCAACGCTCAAAACCGACCAATCTACCTTCTCGACCACAGCGTTACGAACGCTGTTCAATGGCCGAAAGGTGAGCCATATATTGCCATTCCAGCGCTCAACGGCTCCTGATGATCTGTTTCAGGTAAATCGTAGGCGAATCTCCATTTCGGGCGTACAGATAAAGTCATCGCTCCGGTTAGATGGTCGTTTACTGACGCTGACCGATCAGGCGGGGCAGTACATCTTAAAACCGGCTCCGTTTGACCTGAACCATCGCCTCGACGTACCTGCCAATGAGCATCTGACTATGCAACTGGCCAAACAGGTGTTTGGCTTTGCGGTACCGCCTAATGCCCTGGTTTTCTTTCCCGACGGAGAAATGGCGTATCTCATTCGACGGTTCGACTATAAACCGGATGGTACAAAGCTGGCCATTGAAGATTTTGCCTCTGTGCTGGGGCGTACCGAGCAACGTAGTGGGCCGACGTTTAAATAAGATGGCTATTACAGCGATATCGTAGCGGCCATGCAGCAACACGTACCTGCGTGGCGTGTCGAAGTCGAAAAGCTGTTTCGTTTGGTGGTTTTTAACTTCCTGTTCGGAAACGGTGATGCACATCTGAAGAATTTCTCGCTCATCGAGAGTCAGCAGGGTGATTACGTGTTGTCGCCTGTTTATGATTTGATCAATACGGCCTGGCATGTGAACGATACGGATCTGGCTCTCGACGGCTTGTTTCCTGGCGACGACGAAACGGCCAATTTTCAGGATAATGCTTTTTACACCTTCGATGAGTTTTACCTGTTTGGCCTGCATTGCCAGATTGCCCCGGCCCGGGTTCGTAAGCTAATTGATGGATTATTGGCGTCAACGGCATCTATTGAGAACTTGATTGCGGCCTCGTTCCTCAGTGAAGAAGGAAAGCAGTTTTATCAGCACCATTACCACGATCGCCGTAAGCGTTTGCTGATGCGCCGATTATAAACTCGTAACCCAATGAGACAAATTATTGCCAGAATTCGGTTCTCCTATCTGATTTTTCTTGGCACCATCTCGCTGCCAATCCTAGCCCAGCAGGTAGAGAAAACAGACTCGACCATTGCGCAAATTGTTTACCCCGAAAAGGAGCTAAAGCTGTGGTATGGTAGCGACGATTTCAGGATCGATAGGTTCGTGATATTGCCAAAGTATACGCTCCTGTATAACAATGCATTGTCTACTTTCCGCTTGCTTGATAACAGCGAGAATTTAGTTAAAGATGAAGTACGGCTGTTACGTATTAAGTCAATCGAACCGTACAACGTAAATAATCGGGATTGGGCGTTGGGGCCAACTACAACCTGGTTCACAGTCCTTACTGATTCGACCGTTATGGTTGGCACCGTGTTGTTTGATGGTCGAAAAGAAGTGCCTGGTTATCTGTTGCTTACTATAAAAATGGATAAGCTATCCGTTGAAAAAAAGCAATTTGACCTGAACGCGAAAACGGATAATATTGACCCAAACAATATGCAGTTGCTATCTCACTATGTGGATTATAAAGGGTTACAGCTATACTCCAGTTTATTCGTCTTGTCGCCAACACCGAAAGGCGAGTTTGTTATCCAAAAAAGTGTGTACTTAAAAACGGCTCAGAAACCCTTATACCCTTGTTACATTAAAGAAGACAATCTGGAGGTGCCGACCGAAAAAAGGCAACTTATTCCGTTTCAATTCACGGCCACCAACGACCGCATGCTTATCTACGACCCTGAGACGGAACAACTACGTGTAGTCACCACGGATATAGCCAATCCAGTACTGCTCGACGTAGCTAAGGCCTTACCCGACAATGTACCCAACGGCCGAAAATTCGGCCGTGAGTTCATGATCGATAGAGTAACTAATCAGTTGTATTACAAAACACTGGCTTATTTGAAGGGAAGTACCGATCAGTTGGTGATGAGCGTGAACTTAAAAGCCGATACAATCACGTTCGACCCAATTTTGCGTAGCGGTATGGCCGATTATGTCAGCAGCTATATCAACAACCGAAAGCTGTTTTTCTACGATAGCAAAAAAGGCTATATCTACGTGACAAAGGCTGATTTGCCTTAATTATCGCCCAATGAATTCCGGTAGCTGACCAATGCCTTGAGCCGCACCTGTTTCGATGTATAGATTGATGGATGTGCTACCCTTGAGTCTGTTGGTTGAACCGATGCAGGATGGGTGTCATGAGTGACGGTATTTCCTTGATTTTCGCACCAAAAGCGGGTATTCGGCCATTTATACCCGAAACAAACGGACTTTAGTCACCGTTTTGATTCTCTCAGTAGAAAGCTATTTTAGCCTACTTTGGCAACTTATAGCGCACTTCGCCACAAATGAATAAATGAAGCCATACGCCCAGTATACCGTCAACGAGCTAGCCTCAGACGACCTTTTTATCCGCTGGGTGCAACACCCGGAGGACGATGAGGTAGCGGCGTATTGGCTGGGCATGGAAGCAATGCAACCGCACCTGAGCACCCGGTTTCGGGAGGCGCGTGAACGAGTAAGCGATGCGGGACGGTCGCTGACGCTTCATTCTCTTCAGCCTGACGAAATGTCGACGGTTTGGGGGCGTATCCGGGAATCGTTGCAGGATCTGGAAGATGTGCGACCGCTACGGCCCGAGGTTCGTTCGTTTATTGGCTGGTGGTATTTTGCCCGGTCAATCGCGGCCACCGTGGGCATTGTGCTGTTGGTTGGCTGGGCCCTCTACAAGCAATACACGCAGGAGGCCTCACGCCTGATTACCACGACCACCCAATCGCGCCGTATTCTGCTGCCCGACAGCTCGGTCGTGATTCTGTTTCCTCATAGTCGACTACGGTACACTCCCCGCGGGTTTGCCCGCGAAAGCGCCTCTGAAGGAGCTTCTATTGCCGAACTGACGCGGGCAGTCTGGCTTGAGGGAACGGCCGATTTTGAAGTGGCCCATACCAGAGCCAGCGGGGTAGCCAATTCGTTTCGGGTACATACCGATAACCTCACCGCCGAAGCCACCGGAACCCGTTTTCACGTTAGTCACGAACAGGGCGAAACGCGTGTTCTCTTACATGACGGTCAACTCGATCTGTTGGTCGGTCACCGTCAGGTACGTCATTTAGCCCCTGGTGAGTCTGTTCTCGTAGCAGGCGGCGACCTTCACGCTGATTGAGGAGTGAAGGGTGAATTGGTGAAGGGTGAGGAGTGAAGGTGTTGCTTTCGCAAGGTCAATACTCAGGCGAAAGCCCTCCCTTCACCCTTCACTCCTCACCTTTCACCCCTCACCAATTCACCCCTACACCAGTTTGCCTTTCAAAAGGGCCATTTCGGCCGTTGGTGTAGCGCCTTCGTATAGAATCCGGTACACAGCATCGGAGATCGGCATACGTACCTGGTATTTCTCGTTGATGGCGTAAATGCTTCGAACAGCGTAATAGCCTTCGGCAATCATGTTCATTTCGGTCTGCGCCGATTGAATGGTGTAACCCCGTCCGATCAGGGTGCCAAACGTGCGGTTACGGCTGAACGGTGAATACGCCGTCACCAGCAAATCGCCGAGGTAGGCCGACCGGCTCAGGTCACGATCCATGGGGTAAACGGCATCCACAAAACGGCGAATTTCCTGCATGGCGTTTGAGACCAGTACCGCCTGAAAATTATCGCCGTAGCCGAGACCGTGCGTAATACCGCAGGCCAGGGCAATGATATTTTTCATTACGGCACTGTACTCTACGCCGTACATATCGTTGAGTGGTGACGCTTGCACGAACCGGCACGTCAGCAAATCCGATACCTGTTGGGCGCAGTCGTCGCTGGTCGAGGCAATGGTCAGGTACGATTGTTTTTCCAGCGCCACTTCTTCAGCATGGCAGGGGCCGGCAATACAACTGAGGTGATCTTTAGGTACGTTATAAGTCGACTCCATCCAGTCTGTCACGAGTTGGTTCGACGTCGGTATCATGCCTTTTATGGCCGAAATGACGTGTTTTCCGGCGAAATGGGTGGCCGTTAAACCTGTAAGTGCTTCGGCAATGAAGGCGGCCGGAACAGCCAGAATCACAAAATCAGCATCGCGCACGGCTTCTCTGATTTTGGTGCATACCTTCACCTTCCGAGGGTTGATCTGCACGTCGCTGAGGTAGCTTTTATTATGATGATACTTCTGAATATGGTCAGCATCGGCCTTGCTGCGCAGCCACCAGCGGATGGAGCTATTACCTTCCGACAGAATTTTAATCAGGGCCGTGGCCCAGCTGCCGCCGCCAATCATGGCTATTTTTACGGGTGTTGATGACTTCATACGGCAAATAAACCCGTTTTCGATCCGAATGGCCAATTT
Organism: Fibrella aquatica; assembly: GCF_041321135.1. Taxonomy (NCBI): domain Bacteria; kingdom Pseudomonadati; phylum Bacteroidota; class Cytophagia; order Cytophagales; family Spirosomataceae; genus Fibrella; species Fibrella aquatica. Next base: position 5,951 of record NZ_JBGGWF010000022.1, on the reverse strand, counting down.
TTTGGCCGAACACACCCGTTTCACCCATGCTTGTTATCCTTGGACCTACTGCCAGTGGCAAAACGCACTTCGCCGTGCAACAGGCCTATCAGCTTATTCAGGAAGGAAAACCCGCCGAGATCATCAGCGCCGATTCGCGGCAGGTGTACCGGGGAATGGACATTGGAACGGGCAAAGATCTGGCCGAATACACGATTGATGGCCAAGCTATTCCGTATCACCTGATTGATGTTGTGGAGGCAGGTGCCGACTACAACGTGTTCCGTTATCAACAGGATTTTGATCGGGTGATGCAGGAAATTCAGCAGCGAGATGCTGTGCCAATTTTGTGTGGCGGTTCCGGGATGTATATCGAAGCGGCCCTGCGCCCCGATGCTATGTTGCCCGTTCCGCCCAATGACGAACTCCGGGATAATCTGGAGTTACTGACCGACGAGCAACTACTCGATCGCTTCCGGCAAACGCCCTCTGCCTACTCCGAAAAAGCCGATACGTCGACCCGCAAACGGCTACTCCGGGCCATTGAGATTGGAACGTACCTGAATCAGCACCCGCAGGCTATACCCGTCCCGCGTTTTCCGCTACCGCCTTATCGGGTAATTGGTCTTAACCCGCCCGTAACCGTTCGCCGCGAACGCATCAGCCGCCGCCTGCACAATCGCCTTCAACAAGGCCTGATCGAGGAAGTACAACAGTTACTGGACCAGGGTATCTCGTCTGAAAAACTAGTCTACTATGGCCTTGAATATAAGTATGTTACGCAGTATGTACTGGGTCAGCTAACGTACCTGGACATGGTCGCTCAGCTGGAAACAGCCATCCACCAATTTGCCAAACGGCAGATGACCTACTTCCGAAAAATGGAACGCGACGGGATGGTGATTGAATGGAGGTAAAATTTACGATGTACGAATTACGATGTACGATTTGTTGCTTGCACGAGTTGGATTAGGCGTAAGCAACAAATCGTACATCGTAATTCGTACATCGTAAATCACTTTATTCCTGCACCCACTCGCGGTGGGGGGCGTCGGGGCCTAGGTGAAAACACCTACGGCACCGTGCTTCGTAACTCTCTGTTTCTCCGAGCAATACGCGCTCTTGTGAGGGTGAAAGACGATACGAATAATGAGCAATATCACCACAAACCACACAAATGGCATGAACTTTGGTAACGAATTCAGCGACGGCCATTAACTGCGGCATGCAGCCAAAGGGTTTTCCCGAAAAATCCATGTCCAGCCCGGCTACAATTACTCGTTTGCCATCATTAGCCAGCTGATTGCAGACCTCAACAATGCCTGAATCGAAGAACTGTGCTTCATCGATTCCGACGACGTCGCAGGGATGCGCCATTGACAGAATGGTTGCCGAATTGGGAACGGGTATCGACGTGATTGCTGATGCGTTGTGCGACACGATATCGTGTTCGTGGTAGCGCGTGTCGAGGCTGGGTTTGAAGATGCCGACGTTGAGTTTGGCAATTCGAGCGCGATTGAGTCGGCGAATAAGTTCTTCTGTTTTTCCAGAGAACATAGAACCGCAGATCAATTCTATCCAGCCTACGCGCAAATGAGGCGGTTCGCGCCGACGGGTGGGTTCAATAAACATACTACTAAAGACGTTGGGATGCTATCAGCACAGTTGGGCGATACCCATTTTGAGGGATTTATTCGGGCCGTAATCCGCAATCGACACGTCGAGAAGAGCCCACTACACAATTTTTTGGGGCTGCAAATCGAGGTTTCTCAAAAGCGGTTGCTTGATTTCAATATATTTACAAAGCAAAGGCTTTTAACAATGTCGAACAAATTCAATACAAACGCGCTCAACGAATACAGTAAGTCGTATGCCCGGCGGGTCACGGCTGATTTTTACCATGCCAATCCAACCATTAGCGGTAAACAAATTCTGAACCTGACGCCCGTCAACCAGATTAATCTATTCGTTGTCAGTAGCCTGTTCGACAAGTGGAAGGGGGAAACGGAGAAATTCCGCAGTCCTTTTTTTGATTTCAGTAGCCCTGAGGTAGAGGAAGCCCTTCGTTCGTTTATGAATGTGGTTTCGCAACATATTGCCGTTCGCCGCGAGCATCTGGAGCCATTATTGGCCGATGCCACCAAACGTACGCTGATTGCCCTCTTCGACCCCCGCTATTATTACGACGATCAACTACGAAATCAGCCTGATTTTACGCTCACTGCCGAGAACCTGCGCCATCTGATACGTTATACGCAGATTAATAAGTTTATTCCGTTGGCGTTGGAACAGCGGCTTAATGGCCGTCCGTTTATCTACGTGAATCAGGCGTTGGGCTATCTGGACGAGATTATATCCCAGCGGGTTCAGGAGTTGGAACGCCCCGAAAAATACGTGGAGATGTTTTCGGAAAAAGTAGTGATGGATCTGTCGACGCTGTTGCGTGGGCAGGCGCTGGAAAATTACCAGTCACCATCGACCCGGTCATTCTTTGATCTGGAAGAGGAGGCGCCTGACCAAAAAGCTTTGCCAAGACCACCGGTTACGGCTCCTGTTACTCCGGTGGCTATTCAGCCGCAGGAATCTGTTCAGGAGGTAATTCCGGAATTGGTAGACAAAGAGCCCGAAAAGCCGGAAACCGTAGCACTGAACGGAAGCAGCGGGTATTTCTCGGCCTATGAAGAGGCACCCACGGCACCTGCAAATCAGCCGAGTGTGTTTTCGAGCCAATCGGAAAAGCCATCTATAACGCTCAATACGGCACAAGATACTACGGCCGATAGTGGTGTGGCTACACTGGGCGATTCGCTCCAGAAAGTGGCCACGGGTAGCCTGTCCAAGACTATTTCGCTCAACCAGAAGTTCCGGTTTATCAACCAACTCTTCAGCGGAAGTGCCGATGCCTATAACGAAGCCATCGCTGAACTCGACCAGATGACCAACTACGGTCAGGCGCTCGATTTGATTTCGTACCGCTACGCCAACCAGTTTATGTGGAATATGGACAGCGATGAAGTAACGGAACTAGTTGAAATCTTGAAGAGACGGTTTTAAGTAATGAGTACGCGGATTATGTGATGGGTACCCATCACATAATCCGCGTACTCATTACTTCAGTAAGTCCTCCAATGCCTTTCTCAGATCAGGAAATTTGTACTGAAAAGCCGTTTCGTCGGCCACGCGTCGGTTGAGCACGTTGTTGCCTCCCAAAACCGTAATAGCCAATTCGCCGAACATCAGTTTTATCACGAAAGCCGGAATGTTGGGCAGAATTTGTGGTTTCCCCAGCACTTTGGCAATCAGGTGGGTGAGGTCGGCGTTGGTAACTGGCTTGGGAGCCACGCCATTATACACGCCCGTCCAGGTCTGGTTCTTTAGTGCTTCGATGAAGAGGCCGCATATATCGTCGACGTGAATCCAGGAGATATACTGCTGCCCTGATGCAATAGGGGCACCAACACCCAGTTTGATGGGCTGCACCAGTTTGGGTAAAGCGCCGCCCTCCATGGTAAGCACCACCCCCGTCCGGATTTTGACCGTCCGAATACCAAGTGTCGAAACTGCCTCGGCAGACCGTTCCCAGGTACGTGTCACCTGCGCCAGAAAATCGGTACCGGCCGCACTATTCTCCCGTAGTGGCCGATCGCCAGTGTCGCCGCCATAATAACCAATGGCCGATGATGAGATAAAGCTTTTGACGTGGTGCTGCGTGTCTTTCAGGGCACTAGCCAGTAAGGCCGTCGACTGCGTGCGACTATCCAGAATTTCGCGTTTGCGCTCATCCGTCCAGCGGCTATCAGCAATACCTGCCCCAGCCAGATGAATAATATGATCGGCCGTTTGGATAGCCCGAATGTCGAGTTGGCCATTGGGTACGTCCCAACGGTAGGCCTTAACACCGTTCTGATTTTGTTCAGATCGGCTGAGGTACGTAACCGTATAACCTTGTTGCTGGAGTAATTGAGTAAGTCGGCGGCCGATTGTGCCTGTTCCGCCAGTGATCAGTACAGTTTCCATGTCAGTGAACAGTTATCAATGATCAGTTATCAAAGGGTTTGCCAGATAACGTACCTAAGCAACGCTGATAATTGATAACTGTTTACTGATAACTGTCATTGTCTCCATTCGGTAGGCGTGTCTAACTGACGGGCGTAGTGGGCGGCAGCGCTATCGTACACGTACCTGAGCACTTTGTTCATGTCGTCCTCGAACTCCATGTAATAATCTGGGTCGAGTTTGTTTAGCTTTTTCAGGATAGCATCGGTCCGTTTGGCTACGTAAATGGCGCATTTCTCGGTTCGGCTACTCAGGCGTTGCAGCAGGGTGGCGTGGTGATCGAAAAAGCTCTTAAGCATGTGAATGGTTAAGTCAACCTCGCCGTACGTATCTTTTGTCACCTTCACATGCCGGGTGATGTAGCCGCTCACGGTGCGCATATCCATCATCATCCAACCGGGCGAATCCTGACTAATGGCGACTATGCGGTTAGTAATTTCCCGAATCACGTCTCGCCGATAGTCGAGCGTTGTTTTATGTTCTACCAGCTCATATTCCAGTTTTTCGGTCAAAACGGGGTCTTTGCCAATGAGCCGGATAAGTAACTTATCTTTCTCTTTATCGGGTAGGAACGTGATGGCTCGTTTCAGGTCGGGGCTAAGGGCAGCGGGCATAAGAAGAAGTTTACTGGTTGCTGTTTACAGGTTTCTGTTTATTGTAGGAACGTACCTATCGTTTTATCAACCGTGTGAAAGTCAGTGACAAGTCGAGCAGTATCATCTTTGCCCGCGCATTTCGTTCCAGGTGATAAGCTGCCTCATTCAAATCGCCCACCATCCGTTCAATGAGTTCAGGTTTTAACACTTTCCCGAAATTACGGACAAAATTAAGTTCATCGTCGGGTAGTCGCAGGAGCTGTTCGGCTCCCTGTTGCCAGAGGAAAAGGTCGCGGCAAAGTCGCAGGCTATAGTCGAACAGGTTCTTCTGACGTTCTTTGGGAATCTTATCGAACTCGTCGGCCTGTTTAACCAGCCAGGTCAGGTCTTGCTGATAACACTTTCGCATCCAGTCGGCAAACCAGGTGTGTTGACTGTTTCCAGCCAGGTCATCCGTTTTTGATTGGCCGAGTTGCAGGGCCTGCGCCATATTGCCATCGCTGAGGTAGGCAATACGCCGGGCTTTTGTTTCATCGAAATTCAGGGTTTGCCGCAGGTATGTTGCTACTTCCGTATCCGTGAAATTGCTAATCGGCACACGTTGGGTACGTGATAGAATGGTAACGAGCAATTTGTCGGGCTGATCGGTCACCAGCAGAAACAGGGTTCGCTCGGGTGGTTCTTCCAGTACTTTCAGCAGGGCATTGGCAGCGGTGGCGTTCATCTGTTCGGGTAACCAGATCAGCATGAGTTTATAGGCCCCTTCGTAGGCTTTCAGTGAAAGCCGTTGCAGGATGTTCCGCGCCTCTTCGGCCGAGATATTGGCCTGCTTGTTGTCGCCACCCGTGGCGTCGAGCCATTCAGTTATTGTGCGGTAAGGGTTGTCTGTCAGAAATTTACGCCATTCGGGGAGTAACAATTCGCTACTATTTTTTCCTTTAATGTTCACCACCGGATACACCATGTGCAGATCGGGATGCACGAGTTTGGCTGTTTTAACGCACGAAGCACACTGACCACATCCGTCTGTTCGGGAAGGGTCGGTCAGGCGGGTTTCGCAGTTTACATAGGTAGCCAACGCCAAGGCGAGGGCCATGTTGGCGCTGCCCGTGCGCCCGTCGAAAAGCAGGGCATGGGCAAGGTGATTGGTTTGTACGGCCCGAACCAGGGTTTCCTTGGTGTCGTCGTGGCCAATGATTTCAGAAAACAGCATTGCGTTGCGAAGATAGTTTGTTTCGGCGTAGCCCCCCGCCCTGAAGGGTGCCCGCTGGCGCACGAAGCACCTGCGGCGGAGCTACTCGTGCGCCAGCGGGCACCCTT
>NZ_JBGGWF010000021.1:0-41593 GCF_041321135.1 Fibrella aquatica | reverse complement strand
CTGCTGGCGCATTCGTATTGCTTACGCACTAGCGAACCGGCGTAAGCAATACGAATGCGCCAGCAGGCTCCCTTTAGGGCGGGACGGTCCGCCGCCGCGGGGCTATGCCGAGAAATCTAGCAACGTACCTAGCCCTTCACCGCCAGCGGTTTCAACTCGGTCAAATCAGCGATGTTTATGGGTTTGCCGGAATCGACGCTTTTACGGGCGGCAATGCCAACCAGAATCGCCATCGCTCCATCGCGGCTACCCGCCGACTGCCGGAAGGTATCGGGTGCTTTCGGGTTGCGGAAAATCTTGTCGCGAAGCAGGGCATCACCGCCACCGTGACCCTCGGCCTGTGGCACGCGAATCGTTTCGATTTTGCCGAAGTTGTGCGAGATCATAATCTCGTCGTACGGTTCCAGCGTCATCGCGCCAGTTTCTTTGATCCAGGCTTCAATGCGGCCTTTAGTACCGTTGAACGCAATGCGGTAGCCTTCGTAAGGTGAATAGGTCGTCAGCGAATAAGCCACGTTCACCCCGTTGGCATAGTGGATCGTAGCGGCCATCTTATCAAAGATGTTGATGTCTTCTTTGAAAACGCAACCGTCACGCAGGTAACCGTCGCGCTTCTCGTTATCGGCATACAGAGCCATCAGACGCTTGTCTTTGGTCATGTCGAAATAAAACGAGCACTTGTCTTTGAACGTACAGGGCCGGCAGTTCGTCGACCGGAACGGGCCATTTTTACCGTAGTTATCGAGCGATGCCTGGGCGTAGACTGTTTGTGGTTCCGATTCGAGCCACCAGTTCAGCAGATCGAAATGGTGACTGGCTTTGTGTACCCAAAGCGAGCCGCTATTCTCGCGTAGCCGGTGCCAGCGACGGAAATAATCGGCGCCGTGTTTCACATCCAGATACCAGTGAAAATCGACTGACGTTACTTTACCGATGGTGTCGGCGCGTAGCAGTTCATACAGTTTCTGGCGGTGTGGCGAATAGCGGTAGTTGAACGTCACGGTGACCTTTTTGCCCGTTTTGCGTTCAGCTTCCAGAATGGCGTTGCACTTGCTTTCGTCGGTCGTCATCGGCTTTTCCGTGATGATGTCCGCGCCCATTTCCATGCCTTTGATGATGAACTGATCGTGCGTGGCATCGACCGTTGTCACGATGAGCAGGTCGGGTTTCGCCTCCTTCATCATCTTGTCGAAATCGGTGTAGAGCGGGCAGGTCACGTTCAGCATCTTCCGCGCCGTTTCGGCCCGACCAGGGTTCTTGTCGCACAGGCCGACGAACTCGACCAGATCACCAAACTCCTTCGCGACCGGTACGCCCCACATGCTCGTGCCCCGGTGACCGGTACCGACCATCGCTATCCGGCGTTTCACCGCCGAATTCGGATCAATTGATGCGGCAATGGCCGCCATGCTGCTGGCGGAAATCAGTCCGGCCGTGGCTACGGCTGACTGCTGAATAAATGTTCTTCGGGAAAGGTTTTCGGTCGACATAGGGAAATGAATGTATCGGTAATGAGAAAAAAACAGATAAACACAGAGGCGCAGAGAACACAGAGTTTTTTATTCTATACAACCAGTTCACTAGCAGTCTAATGTAACTCTGAGTTCTCTGCGCCTCTGTCTTTATCTAATCTTGCTCTAGCTTTTAAATGCTATTAAACATCCTACAAATCTACTTTTCCAAGCCGCCTAACCTTCCCGTACCTACCTGCCTAATCAGCATGGAAAATAAACTCCAGCGGCTTGGCTACGGGCGAATTATCCGGGTTCGTGTCCATCAGATCGGCCATGTAGGCCCACCAGCGCTTCATCACATCCAGTTCGGGCAGGGCGTCGGCAGTGTGACCGGGTAAACGTTTCTGCACGGCGAATAACGTACCTGACGTCGGGTCGAGGTAGATCGAGTAATCGCGGATGCCCGCTTCGGTCAACGCTACCGATAGTTCCGGCCAAATCTCATCATGCCGACGTTTGTATTCCGCCACAACCCCGGGCTTCAACTGCATGGTAAAGGCTACTTCTTCCATTTTTTGTGGTTTTGTTTTGGGGGTAGTGACTGGCGCGAGCATTTGCTCGTGCCCCTTATGTCGCAAGCATTCGCTTGCACAGCGCAAGAGCGCAAGAGCGCAACTAGGGTAGAGAATATGTAGAGAATGAGAAACCAGCTACTGTATTGATTCGCTACCGCATTGCCCTATCGGACTGCAAGCGAATGCTTGCGACATAGAGGGCACGAGTACATACTCGCGCCAGCTTCGCTTTTTTACTTCACCGACACCACTGCAGCCGGTGTGATCGTTACAGGGCCTAGCAAACCAGACGGTTTTACGTCCCAGTTTTCGGCGGTGAAATTGCCGTCGGCGCCTCGGTTTTCTTTCAGGCGGGCCGACATGTTGATGTTGTAGAATTTCTTCCAGACCACCTGGTTCTTGTCCATGTCGATGATGCGGTTGGCCATGCTATTCGATACCGTAACGACCAGCGTGTTGGTCGCTTTCATAACCGATTTCGGAACGTTTACCTGATACACCGGACCAAGCAACGTACCCAGCTTAACGCCGTTTAGCTGCACCTGCGCACTTTCGGCAACACCACCCAGATCGAGCAGGTAGTCATTCGCCGCGTCGGTTGGCATTGGGAACGTGATCGAATAAGTGGCCGTGCCCGAGAATTTCTTAACAGCATCGCCGTCCAGTTTCGTCCACGATCCGAGGTCAGTTGCTTGCACCGGTTTGGGCAACTCGGGGCCACCTTTCACGAAGTTGATGGTCCAGTTACCGGTAATAGGCTGGGCCGGGGCCGTCGCTTTCCGGTACGTGTAAGCTCGTCCGCTAACGGCCGTGTTGGTTAGGTCCAGCAGGCACGATTCTCCGGGGGCCAGTTGCAGATAGACTTCGCTGCCCATACTTGTGGCGCGGATCGACGCCATGCCGGTTTGGCCCGTCATCGGGTTGTACAAGGCCGCCGACTTAGCCGGTGATTGAAGCGGTATCCAGCCATCAATGGCTTTCTCGCCCCAGTTGGCAACGAAGTAGTAATGACCGGTTTTGGTGGCCCGACGAATACACTGCAAGCCGTTATCCAGCATCGTTTCGCGGTTGACGCCCGCCGCTACCAGCAATTGATCTACGTTTTTCCCCGTCAGAATCTGCCCTTTCCCGCCCACTTCGGCCCGTTGCACTTCCTTTGTATTGGTGAATGTCAGGCCAGCCAGCAAACTTTTGAACGTAGCCCGACGTGCGTCCAGATTACCCATACCGTTCACGTCTTCCGGCATTCCACCCGCAAAAACAACGGTTGCCCCGTTCTGGGCTAGTTTTAACAACTGTTGCAACGTACCCAGCGGCATGTACTTCGACTCCGGCACCAGAATGGTTTTGTACGCATTACCACCGGTTTGCAGCTTGCCTCCCGCCGTAGTTACCCCGAGCAATTGTTTGTCGGAAATGAAATCGAACGCGTAGCCTTTTGCCAGCATCGACTCCGTTTGTTCCTCCACCGGCAGGCCTTTAAACCCATGGTCGATGCCGTCGAAATGCTGCAACAGCACCTTGCCGGGACGCGTGTAGGCATCGTAGATGGGCAGGTAGACAAGCACGTCGTTGTCGGGTTTACCGGCTTGGAGGAACGACTGGCAACGCGCTACGTAAGTATTCAACGTACTGAAATCGGTCCAGAAGCTGTTATTGGGGTTGAAATGCACGGCGGCGTAGAACAGCCAGCCCGGCCAAGGAGCGCTTTGGGGCGAGTAGTTGGTGCCGTGGTAAAATGTATGGTTCACGCCGCCCAGCAGAAAGCGATCCATGTCTTTCTTGATGTCGCTCAGTTTCGACAGAAAATGCTCATTATCCCAGGTTGCCGATTCCGACGATGTTAGTTGTTTACCCATCACGTGCGCCGCCGACGAGGCGAATTTGATGCGAAGCAGCTCCGTTCCTTCAATCTCCGGAATGTCGGTAATCGCGTAGAGATCGAGGATATTGGCGGGCGAACCGTGGGCCTGATTCCGGATCAGCTTACCCCTACCCTTTGCCCAGGTACTCCAGGTTTTGGTGTAGTTTTCGAGCAACAACTCCGAGATCGTTTCCCGGTAATCGCTCAGCACCCGCTTGTTGGTTTCGTCAACGTCTTTGCCGAACAGGGCGGGCAAATGGGCTTTCAGGTCGTAGCCGCGCCGCTTGCTGAATTCGGCAAACATGTTCGGCGTCCAGTTGCCCTCACCTGATGCGTCATCCACTTCGTATGAATCATTGAAGAACGCCCGCAGTGATTTCAGGTTATAGCCTTTAAACGCCTGATCGAACCGTTGCAGATAATGGTCAGTAGCGGTTTTCGAAAAGTGATCGATCACGTCGCCCTCACCGCCGGGGCCAGCCCGCTCGACCTGCTTGCCATGCCAGCCTTCAAAAACGGCAAACAACGTCCACTTCCCCTCAGGAGCAGTCCAGTTCAACGTACCTGACTTATCCACGCGGCTGGTCAGCTCAACGGGTTCACCTTTCTCAGGATAGGCCATCAGGCTTTGCAACGGCATCGGTTTCTCGAAACGTACCTGATCGAAGGCGTGCCGTTGCAGATCGGGATTTTTCGCGATTGGGTCGATTAGCTTTTTAATGTCGATCGGCTCGCCTACCACCCGCATGAGTGGCTTCTGCATGTACGTCACCGGCTCTTTCAGCGACTCGCCACCCTTTACGGTGTAGCTGCTGTAGGCCACGTATTTGCAGGCATCTTCCGGCGTCACCCACGGACCGCCAAACGGCCAGCCCGATGCCTGCGCCAGATCGACACCCATACCCAGCCGCTGCGCTTCGGTGAGCGTGTGCGTAAGGCGATCCATCCATTTCGGCGACAGGAAGCTGATAAACTGCTTTTCTTCACCCTTGACGCCATAGATCGGGGTGATTTCAACGCCCCCCAACCCGGCTTTCTGGTATTGCTCCATCAGGCGGGTGAGGTCTTTGTCGTTCACGGCGCTGCCCATCCACCACCAGCGCGTCCAGGGTTTAGCCTGCTGAGTAATAGTCGGCCATTTCGGCTGGCTGTAAGCAGGTTGCGGGCTACCCAACCCGGCTAAAGCCACCAGGGCTGGAAGTATGTATTTTTTCATTTCAGTTAAGGAGGAATTTAGGATTGGTGGTGTATGTGTTGCTTCACGCTGTAGGTTGCTTCGTGAAGCTACCACCACCACTTCACTTCAATTTATACACTTCGGCACCGGCGAGCAGGAAGCAGCCGAGGCCGTAGTCTTCAAAATCAGGTTTGCTGGTAAACGTTACCGGCTGCCCTTCCTTCGGCTCTTTGCCCGTTCCCTGTACCCAGCCCAGCCGACCGTCGGTATCGACGCTTTCGGTGGCCATGGCGTTCCAGCCTTTGGCTACGATGGGCGCGTACACCTTTTTGTCGAGCAGGCCGTTGCGCGTTCCCCAGGCCATACCGTATACGAATAGAGCAGTGCCGGTCATTTCTTTACCCCCGAAATTGGTCGGATCGTGCAAACTAACGTTCCAGTAGCCATCAGCGCGTTGTAGCGGGACCAGCGCTTTCATCATGGCCAGGTACGTTTGCTCGTATTCGGCGCGGTGCGGGGCGTCTTTCGGCATAATCTCCAGCACCTTCACCAGGGCAGCCACCACCCAGCCGTTACCCCGCGACCAATAGCAGTCTTCACCGTTGGGCTCTTTGTAGGGTGGCACAAAATCCTTGTCGCGCCACCACAAACCGTCTTTTGGGTTGTAAAGGCCATTGCCGCCGTGCTTCGTTTTCGAGTACATATATATCTGATACATCTTCTCGTAATAGGCAGGATTCTTGTAGATCACGCCCAGCTTGGCAAATACAGGCATAGCCATCTGAAGAGCATCGATCCAGTTCCAGTCATCCACTTTTGAACTAGCCACCATCGAATCAATCGACGCCTTAATATCGTGAATCCGTTGGGGCTGCCGGTCGATCAGGTAGAGGTCAATGTAGGTCTGGCCGCAGCATTGGTCGTCGGCGTTGCGGGTTCTGATGCCGCTTCGCATGCCCCATTTGTGCGCCATGCCCCAATCGACAGCATAATCGTAGTAGCGTTTCTGCTTGTCAGTTTTGTAAAGCGCCATCAGGCCTTCGTAATACACGGCCCGCGTCCAGATGTTGCTGGGGCGGGTTTTGTTGGTCACGATTTCCTTGCCGGTATCGGGCCACTTCGCCATGAAGTAGTCATTGGCCAGCGTCATTTTGGCCAGAATCTCCTTTTTAGCGGGCAGCTTCTGCGCGTTAGCAGTCAGCGTCAATGTCAGCAGCAAGGCAATGCCAGGTACGTTACGAAGCAACGGTAAGGTATTTTTCATCGATTAAGAATTGACCGGGAATAGAATGAGAATAGTAAGAGGTAAAGTAGGTTGCGACAAATAGTATATGCCTCCTGAACTCTCCTGCTATAGGGGGAAAAGATGTGCGTGGCCCTTTCGTGAAGCTGGCGCGAGTGTTTACTCGTGCCGTTTATGTCGCAAGCATTCGCTTGCTCAGCGCGAAAGCGCAACTGTAGCTGGCTATTTGTTCACTACAGTATCGCTTCTATAACTTGACTGCGCGTTCGCGCTGTGCAAGCAGATGCTTGCGACATAAGAGACACGAGTGAACACTCGCGCCAGCTTCACGAAAGCCATCACAACTTCACCACATACTGGTTCAACGAGCAGTCTTTCAATTGCTGAAGGCCTTCCACCACGGCGGCGGCGTTGTATTTGGCACCGTTGTAATTGGTGTGGGTATGATCGCCGGGAAAGAAATCGGCTTTCAGTTTGGCTTCGTCGTAACCGGCTTCGTATTTCTTCGCAATGATCTCGTTCAGGTCGATATAAAACGCATCACCCGCCGTAGCCGATTCAGCAGCCCACTTGCCGTAACTGCCCGAGCCACGCTCTACTTTTCCCTGTTTCCAGACATTGCGCGGCACCAGCGAACACACGATCGGCGTCGCGCCTTTTGCTTTCGTATCAGCAATGTATTTCTTCATGTACCAACCAAACGAATGCACGATTTCATGCTTTTTGGTCATCATGTTGTCGATCTCCTGTGTTTCGTCGCCCATGCCTCTGATCGAGCCACGGGCGCGGGTGCTGTCATTGATGGCCCCGCCGTCGTTATGGCCAAACTGCATAATCACGTAATCGCCGGGAGCCAGTCGGGCCATGATCTTATCCCAGCGCCCTTCGGTCAGGAACGTGCGACTGCTGCGCCCACCAATGGCGTGGTTTTCAATGTGAATACGGGTGGTGTCGAAATGCGCGGGAATCAGGCTTCCCCAGCCCCACAGCCCATCTGACCCTTTCCCGGAACCATTCCGAACGGTGGAATCACCAATGATATACAACGTCGGGCGCGGTGCCTGCATCGCGGCAACTGCGGCGAAAGCGATAAGGGCAAACAGGGTTAGTTTGAGGTATGTTTTCATGCTAATTTTTGATGGAGGTTTGATGGATTGTGTTAGGGTTGGTTTAAGTGTGTGGGCTGTTGTATGGGCTGTTTAGGATTTGCAATCCTGAACAGCGTCAGAAGCCTACCAGCACTCATTTCAACGTCGTTATAATAGTCGGCTTTGGCGGGGTTTTCATGCCTGCGCCGATGTGGAAACTGGTGTGGGGGGGTTGGTTGTAGCCAACGTTTTGCCAGGCGATGCTGAGGCGGTATTGCGGGTCGTGCATGAGCGTGTAAAGGCGGTGCTCCGTTGGGATGGTCGTGGTGTAGATACGTAGGCTTTTGCCATCATTGGCGCGGAAGACAACTTCTTCGCGCCAGTCGCCAAAGAGGTCGGCACTGAGGGCAGGCGTTGATTTAGAACCGTTATTCGAGGAGCAATCCGTGGCAGTGAGCAGGCGGGTGGCGGGGGCTCCGTTCTGGTATTTGTCGATGTGATTTCCGTCGAGCAGTTCGCGGGTCAGGTCGCCATCCCACCAGCACAGAAAATTCGTCGACGGTGGACTATTACCAATGCGTTTGCCTTTAGCGTCGTACAGCCCATCGCTACCCGACCACCACATTTCGCCGCCGGGGTTTGTTGGGTCAATATCAGCCGCTACGCCACGGCCGACGTCTTTTCCAGGAAACGCACCCCAGATGATTTCACCCGTTCGGGCATCGTAGAGCGCTGCGCCATACCCGTTTTCGTAGCCTTCTACTTTTTCTTCATTCTCATGAATACCCCAGGCCTCCAGACCCGGCCGGGCGGGGTCGAGATCGGTGACGTGCAGCGCGTCGCCGTGGCGGAGTTTGGTCGTAAACAAGCCCTGCCCCGTATCGTCAACCACCATTGAGCCGTACACGATTTCGTCTTTTCCATCGGCATCAACATCTGTAACAGTCAAGTTGTGATTGCCCATACCCGAGAAGCCGGGCTTGTCTTTTGAATCGAACACCCAACGCGATGTCAGTTTACCACCGCGCCAGTCCCAGGCGGCCAGTACAGTTCGGCCGTAATAGCCCCGGCACATGACTACGCTCGGCAGTTGACCGTCCAGATACGCCACGCAGGCCAGAAACCGGTCGACGCGGTTGCCATTGTTGTCGGTGCCGCCGTTACCGCCAATGCCACCCCAGCCATCGGTCGGGTAACGCGAAGGAACGTAATCGGTAGTGGCCAAGGCCGCGCCGGTTTTTCCGTCGAAAATGGTGAAGTATTCGGGGCCGTCCAGAATTTTACCGTCGGCACGTACCCAGTGCTTTGTTGAATCGCCGATGACTTTGCCTTGTCCATCGATGGTGCCATCGGCGGTTTTGCAGGCCACTTCGGCCCGACCGTCTCCGTCGAGGTCGTAGACCATGAACTGTGTGTAGTGGGCCCCTTCGCGGATATTCTTGCCGAGGTTGATGCGCCAGAGCAACGTACCATCCATTTTGTAGCCCTCCAGAATAGGCGCGTCGCTCATGCCCGCCGAGCCGTTGTCGCGACCCCGTCCGGTTTGATGCAGCACAATATCGTAGTTGCCGTCGCCATCCAGATCTCCCGCCGAGGCATCGTTGGGAACGTACCCAACGGGCGTCTGTAGCGGAATGCTCAGGTACGATTGTGCAGGTGCTTTGGCCGCGAGCGTAAACGGTTCACTGGCGGGCTGTTCCTTACCCTTCAGCACCGCTTTCACCTCGTAGCGGGTCGGCTGACTCAGGTCAACGTCCTGATCGACGAAGTTGGTGCTTTGGGTAATCGGCTGTTTGTTCAGCTTTACTGCCTTGCCGCTGCCCGTTGTCCGGTACAGATTGAAAGAAAGGTCGATGGGTTCGGTACCCAGCAATCGCCAGCCAACGTACACCTTGCCATCACCCTGATTGACGGCCACTACGCCCCGGCTCAGGTTCTCCATCAGCCGCTGGGCACTGGCATGTTCACTGCCAATGAACAGACAGGCAATCGCAAAAAAAGTACAGATCAGGTTTTTCATCGTTGGGTTGTTTGTGCACCAGGCACCGGCCAGTAAGCCGATTCGCGGTGTGCCTGTTGCATGAGGGCAGTAAGTTGCTGAACGAGTTTCGGCTCCGATGCCGCCTGGTTGGTTTTTTCCTGTACATCGCGGCTCAGGTCGTATAATTCAACCGGCTGGCTGACGCTATTGCGAACGGCTTTCCAGTTACCCAGACGCACGGCCTGTTTCATGTCGCCTACTTTGCTGTCTTCGAGGTGAAACTCCCAATACAATGGCCGACCGGGTCGAGCCGCCATCTTGCCGCCGGTCAGCATCGGAAGTATAGACAGGCCATCGGTTGTTATCGGCTTTTTGTAGCCGGTCAAATCGGCAAACGTGGGCATGAAGTCCCAGAAGGCGACCGGGTACGTGTTCGTTGTACCCGCCTTGATATGGTTCGGCCAGCTAACGATCATCGGCTCGCGCAAACCGCCTTCGTACATCTCCCGTTTGATGCCCCGCAGCCCACCCGAACTGTTGAAAAAGGCCGCATCGAATGCCGGACTGTCGGGGCCACTGACGGCCAGTGTGGCGGGACCGTTGTCGCTCGTGAAGACGATCAGCGTGTTATCATCGAGCTTTAGTTGTTTCAGCAATTTTCGCAGATCGCCCACTTGCTGATCGAGGTGCGTTACCATCGAAGCGTAGATTTTTCCGCCTTCGGGCCAGTCTTTGCTGGCGTACTGCAGCTTCACGGCAAGCTGGTATTTGTCGTGCGGCAGGGTGGTAGCGAAGAAGATAAAGAACGGCTGTTCGGTATGCCCCTGCACGAAGGCTTTCAGCTTGTCGAAGCACCAGTCGGCGGTATAGATGCCTTTTTTACCCCCGCTGTTTTCGGGCAGTTGCACCACCGATTCGTTCAGGTCGAGGTGGTCGGTGTAGTAATCGTGGGCGTGGTTCTGGTCGAGGTAGCCCGCAAATTCATCGAACCCCTGCTTGTTGGGCGTCCCGCTCGAGCCTTTCGTACCCAGCCCCCATTTCCCGAAAATACCCGTGGCGTAGCCCTGCGCTTTGAACAGTTCGGCCATGGTAAAAATGCTATCGGGATACGAAACGCGGGTCCGATTCGGTCCGTAATTCCCTCGAATGTAGGTATGCCCGGTATGCTGCCCCGTCATCAACGAACTCCGCGACGGTGAACAAACCGATGTACCGGCATATGCCTGCGTAAAACGCATTCCCTCCTTCGCCAACTGGTCAATATTAGGCGTTTGAATCTCCTTCTGCCCGAAACAACCCAAGTCGCCGTAGCCCATATCATCGGCCAGGATGAAGATGACGTTAGGCTTTTTCGCCACCGATTGAAACCGAACAGCCGCGATGCATAGGGTTAGTAGGAGGAGAAAGAGGCGTTGTTTCATGTACGTTTTTGTTAGCTCGGGGCGTGTGGGTTGCTTTTTTGTCATCCCGACGACAGGAGGGATCTTGAGGTTTCCTTACGCCAGTGTTGTGCTAAACTCAAGATCCCTCCTGTCGTCGGGATGACAAAAAACCTCAATTTCCATCGGGTTTAATAGCAGTTATCATTGGACTTAGCGGCCAGTTCCAGGTGGCTAGCGGGTCG
The DNA here is from genome assembly GCF_041321135.1 of Fibrella aquatica. Taxonomy (NCBI): domain Bacteria; kingdom Pseudomonadati; phylum Bacteroidota; class Cytophagia; order Cytophagales; family Spirosomataceae; genus Fibrella; species Fibrella aquatica. The sequence goes on along the minus strand of NZ_JBGGWF010000021.1, from coordinate 30,587 downwards.
GGCTGGGCGGGGTTGAACGTACCCAGATCGGTTAGTAGCGATTTAGCCAGTTCAGGTACGTTCGTTCGGATACCCTCAACTACGCAGCGGGCGATTTCGTAGGCCCCATAGGTACTGAAATGGGTATTGTCTTTCAACGCCTCGGTCTGGCCGGGGAACGAGTTAGCGGGGTAATGCACGAAGGCTTTCAGCGACGTTTCAGGGCCCCAGCTTTCGTACATCGTTTTACTCATCGCGTTCAGATCGATCAGGGCCACGTTTTCTTCACGGGCGGTCTGCCGCATGGCTTCGGGGTAATCGCCCAGCGTGTTGGTAATGTGGCCGGTCGAGTCGAAGCTGCGGCGGTGCATGGAAGTAACCAGCACCGGAACGCCCCCTTTTTTGCGGGCTTCGCTGATAAACAACTTTACCTGCTCTTTGTAAGTCGTGAACGGCTCAACGTGGGCGCTGCCCTGTTTCTGGTCGTTGTGGGCAAATTCGATGAACAGGTAATCGCCGGGTTTCATCAGGCTCATGATCTTCTCCAGCCGCTTTTCGCTGACAAAACTTTTCAACGCCTCACCCGATTCGGCATGGTTGGCAATGGCGACCTTCCCCGCATCAAAGAAGCGCGGAATCATCTGTCCCCAGGCGGCCCAGGGCTCACGGTCCTGATCGACAACGGTGGAATTTCCCGCCAGAAAAACCGTCGTCGCCTTCTCATTGCGTCTGATCTCCACGGCGCATACCTTCGGATTTGGCCCGTTGAATTCCAGCGTCAGTTGATTGTCCCAGTTCAGATACCCGCGTTCGCGTGGTTTCAGCCGAACGTTCTGCTGGTCGTTGATTTTCGGGGTACGAACATTTACCGTAAACGTGCGCGTCTCGAACTGCCCGGCTTTCGTCACGATCTGCTCCGTCATCAGCCGCCGCGACTCAGCCCGCACCATCGTGGCCGATTCCCCGGTTTTGTCGCCCAGCGTCACGGTCACGTCGTAGTTACCCTCAGGTACGTCGACGGTGAAATAGAACGGTTTATCGCTGGTGCAATAATCGCCCGTCAGCGCGTTACGCCCGCCCCGATCAATCGCGGTGATCTGCGCTTCTTTCGTGAATCCGTAGCCCAGTTCCTTCGTGTATTGCGTAGCTGGCAACACGGCGGTATAACCTTTCGCTACCTTCCCCGAGCCGAAATCAAAATGGTAACTGGCTGGTGTTTGAGCCAGAGAGTTAGCCAGTGTCAGGATGAAGAGGCAGGTAATTGTGAATTGTTTTTTCATGCGTTGGCATGTAGCACCGAAGCTCCAGCTTCGATAGTGACTGACAAGCTTAGACTACCGAAGCTGGAGCTTCGGTGCTACGTGGCTTCGCGCTGTGTGTTGCTTTCGCATGGCCCTTCGACAGGCTCAGGGTGACAATGCACTCAAGCAGGTGCATGACGAACTTGGGTGGGATTGTCACCCTGAGCGGAGTCGAAGGGCCTAGCGCGCGAAGCATCATGCGTCAGCAACACTTTACCGTTTCTCCGTCAGTTGCAGCGAGCTGTCGTTGATCTCAAATGTCTTTTTCTTGAGCAAGTTGATCACTTCGGAACCTGCAAGCAGTACCGGGCCGTAGCTGTGGGCAGCGTAGATGTTGATGGGGCGGTGGTAGTAAAACGCCGGATCGAAGCCCATACCGGTGCCGACGCAGGTGCCTTCTACCTGACCGCTGTTAGTTACTTTGGTCGATACAGCGTTCCAGGCGAGCAGGGTCATGGGGGCATACGCCAGCGGGTCGATCCAGCTGCGGTTGATGGCGCGGGCGATGGAGTAGGTGTAGATCGCCGTGGCCGATGTTTCCAGGTAGGAATCAGTCCGGTCGAGCAGTTGGTGCCAGAAACCAGAACCAGACTGACAGGCGGCTAGTCCACGAACGTGCGCACGAAGCAGTTCCAACAACGCCGGTCGACCGGGATGGTTTTCGGGCAATACCTCCAGCAGTTCGACGGTCGTCATCAGGCCCCAGCCGTTCGCGCGTGCCCAGTGGAATTCAGGGTGAACGCTCATGCCCTCGACCCAGCCGTGCATGTACAGGCCTTTTTCCTTGTTGAACATGCGCTTCGCGAATTGCAGCACCTGCTTCACGGCCTCGTCATAATACTTTTTCTCGCCTGTCAGCTTACCCATCTGCGCCAGTGCAGGCACGCTCATGAACAGATCGTCGAGCCAGAGCGTGTTGGGCTGCGGCCGGTTACGAGCCAGCGTTCCATCGGCCAGACGATGCTCTTTTTTGGTGATGTAGTTCAGGTACGTATCGATCTGCGGCCGGAAATCGGTTTTCACGTTCCCCTTCCGGACTAATTTAATCATGGCCGCCGCCATTGCCCCGGCATCGTCGAGAGCGTGGGGGGCCAGCATAGGCCGGAGCGGTGTATTGGCGGTCGGGTCGGTCGCCACCTGATTCTTGAAATACGGGGTTATACCGACCAGAAACGCCAGCCGTTTGTTGGTGTATTCGGCGTAACGCGGGTCGCCGGTGGCTTCGCTAGCCAGCAGCATCCCGGCATAGGTGACGCCCCATTCGTAGCTGGTCAGCCGGTAATCGCCGGGCCTGATAATCGCGTTCGGATTGAACGTACCCAGATCGGTGATCGTCTTCCCAGTCGTTTTATCGACCAGTTCGGCCGGCGTAGTGGTGTCCAGGTATGTATACACCCGATCGAGCACCTTCGTTACATCGGCTACTTTGGGCTGGCCATACGGAACCGGATAATCGGGTTTCAGCAGGTGTAGCGGCGTGGTGGAATCGTTGGCTTTAGGCGCGTTCTGGGCAGTTATGGTCCCGCTGGTTAAGGCGAGGGCGGTTATTAGTAGGAATGTTTGTTTCATGGTTGGTTGGGGGAATACGTGCGTGTGTTGCTGACGCGCGTGTAGAGACCGGTCCGCCGGTGCGGCAAAATCTTGCGTCTCTACGGTAGCCGGATGGTACGCCGATTACGAACGAAAGATCAAAATCAATGCAGTGAATGGCGTCCTGCGGTCTCCTGCTATCGGGCCAGTGTCAGGCTCATCAAGCCGATAACAACGTCGTTGGCAATGGTTTTCAGCGTAAGGCTTTTTAGCATTTTCGATGGATTTAGCGGCAGGTCAAGCACGGTGGCGGCACCACCGGCAATTGATCGGCCATTGTGTTTTTGTTTCGATTCCTCGCCCGAAATGATCGCACCCGTTTTCAGGTGGACGCGGATTGGGCGGGGCTGTTTTAGGGAGAAAGCGAAACCATCGGTGTAATACTCTTTTTCGATCGGCCACCACGTTTCGGGATTGCGCAATGCCAGACTGTCGGTGCTGCCATCGGTATAGGTGACCACCACCGCGCCGTTGGTGAACTGGCTTTGCATCGGGTTGGTCGACCCCGCCATGAGTAACCAGGCGTGCGACGATTTACCCGTGAGCGGAATCGTTTGCTGACGAGGGTAATTATCCCACTGTGAGGTAAAGAGGATATTCTTCATATTAGCGCTGCCGGGCGTGCTGAACGGAATTCCTTGCGGCAGCACAATTCGGTTCGTTGAGCCCGCCAATTTCCGTAATCCACTATCGTCGATCTCGTGCACCTCAAGCGGATGCGGCCAATCACCGGTTCCTTGCCAGGGTAGCTGCAAGGTGGTCACCTGCGGACGAGGCGACAGGTATTTGTTCCGGAAAATCTGCGTCACCCGGTCGTTATGGTAGCGCGACAGGTCGATGGTTTCCAGCTTTTTATCCGTTTTCGCCGTCCAGTCAATCAGGCGTTCGGTCACGATGGTGCCGTTTGGAAGCCGGATTGATACGCTGTTGGTGCCGGGCAGCAAGTCGCTTTGGGGCACGGTAACGGCGTCTGATGGGCTGTCGGCAGGTACGTTCAGTGTAGTCTTGAAACCGTTGACGGTTACCGTTGCCTGAATCGCCGCGCCGGTGTTGTTCTGCAAGCGAAACGTCGGGCTACTGACCTCGGCTTCGTTGGGCAGCACCGTCACCGGCTTGTCGACCCGGAAGCAGAGCGGCATCCACCAGGTCAACGCACCTTGTTCTACCTGCAAAAAAGCCGTATACGTTCCCGGCGCGGCCTTGATCTGCGCCGTAACTCCCTGTGCCGTGCTTTTGATGTTGCTCAGTACCTGTTGCGGGTCTTTCGTCGTAATCACCCTTGCCCCGCTACCTTGCGCCCCCGCCAAGCGAGCGGACAGCGTGCTGCCCGTTGCGTATATCCGCTCCGGCGCTGGTAACACAGGTTTTGCCCCGTCCCAGCTCAGTTCGATCCGATACTCATCGGCCGATGGTGTAACAATCTCAATCACCGGTTTCCCGACCGATGCCGATACGTTAGCCCAGGCAACCGGTTTGCCGTTGACCGTCACCCGCTTCGGCTGCCCCTGCGCAGTCACCTGGAATTTGAGGTTAAGTTTCGTCGGAAAATCAGGGCGCAGTAGGTACGTATCCGTCCGGTTTTCCCGCTTGAAATCGAACGATAAATCGGGGATGTTTATGGATGCGTAATTCCAGGCGGCGGGTAGGCCGGGACGGATGGTCAGCGTCCTGTTCAGCGCGTCGGGCACGATACCGAACAGCCCCTCGACCAAGGCCCTTGAGAACATGCCGATCGGGTCGGCAAAATCGCGGTAGGCTTCGCCTCGCGTAGCGTCATAGTGCGAAATCTGGACGATGTTGCCGGGGCTTCCACCCATGTACATCGACGCCAGCACTTCACTTTTGAATAGGTTGAACGCCTCGTCGGTACGGCCCGCCTGCCAGTTGGCTAGTGCCGCGTGCATGGATTCGCCAAGCGCCACGTTGTTCAGCGACCAGGTGTAGGGCATCCAGTTGGTGGTCGAAATCGTATAGTAATTACCGTCGTCGAGGCCGGTGGCCCGAACGGGAATGTGCGGAATGTCGGTGTCGATATAACGCACGCTTTGCCAGGCTTGAAAGGCGTCGGGCACGTCGGAGTCGAGGCTGTGGTAGATGGTCCAGATGGCGGCGGCGGGGTGTACGAGTCGGTTGCCGAGCAGGTCTTTGTACTCGCCGTAAGTCCCCTTCGCGGGCAACCACAACAGCGCATTCATCGCTTTCCTGATCTTCTCCGATTCGCGCCGGAACGGAAGCGGGTCTTCGCCCAGCATCAGGGCAATTTCAGCCGCTTTTTTGTACGCCAGACAGTTGTAGGCCGACGTGTGCGTCACCCCTCCCCCACTGTATTGCAACGCATCACTGGCCCAAATGGCCGCGTAGGCGTCGTACAGGCCATCGCCATCGGGGTCGAAATTCCGGGTTTCCCAGGCAAGGTGCCGTTTCAGCACGGGCCAGGTTTCGCGCACGAACGCCAGATCACCGGTCCACTGATAATGCCGCAGCAGCGCGTCGATGTAGACCAGATTCATATCGTAATGGTGCGCCCGTGGATTCTTCCCGTTCGGGTCACGACTGATGTAGCCACTGGAAAACATGCCGGTGCCCAGCTTCTCCAGACTTCGTGACAGGTGCATGGCGGTGTCAGCTACAATCGGCCCCGCCCCCGGGCTCGCCACCTGCGATTCAGCGTAGGCTGAGAGGTGAGTTCGGGCGCGGTCGTGCCAGCCCAGCGGGTCGGCGGTGTAGGGACCGCGCCAGCCGTTCAGCCGCATCCGCCAGCCGATGGCACCGTGCATGTACGAGGGTGATTCCCAGACGGCATCAGACGCAACGGCCAACGCCCCACCAATCGTGTTGAGGTACGGGTCGGGTGTGTTCACCACCACGCGCCCGGCCAATTCTGCGCGCTTTTTCTCGGCTTGCTGAAACATGCCAGGTACGTCGGGATAGGCAATGGAGGATTTGGTGGTGGGGTTATAGATAGTCAGGTACGTGTCGGTATCCGGCGTGACGGTCAGTTTACCAACCAGTACGGGCGCTTTTTCGGGCGATGATTGTTCCAGCGTCAGCGGGGAGCTTAGCTTCGTGGCATCGCCAACTTTCAGGATCGATCCGGGCGGGAACGTACCCAACAGGCGTTGTTCTTTGGCGGGTTTGACCGGTTGTTTGGCGTCTTCCACGAAATAGCGCCCGTCGGGGCCAACTTGCAGGCCGGCTCCGTAGGTCAGCGAGAATCCCGCTGAAGCAGAACTGGCTGTACCTGAGCTAATGGCGTAGCTGTTGTCTTTACAGTTTTCGGGTTTGAGGTAAAAGCTCGATTCCGGGTCGGGCCCCATGTCGCCATCGCGGGAGAACTTCTTACCACTTGCCCCGCCAAATGCCCAAATCAGCGCAACGGATTTAGGTAGAGCCTGCCCCGCCTCGGCGGGATTCTGGAAGCGTGTTTTCAGCACGAACCCTTCGCCATCGGCCAATGCCTGTATCTCCAACTGGCACTGCCCACCGCCTAGCAGCGGGTCGCTGATCGTGTACAGCATGGCACCGGGCCGATAACGCGCGGTGATCGTTTGCGCATCGGTGAGCCATTTACTCTGTCCGTCAATGATGACACCGATTTTCAGGTTGCCGCCCATCCCAGGCATATACAAAGCAAATTCCGGCCGGTCGCCCGTTTCGATTCGAAAAGCCGTATTGGTGCCGTAGATAGCGCGGGTAAACAGGCGTTTTCCGTTGGTGATGACAAAATCGGTGCCATCGGGTCGGTAACGAAGTTCACGCTGCTGATTATGCCATAGGTTAGTTGGCAGTTTCACCGGGTACAGTTCCTGGGAATAAGCAGGTTGCAGCAGCAACAGGCAGAGCAGTAGGCGGGGAAGGTGGTTTTTCATCTTTAAGAGGTGTCTTATGTCTGCTGTTGTGTCTTGCTTCGCGCTATAGGCTGCTTTCGCATGGCCCTTCGACTAGGCGTCCCCGACAGGCTCAGGGTGATAATTCACATCCAGATGTTCATGACGACCTTGTGTGAGGCTGTCACCCTGAGCCTGTCGGGGACGCCTAGTCGAAGGGCCCGCACGCGAAGCAATGCGCACAACCAGCACGTACCTACTTCACTTCCAGCAACTTATTTAGAACTTTCATCGGTACGCGAAAGGCGGTGCCGTGGCGGGTACCTTGCGGAAAACTGACTTTATCGGAAATATCGGTCCAGTTCACGAGGTCGGTCGATTGCACGGCGCCCATCGTGTGTTTAGTGTATTTGTCGAAATAAACCACCCAGTTTTCACCGACCTTAGCGACGGTTGGGCCTTCTGCCCAATACGCACCGGTAATGGGGGCGGTTGGCGCTGAGTAGCCGCCCGTCAGCGTGCTGCTTCGGGCAATGCGGATGTTCTTCTGAGGCGGCGTTTTCGTCTCGTCTTTCAGGAACATGACATACTCGTTTTTATCTTGAATAATGGTCGCGTCGATCACGTTGAAGCCCTTATCGTATAGCAGTTTGGTATCGCTGAACGTCTTGAAATCCTTCGTGGTCACGTAATACATGCGGTGGTTGTACTTCTCGTCGCCCGCCCCTTCCGATTGCGTGAAACGACCGGGAATCGTGGTAGCCCAGTAAATCATGTACGATTTGGTCGTTGCATCGTACTTGATTTCAGGTGCCCAGCAATTCAACGCCGTTGATTCATGCGCCATCACCGGCACAAACTGCTGCTCCGACCAGTTGATGAGGTCTTGTGAACTGGCGTACCCGATGCCTTTATCGTTCCAGCTTACCGTCCAGACCATGTGGAAGGTTTTATCAGGTCCCTGAATGATGCAGGGATCGCGCATCAGTTTGGCGTTGCCGATTACCGGCGTCAGCCATGATTCATCGTTCTTCAGCGCTTTCCAGTCGTACCCGTCGAGGCTGTAGGCCAGGTGCAGCCCATCCTGTCCGTTGTCTTTAAAATATGAAAACAGGTAGGCCTCCTTTGGCTCAGTTTGGCTCCAGGCGGCGGCGTTGATTAGTAGGAAGAGGGCTAGCAGTAGGTTTTTCATGTTGGGGTTGACTGTTGGGTACGTTGGTTTTGTTCTGGCTAACGCGCTGTAGTGTGTTGCTGACGCACGGCCCTTCGACAGGCTCAGGGTGACAACTCACTCCAGCAGGTGCATGACGAACTTGGGTGGGATTCTGAGCCTGTCGAAGGGCCGTGCGTCAGCAATACACTATAGCGCGAAGCTCACACCTCAGCAAAAGCACGCCCGAATCAGTCTTTATACGTCCGTTTCAACCACTCTTTCGGCACCGGGATAATGCAGATGTTCATCGACTTATTATCGTCAGACAGCATGGCTGACTGAATCTGAATGCGGGTGCCGTCGGGGCTGAAGGTTGGGTGAGGATGGTCGGCGGCGGTAGTTTTGTGGCCGACCGATAGCAGAATCATCTCGCGAGTGTGGCGGTCGATCAGGTAGATATTTCGGGCGAAATCGTCGCCTACCGCCCAGCGTCCGTCTGACGAACCATGCACATGCCATAGGCCGCTGCCACTGGGGGTTTGGCCGACAATGGCCATTTCGCGGGTACGCAGGTTCACGATACCCAGCCCCGTAGGCCTTTCACGCGTGCCCGATGGCCCCCACTCTGCCTCCTGACCAGGATTCTTCCCATCGGGGGTGGTTGCTGCCTTTTTTGTTTCACCTACCAGCGCGGCCGTATTCATGGCTACTTTCCGGTGGCCCATGATGGCAATGGCGACCTCATCGCGGCTGATAACGGCTTCGTGGGTGACCCATTCGTAGTCCGATTCGGGGTACAGCGGGCGAAGGCCGGTACCGTCGGCGCGGACGGTCCAGGTACGTTGGGGGGACTTACCACCGGTTTCCCAGCAGAACACGATCTCCCCGGATACGAATGGATTCGTCTGAATATGGCCTACCTGAAACGGTACCGAAACGATGTGTTTCACCTCGCCCGTTTTCACGTTCATGCCCGCCAAGCCTGCCGGACCAGCGCCCATTTTTCGGGGGCCGAACGAGCCTTCTATTTTGGTATTGGCCGATAGATGCTTCGCCGCTTCGGACTTTCCGACCCGGAAATACACCCATTCTTCGTCGGCATCCAGCGCCATGTCGCCGCCGGCCCCCAGCTCGGGCGGGGTAGTACCGCATACCCGTTGGTAGGTCGTAGCCGGTTGCAGTTTGCCCGATTCGCTATCGGCAAAAAGCTTTTCAAGATCTACTTCAATAATTTGTAGCGACGCATTCTGACCCGGTCCAGCTCCCCGTTCGGCGTTTCGGGCCGGGTTGCGCATGAAGTAGAGCTTCATTGACTTTGCCGCGATGTTGAGCATACCGGTATACCCGCCTTCGCTTACCTGCACCTGCTCGCCCGTTTTTTCGTTAACCGCGATGGCTTCATTCTTCACCCGGTTCGAGCGGAAGATGAGCCATTTGCCATCGGCGGTCCATTGTCGGTGAGTTTGGTAAATCTTTGAATCGCCGGTGGGTTTGCTGGTCAAAAACGTCAGCGGTGTGCCAGTAACGGGGTCTTTCAAAACCTTGCGCTCCGACGGAAAGCGCGTACCGATCTGCGCCTGTGCCAACGTACCTGAGAGAAGCAGCGTGATCGTTGCAATCGTCCTGATTTTCATAAAACGAGCGTAGGTTGGAACGTAGAATTACCTCGGCGTAGCCCCCCGCCCTGAAGGGAGCCTGCTGGCGCCAGAGTACGCCTACGGCGGAGCTACTGACGCGCCAGCAGGCTCCCTTCAGGGCGGGGGGCTACGCCACAAAATCCCTACTTCAACTTAAATGGCAGAAACCAGTTGCTCTTATCCATCAGCTTCGTGCGGACGGCTTCGGCGTTGGGGTTATTGGCTTTCAGGAGCTTTTGATACACTTTATCAGCCAGGAAAGCAGGTTCGTTACGGCGCAGGGCAATACGCACCAGATCCGGCCACCGCTGACCTTCGTAGGCCAGCTCAAGCGCAGCTTCCTGAATCAGCGAATTTTCGATCGATACGGTGCTGTCGCCTACCACAGCTACATTTTGCAAACCAGCCCGGCCTCTGATGCCCGCGTTGCGGTACCAGGGTTCCCGGAACAGGGGTACGTCGCCGTTTCGGGCGTTGAAATCATAAGGCGGCACATCGAACGTAGCCTGTTGCAACGATTCGTCACGACCAACGGGGTCAGAATCGAACGTGGTCGAGATACCGTTATTCAACAGCGCGTAAGCCAGTTTACGACGCCCGTCGCGGTTGGCGGCTTCGGCAAAACGCAGATGCAACGTAGCAGCCCGGTACAGGAACCATGTTCCGTTTTTCTCCTGCAACGTGGCCCCAATTGGCAAGCCGGTTCTGGGATCCACGTAATTATAGAGGTACTTCATGATCACCGGACTACCCGCCACAGTCTTGTACGTCAGTCGGCCACGGGCATCGAAGGGGAAGTTGTTGGTTTGTACCTGACTATTCCAGAGGTCGATCGCCTGTTTGGCCGGTGCAAGCTGATACCGTCCGTTTATGTTCGAAAACAGATCGATGAAGGGGTTTTCCGGCTTGAAATTCTTGTCGAACGGCATGGACCAAATCCATTCGTAGTTAAACCAGTTCTCGGTATTGCGGCGGGCAAACATCGACCGCCAGCCCAGCGTGTTGGCATCGGCGAGTTTGTTTACATCACTAACCCCATCCAGATAACCCACCGCCAGATCGTTGTTGGCGGTGCCGGCATAGTGAATTTTGTAGGTCGCATAAAACGCTTCCGAGTTCGGGTCAATACCGGTACGCGCAGCCGTTTCCATCACCAACCGGTACGTTTGTGTGGCTTTCAGGTATTGATTATCCCACAGATACAGATCGCCCAGCAACACCAGTTTGTTGATAAAAAACTTGTTCAGCGGGTAGCCATCAACCGGCGCGGCCACAATAGAGGTGGTTGTCGTGTAGGGGTCGCGGTACACCGGCGGAATCGCTTCCATGGTGGTGATCAGTTCTTTGATCAGCGTTTCCAGCGGCATTTTAGGCAACGAAGCCAGGGCCGTCAGATCAGCCGCATTTTCGTAGGTCGTTGTTACGTAGGGCACAGCGCCAAAATGAATGCCCAGTTGCAGATAAATCCAGCTACGCAGGGCCGTAATATCAGCCGCCCGCTGATTGTACTCATCCACGCGCATCTTATTCTGCTCCAGCATGATCTTGAAGTTCTTCAGAATATCGTTGCAATTCAGAATGACTTCGTAATATGGCCGTGGATCGGCGTAGCTATTACCCTGCACCACATTGTGGTTGTTGATCTGCCGGAGTTGCTCATCGGCCCCGGCGGTCACGTCCATCAGGTCGGCGCGGAGTTCGTTGAGCACCACATACTGCTTGGCTAGGCTCATGAACTTGCCATATACACCCAACACAGCCGCATCGGCATCAAACACGTTGCGATATACCTGTTCGCTGGTCAGGGCATCTTTTGGGTCAACATCAAGCAGGTTGGTACAGGCCGAAAACCCGGTAAGCAGGCCAAAAGCCAGCCCGGCGATACCTATTTTTTTCTTAACTGACGATTTCATAGAGTAACGGCAAAAAGGGTTAGAGGCCAAACTTGATACCGATTTGAACGGATTTCTGAATAGGCTCGAGTGTATTGTCAACGCCCTGCCCAAACAGGCTGTTGGTAGCATTGAACTCCGGGTCATAACCCAGGTATTTTGTGAACGTCAGCAGGTTATTGGCACTGGCATACAGCGTCAGGTACTTCAACACCGTGCGGTTGATGGGGAAGTTATACGAGGCCGCCACGGTACGAAGCCGGATGTAGGAGCCATCTTCGATCCAGCGGTTCGAGAAGCGGGCGTTGCCCATCGGGTCGCCGAGGGTAGCTTTGGGTACATCGGTCACCTGCCCGTCGCCGCGCCACCGATTCAACGTTGCCTGGGTCTGGTTGTTGGTGCCCGATACAGACTCCAGCGCGTTGCGGGTGTAGTTGTACAGGCTGTTACCCGACACAAACGTGACCAGCGCATCGACGGTAAAGTTGCCGTAGGTAAAGTGGTTGTTGATGCCGCCAAAGAAATCGGGCGTTGGGCTGCCAAGAATCTGCCGATCGTTCTCGTCGATGATCTTGTTGTTGTCGAGATCCACAAACTGCACATCACCACCCCGGAACGGCAACAGCGAGCCGTTGCTCTGCCGGGTTCGTAAACCAGCCGCAGTTGCCTGGGCATCAGTGGCATATACGCCCCGGGCAACGTACCCGTAGAAGGCGTTGGGTGCCTGCCCCACACTGGTCAGGTACGTTGCGTCGCCGAACGTGTTCACCAGATTACCGTCAGGCAGTTGGTCCACGACCGAAGCGGCCCGACCAATGTTCATGCCCAAATCCCATTTAATGGCTGCCCGGTTCAGCACTTTCAGATTCAGGCTTGCCTCTACTCCGGTGGTGGTCATGGCACCGCTGTTGCGCAAAACCGTAGAAATGCCGGCCACGGTCGGCGTGGTTTCCATGATGAGCATATCGGTGGTTTTGTTGCGGAATAGGTCGACGCTCAGGCTGACCCGGTCGTTCAAGATCGACATATCCAGGCCGGCGTTTGCTTTCGTTACCGTTTCCCACTTCAGTTCGGGATTGCCGATGTTGCTCCGAATCAATCCCTGAATACCCAGCAGGTTTTGCCCCACATAATACTGCCGTGAGCCATAGTTGCCAATATCATCGTTCCCTACCCGACCATACGACGCCCGTAGTTTCAGCAAATCGAAGGGCAGGTTAGCCAGGAATTTTTCGGATGACAACTGCCAGGCGGCCGATACCGCCGGCATAAAGGCAAACGGTATTCCACCCACCTTGATCGATTCGGTAGCCACCTGCTTGCCAAAGCGCGACGAGCCATCCATCGCCGCCGTAACGGTCAGAAAGTACTTATCGGCGTAGGCGTAGTTCAGGTTCAGGTACGAGTTCAGCCAGTTATATTCACCCTGTCCACCCGTGAGGTTATTGAGCAGGGCCACGCCGTTACCCGCGCTAATCAGTTCATCAGTCGCCGAATTATAGCCTAAAATCCGGTCCTGCTCTGTTTTACTGTTCAGGAACCGCACCCCCGCACGGGCCGAAAACTCGTGCCAGTAGTTGACCGTTTTGGCGTAAGCGGCGTAGGCCTCCGTGTTGAGGTTAAATAGTCGTTTGGTTTGCGAACCCAACTGGTTTTCGGCAATGGCATTGTTCAGTGTATCGCTCAGAATACCCCGGCGCGGCACAAACCGATTCTCTTTTATTTTGTCGAAAATCACGCCAACGCTGGCGCCCAGTTCAAAACCAGGTGCTGCGTTATATTGCACGCCGATACCACCCACAAACCTGTAGGCGCGGTTGCTCGCCTGCATCAGCTGACTAACCACCGTGGGGTTACCCACCCTGAAAATATCTTCATCAGCAAAATCGGGCGAGGCAATGCCGGTTGGCGAAATTTCGTAGTCGCTCAGGAACGGAGCCTTCACCAGCGACAGGAATACCGGGTTCGTTTTTGGCGCAAAACCCAGGTCTTTGATGGTGGCCTCGTTATACGAGAAACTCATATTGGCTACTCCTTTCAGCCGGTTGCTCAGGTTCAGGTCGGCGTTGAATCGGGTGCTGTATTTGCTCACACTCGACGCCGCCATCGCCGTGTTGTTGGTCAGGTAATTCATCGACAGGGCGTACTTGGCAATGTTATCGCCACCCGTCACCTTCAGGTACATGTTGTTCGACAGGCTGTTGGTGAAGAGTTTCTTCTGCCAGTCGGTGTTGTTGTGATACTGGTAATACGTACCTGAATTCTGGTTGTCGTTGAAATATGGCAGCGCCTGAAGTTGCTCCGTGGTGGCACCGCCCGAGCTGAGCACATTGGCCAGGTACGTCCGGTAATCAGCAGCATTCAGCACGGGAATAGAAGCGGGAGCCAGACTGACGCCGCCGTTCATAGCCAGATCAATTCGGGTGCCGAGGTCTCTGGCACGCGAGGTGGTAATCACGATAACGCCATTGGCGGCTTTGGTACCATACTGAGCCGCTACGGCGGCATCTTTCAGAACGGTGATGTTGCTGATATCGCGCACGTCGATGTTGGCCAGCGGGTTTTCCATGTAATTGCTGGCCAGTGAACTTCCATAGTTACCGTTGTCGTAGATCATGTTATCCACAATGATCAGTGGCTGATTGGTGGCCATGAGTGAGGTGTATCCGCGCAGCAGCAGATTAGCCCGCGCATTGCCCATGCCCGAGCTGCGAATACTATTCAGGCCCGCTACTTTTCCCTGCAAATATGAATCCGGCGTTTCGTTGTAGCGCGTCCAGATATCCGACATATCGGCGTTGGCAGCCGAGTTGGTCAGCCGGTTGGCGGGTAACACGTAGTTGGCCAGCATCAGCGGATTAAACAGCGACGGCCGATCGCCTTCGTTCAGGGCAATGTTCAGGGTTTTGCGGCCATCAACGGCAATTTCGCGGCTTTGGTAACCGGTAATTTCAACGCTTACCGACACATTATTGCCGGGAATAGCGAGCGTAAACCGCCCATCGTCACCCGTGATGGAGGTGGTCAGGTTTTTGTAGAATACCCGGGCACCCGTCAGCGGTTTTCTGGTGGCGGCATCGGTGACCACCCCCTTTATCTCGCTTTTCATCTTTGGCGGTGCTTTGGCCGCCACAACGGTTACATACTCGGCACCGTCCTGCCCATTGCTCATCAGCGAGAGTAGCATCAGTCCGAACACGCCCAGCAAGCGTCGGCCTGCGTGATGAACTACCTGACTTAATTGTATAAAATGTTGCATCGACGGTAGATGGAAAGAGGTCATTAGGTAGTCATTCATTGTCATTACGCTACGCTGTCATTGGTAGTCATTACGCTGCGCTGTCATTTATTACAAAAACGACTAATGACGCCGAAGGCAAATGACCACCTAATGACAGCGAAGCGTAATGACATTTATTAGGGAAGCACGGGCACCAGCTTGATGTAATCGAGCGCCATGCTGTTGGTGCCATTCGCCACCAGAAACATATTCAGCGTGCCAAACGTGGTTTTGGTGTATTCGCCCAGCAGCACTTCGGTATAGGTATTGTTGGGAACCAGTGTGTTGACAAACGTGGTGGCGGTAAGGCTACCCATAGCCAGCTTCTGATTCACCACGATGGGAACGGCGTTGGTTCTGAAGTTTCGGGTCTGGTCGTTGAGCGCCACCCAGTACACTTTATATTTCATCACGGGCACTTCAGGTACGTCATAACGTACCCAGAAACCGGTAACCCCATGCGCAATAATGGATAGGTCGCGAAAATTCTGGCCGGTAATCGGATTGAACTTCTCCCGAATGGCAATGGCCGTGGCACTCACATTCTGCAACTGAGCATTGTAGTTTTCGCCCTGTACCACGATGGGTTGCAGCTTATTCTGAAGCGTAACATCAGCTTTATTGAATACATAAGCGACGCCATTGCTCAGGTTGATGGTACGCACCAACGCGGCTTTGTCGAGGGGAACATCAACGCCAAACTTCGATTTCAGCACACCGGGCAGGTTGTCTACAGTATACAGGCCCTCAACCGCCAGGTCTTTCAGCACCTGAAAACTGGCCAGATTATAAGTACTATCGGCCGTGCTTGTTTTGAAATACGGCGACAGCTTGGTTACCTCCGCCGCGAACGCTTCGTTGGTCAGCAGGATATACGTGAACTGCTTCGACTCGTCGGCCAGGTCATATACCACGTCGGTAAACTTGTTCTTCTGTTCAATGCCCGTTCCCGGCCGGTATACCGGAGCGCCCGTTGTGGCGCTGATGCTATCAACGATGGCTTTTGCGGGATTGAGGACCAGATAAGACAAAGAACCGAGTACCTTGTTCTGCACGTAGGTGTCTTTCGACGCGTTGATAAAACCGAGCAGGTTGGGTACCACCGCCGATGGTTTATCGAGCGTGTGTAAGACGCCATTGGCCGTAAACTTGTTGGCCCCCACAATGGTAGATTCGCCAAGGCGTCCGTTGCTGAAGGGCACGTACTTGTTGTTCATCATCTGAATGCGAACCAACTGTGTGGCCGTCGGCATTGGGTACGTTTGCAGCGCCACGTGGTTACCCACAAACAGTTTCAGCGCCGTTGTATCGTTGAGCGATGCCAGATCGAACCCTTCCAGCGCTTTGTTGGTAGGGGCCCAAACGGTGTAATTTTTCGACGCGCTCAGGAGTTTGTCGTAACCACTTTTCACCAGCAGCTCGCTGAACTTACTCAGCTCCGACTGAGCACTGATTTCGCTGTACAGGGTTTTGGTCAGGGCATTATCTGACACCGTGACCCGATCGTCCCAGTTCTGGCAGGCTACGATACAGACGCTCAGCAGCGCAATCAGCAGGTATGAATACTGTTTTTTCATTGCAGAAGAAAAAAATGAATGAAGACGGCGTGTAAGCGAGGTTATCTGTTGACAGGCTGTCGAAAAAATAACCTCATCCTGCCATAGAGGCTAGGGAACCAGCGTACCATTCCGGTTGAAGCGGGGTCTTGTCTGAGGCATATCGATCGGGATGAAATGCACCATATCGAGGTTGTTATTATTCTGGGTTCCCTGAATGTTGGTCAGCCGGAACATGTGCCGATCGGTGGTTTTGATCTCGATGATGCCGAGTAAGCGGCCAGCCAGGTTACGGTCGGTGCCGGGGTCGCTATAGAGTTTCCAGCCCAGCGCTTCCAGTTCCCCTTCCGAACCAGCGGGGGCAGTATCGGTAAAGGCCATGGGGCGCGGCAACGTTTCACCATCTACGCTTCCCTGACAAATGTTGATCGACCCACCACTTTGCCGCTGGAAACGGTAACAGACCCACACTTTGTAGCGGCCTTTTACCAGCATTGGCGTTCTCAGGTCAACCCAGACGCTACGGTTCGGACCACCCAGCGGAATCATCAGGTAGTCGTTCTTGAAGCACGAAAAGTTCGACGCGGTGTTGTAGGCATAGGTCAGGTTGAAGTTCGACCGCTCCCAGTTAATATCTTTCACCGAGCCATACACGAAATCGTAGTTACGTTTACCGTAATAGGCGGGTAGTTTGCGAATCTCCGGGAAGTCGGCCACGTCCCAATATACCGGTGTGGGCTGCCGTACTTTCGAGACAAAGTGCCCGGTCGACGAGTGAATCACCCCGTTTGTTGCGGCGTTGTCGCTCAGGGCGCGTTCCAGCACTACGCCCGGCTCCCGCACACCATTGAACTCATCGTCATTGATCAGCACTGTTTGCCCATCCAGTTTTGAGGTCACAACCTCCAGCGGCAGCTTGGTTACGTGCGACTGTGAGGTGATAATATCGGCCAGGTATTTGGCGCCGGGCAACATGTGGTAGGATATATACATGTTCAGGCTGTCGGCCTTACTGCGAGGGTTGCCAGTCTTCGAATAACGCTTCTTCAACGCCTCGAAACTGGTAAAACCGGCTTTGCTCAGTGCCTCATTCGATTCCGCCAGTACGGTTGTCCAGCGGCGATCGGGGTCAGGATTCACCACATCCAGCGAATCATAATAGCCCGTCTGCTTCAGGGCTTCAGTAAAAATAGAGTAGGCCGGATTACTGTCTAACGTAGCCGCAAGCGTCTTGGTGGCGGGTTTCAGCACGTTATCGATGACGTGAAGAATACCGTTGCTGGTCGTGATGTTCGTTTCCAGCACCACCGCCTGCCGGTTGAGGCTATAGCTCGATGTGCCATTGGCGAACGAAACGCCCCCCAGCAAATACTGCCCGTACATGGTCACCAGGGGCAACTTTCCATCTTTAAACGACTTGGTGGTCAGCGTATCGCGGATGATGTGGATCTTGGCAATATTCTGCGCCTCTTCTTTGGTGAGCTGCGCGGCGGTTTTCGAGAGTTCTTTCAGGTAAACCTGTATCCCGGCATTGGTGGGCACAAACAGGGTATAGGCCCCATACGCATCCAGAAAACCCTCGTAACCAGCCTTATCGAGTACGGCGGTAAACTCGGAGAAGCTTTCGGGACGCGTTTTCAGGTAGCTGTACAAGTTCACGTCGCTCGTGGTGGTCTCCACAAAATTCTGCTCACGGCAACCAATCAGATAGATGATGGGTAGCAGCACAACGAGGGTGAGCAGTATGGAATGGCTAATTTTTTTCATGGCTTTTTTGATCGGAATCAGACTGCACTATCAAAAACCCGTTGACTATTTATAGAATGGATTCTGCACCAACTGCCGATTGGTTTGTAGCTCGTACTGGAAAATGGGCAGGTAATGACTGTTGTAATCTTTGTACTTGGCAATCGCCGACTGCTGCCGATCGGGTGGCACGCTCCGGGCTACCATGTCGAGCAAAATATCCAGGCGTTTGTAATTGTTGCGTTTGGCGTGGCGTAGCACGTCATACCAGCGTTTGCCTTCAAAGGCCAGTTCGCGGGCACGTTCTTCCAGAATGTAATCCATTACGGCTTCGGTATCCGATGGGTCGGGCGTTTTCAAAGTGCCTTCCAGCGCCAGCGCACGTTCGCGAATGGTAGTAATGATTCGCAGGGCTTCCTGCGAGCGGTTCAGCATGGTCAGAGCTTCGGCTTTCATCAGCAGCACATCAGCGTAGCGATACACGATCCAGTGGGCGTACGATTCGTTGATCACGCGCAGGGTAGTCCCGTTGAGGCTCACGTATTTCCAGATAGTGCCATCGCTTGCCCGCACCGCCGATTCATCGCCACGCAGGTCTTTTTTAGTGTCGTCCAGAAAATCCTGCGTGTATACTTCATCCACCACGTAGGCACTCGCGCTGAACCGCCGGGGCGACACAAACATGCCGTAGAAGCCGTTAATGCGCTGACGATCATACTGCAATTCAAAAATCCCTTCGTTTGAATTGCCCTGCACAAACACCTGATTATGAAAGGAACTGCCTTGAATCAGCCCGAATTTGGCGCTATTGATAATCTTATTACAGGCCGTCAGAGCCACATCGTATTTCTCCATCCAAAGCGCCACGTCGGCCTGCAGGGCATTGACGGTATAGCGCGTAATCCGGCCTTTATCCGAGGCTGTGTTGCCGTATGTCAAGGGCGCATTGGGTTCGGCTTCGGCCAGATCTTTCACGATCTGAGCTAGCAGTTCGGCCTGCGTATTTTTCGGAATAGGCGTTATTTCGTTGTCCGACGTGGTAGCGTTCAGCTTCAGCGGCACGTCGCCAAAGGTGCGGGCCAGGTAGAAGTACAGGAGCGCGCGGATGGTTTTAGCCTCAGCCAGATTGATGTTCAGCGCTTCCTGCGTAAACGTTTTATCGTTCTGCGTAACGGTAGGCGCAAACTCGATAACGGTGTTGCAATAGTTAATGACCTGATAAATACTCCGCCAGTTAGCGATGTTGTTACTGGGCAGAATGTTTACGTTGATCATATCGGTTTCGTCGAACCGGGTCTGAAACGTAGACGTGATCATGTCGGCCCGTAGTTCGCCCCACAGAAACAGCGTTTCGGGGATACCGTTGAGCATGCCGGCATAGCAGCCTGTAACGGCGGCCTGCACCTGTTCTTTGGTACGCCAGAATTCATCCTTGGTAATACCATCCTGAGGCCGCAGATCCAGGTACGTGTTGCAGGAAGTAGGTAGCAGCAGCAGTAAAAAGGCCGACAGGCTATAGATTAATTTCTTGATCATTGTTCAGTTGGTCATTTGTTGTCATTACGCTGCGCTGTCATTGATTGTCATTGATTGTCATTTGTTGTTTCACGAAGAATGACAATCAATGACAGCGCAGCGTAATGACAACTTAATGACGCGCAGCATGATGGCAGTTTAAAACGAAGCAGTCAGACCCAGGGTCACGGTTTTGGCGGGTGGCGTCATCGAGTAGTCGATGGCAACCCGGAACGGATCGTTTCCGCGCAGGCTTACCTCTGGATTCTGCCCCTTGTAGTTGCTCCAGGTATACAGATTCTCGACGGTCAGGTAGCCGCTCAGTGCCTTCAGCTTCAGCTTATCGATCACACTTTTGGCGAAGGTGTAGCGCATGGTCACGGTTCTGAACCGCAGGAACGACGCATCTTCTACGTACCGGCTTGAGCCGAGCCAGTTGTAACCCGCGCCAAACAACGCTCTGGGTACGTTGGTCACATCGCCCGGCTGCCGCCATCTCGACAACACTTCAGTACTCTGATTATCATACGAATACATGGCCGTAGTCGACATACGGGTGCCATTTACTACGTCGTAGTCGGCCCGGAAGTTGAAGAAAGCGGTTAGTTTCAACCGATCGAGCCAGCCAATGCTTCCGCCAAAACCACCTGTAAAGGCCGGGTTGCTGTTGCCGAGGTAGACAATGTCCTGATAGTTGATGTTTCCGTCATTGTTGATATCCTGGTACATGGCATCACCCGCCTGGAAAATGTAGTCGGTAGCGGGGTAGTTAAAGCGCATCCGGATTCCCTGTCCGTCGGGCGTAATGATGGGTTCGCCATTCCGGCCACGGGCCACGGTGGCCGCTTCATCTTTGTACACGCCTTTGTAGCGGAAGCCGTAGAAAGAGCCAAACGGATTATTTTCCTGGATATATGTTTTGTACTGACCGTTGGCCGTGATGTTGCCGGCTTCGCGTGGATACAGATCCGAGATCTCGCGAATGACATTGATGTTCCGGGCAATGTTCATGTTCAGGTCAATCGTGACCAGTTTGGTCTTGTAGGGCGTAATACCCAGGTTGATTTCCCAGCCCTGATTATCCAACGTACCCACGTTCATATCAACGTTGTTGAAACCGGTGTACGACGGAATCTGCAAGCCTCTGAAGAACAGGTTTTTCGTGCGGTTTTTATACAGTTCGGCATCGAGCGTAATCCGGCGTTTGAACATGACCAGGTTCAGACCAAAGTTCTGACCAACCAGCGTTTCCCACCGCAGATTCTGTAATTCCATGGTAGCGGGTATAATGGCAGGGGCGCCCAGATATGACCACGGTAGGGTGGTATATGTGCCAAAGAAAGAATAGTCGTTGCGGGGGGCATTACCTGTTTGCCCGTAACTCGCCCGGAGACCCAGGAAATCGAGGTACGTATTGAAGCGCTGCATGAAAGGCTCATCCGAGATTGTCCATTTACCCGAAATAGAGGGGAATACGCCGTAGCGGTAAGCCGGACCGAAGCGAGAGTTACCATCGCCGCGCACACCAACATCGAAGTTGTACTTGCCTTTATATCCGTAATGAACGTTCCAGAGAAGACCAACCGTACGCGTTTCAAACACAGACGAGGCAATGAACGAAGCCGTTTGGCGACCGGTGTTAGAAACATCCTGAAGCTGATCAGACGGTGTATTCGGAATAGATGCCTGTTGGGTAATGCTCCGGTTATCGGCCGTCTGCAACACCCACAGGCTGGTAACCTGATGATCGGTATTGCGGAGAGCCGGTGTATACAACAACGATGATTTAGTGATCACGCCAAACACGTCGGCATCACCATCATAGGCCTGATTTACCGCCGAACTGGTGTACCGCTGTCCGGTAGCAACCTGTGGTAAAAACGACTGACTTTTCGTGTTGTTGATATCAAACTGAACATCGACGGCCAACATCCAGATGTTGGGTTTCAGGTCATACTGCAACTGAAACTTGGGGATAATCCGGTCGGTAGTGATTGCGTTTTTGGCGCTGTTTGCCATAGCCACCGGGTTATACGTACCCGGATACAATCCCTGAATATTGCTCAGCGGCGAAAAGTAGTTGGGGGTCTGTACGCCAAACTCGTTGTATTCATACACACTCATGTTCGGCATTTTGGTGTACGCAATGCTGCGCAACAAATCCTGCGTGGCATTGGCGTTCACGTAGTTCCGGTCATTACTTGAGTGCGTAAACGCCAGATCAGTACGGAAACGAATCCGGTTCGATACGTTGTAATCGAGGTTAATTCGGGTATTGATCCGGTCGAGGCCGGTGCCGATGGTGGTTCCCTCCTGCGTAAAATAACCCAGCGACGCATAGTAGCGGGCTTTCTCGCCACCGCCGCTGATGGCAACGTTATGATCGAGTGAGTTGCCCAACTGCGTGATCTGATCAATCCAGTTGGTGTTGTTGCTATAGTTGTTGAACCAGTACGGATCGTTAGGGTCATACTGAAATTCTTTCACCTGTTGGGTGTTCAGCGGCAACCCGTTCCGGTTCATGAACTGCTCGGGAATAAGCGACGAATATTGGTCGCCCGTCAGCATGGGAATGGCGTTGGGTTGCTTCGCCAGCGAACCTTTGAAGGTGTAGGTAATCACCGGCTTGCCCAATGTGCCGCGTTTTGTCGTAATCACCACCACACCACTGGCAGCCCGCGACCCCCACAAAGCGGTGGCCGCCGCATCTTTCAGAACGCTGATCGTTTTAATGTCAGACGGCGAAACATTCAGCAGTTGCGCGTAGCCCAGTTCATCGGCCGCACCAAAGTTGAAGTCTGACGGAATTTGTGTTTCGTACGGCATACCATCCACCACGATCAACGGATCGACCGATGAGTTAATCGACGACGTACCCCTGATTCGGATTTGCATACCGGCACCGGGGTCACCTGAGTTGGCGGCAATATCAACGCCCGACAACCGCCCCTGCAACATCTGATCAATCGACGTTCCCTGCATTTCTTCCAGCGCTTTGGCGTCAATTTTCGACACGGCCAGCGTTGAATTTCGCTCAGAAACAGACAGTAGTCCGTTATCCGTTTGCTCGGCTCGCACCACCACCTCGGTCATTTCGTTGGAGGTTGATTCCATGTAGGTGTTGATCACCTTACGGCCCCGCGCCGGAATACGAACTGCTTTATAGCCGATGCTCGAAAAAGCCAGCGTATTGTTTTCGTTCGACATCCGAATGACATAGTTACCCTCAATGTCGGTGGTAACACCTTTAATAATCCGGTTGTCTTTGTCGAGCTCGGCTACCGTAACGCCCACAAGCCCGCTACTATCGGCAACGTCTTTGACTTTACCGCGAACGGAGTAGACAGTAGCCGGAGTTTGCGCGGCGGCATATAAGCCACTGAGCAACATACCAGTTATGAATAGTACTCGTAGAAATGCTTTCATGCGTTTGAAAGGAGAGACTGTGCAACAGAATAGTAGAGGATCGGCTTTCCGAAATGGCGGCACACTAATACTGTAAGTAATTATCGATCAGATGTATCACTGTCCGATTCGACAGGTTGTTACTTCTAGGTACGTTCACGTTGGCTTTCCGTCCCGTGTTATCAATCAGTTGCATGGCGCCGGGGGTATTGAGCACCGTGACAAACACGGCGTCGCCCAGGTTATTCTTCAGCAGCGTTTCGGCATTGCCTGATTCTTTTCCGTTGGGCACCACCGTTTTTTTGTTGAAAACGTGATAGTAAATGAAGTTGGCCACCAGGTCTCGCTGGGCGGGCACCGTAGGGTTAAAATTGGGCGTTTTCACCGCGCCGGTACCGGTACCGGGTAACAAACCGGCATTCACCGCCGCCTGAATAGCGGCATTATCGGGAATCAGAACGGTGTAGAACGACCCGGCAGCCGTGCCCACAATCTCGCCCGTAGGCGCGTTGTAAGCGGACGAGTTGCGCAGGAATTGCCAGAACGAGTTAAACGGTGAGGTAGTAGCCGTGCCAAGCGCTTCAATATCCTGTCCGATGTTTCGCTCGGTAAAATTCAGGATACCGTCGGTGTAGTACACTTTCCCGTTTACCATCTCTTTAGCGCCCACAATTTTCAAAGGCTTAGCGACCGTTCCCGACGAATAAACCTGGTTGTTTTCGAATTTGAGATACTCGCCGTTGAAGGCATCAATGATGCCTGAGCCAGCTAGATTATCCAACTCACCAGCCTGCGTAGACACCACACTACTGGCCACAATACGGAGCAGGCGATTCCGGTTTACTTCGCCCACCGTACGCGCGGTAGTACCCGGAGCCGTGTAAATCCACTCATTTCTTGACCCATCATAATCATAGCCCGCCGCCCGGAGCGAAGCATCGCTGAGCATGAACACCGTGTATTTGAGCCGTGGATTAAGCAGTACCGGCCTCAGATCGGCATTCAGCAAGCGGGTCATGATCGAATATTTCGGATCGAGGTAAGCGCGGGCATACACCGTCGAGAATACGTTGGCGGCCTGCACTTTATTGGTGCCGTAGAAAAAGCCGTTGCTCAGCACTTTTTTGTCAACAACGCTGGCCGCCGGGTCGAACCGGGCTTCTTCTGAAAATGAATTGAAGGTGTTGTTGAATTTGCTGGGCCATACTGCCGACGACCACATATGCGCGTTCAGCAGGTCGGCAATCACCTGGGGCGGCACCACATCGAGCGACGTGTAATGCTCCAGAATCACGTTTTTGATGTAGGGCACCAACGCGTCATTGGTGGGCACAAACATACTCCAGCACTCCTGTTGCGCGTCGTTATCGGCAAATTTGAAGTAATTCTCGTTGTTGGGCGCAAACGAAAGCAGGTTCGAGTAGCCTTTCACAAACACCTGATCGCTCTTCCCGGTCAGAATCTGATAGCGATTGGTCACCTCGGCGTTAGGAATAAAGCTTACCATGTATTTCTCGTACAGTTTTCTGAATTCACTGTACTCGGGCTTCGTCCGCAGGTACTGGTCAATCGATGGCTGGGCGGTAAACACGTTGTCTACCTCGTGAATCATGCCGTTCTCGGCGAAAATATCTTTCTCCAATACCTTCGCATTCAGCACATTGAAGCCTGAATACGTTGATTCCGGAAAGAAATAGGTATAGTCGAAGGCGGAGAGGCCGCGCTGTGTAAAATAATCGTCGGTGAAGTAGGTGATGTGCTTGTTGTTGTTGTCGGCACTCACGTATTGGTTTCCGTTGCGGTTGGCGGCCACGGCTTTAACGGCCGTACCTGCTTGCGTTTCGTCGGTATAGAATCCGGTGTATTGGGCTGTTCTGCGCCGGAAAGCGCGGGAAGGCACCCACCCCGTTGGCCCCTGATAATCGTCGAGCCGGTCTTTGGCAAATGCGTTATAGACCAGCATGTACTGCACAATTTCGCGCGCCTTGGCCGAGTCGATCTGGGCGAGGCTCAGGTTATTTTTCTGGTAATATGCCTTAAACGCTTCATCGTTGGGCGCAAACAAGGTCCAGTAACCCGCACTGCTCAACGTTCGCTGATAGCCACTTTTATCAATCAGGGCCAGCATATTCGTGAAACGCCCTTTGCCCTTCAATTGCTGATAAATGGGCTCCGCCAATCCTTCAGGACGGGCATACACGTCATCGAATTGCTTATTAGAACAACTGCTTACAGCGGCTACTCCCAGGATCACTATAAAGAAATAAAGTATAGGTCTGTACGTCATATTCTGCTGTCGAACTTGTAGGGAACTGTACTTATCAGATGCTATCTGCGACCACTTACTTCGCCGTACTAATCAGGTTTGATGCTGTTGTATCGGGTGAGTATGGTTACAATAAATACTGGATTTAATCCCAAATTAAGTATCTCTATACAGTATAACTTACCTGCTCTCTCCTGCTACTCCTACTTTTTATAAGAAAAATAGTATCCTAAAAAGAGCATTTTCTACTGATATGACTACATTTTGACTATTCTTAGTCTTTTTTTGGCTTTTTGACAACAAGAAAAAGCCATTCCGATATGTATGAATACGGATTCGTTGCCAGGCGCGAACGTACCGCGGACTTTAGTCCGTAAAAGATGCGGACTAGGCGTCCCCGACTAAAGTCCGCGGTACGTTTAGAACTGGAAGTAGATGAATTGATTCGACGTGAATACGCCGAAGAGGTAGGTCAGGAACGCGATAAGGCCGATGAGCAGGAAGAATCGGGGCGTGCTGCGCGTGGGAATAGTCAGGTACGTTGCCTCTTTGACGAGTAGAAAACCGATCAGCAGTAGACTGAACCACATTTCGGTAGCATTCATGGTCGTTTGAATTGGCTCGAATACCGACAAGGTACCTATCTTTTTTAAGATCAAAAAAGCTGATTGTACACTGGTTGCCCGGAAGAAAATCCAGGTCAGCATCACCAACGCAAACGTGACCAGCACATTACCGACATGCCAGATTCGGCCACCAATACCCTGCAGCGCTACCCCTTGCCCCGCGCCCCCGGCCCCGCGCCCCGAACGCCCCGGCCAGTACTTGTCGCGCAGACCCGCCGCTACCTGGTATACGCCGTGTAGCCCACCCCAGATCACGTAGGTCCAGTTGGGTCCATGCCAGAGACCACTCGCCAGAAAGACGATCATCTGGTTCAGGTTACGCCGGAACTCGCCTTTCCGGTTTCCGCCGAGCGGAATGTAGAGATAATCGCGAAACCAGGTAGAAAGGGAGAGATGCCATCGCCGCCAGAACTCAGTGATTGAGTTGGCCATGTACGGTGCTTTGAAGTTCTCCATCAGGTTAAAACCCATTACCCGCGCTGTGCCAATGGCAATGTCGGAATAACCTGAGAAATCGCAGTAGATCAGAAAAGTATAGAAGAAAGCGGCTGTTAATAGACTTAAGCCGTTGTGATTTGCCGGATCAGCAAAGGCCGGATCGACCATTATAGCTAACCGGTCGGCAATTACGCACTTCTTAAAGAAGCCGAATGCCATGCGCATCAGCCCAGCTTTTATGTTCTCGAAATTATAGGCAAAGTGCTCGTGGAACTGGTGCAATACGTTCTGTGGACGCTCAATTGGGCCAGCTACCAATTGTGGGTAGAACATCACATACAGTGCATAAATACCAAAATGTCGCTCGGCTTTCTGGTTCCCCCGGTACACTTCAATAGTGTAACTCATGGCCTGAAACGTATGGAACGATAAGCCTACAGGCAAAATCGCCAGGCTATCTTTATAGGATGAAATACCACTTTGGCCAAATACCTCAACCACCTTCACAAACACCCGGTTGGCCAGGTACGTTACCTTGTCGGCTGCTCCAGGCATGTGCAGGTGATCGAAAAACCAGGCAATATTTTCGGTGAAAAAGCCGAGGTATTTAAAGAACGCCAGAATACCGACGTTCGAGATCAACGAAATGATTAACAACCACTTACGACGCGGCCCTACGGGCGTTTTCTCCAGCCATATCCCCGCGATATAATCAATCACGATGGTTAGGAACAGAATAAAAATATAGGTTGGCTGAAAGACAGCGTAGAAATAACAGGACGCGATCAACAGCAGCGACCACCGCCCATTGCCTTTCGGCAGGCTATAGTACGTCAGTGTGACAGCGGCAAAGAAGAGTAAGAACTGAAGCGAATTAAAGAGCATGATAGGTGGGTAGAGAACGGCTCTTAGTAAAGCACAATGGCAGTACAGATGGCAACGAACTCATAGCAGTGGGGGCTAAATTGCCGTAAAAATAGGCGTTTCCGTGACTTGTCGACCGTCAACTTAGCGTGGCGCATGTTTCAATTGGCAGAAAGAACATTCTGAGTATTGGCCTGTTATCTTTGCGCGCGCTTCTGCCGCTGGCCGTGAATGCCAGTGCCCATCTGCTCCTATGGAAGATAAAAAACATGTAGATACCGTAACGGCCGCCGGTTTATTGGTCGCATTCGGTATCATTTACGGGGACATAGGTACGTCGCCGCTTTACACACTCCGCGCCATTGTTGGGCCAAATGGTGTCATTAATGCCGACGTTATCCGCGGCGCGCTCTCCTGCATCTTCTGGACACTGACGCTTCAAACTACGGTGAAGTACGTCATACTGATCCTCAGAGCCGACAACCGGGGCGAGGGTGGGATTTTCGCGCTGTATGCGCTGGTTCGTCGTCATGGCCGATGGCTTACACTCCCGGCCATTATCGGTGGCTCAGCCTTGTTGGCCGATGGTATTATTACGCCGCCCATTTCGGTCACGTCGGCGGTTGAAGGTATTCGGCAACTGTACCCAGCCATTACCGAGAATGAAATCATTACCATCGTTATCGGTATTCTGACGGTCCTGTTTTTGATTCAAGCCTTCGGTACCAGCGTTGTCGGTACCGCTTTTGGCCCGGTTATGCTGGTCTGGTTCGGTATGCTGGGCATTCTCGGCATCATGAGTATCGTTCAGGACCCAACTATTTTCGCTGCGCTTAACCCCTATTACGCCTACGAACTCCTGGTGGTTTATCCGGGTGGTTTCTGGCTGTTGGGGTCTGTGTTTCTCTGTACTACCGGGGCCGAAGCACTCTACTCCGATATGGGGCACTGCGGCCGGAAAAATATTCGGACTAGCTGGGTGTTCGTCAAAACCTGTCTATTGCTTAACTATTTCGGGCAGGGCGTGTGGCTAATCAATCATACTGGCGAGAACCTGAACGATCGCATTCCGTTCTACCAGATCATGCCATCCGGTTTTTTAACCATTGGCATTATGGTGGCTACGGCGGCCACCGTCATTGCGTCGCAAGCCCTCATCAGTGGCTCGTTTACCCTGATTAGCGAAGCCATTCGGCTCAACTTCTGGCCTAAAGTCCGGCTTCGTTACCCATCGGCCCAAAAGGGACAACTCTACGTACCCAGTATTAACCTGCTGTTGTGGATGGGTTGCGTAGGCATTGTGCTGTACTTCCGCGAATCGAGCAATATGGAAGCCGCCTATGGACTGGCTATTACGCTGACTATGCTGATGACCACGATGTTGTTTGCCTACTACATGTACATCAAGAAGTTTCAGGCATGGGGCGTCGTTCTGTTTCTGGTCGTTTATCTGGCCATCGAGGGCTCGTTTCTGGTAGCCAACCTGGTCAAATTCCCGCACGGTGGCTATGTATCCTTACTCATCGGAGCAGCAATTGCCGGGGTGATGTATATCTGGCTACAAGCGTTCCAGATTAAACTGCGCCTGACCGAGTATGTGCGCATCGACCATTACCTGCAATCGCTGAAAGAGCTGAGCCGCGACATCAGCATTCCGAAATACGCCACGCACCTGGTGTTTATGAGCAACGCGGCGCGGCAGTCGGAGATTGAGTCGAAGGTGATTTACTCGATCTTTCAGAAGCGGCCCAAACGCGCTGATATTTACTGGTTTGTGCACGTTGACACCACCGACGACCCATATACAATGGAGTATAAGGTGAATACCATTGCACCTGACGATGCCTATAAAATCACGTTCAAGCTCGGTTTCCGGATCGAACACCGCATCAATCTCTTTTTGCGGAAAGTAATTGAAGACATGGTTCGGAACAAAGAAGTGGATATTACGAGCCGTTACGAATCGCTGAACCGCCAAAACGTAATCGGCGATTTCCGGTTTGTGGTCCTGGAGAAATTCCTGTCTTTCGAGAATGACCTGCCCACGTTCGAGCGCCTGATCATGAACGCCTACTTCTCGATCAAAGGATTCACCACGCCCGAAGATCGCTGGTTCGGCCTCGATAGCAGTTCGGTCAAAGTAGAAAAAGTACCCCTCGTCATCCGCCCAGTCGAAAACATTTCACTCAAACGTATACCATCGTAGAGACGCAAAATTTTGCGTCTCACTGGCGTCAGCAATGCTATAGCTACAGCACCTACCGGCGGTGAGACGCAAAATTTTGCGTCTCTACACATACATCGTTAACTAATGAAACTTCTCATCACCGGCGGGGCCGGATTCGTTGGCTCAGCATTGGCCATTGCCCTCAAGAAGAATTATCCCGATTACACCATCTATTGCCTCGACAACCTGAAACGGCGCGGCTCTGAACTCAATATTTCGCGCCTCAAACAGGCGGGCGTTGAGTTCCTGCATGGCGATATTCGGAGCAAGGAAGATTTCGACGCGCTGCCCGCCGTTGATACCGTGATCGAAGCCTCGGCCGAACCATCGGTATTGGCTGGCCTGGATGGCACGCCCGATTACCTGATCAACACCAACCTGTTCGGAACGGTCAACTGCCTCAACTACGCCCTGAAGCACAAAGCCGCGTTCATCTTCCTGTCTACCAGCCGCATTTACCCGATCAAGGCGCTCGAAACGCTGAACTTCAGGGAAGGCGAAACCCGCTTTGAACTCACCGACGACCAACCGATTCCGGGCGTGTCGAGCAAAGGCATTGCCGAGAATTTCCCCCTCGACGGCGCGCGGTCGCTCTACGGCACCACCAAACTGGCGTCGGAGCTGCTGATTCAGGAATACAATGAATTCTACGGCCTGAAAACCGTGATCAACCGGTGTGGCGTGATCACCGGTCCGTGGCAGATGGGTAAGATCGATCAGGGCGTGATGGTACTGTGGATTGCCAAACACTATTTCGAGCAGCAACTCGCCTACATCGGCTACGGTGGCACCGGCAAACAAACCCGCGATATGCTGCACGTGGACGATCTCTACCGCCTCATCGACTTCCAACTCCACAACCTCGACGTGGTAAACGGCGAGATTCTGAACGCGGGTGGTGGTAACGAAAGCAGCGCCTCGTTGCAGGAGTTGACCAAGATCTGTCAGGAAGTAACGGGCAAAACCATCCCGATCCGTGAAGTAGCCGAAAACCGCGCCGCCGACATTCGCCTCTACATCACTGACAATACCAAGGTAACGGCCCTCACGGGCTGGAAACCTGAAAAAGGCATGCGCGAAATCGTCTCCGACATCCACGATTGGCTCCACGCCAACCGCGAAGCCCTCGAGCCGATTCTAAAATAGCGCCTCCGTTGGCTGAAGCCAACGGAAGCTGCCAATGGAATCACAACACAAATGACCCACCAAACATATCACAACTCACTAATTACCAGTAATTTATCCCCCCCATAAAATAAATACAAAACATCGTAAACGTCTAAAT
>NZ_JBGGWF010000020.1:0-42094 GCF_041321135.1 Fibrella aquatica | reverse complement strand
TTATACCGGCGTTTTAACGAGCTGGTTCCGTTATACCGGTTGGTTATACCGGCGTTTTAACGAGCTGGTTCCGTTATACCGGTTGGTTATACCGGCGTTTTAACGAGCTGGTTCCGTTATACCAGCGTTGTACTACCGTTAAACCGGCGCACTTGTGTACACGGGGTAAGTCTGCCGAATCGTACCGGGCGGCCTGTGCCCGCCCTGGCGAACCAGTATGACTTGACAGATAGATCCAACCAGGCCTTTGTTGTTGCGCCGCTATCCATCGTCCGCTCATCAGTCTGATCGATGCATGCCTGGTGGTGGCGATTATTAGCCCGATTAAGCGGCTGTTGAGCGGATAGTATCACCGGAAATGGTCAAAAACTAGGCCATGCGTGGTTATTTCCTGGCCTGTAGACCGACTTAGAAGGGACTTAGAACAGACTTAGGGCTGACTTAGGACTGACTTAGAAAGACTTAGAACGGACTTAGGGCAGACTTAGAAAAAATTAGACCGGACTTAGAAGGGACTTAGAGCCCACTTAGACCGGACTTAGGCGGCGCTTAACCCTCACTCAGCCGGAAACGCCTGGGTGAAGCAGTACTCACCGGTAGGCAGCTCGCCCGGGCACCTCAGCTACAGG
The DNA here is from genome assembly GCF_041321135.1 of Fibrella aquatica. Classification (NCBI taxonomy): domain Bacteria; kingdom Pseudomonadati; phylum Bacteroidota; class Cytophagia; order Cytophagales; family Spirosomataceae; genus Fibrella; species Fibrella aquatica. Next base: position 41,465 of record NZ_JBGGWF010000020.1, on the reverse strand, counting down.
CGGGCTACCCTAGCTGGTCTGACCAACTCCCTGCCCTATCAGCTTGACCTTACGCTTCTCCCAGGGGCACGGCCCAAAATATCACCGAGCTGGCTACCTGGGCCATCCGGTTTAATCCCGCCATCAGGGGGGCTGCCCCCCCCAGTCCGCTTTTGTTGGGCGGCCAGATGGCCGGGTGGGTTTGTTTGGTCGGCTGGCGTTGTATCTTGTCGCTCTGTTACCCCCGGTATCCCCTTGATTTATACCAGCAGAAACACTATCCAATGAGCGCACGCCTGGTAGTGGGCCTCTTATACGGGGTCCTCACCGCTCTGATCCAGCTCTCGCTCAGACCTGCCTGGGGAAACCAGGGTCCACTAGCGGCTGCGCTGCTGGGGAGCCTGCCTAACTTCTTGGCTGTCCTGGGACTGGTCCTTACCGGGCTGGCCCTTAGAAAACCAGCGCAGGGACCTGTGTCCACCATTCTGGCGGTGATGGCCGGGGTAATCGCCCATGAGGTCTTTACGGGTTCGACTCCTTCGAGCTCCTTTGGTGGCCGCTTTGACTACAATGATATAATCGCCTCCGGGCTGGGGGGGGATCATGGCTTATCTGATCGACCCAAGCCTGAAGGGCCCCGGCCGCCAGGATGTTTGACACATCAGCTACCAGGCCGCTTGCCAGCGTCAATCCGGGCGCGGCTGTTACCCCCGGGTCATTGCCTGCTGTGGCCAGTCCGTCTGGCCAAAGGCTGCCGCCGGAGCGGAACCCAGGCGGCGGCTCCGCTGTAGAAGGAATAGTATGAGAAAACAACTGAAGCGCCACTACCGGCTTGCGCGCTACGTGATATATCGGGAGACGCACTTTGAGCCACTCGATCATCTGTGGACCTTTGTGGGCACCTTTATCGCCATTGGCTCCATTGGCCTCTTCCAGCAGGCTGGTTTTACCCAACAGGACGGCGTTTTTCTGATTGGCTCCCTGGGAGCCTCCTGTGTGCTGGTCTTTGGGGCACCCCACAGCCCCCTGGCTCAGCCCCGTAACCTGATCGGTGGTCATCTGCTGGCGGCCGTCATTGGGGTGGCCCTCCACAAGTGGCTGCCCGATCAGCTGTGGCTGGCCTCCGCACTGGCCGTTTCCACCAGTATCATCGGTATGCAGATGACCAAGACCCTACATCCCCCCGCTGGCGCTACGGCCCTGATTGCTAACATTGGGTCTGAGCGGATTATCGGGCTGGGTTTTCTCTACGTGTTCACGCCGGTGCTGCTGGGGGTGCTCGTTTTATTTGTAACCGCACTGGTGGTCAATAATTTGCCATCCGGGCGCTCCTATCCCGCCCGCCCCCTGGCCGCTCGCCTCCTGCTTCGAAGGCGGCTCAAGCGCCCCTGAAGGCTACAGCTGCCCGTTTTAAGCCCGCCAGGGCTGGGATTGAGCGGCCCGGCTAAAAAAATAAAGAGCGCGCCATCTGAAAAAGTCCCCCCAGGAGCATGCCCAGGCCCAGGAGCCTAACCAGAAAGCCGATGATCATCCTGGTTTGATAGCGATTAAAGGAGGAGTACTGGCTGACCCCGTTGAACTTCATGCGCGCGCGTTTGTCGCTTTGGATCAGGTTGTCAATCACTAGTCCGAGCGCAAACAGGGAGATACCACGGAGCATAAGCAAGGGGGAGTAGTCGATTCGATCTGGCCACAAGTATAGCTGATCCAGGGGGCAAGGCGTTTGTTTTAACCAAGAGTTAATACCCCCCTGGCTCCTGCTACCCTGCGCGCAGAGGTGATAGGGAGCCGCTCGGGCTGGAGGGGCTCTTCTTTTTTTAGGGACCACAGCGCGCCGGGGCCGCTGATTGGCACCTGGGGGCAGCTGCATGGGGCCCTATCTGGGTACTGCCGGGGAGGGGACAGCCAGGACGGAATTACCGCTTAGTTAATATCCGATTTATCCTACCGGATTTACCTACTTATCGCCAATCTTGGCAGGCATATTGCCCCGTTTATCGTTTTCCGGGTTCTGTTCCAACCCGTTTTTGTCAGTTATCAATTGCGGCGCGGCCACTGTTTGCTGCGCTGCATGAATCCCTTAACCAATCCTAATACCCTTTACAATCATGGATGAATATTTAGGTACCATCAAAGCTTTTGGTTTTGGTTTTGTCCCCAGAGGCTGGGCTTTGTGTGACGGGTCGCTACTGGCCATCGCTCAAAATCAGGCGTTGTTTTCCCTGCTGGGCACCACCTACGGGGGCAATGGCCAGACCACGTTTGCCCTGCCCGATCTGCGGGGACGCACGCTGGTGGGCCTGGGCCAGGGGCCGGGCTTATCAAACTACACCCAGGGGCAACGAGGCGGCGCTGAATCGGTGATGCTCACCGCCAACCAGCTGCCCGCCCACACCCATTCCCTCGCCCTGAACGCTTTTCAGGAGGCGGGCAACGTGGCCTCGCCTACCGGCGCTTCGCCCGCTACTTCGGGCTCACTCGACCCCGAGTACCGCACCCAGGGTACCCCCACCACCATGGCCGCTCAGCAGACGGGCCAGGCGGGCGGTAGCCAGCCCCACGAGAACCGCCAGCCTTATATGGCGATCAACTACTGTATCGCCATAACGGGCCTTTTCCCCTCCAGGAACTAAGGCGTCCTCTCATGGCCAACGACCAGCTTATCAACCGGATACGCACGTTTCTGACCCACATTGGCATTCCCACCCGCCCGCAGGCCCTGCCCGAACCGACCTTTCTGCCGGGCCTGCTGATCCAGGACGGGGTGCTGCTGTTTGATCCCGCCCGGCTGGCCTATCCCGGTGATATGCTCCACGAGGCGGGCCACATCGCCGTGAGTCAGCCCGCCGAGCGGGCAGGGCTCCGGGGCAATATTACCGAGCATCAGCCCCACAAGGACGGGGAAGAGCTGGCCGTGCTGCTGTGGAGCTACGCCGCGTGTCTGCACCTGGAGATGGATCTACGCCTGGTCTTTCACCCGGCGGGCTACAACGGTCAGAGTGAGTGGCTCATCGAGCAGTTTAGCGGGGGAAACTACATCGGTCTGCCGCTGCTGGAATGGATGGGCCTGGCCGGGACGCCCCAGCAGGCCGGGACCGGTTTTCCCCTGATGAGTCGGTGGCTGCGGGCCTAAAGGCTAATTAGCCCGGTGGCGCTCCTGGCATGCCTTTTTGCTACCGCTTAGTCAATATCCAAGATAATCTATAGGTATACCCTACTTTTGTTTACTTTTTTAAGATTTGTTTAACCTTGTTTGGTTTATCTCTTTCTGCCTATACCAACACTCTACTGACTTGATTATGAATCGACGTCTATTTGCCAGAAAGCTCGCGGCGGGGGTCTCCCTGCTGGGGTTTCCCTCCTCGCTGCTAGCCCATTCGGTCACCACGCCTACTGGGCTCCTGAGCCGGGCAGGTTCATTTCAAAACGCGACTGGCTGGATCCAAAACGGCTCACTGGGCGCGCTTCAGCAGGTGTCACTCTCGCACGTGTACAGCCCCGAACGGACTTCTCCAGCGACCCTGAAGGCCCTGCTTGACCAGGATCTGGCTACCCTCAGTGAGCTGCTGGGCCTGGAGAAGCCCCTGACTTGCGCCGGACTACCAGAACTGTCGCCGTCTGAATTCGGCACCTATTGGGCCCCTCTGGACCAGGGCGGGGTACGCATCAGCTGGCAGGGCCTGGCTCGGATTAACCAGCCGGTGAGCAGCCCGGTAAGCCGCTTATCGCTGCTGGGCAGCCGGGGCCTGGTGCAGACCAGTCCGGGCGGGAAGGGATACACCCTGATTGAGTTGTCTACGCTGCCTGCCCGGCAGGTAAGGTCAGCCGCGCCTCCCGGCCACTGCATCCAGGAGACTTCCTGAGCCTTTAACGCCTGGCCGGATGCTTACCGATGCGCTACCCAGGCCCTGTCCGCCTCAATGGCCGGCCACTTTGGGCCATGCTCTCTTTGGGCACGCCCGCGCCTGAGGAGCAGGATCATCCTGACTTTGGAGCGCAAACCGGGCATTCAGTTTTGTTCGCTTTACCTCTCAACCAATTTTTTTAACTATATCTCCCCCTTACAATCATGGATGAATATTTAGGTACCATCAAAGCTTTTGGTTTTGGCTTTGCCCCCAGAGGCTGGGCCATGTGCCAGGGCCAACTGCTGTCTATCGCTCAGAATTCAGCGTTGTTTGCCCTGCTGGGCACCACCTACGGAGGAGACGGCCAGACCACGTTTGGTTTGCCCGATCTGCGGGGACGCACGCTGGTGGGCCTGGGCCAGGGGCCAGGCTTATCAAACTACAGCCAGGGGCAGCTAGGCGGCACTGAATCGGTGACGCTCACCGCCAACCAGCTGCCCGCCCACACCCATCCCCTTGCCCTGAACGCTTTTCAGGAGGCGGGCAACGTGGCCTCGCCCACCGGCGCTTCGCCCGCTACTTCGGGCTCACTCGACCCCGAGTACCGCACCCAGGGTACCCCCACCACCATGGCCGCTCAGCAGACGGGCCAGGCGGGCGGCAGCCAGCCCCACGAGAACCGCCAGCCTTACCTGGCGATCAATTACTGCATTTGCCTGGATGGACTTTTCCCCTCGCGTAATTAATCACCCTGTCAAGCTGATTCACCCTTATTGGTTCAAGATTTACTCTCCTTGCGTTATGACTCTCCTTTCTACCAAACCCGGCGGGCGATGTGCCCCGCCGGTCGCCGCCGGGCAAAAAGCCCGCTGGGTAATTGGGCTACTGATAGCCTTCCTGATCAGCTGGACCAGCCAGGTCAGCGCCCAGACCCCTCCCGCCTCCCTGACCATTACCGGGGCCTGTTTGAACAGCACCTACACGCTGGCCAAAGTGGAAGACAATTTCGAGTCGACCGGAAGGCCCGCTTACCTGGGAAGCGGGGACGTCACCATCAATAACACCTTGTATTCAGGTACGACCCTTTCGCTCTACTACGTGTCCGATGCCTCGACCTGGGTGCTGGCCTTTGACGGGCAACCCTACCAGTCAAACGCCTCCACCGCCTCGCTGCCACCGGCCACGGGCTGGCAGGCCGTCCAGGGCGAAGGAACGCAGGGAACCTGCCAGGGAAGCGCGCCCTTCAGGGTGGTCTACGAGACAACCGTCACCAGCATTACCCGCGCGGGCAGCCCCACCAATGCGGCCAGCGTCAACTACACCGTCACGTTTGCTGACGAAGTGAGTGGTCTGAGTGCCAGCAATTTTACCCTGGTCACCAGCGGCTCCCTTTCCGGGGCCACTCTCAGTAGCGTGTCGGGTTCGGGTAAGACCTATAACGTGAGCGTTAACACCGGCAGCGGCAGCGGAAGCCTGCAACTGGTGCTGGCCAACGCCCAGAACCTCTCGCCCAGCGTCAGTAACCTGCCTTTCCCGGGCGCAACCTACGTTATCGACCGGACTCCACCGGCCATCAGCAGCGTGGCCGTGCCAGCCAATGGCACCTACCGCGCCGGGCAGAACCTGGATTTCACGGTTAATTTCTCGGAGAACGTCACCGTGACGGGTACGCCCCAGCTGGGCCTGACTATCGGTACGACCATTCGCCAGGCCAGCTACGTATCGGGCAATGGCAGTACGGCGCTCACCTTCCGCTACAGCGTGCAGGCGGGCGATGAGGATACCGACGGCATCGCGCTGGCTTCAGCCCTGAGCGGTGGGACGATTCGCGATGCAGTGGGCAATGATGCTACGCGGACGCTGATCAACGTACCGGTGACTACCGGCATCCTGGTGGACGCAGTGGCCCCCACCGTGGTGTCCAGCGTTCGTCAGAGTCCTGCCGACGCCACCACCAATGCCACCGCCCTGACCTTCCGGGTAGTCTTCAGTGAACCCGTCAGCGGGGTGACCCTCAGCAGCTTCCTGGTGACGACAAGCGGCGTGACGGGCAACATCGCCAGTGTCGTTAGTAGCAACGCTACCACCTACGATGTCACGGTAAGCGGGGTAGCTGGCAACGGTACTATCCGGCTTGATGTTAAAAGTAGCGACTCGGGCATTACCGACCCGGCGGGCAATCCCCTGAGCGGAGGCTTCACCGGGGGCCAGACCTACACCATCGACCAGACTCGCCCCAGCGTGGTGATCTCCACTTCCCCCGCCATCAGCGGTGGCTTTCTCTCCGGGGCCTACCCCGTGGCCGTCACCGTGAGCTTCTCGGAGAACGTAACGGGCTTTGTGGCTGGTGACCTGAGCATCACCAATGGCCAGGTGAGTAACTTCACCGGCAGCGGCAGCACCTACACGTTTGATCTGCTGCCCACCGCCAAAGGGCAGACCTCGATTAGCGTACTAGCCAACGTGGCCCAGGATGCGGCCAATAACGGCAACAGCGCCGCCTCGCCCCTGAGCTTCTTCTACCTGCCACCGGTCACCATCACCGGCCTGGCAGCTACGCCCGCTGCTGCCTGCGCCTCTACTCCGGTAACCCTGACGGCTACCCTGGGTGCGTTGACTGATACCTATTCGTTCACGCTGACGGGGGGCGGTCAGACCCTCACCGGCAGCACGCCTAACGCCTTTAGTCAGACGCTGACGGCAATTGGTTCGGGCACTGTGAACTTCAGCCTGCGGGTGTTCAACGGATATACCTACGCCGATGCCAGCACCAGCGTCACCGTAAGCCCTCAGCCCACGGTGAGCCTGGGCAGTAACGGCCCCATCACCTGCACCCAGCCCACCGTCACCCTGAGGGCCACCGCCGATGCCCAGGGGCAGGCGTTGACTTATCGATTTGGCCCCGACGCCTCGCAGGTGGGCGGCTCCTCGGGTAACACCGCCACCGTCAGCCGGGCGGGCGAGTATTCCGTCACGGTAACCAGCGCGGGGGGCTGTACGGCCACCGCTCAGACCACAGTCGGCAACAGCGCCACTCTGGCCACGCCTACGCTGCTGACTCAGGGTGGCCAATCGTCGGTCACCGTTGATCTTAACGCCCCTGCGGTTACGCTGCTGGTGGGGGGCTGCTCGGGCACGGCCAGCTGGACGGGTTCCAACGGCAGTTCGGGCACCGGCTCGACCATCGTGGTGCCAACCAGCCAGCCGGGCCGGTTTGTCTATCGGGCTACCTGCCAGCTAGGCAGTTGCGTGAGCGATCCGGCTTCGGCGACGGTGATCGTGGGCGGACGGCTAACCGTTTTGCACCGGGACGTCGATAATTACGTCACCAACAATGCCATCCAGCCCCTGATTGTGCTGCAAAACCAGGGAGCAGGCAGCCTGCCCCTGTCGGGACTGACGCTGCGCTACTACCTGACCGTGGAAGGCGCTGCCGCCCTGAGTAACCTCTCGATCAGCTATGCCCAGGCGGGCAACCAGAACGTGCGCCTGCGCTACGTGCCGCTTGTGCCTGCCCAGGCGGGGGCCGCAGGCTACGTGGAATATAGCTTTACCGAGGCGGCGGGCTCGCTGGCTCCAGGGGCCAGCTCAGGGCCCATTCAGGCTTATTTTGCCAAGAGCGACTACTCGGGCCTTAACGAAGGGGACGATTACTCCTACGCTACCGTGCGGGATCGATTGGTGGCCAACCTGCGCATCACGGCTTACTACAACGGGGTGCTGATTGCGGGCCAGGAACCGGGCGGCGTCTTTACCCCCATCAAAGTCCTGCGCGCCCTGACCGAGAGCAAGAACGGCCCCTCGGCTACCCAGATCAATACCTTCCTGGAGATTCGTAACGAAGGGAACGTAGCGGTGAATTACAGTGATCTGAGCGCCCGCTACTACTTTACCTCCGACGGAGCAGAGCGCCTGCAGGTCGACATCGACGAGGGTAGGGTGAGCGCCCAGCTGGTGGCCCTGAACCCAGCCGTAGGGGGGGCCAACTACTACCTGGAGCTCCGCTTCACCCAAACGGGCCAACTGGCCCCCGGTGCCAGCACGGGCCGGATCCGTTACCGCATCAGCAAGCCCAATGGTGGCCGCTTCAACCAGACCAACGACTACTCCTACCAGGAGCAGCCCGCCGAGTCGAGTTCCAATAACCGGGTAACCGTTTATGACGCTGGCGAACGGGTGTGGGGCAACGAGCCGACGGGTTCAGCCCGTCTGGCCTCAGCGGAGCCCACCCCGGAGCTTGAGGTGACGCTGCTGGGTAATCCCGTGCGGGGCGATGTGGTGTCGGTCCAGATCAAGGGAGGTGGCCCTGAGCCGCTTCGACTGCAACTGGTCAGCGCCCAGGGCCGGGTCATTACCCAGCGGCAGGTGGCCAGTCCGCAGGCCGTCGAGCAGCATGAGCTGTCGATTGCGGGGCAGGGACCGGGTGTGCTTCTCCTACAGGTTAGTACGCCTACCCAGAGCCGGACCATCCGGGTGCTGAAGGCCGAGTAACGAATCAGTTATTGATCTTTTTTTAAAAAGCCGCGCTCCGTCAAGGGGCGCGGCTTTTTAAAAACCGTTTTCCTGCCCCGCAGTAGCCATTATGTCTAAACGTACTACGTCATGAGTCAGTCAGTACCCGATTTGGTGGCATCGACCGCTACCAGCCAGTTAGGTATTCTTCATTTGAAACGTTACTGGGCCAAAAAAATGGCCATTCGACACGGTCAGCTGGCCAGTGATGCTTTTGAGGAGGAGGAACGCCTGGACATGGCCCTGCTCAATGCGCTGGGCCTGGGGCTTGAACCAACCATTCAATACCTGTTTCTGCACAGTCCGACTTTTGACGACTTTGAGGCCTGGATCCGGGTCTTCACCGGGGGGGTACTCCATGATCAGAAGGTGGCTGCCTTTAACGCCCGGTTGCTGGGCACCTCCCGCACCGAAGCTATCCAGCCAGCCTCAGCCCTGACGCTGTCCAGCGATGATCTCCTTCACTGGGATACGTATGGTTACGTTATTATCAGGGAGGCGATTCTCCGGCCAGACTGCGCGGAGACCATCGGGCTAATCTGCGATTTTTTGGGCATCGACCGGTATGACCCCCAGACGTGGTATACGCCCCATGCGGCCAGGCAGGGCATTATGGTGCAGCTCTTTACTCACCCGCTACTGACCCGAAACCGGGAATCGCCCCGTATCCGGACAGCCTATGAGCAGCTATGGGGCCGGACCGACTTGTGGGTTACCCATGACCGGGTCGGCTTCCATCCCCCTCAGACAGAAAGCTGGCCTTTTCCCGGTCCCCGGCTGCACTGGGACGTGCGGCTGGACCGGCCCGTGTCCTTTGGGTTGCAGGGCCTGCTCTACCTCTCGGACACCGAGGCTAATCAGGGTGCCTTTACCCTGGTGCCTGGGTTTCAGCATCAACTGACTAACTGGCTGGCTCACCTTCCGCCCGGGGCGGACCCGCATGGAGAAGACCTGCCCGCGCTGGGTGCCGTTCCCCTGGCGGGCAATGCGGGTGACTTCATTCTCTGGCACCATGCCCTGCCCCACGGCAGCAGCCCGAACCTGGCCCCTGCGCCCCGCTTTGTCCAGTACATTAATTACGCTCCCTAACGGGGGGCGGATCCTCCTTAAAGCCGTTCTACCAATGAATCCGCTCGACAGACTTCATCTCATCACGGGTAAACTACTTGATTCGGCACCAGATGCCTATGGCGATCTGTGGACGCTTACCCGTCAATTGTACGATTTACTTTTTGAACTGACAGCCCTTGACCCGGACCAGGACAGTAATCGACAGAGCGATCAATTCCTAACTACTGGACGCGCCGTTGGGCTGACCTGGGCGGCCATGTGCATCCATGACCTTATGCGAACCAAAAAGTTTATGGATGGTCTCTACAAAGCTGTGCTGGATAAGCAAAAAGCAGCGCCTGGAGCGCCTGTTCATGTTCTTTACGCGGGTACGGGCCCCTTCGCCACCCTGATCCTCCCGCTGCTGGCTCGCTTTACCAGTCAGCAGGTTCAATTTACGTTTCTGGAGGTGAACCCCGAGAGTTTCCACTGTTTGACGGAACTAGTGGCCCTGCTTGGCATAGGCCCCTACGTGCGTCACTTCCACTTGACCGATGCCACAACCTGGCAGGCGGCAACAGACGAACCCGTGGCTATTTTGGTGACCGAAACGATGCAGCGGGCCCTGAAGAATGAGCCTCAGGTAGCCATTTGTTTAAGCCTTTTGCCTCAATTGTCGCCCGAGACCATCCTTATTCCTGAGGAAATCAGCCTAAAGCTCGGACTTGTGTCTTATCAGCTGTCTGATCAGCTGACGCCGGCTGTGATCAGGCCGCTGGCGGAGGTGTTCAGCTTAACTAAAAGCACTGTGCTGGGCAATGCAGCAGCTTACAGAAAAATAGGCATTCCTTACTATTTTCCAGAGACTACGTTCATCGTTCCCCCTCAACTGGTTGATGATTCCTCCCAGTTTACTCTCCTTACCGACATCGTTATTTATCAAGACGTAGTGCTTGGGTACAATGAAAGCGGCCTCACAACGGCTCATCCCCTAAAGCTGGCTACTGAAGATGTACCCGCCAGCCTAACCTTTCGGTACCAGGTGGATAAGACGCCTGGCCTTGAACTTATGACTACTTTAGAGCAAAGAGGCCATAACTAACTTCGCTTAAGCTTTTTTTCTGCTATTGTCAGGGAGCCTTTATCGTTAACTGTTCTCTCGGAAAGCCCCTGACTACAGGGGCTCCCTGGCCAGCTTGCTCAGGCCATATCACCCGCCAGCTAATAGCGGCAAAAGGGAGGTTGAAAAGCGTGATTTTACTCTCGGCAAAGCCCCGTTGCAAGGCCCCGCCAGCGAGCGTGTTTTCCAGACAAACCAGGTCAGCGCTGGATCTTACACTTTTTCGCCCCAAAAATGGGTCAACTAGCTCATAATAAGCTAACTAAGTCGGAATGTTTTGTAAATCAGGGTCCAAATCACGGAGAGGACCCCGCCACGCACTACCGGTGCCATGCAATTGCACCCCCCTTTCCCGGCGATATATGACAGAGTGGTTACATCGCAGGGTAGCCGTTCCCTCACTGCTTGAGTGGTGACCGGCCAGCTAGCGGGGCCAGTATGGCCTCGGGGCTACCGCCGGGCTGCTGTAGCCAGGATCGGGATGATCCGCTGAGCATACTATACGGATGAGCCCCCAATGTCACCAGCGTCCCGAAACCGGGTTACTGCAACGATAGCGGTTCATGGGGGGGGTAAACAGCTGCCTAACCTGGGCCAGGCGGCTTGCTTTAGGGCCATCGCGCGGCCCAAATCAGGGGTAAAATCAGGGCTAACTGACCAGGAAAAAGGCGAGCCACACCCAGTCTGCATAGTTTTATTGCGTTAAAAACACTTAAGTAACTGACTATCAATAAACTAAATCAAAATAGTTGCTCGCTCACCGGCCAAATCTCAGACATGACCCCGCCACGCACTACCCCTCAAGTGCAATTGCACTTGCGTTTTCCGGTGATATATGACAGGGTGGTTACATCGCGGGCTGGCGCTTCCCTCACTGCCCCAATGGTAACCGGCGTTTAAGCGAGTGTGTGGAGCCCTTGTGGGGCCAGTCAGGCGGCCGGTGCCACAAGGGCCTTTTGTCACCCGTAGCCCGAAGCGTGGTTACTGCAATAGGGCCCCTCCAGGTAGGACTAGCGAGCCTGCTAGCTTGCTCTTCCTAGCTAAGGCTGAAGGGGCTCAGGCAGGCCGGTCCAGGCGCTGGGCACTCATGGCGGCAAAGGGCTTGCCCCGCCGGGTGCGAAAGCCCATGGCGTTGAGCTTGTCGGCAATAGCCTGGTAGGGTAGCCCCTCCCGCCTATAGAGCCGGATCAGCTCGGCGGCCTGCACGTTGGCAGGGTGGGTCCGGGCATTCTGTTGGTGGACGACCCTACCCAGCTCACTGATGGCGGGCGTCAGGTTGGGGGTACCCAGTTTGTACCCCTGGGCTTTCTTGGCCGCCAGGGCCGCCCGGGTGCGCTCCCCGATCAGCTCGCGCTCATGCTGGGCCAGGACGGCCATGATGCCTACGGTGAGCGTGTTGGCGTCGGGGATATCGCAGGCCACAAAGTCCACTTCACTGTTGCGCAGCGAGAAGATAAAGTGCACGTTGCGGCTGAGCCGGTCGAGCTTGGCAATTAGCAGCCGCGCCCCCTGCTGCTTGGCGGCAGCGATGGCCCTCTCCAGCTGGGGCCGGTCGGCGCGCTTGCCCGACTCGATCTCCACAAATTCGGGCAGCAGCTCATCATCGGGTTTGACAAAGCGAGTGACGATCTCGCGCTGAGCGGAGAGGCCCAGACCTGACTTGCCCTGGCTGGCGGTGGAGACGCGGTAGTAAGGGACGTACTTCATGGGTGGCAGTAGCTGGCTTTTCCCCTCCCCTATTGGTGATGGCTATACCAGGCCAGGTCGGGATTTAAGGTGTTCCACGGCAAAGGTAGGGCAAAAAAGGGGAGCTATAACATAGTAAGAACGCTCGTTCTTACTATGTTAAATAAGCCATCTCATGCATAGCGGTTATTTGGGCGACGGCTGGTAGTGACGTATACTTTAGGGATACCCTAATTATCAATTAAGGTGGCCGAAGGCAGCTAACCTTAAAAATTATCTATTTTAAGGTTAGCTGCCTTCGGCCACCTTATCTTTGTTGCCGCTCCCGGAAGCTAACCTTAAAACGAGCCGTAATCAATGCCTGCCCCGCCGCCCTACCCCATTAACCCTAACCGGAATCTGCCCTGGAACGCCCTGCCCGATCTACCCCTTGATCCGGGCCTGTTTCGAACCGTAGAGGTGTTTGAGCAACTAGCCAGCGCCAAGCAGGCTCTGGGGCGTTTGCAGGGTCGCAGCGTGGCCATTCCTAACCAGGGTCTGCTGGTTAACTCCATCAGCCTCCAGGAAGCCAAGGCCTCCAGCGCCATCGAGAACATCTTTACCACCGACGACGAGCTCTACCGGGCCTTTAGTGAGGAGCACACCGAAGGGGCCAGTGAGTCGACCAAGGAGGTGCTTCGTTACCGGGAGGCTCTGTGGCGCGGCCATGCGCTGCTGAAGCAGCAAGAGAACATGACTGTAGACTATTGCCTGACTGTATTTCGGGAGATCAAGCAAACCACCGAAGGCCTGCGGCCCCCCTTTTCCCAGGTATACATCCGGCAGGGCGGCTCGGGGCCTAATGCTGGCAAGCCCGTCTACACCCCGCCCCGGGGTGAGGGTATCCTGGAGGCCAAACTGGCAAATCTGTTTGCCTACTTAAACGACGACCAGGCCTATCCAGCTGATCCCCTAATCAAGATGGCCATTGGCCATTTTCAATTCGAGGCGATTCACCCCTTTCGTGACGGTAATGGCCGCACCGGCCGGGTGATGAATATTCACTACCTGACCCAGAAGGGGCTGTTGGACTACCCCATTCTGTATTTGAGTCGCTACATCCTCCAGCATAAAGAGAGCTACTACAGCGCCCTGGCGGGCGTCTCCCAGCGGGGCGACTGGTCTACCTGGCTGCGCTACATGCTGCGGGCCGTGGAGGTGATGGCTGATTTGACCTACGAGAAGATCAACCGGATTCTATCGGCCCGGGACGCCATGCTGGCCGTTATCCAGGCCCAGGAAGGCATTCGGCGGCCCGATCAGCTGACCCAGAAAATTTTTATGCAGCCCGTTACGCGGGTGCGCCATTTGACCCAGGACCGCACCTACGCCGAGAACACGGCCCGGGACTATCTCAATAAGCTGGCCAGTCTAGATATCCTGGAGAAAACCACCGTGGGCGGTAATCACTACTACCTTAACCGCGAGTTATACAGCATTTTAGCCGAATAAAAAAGTTAGCAAAATGCTAAAACTAGTGCTAAAAAAGGCACCAGACAATTACTAATTTTAGCACTAGTTTTAGCAGAAATCTGGTGCTAAAATTAGTGCTCTTTCCGATGCCTAAATGCGTGTTGTTTCTGTGCTGAATTTAGCAGTACTTGCAGCCGCGATAAACAACACCGAAATGATCTATGTGTTAAGTGGCATAAAAGGCGGATCAGGCCGCAGTACCATCAGTGAGCATTTGACCGTCTGGCTGGCCAAAGACGGAGCGGACGTCCTGCTGGTGGATGCCGACGAGCAGGGGACCGTCAGTGATTTTACCGCCTGGCGGGAACACACCCTGGCGGGTCAGGTAGGCTATACGCTGGTCCAGTTGATTGGCGCTAATCTGCGCAAGCAGGTAGAGACGATGAAACCCAAATACGACCATATCGTCATCGATACCGGTGGCCGGGATACCACCTCTCAGCGCGCCGCGCTGATTGTGGCCGATGTGGCCCTGATACCCATTCAGCCGCGTAGTCATGACGTGTGGACGCTGGCCAAACTGACCGATATGCTGGGGGAGATTCAGGCCAGCCGCCTGGATCCACTGCGAGTTTACTCCTTTCTTAACCGGGCGGATATCACCTCCAGCGACAACCGGGATACGGCCGAGGCGCTGGCCAGCATGGCCGATCTTGGCTTTGTGCCTTACGCCATCAGGAACCGGAAAGCCTATCCCAACGCCGGAGCCAAGGGGCTGGCCGTCTCTGAGATGGAAACGCCCGACAAAAAAGCGATGGCCGAAATCGATGCACTCTTTACTCACATCACTCATGGCAGTCTCATTAGCACCACCGCCGCGTAAGCAGCCCAGCGAGGCTCAGATCGAGGCCGTTATCAACAAGGGAGGAAAACCTACGGTAGACGATACCAGTAGTGATGAGGCACCCAAGCACATCAATACCCGCTTGACCAAAGGCATTATCAGCCGAATCGATGCCCTGCGCGCCGAGCGGCCCCGCAAACCGGGCAGCCCCAAGCTGGGCATATCGACGCATGACTGGATTGTGGAGGCGGTACTGGAAAAACTGGAGCGGGATTCAGCATCGAAAAAAGCACCAAAACCAGCACCAAAATAAGTGCTGGTTTTACTTATCCTCCGAGGGGGGATTCTTCTTTTTGTAGTTAAAGACGCTCTGGGCCACGTAGGCCTCGGGATCCTTGTCCGCAAAGCCGTAATCCGCGTATAGATCAGCCCGCAAGAAGGCCTTCAAATTCTCCCCGTTCTGAAGAATGGCCTTTTTCTGCTGGTGCGTAAAGGAGGGATAGTACTGGCTTAGCTTGCCCCCGGCGTAGGCAATAATGGCGGCAATGTCCAGCTGCATCAGCTCGTCGAGCCGCTGCTTCATTTCCGTTTTCTTGGATTCTTTCTCCAGCTCCTCAGGGGGGATCTTGGTTTGAATGTAAAACTCGATACCCACCACGGCCCGGCCCTGCATGACCGGCTCATAAGTCACCGTCAGGTTGGTGTGCTCGTTGATCTGCCGCAGGGCGAGCTCAATCACCCGGGTGCGAAAGGCGGAGTAGTTGTTATAGGATTTCTCCTTGGCTCCAATCAGCTGGCGCAGCTCGGTGAGGCCAATGCGCCAGATACCGGTATGTCTGAACCGGGCCAGACTGGTAAAGAGCAGCTGGGCATACTCACTGCTCAAAATTAGGGCATCCTCGTAGCCGTACTGCACGTAACCGCTGCCCAGGTAGAGAAAGACCGGAATGACGGCGTGGTACATCGTCAGTTCGATAATGCCTTTCTTGGGCCAGTACTCGGCCATAGGAAAGACGACTACGTTAGTGTGCTTGGCGTTCTCATCCTCCCAGTTGATGGTTCGTTTCTGAATCAGGTCCAGTACCTTCTTGATGGAGGAGTTGGGATGCCCCTTGATCACCTCGGAATAGTGAAACCTGAACTTGAGCTCCTCGTAGGGCTTGATCTTCATCTTCTCGATGGCCTGAATGTTGCGAATCTCGCGCAGCACCAGCCAGTAGAGGCGGCGTTCAAAGAAGCCAAATTCGGTGGTAGAGGTCAACAGCTTGAGCGGCTCCCGGATCAGGATGGTCTTGTTGTTGGGCGTCCTGAGCACAATGGCCTCGGGATTGACCTCCACGGGCGGAGCAATGGTCGTACTCTCAAAGACCAGCGATAACTGGCTGCTGGCAAGCTGAAGCGACTTATTGGCGCTCGATGATGGCTGGCTTTTCATACCCTAACAAATAATAGCAGGGGCAAGGTATTGCTTTTTTTATCCCTAACAAACCTATAGCCATCTGTTAGGGATAAAAAGCTGATAGATAGCTTATTGTGTTGACGTGATTGTTATTATTTGGTAAATATGCCAGGACCAGTGCCCCATTTCGACTATTATCTGTTAGGGTAAGTCGCTGCTGCTGGTGGCCAGCCGACCGCAAAGCAGGCTTCACAGGGCCGCTTAGGATACGCGGGCTGACTTCGAAGGGCTACGCCCAAGACTCACCAGCTCTTTTCTGCTGGCGCACAGACCCTCTTTTCGACTATCATCTGTGAGGGTCGCGACTATCATCTGTGAGGGATACGACTATTATTTGTTAGGGTCAGGACTATCATCTGTTAGGCTACGACTATCATCTGTTAGGCTACGACTATTATATGTTAGGCTACGACTATCATCTGTTAGGGTCAGCTGACTTATCCACATCGCAATTTGCTGATGGACAAGACGTTAAGTGCTTTCGAAAATGGGCTATAATTATCTTAATTATCTAATCTATCATTTCAAAATGATTTTTATTATTTTTTTTATAAAAGACTATAAGGTTATGAGAGGTAAAAAAAGCTGTGAGCTGCTCGGCCAGCGAAAAGAGGGAGCAAAAAAGAAAAATCAAGCCTTTTTTGGGTTAGTCATTTTTTTAAGATTCCTTTAAAGGGAAATATATTACCCATTCAATCACGCCATTTTCTGTATGGAAGAGGAAGAATTTGCCCCGTCTGCCCATCGTAAGCATTACGCCCGACCTGAATATGACCGGCTTTTACAGCTATTGACCCACCTGATGAAC
The DNA here is from genome assembly GCF_041321135.1 of Fibrella aquatica. Taxonomy (NCBI): domain Bacteria; kingdom Pseudomonadati; phylum Bacteroidota; class Cytophagia; order Cytophagales; family Spirosomataceae; genus Fibrella; species Fibrella aquatica. The sequence goes on along the minus strand of NZ_JBGGWF010000020.1, from coordinate 24,707 downwards.
CAGGTGCCCAAGCTTCGGCCTGATAGGGATGCCTGGGATATAGAAGGGGACTGGGCGGCTACGGGCGTAATCCATTTTGTGGATGCCGCCTACCAGGCGCTCTTTGAGCCGGTGTACGATTTTGATTGCCGGTCCATCAAGTTTGTCAATCTGCACAAACCCGCTGTACGGGTCACCTTCTACCGAAAACATCGCTACAGGCTCGTTAAAGCCAAGGATATGACCACGGATATGAAAGTGGAGCAGATCAGGCTCTACGTGGACGATCTGACGGCTAAGGCGGGCGCTCTGGAGGCAAAACTAAATCAGTTATTTGTCACTGACAAGCCTGGCATTCAGGACAAGCTTGAGCTGTACCACCAGCAAATAGGCGAATGGCAGCAAATCCTGCTTCGTCCGGAGCACTACGAACTGGCCCTGTCCAACTACGAACGGCAGCATCTCTACGTAACGGCCAATTATAAATACCGGCTGCCCTCGGGGGAGTACGCCAACCAGCAGGAACACCTGCTCAACACCCAGCGGGATCGCCTGGGCAACATCACCCAGGTGCGTCATAATATTTTCTTTATCGATCCGGCCGAGATCGTCCGGGAGCATCCCTACCAAAACCGGGAAGTAGAGGGGTATCTGGCTGCTTTTCCTATCAAATCTGAGGTTGGTAAGTACAGATTATACGCCCGCCAGCTCCAGGATCCGGCCGATCAGTAAGGGCGGACTATTGTAGACGGGTAGGGGTTGTGGTGGAACGCCCAGGCGACCCGGTTAAAAACGTCAGTCTCCAGCTTCCCCGGCTGAATCCAGCTCCATGGTCAAACCAATGCCGATGTTAAACCAGTCCAGGGGTGGCATCTTGGCAAACAGCTCGGGTGAAGCCAGGTGAACCGTTAGTTGCAGGGTGAGGACTTCCGGGTGATCGGGGTGCTCGATCTGTTTCAGCAGCGGGGCCATGGCGGCCACAAAGGTGCCAATCTGGCCGGGCTCAAGCTGAAAGCGGTGGCTGGTCCCGTAGCCGTAGCGGCCGCCCAGAACCGATTCGCGCTCGACCCATACACCCGGGCAAAAGGGACGGGAATGGCTGCGATCGGCTGATTCGTAGAGTTTGAAGATGAGCAGGGCCTTTTCCCCCAGGGGTAGATCAGCAGTGGAAGACATCGCTACGTGATTTAGGTAGACTGAACCAGACCGGTGCAGTCGTGTTTGGTATATTATAACTAAAACATAAATGTATAAATTATAATACAAAAAGGGTATAGTCACTGCCGATTTAGTTGCTCGGCGGCATGCATTGATTACGCCTGAGTGAACTGCGCAGGCTTGACCGCCCCCTGCTGCTTGAGGGCCAGCAGCAGGGGGAAGTAGGTCTTCTTCTTCCAACGGGGAAGATTTACAGGGTTATGGACTAGTGCCTTATTTATAGTCTGTCTTTCAATGTGTTATAGTCTGCTCTATCAAAAAAGAACTCCTTTTTTATAGGATAAATTACCCCCTTCTGATTTAGCTGATTGGCCAGTTTCAGGGCTCTTTTTCAGATCCCCTTTTTGGTAACAGACTGATTTTTCAATACCTGGTCTGCTATCAACTACAAAACTCGTTGCCTAGTGTGTCAATCTGCCCCGTTGGAAGAAATCACCCTCTTAAGCTGATTTGATAGCAAAATCGCTGGGAAAGTGAACTGGGCTACTTATCTTAGTGTAAAAGTTCACTTCTATGGCTACCGCGCTTTCTGGGCCACCCCACTACATCCGGCCAACTGCTCCCTTTAGCGACCGGGAGATCATTCTCCGCAGCCGCCAGGGGGTGCTGCGCACCGAAGCTGACCGGGTGGCGGCCCTGGTGGGGCTTACTGACAAGGAGATGGCTGCCGCCCTGGGTTTGTCGGCCTCCTATCTGCACCGGCTCAAAACCGATCAGCGCATCAGCCAGGACGCCTCCGAGCGGCTTTTGCTGCTGGAGAACCTCCTTCAGCACGCCCTGGATACCTTTGAGGGCCGCGCCGCCACGGTGCTGGGCTGGCTGCGGGCTCCGCTGCGGGAGCTGGACTATCAGACGCCCTGGCAAACCCTGGATACGGTCACGGGCTACCAGCTGGTGGACCGGGTACTGGGGCGGATCGATCACGGCATCTTCGGCTAAGCCATGGCACTTGTTTACCGGGCTGTGCGCCAGAAATACGCCGGTCAGCCCCTGGATACGACGGGTACCTGGCTGAACGGAGGCCGCTGGAATCCGCCCGGGGTGGGCCTGCTCTACACGGCCGAGCACGCGGCGCTGGCCCTGGTGGAAATCCTGGTCCATATGCCGCAGGTAGCCTACGCCGAGCTGCCTGCCTTTCGACTCTTTACCCTGGAGATTCCCGGTAATAGTCTGCGAATAATGGCTGCCAATGAGCTGCCCCCCTACTGGCAGGATGACAGTTATAGCCGCAGTCAAACCATTCTGTACACCTGGCTGCGCGCGCCCGACGTACTGGCCCTGGGCGTCCCTTCTTCGGTAATGCCTGACGGGGTCAATTACCTGCTGCACGCGGCTCATCCGGCTTACGGGCAGATCCGGGTAGTGAATCAGAAGCCCCTATTGATCGATCCCCGTTTGTGGACTAAAGGTTAGCTCAGCCTGGGCTTCTGTGAGTCACATGGTCATAGGGAAAAGCGAATGGCGTATCGGTGGGTTACCGTAAAGTAATTCCGCGTCAGGGACGCCGATTGCTCCCATTCGCTCAGAATAGCCATCGATTAACGGGCGATAGCTTGCACGGCGAAAGGCTTGATGGCCCGTCACCAGTGCATTCGGTAAGCTCAGTAGTTCCTCAATCATGGGATTGTAATGGGACGCGCCGGACGGATCTTCGACGAATAAACTATGCTCGTGTTCTTAAAAAATCAAGGCCAGTTTTATTGAACTTCAATTTTGAGAGGCCTTACTCAAGGCGGGGAGCTGAAGAGGTTTGCCGGCAGATTCAACGACTGATCAACGTCGGGAAATACGGTTCGGAGCGCCTGCAGCGGCTGGTTGGCAAACAGAATGGTGTGGGCGGCATCTGCTTCCAGCCACTGGAAAAACGTCTCGTCGAGGGATTTTAAGTAGAGCAGCGCCTGGTTTAAGCGGGCTGCCTGCTCCTGGTTCTGGATACCATAGTCCAGGGCGGTGGGCAGCCGGTCACCCATCGCCACAAAAGAGAGGTGAACTTGCTGATCCGTTGCCAGCGCGTCGCCTGTAGTAGGCGGGGCCGATACGGCGGTTCGTAGCTTGACCGCCCGTTGGTTAGTCTGCATAGGTACTGAGTTTAGAGAAAGCCCGGGTTGCCGCCGAGCTGCAGGGATACATTCAAACTAGCATAGGTCAACTCAAAATCCTTACTGGCCGTCCACTTAATTGGAGCCACGGCGTTAACCAGCAGCAGATCAATCGAGGGCGAGGTGTCCGTGTTAACGGCCTGAATAACGTCGGGGACGATCATATCGGCACCCAGAATCAGGCCAATAATTAATCCGCCTACCACCAGGGCGGCTCCGCCCGTTACCACCGTCAAAATGATCAGGGCAATCGAGGCAACAATGGCAATGACCAGTTGGGTGATGATGGAACCTTCTGACTGGTGAATGACATGCTGCACATCGGCTGGCTGAGCTTCCACAAACTGCAGGGTCTGGCCGTTTTTGGAGCTGCCCAGCTGCACTTGGTACCAGTTAGTGGTGGTGCATTGGGCGGTAATACCGGCTACAATTTCGGTCTCCGTATAGCTCTGCAGGGTAAGTATGCTGCCGGTGGACTCTACGCTCAGCTGCCTGAGGATGGGATAGTAGGTTGATCCGTCGTGGTTGATGGGCGTCAAACCAACAGAGACGCCATCTTTTAGATAAAGCTTGGTGGCTGCATCATTGAGCAGAAAGTTATCCGCATTCAGGCCCGGGTAGGCCTGCTCGATGGCGGGACGCACCAGATCCGAGAGCGTTCGTTGCTGGGAGACCAGAAAACCGGCCCGGCTCCCGGGGGGAACAACGTCGTTTGACAGCTGATTGGCCAAATCATCGCCCGTTCGGTTTCCCGTCATGGTGAGCACACCCAGCAGGCTGGTGGACAGATCAGGGCCATCCAAGTAAGCGTAGCTGGTGTAATTGGGCGTTACAAAGCCCCACTGTCCCTGATCAATCTTGCGGTTAAGGTCCACCACGCTAAAGATGTGATTGAACTCATCCAGGTGCGCATTGAGCCAGTCTTTTAGCCCCTCCTGAATGATGGCCTGCGAGACACTGCCTACGTCCTGGCTCAGGGTGAGTGAGACGACGATGGCGGCGGGCTGCAATTCAGAACTACTGGTGGAGTCGACCACCAGGGCGTGGGGATCGCCCGGAGTGTCCTGGGCTGCCGCCTCAGCGTGCGGAACGTAGCGCATGTTTACTTCCATAACGGCAACCCCCGCCGGGCAGCTTACCGTGTTACCGCTGGCGGTGTAGGTGAGCTCAATGCCGGTCAGCGGAATGGCAAACCGGACATTTTTGCCCGAACCACCCTCACAGATCTGCCAGTCCCCGAAGTTACTGGAGAGCTTGAAGCTGCTCTCGGCGTAGAGAAAAGAAAGAGGCGATGATTTCTTGTCGACGATGGCCCTGTTGGCATCTGGTACTGGGATACCAAAGGCGGTATCCCAGCCATATGTGTAGACGGCCTGCTGATTGGCTGCGATCACGGCGTGTTAGTGTTTAGTTTGCAAACCAATTTGCAGGGAGGCGGCCAGCACCGCGTTCTTCAACTCATACCCGGTAACGCCAGGCCAGCTGTAGGGCTCAATAGCATCATTGGCAAACTCATCAAACCCCGGCACATCTTCCCAATCACCCTTAGCCATGGCTTCCATGATGGCTTCTACCGCCGTTTGGACGCCTACGGCCGCGCCGATCACGGCGGCGATGCCACCCAGCACTTTCCAGCGGGTAGCCGTAAAGGCGTTCTTGAAAGCGGGCCAGCGGCCACCTGCCTGCTCAACGCCGTTGGCCAGCCCATCCGCCTCGTTGAGCTGCTGCTCCAGCAGGGGCGTGTTTTCGGTCGCCTCGGCAATGCCTTCCGCTGACACAACGGCTGAGCCCCCTTCTTCCAGCACTTCCCCAATGGAGACTGCCGCCCGGATGCCGTCCAGCAGCGGGGCCACCACGGCAAGCAGCCCAATGACGCCTACCACGCAATCCTCAACAATTTCTACAGTGATGGCCGTTTTGGTTTTGCTTACGTTGACCACCAGGTCTTTGGTCACCTGATCAAACCAGAAAATCTGTTTACCGCCTATGGCTTTCAGGCCCAGGGCCACCTGTTCGGTATAGTTGATGTGGACGTCGTATTCCCAGCTCTCGGGGTACAACAGGTCAATAAACTGAATCTCCAGGTAGCTGTTGTCCAAACTCATCTTAAACTGCTTGGCCTGGATGGTAAAGAGCATGGAGTCGAATAAATCGATCTTTGTGGCATCGGTGTCGCTCAGCTCGAGCAAATACTCCGTCTGGCCGTCGGGACTGGTCAGATACCAATTGTGTCCCTGGTTGGATACGGTGGCGCTGTAGCCTGCCACCATAATACCTGGATCATAGTAACCGCCTCCCTCTCCGGTAGACACCCAGGTTCCTTTCAGATCCGCCACCAGTTGATCGGGCAGTTGATTGGCGTCCAGCTGCCCCCCGTAAGAGGAGGAGACGCTGTCCTTGGGCGTATCGTCTTTCTTGAAGCGGCCCCAGGTTAACTGTTTATTATTGGTTACCGTCAAGCCATCGTTAGTTATATCGAAGGATGTCTCGGGTTCATTGCTGAAGATGGTCCGGGCCCCGCCCAGCATCATTTCCTTCATAAAGGCAGGACCACTGATTAAGAACCCGGCGTTGGCTCCGTCCGCCGTGGGTATGGCGTTTGGCGATACCGAGTGGCTGGCCGGGGAAGGCCGCCCCCGGGTCATGGTCAGCACGCCAAATACGCTGTTGTCCAGCGTACCCATGTCCGTTACGGCGTAACTGGTTCCGGTCGGTTTGATCCAGGTGTAGTTATCCTTTGTCGAAAGGCCCGGGCTAATGTCCAACGAGCTGAAGACATTATTGAACTCGCCAATATTGGTATTGAACCACTCGCTGAGCAGCTGGGGCAGGACCGCCGCCGCAATGCCCTGGGTCTGGTCATTCTTGATGGTAACCAGCACCACGGCGGGCTGCTGGGCACTGACGGCTTCCTTAAGCAGCTGAAGGTTATTTTTCCAGGCATCTTCAAACTGATAGACCTGCAGGAATTCATTTTTGTACTTGTCGGTGTTATAGAACAGGTAATAGTTGATCTTGCCATCGGTAATGAGCCAATCCTGATCCGTGGTGAGAAGCGTAACTACGGCCGTTGCCGCTACTGTTTTCCCGTTCTTCTGAAACTCCGCTATCAGCGCCGCGTCCAGTACGCTCTTGTTGAGATCAGCCTTTATGGCGTCAATCTGATCATTTCCGCCAATGGAAAAGGCAAACTGATCCGGGTCGGGTACCCATTCCATGCCCACTTCAATAATAACCTGGTAGTTGGTTATATCGTAACTTTTAGCCCCCCCGGCCTGATAGGTACCGCTGACGAAGGGACAATTCATGCGGATGTTTTTTCCGTCTCCGCCCACGGTTAGTTGCCAGGGACCGAGCGTGCCGCTCAGCTGATAGGACGGGTCGTCGCTGGCCTGCTGGGCCACATTTTTGGCCTTGTCGCTAACGCTGCCCCAGCTACTGGTAATGGCCGTATTGGCGTCATTGAAGCGAATGGCAAAAACCGTGTCCCAATCATTGGTATCGGCGGTAGGGTTAACGGGCAGTTCAGCTACTACCTGTGGTACGGGCAGATCAGCCGGGTTGTCAATAGTAAGCATGGTAAACTATGGTTAAGTGGTTTATTTGGTTGTTAATTCAGGTTGCCGTAGACGTACAAAACGCCGTCCAGACCAGCGGTCGCGGGCAGGAAATGTTGCTCGTTCTTGGTGGACCAATCAACCAGATTAGCCAGATTGACCACTGAACCCGAGACCGCGCCGCTTAGATTGGCGTTGATATTGCCAATGCCTACGTTGTTGACCCCATCGGAAAAATCGTTGATGCTGTCGACGATCACCGAGATCAGGCCAGGCAGGGAGGTGATGCCCACGGCCACCAGGATCACCCAGTCGTACCAGTAAATGGTCTGATCATGATGAGTAACCGGCTGCGGATCACTCAAAAAGGTCACGTTGTTGTTGGCAAACTGCAGGGCGTTGGTATTTTGGCAACTCCACGAATAACTGGCATCGGGAAGATCACCCAGGCCAAAGAAAAATTTGAGCGGCCCCCCGCCCGAGGCAACCGTTTTCAGGCCGTTGCCTGCATCACTGGTGGTGAGCTTGAGGGAATCCGCCGTAATGGTTCCGGCGCTGGTGCTGATGGAGAAGCTTCCCGAGTTGCTGATCACGCAGCTCTCGTCAGCCTGGACGGCCAGGGAAAAAGTGCCCCCGGGGAAGGCTTTGCGAATGCCGGGCAGCACCACCTGATCGAAAAAGGAAGCCTGGGAGATAAGAATGATGGCATTGTTGTTGGTAGTCAGCGCACTGGATTCAAATTTGGGCGTGGCCGGCCAGGGCTTATCGCTGAGCTGACACAGAAAACACAGCGCATCGTAGGCCTGGCCGGTGGCGTAGTAATAGATCCACTTGTAGGGAGCCAGCCACGAGCTGACCCCGCTTGGTTTGGGGAAAACGTCAGCGAAGATGTAGTTGATCTTGGCCCTGTTCTCCACCAGAATGGCCACGGTATAACTGCGCAGTAAACCCGAGCCTACCGTATCCAGTCGTTTGTCGGGATCAAGGATAGCGACAAACGCCACGTAGCCCGCCTGGGCGGGGTCGGCCGTTCCCGTGGGGGCAAAAACAAGCTGGGTCAGACTACCGCTGCCCTGGGTCTCCTGTGAATCGCTTGAGCCCAGCCAGCCCAGGGTCACCTCAACGACCACCGCCACATTGGTCAAATCGTAGTGGTTGGCCAGAGGTCCCGTGATGGTTAGGTCTCCCGATTCGAAGGGCATCGAAAAGCGGAGCAGGGTGTTTTGCCCCCCCTTTACGATTTGCCAGGGGGCCATCTTAGCCGTCAGGTTGATGGTGGATCCGCTCTGGGGATCCGAGCCACTATAGGCCAGCTCCAGGTCGACGTTTTTAAGGTTATCTGTCAGAATTCGGTTGACCTCATCAACCGAAACTGCAAAGGCATAATCGTAACCGTAGGTTCTCATAACGTATTGGTTTCAGCTAGCCCTTTGCGCTAGTGGATAGCTGCTTTCTGACCCAGAAAGTTTGTTTAAGTGTGATGGTAAAAGCCAACTGTTTCAGCAGTTCTTTTGGAAGCTGAATGATTGCTGATTTGGTAGTCATTTAGCTTTGATAAAATGGAAACTGCGTGGCAAAACGATTACCGGTCACAAAGCTGCATCAGACAATAAACATATGTTAATATATATAGTAAACGGTCAACGAAGGGGAGTGAAATTATCCGTTTAGAGAAGATAATACGTACTTTGATATACGTAAATATTAGTATGTAATTAATTGATTTAGAGCATTTTAATTCTAGATAACAGGCTAATTCGGGCTCGATAAAAAAATAAAAATTATCAAATAGGACTGTTTAAAAAGTGGGGTATGCTCAATAATTGAACGAATAAAATATAGGAAACTACGGAAAATGTAGTGATAAATACGCCAACAAATTTATGGGCTGAAAGCAACTGAAAAATTTATTGATCGGCAAAATTTTTTATTAAAAGTGTAGTCAATTACTGGGTAATATATCAGTCTTTATTTACAATAAGGTACTGGCCGGTTTGCCGGAATCTGCTCCTTTAATTAGACGGGTCAATGGATTTTTTTATAAAAGAGCTTCCTTGAGCTTCAGGTATGGATTCGGCTATGTTCGTGAAATGTAATCCTTATGGCCAGGCAGGATCGTTACGGCTGGATTTTTTTTTTAGCCTGGTAAAAAGTAGCAAATTTTGTGCCAATAAGACGCCTCGTTACCTGGCCAGGTAGCGACTTATTAAGTGGTTTTGGGCATGACTGAGCCAGGTCAAACAGGTGGCCTTGAAGCGCTCATTGACAGTTGGCCGGGTCAATCATTGCCTCCCCCCGTAAGGGTGCTCCGGCTTTAAGGCCAGCTTTCCCCGGGCCACGGCGGACGCTTTTGGTGGATACCTGGCCGCGTTGCCAGTTTCCTATCAGGAATAGGCGGTAATTTATAGCCACCTTTGCCGGATGTTTCACCCTTAGCTGCCCGCCCAATGACCTCACCAGATCCTGTTACTACCCCAAATCCAGAAAACCTGGATTCAGCCGCGCCGGATACCACCACGCCTGATCCAGCCCCGCCGGGGCTGATCGATCCGGACACTGCCCAGGAGCTCGACGATCCCTATGTGCATACCGTCTCAACCCAGGAATTCGTCGAAGCGGTAGAAACGGCCAGTCGGGAGAAAGCTCCCAGTGGCGAGACGGAGTGAAGCGGGTCAGCAACTCGCTCATAGCCGCCCGCGATGACAAGACCAATAGGAACGGACAGGTCTGTTGCCCGGACGCAGGTGCGCTTTTCCTTACCTTTACTGCTTTCACTGCCCAGCAAGCTCACCCACTTGTTGACCACCGGAACCTATGGAATCATGTATCATCTACTTCAGCCGGGCCGTTGGCCCCTTTGAGGAGCAACTGACGGCGATGCTTGAGCAGAGCCGACGCACCAACGCCTTGCTGGGTATTACCGGCGTGTTCCTCTACGTGCGGGGTAGCATCATCCAGGTCCTGGAGGGAGAGCAGCAGGCCGTTGAGGCCGTTTACCGGCGCATTGAAGCAGATCCGCGCCACCACCAGCTCGAACGCATCCTGACCCGGCCCATCACCCACCGCCTGTTCACGGACTTGAGCATGGGGTATGAGACTATTAACCATTCCCAGCTTGACCAGATAAAGGCGGCTTTCCCCCTGGAGGGGGAGCTACCGCCCGGTGATGAGCCGCTGGTGCTCCGGGTGATTCGCACCTTTTATGAGGCTAATCGCTTCAACCAGATGCCCTTCCCGGCTGCTTAACCTTAAACGAACTAAGGTGAGTTATTTCTAATCAAATTCTGATGGGGGCGGTTAGAGAGGTATGGAAAGCATTCCCAACCAGCCGGAGAATCAACAAAGCCAGTTGGACCGGGCTTATGATCAACAGTGGCAGCATCACCTGGCCTACGAAGCCAGGGCTCGATTAACGCTCCAGGAAAAGCAAAAAGAAGAGGAGCTTCAGGCTTATCTCTACGAGATCAATCTGGCTGATCGGCAACTGCTGGTTTCTCAGCAGCAGCAGGAGCGCCAGGCGCTCTTGCAACAGCACCGGGCCATGCGCATTGCCCTGCGCAAAGGCCATCATCAGGCAGGCTTGTAACGCTACTAGTGTTCGCCTCTCTGAGCCGTTTTTCGACAAGTAGTCAGGCTGTAAAATGACCAGGTTAACCAGTCCTTTTTGAGGCAGCCCGCTGAAGGAGCCGGAATATGGCTTTGGCGTCAAAGGGCTTGTTGCGCCTGGTCTGGTAGTCAGTACCTGGGCAATCTGGGACCGGCAGTCAGTGCAGCTGGCAGCAGCTCAGCTTCACTGACAACAAGCAGAGGTATCCAGTCAGGGCTAGGCCACCTGCAAACTGCGCTCTACCTTAGGCACCGGCCGGGGCAGGGTGCTGCGTAGGCTTTGGGGCTGGGCAACAATGCGTGCTCCCGTCCAGGTGGATGCTAGGACCATACCGGCCGCCACCAGAATGATATCTTTGATGATGTACTGGGCGGCCAGCGTTGGGGCGTGGTTGGTAGCCAGAAAAAGCTCCCCGGGGAAGATCACCAGGGGCGACATGGCCCCTATCATCTGGCCGGCCATCAGCCAAACCCCTACTCTGAGAAAGCGGCCGCTCAGGAAGCAAAGGCCAATGATGGTCTCCAAACCAGCGACAAAATTCATGGCGCTGTGACCCGTCAACAGCCCAAAGGTCAGCACCGTCGTGGTACGGGTCGCCAAATCCTCGATCGGGCTGACACCGGGAAAGAACTTGAGTACCCCGAAACCAATGAAAACCAGGCCCATCCCGATTCGTAAAAGGGCAATGCTATGGGCTACCAGCCAGCGATTGATGGCCGTATCCAGGCGGTCGAACTGGTTGAAGAGAGTGATTAGCGTTTTCATGACGTTGAGGAGCAGTACGCTACACCTACGGCGAAAGCGGCACGATTAGATTGATGTATTATTTTATTTAAATAATACCGTGTCTTGCCCTTGCTAAGCGCATCTTTACGCTACATTTACGTCCTCAGTCTAAGGCTACAGGCCCTATCAGGCTGAAGGTCAAAGCCCCAGACCATATATTTCGGCGCAGTCTTTAACTGATATGCCACTAAGCACTGAGTACAGTGAAGAGACCCTGGTTTGGTTGATACAAAAAGGCGACCAGGCTGCTTTTGGATACCTCTACAAACGCTATCACCGGGCGCTGCTCAGGGTGATCACGCAGCTACTACAAGAGCCTGATCAGGCCGAGGACGTCTTGCAGGATACGTACGTGAAGATCTGGTTGCGCTTTCAACAGTATGATGCCAGCCAGGGTGCGCTGGCTACCTGGCTCTATACCATCGCCCGCAATACAGCCTTGGATAGCTTACGCCAACGAAGAATCACCTATGCTTCTTTCGAGGCTGAACTCGAGGCGATACCAGCGTTAATTCAGGCGGGGCAGGCGATTGATGCCATTGAACTGGCCCAGGTGGTTAGGCGGCATTTGAAACCCCAGCAGTGGCAATTGATTCGACTGGCGTACTGGCAGGGGTATACCCACCGGGAAATAGCGGAACACCTGGCCCTACCGCTGGGCACGGTCAAAACGCGCATCTCAAAATCGCTGCTGCACCTGCGACCAATCTTCCGATAGATCAGGCAGCACGCAGCCCCAAAGGGCGTACGGATCCAGCGTATCCATACGAAGGCATGGACTCCCCCGGCGGTGGAAGTTCCCCTCCGGGAAGGGTTGTCAGCTCCGTGATCAGGTAGGGGGAAAAGCCCGCCAGACTCAGCGTCCGTCAAGGGGAGAAAACAAACAAATCCAATGCAGGGTAGTGGCAAAGGTTCTACCGCCAGGAGTCAGGGAGAGCAAGGTTGATCCCTGCCTAGGGGCGGATGGATACGTTCGTCCCCCAAATAGAGTCGTTTGTCCTCTCTTTACATATATTGAACGACCGTTCTCAGTAGGTTATAAAGGCTTGGTAACCTTGTCGGGGCTAACTTAGACGTGGGTTGAACGATCGGTTAAAACATGCCTAAGGGCTGCAAATAGAGTAAGAAAGAAAGGTAAGTAATTGAAGAACACTGCTAACGTAGATGATGACATTCAAGGCTGAAGTAAATTTATGAAACTAGTTGCAATCAACGAGTTAGATAAGCACTGCTTCGGGACATAGTTTTCAGAAGCCACACGTTCATTACATGGCTTCAAATTTAAAATACGATATATTTTTACCTATTACTTGGCTTTTCGAGTTGTAAAGACGTTCTTGCCAGAACTAGCTGAGTATTAGCGAACAGTAGTATGAGGCATAAAGGAAATACATTCTTTGTCTATATGGTATTTATTGAAACATTTCGAGAACAAAAAACTTTAAATAAGTATATTACAAGATACAATGGGGTAAGAGGGTGAAAAGGAGAGATGTCAAGTGGATTATCTAACTATCATTTAATTAAAACACATTAACAATCAGCGTTTTGAAGAGTAGAGCACTTTTGAATATATTGAGTGAGCTAAATTTATTAGCTACAGATGCTGTTTACTTTAGAGAAAGTAAATCAGTAGATAAATTTAATAATTTCTCTGCTGAGATTATTAAAAAAATAAATATAATACAACCTGATGCATTTTATATATTTAATAATCAGCCATATATTCTATTTTTTGATTTATCAAAAAATGTAGATTCTTTACGAGAAAGAGAAATACATAAACAAGTCTGGTCTTTCGATAACTCTCCTTTAATATTTATAATAAAGAATGATGAAATAAAACTATTCAATGCGTTTGACTTTAATAAAAATAAGCAAGAATTACAAGAAATATTGTTGACGCCAGATGAAAGGAGAAGCAAGTTTTCCTTTTGGCAGTTGCAAAGCGGTGAAAGTTGGGAATGGTTGCAACAAGAGTATTATAAGAACAACATAACAAAAAAGAGAGTAAATCATAAACTTTTTGAAAACATCAAGTCCGTGAGAGAGATATTGATGGATCCAATTCATGATAATCCACTAAATGAAGATAAAGCAAATATTTTAATACTCAGGCTAATTTTTATAAGATATTTAATTGATAGGAATGTTCAATTAGATGAGCAATACATTAGAGGTAGCAGTATAATCGAGCGTAGACGCAGTTTTAGTTTATTGGTACAAGATAGAAACTTACTTATTGATTTTTTTAATGCCTTAAATAGTAAATTAAATGGCGTATTATTTGAAGATGTAGATATAAATATAACAGAATTTCAGGCAGAAGCTCTATCATTCGTTTTTAGTGACGCGAAACATTTTGGCCAAGATTCTTTTTTTAGAGGAACAGATTTTTACTTCGAAATATTCGATTTTAGCATAATTCCTGTTGAGGTCATAAGTGGTATATATGAATCTTTAATCAGCCCAGATACGAGAGATGAGCAATCTGCAATATATACACCTGCATATATAGTCGAATACATATTGACTGAAACAGTTGATAAATATATAAATAATTCCATGACTGCTGAATGTAAAGTTTTTGACCCTGCTTGTGGGTCAGGAATTTTTCTCGTTCAAGCATATAGGAGAATGGTCGATAAAGAGATAGCTACTATCGATAAAAAAATTACAAAAACTCGACTTAAAGAAATTGCACAAAATAATCTATTTGGAATAGATTTAAATGCTCATGCTCTCAAAGTCACATGTTTCTCAATATATATAGCTTTACTAGATTATCAAGACCCCAAAACGATTTTAGATAATTTTGTTTTTCCTGAACTAATAAACGAAAACTTGTTTCAAGCAAACTTTTTCGACTTAGAACATCCTTTTAATAAGAAAATAAAGATAAAATCTTTAGATTTCATCTTAGGTAATCCTCCTTGGAAAAGTAACAAAGAGCTTTACCATTTGAATTGGTTAAAAGGAAGTGGGAATATAACAGGCCGATATGAAATCGCCCAATCCTTCTTAATACGGTCAAAGGACTTCATGGAAATAAATACTGTATCGGCATTGATTGTGACTAGTACACTATTTTATAATGTTTCAGATACCACAAAAGAATTTAAAAGAAAATTTCTGACAACCTTCTGCCTAGATCTTTTCTTTGATTTATCACCAGTTAGAAAGCTAATTTTTGAAGAAAAGAATAGTCCAGCAGCAATAGTATATTTTCGATTGTCTGATGGTAGGGAACACCTTAAAAATATTGTCAAGCATATATCAATAAAATCAAATATATTCCTAAAACACTTTAAAAGTATTGTTATAGAAAAACAAGATTATAAAAATATAAATCAAATATATTTTTTGGATAATGATTGGATGTTTAAGCTAGCTGTGTATGGCGGTCCGCTTGATTTTAACTTTTTAAAGAGATTAAATAGAATCGATTATAAAGTTAAAGATCTTCTGTCGGGAGAGAGGTACGTGAAAGGCGATGGAATCTACAAAGGAACTCCTAAAAGAAATTTTAATTTCTTAGTTAACAAAAGCATAATTGAAACAGAAGGTATTGAGAAATATTATACTAATGTTAACGTAAATAATGTATTAACTGAAAATGACGTTTTTTTGGAGAGTGGCAGGAAAGAAAGTTTATTCGCTGGACATTCAATCTTACTTAAGCACCGTACAAAGGATGAAACTGATATAGTTGTATCGTTTGTAGATCGACCTGTTGTATTTCGACATGGAGTTTATGGTATTACTAGTGAAAATAATATAGATGAACTAAAACTTTTATACGGCTATTTTATTAGCCGCCTATTTACCTATTATCAATTCTTAACATCTTCCGCTTGGGGAGTAGCAACAAGACCCGAAATTAAATTAGATGAATACATCTCTTTTCCATTTTTGAATCCAGCTATGGAAGTTAAAAAAGAGGTGGTAGCCAAAGTAGACACTTTTATATCTCATTTGAAAAATTGGTACAATACATTTGATTTAGGCCAGCCCCCCTTTTCTGACAAAGATTATGAAGTTATTAATTCAATAGTACAAGATATATACAAGATAACTCCTATAGAGAAAAACTTGATTGATTATGTTTATGATGTATCTAGATTCCAATTTCAAGCTAGTAGACAATACAAGTTTTCAAAAAAAGTAAATGGTAATAAAGATTTTCTTGATAAGTACATAAAAATATTTATTGATCAGTTTAGTAATATTTATGAGGATGAAGATTTGAGAATTGATGTTTACCCTTTGAATTATTTTATAGCTATGAACTTTTCATTCTCAAATGATACTGCTTCAAGAGATAAAGTAATATTTCACGTAACAGATACGGATGAGAAAGAGGTATTGAGAAGATTGGCTGAAAAACTAAGTATTTCACAAATAGTTAGTACTAATGATCCCTCTAAAAATTTATATATACAGAAGGATATAAAAGGTTTTGAAGAAAATTCATTCTATATAATAAAGCCAAACGAGTATAAATGCTGGCACAGTGCAATTGCTTGGCATGACGTAGCGGAAATAAGAGATGCCATAGAACAGGCAGAGATCAACCATTTAACAACTGATTCAAATGAATCTTAACGCTTCAACCTTTGTGAAAAGAAGGAGTAACGTCGTTGCAATTACGAATGTTCGGATAAAACACATTATTTGGTACATTATCGAATGCTATCATTTGTTAAAGTTGGATAGTCCTGTGTATAGTAAAGATTGGATTCGTAAGAATACAACTCATAAACCTGAAGATTTTCTTAAGATGGAACTGATTGAGAAATACCTGATACCAAATAAACATATATTGAATTCTAAAACGTCGTTTTTAGAAAATATCTGTTTTAATTATGAGGTTCAAAAAAGGTACATTGATAGTAACGATTCTAGAGAGAAAGTTGATAAAATTGACATTTATATAAGTAAGTTGGGTTTAGCATCTGAGTGGATGGATTTTGAAGAAAATGTATATTTTTCTATTGAGTGTAAAAGAATACTGTTTTTATCAGATACAAAAGCATACATATCTGATGTACAAAAATTTACACAAAGAAATCATATCTCAACACGGTTACCGTTTGAGGGAATGTTAGGATTTATTGAAAATAAAAATCTAAAATGTGTTTCAGTTTTAAGTGAAGTTAATAATATATTACGTACAAGTACCTCAATATCAACTACGAGTTTTCTGATTCCAATTAGTATTCATTCTAACTTTAACGACTCTTTTTTTTCTGTTCATAAGAAAAACTTTGGCAGTAAAGTTGAATTTAGTATTTATCATCTTTTTTTTGATTATACAAATTTAGTGTCAAACTAATTAAGTTTTTTTTACATTTTATTTTGAATAAAAATTATCACCAATCTTGTGAACTTGCAATTTCTGTACGTCTAATATCGACTTGATCAGCTAAAAAAGATAATGAGTCCTGCAAAATAGTGTGAGAACCCCCAGGAGTTAAATAATCTAAAATTTTAATGTGCATAGTTTCTTCTAAGACACTCTTAACAGATGGCGAGGTAGCGGTTTTAGGCAATACAAAATAGTGGTTGCCAGACTCTTGAAATCTATGCCTATGATCTTCTAAAAGTAGTCTAATATCAGGATCATTAGTACCACAGCCTAGAAACAGAAATGTATGTGTAATTAGTAAAGCATCTAGGAATTCATACATTGTTTTATACTTATGTCTGGCTTTGGCATAGGATGCTCTTGTAAATATAAGGTCACCCGGAGATTCAACTTTACCATGAATTTTTAAAATAATCCTTTTATTCATTCTTAATGCTTCTGTGATATTGGTGCTATTATGTTCTTTGACAGTGACAGTACCAGCTGAGGTCGATGAAGCATAGCGATCGTAAATACTATCAAAGTTCGGTGTGATTACTATTTTTGAATCTAGTTTGTATATTAATTCATGAATTTTAGCTGGTATGTAACCAGGAGTTTGATACTCATCAATAATTAAGCTGTTGAAATCCGGATCTCCTAAAGTTTTCTTTAAAATTTCACATGCAGTTAAATAATCATCTTGCTTAATAAGTTTTATTATCTCTCTTTTTATTTTAGCGTCGTTGATGCTATTAGAACCAAATTCTAAAAAACTTTTCCAAGTTTTAGGTCTGCGTCCTGATACATTAACGGAATTTGCAGAAATTCCTGATCCTAAAACTATTACACTCCTTCTAAGTGCAATGTTGTCAACTACACTTTTTGGCCAGCTGATCATATGTTTTCAAGATTCGAAGAAAGTTTGTTAGCTATACTATTGATTAAGTTTCCATATTCTTTCACTTTAGAAAAGTGGGCTCCAACTATTCCATCGTCTTTGCCTAGCTTAAATATTGGAGCATTAGCAGATTGAGAGAATGGTACAAGACTATGTAAATTGGGAACTTCACCTAAATTATAGGACTCAGTAAGAAGTTGGTTGTCTGGATTAAATAAAGGAATTAGGAGCTTCTCTATGGTTGAAGGAATTTGTTTAATAATACGCTCAAAAGCTCCCACAGGCTGACGATGACCGTTTTTTAACTTAGCAATGTATTGTTGGGTAATGTAACCGGCAAATTTCAAGTTTGAAACTATTTCTTTTCCTTGTATTTCGTATGGTTCTTTTTCCAAACCTTTATAATTTTCTAATCCTTTTATAAAAGTGCTTTTCCATTCTTTTAATGTTATTTCAATATTATTTATTGCTTTCAAACTAAAGATATCCGAAGACATAGGAATTAAGAAGTAATCACTGGATAACAAAACTGCACGATTAATAGCGCCTAAAGACGGCCCTAAATCAAAAAATACTAGATCGTAATCTAGTTCTTCAAGTTTTATGAGTAAATCCTTAAAAATATTTGTTGTTCTAAGTGCTCTTGAATTTCCCCTCTCAATCCCATCAAACCAGTCTTTGCTCAGATAGTCTTCAAAGGTTGAAATTTGAGGGTCCCCCGGCAGTAAATCTACTTTGAATTTTGGGCTTCTAATTATAGGTAAAGTTTTATTATAGTACTGATCTTTTTTTCTTAAATGAATGAATACATCATTCAACGTGCCGGATCCCTTATTATATAGTTTTATAATAGCCTCCTCGTCAATCATGTATTGAGTAGAGTTACTTTGAGGATCTGCATCGATTACAATTACTTTTTTGTTTTTATTAATAGAGTAGTGTGCTGCTAAATTACACAGTAGTGTAGTTTTACCTACGCCTCCTTTATTATTAAAAATTGCAATTGATTTCATAGAGAATTGAGGATTTTATTTCACTTTGATCAATTTAAGGAATTTTGTTGCTATACCATTGATTTTTTATAGTTATGTTATTATATTGATTTGAAGTTTATAAAAAACCTAATTTAAGCTGTCTTTTACCGCCTTCCTCGCTTTTGGGTTACTGACACTATATTATAGATCTCATACACTTCCGATAAGCGAAGATCAAAATCAGGGTACGACTCTTTATCAGGATTGGTAGAGACACACGTTATAATACCCTGCTCCACATTGTGATTTGATATTCGCTTGGTCAGGATGCCGTCCTGGTGGACAATGACGTAGTCCTCAAAGCGGTGCAGGTGGAACTTGCTCTTCCAAAGCGTCTTCTCGATGGCACGGCCCACTACGATGTCGCCAGCGCAGATAGCGTCCCGCCGGTCATTATCCATACTGTCACCCCGCACTTCAAAGGCCCGGTACTTCCCTGTATGCCGCTTGGCAACGATGAAGGAGTGCTTGGGAAGCTCCTGGAGAAACTCGGCATCATTATAACCTGAGAGGTAACCCGCATAGGCGAACTGATCAACTAAAGGTATGGTCATCAGGATCTGCCCGTCAGGTAGATCCTGAAACTCACTACCCGCCCAATTTTTCTGTAGTTCACCTTTCGCTGTCATATCGATACGTACAGCATCCGTGAATTTTGGCTCCTTAGGTAATAGGGCTTCAGGGGTCACTTCTAGCGCCTTTGCGATTGCTTGCAAGTCTGCTACCTTCTTTATCGCACTTGTAGAAAGGATTCCGGAGAGTTTTCTAGGGCTAATACCTATAGCTGCCGCGAAAGTGTCCTGATTAAACCCTCTTTCTTTATATAATCTCTCTACTGCGAACTTGTCAATAGTCATTGATAGTCAAGTAATTGCAAACTATTTTGCGTAAAATCGCAAAATAGAGCCTGAAAAACTTGCGACATTTGCGAAATCTCGCAATATTTGTAGCATAGTAACAGCACAAATGTAATGCGAGATGGACACTACACAAACAATTGAGCAGCCAACCGACCTAGGCCTTAGCCAACGGTTGAACAAAGCTTACAAAAGGGTATCGCCCAACCTGCGGGCTTTAGCCCGCCGGGATTTCTGCCAGTATCACGGGGTAACCGATGATAGCTTTCGCTCCAAGCGCACGGGCCAGAAAGGCTACGTGGCTACCGAGTCAGAATGCGAATGGATGGAGGCTTACAAACCACTGATCAATCCGGCCTAATCCTATGAAAACTGCCCTCAATGCCGCTACTCCGGTAGCCTACCCGGTAGCTCCAGCGCTGGATTCAGCCAGTCTCACTGCGTCGGTCGTCTCGCCCGAAGCCGTTGTATCCCTACCCTTGCCCGATCGGGCCACTAAAGAGCACGTTCTGGACGCCATTGCCCTGCTGGAAGCGCACTTGTCGAATCCCGCGCTCAACGTACTCTGTAGCGTAGCCTTGGGCTGGTATCTGGATAGGCTCACCGGGCAGCAGGTGGCCAATCTAAGCGAGCGCATGCAAGGGCTGATCCAGCGCGTAGCCGTCAGTCACCCGGCCCTTACGGCTTAATTCTTGGCCCTTATCGAGCCTACTTATTTCTCACAAAAAAGCCCCGGCCTGTGGACGAGACAGAGCCGGGGCGGAAACCTAATCAAATATGCGCACAAATGTAATCAGGGCTGCCCAAAGCGCCAGCCCCGCCCTAGCCAGCGGCCCCAGCAGCCGACTCACCCAAATCAGGGCCTACCAGCAACTGGCCCGGGTTCGCCTCAAAGAGCGCCTATCAGGCTCTGCCACCAGCGCCACGCTGTATGATCTGCTCATGCGGGATCAGCTCACCTTTATCAAGCTCAACTCCCATGCCTAGCCCGAAGCTCAAGCCCAGCGCCGCCAATAGGCCCTCAGGGCCTGCCCAGGACCACGACCCCGAGATGCAGCTGATTCTGCGCCGGTTGCGCGATCTATATGTGCAGCGCTTGCACTGGCAGGCGGGCAAAAACATGGCCCTCTACATGGCCCCCTACCAGAGCATTAACCCCGAGCGGGTGGAGCATTGGATTGGCAATTGCGAAGACCCCGAAGCCCATTTGCTCTCAGTGCCCCTCAACGCCCTGATCGATCACTACGAGCAAGTATTATGGCTGGCCAAGATCCCCCTGCCTACGGTATGAAGATTCTGGCCCTGCTGCTGATCACTCTGCTGATCGCCTCGCTGCTGATTCCTGCCCTCAGGCAGGCGCTCAAAAACCCCCTGGACAAGCACTTCGATGAGTAGTCCCGCCCCCGCCCCCTACCTGGAGGCCGTTGACCCAAACCTTCAGGCGGTGGCTAGCCAATCCCTGCACTGGCTGCACCTGGATGAGCACACCTGCGAGCTGCGCAGGCGTACAGAGGAGCCCCAGCTGGATGGTTTTGGTAAGCCTGTAACCCAGCTGCTGGGGATGGTCAAGTACGACCCCGATACGGAACTCTATTTGGGCTACGTCCACCCCTGGCAAAAACCGCTCCTGTTGCCCGTGCTGGCCCACTACCACCGGCTGCTGGCCCAGAATGAGCTGATCGCATTCCTCCAATCCGCAAACCGCCTCTAGCAAATGGCTACCTTCCACTCGCTCTTAAAAACCTTTGTCACCCGGCACATCGCCGCCCCTGGCCCGGTGGCCTCCCCCATTCCCCCGGCGGTGCTGGATAGCACCCAAAAGTGGCAGACCCACTTTGTGTGCGGACAAGCGCTTTCCACCGTGCGCCGCCTGATCGATCAGGACATGCTGCGCTGGCTGGATCGCCAGCCCACGTATGTGCCCCCGGCGCTGCTGACAGTTGTCGAGCAGCTGGTGCCCCAGGAGTTTGGCATGATAGAGCTCACCCACGAGGCCTGGGTGAAGATCTCCCACGCGCTGGTGACCTACGAGATTGTCCAGGAGCAGCTGGGGCCGGTGCCGCTGCTGGAGGGTGTGGAGCCCGCCCTGGTGCTGCGCCATCTGGCCTGCGTCCGGCACGTGCCCCGACAACTAATTGCCTAGCGCCAACTGATCGCCTTTTTCACCAGATTCAGTAGTGACCTGTTCATCCCCCGCTATCGCCCCGATCATTGCCCCCCTGACCTCCTAAACCCGTTTCAAGTTCTTCCCTTCTGCCATGAACAACGCTTCCCGACCCCCGCCCTTCCGCTAGCGACCATACCGCTCCCCCAGATCCCGAGGCTGATTGCAAGCAGCCGCTGGATTTACACCCGCTATACCGCCAGAGAATCACCCCTTTAGCGCTTGACCAGACCCTCTGTGCCCCGGCAGCAAAGCCGGGTTTTCTTACCCACCGAAACGCAGTTATTCGGTTAGGAGAGCCTTTGTCCTGGCACAAATGTGACAGAAGTTATTCAATCGTTGCTCAATGTTACGCCTTGGGTTACTCTGATAACGTTAGGGCCCAAAAAAAGCAAAAAACAACCCCGGCCTCATCCGGCCACAAACACGCAACCCCGTCAGCCATGACCATCTCAAACGCGTCCAATCGCCCCCAGCCCCGCGCTTTCTCTCCCCTCAAGTTCAAATCCGACCCCGCCCTAAGCACCTTCCGCTGGGAGATCGATATGACCCAGGACGGCCACAACCGGGTCTCGATGATGGAGGGCTACTCCAAAGGCCAAGGCTTTGAGCTCACCAACAAGGCCGAGCTACTGGTCCGCAAACTGGGCAATCCCCTCTCGCTGTATCTGCCCAAGAGCGATGAGATCCGGCTCTACGAGAATCTGACCCAGCTGCCCTCGGGCCAAACCCTGCGCATTCCCAAGGAGCAGCAAACGTGTATCCTGACCCTGTACCGGAGCGGCTACAAAGCCCACAGCTGGGTGGCCCAGTGCGAGCCCATCCTGACGCATCTGAACGGGATCTACCAGGTGCTCACATCCACGGGCCAGCCGCCCCAGCAGCGCTCGGGCAATGCCCGCAAAAAAGTATGGTTTCCCGAGCTGGACCACTCCAAGTACACCTTTGCCAATCTGGAGCAGTTGCAGCTCTTCTGCCGCTCGATGGTGCCCAAACACGGGGCCGCCTGCATGAACAAGTGGTGGAATGCGCACATGGCTATGCAGCCAGAGCTAGCCCAGCCGGAGCCCACCGGTGCGGCCATTGTGCAGAGTGTGCCCACCACCGGCGAGCAGCAGGTCACCCAAGTGGCTATGCAAGGCTTGTACGCCAAATTCAATCGATAGCTCACGGCTCCTGATCTTTTACATGAGCTCTAGTCCTTCTGCTTTCAAAGGTCTGCCCAGCCTGCACCTGCGTGGGCTGGGCAGACCTTTGCCCATCACTGAGATCATGCGCTTTGAGGCGGCTGACAATTATACCCGCGTTCACGTGCGGGGTCAGCGCTGGCCGCTGGTGTACGGCTACACGCTGCGGGTGATGTGCCAGCGCTTCCCCTTTATGGCCCGGATTACCAAGTCCGTGGCCGTTAATCCCCACCAAGTGCAGGCCATCACCCGGCAGGGTGTTTTGCTTCAGGACCAGGCGCTGGTAGGCCTGTCGCGCTACCACCGAAAACGGCTTCCTGGCGAGCTGGCACGCGCTAAGCAACTGGCTGGCATATAGATAATTACAAGAAAAAGTGTAACTGGCCTCAAGTTATTGTGCTGCATCAAAAGCGGTGATTTAGCTTCGTAAGCTGGTGAGGGGCAAGCCTGTCCGCTGCCAGTTTGCCAAACTCACTCACCCCTTCTATGCCCCGCTCCCTCTCTCCTTCCCCCGCCTTTACCCAGGCTCTCCAGGCGCTCTGCCGCCAGCATGGGTATGATGAATTTGTGGCCGCCAGCTTTGAGCCCATCACGGGTCAGCTGCTGATTGCCGCTGGGCCCATGGCGAATCAACTCACCCCCGCCATGCAGGCGATTCTGGCGGGTTGCCAGTCCATTCGCGCCACCTACCAGGATCGCCACCGGCCCATCGATGAGACGGGAGAGGATGAGGAGGAGGATTACCCCGATGAGCCCTACGACCTGGACTAACCAGGCAAATCGGTCACTACCACGCCAATTACACAGTGGTGACCTGTTTTGCCTCAGTAGTGACCACTAGGTTTACTTCTCTGATCGTAACGCTCTCTTTTCTTTCCTTTTCCCCATGTCCTCTACCGCCTGCCGCAGCCTGACGCTGGCTGTTACGCCCCTGGTCAAACACATCATTCTGGCCTCCACCCAGAATCAAGCCCTGTTTATCTCCCGCGAGCAGCGCAAGCCGTTCAACCCCTACGCGGTCTATCTGTTCACGCTCCTCCAGCGTGAGCGCCGCCACTTTGATACGGCCGTGAGTCCCATGGCGCAGGCGGCGCTGAGCGAGACGATTACGGTCCAGATCCCCGAGTGGCAGCTGCGCTCGGGCTGTATTGAGAGTATCACCCCGGCCAGGGCCATTGCCTTCAGCACGTTCGTGACCAGTACGTTTCGCCAGCGCCTGCGCGAGGAGATCGACCTGCGATTAGAGTTCAGCAAGGGCCTCAGGCAAGCGGCCGAGCGTACGCTGGCCCGCTGGGGCGTGGATGAGGATGTGTACCCTTTGAGCGCGGCGGTTCGCCACTACACCCGTCACCGGGCCGAGCGTAGCGAGACGGGGGAGACGGGGGATACCCCCACCGATTCACTGGCTGTTGCCTGAGAGATACATTTGTTGCGTGTAGTGTGTAGAGGGCCGCTTCGTTGGAGCGGTCCTCTTTTTTTAGGACTAGGGGCTGAAGGGTGGTGGCTCTGGGCTGGTCCAGGTAACGGTATAACAAATCGCACGATTTGTTATACCGGCGTTTTAACGAGCTGGTTCCGTTATACCGGTTGGTTATACCGGCGTTTTAACGAGCTGGTTCCGTTATACCGGTTGGTTATACCGGCGTTTTAACGAGCTGGTTCCGTTATACCGGTTGGTTATACCGGCGTTTTAACGAGCTGGTTCCGTTATACCGGTTGGTTATACCGGCGTTTTAACGAGCTGGTTCCGTTATACCGGTTGGTTATACCGGCGTTTTAACGAGCTGGTTCCGTTATACCGGTTGGTTATACCGGCGTTTTAACGAGCTGGTTCCGTTATACCGGTTGGTTATACCGGCGTTTTAACGAGCTGGTTCCGTTATACCGGTTGGTTATACCGGCGTTTTAACGAGCTGGTTCCGTTATACCGGTTGGTTATACCGGCGTTTTAACGAGCTGGTTCCGTTATAC
>NZ_JBGGWF010000002.1:0-971782 GCF_041321135.1 Fibrella aquatica | reverse complement strand
CTTTATCGGTTTTCCCTCTGGTGAGCCCCAGACTATGCTTGATGTGGACGGCCGACTGCAGCCACAGATCCGCCCCCAGAGCATAGAAGAAACTGACCATTGGTTGGCAGTACACTCCTGTATGTTCCATACAGAAGAGTGTTGTGTTTAGGGAAAAGTCGGGGAGGGTCTGTAGCTTGTCGAGCAGGGTTTTCATACCCTCACTGGTGTTTGGAATGCTCAGCTCCAATTGCCTTTTTTCCTGTCCGTCGATGACGCAGACAGCGACGGTTGACTTGCCAATGTCATTGCCTAGAAAGTACTTGTAAGTGTTCATCGTTTTGGGCTATTTTACGTTGCACAAACCAAGTATGCAGAAGGGCAAACAAAACTGTGATAGTAGGCCTGGTTGCCTCAATTCCTATATGTTTCCTGTTCTGCTCTCAAAGGGGTCAGCGGGGTCTGCATCGCACCAATAGGTCTTTCCTGGTTGGGTGGATAAATCGGCCCGCTGCCCTTTGAAAGTTCCTTTTTTTCAGCGACAAAGGCCAGTGGTCGATCTTGGTTTTGTCTGAGCGGTAAAGCTAACAGTTGGGTAGCTATCCCGCTCGTGGTTTGCGCTTTGGCTGAGTATTTGAGAGATTGTTTTAAGTTACTCAATCCGTTGGAAGAAGTAGTGTTGCTCATAAACAGACCGGCAATCTAGTTGCATCTGACGGTAGTTTTCCTGGGTTAACAGCCCCATACTTTCTTTGAAGCTGTGGCTGGTAACAGGGATGTAATGTTTCATCGGCTTGATGTGCAGGCCTTCCACTGAGGCCGCTGTGGCCACAATGGGAATACCATAAGCCAGCGCTTCAACCAATTTGTACTTCGTCCCCCCCCCAAACCGCACCAGCGTCAGGTTCAGGTGAATAGTTTGGTACAGTGCTTCCAGTGCGAAATCTGATAAGCTGCCATGGACTATAACGCCACTAAAGCTTTTTAGTTGCTCAATCAGCGCGTTGGGCAAACCCCGGCCGACCACATGAAATTCGTAGGCACCCGGAGCAGATAGATCAGGAAGCAGGTTATCAAGCAAATCCTGAATCATGTCCAGATTGGGTTCATACGTGTACGTGCCGATCAGCAGTAACCGCAGCGGCGTGGACAATGACCGTTGGTGGATGATTGGTTTAAGAGCCAACTTATTGGGCAATACCCGAATTTGGGCCACTGATCGATAATGCGCCTTTATGTTGTCAGACTCGTTTTTCCCCGATACAAAGTAGGTGATATGGGGCATCGACAGTAGCAGCTGCTCCCGCTCAAGTATGAGTTGTTTGACCAATGGCCAGTGCGGTATTTTATCGCCGAAGGTACCCAGCGACAAATAGTCGCTCTCATCAAAATCAACCACCAGCTGGTTCGACTGACCAAGTAAGGCCTTTATTTTTTTAGTGGATAAATAATAGATGTTGTAAGCCCGGAACACAAATACAATGTCCTCGGGGTGCAAGGAATGAGCCAGGAAACGGCTCATTAGCCGATTGTGCCGTACGAGCTGCTTCAGGGGTGATCCCGAAAAAAACAGAAACAGTTGAACTGGCTGTGGGAGTGATTCAAAAGGAAGCCAGTTCTGCAGCCACCGGTTTAATCGGCCTCCCGGACACCATTGCTCGGGAAGTTGTACCCACTCAACGGATCCTTTCTCTAGCCGCCAGTAATGCCACCACATATGACATCTTTTCTCGAGGCCAGAGCGGGTTAACGACGGATCTATAGTGGATAAAAAATAAACCATATGAGAACGATGGATAATCTACTACGACATACCTAAGCAGCCAAGGCCACACTACCTGGACTGAGATCAGGTAGATAGAAAAGCCCCGAGGTGCTCTTTGATTTTTTGACGATTCAAGTTCAGGTGAACATACTCGCTTAGCCGGTGGCCTTTTTGAACGCTTTCGCCGTAAGCATGATAAACATGGCGCATATACTCTTCAGCACGTTTTATGTCAGGCTGAGCGTAGTAGTGCTTAGACCGGTCGGAGCTATCCCAAGGGTTTTTCTTATAAGGAATCAGCTTGTAGGGTACTAAGAAAGAGTTATCTTCTTTCAAAAAATCAAGGTAGCCGCCAAATCCGGTAGCAATCACGGGTTTGCCAAACCAGGCGGCCTCGTAAGCCCCCATTCCCCAGCCCTCCCCGTGTGTCAGCGTCACGTAGGCGTGGCATTGATGATAGAGTTGCTGCATCGTTTGGTCGGGCAGAATAGTTGGTAGCAGGCGGATGGAGGGAGCATTTCGCTTGTAACGCATCAACCCTTGCAGGGATTTTGTCGTCTTTTGCCAGTACGCAACACGTTGCCAACTATATCGCCGCCTACTAAGGTCGTTCTCGCTGGTTTTAATGATCAACTGAACGGGATCCTTCTTTGAGAAAACCCGGCAAAACGTATCCACAAGCTGCTCCAGATTTTTCCTCAATTCCCACGTACCTACGGTCAGAAATGTAAATTGATCCTGAGGCAGTTGGAGCAGAGTGTCTGTTGATGCTGGCGGAATGCCCTTAAACTGACACAAGTGAGGCAACAAATAGACCGGCTTTTTGATTGCCTCTTCGAATACCTGTTTGTTCCAGGTGCAGGGGACAGCTACTCTATCGACCCTATTTAGATTAGGCAGCCATTCGGCTGGCAGTTGGGTTGTTTCGAAAACGGTGTTGGCCAGATTGGAACAGTGCTCATCGAACACCTTGGGAATATAGTTTGGCGTAAGGTGAATAAAATTAAGATCGGCAGGCGCTGTAAAAGCCGTTGTCAGATGCTCAGGAGTTTGATTATCAAATTGATACGTCTTCCAGTTGATGGCATTGACTGGATTTTCTCTTATTAACTCGATGTATCCTCTAGCGGCGACACCATATCCTAAATGCGGCAAGAACGAGTGGTAGTTGATATTCACTATAACGTAATGGTCTGGTCAAAGATGGACTGGATATCAGTGTCGTGGGTAGAGACTACAATGGTCACTTTCGCTTTAAGTTTCACCAAAATCGCGCAGATCTGCATCTTATTTTCATAGTCGAGCGAGGCTGTGAACTCGTCCATAATTAACAGATCACTTTTGTACAACAGGGCTCTGGCCAAGCCGATACGCTGCGCCTGACCAACCGACAAGTTGGTCCCTCCTTTCAAAATAACGGTATCGAGTTGGTCAGCCAACTGGTAGAAATAGTGCTTTAGATTAACCTGCTCCAGGGCATACCAGATATCCTCGTCGCTGAATTGACCGTTGAAAAGTGTTAGGTTGTTTCGCAGGGTATCATTGATGAGATAAATCCGCTGCGAGACAAACGATATCATGGGGGAGAGTTGCCGAAAAGACGTGATGGTCTCTCCATTAATTTTGATCCGGGCCTGATTGTATTCTTTGAGACCAGCCAACAACTCGATGAAAGTTGTCTTGCCGCGACCCGATTCGCCCACAATACCAACGATCGTGTTTCGTCGGATACTGAATGATAAGTCGGCGAAAACAGTCCGCTCTCCATAAGCGAATCGAGCCTGATCAACCTCGATTAGCTCGAAGGAGTAAATGGGTACCCCCCTGACCGTTGTTGATGGCACTTTTTGACTGAGTTCCTGCTGTTCATGGATCAGGTAGTTCGACGTGTTGACATTTGTGGCAAACAGATGAATAGCGTTTGCTGCCGGAGCAATCCGCTGTACCAGTAGCAGCACCAATACCAGAATCGGTACTACTTCCAGCACGTTGAGGCCAACATACTCCATAATGATGATACCAATCAGCATGCCACTTATTAAAAAAGAACGCAGGTGATTGCCTCCAACAATGTAGCGCCTATTCAACACAAGGTTAGATTGGGCGACGAGTCTGAGCTGCTCGTCGGCCCGATTGATCATGGTTGCCCCCCGATTGAAGACTTTTATCTCCTTATAGATATTAAATAAATCGTCCAGATAACTGGTGTATTTCTTGGCTATGTTTTCACTCTGAAACCCCAAAGTCGTTAAATCAGCCTGATGGCGACGGTTGAATTTCAACACGAACTGGACAACAAAGACGAGCGCTAAAAAAAGCAGCACCCAACTATTGGCCCGGCCTAATAGCAGTACACTCAGTATAATGGAAAAAAGAGCAACCACTGCCTCTTTGAATGCATGAAGCAGTAGAATGATATTTTGGGAACTATGGTAACAAATGCGGATATAGTGGGTGTAATTGGTGGCGAAGTAATCGTCGATATCCAGACTCAATATATTGCTTAGATAGGTCGTGGCCAATTCCGCGCGCGCCCGTTCCCTGAATGCCAAATAACGAAGTTGCGTAAAATAGTCAACCACTTCCTGAACGATGAGGCTGATAATGCTAACGACGCAAAGCAGAATGAGCGTTTGTCCCCTGTTGATGGTGAAGGGCAGATCCAGTAGCCTTGTCTTTCCTGTCAACAAAAGACTGGTCAACAAAAAGAGGCAGGATGTGCTGACGAAGGAGACCAGGGTAATGAACAGGAATAGGAGCAGGAACAGAAAAAATTTGTTTCTGTTTTGATTACCAATCAGTTGCAGTAGAGCTTTAATAACGTGCATAGGTAGTTACTCATGGCCACTTGCTGTAGGCCTGTTTTTAAACTCGGCTATTGGTAGATGAGTGGCTGAGCAATCGGATTGCCGTTGCTCTACTCCAATGACCTAAGCGGAAAAAGGCAAATCGCACGGCAAGATGTGGGTAAAGCAAAGCCGTGGCCATTTTTGTGGATAAAGGCGTTTGCTGACTTAACTGCCGGAAATGATCATCAGACAGGCTTTCTGTCTGAGTCAGCTTGATACCCCGTTTAGCTTGTTTCAGCTGATATTCGACGTACTCTTGGAAGAAGATCATATAGCAGTCTGGCAGCGGATAATGGCCCCAGCAAAAGTCAATGGACAGCGGATTGGCGCGCACTTTACGCACAAAATTATGGGGATCACCGCAGTTATTACCATGCCTTCGGTACAGAACGAAGATGTAGGGAAGAGTGCTCACCTGCTTCACAGAGGGGGCCATGTCAAAATAGAGCATACTATCCTCACCATAGGTGATTTCTTGCTGAAAACGGTGGCGCTTCAACAAATTGATATCGAAAAGGAGACTATGAATGGCCATGGCAGATTTTACATGGCGGACAAACATCCAGCGTTTGTCAGGAAACAAAATTTTGCTTAAGCTGAGTCGCCACGCATGGATCAACAGCGGGCGCAGTTCATCTTTGAATCGTATATACCGGTACGTTTTCTCCAGCATTTTTTCTGTGCAATACACCCGAATCGAATTGGCACACACAATATGAGCATTGGTTTGCTCGATGCGGTCAACCATTGCTTTGAGGGTGTAGCTGAAAATTGCGTCATCATCGTCGATAAAATAGATGTACTTGACATGGGTGCTAATCAGATCCTGCTCAAAGGGATAGTTTCGGCAATATGAAATGGTTTGCTCCTGATCTAAAAAAACTCTCTTCAGTGGAATAGGCAATGTCAAGTCCTCTACGAATTGACGCGTTTCGGGCTGTGAAGCATTATCGACCAGTATTATCTCAAAGTTTTTGAAAGTCTGTTTAAGCAGGCTGTTAACCAGCTCGTCTAAGTAAGCGCGTCGGTTTCTGGATACTACGATAACGGCTACTTTGGGCTGATAGGAAGTTGACATGTTAAATCAGACGAATTGAAAACGTTAATGTCGAACAGTTGAGAGTTGACAATTGGCTATCCAGACGCATATGTTAGCAAAAGGCGCTGGACTGTCAATCGGAAAGAATACGGTGGTTGGAACGCTTGCCGACGGTAGTCACACCCAGCTGAATAACACCGTAATATCAGCCTAATTTAGGTGACTCTTAAATATAAATGAACAAATAAGCAAATGTTGATAATTGCAGTACTTTGAGGCTGAATCGAGTAATTCTTGAGTGCGAAATCAGCTTTGACTAGTTTTTTAGTTAACCTGTAGGCGGACTTGTTACAGTTGACTATCTGCGGATGTAGCTGTTTAGGGTTTAGTTAGAATACTCCCGATGAGATGTTTTACCAAACTGAGAGTACTCGCTGAACTGTGTCAGGCTTTGGTGTGGACAGGAAGGAAGACGAAAACCTCCTTTATTTTCACACAGGGTAATTCTTTGGAAAGGTATTTAATTCGTCATTTGGCGTAGCACCTGCTCAACCCAATACTTTAACGCGAGGATATCTTAAGATAACCACTGGTTTACTGGCGTAGGCATTGCTATTGGGCTGGCCCTCGTAATTGGTGACGCTACTGGTGGGCGTCAGATCCCTGGTTCGGTTGGTATTTGGGATACCGATGACCAGTAGCCTGGGTATGGCGACGGCTCAGGTAATCGGCATATTGTGCTAACAGCTAAAAATGACTATTCGCGTCCATGGCGTAGAGTACGGCCACTGGTTTGCCAGCACCCGCTGAGTCTGGTCTGGGGCGGTGCACATAGATTCAGCGCGCTTTACCTAAAACCCTGGCGTGAATCGTCACTACCTCACTGGGTGAAGCGTTATACGTCTGGGCAGGCTGAGCCTGGGCCCCCGGAAGGCGGTCACTAAAAACAGAGCCGTGAGCCATTGATGGTCATAGGGGAGCGGATTCATATTGCAGTGGTTAACTAAGATTCAGCCTTTCGGGCGTTCGCTTACAGGTCTGGGCAAATCGCAATAATTGCTGGCCCAGACCTGTAAGCGGCCTGTGCCAGACTCCTACCAGCCTAAACCCCCGCCTTTACGGCTCCCGCCCAGGATACCGCCCAGCAGACTACCCAGTCCACCCGAGTTCATTCCGCCATAGCGGGGCCGTCCCCCCAAGCCTCCCAGCATGGCGATCAGCGAGCCCAGCCCGCCGCTCCGGCCACTCATGGCTCCGCCGCCCAACAGGCTCCCCAGTAGACCGCCGCCCAGCCCCCCTCGGCGGCTACCGGCCAGGCGCGAGATAACGAGCGGAGCCAGCATGCCCAAGACTCCCTTAATCATGCCTGGGGAGATGTTCAGGTTTTTGAATCGATCGGCAAAACCGCTTTGCTGGAGAAACGTTGGTGAGGCAGGGTCTTCCCCCCGCTGCTGGGCCGTCCCGGCGCTATCGACAAATTCGTCCAGGCTCCGGAACTGCTCGGGGTTGATCTCCAGGTAGGCAGCCATGTCCTGAATTCGCTCTCGCTCCTGAGGGGAGTACTGCCCGTCTGATTTAGCGAAGCTGATGATATCGGTGATAAAGGAAAAACGAAGCTGGCTGCCCTTGAGTTGATCCAGACAGGCCTGCAGACTAACCTGGGAGGGATTGCGGGCGATCTGCAGGACTTCCTCCTGGTTTTGCTGCGGTAACTCGGCGGCTTGACCCAGCAGGCTAAGAAACTCAAGCTCTTCATTCGATGCCGTGCCATCAGCGGCCGCTATGGTAGCCAGGGCACTTAAATAAGCACTTCGTTCCGGTAATGAATAGTCTGTCAGTAGGGTGGTTTGTTGGTCCATGATGGATTCGTTGAGGTTGATATGACCCTGCTCTGAAGGTCCTGTAACGATAACTAAAAAACAGCGGGCTTCTCTGAGTGGCGCACCATTTTCTTATTCTCGCCAGACTCGACGAATCTGTTACTGCCCAGGTAGCCCCTGTGTACTGAATACAGTGAGGCCAACTAGCCGCCACTCACCGAAACAATTGAGCGCTGCCTGAGACGTTTGGTTGCTGAAGAGGTTGCTGCTGTCCATCCCGGTCTAACTGATGGACATACTTGGTGCACACATAAAGGGACTCGGGGCGGATGGGGCATTTATCCCCCAATAGAGTCTTCTGTCCCCTGTTTACATGTCTTGGACGACCGTTTAATAAATCTAAAATAGTCAATCCTCTAATATTTAGTGATATCCAATTGCCGGGTTGATTGCTACAGGCAAGCTAGATAAATTTTAAGGATCAGCCTCGTTCCTGACCTAAGCAACTTAGCTGTCGTGATTTAAAAACTTGGTTTTAATTATAAGACATTGTAAGTGGTAACTCCCTTATAAAATTAGTTTACCACGCTGATGACAGGAGGTTGTTTGTGTTTCAGGGCAAACTGACGCAGGTAGGCAAACCAGGCTTCGGCTGATGTGATTTGGCCCGCTTTGTCCCAGGCGCCACCCGTATAGTAAATCAGATCGCCGACTGAGGACGCATCGAGCCTAGCCAGCAGATGATCGTATTTTGTCAACATCCGCACGGGCGTAACCGGAAATACACAGCCGATACCTAATGTACCGTCGTTTCCATGCTTTGGCTCCCAATACCCCAGCACGCCAGACTTTTCATCCAGTACTACCGGACTTGGTTCTTTGCGCTGACTAATGCCAACCACCATCGGCAGTACTTTACCTGAATTTTGCTCGATGTGGACCTGTACTTTATTAAGCTGTGCCCCCGCATCCAGCGACACTGTCCGCGTTTCTTGTACCGTAACCCCGTTAAACGTGTAGGGGTCGAATTTCACGCGGAAGGTGGTTCGGAGGGGGCCGTTGTCCAGAATTTCCCAACTCCGGTAGTTATGAATAAACTGCAGCGAGTCATTCAGGAAAACAGCGATATCTCCAGCGCCCAGGGTCAGACCGACGTGGTAATAATCAAGTCCTTCACCATGATCATTGTGGTAATCATTCTGCTTGTACCACTTATTCAGAATTAGCTGATCGGTGCGTTTGGCCCAGATGTCGGTGCCGTATGCGTTGTCTGACCGGCCGTTCAGGGCTGCACCGTACATCCGAAACGCGACCCGGTCGTTCTCCCAGGCAAAATCATCGAAGCGTTCGGGTACGTACCGACCATAGGTTTTAGGAGCTACCGGGGCTGGTTTTCCCTTGCGCAATATCAGACTGATCGACTGCCTGGGGCCAATAGAGACCTGCACCAGCAAGTTCTGCACGTCTTTTGTGCCCCGGCGTTCGAGCTGATAAGCAACAGGCTGCTGGTTTCCCGTCTGTATTACCTGAAAGTTTGTAGTATCGATGCCAGGATAAGCCTTCAGAACTGTAGCCCAGGGAATGTCAATAACTTCCTGATTCAGGGGTACAGCTGCCGGGTTATTGAGTCGGATCGGCGACTGGGCCCCTACGTAATGACTAAGGAGACAAAGCGAAACGAGGGTCGTAAATAGGTTCATGGTGCTGTAAGATCGTTGGTTTATAATAAAGCCGCGCCAAATACGCCGGCACTATCACCTAGTTTTGGTTTTAGAAAGAGCGTGTTTAGCCGACCATCGTTGAACACATATTTACGAGCCCGCTCTACGCCTTCATTATACAGTAGCTCGACATTGCCAACGCCCCCGCCCAAAACGATCGCATCCGGATCGAGCATGTTGATGATAGTCGAAACGGCCCGTCCAAAATACTCCAGGAGCCGTTCAACGGTAGCGTCGGCCATGGGGTCGATCCGCTGGTGATAGCGATCCAGAATGTCTTTGAGGGTCCGGTTTTCCCCGCTCTGTTCGAGGTAAAACCGTTGCAGGGCCGAACCGGAAATGACCTGCTCATTACAGCCCCGCTTGCCGCAGTAACAGGCATAGCCGTTTTCTTCCAGACTGTTATGACCCCACTCGCCCCCAATCCCCTGGCGGCCAGCTTGTACGACAGCCTGTCCATCCAGCCCCCGAAAGACTACACCGCCCCCGACACCTGTTCCCATAATTACCCCGAAAACGGTCCGATAGTCGGGAATAACATCCTGCACAATGCCCATCGTTGCTTCCGAGAGCGCAAAACAGTTGGCATCATTCGTAGTAGAAACGGGTACACTAAGCGCCTTCGACAGATCTGCCCGGAACGGTTGTCCGTTGATGCAGGTCATGTTCGAGTTTTTCATGGTATTCGTAACCGGATCAAGCGTACCTGGTGTGCAAAAACCAATCCGTTCAGGCTTGAGACCCGTTTCGGTTTTCAACAGATTGACGAGCGTGACGATCTGGCGGATGATATGGTCGTACCCATACCGTGATTCGGTATCCACTCGCCGACGAATCAGCACTGCGTCGGGCGACGGAGCCGTTAACACAACGCCTTCGATCTTGGTGCCACCCAGATCGATTCCCCAGTAGGTGCGTGTGACTGACGTTTGTCGGTTGTCAGGTGAGTCGTTCAAGTGAGAAGGTGTCAGTTGTGCGTTGAGGGGAGAAAACATGTAATGTACGGACTTTGTAAAGATCAATGATCGGGAGGGTCTACCTATCCCGTATGGGTTCAGCGGTTCTATTTTCCAGCGTAGCTCACCGATCGTGAATCCGTTGTGTCAAGATGGTGTCGTCTTTCCCTAAATAGCCTTTCCGAAGCTGGTAATACCCTTTTTCGACGTTCATTGTCCTACTGGTTCGATTCGAAACCAGTCGACATCAGCGTAACTCCCTGTTCGAACACCTCGCTGACTGGTGCAGAATAGCCCCACTTTTGCCCCAGTCCATTTTTCCTGTTGTGCCTTGAAGGGTTTACCGATGAGTGCGTAAACTGTTCCATCCAAACTATAGCTAAACTGACACGTTGCGTCTGGACCGGTTACCTGAACGCGTAGGTACGCTGTACCCGTTGGAATGGGCTGTTCGGCCACCACCTGTTCGGGGCTTTGGTTCATCGCGTCTTTACAAAAGACCTGACGCAACTTGTAACCGGTACTATCCCGGCTAATCGACAGGTAACCGTAGTCATTACCCATAATCAGTAAGCCCGCTTTCTTGCCAGGGGTGTCCCATTCGACAGTTAGTTTGACCGGAGAAGTGGCCGTAAAATCGGGTGCCGGGAATTTCTGCAACAGTAAATTGGGCGTTGGCCAGAGATTAACGGCATTTTCTGGCTGAGGAATGGCAAAAAGCCGTAGCGACCCCTTTCCGCGCATAAGCGCACTCCAGGTAACCCGCGGGTTAGCCTGCCATTGCCATTGTAACGCCAATGTGTCCGAATTGAATTCGTCGCTATTGGCGGGGGCTATTACGGGTACGCGCTGATTTACGGCCGGTTTGCGATACGAAACAACCGGTTCGCCAACGCCATTTTTATCCTGATCCTGACCTATGATGGGCCAGTCGTTCACCCAGCGAAGGGGCTGAAGGTGCAAAACCCGACCGTAGGCACCGGCATCCTGAAAATGCATGAACCAGTCTTCACCTGGTTTGCCATTAGCCGGGGGCACATCGATCCAGGCCCCCTGATGAGGTCCGTTAATGGCCGTTTTGCCCTGCTCCAGTACTATTTTGGCTTCGTAGGGACCGTATATGTTTTTTGACCGAAGAGCCAGTTGCCAACCCGTAGCTACGCCCCCTGCCGGAGCCAGCAGGTAGTAGAAACCATTCCTCTTGTATAGTTTTGGGCCTTCGAGGGTATGATGCTGGTCGTGCCCGTCGACTATATGCTTTCCCTCATCCAGCACCGTCATTCCATCGGGCGTCATGCGCCTAAGCGTGAGCACGCTGTTGATACCAGCCCGACTGGCTGCCCAGGCATGTGCCAGATAAGCTTGCCCGTTATCGTCCCAGAACGGACAGGGGTCGATGATCCCTTTCCCGGCTAGTATGAGCGTCGGCGCAGACCATGGGCCGGTTGGCTTTTTCGCTTTTACAACATACACGCCGTGGTCGGGATCGCCCCAATAAATGAGAAACTCGGCATTATGAAACCGCAGACTGGGAGCCCACACCCCATAGCCATGCTGGGGTATGTCGAAAAAATCGGTAGGTAGCTGTTTGGTTAGTGCGTGACCAACAAGTTGCCAGTTTACCAGGTCTCGGGAATGCAGGATAGGCAAGCCGGGCATGCAGTGAAAACTGGACGCCGTCATATAATAATCGCGCCCTACCCGAATGACGTCTTGGTCCGAATAGTCGGCATGCAGGACCGGGTTTTTGTAGGTGCCATCGCCCCGGTCGGGCAACCATACCGGTGGGCCAGGTGCAGAAGTTGTCGCTGCATTTGCGATTGGTTCTAGCTGTGCCATAGCCAATTGGCTAATCAACAGGCCTATCCCAAAAAAGAAAGTAGTTGCTTTGTACATGCTTTTTTAACGGCTCAAATTACCTGCGTAAGAACCGAAGGTAATTGCCCTTACAGGGCTGCCAGAATTGGTTTACCCGTCTGCAGTTTTTTCAGTCGCAGCAACGCTTCAATGTAGTAATAGTCAGCGTAGTTGATTGAGGCATCTACCTCGCTGTTGTTTGGTTTGTGGCCGGTGCTGTGCAGCAGGAACGCATCGTTGACCTGACGGCTCTGGTAATTCGCCGACGATAACGATGCCAGCATCTGTTCGGCTTTGGTACGATACAGACTGGCTTTCGCTTTGTCTTTTACCAGGGTCGAAAGTTCCAGCAGGGCCGACGCCGTAACGGCAGCCGCCGAGGCATCTTTGGGGGCATTCGGAATATCAGGCGCGCTGAAATCCCAGTACGGAATCAGATCTTTGGGTAAGCGTTGCAGGTACACATCCGACACTTTTTGGGCGAAATCCAGAAACTTGGGGTCTTTGGTTTCCCGGTAGGTCATCGTGTAGCCGTAGATCGCCCAGCTCTGCCCGCGCGCCCACATCGAATTATCGGCGTAGCCCTGGTGCGTGACTCCTTTGATTTTCTTTCCCGTTTCGCGGTCGTATACGACTACGTGGTACGAGGTATAGTCGGGCCGGAAATGGTTTTTCATGGTTGTCGTCGCGTGCGAGACGGCCATGTCGTACAGGCGTTTACCACCCCCGTTTTTCGAGGCCCAGAACAGCAGCTCCAGGTTGATCATGTTGTCCATGATGGTGTTGTGCTGCGGCCATTCCATGTTAGGGACCGATCGCGGCCACGACAGGATAGTGCCAACCTTCGGATTGAAGAGCGTAGCCAGCGTATCGGCCGTGGCCAGCAGGATTTTTTTGTAGTCGGGATTGCCCGTCAGCCGCAGACCGTTCCCGAAGCTGCAGTACATCTGAAAGCCCAAATCGTGGTCGATCGCCTTTTGATACGCCAGCGGAGTCAGTTCCCGCGAAAAGGAATCGGCTTTGGCTTTCCATTTGGGATCTTTCGAGTATTCATAGACGTACCACAACGTACCTGGCCAGAACCCGCTGGTCCAGTCTTTATAGCTGATGTACTTCCAGGACGTCTGGCCATTCAGAATGTTACGGGGTAAATTCGGCTGTGTAGCGGGAAGCGACGCGGCCGTTTTAGCAGCCTGCTGCACGCAATACGCCAGGGCTGGGTCGACACGTATCCGGTCCTGATTGAGGGTAAAGCCGAAAAGGACAACAAGCAGAACGAGTACGAAACTGAATCTGGATAAGGGCATGACACGCGGAGAAAGTAGGTTAATGGTAAATAGAATCTGGCGGTTGAACCGTACCCTTTTTGCCATACATAATTTTTGCTAGCCACTTTTAGTGCCTTGATTATCAATACAATGTAAGCAATTTGGCCATCTGATCAACCTGCCATCTAAACCAAAACACGGCTTATTTCTTTACAAGATGCTTATCGAGGAATTGCAGGAAGTACTGCCAATCCAGAGCGGTAACGTCGTGTTCACCGGCTCGCATGTGGTAGCCGATGGTGCCCTGTACGGACGAGTTGAGGGGTGGTAGCGTCGTGGCAGGTAGACCGTCACGCCCAAACAGTCGGTACACAGCACTAGCCGCTTTGGCCGATTCAAATTCGCCAACCGGGTCGGCTCCCTTATCCTGCTCGGCGCTGGCGATATACACGGGGCGGGGTGCCAGCAAGGCAATCACTTCGTGCTGATCGAACGGCAACTGGGCTTCCTTGTCCATATACTGCCGGAAACTGGTGCTGTACCAATGGGGGAAAACGGTGCAAAGCCGCCGAATGGATTCGCCCTGTCCCCGCCGGAACAACGTAGCTCCACCCGCGCCCGACTCGTTGCTGAGCACGGCCGCAAAGCGTTCGTCGGTAGCGCCCGCCCACAAAGCGGCTTTGCCCAGCCTCGACCAGCCAAACACGGCCACCCGTTTCACGTCGATAGCCCGATCGGTTTGCAGGTAATCCATAATCCGGCTTAATCCCCATGCCCAGGCGGCAATTGTCCCAAAGTTATCGGGCCGGTTTTGCCAGTCGGGATACGCCGTATGCACGCCCGTAGAAAAACGGGTTGCCGGTACGTCGGAGGCAATATCTTCCCGATAGGCTGTGACTAACGCATAACCGTGTCCTAAAATGCTGTCCAGCGGCCACTGGCGGGCATTAATGCCCCGGCAGGCTTCCGTTGCCCGGTTGTCAACGACGCAATCCAGGTTGACGTAGGGGTTGTTTCGGCTCTTTTCCAGGTAGCTAGTGGCAATGCGGATACCGGGGTCGGCATTTATGCTGTGGTTCCCCCAGAAGTTCAGCCCCACGATGGCCGGAACAGGTCCACGCACATGATTCGGGATGTAGAGTAACACGTCGATTCGCGGGCCGTCGGTCTTCCCGTTGATGTAAATGGCAACCTGCCTGCGCGTCGCTTTTCCCCCCAGCGCCTTCTTGTCTGTGTCGAAAACACGGAACGTCATAGCGGCTGGTTTATTCGGCGAGTGACCGTATACCTGACTGGTAAACAACTCAATCAGCTCTGGCCGACGTACCTGTTGCCACTCCGCAACGGTCTTAACCTGCGCGCCGTTTGCGCGCCGTAACGGATCAGGCAAGCCAAGCACTGGCTGCGCCAGCACGTGACCCACCAGTCCGAAGAAGCTGAGCCCACTCATTAATAAAAAGCGACCGATTGCCATATCATTCCAGGGTCTAGTTACTTCACCGGCGTCAACCAAAGTGCCTGACCACCCCGCGGTACCAACTTCATCTCCATCGACTGCCCACCTTTCACGGTTTTAGTCGATACACGTACCTGCGTCTTGGTCGGCACTGTCGGGTCGTCGGTGTACAGGTGAGCCACGTAACGTTTCCCCTTCGGCAGAAAATCGAGCGGGAGCGACAGCGTGCGGCCGTCATTGTTGGTGATCGTGCCCACAAACCAGTCGTCTCCGCTCCGGCGGGCGATGGTGACGTACTCGCCGATAGCGTCATGAATCACTCTGGTGTCGTCCCAGACGGTGGGCACCTTATCGAAAAACTCGATTTCGGGCTCGCCCCCGTACTGCGCCGGTTTGTCGTACCAGAACACGGATTGCAGCGGACTGTAGGAAATGACGTTCATCGCCAGTTGGTGAGCATGGGTGTTTTTGAGCCGTTTGTCGTAGTAGCAGATGGTGTAGTCGCCCGCCCCAGCCAGGTAACGCGTGAAGGGTAGCACGGTGTTGTGGGTTGCATCGGGGAATTCCTCGTTGCCCCTGATACCTTCCTGCGTCATCACGTTGGGGTACGTTCGGCTGGTCCCCGTTGGGCGGTATTCGTCGTGAATATTCACCATCAGCCCATTTTCCAGCGCTTTCCGTTTGGCTTCGGTGAGCCAGGTCATCCAGCGGTGCGACCCCACTTCCACAAAGCCGAATTTGACGCCCTTGACGCCCCACTTTTTGTAGAGCGGAAAAATATCATCCATCTGCTTGTACAGGGCCTGCAGGTTTACGTACAAGACCACGCCCACGTTTTTCGACTTACCGTAGGCAATCACCTGGGGCATATCGATGGGGGCCACGACCTGCCGGGCATCCGAATTGAAGGTAAACGCCGGGCCGTACCATTTCCAGTCGAAGAGGATGTATTGCAGGTTGTGGGTTGCCGCAAAGTCGATGCACGACAGGGCTCCCTGCGTGGTCAGCGTCACTTCCCGCATCATCTTACCCGGCTTGATCCAGTCAGTGTTGGTGACCGTAGCGGGTGGGTTCAGATTGAGCATGATATCGTTGTTTTCAAGCAGCTTACCCGGCCGGTTCGCCACCATCACCACCCGCCAGGGCGTACCCACATCCGACATCAGATCGACGCTCTCGTAGAGCGAAGTAACGACCGTATTGGGCTTGTCGGGGGAGAGTTTGAATTTGGTCATGGCGTAATCGGTTAGCTGCGCTTCGGCCAGCGATGCGTACAGGCTATTGGGTAATGACAGGGTCAGCGGTCGTTCCGCGTTCTCAGGCCAGCCAGACAGAGGCAGCGCCTGATAAGCCCCCTGCGCCCAGGCGGTATACCAGGCTTTGGTATCGGCGGGCAGGGTGAACTCACTGTTTTCGGCCATTACGCGGTAGTACAGGCCGTTGGGCTGTTCGGGGAAGAAGTACCGGAACGCGATGCCCGAATCGTAGGCCCGGAAAATAACGTGCAGAGCATAATCCGGCGCGTCCGGTTTCTGAAGCTGAATCTCCAGCTGGTTGTAGTGATCCCGGATCAGACTGCGTTCGCCGTACACGGGTTTCCAGGTGGTGTCCTTTGCCGTTTTGACCACATTTTTGATCACCAGGTCATCGCACCAGTTGGCCCCCAAGGTACCGGGAGGGGTGGTTACTTTATGCGCCATGGCGTGCTCGAACACGTGGTTGTCGATCTGCACACCCAGCCCGGATGGCAGAATAACCGGTTTCCCTTCGTAGTTGACACGGTAGATCATCTGTTTACGACCGGGGCCGATTTCCTGCTGCGTGAACACCACTTCCAGCTTACCATCGGGTGACAACAGGCGGGTTTCGGGTGTCTGAGCCAGCGTGAACTGTAGCGGCAACAGCCAGCTAATGAGCGCACAAATCAATAAAAATCGGCAGGGCATAGCGAGTCGAATAGTAGACATATTAGTTTGGTTCTTCCACGGTAATTACCAGCATCTTGCCCGCATCATAGGCGGGGGAAATGACTTTACCGTTTACGTTGAGCTTATTTATTTTTTCGAATCCCAGCGTGGCCTCGATCAGCGGTTGTCCCTGGAGTTGTACGTCCAACTGGTTTCTCTTTCTGTCCGCGTGCAGGAATACTTTCGACAGCGAGCTGAGCAGCGGCTTTCCATTTTTACGCAGGTAGCTGCCGTTGCCAACGAAGAAAGACGTCAGTTGCGAAGGGTCCTGCCGGTCGGCCCCCTCGGGGAACGTAAGGGCCGACAGGTACGCGTCGGTTTCCCAGCCCCGGCCCGCTCCGTCACCAATAGTCAGGTTAGCGTTGCGGTGCATCAGTCGACCGTCGGCCAGCAGGTTCATGTATACCTCGGTTACCTGTCCGTTCTGGGTAATGCGCAGGCCCAGGTAGTTGGTGCCTTCAAACTTCTCGATGACCGGCAGATTACTACGACCAGCGGCCCCGTTCGCTCCCGATGAACCCGTTGCCGTCTGAATCGACTGGTTGGTTTCATCGAGCAGCAGGATGGCGTTGACCAGCTTGGTCCGGTCGGTCTTTTCGGGGGGCGACAGTACGTAATACGGAATCTTGACGTTCGTGGTGCGGTCCTGCAGGCCGTATTCGGTCCGGTATTTAAGCTTTTCGGGAAA
The DNA here is from genome assembly GCF_041321135.1 of Fibrella aquatica. NCBI lineage: Bacteria > Pseudomonadati > Bacteroidota > Cytophagia > Cytophagales > Spirosomataceae > Fibrella > Fibrella aquatica. The sequence goes on along the minus strand of NZ_JBGGWF010000002.1, from coordinate 954,417 downwards.
ATCGTGCGGGTAGCCGAGCGGCAGCGTTTCGGGGTATAGCGGCCGGAACAGAATGGCTGCTTTGTCTTTGGTTATCTCCAGGTCAGGCCCGCGCTTGACGGCTTTATCGGCGTAGTGTAGCAGAAAATCGAACTGGCCGCTCTCGTATGTTTTCAGATCGTCGATGACCAGAATCACGTTGCCAATCCAGAGGAAGTTACGGTAATTCCGTAGAAAGTTGCGCGACGTGGGGCCGGTGGCATCGGCCAGCATGTACTTCAGCGAACCGCCATCGAGCAGGTTATAAAGGTGTCCGGGGTTCTTTACGGCGTTGTACTGATCGCGGGCATCCTGAGCCTCACCATTGACCATCACCACATTATGCGCCTGGCTCTTGACGAAATAGCTACTGTACTCCGGATTGCCATAGCCCACGTCGCCCCCGTCGATGAGCAGGTTCTCGCCTTTGTGGTACAGCACAAACGACCCCGCATCGGCGTGGGCGTGGTTCCAGGTGTAGCCACTTTTTACGCCCAGCATGGTGGCATCGGGCTTCCAGGACGAGCGGAGCATACCCCAGCCCATCGAGCCATACATGGCCGAAGGGGACAATGTCGGCGTCGTGGGAACCGGTTTGTTTTCGGGCTGGTACAACAGGCCCATCGGTGTACTGACGTTCAGATCTTCCCGAAATGGGGTCTTCCCGGTTTGCTGAATGTACCAGTAGTAATCGTCTTTGCCCATCCCCAGGGCCATCATCAGTTTGGCTGGTCGTTCGCCATTGGCAAAGTCGTTGCTGTCGCCGAAATTCAGTGAGAGCAGGGGTTCATTGCCACTACGCGGGTAGGCCGTATGCATAAACCAGTCGACGGTCTTTTTCAGCAGGTTATCGTAAGGCATTGTCAACGTACCCAGCGCGTTGGTATAAGCCAGTCGAAACTGAAGGTATTCACTCACACCATAATTGGCGTAGCTGACACTCTCGTAAAAGCCACCCGATGGGTCGAAATTGGCTGGTTTGTTTTCCAGCAAACTACCCGAAAAAGCGAACCACTGGCGGCTGTCGTGCATGATATCATTGGCCCACTGGCGGGCCTGCGGCTGCTCGTTCATGACGGCCAGCGACGCAATCCCGGCTTCGAACACAACAGCGGCCCACCAGTTGTGACCCATGTTGTCGAGCGATTGAATGCGCTTGTCTTTCGATACCCAGTCGCCAATCGACGGCTCAATCCCCAGTTTAACAATCTGATTGGCGATACTACGGCGTTCATCTTTGGTCAGGGCATTGTAGATGGCATCGAACGTCACCGAAGCCGTCCAGTTACTATGGCTGGTGCCCAGGCCCGCATTCCAGCGAGGTGTCCGGTCGTCCATTCCATCCCAGAAGGCGCGGCCCGTCAGGTCGGTAAGCAGCGTTTTAGCCCGATCGGCGTAGCGTTTATCGCCGGTCATGGTGTAGGCCATCGCCAGCTGTTCCATGTTCCCGCCTTTGGGGTCAGCCAACCAGCCATCGCACCGCTGCCTGATGGCGTTCCAGCGGTTGGCCAGTAGCGTATCGGTCTTGATGCGTTCTTTCAGCCGCTCGGTGCGCTGCGGGGTGTAGAACAGATAAGGGTGCGGTTTTGATTTGGTCGACTGGGCCTGTCCGGCATGACTGGTCACCAGCAGGCTGAACAGAACAAGGGTATAAACTAGTCTTCGCATCTTCAACATATGGGTCATTGACCGGGCTATCGGCGCGGCTGGATTAGAAATGTTTGCTCAACGGGCGTCGCTGACTGTACCTTATCGCCCACACTGGTACCGTACTGCCAGGCGACTACCGTAACGGCCACCGGCCTGCGGCTGCGCGGAGGAATAGGGGTGAACACAAGGTGGTTGCCCTCCACAGTGGCTGGCCCGGATTTGACGTAATACTGAACCGGCAAGCCAGCGCTGGACACCGCCCGGAGCGTCAGTGATTTGGTGTTTTCCCCCTGATCAGGTACGTTGGGAAACGTGATGGTCTGCGGCTTGCCTTCCTTGTTCGCTATCGGAAACCGTAAATCAGCCTGTTGTACGATACTCTTATAGGTGGCATCGCCGTCGTTGGACGCCAGCAGCCAGATGTCGTTCGAGCGTTTGGGGTTGTTGAATCCCATTCGGTAAAAGTTAAGCTGGAAGGTTGTATCGTTGAGTTTACGGACAGGCCCGCAGATACGATCGATACGGATGGGCGTTCGGGCATGAGCGGAGGTTGCCCGCACGCGGGAGGCATCGGTGAACGCACTGCTCAGGTAAAACGTGATCCCATCGGCGTCTGGAAAAAAGGGCAGCTGGTAATTGGCGTGGCCTTTTGTTGGTTTGAGGAACTGCCCATTTTGCCGGAAACCCAGATACTGCGTTTTTTTTGCCCTTGCCTGACGGTAGATAGCTTCGGTTGCCTGGGCCATCTCCTTGTCGAAGCACCAGCTTGCGACCTTTCTGTCGCCTTTGTAATTCAGGTAAGGGGCCGGTGCTGCGGTGGGCAGACTATCCTTCCGCCAACGGTCCATCAGCCAGCCCTTTTGTGGGTCAATGGGCGTCAACACCACCGTATCGGCCTGATTTGATGGGTTGGGTAGCCGATACTGAGCGGCTTTCCGGATGTATAGAGCCAGGTAGCGAACCATCGCGTCGGAGAAATCGAAGTGGCCACGCCCGGCATCGGCCAGCAGGCTGAACGGTGTCTTGGGGTGCTTGTCGACGTACGCAAAGGCCGGAGTCAGCCGGTCTTCCCACCATTCGTATTCCCCCATCACCATCAGGCCCGGTACACCGTCGATGGTGCGGCCCCCGTGCGACGGTCCGACCCAATCTGGATTGGGTCGACCGCTGCCGGTGAGCTTCGTTTGCGGGGCGTCGCCGTGGACCGAGATGATGGCCAGCGTACGGCCGGGGTTCCAGGCTGCAAAATTCCACGGGTAGCTCGCCAATGCTGAATGCCCCAGTGGCACAACGGGCGCAATGGACAGCTCCGAATAGCCCGACACATCGGCCAGCCGGTTCATCATGTCCGTAAACTCGATACCCGCGCCTTTGGTGGTAGCGGTCGAATTCCAGTCGAACGTCTGGTTAATCATGGGCGTGACCCAGACAATGGCAAAGCCCAGTTCACGCATGGTTTTGCGAAAATCGGGATGTTCGAAGATACCCTCTTCCAGCATGTTATGCTGACCAACGACTACCCCCCGAACGTAGCGGCAGTTGTCGGGAATCCATAAAAAGGCCTGCGGATGGTCCTTTGTTTCGGACGAAACAACGGTTGGCACGGGGGCTGACCACTGCCAAACCTGCGCGTAGGTCGGCCATGCCACGCAAAGCCCAATTAGTAACCAACCTATTCTAAGCGCACGGCTATACATACGAAGCTTCCCCAAGAATTTAGCATCTATCAATTAGCAGGAAATAGACCACGGCTACCTGGCTATACCCTGCATTTGCACAGAAATGTAACATGCGCTGCACTCAGTCCGGCTTAACCTGAATGGCCTGCGTAAATGCACCGACGTGGATGTCGCCCGATTGGTTGTTCCGAAGTAGCTTACCGTTGATACGTACGTTTTCGAACGTTACCCCGCGCACTATACCCTGTTCGCTAAGGCCCTCAATAACTGACGGATTAGCCATTGATCCCGAGTAGGTTATGTTTCGAAACGTGATATTCTCGATGTTCCGTCCGGGGCCGGTATTGTACTTTTTATTGTACAACACGCGGAGGCTCAGCAGCTTTCCTTCCTCAAAATCCTCAATCCGAATGTTCTCGTAGGTCACGTTACGAATCAGATTCAGATCCCCGCAGCTGATGGCCAGACACCCCTGGTAATCCGGGTCATCTTCGTCGTGCTCCAGAATATCCAGATTACTGAACGTGATATTTTCCAGTGTATCGCCAACGGATCGGGTGTCCCCGTGCAGGCCCAGGTTGGTCGGGTGCGCTACGTCGGCCCAGAGCGTTGAATTTTTGACCACGACGTTGCGAGACCCGCCATAATAATCCCAGCGATGGCCATAAATGGCGATGCAATCATCGGAGTTACGCATGAACACATCGTCGACCAGTACATCCGAGCAACTCATCAGATCGATGCCATCACTCCAGCCCTTGCAGCTAAACGACTTCAAATTCCGAATCGTGATACCCTTCGACTGGCCACCATACACCGTGTAATGCTGTGGATTTTTGACGATGATACCGTCGACCAGCACATTCTCGCAATGTGTTATCTCGATGCCCCGTTGCGGCTGGTCGATGATGCCCCGCCCGATAATTCGTACGTTTTTGACTTTGTCGCAGACGAGTTTCCCGCGAATAACAGCCCCGCCATCGATGTACACCGTTTTGTTGCTTGGAATCCTGAACACGTCACCCGGCTTGTCGTCCGGTGTATGAATACCGGGACCGAAGTAGATGACATTAGGATCGTTCGGATCGGGTTTGCTGGTTTCTAGCGGGTTGGCAAACAGGTGCAGGTTCTGAAGTTTGTCGCCGTTGAACTCGATGGATAGTTTGCGAGGCTGCGTGAGCGTGAAGTACAGCGTGTTCCCTTCCTGCTTTGACTGAATCTGATTCGACAGTGGACGAATACGGGCCGACTGAACAAGGCCGTTGTTTTTACGGACCGCTACTTCGACAGTACCCGAAAAGTCGAAGAACACCATGGAGGCATCCCGTACTTTATCCAGGTCGACCTGCACGGTATACTCGAAAAGGTCCTGCCACGGTTCACCCGGCTTACGTACCCGGACCGTGTAATCGTCGTTATGCTGACTGTAAAGCACCCCTGCTGGCACAGGGTAAATGACAAGCTGTTGGGCGTAGAGCTGGAGCGAAAGGAGCCAAAGCAGCAGACCAATCCCCAAGTGTTTACGGATCATTCGTCGTGGTTTTATGGCTTCTCGTTCAGAATTAAGGCCTGCCCGCCTTTGGCTTTCAGGCTGACCGGCAATGAATCGTCTGCCCCGACCTCGGCAACTCGCTTCTGAATACTGCCCGCCCCATCGTCCTCGTAACTGGTTGCCAGGTACCGCTTTCCGGGTGCGAGAAAGGAAAGCGAGAGTTTACCTGTCCAGTCCGTCGGGCCCGCTGCTGAACCAACGTACCAGGTGGTACCCTGCCGGCGCGCTACACTGATGAATTTGCCGGGTTCACCCGCCAGATAGTGGCTTTCATTCCAGACGGTCGGTACGCGTTCGAAGAATTCGATCTCCCCTTCGTCATTATAATCCGTGGGATTGCCATACCAGAAAATCGCCTGCAATGGGCTGAAATACACCACCGATAGCGCTAGTTGCTGGCCTTTGCTCACCTGTAACTTGCTCTTGTACAGATTGTCGGTGAAATACCGGTTCGTGTTGGGGTAGCAAAACGTGTAGTCGGCGGCACCAGCCAGAAAGCGGGTGAAGGGCAGCACCGTGTTATGAAACGCATCGGGGTTGTTTTCGTTGCCGCGAATACCCTCCTGCGTCAGTAGATTGGGGTACGTTCGGCTTAGCCCCGTGGGCTTGTAGTTGTCGTGGATATCCAGGATAAAGCCATGGTTGTATGCCTTTTTGATGGCACCGGGCAACCAGCTGATGCCCTCCTGCGTCAGTCCGTCTACGAAGCCAAACTTCAGCCCCGCCACGCCCCATTTCCTGTACAGCGGCAGAATATCATCCAGCCGGGTGCGCAAGGCTACCCGGTTGACATACAGGATCACGCCGATGTTTTTCTCTTTCCCGTATTGAATCACCTTCGGCAGGTCGATGGCCGGAATGACCTGCGTGGGGTCAGAGGTGGTTCGAAATTCAGCCCCGTACCAGCCTGCATCGAAGAGAACGTACTGCAGATTGTGAGTGGCCGCAAAGTCAATGCAGTTCAAGCCGCCCTGTGTCGTCAGCGACGAGCGGATGAGTTTACCCGGTTTGATCCAATCAGGAACTGGTTGCGACGATGGGGGGCAAAGCCGTAGGGGCAGGTCGCTGAAGGCGTGCAGCCCGATCGCCGATGTAGCCACGCTAACGGTTCGCCAGGGGGGTTGAAACGTGTCGTTCGTCTGCACTGAGTCTTTCCCAAACCCAACCGCCAGGGTATTCGGTGTTGCGCCTTTGGTCAATACGGCTTTGGTGTAGCTGGTGTTATCCGCTTCGCCGATCGACAGAAACAAACGGCCATTGGTCAGCGTAGCCGGGAAATCGCAGGTTTTTTGCAGGTCGGCCACGGCGATTGGCGTAAACACGGTTTCTTCATTGTACTGGTAGATCGTAAAGTCGCCGGGAAGCACAAACGTCGTATGCTCCTGCCGGATTTTACCGGGCGTACTCCCGGCTTTTTTTGGTACTACGTACCTGAACGCCACGCTTCCGTTGAAGACCCGCGCAATGAGCCGGTACGACACCGACCCGGATACGCAATCCAGCGTAAGCTCCGTGTAGTTATTGTAGATGACATCGTTTTCGCCCAACCGCCACGCGAATGACTCGGTATGCGTGTCTGTCCGCTGCTTTTTAACGACAGCATTCGAACCGACGGCTACGTCGTTCAGCCCAAACCCCAGCGCCGACCAGTTCAATACCGGTTCATTAGCGAACAACATACGATACACCAGCGCTTTCTGATCATCAACGGTGATCTCGATGCGGGTGGTTTTATCGGGCGAAAAAGCTTGATACGTTTTGGGTTTGGGAGCGGCAACGGTCGACGAAATGAACCACAAGCCAATCAACCAACCATACAATGCAGACCTGCCGGACATACGTTCTTGAGTAAGAAGAGTGAAAGCGATTATTTCAGGTCCCAGTAAACGACATAGCGCTGCCGATGAGTCCGGTAATACGGCACCAGTTCAACGGGTTTGACCCCCGGAATGGTTACCGTTTGGAACGTCAGCGGCCTTCCGGGAACGGGTTTCAACCAAGCTGAAACGGATTTGCCACCGGTGGTCAGCGTATGGTCAATTGAATCGGGAATGGTGTAATCATAGCCGTAATACTGGTAGGGGTCGGCAGGATCATGAAACGGGGCGGTTCCTTTCAGATTCGCCGTTCCCAGTTGCCCCGCCAGCACAATCGGTCCGTAGGCAATTGCTGCCACGGCAGGATCATCGTTGGTGGGCACCAGCCGGAGCGCCATGGGGTATGTAAGTTCGATCTGATCGCCCGCTTTCCAGGTACGTTCGACGGTGATATAACTACCCGGCGACTGCTTGACGGCGACTGCTTTTCCATTTACCTTCAGCGTGACACCTGCCGTTGCCCAGGCCGGATAACGCAGGTATAACGGCATTTGTACCGGTGTTTTTGTCTGCACCGTCAGGCGAGTCGTTGCCTCCTCGGGGTAATTGGTTTCCTGTACGAGGGTGACGCCTTTTTGCTTCCAGCTTACTTCCGACGGAATAAACAGGTTGACGTACACGCCTTTATCGTCATGGTAATAGATCGCTTCGCCGTATTTCGACTGGCTTTCAAAACCCGATCCTACGCAGCACCAGAACGATTGATCGGGGGTGCTGTAGAGCCGGAAGGCCCCCGCTTTCATGGGCGTGAAATAGCAGACCATGCCTGATTCGGGGTCCTGCTGACCCAGAATGTGGTTGTAGAGCGCTCGTTCGTAATAGTCCGCAACCGTCGCGTCGGCCGACCAGGTGAACAGGTGCCGGGTCAGTTTGAGCATGTTATACGTGTTGCAGGTTTCGCTCGTATTCCCCGTGAGGTGTTTGGAGAGCTGGTCTGGCTCGAAGAAATGTTCCTTGTCGCTGTTACCCCCATGCGCGTAGGTGTGGTGCTGCACGACCGTTTTCCAGAAGAATAGGGCGGCTGTTTTGGCTTTCTCGTTGCCCGTCAGCTCATAATCACGCGCTTCGCCGACCAGCTTGGGGATGAACGTATTAGCATGAGCCTTGTTCAGATTGTCCTGCCCATTTTCGAGCGGTTCCAGGGCTGCTTTATGGTAGAAAAACTGCGCCAGTTTCAGGTGCTCCGGATTGCCCGTTACGGCATACAGATTAAAGAAAGCATCATTCATGCCACCGAACTCATTCCGAAGCATTTTCTGGCGCTGCTCGGGTGTGAGTGGCGACAGTTTCGCGCTAGCCCACGACGCCATTTTTGTGACGATATCGAGCGCCTGCTGGTTACCCGCGTGGGTGTATTGATCCGTTAAGCCGGCAAAGAGTTTATGCAGTGTATACCAGGGTGCCCAGACCGCCGTGCCGGCAATGTTGCGGTCGATGTACTGTTGTGGATAGGCACTCAGGTAGCCGTTCTGGTTCAGAACCCGCTGTACGTCAGCCAATGCCGTTACCAGGCTATCGCCTTTTTTACGAAAGGCGTCACGACCCGTAGAGGCATATTGTAGCGCCAGACCCGACAGCATGTGGCCGATGCTATGGCCACGCAATTCCATATCCAGCCCTTCCCAACCCCCCAGAGGTTTAGGCATTTTGGTTGGGCTACCCGGCTTGGGCGTATTCATGCCCGCATTGACCCGAAAGCTATGCACTAACCGGTCGACAGGTAATGACAATAGCCATTTGCCTTCACGCTCGATGTTATCGTGGAACAAGCCCTGCGTAATCCGGACATCCTGCAAATCGAAGCTTTGGGCTTTGATGGGTACGTTCACCGGCACCTTCATTTTGTCAGCCGACTGACCGGGGTACTGCGCCAAGCTCAGGACAGACTGGCTAACTAAACCAAACGTGAGAAGGCCACGCAGAAGGCTATATTTTTGGAAAATGCGAAGGGTTTTCGTCATAGAACGATTGAGGCATACACTAAACTGCCTCTATCCTGAAATAGACCGTGCCTGGTTTCGCATACCCTTTTCAGGCGGCTTAAAAGCAAGGAAGATTTCTGTATGCATATCCCCTTTAATGGCAAGAGGAAACCGTATGGCTTCCTCTTGCTTGTCAATCAAAACATAGTCGCTGGCGCTAAGGCTTGATTAGTTTAATCGTTACCCGCTCAGTATTGGTAGATGCCTGAAGCAAATAGATACCCGCCTGACGGCTCATCGGAATGGCCTGCTGCTGACCAGGCGTAACAGACTCAATCTGATGCTCGAACAGCGCATGACCAGTTATATCCGTCAGCGTCAGTTTAAGAGGCTGGCCGGTAGCTCCCCGAATTTCTACGAGTGCCTGATCGTTCGTCACCGGGTTGCCCAGTGGGGTCAGGGTAAGCGGGTTGTCTGTGTGTTCAGCAGCCATACGCGCACCCGAAGCTGGCTCCTGGCCCCAAACCCGTTCACCAGCTATAAACACCACCACGCGTGTATTTTGGCTACGGTCTTGAGGCTGTTCCTGATAGGAGTGGTCATTCACCTGGTTGAAACGCCCCCCGTTCGGTTTACTGATGCGGTAGCGGATAGTGCCCGTGCTGGCTCCTGGCGCCAGTTGTCCGCTTTGGTTAAAGCTCAATTCCAGATAGGTATCTGCGTTCGCCAGAGCCGGACTGATTTTTACCAGCTGAGTGGTCACATTACCTGCATCAACCTCCGTTAACAGCCGCTCATTCCCATCAGACGTAAAGTAGTAACGCGCCTTCAGCTCACTGTAATTGATCGGTACGTTGCCTTCGTTACGGATTTCCAGGTACGTGTTGATCTGGGTGGCCGATGGGCCGTTTTTGCTTTCGGTGAGTGCCCGTAAGGCACGTACCTGGGCCGTCGAGCCGGGCTCCAGTCCAGCTACCAGTACGCCATCGTAGTAGGCGGTGATGCGCAGGTTACTCACCAGCTGATTCCGAACCGGGGCGTAGGAGTAGTCGTCGGGCTCATACAGGGAGCCATAATCGCTTTTGGCCAGGTACGTCTGAATGGGTCCTGAGTTTGCTCCGGCCGCAAGGTTGCCTGCTGCTTCCGTGAAGCTGTATTCCACGTAGCCCTGAGCCCCCTGCCGGGCAGGGTTCAACGGAACATAACGTAATCGAACCTTCTGATTGCCCAGCTGAGCGTAGTTGATAAACAGATTCCCCAACGTAACCGCGTTTTCTACCGTCACGTAGTAGCGCAGGGTCAGCCGCGAAAGGGACAGTGCGTTGCCTCCCTGGTTTTGGATCTGAATCAGCGGTTGAATGGCATTGTTGTCAGCGTAGTTGTCTACATCCCGGTGCAGTACTGTCAGGCTGATTCGTGTCGTAACGGTCAGCGTCTGACTTACCGGAGTGGCAGCTTCCACGTTGGCATCGCCTGCCTGGAAAGCAGTGATAACTGCCGTTCCTTCACCCACGATGTGCACCTTCCCGTTTACGATTGTGGCCACGGCTGTGTTCGAGCTGGTATAGCTTACAGATAAGCCCGAGGTAGCCGTTGCACCCGCATCAAAGTCGGCATCACCCACTTGCTTAGCCGGAAGGCTGTTGAAACTAATGGTCTGGGTACGTTTCGCGACAATAAGCGCAACGTCGTTGCCAGTTCCTCCCCGGTAGGTCAGTTGAAAACGGGTGGCACCAATGGTAATTATGCCGCCTTCTGCCAGATCAGTAAATGTTCCCGTAACGGGCTCGCTCGACGTATTATCGATGATCACGTAGCTGGTGCCGACCGGCAGGCTGTTTGCGTTTCCAAGGTCACTGATCATGAGGCTGGCTCCGCCGAGGGACACCCCATTGGCCACGATTTTATCCACCGTGTTCGTGCTGCTGTTCATCTCCATCTGGTAAGATGCACCAGCGGTCAGCAGTAACGCCGCCGACGTAGTGAACGTACCTACAGAATTGCCGGGCGCTATGACAGCCCCACTGCCAATGGTGACTGAACCACTGGTCAGGCCAGTGCCAGCTAGCGTACCGCCGGTTACAGATACAGGGCTGGCCAATGATCCGTTGACAACCAACGTGCCGCTGTTGACGGTAGTGGCTCCCTGGTATTCGTTCGCGCCAGTTAGCACCAATTTGCCACTGTTTACGGTCACTGACGAGTAGACGGGCGTACCACCAATGGTTGTCGTACCGTTTTTGATCGATCCTGTGATGGTCTGCGTACCGGTGCCCACTTTTTCCAGATTGACGCGTCCCTTATCGACCGCATCGGCCGTTGGTCCGGAGCCAATCGTGCCATCAAACGTACCGTCCTGGTTGTCAACGCCAACTGCCAGGATTGATGCTCCATTTGTGAGGTTACTGCGCGACATGATGTAGGCATCGGAGGTGCCATCGAGCGCGCCGATGGTTTGCTTGTTGGCATACAGGTTGGCTCCGTTGTAGACCAGTACGGCCGTCGCATCGGTTCCCATCGTCAGCCGGGTGGGTGGCAGCAGCACGTTGTTGGCATCGGTTAGGCTGTTGGTCGTGTTGTGCAGTTCAATGGTACCCTGCACCAGATTGATGCCGCCCTGCAAACCGCTCCAGTCCATGGCTGCCTGTATCCGCAGACCTGCATACGAACCGCTACCTCCGTAAACAGGAGTCGTAATTTTCAGTCCCTGCGTACCGGCAATTTTCAACGGTACCCGCGAGTTATTATTGGCATTTCCTAAAAAGAGCTTTCGGGCACCCGTGTTGATCATGTTGATGGCAGGCGTGCCCGATAACGTTTGAAAGGTTAACGTACCCCCGTTCAGGCCACTGGCCAGCGTCAGCTCTGATGTACCGTTGGCGGCATACGTCAACGTACCTACCGTGATGTTGCCGTCCAGTTGTACACCGCCGATATTTCCAAAGCTGGTAGCCCCGAAGGTCGCGTTGGCCTGTACTCCGCCGGGCACGATTGAATTGCTCCAGTTAGTCGCCGTTGGCCATTTCAGAAACCGGTTACCCGTTCCGTTCGCGATAGTCGTGGTCGCCGTAATGGCCGTACCACCTGGGCGTTGTGAGAGTTGTATCGACGATCCATTCGCGGCCACGACGGCGTAGTTTGTATTAGCCGTAAAACCACCCGGCACCGTTCCGCTTAGCCGCACAAAATCCCCGACGGTAAATGTCTGACCAGGCCAGTTGAGATCGGGGCTGCCAGCAACCGATGAGATCGTGGTTGCCAGAATCCCCGCCGTGTTGGTCCAGGTACCATCCGTAACCCCGGGAATCTGGTTCACGGTAAAAACCCGGTATACAACTGGTGCCGCATTGTGCTGACTGTCACCCATTTGCTGGGCCGTGATCGTTGCCGTTCCAGGCTTTGACACGTGGATTGTGCCATCAGCATTGATGGAGGCAACGGTCGGGTTCAAACTGGCATAAACAACGGTCAACCCTGAACTGGCAGTTGCCCCCGGTGAAAAATCAGCAGCCCCAAAATCCTTGTTTGGAATAGGAGGGAAGGTAATGGTCTGGTCAGTCGGTTTCGCCACCTCGTCGAGCGAGAACGTCAACGTACCGAACCCCAATTGGTCATAGCCACCACTGTTGGGCCCGTAATTGCCGCCGCCCCCTTCGGGCCGTACAAGCTGGGCAAAACGGGCGGAATAGGGAGCACTTAGTCCTTTCCGATTGACGTAGTGGTTGTACACCATCTCCCATACCGGGCGAAGATTACCGCGTTGATCTTCCGATACAATGGTCTGCACCACGCCGATACAGTTTCTGTAGGTCGTAAATGGGACCTCATAACCCAGGTTATACTTGGCGATGTACTCAAAGCCTTTCAGCATCCGATTGTCGTCGTACCCGTACAAGTCGTCGCCCTGACTCCAGGCCATCTCGCAGAATGAACCGGCCAGCGCCACGCCTAATACCGTATGCCCCTGATCGCGACCGCTTTCCTGCCATTGACCCAGGTCGCCGTACAGAAAGGGTATCAGGTTTCTGATCGATCCCGTTCCTGCTCCATTTTTGAAGTACTCAATGGCTTCGTTGTAAATGTCCCGCCGGTCGCAAAGAACACCGATACTGAGTATGGACGCCATATTGCACAGGTCCCAGTTAGCGTAGTAATTGCTGATGCAGGCCCCGTTGTGATTCACCAGGAAATCGTGGTTCATCGGGTACCAGACGGTCAGCATCCAGTTCTGAAACCGGGTAAAATCGGCCGGTGCCCAGCCGCTGTACGAACGCATGATCTCGGCGGCATTGGCCAGTTGGTACCCCTGAATACCGGCTAGCAAAAATCGGTCGGCTGTTCCGCTGATCGTTGTCATGCCAGCTGCCCAGGCATTCAGAATGGCGATGGATTTATTGGCGTACGCATCATCGCCCGTCACTTTCCACCGGAGCGCTGTTTGGTAGGCCGCCGCTGCATCCCTGAAAAGGGATGCATAGTTCTCCGGGTTTGTTCCGTTGAAGCCCCGGTAAATGGTTGCCGGAACCGGGTTCGTGAAGTTGCGTGTCAGTGAGGAATTTGAGTTAGCGACCAGCACGTCCCAGCCGGCTTTCCAGGGTTGAGCACCGGCATCTACTTTCGTTTTCATTCGGTCGAAGTCGACCTGCTTATGCAATAACCCCGGGTGAACAAATGGTTGTGCTTTTACGGAGAGCGCCACTGCTACCAGCAGCAAAATGAGGCAAGTGGCTCGTTGAAGGGCAATAAAACCCCTACCCAAGCTCGTGGAGAAGGAAATCTGATACATGATGATTCAGGAAAAGAATTGTTGAAGTAAGGGCAAAGAAATGGCCACCCAGCCTGTGTTAACCTTATATGAGTGGCCTTACTGTAGCTACTTAAGCGACAGTGTAGTTGCTTACCAGCCCGGATTCTGAGTGAGTTGTGGATTCAGCTGAATTTGCTGCGTGGGAATGGGTAGTAGGTAGTTTTTATCACTGAACGAACGGTTGCCATCAATGATAATATTTCCTTCGGCATCCTTAGGAGCAGAGGCCATCGCAGGCCACAATGTCTGGTATTCTGTCCCCGTCCATTTCAGACCAATCAATGGCTTCTTTAACTCACTGGCAGCGGCCCACCGTTTAAGATCGTCTACTCGGAAACCTTCGTAAAACAGCTCAACGCTGCGTTCCCGGCGGATTTCGGTGCGCATATCCAGCCCGTTAGCCTGCGCAAACGCATTACTCAGTTTCGGCATCGTCTTGTTGACGCGTAACCGAACCAGATTTAGTGATTTGTCCAGGTCAACATCACTGATAGTACCGTTCCGTTCAAACACAGCTTCCGCATAGTTGAGCAAGACTTCAGCATACCGGATCACGGGATAGTCATAGGCTTCTTCATTGTCGGCCACGGCGCGCTCTGTAATCCACTTCTGATGACCATAACCACCAAGCCCACCCGTGTACATTCTGAAGGGTGACCCATAAGCTGTGGCCCTGTCTGCCGCCCCACTCGTCCAATCTACCCGAGGATTGTTAATTCCAAACCAGTAGTAGCCACCTGGTACTTTCAGCGTGTATTTCATGCGATTTTCCCGGTTCTGAAATTCCGAAAGTACCGTTGCATACCCTTTGAAAAGTGGTGATTTCTCAATGGGTAACCCATCCTGACACAAAATCAAATTGACAAAGTTTTTGGTGGGTGACATCACCTGCGCCTGACGTGATACGTTCTGGCGAATTTGCCGGAGCGTCCAGTCATAGCGATTGGCTAGAATGTACTCGTTGTTCGCACTTTTGGTGATGTTGGCTGGATTCGATTTCTGGTTCTCCAGGATGAACAGGTATTTCTGAGCTGAGTCACCCAGCGCTGCCGGGGCAAACAACTGGTATTGCCCACCCGTAATAACCGCTCCGCTAGCGGCTGCCGACGCATCCAGTAACGTGTTGGCGCGGGAGGAGTTGTTGCGGAACTTCTGCCAGGTACCCTCGTACAAGGCTACCCGCCCCAGAAAGGCCTGTGCCGCCTCCTTGTTAATCCGACCCTGCTCTGTCGATGCGTTCTGGCCCGTTTTAGCGGGCAGGGCCGTAATGGCTTCGTTCAGATCCTTCAGGATAAAGTCAACCACTTCATCCCGCGTATTTCGCGGAGCCTGTAGTTCAGGCGCATCGGTTGCCAGCGGTGTGCTGATAATGGGTACGCCCCCAAAGATCTGTAGTAGATCGAAGTAGACGTAAGCCCGGAAGAACTTGGCTTCGGCAACGTATTTGGCAATTTCAGCCTGATTGCCATACCCGCTGGCCTTACCCAGCATGTAGTTGATTGTGCGAATTCTACTGTAGTTGTTGTTGTAGTTTGCATCAGTTACCGGTACCGTATTCAAGCCACGGCTGTAGGCATTCTGACCCGAAGCAAAGTCGCTTTTAAAATCGGAATGATAGTTTTGCGTAGAGCCGGTTGCGTCATAAAGCACATCGATAAATGACCGTTGGTAGGCATAAAACGCATTGGCAGCTAGCATAAAATCATTCGGTGTCTGCCAGTAGGCGGCATCCGAAAGCTGATCGAGCGGATCTAAATTCAGGACTTTGTTACAACTACTGTGAGTTAGCGTTAGCGAACCGGCCAGTAAAAGGATCGCTAGTTTTCGAAAGGATGTCATAGTCTAAATAGGTTTCAGGTGTAGCGTAGCGTCCAAAAAAACAGAGTTGATGAACGCTACGCGGTGAGTCGCCAATCAGTTAAAAGGTCAGATTTACACCCATTGTATGGAGCCGAAAAAAAGGATATCGGCTGAATGTGGACTCACTATTAGCGCGCCCAACGTTACGGGTTGCCTCAGGGTCCCAGCCATCCCGAATGTGGCTGGTTTCCCAGAGGTCATTTCCCGAATAGTACACCCGAAGCCGGTCAACCCTAAGCCGTTTGGTAACGACGGCAGGCAACGTATAGCCAACCACCAGATTCTTCAACCGTACGTAGGCACCGTTTTCTACCGACCAGTCCGATATCTGATAGTTGTATGTGTTATATGATGTCGCATTCTGACCCGTCGACAGAATAGGGTAGTAGGCCTCGGTATTGGTCGGTGTCCAGGTTTTACCAACCCAGAAGTCAGTCTGGCCCTGGAAAATTGAGCCAAACGGTACCCGCCAGTTCCCTTCCCGGAAAATCGTTCGCTGGCCTACGCCCTGAAAAACAGCCTGGAAGTCGAAGCCTTTCCAATCGGCACCTAAATTCAGCGCAAAGCCGTAGCGGGGGTCGTCACGGCCCAGGTACTTCAAGTCGCCCGGTACGGTTAATTTACCGTCGCCATTAAGGTCCCGGAAGCTGTTGTCGCCAATACGTACACCCGGGAGGGTAGCCGTGGTCAGGGGCATACTGATATTGTTGCCAGTGGCCAGCGCACGGGCAGCGGTTAGTTGCTCGGCTGTCTGAATGCGTCCTGCATATTCAAGTCCGAAATAAGAGCCAAGCGGATACCCTTCTACCGTTCCATTAAAGCCCTGGTTGATTACGTTGGCACCACCGTAACTGACCAATACATTCTGGTTATCGGTCAGGCTACCACCAATGCGATACCCAAATTGACCGATCCTGTCGTTCCAGTTCACGGCTGCCTCCCAACCCCAGGTTTTCAAGTGACCGATATTGGCTGCTGGCGCTGAGGCCCCCAGCACGGCCGGAAATGTCTGCCCCAGCAACATATTTCGGTTATGTTTCACGAAATAATCGAAGCTCCCCGATAGTCGGCGGTTCAACACCGAAAAGTCAAGGCCGAAGTTAGTCGTTTCAACCCGCTCCCAGGTACGATTCAGGCTTATCAAGCTGGTAGTCGGTGCAACGGTCACGACAGGGCTTGCGCCGATGATAGGAAAGCCCGCACTGGTTGCGCCACCCGTAGCTGCCACATTCAGGAGCTGAACGTAGTCGTACAGGCCAATGCCGCTTTGGTTACCCACAGCCCCGTATGATCCCCGTATCTTCAGGTCGTTGAGGAACGTCAGATCCTTCATGAAATTTTCCTGCGCGATACGCCAGCCACCTGATACCCCGTAGAACAACTGCCAACGGTTTGAGGCATCGAATTTTGAAGACCCATCATAGCGTGCGTTGACCTCAAGCAGGTATTTCTGCTGATAAGCATAGTTAAAGCGGCTAAAGTAGGACCCGATGGCATAGTGGTTCTGCCGTTCATCAACACTCTTGGTCGTGGCATCGCCAATGCCTAAATTCAGGGAGGGAACGTTGTCGTTGGCTACATAACTGGTGCGGGCCTGGTACCAGTTGTATTCGTCACGTTCGTAGTTGGCTCCAACCGTCAGGCTGACATCATGATTCTGAGCAAACGTCTTCGCGTAATTCAGGTACGTATTCAGCGTGGTGTAGGCATCCTTATCTAGCCGGCGGCGATAGAATGAGTTTTGCCGGGTAGGATTATCTGCCGCCTGGATGTTGCCCAGATAATTGTACCAGGAAATAACCTTTTGCTGTTCCTTGAGATCGGTAGCTGTCCAGTTATAGCCAGCCTGTCCTACCAGGGTCAGGTTATTGCTCAACTGGTAGCTGAGCCTGAAATTGGTAAACACCCGGTTGTTATATTCCTTGTTTTCGCCTCCCAGTTCAGCCTGCCAGTTTGGGCTATACTGTGTACCCCAGGCGTAGGGCTTACCATTAATCGTTGACACCGGAAAGCCAGGTTGCTGATACTGTCCCATCACAGCGCCAATGAGCGTAGGCTGAATGATATCGTTCTTTTCGAGCGAAATGTTCGATTCAAGTTTCAACTTACTGGTAAACTGGTAATCGTGCGTCAGGCGAATGTTATACCGGCTGTTGGAGTTTTGGCCCCATTTCAGCATACTGCCGTCATTCAGATACCCCACCGATACCCGGTAACCGGCCCGCTCACTGCGGCCCGATATACTCAGGCTATGTTGGGTTGAGCTAGCTTTTCCCCACAATACGTCTACCCAGTTGGTATTAAAATAAGTTTGATCTTTCACGTCGCCAAACCCAGGGTTCAACGGGTTATTAGCGGGTGATACAGTCCCATTATTAGTATAGTCTACATAGCCTGCTGCGGGCGGATTGAGCATCTGTTGCCCAAATTTGTACCAAAGGAAAGAAGCAGGTGGAACGCCATAGTAATCGTTGGTTGTTCCCTCAACCAGCCCCTGCCCAAACTGCTGAACGTTAATCAGGTGAGGCTGTAGACCAAGCACTTTCTGTGAAACGGAGCCATCGTACTGAATGGTCGTTTTACCCGCTTTTGCTCGTTTGGTCGTTACCAGCACAACGCCCCCCGCAGCCCGGGCTCCGTAAATAGCGGCTGACGCATCTTTGAGAAACGACATGCTTTCAATGTCGTTCGGGTTGATTGAATTAAGGGCTGCCTGGCTATTGAGAGCGACCCCATCAACAAGGATTAATGGGTCAGTGTTATTAGTCGAGGTAGCGCCCCGAATCTGGAAATTCCAGTTGGCCCGGCCCGGAGCGGCTGATGAGCGTGTAACAATTACACCTGGCACTTGGCCCTGTAAAGCCGAGAGTGGGTTATCGACAACGCCTCTATCCTGAAATACTTTATTGTCAACAGTGGCAATGGAGCCGCTTAAGGTGGCCCGCTTTTGCGTTCCGTAACCGACAACTACCACCTCGTCTAATCCACGAACTTCCCCTTTAAGCTGTACGGTCAGCGATGTTTGCTTACCCACCGTCACCTCCTGCCGTTCGTAGCCCACGAATGAAAACACCAACACGGCGTTCTCGTCCGGTACGGCAATCGTATATTTCCCGGTAGCATCGGTCGTTGTACCGCGCGATGTATTTCTGATGGCTACGGTAACGCCGGGCAATGGTTCATTCTTTTCATCGGTCACCGTTCCGGAAATCGTTTGGTCGACAGGCACAGACGCTACCGATACAGCCTTATCCGGCACAACGGTTGTTGCCTGGCTTGTGCTAGTACTGCGCAGAATGATTTGGGAACCAACAACTTCGTACGAAACCTGAAGCGGCGTCAACAAGGAATTCAGCACGTACGACAGCGGCTGACTTTGTACCGATAGGTTTACTTTTCGTTCCGATTTGATTACCTGTGGACTGTAGATAAATCGAACTGATGCCAGTTTACCAATCTGTTTGATGGCCTGCTCTACCCGCTGGTTCGCAATGGTAACGGATATGGAGCGATTCAGCACCTCCTGGCCTTTCCCATCCAGGGCCAGAACCAGACTGGAACACCAGATCATTACAAAGATCTGATAGCCTGCTTGTCTCATGATTCTAGAGAAAATCTCTCGTCGTTTTGTAGTGATTAACATAGACAAATTGAAAAATACTCGTTTAGGATTGGCACAAAAAATCCCCTTACCCAATTCATGACTGGATCATTTCACTAAAGCAGGTGGGGGGTAAATGTCAGCGGGCGGTCAGGCAAGTAGCCTGTCGCTGGCAGGTGGGCTATCTATTGAAGGATGAACGGATTTGGCCGTTAGTAAACATCTTGTTAGTTAATGCTGGAATGTACGATGATCCATTATCGACATCCTTTGCTGTATATAATTATCTGGGCATCAACGACTTCATAACGTGAGTTGGTTGCCCGACAAATCAGATCGAGCTTCTCAAACAAGGATTCTGAGCCAAATTCAGCTGTCAATTCACAACTGGCCAACAGGTCGGCATCATAGTTTATCATAATTCCATAGGCGGCCTCCATTTTCTTAAAAACAGTCACGACCGGGGTGTGATCGAACGCGACCGCCTGGGGTTGTCCCGTTGGGATTGCCAGCGGCTCCGGAAGTGCTACGAGTGATCGCTCCAGCTGTTGGCCGCTGGCTTGATAGGTTGCCTGCTGGTTAGGCGTAAGGATCAGCGCTGGTTCGCTGCCGGCCATTTCACCCAGTTTCCCATCGGGCTGCGTCTTAAAAACCGATACTTTCCCCGTCCGGACAATTACTTTGGCTTCTTTGTCATTCGGATAGGCACGGACGGTGAAGCTGGTACCAAGCACCTGCGTGGTCAGTTGGTTAGTATACACCATGAACGGTTGCTTTGGCCGGCGGACTACGTCAAAGAACGCTTCACCAACCAGGAACACTTCCCGCTGCTGAGCTGTAAATTTTCGGGGAAAGCTGATCTTACTTCCCTGAAAGAGGGTCACTTTACTACCATCGGGCAAACGAACTAACTGACTGGCACTGCCAGTGTTGTGTACTTCCTGTAATGTTCCGGCTTGTTGCTCAACCGTGTGTTGGTAAACGGCGAGGGGCGTAGTGGGAGTACGCCAGTAAAAGATAGCTGTCGTTCCCAGTCCGATTATCAGCGCGATGGCAGCGGCGATACGTACCCAGCCTGTAAAACGTCGTGGTAGCGGCTCCGACTGTAATTCGTCCAGATCCTGCGCTTTTTGCCTATTGATGCGAATCCGGGCCACCTCACTGGTTAACTCGTCATCGGACAGATCTTCCTGTGCCTGCTGCATCTGACTCACAAACTGCCGGGCGGCCAATACCAGATCAACCTTATCCGGATGCTTCTGTAGCCACTCGGTCCAGAATGCCTGATCGGCAGGTGTATTCTTCAGCACCCATCGCCGAAACAGATCGTCCAGCACAAGCTCTTCAAAGGTATACGTTGTGTAATCGGGCATATAAGCGTCTGATATTTTCCCTGGTCACAAAGAAGTAGACAAACACTTTTGGAGCATACCCTTTTTTTATAAACTTTTTTTAAGATTTTTTCAGCACAGCCTGATCCTTGGCTCTAGCCGTAAACTCAACATCCCGGCCACCTCTGATCTGGTATACGTAGGTCAGAGGTGGCCGGGATGTTGAGTTAGTTATCCAGTTGATCAGGAAAACAAGCGAACAGGTAGGATGGTCCGCAGTTGTGCCATGGCTCTGTAGAGGAAATTGGCAACCGTTTGTTTTTCAATATCCATTACCTGGGCAATGTCGTCATTGGTCAGGCCTTCGTAAAACTTCAAAAACACAACTTCCTGTTGCCGTTTTGGTAACTGATCAACGGCTCGCCGAAGGCTCTGTTCCGTAGACACCAGCATCTCATCGGCAATCCATTTATGATCGGCAGTTAACTCATCCGTCGCTATAGTCTCCCATTCCATTGGCTCATCGCTATTCAATGGGCGAGTCGACTCACGACGTAACCGACGAAACAAATTGTTACGGAACGCTTTGATCAGGTAAATCGTCACGTAGGGTGTTTCGACAATCACGGCCCGCCGATTCCATAGCTCAAGAAACAAGTCTTGGAGACAGTCTTTCACTAACTCACGATCTTTTGTGAAACGAGAAGCGTAGTTGAATAAAACCCGGTAGCGCGCCTGCACCAACTGATCGAAGGCTCGCTCATCACCTGATTTGAATCGAATCCAGAGTTGCGCCATTAGCTGTTCATCCGTAGGAATTGACTGTGAGCTCGCCATAATTGGTTGTTATAAATGTGATAAGCAGTGTGAGTGTTCTTAGAGCAAAATTCAGTTGAACAGTCTGATAAGGTACATGCCCTATTCGTCTGGCAGTTATCTCTCTTTCTTGGTAAAAGACAATTTCGTTCATTGCGTCTTTAAACGTCACTTACATATAGGTTATGCTTTAAAATGGGCTTTGCCTGAATATATTTTACTAAAATACCGTATAAGTACAAGATGTCAACTGCTTTTGAACACCAAAGTACTGTATACGCCATAATCCTATCATGCAAACGTTTGCGCAAACGTTTGCATGATAGGATTATGGCTAAGAAATATTAAACTTTTCTTTTTAAGGCTACTCAGTTTGATTGATAGATACTTACGTTTCCTTATATATCAATATTGCTGATTATTAGAATTGTTCTATTATAGCGACAACTTAAGCAACATGAAAAATACACCTGTAACAATCAAGGACATTGCTCGCAAGCTGAATATATCGATTTCAACTGTTTCGCGGGCACTCCGTGATTTGCCTGAGATCCATCCAGATACGCGCAAGGCGGTAGTACGACTGGCGAAGGAGTTAGACTATCAGCCAAATCAGTTGGCCAAGAATTTAGTCAAAAGCCGAACAAAGACAATCGGCATTATTTTCCCAAACTTATCCTATCATTTTTTCTCGGCTATGCTCAATAGCCTGGAAGAAGCTTTCATGCAGGCTGGGTACAGCGTTTTGGTGGCTCAGACAAATGAGTCGTATGTGCGTGAAACCGTCAGTATTCAAAATCTTCTACGTAGTCAAGTCGAAGGATTTGTGCTTTCGCTCTCCCGGGACACCGCCGATCTTGAACATATTGAACGATTAGTCAAAAAAGGACTGCCGGTCCTTTTACTTGACCGCGTAGCTGATATGTCATCTGTTTCCAAAGTAATGGTCGACAATCAGGCGGCTGCTTTTAAAGCTACTGAACATTTGATCGAGCAAGGGTGTCGTCGGATTGGATTTTTGGCTGGTCCGTCCCAGTTATCCTTAAGCAGCGAACGAATTAATGGGTATTTGGCTGCTGCATATCAGTATAACGTAACGGCTGGTGACCAATATATTCGCCACTGCGATTACACGAACGAAAATACCATCTTGCAAACCTTATCGCTGATGAGCTTGCCCCAGCCACCTGATGGCGTTGTGGCTATCAGTGATCGGATTGCCTACCCCGCACTTTACGCGATGCAACAGAAAGGGCTGGTTATACCGAGAGACGTGGCAGTTGTTAGTTTCAATAATGAACCAGTATCTGCCTATGTTTCGCCAACGTTGAGCAGTATCAATCAACCCATTGCTGAGATGGCGAATGAAACGGTCAGACTGTTGTTGCGCCAAATTGAAAGTCCTGAAGCGCTGTGTAGTGAAACAAAGGTATTCGAGACCCAACTTATTATTCGTGAATCATCACTTCGGAACAAGCTGAATTGCCAGTAATGTAATTCCAGTCTGTTCCGAATCGTGTGCTACTGATTGAGTTGGACAGACATTAAAATCATCGAAATGCGGCCTTATATTGTACATTTCCGTACCTCACTTTCTTGTACGGGTACCAGCGAAGCTTAGGCTTTCGCTTACGTTGATGCATCTGTTGGAGACGGTCCGCCGTTGCGGTAAAGTAGCTCAGTGATGCATGCGGACGAACCGTGTTATAAGCATTGATCGCTCGTTCAACCGCTTCTTCTGCTGATGAAAAGGAAGAGAAACCACGGGCCAGTTTGCAATCATCTTTTAGAGAACGAAGTACCCGTTCAGCCATCGCAATTTCATCGCTCCGGCGGCCCGGCCACAGTTCGGTAATCCGGGTTGGCTTTAGGTCTTTAGCCCAGGTAGGATACTTGTAATGTGGATGATTAGACGCTGTGGTAGCCACTTTACCGGCTTTGTTTTTGGCCAGCATGCCATACTCCTTTAACAGCAGATGCAACCGATGCCGACCCAGCCTTATTCGGGTCAAACAGTCTACAACTTAACTCCATCCCCAGATACTGGCTGGCATCAGGCACTAACTATATGGCCAGGTAACCCAAAAAGGCCATCGTCAGCCTCTGGCAAGATGGGCCACTTTTGAGGAGGTGCGGTGAAGAAAACCGAACAAGATCTATGTCACAGGTCCTTTTCACTGGTAATGGGTTGTTTCTTTCTTTTCGGAAAGGCTCTACGCTTTTTGGGTGCCGTTTTTTTGGTGGTCACTTTTTTTAGATAAAACCTACTAAATCTAGAGAATAAACTAGATTGGCACGATTTTACGTACTTTTTCAGCCAAAACTTAGTTGAATGCGTCTTCTCTGCCTGCTCTTCAGTCTATTGCCACTTACAAGTTTCGCCCAGTTTAAAGGCTGGCAAGAAATAACAATATCTGAAGGCTTATCGCAGGGCATGATCTATGATCTGAAACAGGATCATAAGGGATTCATATGGGCGGCTACCAAAGATGGCCTGAATCGGTATGATGGCTACAACTTCACGGTTTTTACGCATGATGCCTACAACAAGTTTAGCTTGTCGTCGAATGCCTGTTCAACCTTATTGGTAGATCACGCTGGTCGATTATGGGTGGGTACGTTGACCCGCGGGCTTAATTTGTATGATGACCGGACACAGCGGTTCTACCATATCGATATGAGTGATCCGGCATCGCCCGACCCCGGTAATTACGAGATCAGTTCACTAAACGAAGACCCTGAAGGCAATATCTGGGTAGGAACCAGCCAGAATAGACTCATTAAACTCACACTTTCTGACCAGTTAAAGACGGGTTTCCCCACGCAGGCTACTGCTACCGGTCTGGTCCGGTTCAGCCGATTTTCATTTCCCCTGTTCGGCGCTGATACTCGAAACGCCCCCTCACATATTCTTTTTCATGCTGATGGGCAAGCCATGGTTAGTGCGGCCAAAGGGCTTTTTGCGCTTAACTGGAAACAGCCCAACGGGATAACCCAGATTACCCAATTTGGCGGCACAGCTTCTCTGGTTCAACTCTCCCCAAAAACTACCCGGTCTGATCATTGGTTTGGCTTCAGTGCCGATACGCTCATTGGGTGGCAGGGGGCTAAACGTAAGGTTATCCGGTTGCCGCCGATCAAAAACTACAATGTTTGTCTGGCTGCTATAGATGACCAGACAATTGCCGTGGCCACGCCCGACTTTCTGTGGCTCATGACCCCCGCCCAGCTTTATGCACAGGATAGCCTATCGGCTCGTAATGCATTTGCCGTTATGCCGCCCAATGTGTTTGCCGTTTCTAAACTGCTGATCGATAAAACAGGTAACATCTGGGTAGGTACGGGAGGCTATGGGCTCCGCCGGTTCAGTCCACGTATCAAGCAATTCAGGACGTACCTGCCGAGTAGTTCACTCTCTTACTTGTTTGAGGATAGACGAGGCCAGACGTATGTTCGGG
This sequence comes from Fibrella aquatica, assembly GCF_041321135.1. Classification (NCBI taxonomy): domain Bacteria; kingdom Pseudomonadati; phylum Bacteroidota; class Cytophagia; order Cytophagales; family Spirosomataceae; genus Fibrella; species Fibrella aquatica. Next base: position 929,846 of record NZ_JBGGWF010000002.1, on the reverse strand, counting down.
ATCAGTTCGACTATGGGCAACTGGACCGCTCCCGTAACCGTAGGATCAAGACACCATTCTGGGGCAATAACCAGGCTGCTCGCCATGACCGGGCACTTTATTTCATGCAGGATCGGCAGGGGTTTTTCTGGGCATCTATGAACAACGCCCAGACCAATACTGCTGCTCATCAACTGGTTAAGTTTTCGGAGAACTGGCAACGACTAAAAATCTACCCGCTTCCGGTCGGTACTGCTTTCGGCCTGTATGGAAATCAAACCCGGGAAGATAAAGCCGGGCACCTCTGGATCGGAGCCATGAACGGGAAACTCCTTCGGTTTGATCCCGCTACCGAGACATTCGCTCTGTTTTCGTACCAGCATCTGTTACCCAGACAGGCCGCCGAGGTGGAAACCTATTCCCTGTATTTCGATGGGACCGGTACTGGCTGGATTGGTACGCAGAGCGGCCTTATCCGGGTCGATCATCCACAGACAAAGCCCGCTTTTTCGCTGTATAGAAATGATGTTGCCAAACGGGAAAGCCTGAACAACGATTTTGTCTCCAGTACCATCGACGATCCTGATCAGCCTACACGGTATCTATGGGTAAGCACCAAAGGAGGAGGGCTGGAGCGGCTCGATAAGCAAACGGGCCGGTTTCGGCATTTTACCGAAGCCCAGGGCCTGCCCAACAAAGTCGTGTACGGAATTTTGACGGATGAGTTTAAAAACCTCTGGATGAGTACCAATCGGGGCCTGGCGCAGTTTAACCCCCGAACCTTCAAATTTCGTAAGTATACGAAGGCCGACGGGCTACAGGACGATGAGTTCAATACAGGTTCGTTTCTTAAAACCGCTTCGGGCGAACTACTCTTCGGTGGCGTAAACGGGTTGACTTCCTTTCGACCTAAAGATGTAGCATCAGCCCCGTCTGACTCGGCGCCGACGGTGCATATCATCGGGCTAAAAATCAATAACGATGCCGTCGCTGTGGGTGCTTCTGATGGAGTGTTGCCCCAAAGTATCGAACAGGCGCGACGACTCGATTTGTCGCATACCCAAAACCTGGTGACGCTTGAATTTGCCCTCATGGATTATGCCAATTCAACCAAAAACCAGTTCCGCTACCGGCTGGATGGGATCGATCGAGATTGGGTAGAGGCGGGTACCAATCGCTTCGCCAACTACGCGCAGCTACCCAGTGGTACGTATACGTTTGAGGTTGAAGGGTCGGCTGATGGTGATGTCTGGAGCAGATCAATGCCATTGGTCATACGGATACACCCGCCTTTTTACCGCACTTGGTGGGCGTATGTACTCTATGGCTTAATCCTGGGGCTGATTGGCTGGCAAGCCTATCAATTCCAGAAACAACGGTGGCTACTCGAGCAGCAGGTACGTTTTGAGCAGAAAGAGGCCAGCCGACTGGCGGAGCTTGATACGCTGAAAACGCAGTTTTTCACCAACATCTCCCATGAATTCCGCACTCCGCTGACCTTGATTTTAGGGCCCTTGACGGATTTGAAACGACGATTTCTGACCGAAAAAGTGGTTATGCTGACCGAGCCGGTCGTTACCCTGATGGAGCAGAATAGTAATCGGCTCTTAAGCCTGATCAATCAACTCCTGGATCTGAGCAAACTGGAGGCCAACCAGCTCAAAGCCGAACCGCAACCGGGCGATATGGCCCTTTTCTTCCAAACGATGGCCAGTTCGTTTAGCTCGCTGGCTGAAAGTCGTCAGATAGGGTTCTCGTTTACGCAGTCGCATACCCGTTTTCAGGCTAGTTTTGATCGGGACAAACTAGAGAAAATCGGTACGAATCTGCTTTCGAACGCCTTCAAGTTTACGCCCGCCGGCCAGCAGGTGCATCTGCGTGTCGATTACCCGTCGCCGGCCGAAACCCAGGAGATCGTTATGACAGTAGACGATACCGGCATTGGCATTGCCCCGGCTAACCTGGCAAACGTATTCAAGCGTTTCTACCAGGTCGACAGTAAAACTAGCCGGATGTATGAAGGCACGGGTATTGGGCTGTCGTTGGTCAACGAACTGGTTAACGTGCTAGGGGGGAGGATCACGGTTACCAGCACAGAAGGTGTCGGTACTACGTTTACTGTTCATTTGCCGCTGGTTATCCTAAATGAGCAGGTACCTAACGAGACACATGTCGAGAGCAACGAGCCCGTTGTGTCTGTACAACGTACCCAGACAGCGCTGAGTGATACGTCCTCACCAGCTCCGGCAACCGACAATGTGCTGCTGATCATCGATGACAACGCCGATATCCGGGCGTACGTACGTAGTGTTTTCGAATCGGACTATCACATTATCGAAGCCAGCGACGGACAGGATGGGCTAGAGCAGGCAACGGCCAGCCTACCCACCGTTATCATCTGCGATTTGATGATGCCCCGGCTCGATGGACTGGGCTTCTGTCGGCTGCTGAAGAATCAGGAAACCACGAGTCACATTCCCGTCATCATGCTGACGGCCAAAGCAACCGTAGAGGACCGGATCGAAGGGCTCGAAGTAGGTGCTGACGATTACCTGACCAAGCCTTTCAACCAGGCCGAGCTGAAAGTTCGCGTGCGTAATCTGATGCAAAAACAGGCGCGGCTGCAGCAATACTACAGTGGCAGGCTGGACGTAGCGAGTAACGTAGCCAACGTACCTGTCCACTCGGCGAAAGAGGAAGCCTTTCTGAACAAAGCACGGGCGTTGGTGATGAGCCAACTAGCCGATAGCAGCTTCGGTGTGGAGCAGTTTAGTCAGCTGATGAATATGAGCCAGAGTCAGCTTGTGCGCAAACTGAAAGCGCTGACGGGACAGACGGCCGTGGAGTACATTCGCACCATCCGACTCGACGTGGCCGCCGAGCGGTTGCGTGAGGGGGAAAGCGTTTCGGAGGTAGCCTATAAGGTGGGTTTCGAAAGTCTGTCTTATTTCAGCCGGGTTTTCCAGGATAAATTCGGCGTTACAGCCTCAGCGTATGATTCCCACGTCCATCAGGACAGACGCTAATCAATAAGTCACTTATCTGTGTAATCGATAGCCTATATGGGTTCTTTTCGGGCCTGTATAGGCTATTGACGTACCTGGACGCAGGTAAATGGCGAAAACGAGCAACATATTGCCGAAAATGAGCTAACGCGTGCCGACTGAAATCGGGCAATTTTACCCCATCAACCAGAGCGGATGATCACTCTAGTTCATCCGCTTCCGGGTTACTGCTCAGTTATGAAACACCACGTTTATCTGCCCTCTCTGTTGACGCCAATCGGCCTCACGCCATACATAGGTGTGTTTGGGAACACGCCTGACAGGTTACCCGCCACGATAATACATCGACTCGTTTGGCAACTCTTCTGGCCGACGGGCTTGCGATTATCCTATTTGCCCCACCTCACAGCCTACGGATCTAACCAGGCCGCAACGCTTGATAGGTTGATCAACCGCTGACCGCTTTCCGCTTCACACACACCTCCTTTCTTTCTGTTTCCCCGGATTGGATCTGGCGACAGCCTGTCGCTCTGTATCCATACGAGTCCTCTTTATCTAGCTTATTCTCTACCATCTTTATGAACTCACGTGTACGTTTCTTTCAACAACTTACTGATTTGCGGCAATGGATACTGCTAGCGCTAGCCCTGGTCAGTATAAGCCTGGCGACCCAGGCACAAACGATACGCTACGTTAGGCCCATCGCCATCGGCAACGGTAGCGGCACTAGCTGGACTAATGCCAGTAGCAACTTGCAGGCCATGATCGATGCCAGCGCATCAAGCGATCAGGTGTGGGTAGCAGCCGGTATCTACAAACCGGGAGGTAACGCCAACACCAACCGAAGCATCAGCTTTGTGATGAAGAACGGGGTGGCTATCTATGGCGGCTTTGTGGGCAACGAGACGCTCCTGACTCAGCGTCCAGTTATCAACCCGACCACTGGGCAGCCCTCTAGCACGACCCTCTCCGGGGAGATTGGTAGCGCCGGTACTACGGACAACAGTTACCATGTAGTCAACAACGATCAGACGGGTATTGATAATACGGCGGTGCTGGATGGATTTGTTATTACGGGGGGGGATGCTGCTGGGGAGAATGGTAATGCCAGAGCGGGTGGAGGTATGCTTAACGTACTGACCAGTCCAACAGTACGCAACTGTAGCTTCCAGGCCAATACCGCTACCACCAGTGGCGGGGGGATGTACAATGGTGATGCCAATCCCCGCATGACCAACTGTAGCTTCCAGGCTAATATCGCTGTTGTTGGCGGGGGGATGTGTACTGTTGGCGGTAATCCCATTCTGACCAACTGTAGCTTTCAGGCTAATGCTGGTTCTGACAGTGGCGGGGGGATGTACAATAGTGGTGCAAACGTCCGCTTGGCCAACTGTAGCTTCCAGGCTAATACTGCCGGGATTGGCGGGGGAATAGACAATGAGGGCAGCAGTAGTTCTATCCTACTTAACTGTTCCTTCCAAAGCAACACGGCTAACAACGGGGGTGGCCTCTTTATCAATCCCAACAGTACTGCCAACCTGATCAACTGCTCTTTCCAGGGCAACTCGGCTAGCGATGGTGGTGCCGTTTATGCGGAGAATACATGCTCGCTCACCAACTGTGTGCTGTTTGGCAATGGCGGCGCCAACACCCTGACTACAGCGGGCCGTGGAACAGTGACGCTGCGCTACAGCCTGATCGAGGCGTCGGAAACCGGTTATACCAATGGGGGAAATAACCTGACCGCTACCGTCTCGCCCTTTGTGTCTACGACCTCCACCCAGCTTAACGGTTGTGCGCCCGCTATCGACGCCGGAAACCTCAGCGCGTACACGACGGCTGGTGGGCCCACTACCGATCTGGCGGGTAATCCGCGTCCCTATAACAGTGGACCGATAGACATGGGAGCTTATGAGTTTCAGGCGGCTTCTGCAAATATTGCGCTCACCAATCCCACTATCAGAAGTGGCGAAGTGAACGTGTTCTTTAGTCAGACCTTCAGCGCCTCTGGCGGGACATCGCCCCGCAGTTTCAGTGTGGCCAGCGGCAGCTTGCCTACCGGGCTGACCTTGTCAGCTGCAGGCGTTTTGTCGGGAACACCCACCCAGAGCGGCAGCTTCACCATCACCGTGCGGGCTACCGATGCCAACGGCTGTTCGGCGACAGGCAGTGCTTACGTGCTCACCATTGTGGACAACAGGCCCGTCATTGAGAACTTTGCCGCCGTCAACCCCACGGTTTGTGCGGGCAATCCCCTCACGTTTACCGCCACGGTTAGCAACATATCGGGCAGCTACAACTTCACCCTCACCAACGGGATCTCCACTTCTTTCACCGGTACCAGGGTAGGGGGTAGCTTTAGCCAAAACTTGACACCTTCAGGTGATGGTACGCAGAGCTTTACGTTGACTATCAGTGATAATAGCCAGTCGACACAGGTAGTTACCCAGGTAACGGTGAACCCACTGCCCATCGCCAGCCTGACAAGCAGTGGTCCCCTCAGTTGCACCAATACCAGTGTGACGCTGACTGCTGCTGGCGGAACCTCTTACACCTTTACCCGGGGTGGGGTAGTGGTTGGTACACCGGGCTCGTTGAGCACTGTGGAGGTAACCGAGTCAGGTACCTACTCGGTGCGGATAGCCAGCGCCAGCGGCTGCATTAGCACGACCAGTACTACCGTCACCAGTACTACGGCCACCGTTTCGCTCACCAACCCCACCACCAGAAGCGGAACGGTGAACGTGTTCTTCAGTCAGACTTTCAGCGCCTCTGGCGGAGCAACGCCCCGCAGTTTCAGTATAGCCAGCGGTAGTTTGCCCGACGGGCTGTCCTTGTCAACTGTGGGCGTCTTGTCGGGGACACCCACCCAGAGCGGCAGCTTCACCATCACCGTGCGGGCTACTGATGCCAACGGCTGTTCGGCGACGGGCAGTGCTTATGTGCTGACTATTGTGGACAACAGACCTACCATCGAGAATCTTGCCGCCGTCAATCCCACGGTTTGCGTGGGTAGTCTTATCACCTTTACCGCCACGGTGGGCAACGTATCGGGCAGCTACAACTTCACCCTCACTAATGGCATCAACACACCGACCACTGGTGTCAAGGTAGCGAGCAACTTTAGTCAGAATGTGCTGGCTTCAGGGGCTGGCACCCAAAGTTTTACCTTACTCGTTACGGGTAATGGCCTGTCGGCTCGGGCCACAACTGAAGTAACGGTGAGCCCGCTTCCCATTGCCGGCCTGAGCAACAGTGGTCCCCTCAGTTGCACCAATACCAGTGTAACCTTGACTGCTACGGGGGGAAGTTCTTACACCTTTACCAACAATGATGGTGAGGTACTGGCCGGAACGGGTAACAGCCGAACTGTCTCGGTAGCGGGCACTTACCAGGTGCGGATAGCCAACGCCAGCGGCTGCGTGAGCACGACAAGTACCACCGTTATTAGTAATACGGCCACCGTTACCGTTACCAATCCCACTACCAGAAGCGGATCGGTAAATGTGTTCTTCAATCAGACCTTCAGTGCCTCCGGTGGAACGTCGCCCCGCAGTTTCAGTGTGGCCAGCGGCAGCTTACCCAACGGGCTGAGCTTGTCGGCTGCGGGCGTTTTGTCGGGGACACCCACCCAGAGCGGCAGCTTTACCATCACCGTGCAGGTCACCGACGCCAACGGCTGTTCGGCGACGGGCAGTGCTTATATGCTCACCCTTGTGGACAACAGGCCCACTATCAATGGCTTCACGACACTGGATAACACCGTCTGTGTGGGTAGTCCTGTCACCTTCTTAGCCACGGTGGGCAACGTGACGGGGAATTATAATTTCACGGTAACCAACGGCACCAGCACCACCACAGGTACGTCCTCCAATACAAACTTCAGTCAGAACCTGACCGCTTCGGGCTCTGGAAATCAAACCTTCACCCTGACTATCAATGACAACAGCCAGTCGGCCAGCGCCACCACCAGCCTAACGGTCAATGCGCTGCCAATTGCCACGTTGATGTCTAACTTCGGGGGAACCTTGACCTGCGGGCAGACCAGCCTGACCTTGACGAGTTCGGGCGGTACCCATTATGAGTTTGCCCGCCAGGGAGGGGGTGGGATCCTCGGTATGAGTGGTGCGATTCCGGATGGCGTATTGCGTGACGGCTTTGCCATCGTTAATGCCAGTGGCGTCTACTCGGTCACAGTTAATAACAGCAATACAGGCTGTAGAAGCACAACAACGACCACCGTATACAGCAATACGGCTGTTATTACGGTCAGCAATCCGGCCACGGCCACTGGTATTCTGAATACCGCCTTCAACCAAACCTTTACCGCTTCGGGCGGCGTAGCGCCCCGCAGTTTCAGCCTGGCCAGCGGCAGCTTACCCAATGGGTTGACCTTGTCAGCTGCAGGAATCTTGTCAGGGACTCCTACTCAGAGCGGCAGTTTCCCTATCACCGTACAGGCCAATGATGCCAACGGCTGTTCAGGCGTCAGTGCTATCTATACTCTGGTGATCAACAGTGCCACGCCTACCCTGGCTGGGTTTGCTGCTAGCCCTAACTCGGTATGTGCGGGCAGTTCCGTCAGCTTTACTGCCACGGTGGGCAATCTCACGGGCAGCTACTCGTATACGCTTACCAACGGCAGCAACCCGCTGACTGGAACGGCCAGTTCCCCCATTTTTAGTCAACTCCTGACGGCCAGTGGAACGGGCCTACAAACCTTTACCCTGACTGTCAGCAGCAGTGGCCAGCTATCGAGGGCCACCACCTCGGTGACTGTCTCCCAACCGGCTGCCGCCAGCATCACCTACCCAGGTACGTTGTATTGCACCCTCAGCGGTGAGGCCACTTCGCCCACACTGACGGGTACCTCGGGCGGTACTTACAGCAGCAGCCCGGCCGGCCTGAACCTCAACAGCACCACCGGGCAATTCATTGCCAACACCAGCCAGCCGGGGAGCTATACCGTTACTTACGCTCTGCCCGCTCAGGGAAGCTGTCCGGCAGTGGTGGCCACGGCCATGCTGACTATTGCCAGTCCGCCTACGTTGGGCAGCATTGAGCTAACCCAGCCCACTTGCGCTGTGCCTACGGGCACCATTAGCGTGAGTGCCGTTGGGCAGGGCACCATCGACTATTCCAAAGATGGCATCACCTGGCAACTCAGCGGCGTGTTTAGTGGCTTACTGCCAGGAAGTTACACCATTCAGGCGCGGGCGCAAAGTGCCGCCGCCTGCATCAGAACGGTTAGCAACTTTACGATTGATCCGGTGCCTACCCGTACGGCCAGCATCAGCTACGCGGCTGGTCCTTACTGCCAGAACGCATCGACAACTTACGCCCCCACCCGGACTGGATTATCGGGCGGTAGTTTCAGCAGCAGCCCGGTGGGACTGAGCATCAATAGCGGAGGGACGGTATTCCCCGTTTTTAGCCAGCCAGGAAGCTACACTGTCAGTTACACGCTGCCCGCTCAGGAAAGCTGTCCGGCCGTGGTGGCCACCGCTTCCTTAACCATCATCGCGGCCCCCACTTTTGTCTTTGGTGGCGGCTTTCCCGGTACGATTCAGCCTACCTGCGTTAACCCAACGGGGACAATCAGCCTGAGTGCTACCGGCAGCGGTGCGGTCGAATACTCGCGGGATAATGGCGCCAACTGGCAGGCATCGGGCACCTTTGCCAACCTGCCGCCCAATCAACTATATACGATTCTGGCCCGGTCGGCGGTCAATCCGGCCTGTACCCGCAGCCTAAGCCTGTCGATCAATGCCATTCCCTCCCCGCCAGTGGCCAGCATCCTGACCCCGGGCGGCACCACGCTAAGCTGCACAACGCCAAGCCTGAGCCTGACGGCTACGGGTGGGGGCACCTATCGCTGGAATGACAACACCAGTTCGGCCACCAAGGTGGTGAACACCCCGGGTGTCTACTCAGTGACGGTTACCTCATCCGGTGGCTGTACAGCAACGGCCAATGTGACAATAGACGCTAACCAGACGGTTCCTCAAGTGAGCATCAGCGCCTCCAGCACCCTACTGACTTGTACCAATCCGTCGGCCACGTTGACGGCCGCAGGTACGGGTTCATTCCGTTGGAGTACGGGCTCGACCGAGAGCCAGATTAGTGTAAGTGCATCAGGTACGTACACCGTGGTTCTGACTTCGCCTAATGGGTGTACTGCTTCGGCCAGCATAACAATCGGCGCTGATCAGACCGTCCCTCAGGTCAGTATCAGCGCGTCGAGTACTGTCTTGACCTGTGCCAGTCCGTCGGCTATTCTAATTGCTTCTAGCACGGGTAGCGTTCGCTGGAGCACTGGCTTGACGAATAGCCAGATCAGCGTTTCTACGGCAGGATTGTACTCAGTAACACTGACTTCACCTAACGGCTGTACGGCGAGTACTAGTGTAACGATAAATGCCGATCAGACGGCCCCTCAGCTCAGCATCAGTGCGTCAAGTACAGTCATCACCTGCGTCAATCCGTCGGCCACCCTAACCGCTAATGGTACAGGCAGTTTCCGTTGGAATACGGGCTCGACGAATAACCAGATTAACGTTAGTGCGTCAGGTACGTACTCGGTGACCCTGACTTCACCGGTCGGTTGCACAGCATCAGCTAGTGTAACGGTAACCGCCGATCAAACGGTGCCCCAGCTGAGTATCAGCGCGTCGAGCACCGTCTTGACATGCGCTAATCCAACAGCCACGTTGACGGTTACTGGAACCGGTTCCGTTCGTTGGAGCACCGGCTCAACAGATACCCAAATCAGCGTCAGCGCATCAGGGAACTATTCGGTGGTTTTAACAGCGCCTAACGGCTGTACAGCATCGGCTAGCGTAATGATCAATGCAAATCAGATAACCCCTCAAGTGAGTATCATGGCCTCAACTACAATCTTAACTTGCGCCAGTCCGTCGGCTACGCTAACTGCTACTGGTACTGGTAGCGTTCGCTGGAGTACTGGCTCAACAGATAACCAGATTTTTGTAAATGCGCCGAGTACGTACTCGGTGACTTTGACATCACCTAATGGCTGCACGGCGAGTGCCAGTGTGACAATTAACGCGAATCAGACGGCCCCTCAGCTCAGCATTAATGTGTCAAGTACCGTGCTGACCTGTGCCAGTCCGTCGGCTACGTTGACGGCTACTGGAACAGGCAGCGTTCGCTGGAGTACAGGCTCGACCCAGACTCAGATCACGGTTTCTACAGCGGGTCTGTACTCGGTGGTACTAACGGCGGCCAATGGCTGTACCGCAATAGCTTCTGTCAATGTTGAGGGTAATACCAGCCTGAGCGCTCCGACTCTACTTAGCCAAAGTGGCCAATCCAACGTTACCGTAGAACTCAACAGCACGCCCGTTACTCTGCTGGCTAGTGGCTGTGCCGGTACGATCAACTGGACAGGCTCCAATAATACAGCGGGTACGGGTACGCCTATTCTGGTCCCTACCACCCAATCAGGTACGTTCATCTATCAGGCAGTTTGCCAGCAAGGTAGTTGCATCAGTTCGCCAGTCAGCGTAACAGTAAACGTGGCCGGTCGCCAGGTCAGTGGCCTGATGGTGCTACACCGTGATGTGGACAATTATGCCGATAATAACGCCGTGCAACCAGTGCTTCAACTGCTCAATACCAGCACGGGCTCACTTCCTATGTCTGGTATCACCCTGCGCTACTACCTGACCGTGGAGGGTGCCGCTGCCCTGAGCAACCTCTCGATCAATTACGCTCAGTTGGGCAACCAGAACGTGCGGCTGCGCTACGTGCCCCAGAACCCAGCCCAACAGGAAGCTTCAGGCTATGTGGAGTACAGCTTCACGCCCGAGGCGGGGAATCTGGCCGCCGGGGCCAACTCAGGCAATATCCAGAGCTACTTTGCCAAGAGTGATTATACCGGTCTCAATGAGCTGGATGACTACTCGTATGCCCTCGTGCGCGATCAGCTATTGGGTAACCCGCGCATCACAGCTTACTACAACGGGACGCTGATCTGGGGGGTAGAACCAGGCCGCTCCGCCCAGATACGGGTAGTGCGGGCCCTGACCGAGAGCAAGAACGGTCCCTCGGCTACCCAGATCAACACCTATCTGAACGTGCGTAACGAGGGGAATGTGGCCATCAATTACAGCGATCTGCGGGCCCGCTACTACTTTACCTCCGACGGTAATGAGCGCCTTCAGGTAGAAGTCGATGAGGGGAACGTCCGGGCTGAGCTGGTGAAGCTGCCCCAGGCCGTGGCGGGAGCAAACTATTACCTGGAGATCACCTACCTGCAAAGTGGGCAGCTGGCCCCGGGGGCCAGCACGGGCCGGGTTCGTTACCGCATCAGTAAGCCCGACGGGGGGCGCTTTGACCAGCGCAATGACTACTCCTACCAGGAGCAGCCCGCCGAGTCGAGCTCCAATGGCCGGGTAACTGTCTATGTGGCTGGCGAGCGGGTGTGGGGCAATGAGCCAAGTGGCTCGGCCCGTATGGCCTCAGTGGAGCCCACCCCTGAGCTGGAGGTCACCCTGCTGGGTAACCCCGTGCAGGGTGATCTGGTGCGGGTGCAGATCAGGGGAGCCAGCAAGGGGCCGTTACAGCTGCAACTGGTCAGTGCTCAGGGCCGGGTCATTACCAGCAAACAAGTGGCCCGGCCCCAGTCCATGGAGCAGCAGGAGTTGTCAGTCGTGGGTCAGGGACCAGGTGTGCTCCTCTTACAGATAAGCACCCCCACCCAGAGCCGGACCATCAAGGTGCTTAAAACTGAGTAGCACCCAGACCTACACCTGAGTCTACTAGGACCAAATGCCTTTTCGTGCCAGGACAGCAATTTGTCAGAAAAGCGGATGTCGAAGTTATGCGAGCCAGCATCGTGCTAGTACTATCATCGGGCTAACATTAGCCCGATGATAGTACTAGCACGATGCTGGCCAACGTCTCGACGGGTGAGGTCGCTCAGCTAATGAAAGGGAGTGAAAGGCCAGGTGCCTACGAAAGAGATTGTTCTGGTCTATTTAAAAGTCTTTGACCTGTTCTCAACCTCTGAGCGGTCCAGAAAATGGGGGTGGCTCAATAGGCTATCACTTCAAAAGTAACATCGGCTTAATAGTGCAGGTAGTACATTTGCGGATGAGCCCATTGACGATTCAAAAGCATACGACACCGGTAATCAAACTAGATCAGCCGGACGACAGCCATAAATTTCAGTCACTCCCCAAGCCTACAGGTAGCTATCCTTATCGGTTGTCCGCAGATGCTATTCTGCCGCTCAACGAGGACAAATTGGTCTTCCACATGGTTGGTGATACCGGCGGGAAAGCTAACCCTGATTTTCAGAAGCAGGTCGCCACCGAGATGGGTAGACAATTCACGGATGGCTTAGAGGAAAGAGACCGTCCGCAATTTCTTTACCACCTGGGTGACGTGGTATATCACTTCGGCGAGGCAACCCATTACTATCAGCAATTCTTTTCCCCCTACAGTGCTTATCCTGCTCCGGTATTTGCCATTGCCGGGAACCATGATAGTGATGTAAATCCAGGCAGCGAGGTGCCATATCGCAGCCTCGACGCTTTCAGTGCCGTTTTTTGTGATACTGTTTCCAGGAAGATCGGCTTTTGCGACGATACAGACAGGAAAAGTATGACACAGCCCAATATATATTGGACGCTGGAAACGCCCCTGGCAACCATCATTGGCTTGTATAGCAACGTACCCAAATATGGGGTTATTGGTAAAGATCAGCGTGATTGGTTTGTTAACGAACTGAAAGTAGCCGCCAGCCAGCAAGAAAAGGCGATTATTGTTTGTCTACATCATGCGCCTTATTCTGCTGATGTAAACCATGGTTCCAGTCTACCGATGATCAGCTTACTGGAAGACGCCTTCCGTGAGAGCGGCGTGCGGCCGGATATTGTCTTCAGCGGACACGTGCACAATTACCAGCGCTTTCATAAAAATTATTCTGACGGAGCAATTTTGCCATTCGTTGTTGCCGGGGCGGGTGGATTTGATGAACTGCATGCGATTGTACAAACACACCAAAAGGCTTATACAACCGAGCATGCGCTGGTTGAAAACGTCACACTGATGAATTACTGCGACACTCAGCATGGTTTTCTTAAGATTAGTCTGGAGCGCACCCCTGAAGGTATAAGCCTGTCTGGAGAGTACTACACGATTCAGCATCAACTAGAACTGAAAGAACATGCCTCACTTGCCGACCGATTTACCTACCATCTTAAAAGGAATTCATACTTATAGTCTCTTTCGCTCGTCTGCGCATTTTTTTCTAACAATTCAGGTGCAACGCTACAAAGTGTACCGGGTCAAACTGAGTTATTCGTTGATGCTGGATAAGAAGCTTATCGATGGTCAGATACGCCTAAATAAGAATTAATCAAGCTATAATAACCACAGATCAACCAGATTAACATCATTTACCCTGGTATCTGGTAAACATTTGTTCTTCCGGGGCAGTACCTATAGCGAATCATAAACTAGTTTCATGAAAGCCATTGCCTTTAGCGTACGCTCCTTCGAAGAACCTCTGCTTCGCAACACTGACCACCAACTGACCTTGGTCGAAGACCAGCTTAGCATTGATACCGTTGATAAAGCCAGGGGGTATGAGGCTGTATTGATTTTTGGCACGGATGATGCCTCCGCTGACGTACTTACGCGGCTACATCAACTCGGTGTTCGCTACCTGTTAACCCGTTCGGCCGGCACCGATCACATCGATCAATCAAAAGCTGATCAACTCGGTATTGATGTTAAAAGTATTCCAGCGTATTCGCCCGGTGCCATTGCTGAGTACGCCGTCACCTTAATGCTGGCGCTAGGTCGTCACCTGAAAGAGGCTACTGATAATGCACGCCAGTTCAACTTTAAACTCACCCGGCAACTAGTGGGCTTTGAACTGCGGGGAAAAACGGTGGGTATTGCCGGTTACGGTAATATTGGTCAGGCTCTGGCGGCCATTTTGGCGGGCTTTGGCTGCCAACTACTGGCCTACGACGCTAAGCCCGAGGCGGCCGAGGCTGAGTCAGCGTTGCCCGTTGAGTTTGTTTCCCTGGAAACCCTGCTTACCCGTTGCGATATCATTTCCTTACACCTGCCATTGACCGATGAGACCGAGGGGTTATTTGGTCAAAAAACGTTAAACCAAATGAAACGGGGCAGCATGCTGATCAACACGGGGCGCGGAGCTACCCTTAACACAAAGGATGTTCTGGAAGCGCTACGCAGTGGTCAGCTGGGATATTTGGGCATTGACGTTTATGAACATGAACATAATTTATTTTTTGAAGATCGGTCGGCCGAAGCTGACCCTGACCCATTGCTTGACGAATTATTGGAGTTGCCCAATGTTCTGGTAACCGGTCACCAGGCCTTTCTTACCCAGGAGGCTTTAGAAGCTATCGTCAGCCAATCGATGGAGATCTTAAGTGATTGGGAGCAATAGAAACGTCGGTTCCTGCTTGGTCTCGCCCAGGCACGCCGCCAAGTTTTTTTTGCAGAACAGGGTCACAACAAGCCTAAAAAACACGCAAATCCTGTTCATAGATTCGCTAGATCACCCATGGGTTCGATGGTAACGTAAAAGCGTTTTCAGACTGGCTCAGATCACCAAAGATGGCACTAGTCGTTCCTGAAACTGGGTTTCCAATTACCATTCTGGAAAACCTGAACGAGCTTGTTGCCCATCACACGGAGGAAGAAAAAAGGCAAGCCCTGAGTATAGGTAGTCAATACGCCACGGAGAATGCCCACCTTTCATCTACTCTTAACCCAGCCCAACGAGATTCATTCGTTCCAAATCAACGTGTAATTGAGCACATCACATTTCAGAATAAAGCAACGTACTCTTTGGGCAGGGCCGCCAGAGGCTTAATGCGGATGTCCCGGTAAAATACTTCGGCGGCTTCACTCTGTAGCTGAATCTGACCCCTAGTCATAGGTACGTCCGGCCCGTTGGGTTGTGTGTAGCGAGAATCTTTAAGCACCATCACCACATGGCCATTGACGATATGCAGGCTTTTCCCCTCGAAGCAAATCAGGTCCAGCCTCGTCCATTCCCCTGCCGGGCTTTCATAGTTGGCCGACCGCATGCAAAATCCATCACTACCGCTTTTGAAGGTACCATACGGTTGTTTTTCGTCGGCCACCCGGTTCATTACCCCCTCTGACTGGAAAGAACGGATGTCGATCGCCGAGTTTGCCTGACACCAGAAGTCGCCCATATGCCCTTCCATGATCTGAAACTCTTGCGAGAGCATCCATGAACGCCAGTATTCGGCACCCGCTTTCCCAATAGAATGATAGAGAATGCCCGAGTCGCGCAGTTTTGTTATTCGTGGTTCATATTTTCGAGTGCCCCACTTGACTTGTAGCGTCAGGTGATAATTGCTGTACGACTGACGGGTAAACAGACAACCGTATTTTTCTCCGCTGATCCGCAACACAGGCCCTCCCGGTTCGTTCAACACGGAAAAAACATGGGTATCGTCTTTGTTATAACCGATTGGTTCAATAGGCTTACCTGATGCATCGGTTGGTATTTTTCCATTATAATCAGGCTTGTGCTCATAGCTCAGGTAGTTTTCCCATTGGGTCAGGTTTTTGTCGAGCAATACAACCCACTCATCGGGTTTTTGCAGGGACATGAACAGAGGAGAGACGAATAAACTAACGATCAGAATGGCGGCGCGTTTCATTTTTATCTTTTTCTAGCAGGGAAACTAAGTAAGCAGACACAATAGTACGGCAGACCAATACTGAATAAATTGTACAAATTCATCCTTTATTGGTAGGTTTATACTTCCTGAACTGGCTTATGAAACGCTACACTTTACATACCCCTTTTAACATTTATCACTTCGAGGCTACCACCTGGATGCATGCCGTCCATAAGCATACTTATTTTGAGATTATTTTTATACTGAGGGGAAATGGACTTCATCATATCAATGGTAACACATTCGACTATAGCCAGGGGGATGTGTTTCTGTTGGGGCCGGAAGATTACCATAATTTTACTATTCAGGAAGTAACCGAGTTTTGCTTCATCCGCTTCAATGAATCGGTTCATAAGCAGCCCGAAAGAGATAGTCCGTCTCCCTGGGAGCCGATCATTAAAACGCTGTTGACGACCTCTTCCCAAAGTCGGGGGACTATTGTTGCTGATCAGCAGGAAAAGCAGAAACTACATTACCTACTGAAGGTGCTTGAAGAAGAATATGAACGGGAACAATCTCCCTATTTCGTCATTATTCGGGATAGTCTCTTACGCAGTATGCTCATGATTCTGGCCCGTAATCTGTTTGGCCAGACACCGGCTCATATGCTGACAACTGACTCAGTAGAGGGCATTCTTCTGTACGTCCGGCGGCATATCTACGAGCCTGATAAACTGGGCATCGACCACCTGGCCAACGTATTCCATTATGCACCAGCCTATATCAGTCTGTTTTTCAAAAAGCAGACCGGCGAATCCCTGAAGCAGTACATCATCAAGCACAAAATCAAACTCATTGAGGCTCGTTTGCTTTATAGTTCGATGACGCTGGCTCAGATTGCCGATGAATTTGGCTACACGGATGAGAGTCACTTGTGCAAGCAATTCCGCAAATACACAGGTTGTACGCCAGGCGCGTTCCGCCGACGGTCTTGATCAACAGGCCAGTGTGCCCTTATGATAAAGAACAATCAGACAACTGTGAAGCATCGCTGCTTTAGGCTACATTTAGCTGCTTGACTGTATTCCCAGAGCCTCTACCCGTTGACATGATGCGCTTTAACCCTTTCAACAATTCGAAGCGGCTCCGCAAGCTGCTTTATAGCACATTGGCTTTGCTGTGTTTATGGGCTTCCACCACCTTTGCTCAGATAAAACCTACGCAATCCTTTACGTTAACCGGCCAGGTAGCCCAGCCCGTTAAGGGAAAAATCCGTGTTCTTTCTCTGGACAGTACACTAGCCTATTCCGCCCCAATCGTAGACCGTCGATTTGTAGTAAAGGGCAGGCTGACTGAGCCCGGCTTATACCTGGTTCAGCTTGATACCAACGCCCGGCTGTATCCTGTTTTCCTGGAAGGTTCATCCATCCAACTAACCATTCAGAGCAACGGCATGTACAAGGTCATGGGATCTTCTATGCACGATAAATGGAAAGCCTACACGGACCTACTCGACTCGACTAGAAATCAGGTAATCGACCTCTCTCAGGCGCGTAGCCTGGCTATTCAAAAAGGCGACACCGTGCTTTCTAGCCAATTATGGGCACAGAACATCTCCGTGAGTCGCTCCTATTTTATGCGCAGGTCAGCAATGATCGCCCAGAAACCCTACACCTTTTTTAACCTGTTTTTATTAAAGGATGCTGGCCAGGAGGATGCCTACTCGGTCAATATGCTGAATGAATACAGGGCTAATCTGGGCCACTATCCAACCTTTCAACAGTTCGATCAGGTACTCAAGATACGAGCGGCTAACCGACAAAAGGTGGTTGTCGGTCAGGAAGCCTATAATTTCATCCTGCCCGACAGTACAGGTGTCAGCCATAGTTTAGCCGCCAGACGAGCAACTAAAAAACTAATACTGGTTGACTTTTGGGCGAGTTGGTGTGCTCCTTGTATTAAAGAATTTCCCGGCCTAAAGGCCCTTCATGAAAAATATGCCAACCAGGGGCTGGAAATTGTTGGTATTTCAACCGATAAAGAAGCCAAGCAATGGCTGGGTGCTTTGTCAAGACTACGGCCGGCCGGTCTTCAACTCACATTGACGGACAAAAACCCCGTCAGTGATAATTATGCTGTTTATTCCATACCTCAGACCTTTCTGATCGACCAGCAGGGAATCATCAGAGGCATCAATTTGACAGGCGATGACCTGGATAAGAAGGTAGCTGAATTATTGGCAGAAACTCGCTAAGTGCGGCGGGTCGGGGAGCACCCTGGATGTTAAGTATAGCCTGGTAAAGACAGGCTATACTTAATATTGGTGATCTAGCGAAAACTACCGTCCGCCATTAGCTTCCGTAGAGGCAGTTGTCGAGAGGGACCAGTTGTTGTCGTAGAAACCGGCGGCGCGCAGGCCTTTTGCTCCCTCCCTCAACATGTTAATGTCAAATATCATGTAATCAGGGAAACCGCTTCCACCAGCAAAGTACTGGTTTGCATTAGCCGCCTGCATGCCAGCAATACCCGTACCAGCTATTACCGCCACCGAGGCCGTGGGGCTATCCTGACGGGGCCATACAAAGTACGTACCCAGGTCCTGTCCGGAATAGCGCTCAGTACCGAGTACCAGCTCTCCCCGTTTTACCTGAATCGGGCAGTTGTTCAACAACAACGCCCAGGCCCGGTTGGTGGTTTGATTGCCGTACAGGACTACACTCCGGTTGGCATACTGCGCCGGATCAAACGCTTTATCAGCCACCATATCAACAGCCCCGTTGCCGCGGTAATACCACGTTTCGGCATCATAGCGGGCTTTGTTGTAAGCCCATTCGTTTTCCTGGGCCGTGCCGGTTGTGCCGTAAACAAAAACCATTCGGTTGTTAAAAGCCTCTTTGAAGGTACCGTTTCGGCGTGGATTTTTCTGGGCTGATGTCGGCGCTTCCGCCATGACCCAACGATCACCCTGACGGCGTAGCAGCATCGTATCACTAGCACTGCGAGTGGTATGAGAAATAGCCGATTGTCCGTCGAGAGTAATGGTTATGGACTTTCCGCCGCCGAACTCGTTGAGCGCCACCTTCAGCAGGGCCACGTTGGCGGTGGTACCGCTGATTGCTTTAGTGGTACGGGCCAGTTGTATACGGCTATACTCCAGGGGCTTTTGTTGCTGCTCTATCGACGCCCAGCGGTAACCCGCAGATACGCCAGGATTGGCCGTTGTGAAGTCGATGGTGTTGACGGTCGAATCCATCGGTATCTGGTGCCATTTGAAGAAGTCGAACAGGGGCTTCCAGTCAACGCTGTGATCGCCGAACCAATGGCTACCGCCGGGGTATTCGTAGTAGCTCATATCGGGTTGCGAGTTGCCCAGGAGTTTGCGCATCTGCCGGGCATAGGTGACAGGAACGGTTCGGTCAGCGTCGCCGTGAAAGACGTATACGCCCAGCGGCTTATAATTACTTACCAGTTGCAGCACATCGCTCTGATTGGCGGCACGGAGCAGGGTTTGTTCCAGGGGGTTACTGCTGCCGGCGGGAATGACGCCGTCGGCCGAGCCATATTCTTTCAAGGTGGGATAACCGGCACAGGGAGCAATAGCGGCCCACTTATCCGGATAGGTGGCGCCCAGAAACCAGGTGCCGTGTCCGCCCATCGAGTGGCCGGTCAGGTAGATGTGGCGCGGGTCGGGTTTGAACTGGTTTTTGGCAATGCTCAACACCTCAAGGGCGTCAATTCGGCCCCAGTCTTCCCAATTGAACCCACGTGGCCGACGGTTGGTGGCTGCCACCAACGTACCCCAGTCTTTGGGTTTATAGGCCCGTGCTTGTCCACTTGCTTCTACGCCCGCCCCATGCACCGACAGGAACAGGGCCGCCGGTTCCCCGCTATCGGTCACCGCTGTCTGCGACTGTGGCGTTACGGCGTAATACTGTAGACTACCGTCGATCTGGCTGGTGAATGTTTGGCTATACGATGCGCCCGGGGCAGTTACTTCTACCGGCATTGTTCCTTCATCGATCACCTTGCCTTTTTGGATGAGGCTTAACTGACATGTCTGGGGTTCTTTGGTCTTCACCCCGCTCCCGTTAAAGGCAAAGGCTACCTTCCGGCTCGATAGGGCAGGAATGGCGGGTAACGTCGTAGTTTGTTCCTGGCCCGCCACCCGGCTCTTCAGTTGTAGGTTTGTCAGCGGCTCGTTAGTAGTGTTGATAACGACAAGTGCCCCTTTCAATTCTGTGTTTGATTCGCCCAATCGAATACTTGGCATGGTAGGATCATCTGTTTTTAGCAGGGCCGTACTGGTCGGGAAATCCAGTGTGGCTACAACCGAAGTACCGCGGACATAAAACTCGTTGATTCCTTTTTTAAGGCGTACCGGGATATGCATATAGCCCATGCTGTAGGCGTCGCCCATGTGCGGTTCGGCATTGACGTAGACATGGCTGTTTCCCCGAATGTTGAGGATGGCCACCTGCTGACGCGGCGATGAGTAGGTCAGGTACGTGTATCCGCCTGCACCGCCCAATCCCCCGCGCAGGCTACCCGCCGTTACGCCCGGCCCGGCCGGAGCGCCACCGCTTCGGGGAGCATTGAAACGGGGCCTGAGCCGGTTCAAACTGTCAGCCGATACGCTCATCCACCTGATCTCCCGACCCTGCTCATCTTTACCAAAAAGGGCGTCGGCGGTAGGTTGGGTTACCGTTTTCGTGTACAGCTGATAGGCGAGCGGATCGGTATAAATGGCTTCTCGGCCGTAGCGGCTACCTGTCAGGGCTACCAATCCGTTGGTAAACCGGTGGGTCGTAGCTACGTTAGCGGGTGGCGTTGGCTGGGCCTTTAGTATTGGGCTGCCTAACAAGGTGAGTAATGCAATAATAAGGGTGTTTTTCATAACTGGTAGGTTTGATTGGCCGCAAATCGTTTGAGGCCATAAGATACATATGGTTTTTAAATTTTTTTAATAACTTAATTTTTCTCCTTCCAACGGTGTGGCATGACCTATTTGGCTTGCCCTGGCACCGGCTATTCGTTACCGTTTTGCTGGCAGCGCGATGAGTTGTAGCTTTTTCAATACCTGACGACCTACCTGTAGCCCTTGCTGTTGCCCGCTGATAATGGCCTGGCGATAATGGATACCCCCGTAGAGGCGACTGATACCCGCTTCATCAGCCGCCTGATGAAACGAGGTGAACCGCCTGGAAGGCAATCCGAATGCCACTTCCGTACTGTCGGTAAATGCCACTGATGAGCCAAATAACTCGGTAAGCACTACCGCCGAAGCCGTAGAGATAACACTATGGCCACTAGGGTATTCGGGGAAAGGAGGTGTTTGCAGCATTGGTTTCCAGCCTTCATCAATATGAGCGTTGATGTAGGTTTCGGGCCTAATGATGTTGTACCGGTATTTATCGTCCCAGCAGCTGATAAAGCCGTCGAACAGGGCAACCGCCGTCAACAGATAAGCCGCGCTGGTTTTGTGCAGATTAGCCCCTGCCTGTCGAGCCACCTGTCCGGTAATGGCCAGCCAGTGCCCACCCGGTGAGAGCTTCTTACTGGCAAAATTCATGTGCCCCTGGGTATTGAGGAAAAAGGGATTGCAGTCCCAGTAGTTGGCAATCAGTTGTTGTTCTGACGTGAGCTTCTGACTTATATCCCGTACGTCAATGGCCATCTCGTGGAAAGCGCTATTGGCCGTGGTGGCAAAAGTGGGCGGAGGTGTCACTTTGAACTGTGCCGCCGAATCGAGCGCAAGAGGTCTGATTCGGCGCCAGTAGGGCTCAACGGCAGCCATATACCCCGGAGGTGTGGGGAGCCAGGCACCCGCTTTATTTTGCGGTGTGTAGCGTCGAAGCGCCCGCGTTTGCCGGTATTGGTCGCCCATAGCCCATGCCATGATATGAGCGGCCATTTGCTGCCCAACTTGCTGTGAGGCAGCGATAGTCTGGACCGAATAACCCTGCTGGGCCGCCTGTTGCCACAGTTGCGCTGCCAAGGAGTCGAGTCGCTTTTCCGAGAATACCAGCCCCCGACCCACAGCCAGCAGGGCCGCCGTAGCCGACAAAGCGGGCTGAAAGCCACTCGCCGTGAGCGAAGGGGGCGCGGTCAGCCCCGGCAGTTGTCCCGCCGCCGATGGGTATTGGCCCGGTTGGGTGGCAACCAGCGTTTCGTAGGCGGCGGCATGGGCATACACGTAGATGCGCGAGGCCACCGGCGGCGAAAAGATATCCGCTACGATCACATCCGTCAGCAGGTCGTGGGCCCGGTGGAAAAGCTGCCGCTCAAAAGCGTCGTTGCTCATACCCGGCCGGTGCACCGAACTTACCTGAGCTGAACTGGCCAGGGTTAGAAGGCCGAAGCAAAACCAAAGAATCACGGTTCGTCTGCTCATCGTTCAAAGCCGACCAGCGGGCCGTTGTTGGTGGCAAAAAAGAACCGTTTGCGGTTTGTCCCGGAACGTACCTGTACACCCGTGCGAATGTCGCCGCCCGCCCACAGGCCAGTCTGACGGGGAGGTAACACCTGAAACGTACCACGTCCATCCCCCCGCAGCACCGCGCCGAAACTGGCGTCGCAGGGGCCATGCTGCACCCGGTATGCGTGAAAATTACCCGCTATGATCAGGTCTGTTTTTCCATCACCATCCCAGTCGTCGGCGAGTAGGCTACTGAGGCGGGATAACTGAGCTTCTATAGGAAACGACTGGAACGTGAACGTGCCTTTACCCGCGTTCAGAAACACACCGGAGGCCAGCTCACGTACCTCAACAGTCGTTGCTTTGGCCAGGGCCTGCTCCCCAAACAGGGTTTCGACCGTGGCATCGGCGTACTGATGGTAACGGGTAAACCGTTTCCGGAGCGGCACCACCTGATCGAGCATTTCGTCGCGGGAAGGGGCCGGATAGGCTTTTCCCTGCACATAATACACCCATACGGGATCGAGTACACCGTCGGCGTCAATGTCACCCGCCACCACGCTCATGGGTTGAGTCGAACTGGCCCGGAATGAGTTGTTCAACCCAGCATTACCGGCCACAATGTCCAGGTCGCCGTCTTTGTCAAGATCTGTCAGCAAGAGCGAAGCCCACAAGCCGGTAAGCGGAACTGTCCCTGCATATTGGGTACGTTCAGTCAGTTTCCCCTGCTGATTCCTGAAAATGCGAACCGGCATCCAGTCGCCTGCCAGCACCAGATCCGGTTGTTTATCGCCGTCCATATCGCCCCAGGCAGCCGCCTGCACCATACCCGCCTGCCGACAGGATGGGGCTAACTCGTCGGTTACGTCGGTGAAGCGAACAGGCCCGCCCGTAGGTGTATCGTTGCGAAGCAGGTAACTGTTGGAGGGCATGGGGAAGGCCCCCGCTTTGCCCCGCCCGCCAACGAACAGATCCAGATCGCCATCGCCGTCGAAATCAGTGGTGGCGAGGGCCATTTTGCTGTCACGCATCGTGGGCAGAGCACTGGTAACCGCAGAGCCGAAGGTGCCCTGCCCGTCGTTGAGGTAGAGCCGGTCCTGAAACTCGGGAGAACCTGCTTCGTATTCGTTGCCGCCACTGACGACATAGAGGTCAAGGTCGCCATCGCGGTCAGCATCGAAGAAAAGGGCATTTACATCTTCGCAGTTTCTATCGGACAGTCCCACAGGCTGCAGACTGCGGCTAAACGTACCATTAGCCTGTTGTAGCCATAGTTCACCGGGCTGTTCTACCGCTCCGCCTAGGTACAGGTCATCACGGCCATCGCCATTAACATCACCCGCCGCCAGTGCCGGCCCCAATCTTGAGAGCTGATACGGAATCAGTACTTCCACTTTAAAGTCGACAAACTCATTTTCGCGGTGACGATAGGGCAGAATGGCGGGCATAGGCAATGGTCTGAACCAGGGGGTAATGGCGGCTGCAACAGAGGTTGGTGTGCCCGGCGTATCTGGTTGACGAATGGTCAACGTTTGTCCGATGGTAGGATTGAGTTGCCGGGTCTGCCTTCCATCGGGCCAGTATACGGTGAGGCGCTTAACGGTCATTGCTTCACCCAGTCCAAAGTGCAGCGTGGTCTCCACCGAAGCCTGATAGCCCCGCACAGGAGACACGGTTTGTAACTGATGGCCTGTTGTTGTTTCCAGCACCACCCGCGCGCCAATTGCCTGAGTATTGCCCCCGGCACCCGCCAACCGCACCCGGATAAATGCGCCGGGATTTGGGCGTTGCGCTGCGTTGTTGCGATAGAGTGAAGCGGGCTCATTCTGGTGACAAACCACTAAATCAAGGTCTCCGTCGCCGTCAAAATCGGCGTAGGCCGATGCCCCCGAAACGGCGGGCTGATCTATTCCCCAAGCGGTTGACTGGTCGCTGAAGGTCAAGTCGTGGTTGTTGCGAAAAACGTAGCTCGACAGCCGGTTTGAGGGCATTTTTTTGACCAGATCGAGCGTCTGAAAGTTCAGATTTCCCTTCGCGGCTTCGGTCAGTTTGGCGTCGGCAACGGTGTACTTCATGAAATCCAGGTCTGTGAAATCGCGCAAATACCCGTTCGACACAAAAAGGTCTTTCCAGCCATCGTTATCAAAGTCGGCAAGCAGAGCCGACCAGCTCCAGTCGGTAGCTGCTACGCCCGCCAGTTGTCCCACTTCACTGAACCGAAGCTGTCCGCGGGGGTCAGTTCCCTGATTCAATTGCAGCATATTGCGCATCTGCTGACGAACGTACCCACTGTCAATCAGCAATTTGTAGGCGTCGTATTCGTCGGGTCCTTTAAGCATTTTCTGCCGGTGGTTATCCGCGGGCAGCATGTCGAGGGTCACGATGTCGGGCAGGGTATCGTTGTTATAATCAGCCAGGTCGCATCCCATCGAAAATTTCGAGGTGTGGCCCATGCTTGCCCGGATAGTCTCCTTAAAACCGGTGTGGTTCCCTGCCGCGTCGTGCTGATTCAGGTAGAGGCAATCCTGCTCGGTGTAATCGCTGGTAGTGTAGAGGTCGGGCCAGCCATCTCCGTTTAAATCCGCAACGCCCACGCCCAGTCCGAAATTGATTGGATTGTTCAGAATGCCTTCGGTTAGGGTGACATCGGTAAAGCGTCCCCCATCGTTGCGGAGCAGCCGGTTGCCATGACGCATATCGGGCGTGGCTCGGAGCTTGCGGGTATTGAGTAGTGGATTGAAGGTGTGATTGGAATGATTGAGCACAAACACGTCAAGGTCGCCGTCGCGGTCGAAATCGAAGAAAGCAGCCTGCGTGGTTTGCGTGCCCGGCAGATCAAGACCGTAGCGCTTTGCCTGTTCACTGAAACGGGGTACCCCACCGGTTACTCCCTCGTTGATAAACAGCTCATTGACCAGTTTGTGGGCCGGAAACTTACCGGAGTGGCACACATACACGTCGAGTAAACCGTCGGCGTTGATGTCGACTACACTGACACCCGTACCCCAGCTGCCATTGCCTGCAACACCCGCCGTCGCTGTCACATCCTGAAACTGCCAGTTACTCTCCGTACCTGTTCGGTTTAGGTAAAGCTTATGGGCGACGGTATTCCCTGAAAAAAACAGGTCGGCGCGGCCGTCGTTATCAAAATCTCCAACTCCAACCCCATTGCCGTTGTATAGATATTCGTACTTGAAGATGTGCAGCGAATCGGTCTCGTCGATCTGGTTGGTGAAGTGTACTCCCGTTTCCTGTGCCGACAACCGGGTAAACAGCGGACGTACGGGCGGGCGCATAGCCCACCAGCCGGTGGCTGTCAACAACAAGACCGTAATGAGCGCAAAACGTCGCATCAGTCGAAAGTTCGGTTTTCGTCGCCGGGTTCGTAGTTGGTGTAAATCAGAATGAGCGTCATCATTTCCTGGTCGCTCCGCATCTGCCCGTCGGACGTGATGAGCCGGGCCGGTTTATTGGGGTTCATGGGGTTGGCGTCAGTGTTGTCGTACGTACCTATCACGTTCACCACCGAACCCGTCGGCAACACTACCGGCTTCTGATAGCGATACAATTCCTGCCAGCGGAAATCCCAGTCGGGGATGTGGACCAGCCGCAGTGTATCGGCGTTGGGCAGGGTGGCATAGGCCGTAAACTCCTTGCCAATCTGGTGCATATGAGGCCAGGCGTAGAGCAGTGTGATTGGTTTATTCTGGTAGGCTACTTCTAAACTACAGGTCTTGGTTTCGCCGCCAAATAGAAACAAGGGCGGGTTTATGTTCTTCTCGGCGATTCCTCCCGATCCTAGACTAATCACGCTGACCTTCCGTTTGATAGGTGTCTTCTTGAAGAAAAAATTAACGCCGCTGATGACCTCCTGCTCAGTGGCTGATGGCCCAAAGTGGACGGTTAGCAGTACTACACCCCGTTTGGGCATCACCCAGCCCATATCGGCCGGATAGGTTTCGGGCGATGCTCCGGGAATCCAGCCGCCGTAGTAAGTCATCGTTTTTTTGTAGGGCAGCCACTCCTGGTAATGCCAGGCGTCGATAGCCCCCAGATCGACCTGCTCGATGGTGTTGGTGAGCGAAATAGTCGTATCCGGAACAGGGTGAATGGCGAAATTGGCGTGGTGAATTGCCTTTTTGTTGGTCGATGTAAATTCAAGGGCGGCCACGTTAGCTTCTTCAGCCAGTTCAAACGGAATCTTGAAAACCATAAACCGCTCTACGCCGTCGCCTCCCTGCCGAAAGGGGTTGGATGGTTTGAGCGTTAGGTCAGGTTTACGCTCGTAGGCAGTACCCGCCGCCGCACGGGCTTGCAGTTGTTCTTCGGCTTCTTTGCGCACTTTCCCCTTTGGTAATCCTGCGTCGATCCAGCCAGTAATTGCCTTTATCTGATCGGGTGTCAGGCTGCGTTTGTTAGCGAAGGAGACGTAATGGTCGTCGGCTCGCCAGGGGGGCATATACCCTGTACTGACTACTTTTTTGATGAATGTTGCCCGCTTAGCTATGTCCTCATAGGTGATTAGCGAGAACGGAGCCGCCTCGCCGGGGCGATGGCAAACCGCACATTTGGCGTGCATCAGGGGCTGAATGTCCTGGTAAAACGTGGGCGTTTGCGCCAGGGCATTACCTGAACACAGGCACCACAAACCAACCAGCGTACCCAGTAAACGTGTTTTCATCATACAGCTAAAAAAACCAACCCGCCGACGTCGGCGGGTTGGACATGCTTTACGAAAATACAAACTAATTTCGACTCAGCCGAGCCAATCCGTTGCGTTACTGGGCATCCCAATAAACGCGGCCGGTGGCATCCTGTGGGTCACGGCCAAAGCCGGTCTGCTGCGCCATTTCGGCGTAAGCCGCCTGCCGGTTGGCGTAGTTCGGCTCGGTTGGAGCGGGAATGCCGAGTGGTGCCCTCCGCGCTATGGTCATCACCGATCCGTTTGATACAATTGGAGGCAACATTAGCGTAGACGTGGCATTGGGGAATCCCGTTCGTTTCCAGGTAGCCCAGCCTTCGCTCGGTTGCTTAAGGAACAGAATATATTCCTGACTGGCAATCAGATCCAGAGCTTTGGCTGCGTTGAAAGCAACTTTGGGCTGGGCAAGATAGGCGGTTTTTTCCGCCGCTGTCATAGCCGTGTAATTGGTCAACTGTGATCCCGTTGCCACCATGTCGTACCAGTCAAGAGCGGCCGACACCCCGGCGTCATACCACGTTTTGGTTGTTTCGGTGGTAACGCCAGTTGCAGCCAGTTCAGCCCGCATGAAGCAGAAATCAGCATAAGTAATTACAGGCAGGTAATTACGTCCCGTTCCTACTGTGCCGTCGGCCGCAAAGGCGGGCTGAAACAGCCGTGGCTGAATCCGCGACAGGGTATCAACAGAGGTACGGGTATTATTCAGAGTCAGGAAGCGAAGGGTATAGAACCGCTGCACGTTCTGCGCCTGCTGCGCCTGATCGGGGCTGGTGAAGCTCCCCACATACCGGCGTGGAGATACTTTGCTACCGGCTGGTAACTGCCCGGCGGCCACGAGTAAATCGATGTTGGCCTGCGAATAGCTGTTCGGCGTAAAGAAAGCATCGAGACGCGGGTCCTGGGTTTCCCACATGAAATCGACCAGCGGTTTCGAGGCGCGTAGCCCGTCGGGGTTCCAGTTTCCGCCCGAGGTGAAGGCGGCTGCCGTGACAAACACCCATCCATCGGCATTGCTGCTCATCAGATCGGCCGCGGGGGAAGCCAGCACTTCAGTGGCAATGGCTCTTAGCTTGGCTGGTTCGCGTTTGGCCAGTCGCATAGCTATTTTAAGCCGTAGTGCGTTGGCTGCTTTTACCCACTGCTGTGCGTTACCGGCATAATACTGGTCGTTGGCTCCCAGCGCAACTTGCGCGGCAGGTTGCGCTGTCTTCAGCGTAGTAACGGCTTCTTTCAGCTCGGTATCGAGCTGAGCAAATAAAACCGACTGCGTATCGTATTTAGGCAACAGGGTGCCACCATAGCGAGCCTGAAATGCTTCTGAATAAGGCAGACTTCCGTAGATATCGCTGACGTAAAACGTGTAGTATGCCTTTAATATTCGGGCAAACCGAATCATATGCACATACCGGGCTTGCTCCTCGGCGGGCAAAGCTTCTACCAGTTTTTCCACATCAGTGAGCGCATTGCCTACACCCGTGTATAGGGAACTGTAACGCTGACCGAAGTTGCTGTAATCCTGGGTGAAGTTCTGGCTGTTTCCCGTTAAGCCAGTTGAATACTGCATCCAGGGCATAATGCGCTGATAGAAGTCGTAAAACGCTTCGAAGTCACGATTGTGTACGTTCAGTGTAGCGTTCAGGAACTGGTTGGCAGGTGGCACACTGGTCAATCCTTCCGGATTGATGTTGGTTTCTACAAAAGCCTGCTTCTCACAACCCGCGAACACGAGTGTTACCGCGACCAGCGCACCGGAAATGTATTTTTTATAGGGTGTTAACATGAGCGTTAAGAGGAATATTTGTTTGGTGCGGTCCGTCGCTGTTGGTTACTGATTGCTCTTGCACTGGCAGCGGGACCATAAACAGGAGCCGCGCCAGCCAATAGCAGTCTGTTCCAGTGGGCACGGACCGCGTTAAACGAACAATTAAAGGCCAACATTTACGGATACGCCGATATTGCGACTGAAGGGCAACCCGCCGTATTCTGCAAATTCGCCCGCCCGGTTGCTCAGCAGCCCCTGCGGGTTGATGCCGTCTTTCGCCGTGCGGTAGAGGTAACCCAGATTACGACCCACTACACTTACCCGTAGCGATTGCACCTTCACTTTGTTGAGTACCGTTGCAGGTACGTCGTAGCTGACCGATGCTTCACGCACGGCTACCCATGAGTTTTCAAACACTGAATATTCACGGATACCAGACCCCCATTTCGACAGGTTATCGTAGTAGGCAAAGGCCGGAATGGGTTTGAGGTATCCTTTGTCGACGGCTTCCTGATACGTCATGCCACTCAGATCGATCGTCTTTCCATCCACCGTAGCCGTAACACCCGTGTTCAGAACGCCTTCCGGAATGATTCCGTCATTGCGGACATTCCCCTGCGCATCAGTGAATCGAATACCTCCCGACTCGGCATCGCGACCGGCCAGGCTGTTGGTGAAGCTACCGTAGGCCGAACCGTAGGCGTGAGTCGAAGAGGCCATTACCCCCCCAATTTTTGAATCGACCTGGAAGGTTGCTGAGAAGTTGCCGTACCGCAGGCTGTTAATGTTGCTCAGCAGAAAGCTTTCCAGCATCGTGCCCAGGTCTTTACTGCCCTGACCAACGGCCCCGCTGCGCAGGTACGTCATGTAGCCACCGGTGGCATTACTGTTTGGGCCGATCAGCTTCTGTCCCTGTGCATCGCGGGCAAACGCGTAGGTCGACGTAATGGTCCCGTAATCGCCGCCTACTTTAGCTACTGAGCGCACGTCGTTACCAAACGCAAGGCTCAGCTCGTAGGTATCAATGCCGTCGGCCAGCTCCAGAATCTTGTTGCGGTTACGACTGAAGTTGAACGAAGTGTTCCACTGAAATTTGCCGGATTTGATGGGTGTACCCGTCAGTAACAGCTCAACACCGCGGTTCTGAATCCGGCCGGCGTTGACCAGCCGTTGCGTTAAACCTGATTCAAGCGCTACGGGTAAGTTGAAGATCTCGTTGCGGGTCAGCTTGTTGTAGTAAGCCACGTCGACACCCAGCCGGTTGTTGAAGAACCGCAGATCGGCACCCACTTCCCATTCCCGCGCCAGGCGGTTACGCAGGTTGTAGTTGGGCAGCGTGTTATCGCGGAAACCATAGCGCTGGATCTGACCGTTGAGCCCAGTGTATATTTCACCTGCCGAATAGAAACCGGTCTGGTTGGTAACCCACGCATCGGTATCACCACCGGTGAAGCCGTAGCTGGCCCGAAGTTTACCGAATGACAGGGCGTTTGGCCGACTTTGCAGCGACTGGGTGAAATCCCAGGCTAAACCTACCGACGGATAGTAATACGAATGTTGGCCCGTACCGTCAGCATAAGTCAAGGCAGACGAGTAGTCAATCCGATTGGTGAAGTTCAGGAACAAGACGTCCTTGTAGCTCAGATCACCATAGGCATAGATCGCATCGGTCCGTTTTGAGGCTGTCAGTCGGTTTGACGCCAGGGGCGTGTTCACCGAGTTGGGAATTGTAAACTGACCCGGAATGCGCAAACCACCGTTGGTTTGCAGGCCATATTCGCGACCTCCAATAACACGGTTTGTTTCGCCGCCCAGCGTAAAGTTCAAATGGATCAATGGGCTTAGGTCCCGGCTGGCAGTTAGTAAACCCTGCACACGTGACTGGTTATTCACCTGCGAAAAGGTCGAGAACGAACCACCGGCAAACCCTACGTTATCGCCCAGGTTACTGCTTTCGGTGAGGTATTGCTCGTTTTGCACGTTGGCGCGTACCAAACCCGTCAACCAGGGCGTAATGTTGGCCGTAATGTCGACGTTACCGCGTAAAATCCGTTCGTTACGCGTTGTCTTGAACTGAAACGTTTCCCACATGAATGGGCTGATATTGTACGGGTCGTCGGCGCCCCGTTTCCGTCCCCCTAATGGCGACTGGTAGTTGTTTACCCAATAGTCGATATCAAAGGTGCGGGGGCGACCGAAGACGAAGCGGAAAACCGGGTTGAACGTACCTCCCTGCCGAATCGGGTTCAGGTTGTCGTTGAGCGTGTAGTCGGTCGATACATCGAGGTTGAAGACTTTTCCGACTTTCTGAGTGGCGCGGATGTTGAAGTTGTTTCGCTTCATTTCGGCCCCGCCAGGCATAATTGTGTTGTTGAAGAGGTTCGAGTAAGACACCCGGAAAGAACCCCGGTCGCTACCACCTTCAACGGCTACGTTATGGTTGATGAATTTGCCCGTCTGGAAGAAAGACAGCGGATCATTAGCCACCCATGGAATCATACGTCCGTCGAGGTCGCGAACCATACGTCCGTCGAGCTTGGGGCCAAACGAGTATACCCAGTTGTTATTGGTTGCCTCCACCGTCTCTACCCCATCGGCGGCTTTAGGGAAAACAGGCGAGAGGCCGGCCCCATACTGGTTTTGCACATCCACAAAGCGAAAAGCATTTTCAAATGAGGACGTATGATTGTAAGAAACGCCCAATCCTTTCTGCTGACGGCCTTTTTTGGTTGTAATTACTACCACCCCATTAAGCGCTTCCGAGCCGTAGAGTGCACTGGCCGACGATCCTTTCAGTACGGTCATCGTCTCTACGTTGTCAGCGTTCAGGTTTTTCATAATGTTACCAAAGTCCTGAGCAGCCCCCCACGAGTCGGCACCCGTTGTTGTTGGCCGAATAAGCACGCCATCTACCACGAAAAGCGGCTGTGTGTTGGGACTAAGCGAGGCGTTACCCCGGATACGAATGCGCGAAGATGACATAGGCCCTCCCGATCCCTGATCGATCTGAACCCCGGCTACTTTACCCTGTAAGGCGTTCACCAGGTTGGCCGAGTTGGCCCGCTCCAGGTCAACCCCTTTTACTTCCTGCGTAGCATAAGAGAGCTTACGAGTTTCCTGCTTGATCCCGAATCCCGTCACAACCAGTTCATCGAGAGCTTTAGGGTCTTCTTTTAAGGTGATAGAAAGCGTGGTAGCATTCCCTATGGCAACCTCCTGCCGAATGTAGCCTACGCCTGATACCACGAGGGTGGCATTCCGGTTCGTGATGTTGAGCCTGAAGGCTCCTGTTGCGTCGGTGCTGGTACCGGTATTTGTTCCTTTTACAAGCAAAGAGATGCCGGGAATACCCGAGCCCTGTTCGTCGTTGACAGTGCCGGAAATGCTTGTTCTTGTTTGGGCGCTCACGACCAAACTAACGAACAGACATACGAACAATGGTAACAATCGCTTCATAGAGTGAGTGATTTGTTTTGATTGATGTAATAGAAAAATAACTAATCGTTCACAAGCATACTAACTTTTTTATGTAACTCACATTTTTTAGTTAAATTTTTTTAAAAACTACTCAAAAATTACTTAATTAAGTAGGTTGCTTAGCGAACTAGCTTGATAACTTTGTATGCCCACAATTAGAATGCATTGATAATGACCACCACCGACGAGGGAATTGTACCAAGACGCTCTGTTATTGACGTCAAGAAAAATCAGAAACAAAGAGCCGTTCTTTCTTACCTCTATCAGGAAGGTGTTTGCACATTGGCTCATCTGGCTGAAGTTACCAACGCCAGCATTCCTTCAATTACTGGACTGGTAGACCAACTTGTAGCCATTGGCTGGATCAAATCGACTGGAATGGGGACCGGTAACAGTGGCCGGCGGCCTGTGCTATTTGGGCTGCGTCCTGACCGTCACTACGTAATCGTTGTTGATTCCAGCACGCATGAGACGAACTTGGTACTGGTCAATCCTCTGCGGGAGATCGTATTTCAGCGCACGGTAGATCATCGGCTTGAAGACCGCGCGCAGTTTGTGACATTCCTCGTTCAATTTATTGGAGATACGTTAGCCGAATCTGCGGTTAATTCGTCGGATATCTGTGCGTTAGGACTCGCCATACCGGGGCTGATTGACAACCGCCATGGATATAACCTAACGTACACCAACCTAAATCCACCCGATCAATCTCTGGCTACCTACCTGGCTCAAGAATTAGATTTACCTGTTTTTATTATCAACGACACTAAGGCCACTGCACTCGGCGAACATCGGTTTGGCGGAGGTAAGGATAAACAGCATGCTTTATCAATCAATATAGACTGGGGCGTGGGCTTGGGACTCATCCTCAACGGCGAAGTATTTCAGGGTGCCTCGGGCTTTGCGGGCGAACTGGGTCATATTCAAATTGACCCAGAGGGTGAGCTGTGCTATTGCGGAAAGACGGGCTGTCTGGATACCTTGACTTCGGCCTCCTCCCTGGTGCGCCGGGTGCAACGATTGGTGTCTCAGGGTTGCACGTCGCAGTTGTCAGTGTATCAGCCCGACGTCAAGCAAATCACCATCGACCACGTTATTGAGGCCGCTCATCAGGGCGATGCTTTCGCCATTGATATGTTGCATGAAACGGGATATCAATTGGGAAGAGGCCTCTCTGTGGCTATCAACCTATTCAACCCGGAAATTATCATTGTTGATGGGGTACTGGCTCAGGCGGCAGTTTTCATTACCAATCCCATCGAGCAGGCTATCAATAAATACTGCCTGAGCGGCTTTCGTAACGATTTGACGGTGGAAATTACCCAACTCAACGGAGCAGCCAAGTGGATGGGTACGCATGCCTACGTCATGGAGAAGCTATTTGCCGCCTTTTAGTCAGATAATGTACCGGCCTATTTAACTGTTAACGACCACGCTATGCGCTATGCTTTACTTTTTGTATTGTTGCTGAGTGCTTGGTTGCCAGCTACATCGGCAAAACCGCCGGGAGCATTGCTGCGGGTACTTGTCTTTCTGGAGACTGAATGTCCAATCAGTCAAAAAGTAACCCGTCGAGTACAAGATCTGGCCAATGCATACGCCGGGCAGGTAACATTTGAAACGGTCTATCCTACCCAAACCGTTACCGAAAAGGAGGTACAGGCTTTCCAGCGTACCTATGCTCTGCGGCTTACCCCCCGGCTTGATCCTAATCATCACCTGGTAAATCGCTACCATGCCACCACTACACCTGAAGTAATTCTGCTGTCTGCCAACGACCAGATATTGTACCAAGGTGCGATCGACAATCAGTTTTATAAGCTAGGCAAGTACCGACCTGCCCCTACTGAGTTTTTCCTAAAAGACGCCATTGTAGCCAGCCTGCAGGGTCGACCAGTGGCAACAAAACTGGTAACACCCATTGGTTGTCTGATTAACCGGGCTGATTAGTACGTTTGAAACCGCCCATCAACTATATTCTCCATGTACCGTCTCTTCCCTTTCCTAATACTGTTCTCCAGCGCGCTCTGCGGGCAAACGCCTTCCACCAAACGTATCACCCAGCATATCAATTACCTGGCCTCAGACAAGATGAAAGGCCGGGGTACTGGTAGTCCCGAAAATCGCAAAGCGGCCAGATACATTGTCAAACAATTTAAAAAGGCGGGCCTCGAACCGATGGGTACGGTTGGATTCTATCAGGAATTTACGGCTAAAGTCAAACGGGTCATCGTGCCCGATAGCCTTCGCCCAGCGGCTAACGTGATCGGTTTTCTGGATAATCAAGCACCGCATACTATCATTATAGGCGCACATTATGACCATTTAGGTGATGGCCGACAGGGCAGTTCGCTGGCCGAAAAGTCAGAGGGGAAAATTCATAATGGAGCCGACGATAATGCCTCAGGCGTAGCGGGTTTGCTTGAACTGGCCCGTTACTACGCCGGAAATAAAACGAAAGAGCCGTATAATTTTCTATTCATCGCTTTCGCTGCTGAGGAATTAGGTTTGCAGGGCTCTCGCCACTTTACAGCCCAGCCTACGCTACCACTGGCAGATATAAACTTCATGGTATGCATGGATATGATTGGCCGCTATGATCCCAAGCGAGGAGTGGGTATCGGTGGCTACGGTACCAGCGATAGCTGGCCAGCAATATTTAATGGCGTAAGTGGGGACGTGAAATTTTTCACTGACCGGGCCGGAAATGGCGGATCGGATAACGCATCGTTTTACGCTAAACGCATTCCTGTCCTCTTCTTTCATACTGGTGGCCATGCTGACTACCATAAACCGAGTGATGACTCCGATAAGATTGATGCTCAAGCTGAAGCCCATATCCTTCAAATTGTGATTAAGCTCATTGATAACGCTGCGCAAAAACCGAAGCTGAGCTTTACACCCGTCAATTAGTCTTGTCCTTCGGGCAATGAGTGTATTATGGCCGACGATATTTGTTGCCTACCGTTTTGTCTTTACCCTCTTTAGTGAGCCCGTTTTCATAGAATGACTAGGATGGTAGATGTCTCGACTCACCTTTCAAAGCAAGACATTAATTGTCCTTCTTGACATATAATACATTGATATTCAGTGGTATATCTTCTCGGGAAACCCCAAAAACGGAGATCAGCTTAATATTTGGAATAGTGGTCAACATAAATTTTATGGACTTTACCCTCCTGAAAATGAACTTGTATCTGATCCATCTGGTCTTGGCCGGTTGAGTACCCAAAGTACCATTGTGGAGATAGACTCATGGCCTCATCATACCTGGTGGATAGGTTTTTGGTCAGTAATAAGATGTTTTCGAACTTGTTAGCATAACGGTCTATACTGCGCACTTTGATTAGTTTATCATACAAGCCTGAAACGGCGTCACCCACGCGCACAGATAAGGTAGCTTTTTGCTTTTCAGGCCATTGGGTTAGCTGTTGGCCACTGTTTAGATAGATACTTTTGACCCTTTGGCTCTCAAGGGTAATCTGTACACCGGAGTCACTGCCTAACTTTTGATTAAGAACAATATACTGGTAGAGGGGTATTCGCTCTTTCAACAAAGACAGATCGGCAAATACGTTGCCAACTATGTTTAGATAGGTAACATCCTTAGTTGTATGAAGGGTCTGAATCTTAACATAAGCAGTGGCTGCATTTTCACCAATGGTGATATCCAGATAAGCTCCCGTTTTGACGCTATCTCTTACGATCCGGTATGGCTCAGGCTCAGGTCCCACCGTTGTAGGTTCAACAGATACCTTGGGTTGGCAACTCCAAATGAGCGATAAGGCCAGCAACGATCCAATATATTTAAAAGTCATAAAGTCTCTTTACTGAAATGACCTAAACAATGGCGATATGGTTGGAACTGCGCTGTTATAATAACTAAAGCTATTATGACCAGTGTCCGAGTATTAGAGAATATTTCAATGTTTATACTGTTTGTGGCTTGGTGGCTACGTAGCAGTCTACCAATTTGAGGCGAGCTGATGCCACGTATGTGGCATTTTTGTGGCTATGGCTTTAGTATAATCAACTTAATCTAGTCAGGCGCAGATACGCACTCGAGTGAGTAGAATGTCCGAACGATTAAACTGCCGCTGCATTTCTGCAAATACCCAATCAATAGCTTCATCAGGATCTGTTGCTGCTACTGAAAGATCTTCATTTGATCGAATCTGCTGTTTGTGCTCATCGATCACATCAAAAACGACGCGGATCAGTTGTTTTCTTTGTCTGGTCATGGTTAGTGTATATATTTTAGGGTAGTAAACAGCCGCACACAATCCTTAGGGGCAACCGCTAATCCGCCGGAGCAGAGGCGCACTTACCAGCTTCGAGAAAATTGATTAAAGCGTTAGTTGTAGCGTAAAATTAAACACTTTTTGTTATAGTTGTATTATATTGTAGCAAAACAAACATATATAAGAGTAGTCGTAACTTTAGTTATGAGCAGTCCTGATTCAGGACTGATGGTGATATAAGCTGTAAAATAGCTTGCTTTATATAGAATGACTAGTCAAACTAAGCATGACTGATCAGGTATTAGTACATGACACTGAAGTACGCGTATGCTACTGATTAAGTTGGATAGATATTAAAACAAGCTGTCTCTTTAAATGCCCGTTTCTAGAAGCAGCTATATACCCACTGTTGTCTCAAGTAAGAGCGAATTGTGAGACAGTTATTTTTTAATCACTGTCCAACGCCATCAGTAGCATACGCTATTGCTTTACCCCATATGCTGAGTATGACCATCGATTCTCCGGAAACGATGGTTAGATTGTAAGGCTCAAACTACAACGTGACCGACCTGCTCAAACGTGGGCTGGCCTGACCCGATGAGAAAGCCTGAAAAGTCTATGTATCCCTTTTCTCCATATATTTACACTGTCCACCGCACCACACGTTCATTATGCGATTGCTTGCTATGCTTCTTGCCGGTAGCCTCGCCTGTCTGGTAGGCTGCCAAAAAGCAACCGACACCGCCCTGGCAACGCCTGCACTATACCCCAGGGCGATTCATTTTCTGATCGGCCCGCAGGGACGCTATAATGCCAACTTAACCCATACGCTCGACTACAACAGCAAAAACAAGCTCGTCCGCATCGTCGAAACCGATGCCACCAGCTTCAGCCGCAACCGGGTTACCAAAATCGTCAAGTTCATCTACGACGCGGCTGATCGCCTCACCTCGATTCGCACTTATGGCCAGCCTTATTTCAACCGGGACTATATGGACTACGATACGCTGGCACCCTACGTGATCACCCGATTTACCTACAGCGGTAACCGGGTGTCGATGTTTCGTTCCGACACCGCCCATTTTTCGGGCAAGACTGATTCGCAGTATACGTTAGGCTCACTGGATAAATTTAAATGTGATGTCGACTTTGGCCCATCAAACACCATTCAGGGTTTGATCATCAACCAGTTTAATGGCGGCGAAGCCAAAGAAACTTACAGCCTGACCACCGCCGGACAGCTCAAAAGCGTCCAGATGGTGACGCCCACCCAGGTCATTGATGTAGAGGTCGGGGCCTCTTACGCCGAGGCGATCCCGCCGTTTGTCAACGTTCCCGAACTTCGCCTGTATAGTCTGCTTCAGGGTGAATCAGTCTATGAGTATTTCTATTTCGACATGATCGCGCAGACTACCCGTTGTCTAAATACGGTTGGCTTCACCTATAGCAAAAACACGGCTAAAGCCTCAACGTACGTCACCTACGACTACGGGCTGAACCCTCAGAATTTCCCCACTGAGATCACCAGTAAGGCCACTAACAGCAATGGCTATTTTCTAGGGAAAAGGGGCGACGCCCATTACACCATTTCTTACGTTACCCGTTGAAGCCCCAGTCCGGATTGGGAAATGAGGGAAGTATGCACGTACCTTACTGCTTTCACTACCAATTCAACAATCTTCTGTATGATGGGTGATACAACCACCGAACCCGCCAGCAAGGGGTCTAGGGAACTTCTGCAAGTCTATCCCACTAATGAGGGTCTGGCCGTCTACGTCAGTGAGCCGGATAAGATACTGACGGTGGAGAAAGTGGCCGACCTGGTGGGTATCCCTTCTGGACGAGTCCACAGCCTCTGCGAAAAACGGCAGATACCCCATTGTCAGCCCTTCGGTAGTCAGAAATATTTTCTACTTTCTGAAATCCTCAACTGGCTCAAAGAATCTTCGGTACCGGTAGCTATGTACTAAAAATAGCTGATTCCGGAAGAATAGGTATCTCAGGATGGATAGTCGTCGCCAGCACGATACAGAAAAGCCTTTGCCACTCAGTAGTGCGACAAAGGCTTTTCTAAAATGGCTTACCCATTGAAGCCTTACCCGAGGTCTATACCTGGGGGCGATCCCAAAAAGCAGGCGGTTCTACGCCTAGGGTGCGTAAGTAAACATAAGCCTGACCTCGGTGATGAATCTCATTATCAATTAGGTAGAGAACAAACCAGTAGATAGGGCCTTCATAGAGGCCGAAAGCCTTGTCGACTTCTTGAAAACGAGCGGGTGGAATTTGCGGCCAATAGGCATTAATTGTCTCGGTCACCCTATCCCACTGGGCCAGTACCTGCTCTTTCGTCGTTGCTTTGGTGAAGGCTTCTGACTCCTCGCCAAAGGAAGGCCATTCGCCCGAAACAACGCCCTGCATGCTTTGGTCAGCCATCTGCAGGACTTCATCAATCAGCGCTGAGCAAGGGCGCATGCCGCCGAGGGTGTACGAAAAGAAGTGCTCCTCGGGGTAGGTTTCAATTAACCGGCGGGTGAGTCCCCGATGTCCCTGCCAATGGGCAAGAAGTTGCTGG
This sequence comes from Fibrella aquatica, assembly GCF_041321135.1. NCBI lineage: Bacteria > Pseudomonadati > Bacteroidota > Cytophagia > Cytophagales > Spirosomataceae > Fibrella > Fibrella aquatica. The sequence continues at coordinate 891,025 of NZ_JBGGWF010000002.1, read as the reverse complement.
GGTGAGAGGACGATCTGCTCCATCGTTTGGCTGAGCGGCGCTGTGTTTTCCATGGTCTGCTATTAGTTGACGTTGTCAATTGATTGACAACCCAAAGAAAAGGCAGGGCAGTGACAGCCCTATGTCAGTAGGGAATCCGTTAACTGTCTCCTTTTTTGAATTCGAATAAGCGAAATTCATCGCCTTACATTTAAAGAAGCTAAACGACCCGTTTATCGATCGGCAATTCCCATTCGTCTCGCAAAAGAGGTCTTCAAGAGATTGGAATGAAACCGTATGCTTAGCAGTAGGCTGACTGTTTCCGTACTCTACTTTCCAAAGTTCAAAAACAAATGTCAAGAGAAGGCAAAACCATCCTAGCAGCTAAAGGTCCAACACTAAGGGCTTCTAGAAGAGTGCTTATGAATGGGGGCAGCTCCCTAATTAAAAGAGGGTCCCTCCTAAGTCAGCCTAACAGACGTACACTGGACTGCTCAGCAAACTAATTTGGACTTTTCAGAAAAGCCGTCCGGAGGGACGTAATCTAATTTTGCCATATAAAAATTAACAACTATGGCAAAGACAGTTTTAGTGACAGGCGCTTCGGCAGGAATTGGGAAAGCAACGGCTATTCTACTAGCCCAGAATGGGTACAAGGTTTACGGGGCTGCGCGCAGAACCGAGAAAATGGACGATCTCAGCCGTTACGGCATCAAGCCAATTGCATTGGACGTAACTAATGAGGAAAGCATTGTCAATTGTGTGCAACAAATCATCAACGAAACAGGAACAATTGATATCCTGGTTAACAATGCCGGTTTCGGTTCGAGTGGTGCGGTAGAAGATTTATCCATCGATGATGCCCGGTATCAGTTAGACGTTAATTTGTTTGGCGCCATGCGGTTGACTCAATTAGTACTACCAAAAATGCGGGCAAATAAATGGGGTAAAATTGTGAATATTTCGTCCATAGGTGGCAAAGTTGCCTTTCCGCTGGCCGGTTGGTATCATGCCAGTAAGTTTGCGCTGGAGGCATTAAGTGACAGCCTGCGAATGGAAGTTAAACAGTTCGGCATTGACGTCATTGTCATTGAACCGGGTGGAATAAAATCAGAGTGGGCCGACATTTCCAATGAAAAAATGACAGCGGTCTCAGGCCATACTGCTTATAAAGACATGGTGGCCTCTACGCAGAAAGCGACCACGAACCTGGCCCTCCCGGAACCAATCGTTATTGCGAAATTGATCAAAGAAGGCATTGAAGCCAAACGCCCTAAAATGCGCTATGTCGGCGGCTATGGCGCTAAACCGATCCTTTTCCTACGAAAAATTTTGTCGGATACGTTGTTCCAAAAGGTAGTTTTAAGTCAAACAAAAGGATGATCCCCCATCGGGTATGCCAAAGCAACCTCAGCAACATATCGTGTTGTATGCCTGTACAAAAGATGAATTCGGCCATGATCCTTTTGTGTCCGAGCATTGGCTGGTACTGATTGTTTCAGGAAGCTCAGAGCTGTTTTCGCAGCAGGGTATTGTTTCACATCCGGCAGGAACACTAGGTTTGATCAAAAAAAATCAGCTGGTTAAAGCGATGAAGAAGGTGGACGATACCCACACGTTTTCTTCCATCAGTATTTGTTTAGATCAAAAAACGCTACAGCAATTCAGCACCGACTATGACGTGGTAGCAGACCGTACCTACATCGGTGAATCGACTGTGATCATGGACGTCGATCCGTTTATGAAGGGCTACTTCGATTCGCTGATGCCGTATTTCGCGCAGCCTGAAAAACTGACCCCGGCTCTCGCGCAGATAAAAACAATGGAGGCCATTGCGTTATTGTTGCGCAACACTTCGCTGAAAAACTTTTTGTTCGATTTCAGCGAACCGCATAAACTGGATCTGGAAGCATACATGAATCGACATTTTTCGTATAACGTACCCCTTGCCCAATTTGCGAAACTGACAGGCCGGAGTCTTTCGGCCTTTAAACGGGACTTTGCCGTCATCTTTCGATCAACACCTGAACGATGGTTACAAAAACGAAAACTGGAAATGGCCTACTTCCTGATTGCACAAAAAAAGAGAAAACCATCCGACGTGTATTTAGAAACCGGCTTTGAAAATCTTTCTCACTTTTCCATAGCGTTCAAAAAAGAGTATGGTGTAAACCCTTCCGTGCTGTTACGCCACACCAGCGCTACGACCCCGTCAGCCAACAGCTCATCCACCCCTAAGCCTGCTTAGGGGTGGATGGAAAATTTACCGAAACTCGTTGACATTATGCCACACGCACCACGTTTGTTGACAGCCATATTAACTAGACATCGCTGTCGGTAAATCGCCTTGTCAACGAACGGGTTATTGTAGTGCGCACAAGACCCGTCCGGTGCTTTAGGCCCCGCTTGTAGCCACTTCCGATGGCGTCTTCCCGAAGGTTTTCTTGAATACAAATGAGAAATGGGACAAGTCTTCAAAGCCCACTTCCAGATAGACAGTGCTTGGCTTCTGGTGTTGCCGGCTGAGTTGAAAATACGCTTCGTCCAATCGTCTCTTCATCAGCCAACTTCCAGGCGGCATGCCAAAGGTTTTTTTAAAATCCCGTTTGAATGATGAAACGCTTCGTCCGGTCAGGAACGCAAAGCGGTCCAGACTAACGTTGAACCGAAAATTTTGCTGCATGTATTCTTCCAGATCAATTTTGTGGGGACTACTAAAATTGAAAAAGATAGCCGCTAACTCAGGTTGTGCCCTCAACAATAACAGCAGTAACTCTTCCCGCTTAAGATCGGCAAAGGTCTCATCCAGTTCTGAATCGCTGGAATAGTAGGGTTCCAGCGATTGACTATACTGCCTGATGAACGGATTCTCGTTGACAAACAGGAATGAATCACCGTAGATCGAGGGGCCTACCGGGTAAACATGCCGCTCGGTAAAGCGTCTTAAGAAGGGCTCATCCAAGGTGATGATGATCTTGACAAACTGGTCATCTTCCTTGAACTTGGTGTAGCGAATCAGATGATTCTTCCGGGCAATGAAGCAATCACCTGACTGCATATCATAGCGCTTTCGTCCGTCATACGCCTTCATCGATCCCTTCAACAGAACCATAAAGTAATGGTCTGAAATAAACTGTTCGGGTGAAATGTCCGGCCCTATATGACAGGAATGAATTTGGTTGGTCGTCAATTTTTGAAGGCTGAAGGTCGCGCACAAATTTACGCCGTGATCGCACTGTCCAGGCTGGCTAAAATAGCCTCTTCTTTGCTACGTGGGTGCCAATCTAACAGGTCTTTTGCTTTTCGATGCGACATGTTAATGTAATAGGTCGGAGCAATAGGTGTCAGATCGGCTATCATTCCAGCTTTTTGAGGGCGTTCTTCCTTGATAAGCTGGGCTACGTCATAAAAGCTAACCACGCCATCTGAAGTCGCCAAAAAGCGTTGGCCTTTGGCTTCGGGTAGTACCATCGCTTTTATATGAATGTCGGCTACATCACGCACATCAACCACTCCAAAGGTGAATTGGGGGCTATCGGTAACTGTTCCTTCAATAAGCGCTTTGATAACTCCCTCATACGAGGCCGGATATATCCCACCAATAATGGGCCCAAAAATACCTGCCGGATTGATGACCGTTAGCTCCAAACCCTCGCCTTGATGCCTAATAAAATCCCAGGCCGCTTTTTCAGCGATCGTTTTAGATTTGATATAGGGCTGAACTGGGGCATTTTCATCAGTCCAGTCGTCCTCTGTAAATGTATGCTCGTTGGGGTCGATACTGTAGCCAATCGCAGCAAATGAAGAGGTCATCACCACACGTTTTACGCCCGCTTTCCGGGCAGCTCTCAAGACCCTCAACGAACCCTCACGAGCCGGTATGATGAGTTCGTTTTCGTCTGCAGGCTGTACTAATGGAAAGGGGGAGGCTACGTGCAATACATAGGTGCATCCCTGGGCCGCTTCTTCCCAGCCCCCATCGGCGGTCAGGTCAGCTTCCACATAAGACAATTTTTGCAGATCGATAAGTCCAGATTCGTTCAGAGCATGAACGATAGCTTCTTTTTTAGCCAACGAACGCACTGTCGTTTTGACGGTGTAGCCTTGTTGGAGCAACATCGAAATGGTGTGAATCCCCACAAAACCAGTGCCCCCTGTTACTAATACGGTTTGATTAGTCATTCTTTCCTGTTTTGAATACAGAGGCAAAATTGATAAGTAAACCAGTGGGTGAGGTTTGTTGTAAAGGTCAAGTTTTGTTTGTTGTGGAGGTCAATTATCCGAACGGACTAACGTAAAAGGTGATTGGATTCGGTCTGTTGGCTCTTATCCGGAACCTAAGTTATCCGATATAGTAGACTACTAACGTCTCTATTAGAAACCATAGCGATCTGCTTAGCTCTACGCTATATCCGTTAGGCAGATTTATCGAAGCGGCTTAGATAGACTTTTCAAGCCACCATTAAACAGAATAGGCGTGTTTATCTATTCGTTCTTTTCAATGACTAGTTAACCTATAATGCGTTCATACGGACTGTACTCAAAGCGATTGAGCGAATCACGAATGTGGTCTTGCATGATTGCAGTTTAACACATATAAACCGTCAACCTTTTCCAGTACAAGACAATCTTCAGATCGACGGTCTGTTCGTCCGAGCAATCGACCGACGATCTTTTATCATCATCAGTCAAGCCAAGCTTCTATGGCACTATAGATACCTCATCGTCTGAAAGTTCCAAAGGCTCTTGCAGAATGATCTCCCGGTGCCGTTCTCCCCAATCAGCGAGTACGCTAATGATCGCTTGAGTCGAATAGCCATAGTCAGTCAACTCATAGATCACCGTGATCGGCTTGTCACTCTTGACCGACCTTTTTACCAATCGGTTCATTTCCATCTCCTTCAATTCCCTGCTGAGGACCTTCCCAGATATCCCGCACACATCCCGCAGGAGGTCCGAATAGCGCTTAGGACCATAGAGCAGACCGGCAATGATACGGATCTTCCATTTACCGCCCAAGACATACATCGCATCATGAATACTCATGATCGCTTTCTTACAATCGTGCGTTGGAGTTGGGGTTATTTTTAACATAGTTACCTTTTTGTCACTATTACTTTTTGCCAGTTAGTGACAAAAGTAAACTGACATTACCGAATTTTGCCCAAACAACTGACAGAAAAAATGAATGTTATAGAAAATCTGGAATGGCGTTATGCCACCAAAAAATTCAGCGAGCAAAAAGTTTCGGCAGACGATCTTGCCAAAATTCTTCAAGCCACCAATCTTTCGGCTTCGTCTACTGGTCTTCAGCCATATCGCATCATTGTCATAGAAAATGATGCACTTCGAAAAGAACTGGCCGAGGGTTCGTTCAATGCTCAGATCTCGGAGTCGTCGCATCTATTGGTATTTGCGGCTTTTGATAAAGTAACAGCCGATCACATTAGGGCCTACATTGCTCATATCGCGAGTGAACGAGGCATTCCTGTAGAGGCATTAACTGATTTCAAGGCGGCATTGATAGGGGGACTTCTGTCGAGATCTGATGAGGAAAATTCGGCATGGGCGGCTAGACAAGCCTATATCGCTTTAGGAACAGCCTTGATCGCTGCCGCTGAATTGAAAATAGATTCAACGCCTATGGAAGGCTTTGATGCAACCAAATTTGACGCCTTGTTAGGATTACCAGAGAAAGGTCTAAGGTCGGTCGTTGCGCTTGCGATTGGCTACCGTGATCAGGATAATGACCACTTCGCTACGTTGAAAAAAGTTAGACTCCCACTTGCTGACCTTGCTACTTTCTTTAATTAAAGAGCGGTCATACCTGCTTTTGCCAGTCAGGTACAAAAGATCATAACTCGTTGTTGAAGGTGACAGATAAGCTCACGTCCAACAACGAGTTATTTAGTTTTTAGCGGGTTAGTAATCCTTGATAAGACATTTCCTTTGTCTCACTTATGAGCCTTATTTTGAGAATGCTTTTTCACAGAGGATAAGCGAACGGAATTTAAAAGAGCCTAAAGTTTACTGCCCTTGCTGACGCTGTACCACTGCCCAGCCTACTCAGCGGTCGCTATTTTCTTGGCCAGGTTAGAAGGTAAATAACAGTTGAAACCTGTCTGTTGTTGCAGATCCGCTAACAAACGGATCGTTTCTACACTACTCAGGCCCAGGGCTTCCCGGCATTGATCGACTTTAACCTTTGCTTGAGCAGTCAAGGAGCTACTCAGGTAGCCGAAGTGCGTCTCTTGACCGTTAGTCTTCACGGCCATGTACCAGTCATCAATCATCGCAAATTCGTAGGGTGACAGTTGCCCGGATTTCAAAGCCTTCATAAGCTTGGGTCTTACATGGGGGTACACCGTGTCTTTTAAGGCGTAGGCTTGGCTGATGGAGTTGTGATGACTCAGCATGACGGCAGCCCAATAACCATTATGGATCAGGCGCTCACCGGGGTAGCCGTACTGATTAATAATCGGCAGGAGTTGAGCCATCTGCTGCTCACTGTGGGGAGCAAATCGTTTTTCGGCGTACCGCTCTTGGGTAGCCCCTATGCGAAACAGCGCCAACAGGGCCTTTCGCTGATCCTTTTTAAACAGTTTCTCAACCCGAGCCCGAACGTCCTGATTTCCCCCGTTTTGGTAGAGCGCTCTGAGCGAGTCATATTGTTGTTCAACTACTCGCCACTGCGGGTCGCGTTGTAGCGTAGTGATCAAGGCATTTTTCTTGATGTCGCTCAGGGTCCAACCCGTAGCGATTGCTTTCTTAAGATAGGTAAACGCCTGCTGTTTTTGGTCCACTTGTAGGGCCAACTGCGTAGCCACTTTGTAGTCCCTTGAAAAGACGAACTCGTAGCCATCAAACACCTGCTTATATAATGCGAATGCCTCTTGATAGTGCTTACGAGCAATAAGCTGTTGCGCCCTGGCAATAGTTTGATGATAGGCTATATAATCGGTTTGATCAGCTTGGCCAGGCAAACTTGCTGGGAGCAATGCACCGAAGCGAAGGGCATCAAGAAGAAGATAAAGAGTAAGGAGTTGGTTCATGCCAGCGGTTTTATTATTTAGATGCGGCTAGGGGGCGGGCGGTTGTGAGCCGTTAAGGAGTTTTAAGAAACGAGTGACTGTTGAAGGCATGAGTATTCTCTTACTCGATTCTTCTCAGTCCAACGGCAGTATAAAAGCAGGTAGATAACTCGTTTGTCTCGTTAGGAGAGTATAACGACATGCTACCGTTATACCCGCTGGTATAACGAGTGATTTATGAAAATGAACTACCCTGGCTTAGCGGGCTCTATTTAATTAAACGACCGTCTGAATTCCAATGGGGACATAGCCGTCTTCGATTTAAAGAGTTTACTAAACGATTGGGAGTGCTCAAAGCCCAACGCATAGGCAATTTCGCCCACAGACAGTTCGGTCGTAGATAGTTTTTCTTTCGCCAGACCGATCAATTTTTCATGAATGAGTTGCTGCGTGGTTTGGCCGGTGAGTTGTTTCAGCAGACTGCTTAAGTATTTGGTGGATAGGTTCAGTGCGTCGGCGATGTCGTGCACAGTGGGCAAGCCTTGGGACAACAACGCCTCATTTGTCAAGTAGCTGGTCAGTACAGCTTCCAGCCGGTCGAGTAGCTGGCTGTTGGTGATCTTGCGGGTGATGAACTGACGTTCATAGAAGCGCTGGGCATAGGTGAACAAGACCTCCAATTGGGCAATCATCACGTCCTGACTAAACTTATCGATGGTGGTGTGATACTCCTGCCGGATGGTATCCAGGATACCGTTGATCAGCGTTTCTTCTTTGTCGGAAAGAAACAGGGCCTCATTGGCCGAATACCCAAAGTAGTCATACTGCTTGATTTTCCTGGCCAGCGATGTGTTCCATAAAAAGTCGGGATGAATAAACAGCATCCAACCCTCCAGTTGGTGAGGTACACCGTTAGCATCGCCACGCAACAGTTGCCCTGGTGCTATAAAGGCCATGAGCCCTTCATCGAAATCATATTTCTGCTGACCATACATTAACTTGTCGCACCCCCGTTTCAGAGACACCACATAAAAGTCCGAAAGAACGGAAGTAATCGAAAAAGTAGCAGGGTTGGTGGCCAGGCCTTTCAGCTCAACAATACCAATGAGTGGGTGCTGGGGTTTGGGCAAATTCAGCAACCGGTGTATGTCCGCAATTGATCTGATTCGTAGTGGTTTGTTACTGTCCATGACCATACGTTTAAGGCTTGAATGGATACGTTAACCAAATCAGGAGTAGCGGCAAGGCCAGAAACGGAATTTCCAGTAGTGCCGTACTGATGATGCCTGTTCTTAATGACAAGGCCATGATCAATACGATGGTGATGGCATTGAGCAGGTTTCCGATGAAAAATGTCTGGGGAAACAAAATCAGTAACCCAATGAGGATTGAAAACACCCCAAAGAACGGTTTTACCGTCTGGGTAATGCCCAGGCCTGCCATCATTTTTGCCTGTTCCGCATTACCTGGCTGGAAGGCATCCCAACCGTGTTTGAGGCTCAGAAACGATGACAGTAAAACGAGTAAGATACTAATGAGTTTCATAGCTTCCTGTGTTTAAGTCTTACTCAATCCTTTTGATTGTCAAAACTTTACCCATTTAGGGGAATAGTGTTTAGCGGCCGTGTTATCGCTATCCGTATATAAATGAGGCACCCATCTTGCCTGCCTGCGAAAGCATAAATCCGGGCGCTACCCGGCTCATCACGCGCATTAATTTGGCCAGACCCGGGTAAATTTCGTCCTGATTCCGTTGCATGCCTTCAATAGCTGCATCGACAATTTTTCCTGGAGCCATCAATGCGTTGGTACTAAAGCCGTCTTCCTGTTGAAATTTATCGTTGAGGGGTGTCGACGAGCCTGGAGCCACCAACTCGAATACCTTGATATCAGTGTGTTTGAGCTGCACCCGCAGGGCCTGGGTGTAAGCACGCAACCCTGACTTACTGGCACTATAAATTGGTGAGATGGGGAAGGCCATCAGGGCAATGCCCGAGGTCACGTTAAGAATGGCCGCGTTGGTTTTTGTCTTGAGATGAGGCAGGAACTGTTGCACCATCCGAATGGGGCCCATCAGGTTGATCTCTAATTCGCGGGTAAGGTCGGTCAACTCGTGGTGATGGTGTAGACTGATTTTCCGCATTTCGCCCGCGTTATTGATGAGGATGTTTAGGTCGGGAAAATCGCGGATCACTTTTTCAGACAGCCTGATGATATCCTCGGCTACACTCACGTCGCTTTGCAGAATATGCACCCCGGGAAGGGATCGTTTAACCGCCTCGAGTCTTTGTGCATTTCGGCCGGTGATAATGACGGTGTTACCCATCCTCATTAATTTCGATGCGAACTCAACGCCGAAGCCTCCGGTTCCGCCAGTGACTAAAATAGTATTATTGGTTAACTGCATGGTTTCCGTTTTTTGTTGATGCAAAGGTCAGCCGGCTTGCAAAAACGGATGTAGCCAAAAGTCGCCAAGTTGTAGTTAAAAGGACTCTGGTTTCCACGCAATCCAAGTCAGCCTAGCCTTGCCAGGCGGTAGCTATCGCAATCTCCTTGCTAACTAATTAGATAAATGAACGATTGACGACAGACAGACCAGTCAGCCGTCTGATAAACTGCCTAGTTTACAGACCCATCTGTTCGTGCCGGTACTACTGTTCTTAGGACTAAGCGATTAGCTTAGCTAGCCATCTGCTAAGCCAACGTCTTGCGGTCAGTCAATGAATATCGCTACATAGGGTAATTGACTTTCGACGCTAGCTGCTAGGTTACCTCTACAGCGGTGGAACATGCACCTTGTTTGGGATGATAAACGACCCAAAATTGCACTATACCAGGATGGGTATTGCCCTGATTTTACTTGACATATTTACATTCATTTTACACTGAAACCATTGACTCCATCAATTGCACTTTAGCCTTCTGACCATGTTTCGATACCCACCATTTCTTAACCAACTAACCCTGCATTCGATGCGCCTGGTTAGGGATATACAGTTCGGGGATAGTACAATTGGCGTGCATTTGCCGCCTAATACAAAAGTCATGATCCGCTGTCGCAATCAGCTGGCAATCAGAATGCGAGTAGCTAAACAGCAAATATGCGTATTATTAACGCAGTCAGGGACTGTAAATGAGACAGGGTCCGCCGTTGCAATTGGTTGTTGAAATAGCAATTTGAGACGGTTTCTCTCGCACAAAAGTGGGGATATTCAGTAGCAACAAGTTGCCCTAATAAAACAGGTATTTGATGACTTATGAAAGTGCGATGTTGTCGCGAGTAGATCTACTAGATAGTTGTTCAAATTTATTGCGTCTTGTGTTCCGATGGTCCAGCCAAGCTGAGTCTGTAGAACATGCACGTTTGGCTAGTCCAACTCCTCAATCGCCCATTTTTCAACCGAGCTGTTTGTAGTAGTCCACTTTAAATTAGGTCTTTAACTTCATTGGCGGATACCCGAAGTGCTCCTGAAATACTTTGGTGAAGTGGGATGGTGAATTGTAACCGATTTGGTAGGCCACCTGCGTCACATTTAACTCTTCTGTTTGCAATAGGTCGGCCGCCCGCTCCAGCCGAACCCGCTGAATGAAGCGGTTCGGACCAAGGCTCGTCAGTACGAATAATTTTCGATTTAACTGCGTTCGGCTCATGTTAGCCTGCGTCGCCAGCCAGTCCACGTCCACCGTATCGTTGCCCAGTTGAGACAGAATCTGGTGTACCGATAAGCAAGTAGTCTTGCACCGGATTTAACAGTACCTCTCGACGAGAGGTGTTATATGCCAATGCGTTCAACAATCTGGCGCAGGTGCGCTAAACGGTACAGGCCTGGCTGGTGGAGTATAATACCGAACGGCCCAACCAAGCGTGAAGTTCATGTCTCCGACGGTCGTCCGCTGCCGTCGAATATCGACATTTAGTATAAATTCTGGTCAAAACGGGCTCACCAAAGGTAACTATGTGTTGCTTGATTTCTGGGGCAAAATCTGTAAATCTATAGCCAGACGAGACAGTTGATACCTCTTGCAGTCACATTTGCCGCAACGGAGAGAACCTGACTTAAATTTTTCAGCGAAAAACTATGAATAAATTTTGCAGTCAACTGAAAATCTATAACATTTGCAAAACAATATGTATAGACATTTGGACAAAATCATGCAGCTATCCAATATTGATCACAGTAGCCCTGTCCCACTTCACCTTCAGGTAGAAACAATTATGAGGGAATTGATTGATAGAGAGGAGTATCAGCAAGGCAAGCTTTTTCCAAATGAGGTCGATCTGGCAAAACGGTTTGGAATAGCACGGAATACGGTTAGACAAGCCATCAGCAAATTAGTCAACGAACAGTTGCTGATCCGCAAAAAAGGGGTAGGGACGAAAGTGGCGAAAAACCGGATTACCACTAAACTCAACAACTGGTCAAGCTTTACGCTTGAGATGCATGACAAAGGCGTTGACTTTCAGAACTACGAAATCAATGCAGGCTGGACACTAGCCGATCAGGATGTAGCAGAAGTGTTTGGGATTGATGTCGATTCAAAAGTAGTGAAACTGGAGCGTCTTAGAGGATTGGATGCAGGGCCTATTGTCTACTTCGTTTCGTATTTCCATCCCCGCGTTGGCTTAACAGGGTCTGAAGATTTTTCTAAACCACTATACGAAATGCTGGAGAAGGACTATCATACCGTTGTAGTCCTGTCTAAAGAAGAAATAAGCGCTACTCTGGCTGATGATCACCTGGCGGCCATATTACACACTAATCCCGGCGAACCAATCCTGATGCGAAAGCGAATTGTTTGCGATCCGGGTGAGCGGGTCGTTGAGTTCAACGTAGGTTATTATCGCGCCGATCGTTTTACGTATGCCATTGATATCGCTCGAAAATAAGCTGGTTATCAACCCTTAACGCACTTTGACTGTATGTTTACCCGAATTCCTCTTAGAACAGGCCCTTTTTTTCACTTTTGTTATGTCTATACATATAGACATAACAAAAGTGAAATGTTTAAATCAACAGTACAGTCTTTCAGTCTCCCTCAACCCCTATCGCAATAAATAAGATGGTTGTTTCAACGGATCAAGGTTTAAAAAAGACCAATAACACGTACCTGTATCTGGTTTGTCTGGTAGCAGCACTGGGCGGTTTTCTGTTCGGTTTCGATACCGCCGTGATATCAGGTACAGTGAGTCTGGTCAAAGCCGATTTTACACTCGACGCCGTTCAGGAGGGCTGGTTTGTTAGTTGTGCCCTACTGGGGTGCATAGTGGGGGTCAGTGTCTCGGGCAAATTGAGTGACGCCTATGGCCGCAAACTAGTCCAGATTCTCTCGGCAGTGTTGTTTTTGGCTTCGGCCATTGGTTGCATGCTCTCTTCTACGTTCACGACACTGATCGCTTTTCGGTTGATAGGAGGGCTAGGCATTGGGGTGGCGTCGATGGTTTCACCGCTCTACATTTCCGAATTCGCCCCTTCACGCTACAGGGGCATGATGGTATCGCTCTATCAGTTAGCCCTGACCATCGGCATCGTTATAGCGTATTTTTCCAATGCCTACCTGGCCAGCCACACCACTGAGTATGCCGGAAACGAAAGCCTCGGCACAATCTTATCGACCCAAGTGTGGCGGGGTATGCTAGGTCTGGGCGCGGTACCGGCCGTCATCTTTCTACTAGCTCTGCTGATGGTACCCGAGTCGCCAAGATGGCTGCTTTTACGGGGACAAGAGCAAAAAGCAAAGGCCATATTGACCCGTATTGATGGCTCTGTTTCGGCACAACAAGAAATCGATGCCTTTAATGCATCTGGAGATGAGGGGCACGGTAACCTGAGCGAACTCTTTACGCCGACTTACCGACGTGCGTTATGGATCGGCTTGCTCCTCCCGTTTCTATCGCAGGTGTGCGGCATCAACGCCGTCATTTATTATGGCCCCAGAATACTTGAGCAAGCGGGTTTTACGCTCAATAATGCATTAGGAGGTCAGGTGACCATTGGGCTGGTCAACGTAGCTTTTACGTTCGTCGCCATTTTTACCATCGACAAATGGGGGCGTAAACCTCTGCTGTATGCAGGTGTAGGCGGGGCCGTGCTATCACTGCTGATTATTGGGTTGCTGTTCCAACTGGATATCACGTCGGGTCTCTGGATTCTGCTCTTTATTCTTGCCTTCATTGCCTGCTTCGCTTTTTCGTTTGGTCCCGTTTGCTGGGTCGTCGTTGGCGAAATCTTCCCTAACAACATCCGGGGGAAAGCCATGGCGTTAGCCACCCTCTCTCTCTGGATCGGCAACTTTCTGGTTGGGCAGTTAACGCCTCTCCTGCTCGAGGACCTGGGTTCTGCCTGGACATTCTGGTTGTTCGCGCTGTGCTGTTCGCCCGCCCTCTGGCTCACTTGGAAACTCATACCGGAAACCAAAGGACGCTCTTTGGAAGAGATTGAGACGTACTGGAAAGAAACCCACAATGCCTCTAAAAGCCTGTCATCTTGAGTGCTAGCTATCAGTGCCTTATGACGTCACTTGTCAAAACACAATGCATTTACCTAAATCAATTCTAGCCGCATGAACCGTTTAATACACCCTGTCGTGAATCGAATGATCACCACATCGGGCAGGCAGCGATCGCTCCTTGCCTTGTTATTTCTTCTGCTGATCAGCAGCTATGGATCAGCCTTTCCTGTTGCTGGTAAGCCCTTGTTTTTGGGGCTACTCAATATTGACATTACTGGTCAGGTACTCGACGACCAGAATAAACCCTTGCCGGGTGCTACGGTAAGCGTGGTTGGTACTACTCAGGGAACCACGACCGACGCCGATGGGAAATACCGACTCTCCCTTCCCGACGAATACGTTGGGCGTAGTCTCGCATTCTCCTACATCGGATTTACGAAGAAGACGGTCGTCATCGGGCAGGAGCGTACCGTTAATGTGACACTGGCAACCGACGAAAGCCAATCGCTCGATGAAGTGGTCGTGGTTGGATATGGGCAGCAAAATAAATTGTCGGTTACCGGCGCGGTTGATCAGATAAAAGCCCAGAGTATCGAGAGCAAACCCGTGACCAATGTGCTTCAGGCATTGCAGGGAGAGTCGCCTAACCTGATTATTCAACAGACAAACTTCAACCCTGGCAGTGGGGTAAACATCAACATCCGCGGTCTGGGTACGTTAGGCGACAATACGCCACTCATAGTCATTGACGGTATCATTGGCGGGGATATCAACCTGCTGAACCCCAACGACATTGCGAATGTGTCGGTCTTGAAGGATGCTGGGTCGGCCGCGATTTATGGATCACGCTCTGCCAACGGAGTACTGCTGATCACGACAAAAAGTGGGAAGCTAAACCAGAAAGCCACGGTCACCTACAACGGTAGCTACGGTATGCAGACGCCTTACGTTGGCCTGAAAAAGGTTAACGCCTGGGATAACGCGTATTACAAAAACCTGTCGCTGATCAACTCGGGATTACCACCAATCTATACGCCTGATGATATTCAGGCGCTGAGAGCACAGGGCAATGGCGACTGGGAGCGCCAGTCCATTTTGCAAAGTGCGCCCCAGCAACTACACAACATTTCGATCGCAGGGGGTGGGGCCACAAGCAGCTACCTGATCTCGGCAGGACTACAGGATCAGCGCAGCAATTTTGTTGGCCCATCCTACGGCTACAAAAAATACAACCTGCGCCTGAACCAGCTATCTGTCATTGGCAAGCTACGGGTCAATACGATTCTGAACTACGTTAAATCGCAGAACAAGTCGCACAGTAATGCCGACTGGGTCATTTTTGCCGATGCCGACCGGGTGCCGTTGAACTACAGCTTTCAGGATGCGGAGGGCCGCTACCTGACCAACCCAGTTGCTTCGCAGTATAACGTAAAAAGCGTGCTGGAAAATGGAGGCTATTATCTATCTGACAACGACCAGTTTTTTGCCAATCTGAACACCGAGCTTAGTGTTACGAAAGACCTGAAGCTTACCGGTATATTCGGAGGAACACTAAACGCAAACAATGCTTTTTTCCGTCGGCTACAGGTTAACAATTACCCGACTGGTGTCTACGGAAATGACCGGACGGTGTATGATAACAGTTTTAAAAACTCGTTACTCAATGTCCAGGCGTTCGCCGATTATACCAAGCGAATAGGCAACCATAGCCTCAAGGTGTTAGTGGGAGCGTCTGACGAATATTACCGGTCGAACGGGTTCCAATTGCAGAAAACCCTGACTGATCCGGCCCTGGGCACGCCAACCACCGGGACAATTCTTGATCCGGTCAATTCCTACAACAGCAACACCAACACGAACGAAACGCGCATCAGTTCGGTGTTTGGCCGGGTTAACTACTCGTTCAAAGACCGCTACTTCGTGGAGGGTAATTTCCGGGAGGACGGGTCCTCTAAGTTCGCTTCGGGAAGACGTTGGGGATTCTTCCCGTCGCTGGCAGGCTCCTGGATCCTTTCCGAAGAGTCATTTATGAAGTCACAGAACGCGGTGAGCAGTCTCAAGTTGCGGGCCTCGTATGGTCTGGTGGGTAACCAGAACGTAAACGCTTATCAGTACCAAACCAACTACTTCAACTACGCTAACTCGTATGGCTTCAATAACTCGGTCGTAGGCGGGGCTGGCTTCAGTCTTGGCAACCCCGACCTGACCTGGGAGAAATCGGCGATGCTGAATATCGGTACCGACGCCAGTTTCCTACAAAACAAGCTGACGCTTTCCCTTGATTTCTTCAATAAGGTGACCAGCGATATTTTGTATAGCCGTCAGGATATTCCGCTGCTATTTGGTGCAGGCTTTCCGGACTTCAACGTCGCTAAAGTCAGAAACAAAGGCTGGGAGGTCAGTGCGACCTATAACCTCAACAGCAAAGATGTTAAACAAAGCTTTAGCCTAAATCTGGCCGATAATCAGAA
This sequence comes from Fibrella aquatica, assembly GCF_041321135.1. Lineage (NCBI taxonomy): Bacteria > Pseudomonadati > Bacteroidota > Cytophagia > Cytophagales > Spirosomataceae > Fibrella > Fibrella aquatica. Next base: position 875,094 of record NZ_JBGGWF010000002.1, on the reverse strand, counting down.
CACCCTGCTGGCGCTGACCTTCGGTTCTGATCAGCAGATCGCCAATGTTGATGCCTTTGGCTTTATCCGGAAAGTGGGGCAGCCCATCACCCAATACTGGGGCTACCAGACAAACGGCTATTTCCAAAACCAGGCTGACGTCGATAATTCACCCAAACCAGACGGCGTTGGTGTTGGCCCTGGCGACCTGAAGTATACCGACTTTAACAACGATGGTAGAATTGATGACAGCGACAAGATCGCGCTGGGTAATCCGTTTCCCCGCTACACCTTCGGCTTTACGTATCGACTCGCTGTTAAAGGGTTTGACCTGAATCTGTTTATCCAGGGCGTTGGCAAACGCGATGTTATGCTGCGGGGCGAGGAAGTGGAGCCGTTTCACTACAATTACGGGGCTACTATGTATGAGCACCAGACGGATTTCTGGACGCCCACTAATCCTGATGCGCGCTACCCCCGTCTGGCCGCTATTGGTTCTCCGTCGAATACCAACAACTGGCGTTACGGCTCGGATGTATATCGGTTCAATGCCGCGTATGCCCGGCTGAGAAACGTACAGATCGGCTACACGTTCGCCAATAAGCTGACCCAGAAAATTGGCGTTCAACGCCTGCGGGTATCCCTGATTGGTCAAAACCTGCTGACGCTCTCTGAGCTCAAATTTATTGACCCCGAAACGTCTGAGTTCAATAACAACCTCAATCTGGGGGCAGCCTCGAACAGCGCGCGTAACTATCCACTACCTGTATTTTACGGGTTCGGTCTCGATCTCAGCTTCTAACCCTTAACCTATTGCCAATCATGAATTACCTTAAAAAAATAAGTAGTCTGTGCCTGGTGCTTCTCACCGTTGTCGGGTGCGGACCTTTAGACATAGCGCCCGTCAATCGCTTTACCGAACTCAATTTCTGGACCACGAGCGAGAACGTGAACAATGCCCTGAATAATATTTACAGTGGCATGTATACCAGCACGTTATACTTTTATAACGAAGCTTTATCCGACAATGCCTATACCGCGCAGGGGTCGGCTGCGGGTAACCCGGAAGCTATAGCGAGCGGCAGTTTTACATCGACATTGCCTAAATTTCAAAACGACTGGGCCTTTTATTACCAGGGCATAAAATCGTGCAACATCTTTCTGGCCAACGTCGATCAGAACACCACGCTTCCGGCTGGTGAACTATCAAGGATGAAAGGTGAGGTACGTTTCGTGCGGGCCTGGCACCATTTTAACCTGATGAAATGGTATGGAGACGTACCCCTGCTCGACCGTGATCTATCGCCCGACGAAGCCAAAGTGATTCCCCGTTCACCCAGAGCGACGGTCTTGAAATTCGTAACCGACGAACTGACGGCGGCCGCTGACCTGCTGCCCTCTAAAGATTCGTATGCCCCCGCCGATAATGGCCGAATCACCAAAGGCGCAGCCATTGCCCTGAACGCCAGAGTACTGCTTTACGAAGGCAATCGAATGGCCGAAGTCGTGACCCTGTGCGAAAAGCTGATCAACGATCAGGCCACCAATGGTCAGTACGGATTAGCGGCAAACTACAGCGATCTGTTCAGCAGCCCCACGGTCAACAAAACCAGCAACGAGTCGATACTGGCGCTGCAATACGTACCTGGCTTACGTACCTGGTCCGAGTTTTTTGATTTCGCTCCCCGGTCGGCTGGTGCCCGGACAAACAGCATGGCGCCTACGCAGGAGTTGGTGAATGATTACGTGATGCTCAATGGTAAAGGCATTACCGAAGCGGGTTCGGGCTACACAGAAAATAACCCGTACGTCAACCGGGATCCCCGGCTCACGGCCACTGTCGTTTATGACCAATACGTCTGGCGTAATGCGGATGGTACTACTCAGATCATCTACATCAAACCCGGCACAGACCCTGTACGACCCGCTCTGAATGAGTATACCCTGAACGGGCAGGGTTCACCCACGGGCTACTACTGGCGCAAATACTACGACCCCAACAGCCTGGCCAATTTTGCCTCGGGCCTGAATCTGCACCTGATCCGGTATGCTGAGGTCTTGCTAATGTACGCGGAAGCCAAGCAGAGCCTGGGTCAACTGAATGCCAGTGTGTGGGATAGAACAATTCGGCCACTCCGGCAACGGGCGGGCTTCACCGACCCTGAGGCTCTCAACTTTCCGACAACTGGCGATCTGACGCAGATTGTCCGCCGGGAGCGCCGGGCTGAGTTGGCGATGGAAGGGATACGAATCGACGATATCCGACGGTGGAAGACCGCGGAAACGGTGCTAAATGGGTACGCCCACGGTGCCAAATTCGGTGATCCAACCGTAGATAATGGCTATATCCGCGCGCAGCGACGCCAGTTTGATCCGACCAAAAACTACCTCTGGCCATTGCCAGCTTCAGAGTTAAACCTGAACAAGGTCTTGACGCAAAACCCTGGTTATCAACCTTAAACAGCACATCCAATGAAACATGTATTAACCACTGGTGGTATGGCGTTGCTGGCCATATTATCCATAGTATCCTGCAAGCAGACGGTTCGGGAATTGAACCCGGCAGTAACGCCGGTTAGTACGCTAACGGCCCCCGAAAATAATGTCAGCATCAAGCTGGAACCGTCTACCCCGGCCAGTGTGCAGTTTAAATGGGAACCCACCCAAACAACAGAAGGGGTACTGTACGAGGTAGCTTTCGATAAGGCCGACGGCGATTTCAGCAAGCCGTTTTACAAGACCGTATCCGACGGGTTGGGTGTGCAGCCGCAACTGACCCTAAGCCATAATGACCTGAAGAAAATCGCGTCGCTGGGCGGAATTGCGGCCTCCGCTACGGGAAGTGTCAAATGGACGGTCTTGGCGTCGGTTGCGTTCAATCGTCAAACAGGTACGTCTACCCGCGTATTGACCATGACCCGACCCGCCGGTTTTGTTGACCTCCCCGATAGCTTGTACCTGACAGGTACGGCCACCGAAGGGGGGGGAGAAGTGGCCAAAGCGGTCAGGCTCAAGAAAGTGGAAGACGGCGTTTTCGAGGTGTATACGTCTCTGAAAGCAGGCACCTATTATCTGACGAACAGACTGTCGGGCGATGGCAAGCGCTATTATGTGGCCAATGACACCATCCGGGAGGGTAATTCATCGGCCACGCTGACCGGTGCGGCTAAAACGTATCGCTTACGGTATGATTTTAATATAGCCTCTACCCAGGCGACGGAAATACAGTCAGTTGGCCTGTTCATGTCAGCCTACAATAAGGAAATCGGTACGCTGGCGTATGCCGGCAATGGCACCTGGTCGGCCGCCAGCATTCCCGTCGAGTTTTATCAGTTCTCGTGGGGTAGGGATGAGCGCTACAAATTTGCCATTCACACCGCGACGGGTACAGAGTACATGGGTAGTTCGAACGTAAACAACAACAGCCCGGCCGGGGCTCCTGCGTCCTATTTCTACCTCCAGTCGGTTTCCAATGCTCAATGGGACAATACCTACAAGTTCGACCCGACTGCCGATTTGCAGAAGGTTAAAGTAGACCTTTTCCTGCGGGCCAATGCGCCTTACAGTCATCAGGTGACTGTGCTGAAGTAAGCGCTGGCTATGTCAGCAAGCAGGTGATTCGTTTCCAACAATCTTGTGCCAGTTGCAGTGATGTGGCTGGCACAGGATTAATACTCTCGTTATGAACCGTTCTCATTTCATTTGTCTGGTACTCGTCGTACTCGTTAGCCTCATTTCGTCCTGCGATGACAAGCAGCCGTCACCCATTGGCGGGCCTGATACAACCAAGCCCAACGTACCCAGCCCAACCGTGTCGCGGTATTTGACGGCGGCCCGGAAAACGCATGACTACGTGCTGGCTAATTTGCTCACGCCCTACAAGAGCTACCGGGTCAATGCCACCACCGACCCAAATTCGGCTTTTGAGTGGTACAACGTAAGCCAGATCTACGCCGATGCTGCCATGGTGAAGCGGGGCGATACGACTTACGCAGCTTATATGAACGATAGTTTCAACTGGATGAGTCACTTCTGGGACGATACCAGTCCCATCGGCGGCTACTTTGCTTTCGTACGTATCGATGGCACCGGAAAAGGCTCCGACCCCCTGAAATACATCGATGACAATTCCCTGTCAGGCGTTATATACCTCGACGCCTATGAGGTCAGCACCGGGGCCCAGAAAACGGCGTACCTTGACAAAGCAAAGGCGTGTGCCAACTGGCTGATCAAAAGTGGAGCCTGGGATAACACCTTCGATGGTGGTTTCTGGTGGAACACGGCCAAAACCGTAAAGCCAACCCAATCCAACGGGCTGGCTATGCAGTTGTTCACGCGCTTATACATGATCACCGGCGAGTCGGTTTACCGCGACTGGGCAACGGCTGTCGACAAGTGGTTGTCGAGTAAGTTATACGAAAGCAGCACCGGCCTGTTCGTCTGGCAGATCGATCAGTCGGGCAAGCGGTTTACCGAAAAATTCACCTACGACAACGCCATTATGGTCGAAGCCTTTCTGATGTATGCAGAAGCTATGAAAGATCCCTCGTATCTGGTGAAGGCGCAGGCGCTTGGCAATGCCATGAACCGGACGTTGTGGGATAAAACGCATAACCTCTACATATTCAATACAAGCGACCGCCGAATTAGCCCCGCCTGGTGCGGTTGGGGGTCGCAGGCCATGATCAAGCTGTATGAATCGGATAAGAACGCGTCATGGCTTGGGTACGCTCAGGGTAACATCGACGCCATCAATACGGTCCTGAGAGATGCCAATTCAGGGGGCTATTACCAATTTGCCGGTTTGGACGGTGCCGGTCGATACACAAACATTGAAGGCGTCGATGTGGCCTGGATGCAACGCCTGCAAGCAATGCTGTCAACTTATAGATAACCCGTTAAATAGCCTCTATTCAATCGATTTTGGAATGAAATACCTGAAAAGCATTACCCTTTTGCCTTCACTAATCCTCATTGCTCTGCTGACATCCTGCGCGGTAAAGAGGCCAAACGTGCTCCGATATGTTGATCCCAACATCGGGACGGCGCATAGTCGGTGGTTCTTCTACACGCCCGCAGCCGTGCCCCACGGAATGGCCAAACTGGCTCCGTCGACCAACGGTCATTACGGTAATAATCAGGGGTGGGAAGCGGTAGGCTACGATACCCGGCATAATTCCATTGAAGGGTTTGTGCACTTTCATGAATGGCAGGTTGGTGGCGTAAGCGTCATGCCGACTACTGGTGAGTTGAAGGTAAAACCCGGCCTTCTTGAAAACCCCGAGAGCGGTTATCGGTCCAGATTCGATCGCAAGAACCAGGTGGCCGAACCGGGCTACTATAAAGTCTTGCTGGACGATTACCAGGTTACCGCTGAGCTTACCGCAACCAGCCATGTCGGTTTCCACCGGTATACATTCCCCAAAAACGACCAGTCAAGGGTTCTCCTAGACATCGGCAATGTACAAGGTGAAAGCGGGGAGGTGCGGACCGCAGCCATCCGGATGATAGACGATACCCACTTCGAGGGCTCTGTTATTACGTACCCAAAATACGTAAAAACCTACGATGAGAAAGGGCAGGTGTCAATGTACATCTGGGGGGAAGTCAGCAAAAAACCACGGTCGGTCGGGGCCTTTTCAGACAGTGGTATTCGACCCAACACCAACGAGGCCACCGGAAAGGGAGCCGGTCTTTTCCTGGAATACTCCACCAGCGCCAACGAGGCCATTGAACTGAAAGTGGGGTTATCGTATACATCAATTGCCAACGCGAAGGTGAATTTTGAAGCCGAAGCGTCGGGGCTATCCTTTGAAAAAGCCCGGAAACAGGCGCAGGATACATGGCAAACCGAGTTGGGTAAATTGGCCGTGGAGGGCAATGAAACCAGCAAGGTGAAATTCTATACAGGCTTGTTCCATGCCCTGTTGGGCCGTGGCATCGCCAATGACGTGAACGGCTCTTATCCCCGGCACGATGGAGGCATTGGCCAGTTACCGCGTGATAAAAATGGAAAGTTCAGCCACAACTTCTATAATACCGATGCGATCTGGGGCGGCTACTGGAACCTGACGCAGTTATGGGCGCTGTCATATCCGGAGCGGTACAGTGACTTTGTGCATACCCAACTGGCGGTCTATAAGGAGCGCGGCTGGTTTGGGGATGGCATTGCCAACAGCAACTTCGTTTCGGGTGTAGGCACCAATTTCGTCGGTCTGGCCATTGCCGGAGCCTATCAGTCGGGCATACGGGACTACGACACCATCTTGGCTTATCAGGCCATACGGGCCAACGAACTCAACGGACGCAACCGCCCTGTAGGTTCGGGTAAACTGGACGTGGAGGCTTTTGTAAAACGTGGGTACGTTCCTTACCTCGACGCGGATAAAACCGATTCGACCGGTTCGCACTTTTCAGCGTCTCACACGCTGGAATACAGTTTCAGCGCGTTTGCGGCCGCCCAACTGGCCAAAGCGATGGGGAAACAGACCGACTATCAGCAATTCAGGAAGGCCTCCGACGGCTGGAAACTCCTCTATGAACCGGGGCAGAAACTGGTTCGGCCCAAAAAAGCGGATGGGACGTTCATTACCAAGTTCGATCCGTATGAGCCCTGGCGTGGTTTTCAGGAAGGCAATGCCGTACAATACACCTTCTTTGTGCCGCAGAACCCCAAGGCGCTGATTGAGGCCATTGGCGAAACTACGTTCAACAACAGGCTCGACAGCATCTTCACGACGGCGCAGAAAAATGGCTTTGGTGGCGGTAAAGAAATCGATGCCTTTGCCGGCATCAAGTCAATCTATAACCACGGCAATCAGCCCAACCTGCACATCAGCTGGCTGTTCAACTTCTCGAAAAAGCCGTGGCTCACCCAGAAATGGACGCGCGCCATCTGCGAGGAGTTCTACGGTACGGAACCTATCCACGGCTACGGCTATGGGCAAGACGAAGATCAGGGACAGTTAGGTTCGTGGTACGTGATGGCTGCCCTCGGCTTATTCGACGTAAAAGGTTTCACCGATTTGAGGCCGGTTATCGAGCTGGGAAGTCCCGTCTTCGATGAGGCAACCATCCGGTTAGGCGATGGCAAACAGCTACGAATCGAAGCTAAATACAACTCCGCTCAGAACGTGTATGTTCAGTCGGCTACGTTCAACGGAAAAGCTTTGTCAAACTGCTGGCTCTACCGCGATGAACTGATGAAAGGCGGAAAACTCACCTTCGTAATGGGTAGCCAGCCTAACATGAACTGGGGAGTTAAAACGCCCCCGCCTTCGGCCCAGTAAGGGCAGTTTTATAGTCGACTATACTCAACAAAACAGGGATGAAGTATGATTTTGAGTCAAAAATGGGCCATGTACGTTGTCGGGCTATCGGTAATCAGCGGCTTATTCACGTGCCAGACGGCGGTGGGGCAGTCGCCTAAACCGTCGGCTGTTTACCTGAGCCGGGCGCGTGAAAGCTATCAGAACGTATGGAATCGATACCGGGTGCCTGCCTATGGGTTATTCTCCGAGAACTACCCGTCGAATCATTCCGATTCACTAACCTACATGCAGGGTGGTGGCGTTAAGGAAAAGGCGGTTAGTTTTCTCTGGCCCTTTTCCGGCCTGTTTTCGGCGACCAACGTGTTGCTGAAAACACCATCGGAACGTAAAACGCAATTGCTTTATCTGGACAGCCTGGTAGTGGGTATGGAGAAATATCGCGACGTTAGTCGCTCGCCTGTCGGTTATCAGGCGTATCCGGTTCAGTTTGAAAAAGCAGACCGGTATTACGATGACAACGGGCTGGTGGGCATAGACTATATGGAGGCCTACCTGAACACCCGGAATCCAGTGTATTTGAAGCGGGCAAAGGACGTTTTTGCTTTTATTCTAAGTGGATGGGACGACGAACTGGGCGGTGGCGTAACCTGGCTGGAGGGGCATCGCGATCAAAAACCGGCCTGCTCCAACGGAATGGCTACCTTAACGGCGCTAAAGCTGTATCAGGGTACCAAAGACCGGTATTACCTGCAATGGGGTCAGAAATTTTACAACTGGATGCACACCAACCTGCTCGACTCAACCGGTGTGTACGCCAATGACCGCAAAGCCACGGGTGTGGTGAACCGGGTTTTCTACACGTATAACTCCGGCTCTATGCTCGAAGCGGCTGTACTGCTGTACGAGTTTACTGGCGATAAGCAGTACCTCAAACAGGCCGAACAGCTGGCCAGGGATACGTTCGTTCACTTCGACAAGCGCCCGCATCCGGCCCCAATGGCCATTCAGATCGACCTGCCCTGGTTTGTTACCGTGCTGTTCAGAGGCTACGACGCGCTTTACCGGGTCAATGGCGATTACCAGTACGTGGCTAAGATTAAAGAAAGTCTCGATTATGCCTGGCAGCATTCTCGTGATCAATATGGCTTGGTCACCCACAGCTGGATGCCCGAACCCAAGGAACTGGCGAAACCGAAATGGTTGCTGGATCAGGCTTGCATTGCCGAACTATACGCACGGATAAGCCTGCTGGAAAAAGAACGCGAAACGAAACGATAAACCCACATGGAAGAAAAAGCGGTCATCGCCATCGATCTGGGAGGCACCCGAATTAAGCTGGGATTAGTCAGAGCCGGTACCGTTTTGTTGACGAATCAGATGGATTCGCAGTCAGGTCAGGGTTTACAGGCCCGACTGCCCCAGCTTGAAACCGCCATCAGCACGATGCTGGCCCAAGCTAGCCTGACTACGGCAGACCTGATTGGCATCGGTATCGCTATTCCGGGGATTGTTGACCCGATCAACAAACGGGTTCTGACTATCAACGGGAAGTACAGCGATGCGCCCGAACTTGATTTGCCTGCCTGGGCGGGCGACACCTGGGGCTTACCGTTGTATCTGGAAAACGACACTCGTGCGGCACTGCTTGGTGAATGGCAGCATGGCAGCGGGAAGGGCTACGATAACGTCATCCTGATGACCCTCGGCACCGGTATTGGAACATCGGCGGTCATCGAGGGTCGATTGTTGCGCGGCAGGCATTTTCAGGCGGGCATCCTGGGTGGTCACGTCATCATCAATACCAATGGTAACCAATGTAACTGCGGTACCGTGGGTTGCGCCGAGGCCGAAGCGTCGACCTGGAGTCTGAATCAGCGGGCGACTTTGCACGCAACGTACCCACAAAGTTTACTTGGCCAGTACGATACCGTTGATTACGAAGCTGTTTTCCGCTGTGCCGGGCAGGGCGATGCTTTGGCCATCACCCTGCGAAACGAAAGCATAGCCACCTGGGCCGCCTGTGCCTATAATCTGGTGCAAGCCTATGATCCGGAAATCCTGATTTTGGGTGGCGGGGTGATGGCTAGCCGCGACGTTATTATTCCCCCAATTCAACAGCGTCTGAATCAAAACGCCTGGGCAACATGGGGCCATGTGGCTGTTGTGCCCGGCTCATTATCCGACTCCGCAGCACTGCTGGGCGTCGCTACTTTAGCATACAACCTTGATATATGAACGTTTTAACACCATCAATCTTCGACAAATTTCCCAGTATTTCTGTGGAAGGGGAAACTTGCACTACGGGATGGGAACCGGTAGTCTCAGTCTTGCGAGATAGAATTCGGCCCGACGATCGAGCCAAAACTATCGTGGCCGTGGATACGTACCTGGGCGTGTTCACCGACGAGGTTATCGCTGGCCTGCGCTCCCTGTCGGATCAGCTAACGATCGTTGAAACAAGTCAGGCTCTGCGTAGTCAGCCCGAAATTGACGCCCTCGTCAGCGACTTTGTGACGGATGACCCGGTGTTTGGGTACGTTTGCCCGTTTGAACTACCGACCTTTTTCGACGAGTCCAAACTGGTTGTGTGTCGGCAAAACATACAGGCGGTTTCGGAAGGTATCGTGCTGATTATCGGTATTGGGGCCTCGCTTTTCGTCGACCAACCCGATCTGTTGCTGTATGCGGATATGCCCCGATGGGAGATTCAGCTTCGGTTTAGAAAGAATCGGGTGAGTAATCTGGGTGTTCTTAACGCCAACGCTAGTGTTGCCTACCAGTACAAACGGGCTTTCTACGTGGACTGGAAGGTGCTGGATCGTCACAAAAAACAATACATGGCGCAGTGGGATTACCTGGTCGACACAACCCTCGAAGGAACGCCCAAACTGATCAGCGGAGCAGCCCTGCGCAAAGCCATGGCGCTCACCGTACAGCGGCCTTTTCGGGTTGTTCCGTTCTTTGATCCGGGCCCGTGGGGTGGTCAATGGCTGAAAGAAGTGTGCGATCTGGACCGGTCGGCCGTTAATTACGCCTGGGGCTTCGATTGCGTACCTGAAGAGAATAGCCTCTTGTATAATTTTGACGGCGAAACGGTTGAAATCCCCTCGATCGATGTAGTCTTTAGCCATCCAATCGAATTGCTGGGCGAGGCCGTTTTTACTGCGTTTGGCGCTGAGTTTCCCATCCGGTTCGACTTTTTAGACACCATCGAGGGGGGCAATCTAAGTTTACAGGTGCATCCTCTGCACGAGTACATGCGCGAGAAGTTCGGCATGGGGTATACCCAGAACGAGAGCTATTATTTTCTGGAAGCCAAGGAGGATGCCTGCGTGTATCTGGGATTGAAAGAGGGCATTAATTCCGCCAACATGATTGGTGACCTGGAAAAGGCGCAGCACGGAGGGGTCGATTTCGACGCTGAGAAGTACGTCGAGAAATGGCCCATTAAGAAGCACGATCACGCCCTGATTCCTGCCGGTACGGTTCACTGCTCGGGAGCCAACAGCGTTGTGCTCGAAATCAGCGCGACGCCCTTCAATTTCACCTTTAAGCTCTGGGACTGGGGCCGAACCGGCTTAGACGGACAGCCCCGCCCTATTTCTCTGGAACATGGTAAGGAAAATATTCAATGGGACCGCACAACCCAATGGACGAAGGCCAACCTCCTCAATCAAATCGAGGAAATTGAGCGTGGCGATGGCTGGCGGGAAGAGCGTACCGGTCTGGATGAGGATTCGTTTATTGAAACCCGTCGGCATTGGTTTTCGACGACGGTCACACACCATACGCAGAACGTCGTGAATGTGATCAATCTGATTGAAGGCGACGAAGCCATAGTCGAAAGTCCGACAGGTGCGTTCGAGCCTTTTGTGGTTCACTACGCCGAGACATTCATCGTACCGGCCTCGGTCGGTGCCTACACGATCAGGCCGTGTGGCTTGAGTGAGGGTCAGGAAGTAGGTACGTTGAAAGCCTATATACGAACGGAAAAGCTGAATGACTTTCGTTTGAAATAAGGGGAACTGATCAATACTGAGAACGTAGTATCTACAGCTCTATATTGATTACTGCCTGACTGTTTCTTCGGCTGAAAGTGCAAAGATATGTCATTCAACTAACTTATTGTCAATTAGTTAAGTGACATATCTTTGCTGGCAAGATATCCGAAAATTCGCTTTGGACTAGCTCAATACGCTAAGAAAGGGTTGATCTATTAAAGTGCTGTTACCTTAATTCGATTGTAGTAGATCGATTGGTTGCCCTCAAAACCCGAGTCAGTGCCAATGATGAGCCAAAGTTCGCCTCTGTCATTCGCCCTTACCTTGAAGGGGTTCTCGTCATTAGAACGCTGAATCAGCGTATACTCTTCAATGTCTTTACCATTCGCCAGGTTGCCGATGGCCACCATGTCTTTACCACCTTCTAGCTGGTTGCCCTTGTCTATGTTCAACCTGTAGTAATCGCCGTCTTTGATCTTTTCAGGCTTGATGGGTGATGCCCCTGCTTTCAGCATGACACTGGTTGCAGGACCACCGCCTATTCCAAATCCACTTTCAGGGTAAAGCGACGCTAGTTCTATTTCGAACAACAGGGTATATTCTTTATTGGGAGACAAATTGGTAAGCTTCCGGCTTACATACATGAACAAATCATCACTACGGTTTTCCCCATATACCCGCAGTGATTTTTGGGCAGCATTTAGGGGCATCGGCAGACTTGCCTGCTCAAATTTGAAATTAATTAAGCTGTCCTGGGGCGTTGAATAATCGGTATAACCTCCTTCCCAGCCATTGGTACCAACCGAGAATGAATCGTTGAGTAAGACGCCCTTTGCTGGCGTCGGTAAATTGTTAGACTCACTTTGACAAGACCAACTGATGATCGCCGTCAGAATTGTCACATACATCAGGATGCGTTTCATAACAGACAGATTTTAGAAAAAACAATGAACGCTATGTTTTGAGCGCCACTCATAAGAGTCCATGAATTTTATAAAGGTTGGACTATTATAAGAATAAACATATGTTATATGTTTTATGTTCTAAATGCGTCCCTTGACCTCCTAAAACCGTTGCTGATTCGTAACAGTAGTTGAGGCCATTGGTAAAGCGTCGGTCATTAGTGCATTCGCTGCTATGCCAAGTGTTTGTTCAAACACCTTCAGCCGAGTGGGTTAGGCTACTGGTTTACTCACAAGATGGATGTACAGCGCTTAGCTGCTTGTCTACTACCAATCTACTCGACTTGCAAGGTCAGTATTGAGTGTAGACAGACGAGGAATAGGGCCGGCAAAACCCACTTTTAAGCCAGCCAGCAGAGCACCGTACTCACCTGCCTCTTGTACTGAGCTGCCCTTCACCCGTTTTAATAAATACCCTGCCATGTACGTATCTCCACACCCTGTTGTATCAACTAGGGTAGGTGGTTTGAAGGAGGGGATTTTGTATAAAGTGCCCCCTGTATAAATAAGCGACCCTCGATCACCAAGCGTTATGATCACCTCTTTCACCCCTAAATCGGCTAAGTAAGTTGCTCCACCTAAAATATCCTTTTGACCGGTGACCAGTTGCATCTCAAACTCGTTTGCCTTTAGTGTGTGAACCTTAGGCAATACCCTCTTTTTATCAGCCCAATCCTGGTAGATTACTTTCTTACGCCAAACTCGCCTTAGGTAGCCCTGGATATCTAACGATACCAGCCCTTTCTGAGCCAGCTCCTCAAGAAGCTGACTTGGTATGTCATCGGACAGCAAAGGCCCCAGATGAAATATTTTGGCCGTTACTGGCGGTAGTTGGGAGGAACTGAAGGGGATTGCTTTCCGTAGCACATGTTGCTGCCGGTTATTCAGATCTTCATCATAGGCGTTCTGAAAATAAACCGTATGCGGACTCGGTATGGCATAAACATCAATGCCGTCTGAGCGCAACTCATCAACAATGTAGTTTTCTTTCGACGAAAGCGCTGTAATTAATTGATAGGTGAGGTCAGCCTGAGAAAGCGCTTTTGAAAAGTAAAATGAAGTGCCGCCCGGCATGTAGGCCACCGTACGGGGAGTAGTTACTTTATCCAGCGAAAGGTGGCCAATTGTACAAATATCGATCATGGGATGTTTTATAGGCAAAGGTGGGTTTCCTATACAAGTGACGATTGGCCACGTCAAAACAATGCGTTCGACTAAGCCATAGCGAATCGCATCATCTCTTGGTAATGGATACTTATGCCTGATTTGAACGGTAAAATTAACGATTAATCAGACGCGTAAACCAGACTTAACTCTCACCGGGACTCAGCCAAAACGGGTAAATGACCCCCCGAACCACTTGCATCGGTGCCCCCGATACCTCGACGTTTTTGAGATTGACTACCCCGACGTACGGTGGTTCATAGGTAGTTGATCCGATGAGTTGGTGCGGGGTAGGAGGGGTTTCCCCCGAAGAGCCTGCCAGAAAATGGCTGCGGTAAACAGGGCGTAGCACAGGCTCACCACTACAAGCCACCGGCTGCTCCTGAGCACGTAAAAGCCCAGTAGGGGCAACACCTGCAAGGCATGCATTCCCAAAAAGTGGGCGATACGCAGGTCGCCGTAGCGTCGGCTCCAGTTCACGATGGGCAGACCGGGACTACCATCCGGCCCGCCAATGGTGTGCGTCAGCCGACTACCCATGGCGAAGCCCTGCATTGAAAAGAGCACGAACAACCCGATGCCCCAGTAGATGCCCCAGACGTAAGCGCGGGGCAGGGCCGAAAGGTCGGCCCGGAATAGCAGGAAGCCGATGTAGCCCGTCCAGAGCGATGCACCCGTGGCGGCTATGGCCATCAGGCTATATAGTCCTGCATACAATGGGGTGCTCAGGTTGAAGTGCGACAACTGCCCCCGCCCCGCCTGTAACACGATGTAGACAATCTCGAAACCCAGCAGTCCGATCATTCCCCACGAATAGGCCACGACGGCTTCTGACCGGCCCAGATACTGCCCAAACCAGCCCATAGTCCACACGAGCAGCGTTGTCGATAAGCAGAATTTCATCGGCTTATACCAGGCATTCACGCCCATTACCTGCGTATGGGTAAACAGGGTCAGCGCCAGGCACAGCCCCGCACCCAGCAGGCAGACCCACCCGAACGTATACAGCAGTGGGTTTACCTGATGAAGTTGTTGTAAGAACGGTTTCATAAGCCTTAGACAAAGATTCGCTAGTGTTGTGTCATGCCGACGTACCCATCGGCTTCTTTTTGCGATGGCCAGTCAGCCATTACACCGCTAACATCTCCCGCTCCTGTGGCACAGGGCTCGGTTCGATGGTAGGCGGGATGAGTTTATACATCACCGGGGTGACAATGCGCGATAAGACGGTGGAACTGATCAGGCCGCCGATCAGGACGAGTGCAAGGGGCGAAATCTGCGGGTTGGGATTCAAAGCCAATGGAATCAGACCACCAATTGCAGTGAGCGACGTTAAAACGACGGGTAGAAACCGGATTTCACCTGCCCGCTCAATCGCCTCGATTAACGGAACGCCCTCTTGGCGAAGCTGATTGGTGAAATCGACCAGAAGGATCGAATTTTTGACTTCGATACCCGCCAGCGCGATAAACCCAATGATGCCGATAAACGAAAGCGGGTTTCCGGTCAGGAAGAGCATCGTAACGCCTCCCACTACGCCCAGCGGAATCACCGATAACACGATCAGCGTGCCTTTAAAGGTCTTGAATTGTAGAATTAACACGCCCACAAATAGAAATACCGTCAGCATAATCACCGTGATAAAGCTGCCACCGAAGGCATCGCCCTCACTTTCGGCCTCGCCCGAGAGCCTGTAGCTGTAACCGGCGGGTAGCTTCAGCGCGTTGAGCTTTGGTACCACGTCTTTCAAGACCGTATTGGCCAGAACGCCTGTTCGGGTGTAAGCCGTGACCTTGGCGAAACGGTTCTTATTGTAATGATTTATTGTCGTCGGCGATGTCTCGAACCCGATCAGCGCCACCTGATTCAGCGGAATAGGCGTGCCCTGCGCGTTGTTGACGAACAGGTTGTTGAAAACAGCCATGGTCGGGAATTTGTCGCGGGCTACGGCCACCACCACGTTGTAGTCTGTATCGTCTTCGTCGGAAAACGATCCGACGGTGAGGCCCGAAACAGCCATGCGTACCGTTTTGTCGATGTCGGCCGTCAGAACGCCCAGCGTGCGGGCTTTCTCCCGATTGATCTGCACCCGCAGGTCGGTTTTGCGCGTGTTCAGTTCGTTGTTGACGTAAACGGTACCGGGGCTATTGCGGATCACCTGTTCCACCACGAACGACCATCGGCGCAGCGTATCGAGGTTAGGGCCAAACAACCGAACCGATAGCGGGGCTTCGATGGGCGGGCCTTGCTCGAAGTCTTTTACCTCTACTTTGGCGAAGGGGAACGTACCCAGCCGACGGCGTAAGTCGGCAATCAACTCGCGCTTCACGGTTGGTTTGGTGTCAGCGGGAAGTTGCACAAAAAATTGGGCGAAATCTGCTTTCTCCTCCTGTTGCACCACGTTGTAGTAGATCTGCGGGTTTCCTTTGCCCACATTGGTGGTGAAATACTGAATACGGCTGTCGTCACCGAGACTGTCTTCCAGCATGCGGGCAATGCGATTACCCTGCAGCAGGTTTGTTTGTTGGGGCATCCGGACATTGACCAGAAATATCGGCTTTTCAGAGGCAGGAAACAGCTTGAAGCCAATCACCGGAAACAAACCCAACGCGGTCACGAATAATCCTAATGATACGAATAGCGTCGTTTTGGGCCAGCGTAATGCTTTATCCACCAGTCGGGAATAGGTGGCCCGGATGCCGCGCTGCAAGGCTTGTAAGAGCCAGTTGCCTTCTGGATTAGCGTGTGGTTTGAGCAGAAAACTAGCCGCGAACGGGACTATCGTCAACGACACAAACAACGAGCCTACAACCGTCGCGATTACAGCTAGCGGTAAGCCCCGGATAAACTCGCCGGGACCGCCGGGTAGAAACACCAGGGGTAAAAACGCGATTACGAGTGTGGCCGTTGTACCAAGTACGGCTAGTGTGATTTGCTTCGTGCCGCGCAGCACGGCTTCGCGCCGTGGGTAGCCATCACGCATCCAGCGTTCGATGTTCTCGACAACCACGATACTATCATCGACCAGCAAACCGAGCGCCACCACCAGCCCAACGATACTCAACTGGTTGAGCGAGATGCCAAACGCGTTAAGACCCACAATACCCAGTCCCAACGATAGGGGAATGGAGATCATGACAATGGTGGCGGCCCGCCCGCCCAGCGGCAGCAGCGTGAACAGGACCAGAAAAATGGCAATACCAAAGTCGATTCCCAGCCCGCGCAATCGCCCCGCCACGTTATCGGCCTGATCGAAGTAATTAATGAGCTTGATATTGGCGGGTAATTGTTGGGTGAACGCGGCCACGACCGGGGCATACTTTCGTTGGGTGCTGGCAATATTAACGCCCTCTTTCTGTGCCGCCGTAACCAGCACACCCCGCCGTCCGTTCACCCGGGTGATATGGGTTTCGGTCAGGTTTTTCAGACCCACGGTAGCTATGTCGCGCAGGTACACAATTCGGCCGTTGCCGTTGTAAACTACTGTATTGGCAATATCGGTAACGTCTCGAAATCGCCCGCTTGTTTTTACATTGAAGCTTAGTCCACCCGCGTTGACGCTGCCGCCGGGTACGTTGGCGTTCTCGCTTTGCAGGCTCCCGACCACCGTCGAGAGCGGAATACGGAGTTGAGCGAGTTTGTCCGTCTGCACGTCTACCCGAACCACCTGCGCCGGCGCTCCCGACACCTCGACGTTCTTAAGGTCGGTAATTTTTTCGAGGGCTTCCTCCAACTCTTCGGCCTGGTGTTTCAGTTGGGCCATCGATGCCGTTTCCGATACTAACGCAACCTGCAGAATATTCACGTCGGAGGGGTCAACCTTGCGGATGTCGATGTCGTAGATATCGGCGGGAAGGGTAGTACGCAGGGCGTTTACCTCGCGCACCACCTCCTGATACTTCGTATCTACATTACCCCCGTAGCTGAACTCCGGGTTAATCACGGCTACCCCGTCCTGAATGGTAGTCACAATTTTCTGGATGTTGGCCAGTTCGTTGAGCTTGTTTTCGATGGGTTTTACCACCAGCTGTTCGAGGTCGGTGGGAGTGGTGCCGGGGTAGATCACCACAATCGGAAACTGCGGTGGGTTAATCTGCGGGTCTTCGGCGCGGGGCATGGTTAGTAGGGTCACTACGCCCACTACAGCCACCATCAGCGCGACCACCAGTGTAAACTGGTAGTTTTTGACAGAAAATTGGGTCAGGTTCATGGCTCAGCGAATGATACGGATGGTGGATTGTTCGTTGAGAAACGCGCTGTTGCTCACCACAAAGGCGGGTACGTTCTCCAGTCCTTCCTTCACGACCACCTGCTCATGACCGAATTGCTCGATCTGAATCGGAACGCGACGCACGCGCGTTGTGCCCATAGGAACGTATACAAAGGCCCGATCGCCATCGGCTTCGATCAGGGCTTCGTAGGGTATCACGGTTTGTTGGTGGCTACGTCCGGTCTGGATGGTGGCCTTACCGAACATCCCCACCGACGGTGTCAGGCCAGTTAGGTTTACCCGGACTTCAACCTCAAACGTACCACTGCCCGCATCGGCAGCCACCGGTTTCCGAATCACGGTACCCGCAAAGGTGCGTTCCGGAAACGCGTCGATACGAACGGTGGCGCGGTTACCGAGGGCCACACTTGCCCAATCGCGGTCGTTTAGGCCGAGCTTCAGTGTCCAGTTGCGGTTGGCAGTGGTTTCATTGATAGCCAGCACGGGTGTTCCAACGGCTATGACTTCGCCCTCGTTGGCTAGCTTTTTGGTCACCACACCGTTAGCTGTGGCGTAGATGTAAGCATATTGCTGATTGAAGGCGACCACACTGACCGATCGTTGGGCGATATCGAGCGCCGTTTTGGCATTCTGCACCTGTTCGAGTGTTGCCACACTATCGCGGTAGAGGTTGGCGGCACGTTGGTAATCCCGACGGGCTTTGTCGAGGCCAATTTCAGCCTGCTCACGCTGGGCGCCAATCTCGGTGATCTTCAACGAGGCCAGTCGTTGCCCTTTTCGAAACGTCTGACCTTCATCAACATAAACCCGGTCAATTACGCCGCCTATTTTGAACCCGTAGCGAGCCTCATTTTCGGTCGACAGCAGCCCTGTGGCTTCTACCGAGGGCTGTATCTGCGCCGACTGCACCGACATCACCCTGACTGGAATGGTTTCGGGGGCGTCGGTAAATGCGGTGCGGGTTTGTTCATGGCGGCAACCGGCTCCCAGTACGGTTATTGCCAACAGAAATAAGTAGTTGGTTTTCATGATATTAGTTAAGGTTTATGGCTGCTGTGGCGCGTTCCAGTTCAGCATGTTTAGTCCAGGCGTCGAAGCGGCTGATGTTTACTTGCAGTTGGTCGGCGATGAGCTGATTTTGGGCATCCAGTAGTTCTATATAGAGTAGCTGTCCTTCCCGGTAGAGGAGTTGCAGGTCACGGTAATTTCTCTGGGAAGCCCCCACCTGTGATTGAGCCGCTTCATGCTGGGTCAGGGCCGAGAACAGTGCGTTGGTAGCCGTTGTTATCTGAAGCCGAAGCTGCCCGGTCACGTAGCGCGTGTTGGCATCAAGGGCTTCTCCGTCCAGGTTGGCCTGTGTCACTTTGAGTGCGTTACGACCCGCCGAGAATAGCGAAAGATCGAATGATAGACCCGCAAGGTAGTAGGCCGATTGGCGGTTGACCCGAAAATCGAATGCCTGCGCTCCGAGGTCGACAAACAGGTTGACTTTAGGCTTTCGGTAGGTAGCCGCCAGGCCCACGAGCGAGGTATTGATGGCCCGCGCCTGCCGCAGTTTTGCCAGTTCTTCGCGGCCAGACAGGGTTGTGTCGGCCGAGGTTGGCGGTGTAGGTACGTTCGTAATCGCATCAGATTCGATGGCTGTGTAGGCGGGGCGGTTCAGCAGGAAATTCAGGAACGCCTGCGCCGAGTGCTGTGTCTGCCGGGCCACGGCTACCTGCGCCCCAATCCGGGTAACTTCGTTGTTGCTCCGAACCACACTCGTACGGTTCACTTTCTGGTTGTTGAACAGGGCGGTGTTGACCCGCTGATTTTCCTGCACCAGCGTGAGGGCGTTTTCGTAGATCCGGATGGCCTCAGTAGCTTGTAGATAACGGTAGTAAGCCACCTTTACCTCTTTTGCTAGTTCGCGCTTAAATAGGTTAATATCAATGCGTTGCAGATCGACCTGTTGCCGTTTGATCTGCTCATTGTAGCGAATTTCGGCGTTCACGAGCGGGTAGGTAGTGCGGGTGTGTATGTCGTAGAAATTATTGGGGTTGAGCAGTATACGCCTGTTTTGTAATTGAGGGAAGGCTTCGCTACCGGTGAGCCGGTTCAGGGTACTATAGGCTGGATTAAGCAGGTCGCCCAGTGGGAAGTCGATGGTGCGCCCGCCACCGGCAAGGGTATAGGTGCCGGTCAGGTTCATGGTGGGCCTGTAGAGCCGTTTGGCTTCATCAAGGGCTGCCAGATTTCGTTGCAGCAACACCTGTTGTTGCCGGATGCTTTCGTTGCTGGTAAAAGCGAGCTGCACATACGCATCCAGATGGGGCTGAGCCATCCCGTTCAGCGCCAGTAAAACCAGTAATAGGGAGGGTAATAAATGTCTCATTGATCTTTGATTTAATTTTGAACAATGTTCATTATAACGGCAAAAAATTTAGAATCTTTCCAGCATTCGCAAAAATTCGTCATATCCCTGCGTAGCGGGCTTTTCCAGGCTAACTACATCGGTACGACACGAGATCGTCAGGCTACACATGCCATGCACGATACTCCAGATCAGAAACGAGAGGGCTTCCGGCTCATGTCCCTCGAAGTGCCCGGTATCCTGGCAATCCTTGATCATGGTACGCACAAACCCAAAGGTTGCTTTGCCCTCGTCCCAAACATCGCCTTCACCTTCCTTGACAACGTCCATCGGGGCCTGGATATTAAACATCAGGTCATACATATCTGGTTGTTCCTGAGCAAATTGTATATATACTTTGCCTGCCGCTTTCAGTCGCTCCATCGGATCGGCTACGTTCAGGAGTACCATAAATCGGCCCCTTAATTCCAGGAATCCCTTGGTATGAAGGGCATGAAGGATGGCGTTTTTGTCTTTGAAGTAGACATACACAGTACCCACACTGTACTCTACGGCGTCAGCGATGTTGCGAATCGTTACGTTGGCTACGCCTTTCTCGGCAAAGAGCTTCATGGCTCCTTCCAGAATCAGGCTTCTTAGTTCCTCTTTTTCCCTCGCTTTCCGTTCGCTAACTCCCATATCCGTTGATTATTGAACCAAAGGTAATAGACTATTGAACATTGTTCAAAATATTTCCACGGTTTTTTTATCAGGCATTTCAATCTGCATACAGAAGCCACTTTTCTTCCAAAGTAGTTTTCTGATGTTGGTCAGCAGCGCTCCTGTCTACTTTAAAAGGTCAACGAAAAGTAAGGTCCCTGAAATAGGGAAAAAAGAGGTGCCAGACTGTTTAACCATAACGACACGTTGGCTGTATCGCATATGGAAGCGGTTGGCCAGCAACTAGTATACACTATCGGATCAAACTGACTGCGTGAAAAAACGGTTACTACCTCTGCTGCTACTACTGGCCTGTTACTCAGCCCTTCAGGTGCAACCTGTTAAGCGTCTGTACATCGCCAACGACGACCATACCGACTATATGTGGACGGTCGATGAAGCTCAACTGGCAGGCATTGGTATTGGCGTTCCGGGCTTTGTATTTGCCAACGGCACTGTCGATTCCAACTACGGTTTCCTCGAATTATGGAGGATTATCCGCTGGCACGCTACATCAGTCAGCAGCATGAACTCCCCTGTTTTCTCGATAATGATGCGCGGGTGGTAGCGCTGGGCGAGGCAATCTATGGGCAGGGGAGGGGCTTTAACCGCGTGCTGGTGCTAACCCTGGGAACTGGTCTTGGCGTGGATTTTACCATTAATGGACGGCTCGACGGCGCGCTGCCCTATGCGCATATGTCCGGGCACATAACCATAACCAGCAACGATACGGTATGCAATTGCGAAAAAACCTGATCGTGCTGGGTGGAGGGATTGCCACTATTTTACTGCCCATAATTTTTCTGAAAGAGAGCCTGTCCTGATCGAATCGCTGGGGGTTGCGTTGGCTATCTTTGGTGCGCTCACACTATCGTACGAGAAAGAAAACGAGACAGTCACCACTGATATCTCGTTACCGGAAAATACCCTTGATCACCAATTAATCTAAACCCAATTAACTTATGCAACACATTGCCATGCTCGGCGGCGGCTTCATCGGCCGCTTCTACGCCGAATCGCTCCACGGTCAGCGCAGCCGCGACCGCGTCATTGCCATTTACGCCCGCCGCGAAGAAACCGCGCAGAAATTTGCCGCCGATTATGGTTGTACCTTCTGGTCGACCGACATGGAGGCCGTCATTGCCCACCCCGACGTTACGATGGTGTGTGTGGCCCTGCCCAACAACCTGCACGCCACGGCCGTTGAACTGTGCGCCAAACACAAAAAGAACGTCGTCTGCACCAAACCCCTGGGCCGCACCGCCGAGGAAGCCCTTCGGATGATGCAACTCGTGGAAGAGGCGGGCATTTTTGGCGGCTACCTGGAAGACCTGTGCTACTCGCCCAAATTCCTGAAAGCGCTGGAAACTGTAAAAAGCGGTTCGCTGGGCCGAATTCTGTGGGCAAAATCCCGCGAGGCGCACCCTGGCCCGCACTCCAACTGGTTCTGGGACAAAGAGCAGGCAGGTGGCGGCTGTATGCTCGATCTGGGTTGCCACTGTGTAGAAATAGCCAGAAGCTTTATCGGAAAAGATGTTCGGCCGGTCGAAGTAATGTGCTGGGCCGCTACGCAGGTAAAACCTATCGACGCCGAAGATCATGCCATTGCGCTGGTGAAATATGAAAACGGAGCCATCGGTCAGTTCGAGGTGAGCTGGGTGTTTCGTGGGGGTATGGACCTGCGCGACGAGGTAATGGGCACCGAAGGCACCATCTGGATCAATAACTTTCTGCGCACTGGCTTTGAGATGTACACGTCGGGCAAAGGCGCTGATTACGTAGCTGAAAAAGCCGAAACCAACTCAGGCTGGCTCTTTCCGGTGGGCGATGAGGTCAACGACCTGGGCTACAACCATATGTTCACCGACATGTTCACTGCCTGCGAAACGGGCCGCGAACCCGCCGAAACGTTCTATGATGGGTACGTGGTCAACGCCATTCTCGATGCGGCCTATAAATCGGCCGAAACAAAGCAGTGGGAACCGGTACAGTTGCCCGTTTGGCGCGGTCAGGAAGGTCTTACCCAGGAGAAGACGCTGACTGACTACGACGCTGACCACTACCTGATCAAAGAAGAAATCACCCACGATGGTCGTCATAAGGTGATTCTGAAAGAAAAGGTGAGCGGTAAAATCGTGGAAAAAGATTTGGACAGGTAAGTGCGTTATGAACCATAATTACCGGGGGCGGGTCAGCGGACTATATGAAGGAGCCGACCTGAACGACAGCTATTACTACGACCGCAGGCCCACAGATACGTATGTGCCCCGTTTCCGGAATGTGATCGCTGACGCCCGATGCGATTTTGTGCGGGGCAACGCTATGGGACGCGACCCCAAATCGTCGCTATCAGGCAGCTAAGAGCAGATACGATATAACACGCATGACCATCAAATTCTACGCCCCCGAATGGGGTAATACCCTGCCTTTTCCTACCTTTTGCCGGAACGTGAAAACGGCTGGCTACGATGGCGTTGAGATGGCCCTGCCGTTCGATGCTACCGAAAAGCAGACTGTTCTGGGTACGTTAGCCCAGTACGAGCTTGAACTGATCGGGCAATACTGGCAATCGGTCGAGACTGACCTGGACGCCCACTGCCGCAATTACGAAACGTACCTCCGCCATCTGATCGAGGCACGGCCTGTGCTGGTGAATTGCCAGACAGGGAAGGACTTTTTCAGTCCTGAACAAAACCGGCAACTCTTCGACCTGGCTGCTCGTATTTCAGCCGAAACCGGGGTTAAAATCATTCATGAAACGCACCGGGGAAAAGCGCTGTTTGCCGCCCCTGTCTGTCAGCGCTTCTTAACCGACCTGCCCGATCTCCGCATCACACTCGATATATCGCACTGGTGTAACGTGCATGAATCACTGCTCGAGGATCAGCCTGAAGCAGTAAGTCTGGCCATTGCGCATACCGACCATATTCACAGTAGAGTAGGGCACCCCGAGGGTCCGCAGGTAAACGATCCGCGTGCGCCCGAATGGCAATCGACGCTCGAAGCACACCTTAACTGGTGGGATCGGGTAGTTGAGCATCATCGTAAAGCGGGTACACAACTGACCATCACCACCGAGTTTGGTCCGGCTCCCTACATGCCCGCGCTGCCCTACTCGCAGGAGCCGGTGGCTGGTCAGTGGGACATAAACGTGTTTATGATGCAGCTCCTGAAGGCGCGTTATGCCTGAGATTATCAGCGCTGAATACCTTCTTCTTTGCGGTATTCATTCGGCGAAATACCCATTTGCTTTTTGAAAAGCCGGGAAAAATAGAACGGATCGTCGATGCCGATTTGCGAGGCAACTTCATTGATGCGCAGGTTGCTAAAGTGAAGCAGTTGGCAGGCTTTCTGAATGCGCAGGTGATTAAAGTACTCGATCGGCGCGTAGCCGGTGTCCTGTTTGAATTTTCGGCAGAAAAACGAGGTCGACAAGTGAGCGGCCTGGGCAAGATTAGATTGGCTGTAGCCGTTCAGAAAGGTGGCGAATATCCGGTCGAAGAGGGCAATCCGTTCATCTGAAAAGACCACTTTTTGCTTTACCGAAGTTTACGGCCACAGCCTACTATGCCATGCTGAAACATGCCGAGGGCGACTGGCTGTCTATTTCTACGGTCCGCCCGATGCCAACGTGGATCTGCGGGTGCGGAATATGGCGTGGTGGCGGTCGCCGGCCATTCCTATGCCGACTGGCTACAGGCTATGGAAAACAAACACCAGATCATGACATACCGACAGGATTTACCGGGCTTCGGTGAACCGATGGAGGGCATGTGGGATGGCTTTCAACGCATCAATACCGAAACAAAAAAGGGCGGCATCATCGGGGTTTTCCGGCATAAGGCTATTGAGACCAAACGACAGGTAACCTGCAACAACTCGACCCCACAACGCGCTATCAGGTGAAAACGATGAGCGGTAAAGTAGTGACGGCACTAACCGGTAAATCACTGAAAAACAAAGGTTTTTCAGTGATTTTGACTAGCTTGTACGCAGGTCAGTTATACGAAATCAGTGCTCTCTAGGTACGTTCCCAAAGTCATTGTCCTGTCTCTCGACCCTTCTGTCCTGGCTCTTACCTCTTATTTCTCGCTTCTCAAATCTCACTTCTCTTTTCTAACGTTTTCCCCTCAATCAAGATGACCAACGCAGCATTAACCCCCGAGCAAATTCAGCAGTATAACGAAGATGGCTATTTGATTATCAGAGGCTTTCTTAATGAAAAAGAAACTGAAAAGTTGTACACGGTTGCTATTGAAGACAGCGCCGTCAGCCAGAACGCCATCAATGTAAACGACAGTACCGGCAAACGGAGCAAGTTATCGCTCTGGTACAAACCCGGCAACGATGTATTTGGCCTGCTCACGCGCAGTCGGCAACTGGTTGATTCGGTGGATAAGCTGATTGATAAAAATACCGATGGTAGTCAGGCAGCGGTTTGCCATTTTCACTCGAAACTGATGCAGAAAGAGCCGCGCGTAGGTGGTGCGTGGGAATGGCATCAGGATTACGGTTACTGGTACAAAAACGAATTTCTGCTACCCGATCAGATGATGTCGGTGATGGTGGCTATTACCGATGCCAATCACGAAAACGGTTGTCTGCAAGTCATCAAAGGGTCGCATAAAATGGGCCGCGTTGAACATGGTTTCGCCGGTGAGCAGGTGGGCGCATCGCAACGCTACGTTGATCTGGCGTTGAAAACGATGGAACTGGTCTTTGTCGAATTGAAGGCGGGCGATGTGCTCTTCTTTCACAGCAACATTCTCCATCGGTCAGAGGCCAACTTATCGGATAAACCACGCTGGTCGATCATTTCCTGCTACAACCGGGAGTCGAATATTGGCTACAGCGAATCGTCATCCTCGTCATCGAGTGTAACGCCCATCGATGTAGTGCCCAATGATGCGCTGCTTACCTGGGAGGCATCGAGTCTGGCCGATGGAGCTGATTTCCTGCTCAAAGAGGCCGATGTAGCCCTTAAATAGGTCAACCCATGAAAACCACCTCACTCAGGCTGAGCACATTCCACTTTGGGACATGTTCCGTGCTGGTGACCAGGATGCTTTCTCACGAATGCATTCGTTGTTTTCGGCCGATCTGTACCCTTTGACCTGAACAAGTTGCCAAAGCGACAGAAAGAGATTCTGTGTCTGGTGTACATGAACGAGCTAACGCACCCACAGGCTGCCGAGGTGATGGCTGTTTCTCTGAAGAGTGTGTATAATATCATCAGCCTGGCTTTACTGACCATGCGCAGGTACGTTGGCCAATCAGTTTGTGTGGTGTAAGGCAGTAATAGTGATGCAGAAATCTGGTAAAACGGGAAAAATCGGTTGCCGCTCGGTTGACAGGTATGGGTTCTGCCTGGCTATAATGGGTAAGGCTTTGGGCGTTGGATGTTAGCTAGTAGATAGCAAGGTTGGCAGAAGCGTTGCCCATACATGCGTAAATAGGCAAGAGCATCTGCTTATTCTGGTGTACAACTCGTATAATCCAAATGAAAAAACTGACTGTATTTCTTTTGCTACTGATAAGTGCAAATTATTTGGCTGTCGGGCAAGCCGCGCTGTCTACCAAAAAATGGACAAGCCTGTTTGATGGTAAATCGTTGAAGGGCTGGAAGCAGGTAGCCGGCACCGCTACCTACGCCGTTGAAGATGGCGTTATTGTAGGCCGTACCGTTGAAAAATCGCCGAATACGTTTCTGATTTCAGAGCAGCAATACGGTGATTTCGTGCTGGAACTTGATGTGAAAATCGAAGACCTGGGCTCGAACTCCGGTATTCAGTTTCGGAGTCAGTATGACCCCGCCGGGCGCGACGGGAAAGGTAAGGTGTTTGGTTATCAGTACGAACTCGATCCTTCGCCCCGGAAATGGACAGGCGGTATTTACGACGAAGGCCGTCGCGATTGGCTGTATCCGCTGGGGCTGAATCCGTCGGCGCAGAACAGCTATAAACACAACGAGTTTAACCAGGTGAAAATCGAGTGCGTAGGCAACCAGATACGTACCTGGGTGAACGGAACACCGGCCGCTTACCTGGTCGATAATGTTGACAGTAAGGGCGTTATCGCCTTGCAGGTACACGCCATCAGCAGCCCCGATAAAGTAGGCAAGAAGATTTACTGGAAAAATATCCGCATCAAAGGCGCCACCAAACTGACCGACGATTTTCCGAAGGATGGGTACGTAGTCAATACCACGCCGAATGAACTGACCGATTTCGAGCAGAGAAATGGCTGGAAGCTACTCTTCGACGGAAGGAGTTCAACGGGTTGGAAATCAGCGAATAAGGCGAGTTTTCCTGATAAGGGATGGGTCATTCAGGATGGCACCATTGGCATCAATGT
Source organism: Fibrella aquatica (assembly GCF_041321135.1). Taxonomy (NCBI): domain Bacteria; kingdom Pseudomonadati; phylum Bacteroidota; class Cytophagia; order Cytophagales; family Spirosomataceae; genus Fibrella; species Fibrella aquatica. The sequence continues at coordinate 848,080 of NZ_JBGGWF010000002.1, read as the reverse complement.
AGTGGAGCCCAAAGAAGGATCAAGAGGAGGCGACATTGTGACAACTGATCAATACGGGGCGTTTGATCTGAGCTTTGAGTTCAAATTGACCCCCGGTGGGAACAGTGGTGTGAAGTATTTCGTCGGGCCTGCGCAAGGCGATAAAGGACCAATCGTTGGGTTGGAATACCAGGTCCTCGACGATAAGCTACACCCCGACGCCAAGCAGGGCCGCGATGGAAACCGGACTCAGTCATCTTTGTATGACCTGATTACTGCCGACAAAAACCCTCGCTTTGTGAAGCCACCCGGCCAATGGAATACCGGCCGGGTGGTAGTCTATCCTAACAATCACATCGAGCATTTTCTGAACGGTGTGAAAGTGCTGGAATATGATCGTGGCTCAGCCGCTTTCAGGGAGTTAGTGGCCAAAAGCAAATACAAAGACTTCCCCAATTTCGGCGAAGCCCCCACCGGCCGAATCCTGCTCCAGGATCATGGCGACGTCGTGAATTTCAGAAGTATCAAAATTCATAAGTTAAACTAAAAAGTGTCCTCTATCTTCAGTCCTCATGGATCGTCGCGATTTTATCAAAAAGTCAGCTGTGGCTACGGCCGGCACCACGATATTAAACTTCCCCATTTACGGGAAGAATGCGCCTAGTAACAAGGTCATTGTAGCGGTCATGGGCGTTAATAGCCGGGGAGCGTATCATGCCAAATCTTTTTCCAAACTGCCAAATGTGGAGGTGGCGTACCTCTGCGACGTAGAAGATAGAGCCATAAAAAACGGCCTTGATGCGGTGAAAGATGCTAGTCGTCAGCCAACCGTCATCAAAGACATTCGTCAACTGGTAACGAAGACTGATTTCGATGCCCTGCTCATTGCTGCCCCCGACCACTGGCACGCACCGGCGGCGCTGATGGGCGTGGCTAATGGCAAGCATGTGTACGTAGAAAAACCTTGCGGCCACAATCCGTATGAGAGCGAAATGCTGATCGAAGCGCGCAACAAGTACGGCAAGCTGATTCAGGTAGGTAGTCAGCGCCGGTCGTTTCCCACGCTAATCGAAGCGGTGAAGGAAGTGCGCGGAGGCATCATTGGTAACCCGTATTTTGCCAAGGCCTGGTACACTAACTCGCGTAAGCCGATTGGCGTGGGCAAGAAAATAGCCGTCCCCTCAACGCTCGATTTTGAGCTGTGGCAGGGACCGGCACCACGAGTGGCATATCAGGATAATGTGGTCCCCTATAACTGGCACTGGTTCTGGAACTGGGGCACGGGTGAGGCCTGCAACAATGGCAACCACGAAATTGACTGCTGCCGCTGGTTTATGGGGCTCGATTTTCCGACCAAAGTGACTTCGTCGGGCGGGCGCTATGCGTACAAAGACGATTGGCAGACGCCGGATACGCAGGTGGCCAGTTTCGAGTTCGCCAACGGGAAAGCCATCACGTGGGAGGGCCGCAGCTGCAATTCATTCCCGGTCGACGGTAGTGGTCGCGGGTTCATCATCTACGGCGACAAAGGCACGCTGGTGAATAAAGGCGGTGGCGATTACCAGATTTTCGATGACAAGAATAAGCTGGTCAAGGAGATCAAGCCGGGTACCAAGCTTGATCCAACCAACACAGTAAGCGCCACGGGTGATCTGGAGCTGACCCACTTTACCAACTTCCTGGATACCATTCGGGAGAAGACAAAGCTGACAGCACCTATCGAGGAGGGGCATAAAAGTGTGCTGCTTTGTCACCTGGCCAATATCTCGCAACGCACCGGAACTACCCTTCACTGCGACCCGACCAACGGCCATATCAAAGACAATAAAGTTGCCATGCAATTCTGGAAGCGTGAGTACGCTAAAGGCTGGGCAATGGCGGTGTAAGTAGCGAGTACCAGTAATTTAACACTGAGAACACCGAGTTTTCAATGTACCATGTGGATGTTAGTTCTTCAGGATGACGAAGCCAATCAGCTTTTGTTAGTTTCGGGGCATGGCCGACATTGGGACATGGTCAACGAATCGGGCCAATACTCCCTAAAACAATTATTGATCATGCGTAATCTGCTGTTTGCTGCTCTTTTCCTGACTATTAGCCCATTTGTCATGCTGGCGCAAACGGTGCCTATGGGTGTATCACCTGCCAACTTCCACCTGTATGTGTTGGCTGGTCAGTCGAATATGGCAGGTCGCGGAAAGGTCGATACGCTTGACAAAACGACGCATCCGCGTGTGTGGATGCTAAACAAAGCCAATCAGTGGGTGCCCGCTACTGAACCGATGCACTTCGATAAGCCAGCGGTAGTGGGTGTTGGTCCGGGTTTGGCGTTTGGTAAACTGATGGCCGAACAGAACCCCAATTCCTTCATTGGTCTGATTCCAACGGCGGTAGGAGGATCGGCTATCGATGCCTGGACGCCGGGAGGGTACCATGAGCAAACAAAGAATTACCCCTACGATGAAGCCATTAAACGGGTGCAGCTGGCACAACGCGCAGGGACGTTGCACGGCATTTTGTGGCATCAGGGCGAAAGTGACAGTAAGCCTGAACTGGCGGCTGGGTACGAAGCAAAGCTCACGGAATTAATCGGACGCTTTCGGCAGGTATTCGGCAGTCCCGATGCACCGGTTGTTGTGGGTACGTTGGGTGATTTTTACCTGTTGAAGAATCCGGCGGCTACCCAAATCAACGCCATTTTATCGAACCTGCCCAAACACGTGTCGCGGGTAGGCTGTGCCGACGCGTCGGGCCTGACCGATGGGGGCGATGCCACACATTTCAACGCCGAATCGGCCCGCGAATTAGGACGCCGGTATGCTAACGCCATGGAGGCACTCGAAACAAAAAAGCATGAATCCACCAAAGATAAAAGCAATCGATCTCCCCGGCGTCGCGGCCAATGATGTCGAACACCTTGCCGATTGGTACCGTGGGGTGTTCGGCTATGAAAAAACGATCGGTAACAACCCGGCAGGTATGAAATAGTTGTTGGCCTGTACCGAATAACCAGATAAAACAGAGGGGTAGGTTGGGCGACTGATTCGTACATTGCGGCCAGGAAAAGCCGTGTTTAAGAACGGATTTACTGTATGCTCAACCCTACTACACATCGCTTACTACCACTATGGCCGTGTTTGAGCAGTTTGTTGTTGCTCTGCCTGGCCTGTGAGCCCGGTTCGCCCAAACAATTTGCGTATGCTCCAACAATCACGGTGTACGAGACAGAGCCTGATGATAAAGTAATGTCTGCCGCGCAACCACCCGGCAACGTACCTGACCAGATGGTGTACGTACCCGGAGGATTCACTCTGATCGGTTCAGAAGAGGGCTTAGCGCAGGAAAAGCCAACGTTCTGGGTGCAGGTAAAACCTTTCCTGATGGATCAGCATGAGGTAACCGTTGGTCAGTTCCGCTCGTTTGTAACGGCAACCGGCTACCAGACCGAAGCCGAAAAGTTTGGTGATGCCGGTGTGTTCAACGACGATACGAAGGAGTGGGAGTTAATCAAAGGGACCAATTGGCAGTTTCCCTATGGTCCGGCCGCAGGTATCGCCGCCGACAGTATGCCCGTAACCCAGGTGTCGTGGCACGATGCACAGGCCTACGCCAAATGGGCAGGAAAACGACTTCCGCGCGAGATTGAATGGGAGCACGCTGCCCGCAATGGAACAAACACGCAAGATTTATATCCGTTTGGTAATGAGCTGTTTGTGAATGGCAAAAGCATGGCCAATACCTGGAATGGCACCTTCCCGAACGTTGATAAAGTGACCGATGGATTTCACCGGGCGGCTCCCGTAGGTACGTTCGGAAAGTCGCCCCTGGGTTTATCGGATATGGCAGGCAACGTTTGGGAATGGTGCGAAGACCCCAAAATGGCTTACAGTGACCTGATCCAGCAACAGACTGTGCCCATCACCGACAAAACGGAACGGGTTCAACGGGGTGGATCATACCTCTGCGAACCGGGCTGGTGCCACGGCTATCGGGTATCGGGTCGGTCGGGCAGCACGGCCGAAACCTCGCTGATGCATACCGGCTTTCGATGCGTTAAAGACATTTGACCTCCTTGAAACCGTCAAAGGGGCAAAACCAGGGTAGTGATAGATTTTGCCGCCAGGGTGATCTGGTCGAAAGCCACGGTCCGTTTGTGAAGATCGGCCGATTCGGTCGTTTCGTACAGATCAATTCGTTTTGTTTTCGGTCCAATGCCCTCGATACGAATTGGTTGGGAGTCACCAGCATTGACCACTACCATGACAAGCTGCTTTTTGTTGGCACTCCGGTATGCCGAAATCAAGGGGGTGGGGGTAGCAGTTTGGGAAGCCATTGGCTGCACGGCTATGCGCTGCATACCAGGACGTACAAACCGGGCGTAGTTGCCTAATGCCCAAAGCGTTTTGGAACTGAGTACGTCTCCATTTTGCGCATTTTGTTTGTTCTCGCCCATTTTCCCGTCGGTTTCCACATAAATCAATCCGTCTTTGTAATCGCTGGCACTCAGGGCCAGCCACCACTGCCAGGAGGCGGCATTGGCCACCGTAAGGTCGGCGTGAATGACTTTGGCCACATATAGTGCTGTTGTCATACCCAGATCACGTCGGTTGCCATTGATCTCACCGTCGTTATCACCCAGCACGCAGTATTCCGACTGCCAGAACCCCACGCCGGTTTTGGCGAGTTTATCAGCCAGCGTTTGTCGAACGGTCTGTAGCGTTTGTGCGGGCGACGTAGTGAAATAACTGTGGCCACAAACCAGCTTTTCTACGTTGGGCAGGTTGCCGATGAAGGCGGGGCTGGCTGGCGAGAAAAAGGCGTCGATCACGTCATCCTGACCGGTTTTACTCCGGTTGGTGCCCCCCTGCGAAAGATAATTCAACTGTGCAGCCTCGCCCAGGGTTAGCCGGGTAGCCAGCTTTCGGGTGGTCAGTTCTCGGCTCAACGCGCGGGTCAGCTCAGCCATGTCAACGTTAGTTGCGGGTGTGCCTTCCTGCGTAGCCATCTTCTGCCCTTTTTTTATTCCCCAATCCCATTGTGGCTCGTTGAACGGGCTGAGGTAGTGCATGGGCCAGCCTTTACGGTCGAAATACTGTGCTACGTCGGCCAGAAAACGGGCGTAATCGTTCAGGTGTTTCGGGTTAAAATTGTAGTCACCCAACGTACCTGAGGCATAGGCTTTTCCATTGGCAGTAAACTGTACCGGGGGCGAATTGGTAAACCCTAACAGATAAGGCACCTTGCGCCGGTGCGCCGCTTCGACAAACCACTGTTGTCCGGCCTGTTTGGTCCAGTCATAAGAGCCGTCGGGTAGTAGAAAAGATTCTGACCGTCGCCAGGGGCTTCGGATACTGCTCGAATCACCCTGCTCAGTGCTACCCGCCCCAATATTGAACCGCCAAACCGACAGGCCGATCCCTTTCGGGTTTCCCGCCTTGTCCACTTCAGTACTGAACAGCCAGTCGGCAATCTGTTCGCGCTTGGCAAGTGGGTAGTTCTGTCCAATAAACTGCGCTGACCAGCAATCGGATGCACCGAAACTGTGCATGGTTTGAAACGTCTGATCGGGCTTAACGGTGATGGTGAGTGGTTGAGTCCGACAGCCGGTGATAGCGGTAACGGAGAGCAACAGCGCTGTCAGAAAACGAGACGGGGAGGAGAACATGGCGTTGAGCGGGTAAGGCGTGTTATCTGTCTGACGCCAAAGCTATCAATAACAATCCATACGTATCTGATTATGGGCTTGATAGTGGCTGACAGTTTGGCCATTTTTTGCCTGACAAATCAGATCGAGCTGATCAATCACGTCTTTTTGCATAGCCAACGAACCGCAAATCATCACAATGCCCCCCTCCGTCAGCGTCTGGGCCATAAAGTCGGCATCGCGGGCTAGTAATTCGCTGACATACTGTTTATTGCCTTCCCGTGAGTAGGCTACGTGCAGGTTGGATAGCTTTTTGTTCGCCTGGCTTTCTTCCAGAAAGTCGCGGTAGATCGCGAGTGATGTGGCTTGCCGAAAACCGCAGTACAAATGGCAAGGTATCTGTTGTTTATTTTGACTGATCATGCCCAGAAAAGGCGCGATACCGGTGCCATTAGCAATCATGACAACAACGGGTGCCTTTTTCGGGAAGTGAAAATGATCGTTTCTGACAATCCGGGCCCGAATGGTTTCGCCGGGTGTTAACTGGTGCAAAAAGCCTGACCCTAACCCACCAGCGTGTAGCCGAACACTAAGCTGAATCTCTTTTTCCAGAACGCCAATGGAATAGAGTCGTTCGCGGTGGTCATTGGCCGGATAGATAGCCAGTAAATCGCCGGATGTGATACCGAGCCGACGCGGCGATTGCAACCGCATCAGGAAGGTGCCTTCCGGCTGTTCGGTACCCGTGTTGTGGGTCACGGTCAATTTGCTGAAGCGGACTGTCGGCGTTTTTTCCAGGTCTGAAAGCGCAAACAGGGGTTGATCAGCCTGTTGTGTCCAGGCTGTAGCCCATAAGCTAAACTCGTCTGGCGACCGATCATTGATGGTGTGAATATCGATCAGCGGGGTAGCCCAGGACTGTTTAGCCAATAACTGATTGATTTCGAAAGCGAACTGGCAGAAATCGGGATAGGCCCGCGAACCAAAGCCCAGCACAGAATAACGAACCGGCTGCTGTTGGGGAAATTTGGTGATCAGATCGGTGAAGCGCGTTGCGTTAGTTGGGGCCTCGCCAAGCCCGTAGGTAGCGGTCAACACCAGCAGGTGCTCGGCTTTTGGAAATACAGCGTACTTGTTACACTCGGTCAGAAATGATTTTTGGCCTCTCTTGAGAAGTTGCTGATGAATGAGTTGGGCAAACCGAAACGTGGTTCCATTCTCGGAGCCAACCAGAATGATAAATTGGCTCTCGTCGGCGGTGTATTTGTTGGTGATGCGGTTAGCCCGACGTTTCCAGGTGATGGCAAATCCGGAGTAAATGAAAAACAGGATGTTACCCGCCGCCACGGCCAAAACAATTGCCCACCAGGCGCTAGCCCGCCCGGTGTGTAAATCGAGGCTTAACTCGGTCAGTAAGACAGCAACCGGGTACTTGTTTTCGCTCAGAATATCGCCCGTAATCTGGTTGACCGTGAGTTCGCGGTCTTTGAGCTTAAGCGTGAAATAGTCTTCCGGGTCTTCCGAAAAAGGAAATTCAATGCTTTGTACCTCCGAAAGCCGAATGCTTTTGAACACAGCAAAATCGGCCAGTTGACGCTGAGGCTGTGCGCGTATAGCATCGAGATCAACGCTTGCGGCGGCTATCTTCGTTTCAACCAGGCCGAAGCGGGCCAACGACAGGTACGTTCCCGACAGCGCGATGATGATGATCGGGAGGAACGACAGCCGGCCCAGCACAACATGGTAGTATTGGGCGAAGTTGTCGCGAACGATCTTGCCAAAGAAGCGCTTCAGACCCCGTTGACGCTGAATGATCAGCACAATGCCGGAGAGGGTGCTGAGCAGGAGCAGAAACGCGGTTAATCCGATGAAAAACCGACCCGTTTCGTGCAGAAAAAGTGACCGGTGCAGGGCCGTAACCCACTGAAAAAACTCGCTTTGTTTGCCGGGAATTCCTAATTGCTTACCTGTTTGCGGGTCGACGTAAATGGTCAGGTTTTCGCCGTCGGCATCGCTGCCTTTTAGCTGCAAAAACTGGTTGGCGTCGAGGCTTAGTTCGCTGATCTCCGCGTAGTTCTTTTTTAAAACCGGAAGGGTTTCAGCCACGGTAAGCTCGTTGACCGCGCCGACACGGTAGGGTTGCGTTTTCTGGATAATGGGCTCGACAGCCAGTATGATACCGGTAATCGAGGCCAGGGCCAGAAAAAGAAAAGAAGATACAGCCAGGGCTAAGTGACTGTATCTCCAGACAGAAATGGTCATACAATGGGCCGCGCTTAGTTGGGGCTGAAGCGTACGTAACGGATGTAGCCAGTCCCCTCGTTTTTGGCGGATAGCGCCTCTGTGGTCAGCGGAATTTCCAGATCTTTAACGTGATAGGCTTTGTCTTCGACCGCACTTTCAAAGCGGAGTTTATAATTGGCGTTGATCTTAGCGTTGTCAATTTCCAGCACGGTCACACTTCGATCTCCCCCCGCTACCGAAGCACCCGTAATGGCGCTGATGTCGGTCCGTTTTTTGGCAAACGCCTTATGCCATTCCTTCACATCAGGATACCACTTTTTGTCGGAACCGAGTACATACAGCGTTTTATCGTAAGCGCCTTTTCCGTTGATCAGCGACACCACAATGTAAGCACCCTCACCCATGTAGTTGGTCATCTGAATCATGCATTTATACTTGGCCGTAGCGGGCTTTTGGGCCATTGTCGCCGTTGGATTGACCAGGGCAAGCGCCAGAGCCAACAGGCCTATTTTGGGAAAAAAAGACATACCGTTTATTTCAGGAAGTTAACAGACACGTTGTTTTTAGCCAGTGATTCATTTTCACTCGCCAGATCGAAGGCGGTTTCTTTGAAGTTGGTGGCAATCTCTTTCTTCGCCCCAATCGAGAGCAGGTATTTCATCACGGCATCGTCTTTCGAGATCATGGCCGCTTTGTGTAAGGCTGTAAGACCTTCTTTATTGCGGGCATTCACATCGAGTTGCATTACTTCAAGTCGCTTCAACAGAGAAAGATCATTTTTGGCAACCGCCAGATGATACAGGGTATTTCCGTTCTGTTGTGGGGCCTTAACATCAAGTCCTTTATCCTGAAGCAACTTCAGTTTGGCACCAAACTCGTCGGCCTGCGGTGCGTTCTCCGGTCGGGCAGCGTTGCCACCTTCCGGGCGAGGTCCATTGGCCATCGACGGCATCGCTTGTCCCCGGTACGATTGCACCAGATAATAAGCCAGGTTGTCCCCGTTTTTGTCTACTGTCTTAACGTCAGCTCCTTTATTAATCAGGTACGTTACTGCTTCGGGTGAATTGCCCCGTACGGCCATCGCCAATGCCGTTAGGCCCTTGCGGTTAGCTTGGTTTACGTTTTTCACGGTCGGCAGCAACATCTCCAGCACGGCTAAATCCCGGTTAGACGCGGCGGCATTCATAAACACTGTGTTGCCCTCTTCGTCAACCTGATTAACATCGACTCCTTTATCCAGAAAGTGGCGGATCAACTCATTTTGCCGGGGTCGGCGTACGATCGCGTGCAGCACGTTCTCGCCTGTTTTGCCAGTAACGGTAGGTTTAATGTTCAGGCTTTCCAGGTATTGAAACACCTCGATCGTATTCGATCCGCGTCGTCCACCCTGACTGGCCATAAGCATGGCGTTGTCGCTGACCGGAACACCGCGTTGCTGAAGCGCTTTCAGAATGGCGATGTTACCGCCTCGGGCCGCGTAACTAAAGGCGTTGTTGCCGGCGGCATCCAGACTCTTCAGGTCAAGTCCCTTTGAGATGAAATAATCGGTCAACACCAGGTCTTTATCATTGGCAACGGCCACCAGCAAGGCGTTGGCGCCATCGTGGTTCAGGTCTTTTTTAAGGTTAGCGCCGTGCCGAATGCACAAGTCATAGACCTGTGTATTAGCCTGTCCGCCCGCCGCCGCGAAGTTCAGCGGGGTCATGCCGTGGCTGTCTTCAACATTGACTTTGGCTCCTTTGGCAAACAGCGATTCCATGATGGCCACATTTCCCCGGCTAGCTGCCCAGTGCAGGTACGTCCGGCTATCGTGCGTTATCTTGTTGGGATCGTTGCCGGGTTGCGACAACAGGTATTCGATCGTTTCGTTGGGGGCCTGAGCATTGATGGCCATCACGGTAGGATCGAAACTGCTCTGGTTGAATTGAGACGGGCTGTTTCCTTTCTCCACTTCGGCCTTTACCTGGCTCACGTCAGGTTTGCTTTGCCAGAACGACTGTTCGAGCAGCGTATTTTTTTGAGCCTGGGCAGAAAGCGAAAGGCCCAACAGCATGGCAACGACTACTTTTTTCATGCAGATATGATGAGTTGAAGCGCTGAACGGGGAGTTCATACGCTACGGTAGATCTAATTGACGGGCAAGTTAATAAGATCTAGTCTAAATAAAGACTTAAGTAGTCGCTTGACTGGCTAATACTGAGAATTAATCAACGAAAACTTTGTTTAGTTATGTGATACGGGGTTGGGGCGGTCCCGCGTCCGGGTTACGCCAGAGCCCGATTTATATCTACCAGCATTCGCGCCGTTACCAGCAGTTGACCCACATGGCGCATTGAGTGCTCAGCGGCATGAAAAAGTAGGCCCCCCACGGTGGAGGGAAGTCCCGCCCGACCCACCGGTCGGTAATCGGGCAGCGTATCCGGATCTACTTGAGTCAGGTACATTACCGTTCGCTCTGTCTGGGTACGTAGCTGAGTGAGTAGGTCCGTAACCGTAGACAGGGTATCGGTTGGCGTGCCTTCTTGTCTCAGAAAAGCGAACTGATTGTCGGAAAGTGGGAGCTGTTGGGCGTAGGTCAGCATCCGATCCTGAACGCCAGCCATGTGTTGCAAATGAAAACCAACCGAGGCCAGACCGGCAGGGCGTTCCCAAAGCAAGGCATCGGGAAAATCAGGCAGGGAAGTTTCGGCATCGAGGCAGGCCTGAAGCAGGGCGTGGGCGGTTGGCTGGAGAAGCGCAGGTACGTTTGCCAAGGGACCTCTCAGCCAGAGTTCAGGTTGGTTCATGATTCACAGTTAATGTTTAACGTTTGCAGATAAAGCTTAAACTTTTACCACAAACAAGCCGTTTCCTAAGTATATGGAAACGCTAGAAAAAATCCGTAAGTCGTACACTGAGTACGTTCTTGAAAACGGCAAACAACCCACCTCCGTCTTCCAGTTCGCCAAGAAGCTAAAACTGGCTGAGGCTGAATTCTACGACTACTACGCCTCTTTCGATGCCATTGAGGCCGATGTGTGGCTTACCTTTTTCAACGATGCCAAACGAGCCGTTGAAGCCGATAGCACTTATCAGGCTTACTCGGTTCGGGAAAAGGTATTGGCCTTCTATTATACCTGGATTGAAATGCTGAAAGCGCAACGCAGTTTTGCCGTGTATAGCTACGGCAGGCTACGCGCTCCCGGCGACGAAGGGTCAACCATGCCGTCGATCGGTAAAGCGGCTATGTCGGGCCGTCGTCAGTTGAGAAACCCACAGGTTTTGCTGCCATTCAAAGAAGCGTTCTACGACTTTTCGCGCGATCTGCTGGCCGAAGGCCGCGAAAGCCGCGAAGTGGAACCTCGTCCGTTTTTGACCGACCGTTACCCGAACGCCCTTTGGACACAAACGTTATTTATCCTCGATTTCTGGGTACGTGACGTGAGTAAATCGTTCGAGAAAACCGATACAGCGATCGAGAAATCGGTCAACACCGCGTTTGATCTTATCGGCCGTTCGCCGCTCGATACACTCTTCGACTTTGCCAAGTTCGCATACCAGAATAGATAGTACGCGGATTTTGATGGTACGCAGATTAAACGGATTTAAAATGATTTACGCGGATTATTAGATTCAAGTGGATTTGCTCTGCGTTGCCATTGATCCTTTTAAATCAAAAAATTCGTGTAAATCCTTTTTAATCCGTGCAATCCGCGTGCTATCCATTTCATCACCAGCCCTTTTGGCCCTATGAAAACCCAAAATTCAGTTCCAACCAGTAAAGTTGCCCGTGCTAGCCAGTTTGTTAAAGCCGGCGTCAAGGTAGGTGGGAACTACATTAAGCATTATACAAAGCGGCTTGTCGATCCGTCGATGACGAAGGAGGAATTGCACAGCGATAATGCCGCTGACATCTACGATGCCCTGAGCGAACTGAAAGGGTCGGCCCTGAAAATGGCGCAGATGCTTAGTATGGACCGGGGTATTTTGCCGACTGCCTACAGCGATAAGTTCGCCATGTCGCAATACTCGGCACCGCCATTATCGGGTCCGTTGGTGGTGAAAACGTTCAGAACGCTGTTCGGTAAATCGCCGAACGAGCTGTATGACAAGTTCGACATCAACTCGGTCAATGCGGCTAGTATCGGGCAAGTACATTCGGCCTGGAAAGGAGGCAAGAAGCTAGCGGTGAAAGTACAATACCCTGGTGTTGCCGATAGTGTAGTTTCTGATTTGCGCATTGCCAAGCCATTGGCCGTACGCCTGCTCAATCTCGACGAACGCCAGATTGACCGGTTTATGGGCGAAGTAGAAAGCAAGCTGCTCGAAGAAACCGACTACGATCTGGAGTTACGCCGGTCGGTCGAGATTTCGGAAGCCTGCTCGCATATCGAAGGACTGGTTTTCCCGAAATACTACCCCGAACTGTCGAGCAAGCGCGTACTGACGATGGATTGGCTCGACGGCCTACACCTGAAAGAGTTTCTGGCTACGAACCCCACGCAGGAGGCTCGCAATCGGATTGGTCAGCTGCTTTGGGATTTCTACGACCATCAGATTCATAACCTGAAGCAGGTACACGCCGACCCACACCCCGGCAATTTTCTGATGCGCCCCGACGGCACAATGGGCGTGATCGACTTCGGTTGTGTAAAGGTCATTCCCGATTACTATTACGATAACTACTTCCAGCTCATCAACCCCGACACGCTGAAAGACGAAGCTCTAACGCAGCAAATCTTCGAGAATCTGGAGTTCCTGGTGCCTCAGGACTCAAAAAGCGACCGGAAGTTCTTCTCGGAGCTTTTCATGCAAATGATCGATATGCTGGGCGAGCCTTTTGCCGTTGATACGTTTGATTTCGGTAACGATGAGTACTTCAACAAGGTGTACGACTTCGCCGACAAGCTATCGAAGATGGAAGAGTTACGCTCCTCTAAAGTGGTACGCGGCTCGCAGGATGGCTTATACGTGAACCGCACTTATTACGGGTTGTACGCCATGCTGAATGAACTGAAAGCAGTAGTGGTCACCAATAAGCCTGAGTGGCTGAAACCGAAAGAAGTGGCTGCACTGTAGCGAGTTACATAGCTTACGAAAAGACGCCGCTGGTTTAAAAATCAGCGGCGTTTTGTGTTGTATTTCTATCTAATACGGTAAGCAGAGAAAGGCGGGCACGCTGTGGGGCCGGGGCCACAATCAAACTCGTAGGCACCCATATCGACCCGCCCGTTCTGAATACGTACCCGACCTGCCAGATCAAATGCTGGCAAATTTACTGTATTCGGATCGCCAGCGTTGATGGCCGGACTACTTGCCTGCAAGCTAAAGTTACCGTTGGCTGCATCGGCAAAACGGGGGTCAGTGTCGATGTTGCCTATGCCTCGGCCCCATAGCTCAGTAAGGTCTTGCACATCGGAGAAATCAACGAAGAAATAATTTTGAATCTCCGCGCCCACCGACAGGCGAATACTCTGATTTTTAAATGTTGGCGAATCTGGAGCCGTATTATTCCATACAATACAGTTTTTCAGTGTTGTTTGGTTGGTATTTAAACTGTGCGCAAAGGTTATGCTCTCGTCAAGCATTAAGTTGTAGAAAGCGCCGCCGACTGTGGCCGAATTTTCGGTAAAGTCACAATTTTGAAAGAATTGGCTGGTTCTCTGATCAACAGATAAGCTATAAACGGCACCGCCTTTAGCTGCCGAGTTACGGGCGAAAAGACAGTTTGTGTAGGTGGCCACTGCTCCCGAACCCTCTATTGCGCCCCCGCCTCTGATCGCCAGATTAGCGGTAAACGAGCACCTGTCGATCTGTGTGGTTACAACTCCAATATCGATCGCCCCACCTGTATTTGAGACAGTATTGCCGGAGAAGCTGGACTGACTAATCTGTACTGAATTCAACGGTGATTGTTCCAGATATCGGCTGGAAATAGCGCCGCCCTGAATACCTGCATTAGAATCAAAGGTTGAGCGGTTGATACGAGCATCGATGCTACCACCTACTGTGTAAAAATTTATAGCTCCACCAAATCCAGCCTGATTGCCTGAAAATGTACATTCCTGAATAGTGATGTTACAGGTCGCTCCGGCGTTAGATCGTATAATCAAAGCGCCGCCGCCGTTTAGGCTTGGGGAAATTTTATTATCGATAAAGCGGCACATTGATACCAGGACTGATGTCGATGTGCCGGTGAAACTTATTCGAAGTCCAGATCCTTCATCACCATCACTACCATCTCTGATAGTGAGGTTATCTATCGAGTTCGCCTGGGTACTATTGATGAGCTGTACAACGTTTCTACTATTATCTGATCGGTCATTCGGTATGCCGATATCGCCGGATAAGATAGTTTTGACTGAATCATTAATCCGTTCGTTAAGAGCTGATTCTGTTCCCTGAAACCCACCATAAACAGAAACGCCGGAGGCAATGCTGAAAGAGGCTGATCGATCAGTTGTTGTCGTCGGATAATACGTCCCGGCTGCTATCCAAAATTGGGTTTCAGATGAAGCGGTTGCGACTTTGCCGGCCAGCAACGTACCTGGCAGAGCATTTGTCCACGATGTGCCTGACGTATTACCTGCTCCATGCTGCGTGACATAAACGATGGGTTGGCCACAGGCAGAGAACGCGATGAAAAAGAAAAGGACCCGTAGAAGGTTTGGCATGACTGAATCTATAGAATAAATAGGCTCAATCGTAAGTAACAATAATCATACCGTGTGTTGCTTTACGTAGCGTCTGTGACTGCTGGAGAAATAGCTTGTGATTCATATAAGTCAGTCAATCGTATATTTACCACCTGTCGCCGGTCTGGCGAATGTCAGGAGTACGCTTTAACATGTAGATTAGCCTTACCGACACTAACTTTTAATCATAAAATCCCCGTTATGAAAACTTTTGTTAGCCTTATAGTTGCCCTGTTATTTCTGGTAATCAGTGATTCGTTTGCCCAACAGGCAACCAAGGATTGGGTAAGCCTATTTGATGGAAAAACCCTTACAGGCTGGAAAGCCGCAGAAAACCCAGGTACGTTTAGTGTGGAAGATGGCGCTATAATGGTGTTTGGTCCCCGGGCACATTTGTTCTACGACGGGCCGGTTGGTAATCATTCGTTCAAAAATTTTGAATGGAAAGCGAAGGTAAAAACAATGCCCGGAGCCAATTCAGGCATGTTTATCCATACCGCTTATCAGGAAACCGGCTGGCCTGGTAAAGGCTACGAGATTCAGGTCAATCAGACGCATGGCGACTGGCGTAAAACGGGTAGCGTGTATGGAAAGCAGGACGTAAAAGAAACGTTTGTGAAAGATGATGAATGGTATACCGAACATATCATTGTGAAAGGCAACCAGGTGACCGTCTTGATCAACGATAAGGTAATAAACTCCTACACCGAGCCAGACAGCATCAGCCAGGGAACTGGTACACAGAAGTTGAGCAGCGGCACCATTGCCCTGCAAGGCCACGACCCCAAAAGCAAAGTTTATTTTAAGGATGTGATGGTACGTTTGTTGCCTGACTAAGCTATGATGGACGAACAATTAGATAGACGTTGGGAACAACGATTCGTTAATTATCGGAAAGCACTTGCTAAACTTCGGGAGGTGTCTGGCGTTGAAGGGGTTGAGCACTTTTCTGAACTAGAGCGTGAAGGAATCATTCAACGCTTTGAATATACGTATGAGCTTGCCTGGAAAACGCTTCAAGATTATTTACGCTACAAAGGATACATCGATATTGCCGGACCAAACCCTGTGTTGACTCAGGCGATTCAAGATGGGTATATAGCGGACGCTGATGGGTGGAGGCAGATGAAAAAAGCCCGTGAGCTTTCTTCCCACACCTACGATAGTGCTATAGCCAACGAAGTGGTGGAGGCTATATTACAGTTTTATTTTAACTTATTGGACGCGCTTGAAAAGCGGTTATTGGCCGACTATTCAGGGGGGCAGTTGAACCTGTTTGAATCATGAATTACGGATTAGCAGAGTCTGATGTACAGCAATTTTCTGAGGTATTCAGGAAGTACAACGAGGTGAAGCAGGTAACACTCTTTGGTTCAAGGGCCATGAATACCCAACGCCCCGGCTCAGATATTGACCTGGCGCTCTCAACCAGTAATCTGCCATTTGCCCGATTACTCGATATAGCTAGTCAACTCGATGAATTAGAGATGTTTTACTCGTTTGATGTTGTTGATATGAACCGCCTCACAAACAAGGCGTTGATCGATCATATTGAACGGGTAGGCGTGGTAATTTATGAGGCTGCGGAATGATAGTAACCACACTTTCGATGTGCTTTAGTACCTTGTACACATGACACCCCGCCCTAAATTCGACGATATTTTTATGGAATTGGCCGTGAACCTGGCCAAACGTTCACATTGCATCAAAGCGCAGGTTGGTGCCGTATTGACTAAGGATACGCGCATCATTTCGATTGGCTACAACGGTCCGCCCGCCGGTACGCACAACTGCGATGATGAATTTCCCGAAGTCGGCTGTCCGCGCGACTCAAAGGGGTCGTGCTCGCTGGCGCTTCATGCCGAGCAAAACGCCATTTTATACGCCGCCAAAAACGGATCGGCCATTGAAGGGGCAACCATTTACGTGACTTTATCGCCCTGCATTGCCTGTGCCCGAATCATTTACAGCATGAAAATTAGTCGCGTGCTCTACCTGCATTCCTATGCCGAATACAAAGGCATCGGATCTGACGAAGGGGTCGATTTCCTGACCAAATTTGGTGTGGAGGTCGAGCGATACGTACCTACGTCGGGCTTTTTATTGCAGGATCAGCCGCCTTTAGCCAGCGCGCGAACGGCATGAACCTACTTGCACATGCCTGGCTATCAGACAAAAATGACGATTACCTGATTGGTAATTTTATCGGTGACTTTATCAAGGGAGACCCCATGCACCCACGGCATGGGTTATTTCCAGCCGAGATCGATGGTATCCGTATTCACCGGGCCATCGATTCTTTTACTGATTCGCACGAGGAAGTACAGGCCGTGCGAACACTCTTATATCCGCGTTGCCACAAATACGCGGGTGTGGCTGTCGACGTGTTTTTCGACCATTTTCTGGCCACCCAATTCAAAGAAGTAACCGGCGACGTATTGGACGAGTTTGTCAGGTACGTGTATGCCACGCTGCACACGCGCAAAGACCGGTTACCGCTCCGCGCCGCCCGCATGGCGCACTACATGATGGAGCAGGACTGGCTACGGCATTACCAAACCACCGCCGGTATCGACCGCGCACTATCGGGTCTGGCGCGACGTACCCAGTTTCCATCCGGATTAGATACCGTTGTTGACGATTTGGTACTTCACTACGACGCCATCAATCTCCATTTTCTGCGATTCTGGCCATTGCTGAAAGCCCACATTGTCGCTGTCAGAGAATCACTATTACCGGAATAAGCGGGCAACGTACCTGATAAGCATGAGGCGCGGCATCGTTACCGGGAACGATTGCGTAAAAAAAAGGCAATGCTGTCTTGAATAAGTGCTGATATAAGGGTCACTTTAGCCTGCTTAACAGACGAAGCGACCTGTCTCAGTCCAACTCTGAAGCGCTAATTCTCCCAACAACAGCATGAAAAAACGCGTAGGATTTGCCCTGTTCATCATGGCCACCGCTTTTCGGATAGCCCCCGAAACCCGGCCTGAACTGCCCAACATAGCGGCCCCCAAATTCCGGAAAGATACCGTGTCTATTAGCCGGTTTGGCGCTGTGGCCGACGGGCTGACCATGAACACATTAGCGATCACCAAAGCCATTGATCAATGCAACAAAGCAGGAGGGGGCGTTGTGCTGATTCCCCGTGGCTTATGGCTGACGGGACCAATTACGTTGAAAAACAACGTTAACCTGCACCTGGCAAAAGGCGCATTGGTTCAATTCACCAATCAGCGTGAAGCTTACCCGCTGGTATCGACAACCTGGGAGGGGGAAGCTGCCGTTCGGAATCAGGCCCCGATTTCGGGCGTTGATCTGGAGAATATCGCCATTACGGGCGAAGGCATACTCGATGGGGCTGGTGATGCCTGGCGCATGGTAAAGAAAAGTAAACTAACCGCCGATCAATGGAAAAAGCTGGTGGCCTCGGGCGGCGTACTCAACGAGAAACAGGACATCTGGTATCCTACTGCGCAATCGTTGAAAGGAGCATCCATGACGGTCAAAGGTGGTCAGGACAAGGCGTATTACGAAGCGATTAAAGACTTTTTGCGGCCTAATATGTTCAGCCTCACGCGCTGTAAACGCATCTTATTGGAAGGGATAACGTTTCAGAATTCACCCGCCTGGTGCCTGCATCCGCTGCTGTGTCAGGATATTACGCTGCGAAATGTGACGGTCAAGAATCCGTGGTACGCGCAAAACGGCGACGGGCTCGATCTCGAATCATGCAAAAACGGACTGGTCGAAAACTGCCTGTTCGACGTGGGTGATGATGGTATTTGTATCAAATCGGGGCGCGACGAGCAAGGCAGGAAACGGGGCGTACCTACCGAAAATATTATTGTTCGAAACTGTAAGGTGTATCATGCCCACGGCGGTTTTGTGATAGGAAGCGAAATGTCGGGTGGGGTGAAGAATCTGTTTGTATCGAATTGCACGTTTATGGGTACCGACGTCGGCTTGCGTTTCAAAACGGCGCGTGGTCGGGGTGGTGTAGCCGAGAATATCTTCATCGACGGCATCGACATGACGGATATTGCCGGTGAAGCCATTCTGTTCGACATGTATTATGCCGCCAAAGATCCGGTGCCACAGCATGGCGAATCGAACGAGCTACCGGCCATTCCGGCACAGCCATTATCGGAAGGAACACCACAATTCCAGAAATTCGAGATTCGGAACGTAACCTGTAAAGGAGCCGAAACGGCGATCATGATCCGGGGCCTGCCCGAAATGTCGGTCAAGGATATTTTGATCGAAAACGCGGTGTTACAAAGCCGGAAAGGCTTGGTCTGTATTGAAGCCGAGCGCATTCACCTGAAAAATGTGGCGTTGATGACCCCCGCCAAAACGGTAATTCAGATTCAGAACAGCCGAAGCCTGACCTTCGACAACATCCGATACAATGACGGTGTCGACCTGCTCATGTATGTGTCAGGTGATCGCTCGAAAGACATCAAGTTGTTGAATACCAGTAAGTCGGGCGCTAAAAAAATAGTAGAGGCAAGCGCCGGTGCATCAGGGAATGTGCTGACGATGAACTAGCTACACCGGGTACAACCCGGTGCAACCAGTTACTTCACATCAACAGGAAGACGTTGTGAAGACTCGCGCACGATCATGCGGGTTGGAATCCGGATTACGCCCGGGTGCGGAATCTTCTGTTTGCCCTCGATCATGTTGAACAACTGTTCGGCAGCAATCTGACCAATTTCGAGCGCGGGCTGTTCAACCGTACTCATCGACGGCGATAACAGGTTAGCCACGGTGATGTTGGTGAATCCAATCAGCGAAACCGTGTCAGGAATGGCAATCTTGCGTTTCCGAAGCGCATCCAGACAGCCCAGCGCCAACCGGTCGCTCGCGGCGAAAAAAGCGTCGGGCGATTGCTGAAGCAGGTCATCGATAATTGGTCCGACTTCATCCTGCCCAAAACCAGCGTACCTGACAAGCGATTCATCGAAAGGAATCCCGTATTTCTCAAGGGCCGCCCGGTAACCCGCCAGTCGTTCCTGCGTAATCGAGATATAGGCCGGGATAGTTAGGTGAGCAATACGCCGTCGACCCGTTTGAATCAGGTGTTCGGTAGCGGCAAAAGCCCCGCCAAAATTGTCGGCGGTCACACTGGGAGAGTCTAATTCTTTCGAGACACGGTCGAAAAGCACAATCGGCAGTTTCTTCTCCTGCAACTCGCGCAGATGGGTGACGTCTGACGTGCTGCTCGATAGCGAGATTAGCAACCCATCGGCTTTGCGGGCAACGGCCTGCTGCACCGTCACAATCTCCCGTTCAAACGACTCATGACTTTGAAAAATGATGACGTGGTAGCCCCGGCTATAGGCTACGGCTTCAATGCCGTTGATCGTTTGCGAGAAAAAATTATTCGCAATCTGCGGTACAATGACGCCAATGACCCGACTACGGTTTTCTTTCAGACTGAGTGCAATGGGGTTGGGACGGTAATTGAGCCGTTCGGCATATTCGATAACCAGCCGTTTAGTTTCCGGATTGATTTCGTAGCTGTCGCGCAGCGCCCGCGACACCGTAGACGTTGAGAGGTTCAGCGCACGGGCAATGTCTTTTATGGTAATGGTGTCCAAGAGCGTATATTGGTAAAGTACAAAAACGTACCTGTTGACGAAGTTCAATTCAAATAAGGCTATGTGCGAAACCAACTACTCAAAATAACCAGCTAACCCGCATGAAACGAATCCGGTAACGTTCCCGATAACGTTTGCATGAATAAATTTCTCAATTAATTTCTATCTAAACTATTAACTGTCTAATCTTATTGACTTGCCTGATCCGCCCGCACGGCTAATCTGTCTTTCGAGTTCTTCAAAAAAGTCAATTTGTGTAGTTAACGTCATAGGCTCCCAGCATGGCTTGTTAATCAGACTGTGCATGCCCCCATCGGGTTAACGTTATCAAAGTAGCATGAAAAGTCTATCCAAACAATCGCTGCTGACGCTTCAGCCACGGTCAGACATCAGTCTACCAACTCAGGTGGTTGCTGAATTGCCGGAGCGGGTACTCCAGTTCGGAACGGGAGTACTACTCCGTGGACTACCCGACTACCTGATCGATAAGGCCAACCGGCAGGGCATTTTCAACGGTCGAATTGTGGTCGTTAAGTCTACCGATGGGGGAGATATGGCTGCGTTTACCCGGCAAGATAACCTGTATACGCTCTGTATCCGGGGCGTCGAGAATCAACAGTTGGTGGAGCAGAATGTGGTTTGTTCGGCGATTAGCCGGGTTTTGTCGGCCCGGCATCAATGGCATGAAGTTCTGCGGGTGGCCACCAGTTCGGATCTTCAGGTGGTTATTTCCAATACTACAGAGGTCGGTATTCAACTGGTGCAGGACGATATTCGGCAATCGCCTCCCGTATCTTATCCGGGTAAGCTACTGGCCGTTCTATTTGCTCGTTATCAGGCGTTTAAAGGCGATCTATCAAAAGGGCTGGTCATTGTTCCAACTGAGTTGATTCCTGAAAATGGTACTAAACTCAACGACATTCTGCTGGAGCTTGCGCACCTGAACGGACTTGACGGCGCATTTATCGACTGGCTCGAAACGGCGAATACCTGTTGCAATTCGCTGGTAGACCGCATTGTGCCCGGTCGGCCTGACCCCGCTACGCAACACGCCCTGACCGAAATGCTGGGTTACGAAGACGACCTGCTGACCATCTCCGAATCGTATCGGCTCTGGGCCATTCAGGGGGGCGATCAGGTACGGGAGGTGCTGTCTTTTGCGAAAGCCGACGAGGGCATTATCATCCGACCCAATATTGATCAGTTTCGCGAGTTGAAACTTCGATTATTAAACGGAACGCATACCCTCAGTTGCGGCCTCGCCTTTCTGAGCGGCTTCGACACGGTGCGCGAAGCCATGGAAGATGAAGTGATGTCGGCCTACGTGCAAAGCGTGATGCTGGCTGATCTGATTCCGGGCATTCCTTATCCGGTGGAAGAAAAGACGGCGCAACGATTTGGTTTTCAGGTGCTCGATCGTTTTCGGAACCCGTTTATCGAGCATCGTTGGTTGGCAATTACCATGCAGTATTCGTCGAAAATGCAGATGCGCAACGTACCTACGCTGTTGCATTATTACCGAAAACTAGGCGTAACGCCCCGTTACATTGCCGTTGGTTTTGCTGCTTATCTGTTGTTCATGCGCGCCACTCACCAGCAAGACGAAACCTGGCACGGTGAGCGAAATGGGGAAACATATCCCATCTACGACGATCAGGCTGGGTATTTCGCCGACTTATGGGTCCGTTTAGCGCCCGATGAACTAGCCACCACCGTGCTTCAGAATGCAACTCTGTGGGGGCATGATCTATCGCTTTTACCGGGCTTTTCGGCGGCGGTGGTCACTCAACTTACACAGCTTGTTGCCAATGGTGTCCGATCCACTTTAGCCAGCTATTTCACAACGGCCGATACCGTAACTGTATGAAAAGGAACGTACTAAAAATCCATCCCGATGATTCGGTGCTGGTAGCCCTGGCCGATCTTGAGCCCGGCGATCAGGTGGCTAATGGGGAAAAGTACCTGCCCGTTACTGAAGCCATTCCGGCTAAACATAAACTGACGATCAATGCGTTGGCGACCGGCGACCCCATTACGATGTACGGGGTGCTGGTTGGCAAAGCAAAGCAACCGATTCAGGCAGGGGGGCGGCTGACGACTTTTAACGTGCAGCACGCCACTGATAGTTATGACCTGAGTGCAGAAACCGCCACCTGGATGCCTCCCGCAACTGACCGTTGGAAGGAGCAAACGTTCATGGGCTATCACCGATCCGACGGGCGGGTGGGAACAGCCAATTACTGGCTGGTAATTCCGTTGGTCTTCTGCGAAAACCGGAATATTCAAGTACTAAAAGAGGCGCTTGTGACTGATCTGGGCTACGGGCAGCAACGTACCTGGCAGCAGCAAACGCACGAACTGATGGCTCTTGTTCAGGCAGGGCGCACGGTGGAAGAGGTGCTTCAGGCCGATTTGACGACGATGGAACAGGCGTCGGGTACCAAACAACGCCTGTTTCCGAATGTGGACGGGGTTAAATTCCTGTCGCACGAGGGCGGCTGTGGCGGCACTCGTCAGGATGCGCAGGCACTTTGCGGCTTACTGGCGGGCTATATCACCCACCCGAATGTGGCCGGAGCAACGGTCTTGAGCCTCGGCTGTCAGAATGCGCAGGTGGCTATGTTACAGGAGGAAATTCAGAAGCGAAACCCGCATTTCGATAAGCCGTTGTTTATGCTTGAGCAACAAACGATCGGTACCGAAGAGGCGCTGCTCAGGCAAGCTTTGCGACAAACGTTTGCCGGTTTAATGCAGGCCAACGCGTTTACCCGCCAACCGGCACCGCTCAGCAAACTCATCATCGGTCTTGAATGTGGTGGCTCTGATGGGTTCTCCGGTATATCGGCCAACCCCGCTGTGGGCCACGCTTCAGATCTGGTGGTGGCGCTGGGCGGAACCGTTATTCTGTCAGAATTTCCGGAGCTCTGCGGCGTGGAACAGGAGCTTTGTGATCGTTGCGTGGACATCCCAACGGCCACCCGGTTCCGTGAGCTGATGAGTACCTACGCGCTACGGGCCAAAGAAGCCGGATCTGGTTTTGATATGAATCCGTCGCCAGGCAACATTCGCGATGGGCTGATTACTGATGCGATGAAATCGGCGGGTGCGGCCAAGAAGGGCGGTACAGCTCCAATCGTCGACGTGCTGGATTACCCCGAACTGGTAACGAAACCCGGCCTGAATCTGCTCTGTACGCCTGGAAACGATGTTGAATCGACTACGGCAGAGGTGGCTTCCGGGGCTACGGTGGTCTTGTTTACGACGGGTTTGGGTACGCCAACCGGCAACCCGATTGCGCCCGTCATCAAGATTTCGAGCAATACCGCACTTGCCCGCCGTATGCCCGATATCATCGACATAAACACCGGAACAGTCATTGATGGCGAAGAAACCATCGAGCAGGCCGGCGAACGGATGCTGGCGCAGATTATCAGCGTGGCGAGCGGCGAAACCGAAGTCGCCGCCGTGCGCCACGGACAAGACGATTTTATTCCCTGGAAACGGGGGGTGTCACTGTAAAAAAATGTCATTTGCTTCGCTGTCATACGCTACGCTGTCATTAGATAGTCATTTTTTGTTTGTGCGATAAATAACAATCTAATGACAGTGTAGCGTAATGACCATCAATGACGCGAAGCAAATGACAACATAGTGTAATGACAAAAAATGACTATTTCAGATGAAGAAGCTTTTTTTAAACCAGAACGACTTTTTGTTGCAGACCGATTCGGCTCAGCAACTGTACCATACCTACGCCAAATCGATGCCGATCATCGATTACCACTGCCACCTGCCGCCCGACCAAATTGCCGATGACAAGCAGTTTGGCAACCTCACACAAGCCTGGCTCTACGGTGATCATTACAAGTGGCGAGCCATGCGTACGAATGGCATCAACGAGCGCTTTTGTACCGGCGAAGCATCTGATTTCGACAAGTTTCAGAAATGGGCCGAAACCGTACCATATACCCTTCGCAACCCCTTGTATCACTGGACGCACCTTGAATTGCAACGGTATTTCGGGATCAACGATGTACTAAACGGTAAAAACGCCCGGGCTATTTATGATGCCTGTTCCGAGCAGTTGCGGTCGCCCACGCATTCGGTGCGGGGGTTGTTGCAGCAGATGAACGTCGAGACCGTTTGCACCACCGACGATCCGGCCGACTCGCTGGAACATCACCGGCGAATCGCGGACGAGCAAGACGGGGGCTCTGCGTTTAAGATCAACGTGTTACCCACCTTCCGGCCTGATAAAGCGATGGCTGTTGACAATGCCGCAGAATTTAACCGGTACGTTGCCCGGCTGGAAGCCGCCGACAACACGTCGATCACCACCTTTGATGATTTTCTGGGTACGTTGATCCGCCGGCACGATTATTTTGCCGAAATGGGCTGTAAACTGTCAGACCATGGTCTTGAACAGATTTACGCGGCAGACTACACGGAAACAGAGGTGAAAAACAGCTTCGGCAAAATACGCGCCGGGCATGAACTAACACCGCAGGAAGTGCTTCAATTTAAATCGGCCATGCTGGTTTACCTGGCCGAGATGGACTGGGAAAAGGGCTGGACGCAGCAGTTTCACCTGGGTGCCCTCCGTAACAACAACAGCCGAATGCTCCGGCAACTTGGCCCCGACACCGGTTGGGACAGTATCGGTGATTTTTCGCAGGCACGTGCCCTGTCCCGCTTCCTCGACCGGCTCGATACGAGCGACAAGCTGGCTAAAACCATTATCTACAACCTGAACCCGGCCGACAACGAGATTATGGCGACCATGATTGGCAATTTCAACGACGGGTCGGTGGCCGGTAAAGTACAGTTTGGCTCTGGCTGGTGGTTCCTCGACCAGAAAGACGGCATGGAAAAGCAGATGAACGCCCTATCGAATATGGGGCTGTTGAGCCGTTTTGTTGGTATGCTGACCGATTCGCGTTCGTTCCTATCCTATCCCCGCCACGAATATTTCCGGCGAATTCTGTGCAACCTACTTGGTAATGACATCGAAAACGGGGAACTGCCCGACGATATGGCCTGGATTGGCGAGGTAGTACAGAATATCTGCTACAGAAACGCCAAAACCTTTTTCGGATTCACCAGCAAGCCAGTTGCGGCTACCGTGTAACATTACCAGATGGCGGCTGCTGGACGTTACCAGGCGGCGCTTTTTGTCATCCTTACGTGCTTTTTATCATCCCGACGACAGGAGGGATCTTCGCTAATAGCTAACAATGCCTATTGCTAGAGGAGATCCCTCCTCAGGTCGGGATGACATAAAAGACGGCCCGGTAACATCCAGCGTCCGGCATCTCCAATCCGATATCCAACATCCCAAATCTTCCTTCTTCCAATGACAAAACCTTTAGGCAATTACCGCTGGACTATTGTAGCCCTGCTGTTTTTTGCTACAACCATAAATTACCTCGACCGGCAGGTGGTTGGCCTGTTGAAACCGGCGCTTGAAAAAGAATTTAACTGGTCAGAGCTGGATTTTAGCCGTATCGTGCAGGTTTTCTCGGCGGCTTACGCCGTGGGCCTCCTCATCTTCGGGCGGGTTATCGATCGGATCGGGACTAAAATGGGCTACACAATCTCCATCGTTTTCTGGAGTTTGGCTGCTATGCTACATGGATTGGCCACCAGTACAACAGGCTTCATTATGGCCCGCATAGGACTCGGTTTGGGCGAAGCGGGTAACTTTCCGGCGGCTATCAAAACGGTGGCCGAGTGGTTCCCCAAGCGGGAGCGGGCGCTGGCAACGGGTATTTTTAACTCGGGGGCTAATATTGGTGCCGTCATAGCGCCCATTGCCGTTCCCTGGATTTTAGGCCTTTATGGCTGGGAAATGGCCTTCATCGCCACCGGTGCCGTTGGTTTTGTCTGGCTGATTTTCTGGCACTTTACGTATGAAATTCCGGCTAAACAGGCGAAACTGTCTAAAGCCGAGTTCGATTACATCCACAGCGATAACGAAACAACGCCCGACGAAGTAGCTGATCAGGGTAAGCCAGTCTCGTGGGCTAAGCTCCTGAGCGTTCGGCAGACCTGGGCGTTTGTGTTTGGCAAGATGCTGACCGACCCCATCTGGTGGTTTTTCCTGTTCTGGCTGCAGGATTATTTCGCCACCACCTTCAACCTCGACGTCAAGAAACCCAACCTGTATTTAGCCGTTCTCTACACCTTGGTCAGCATCGGTAGTATTGGCGGTGGCTATCTGTCATCGTGGCTCATCGGCCGTGGCTGGACCGTTTGGCGGGCCCGGAAAACGGCGATGCTCATTTTTGCCGTACTGGTCATGCCTGTGATTGCTGTTCGTTACGGGCCGGGTATATGGGGTGCCGTTGCCCTGATTGGACTGGCGGGTGCCGCGCATCAGGCCTGGAGCGCCAACATTTTCACCACGGCTTCCGATATGTTTCCCAAGCGGACCATCAGTTCCATTGTAGGTATCGGCAGCATGGCCGGTTCGGTGGGCGGCATTATTTTCCCCGAAATAGTGGGTCGTATTTTAGACACCTACAAAAAAGCGGGTGATGCACAGGGAGGTTACAGCATCATCTTTTTCATGTGCGGATCGGCCTACATTATTGCCTGGGTAGTGATGCATTTACTCACCCCAACCATGAAACCCGTTAACCTCGATGCTACGGAAACATCGCCGATGTAGGTAACGTACCCGAGCAATTTATCTGTGTAACCCCCAATCCCCTTCAGAACGGTCCGCCGTTTCTGATTGGGGATTTTTTTATAGGTTTACTTTATTGGAATAATTATATTTCACCGCAGTCCTTAGCACAATTTTATCCGTTGGTTTCTCCAATGCTATCCTACTGAATTTCTAGATTTATTACTACAGTTCCGTTGAAAATTTCTTTTTGGTAACGTTCCCGGCAACGATTGCGTAAAAAAAGTCAATTGTATACTTGTTCTCTACTATTCATTGGGCAACTTTTAACTAGTTGATTGCTTCCACCTAAATAAGGATCAACTCAAATAAGTACAACTCATTTCGTTGTCTGCCCATCACGTGCATTTTTTCGTTTATCGCTCTTAAATGCGGTTAAGCTTCTTAGTTTATGAATAGAACCATACGCTTACTGGTATTGCTGCTCGGTCTTCTGCCGGCCGCTTACGCCCAACAGACTCGTCAGATTACGGGTCAGATAAAAGACGAAGCCACGGGCACTACGCTACCGGGTGTTTCGGTGGTGTTGAAGGGAACAAGTTCCGGAGCAACATCCGACGCCGACGGAAAATACGCCATCCGTATCCCCGACAAAAGTGGCGTCAAGCTGACGTTTAGCTTCATTGGCTACGTACCTCAGGAAGTAGCTGTAGGCAGTCAGTCGACACTCAATATTTCGCTGGCTACCGATGAGAAAACCCTGAATGAGGTGGTAGTAATTGGCTACGAAGCCGTGAACCGGCGCGATGTTACGGGCTCGGTTTCATCTGTCAATAGCCGCCAAATTCGGGACGTACCCATCACCAACGCGGCCGAAGCCATCACGGGGCGGTTGGCTGGCGTACAGGTAACCACCGCTGAAGGTGGCCCAGGTGCCGATATCCGCATTCGGGTACGGGGTGGCAACTCCATTACACAGGATAATTCACCAATTTACGTAGTCGACGGCATTCAACTTGACAATGCCCTCAACGTAATTAGCCCGCAGGATATCGCCAGCGTCGATGTGCTGAAAGATGCGTCGGCCACGGCCATCTACGGGGCTCGGGGTGCCAACGGCGTTGTAATCATCACCACCAAGTCGGGCAGAACAAACAGCCGCACCACGGTTACCTACAACGGCTCGTTTGGCTTTCGGGAAAACCTGAAACAACTGAGCGTATTAAAACCCTACGATTACGTATTGTATCAGTACGAACGTACCCGGGGAAGTGCAACCGATAGTTCGGGTTTTGCCCGTCAGTTTGGCTCAACGTTCGATACGCTGAGCAATTACCGCAATGCCCAATTCATTGACTGGCAGGATAAAATTTTTGGCCGTCGGGCCGGGTACCAGAATCATAACGTATCGGTTAATGGCGGTAATCAGCAAACAAGCTATAATCTTAGCCTGACCAACAACAAAGAAGATGGCATTCAGCTTGGGTCTTCGTTTACCCGTAACCTGGTCAATTTCAAGCTCGATCACAGTGTCAGTTCAAAGGTGAAAGTAGGTGTTATTGTGCGTTACATCGATCAGCGGATCGACGGAGCCGGTACCACCACGAGCGGTAGCGCCAGCACAAACCGTCTCCGGCAGAGTATTCAGTACCAGCCGCTCGATTTGCCAACCCGCGTGGCGTCGGATATTGATTTCGACGAAGAATACTACATCGCTACCCGGTTGACCAATCCGGTTATTCTGACCGAGGCCGAATACCAGCAGCGGTTCACCAATGGAACGAATATCAGCGGTTACGCCAGTTTTGAGATAATCAAAGGGTTGACCTTCCGCACAACGGCGGGCTTTAACAACAACGTTGACCGAACCGATCAGTTCTACAGCAAAATCACGGGTACGGCCCGCAACTACGCAGGGTTGCCCGTAGGCGTGATTCGGAACAATAACGTGATCACCCTCAACAACTCAAACGTACTCACCTACCGGAAACATGACATTGGTGGCAAGCACGATCTGGACCTGCTGTTGGGTCAGGAAACGTTTGAGACCAAAGGCCGGGCTGTAGGACTCGAGACGCGCTATTTCCCATCAGACATCACACCCGGAAAGGCATTAGCCAACATGAACCTGGGTTCACCACCAACCGGCGCGGTGCAGCCTCAGCCAACCAGCAGCGAAAACCAGAGCCGGTTGCTGTCGTTCTTCGGTCGGATGAACTACGCGTTCGATAAGCGTTATCTGGCTACGCTTACCTTCCGGGCCGACGGCTCAACCAAGTTTGCGCCCGAAAGCCGGTGGGCCTACTTCCCGTCGGGGTCGCTGGCCTGGCGTTTCTCGCAGGAGGCGTTTATGAAGTCGCAGAAGCTGATCGATGATGCCAAAATACGGGTGAGTTACGGAGCCGCCGGTAATAACCGGATTACCGATTACCTCTACGCCCAGTTATACAATACCAGTGCGCAATATGCCATTGGTGAAAACGTACTGCCTGCTTTCTCGCCGGTTTCGTTGGCACAGCCTAACCTGACCTGGGAAACAACCTATTCGCGTAACATTGGGTTAGACCTGAGTCTGTTGAACGGTCGGGTGCAGTTTACGGCCGATTATTACCAGAATACAACCAGAAACCTGCTCGTGAACCTGCCGATTCCATCTACGTCGGGCTATACGAACCAGATCAAAAACGTGGGTGCTACCTCGAACCGGGGGCTCGAATTTCAGTTGAGCGGTACGGTATTGCGTTCAGGTGACTTCAACTGGACAGCCAACGCCAACATCTCGTTCAACCGGAACCGGGTAGACGATCTGGGGCCTGTTTTGCAGCAGACAACAAGCTCGGGCTGGCAGGGTAGCGATGGTGCCGATGATTATATTTTGCGCGTTGGCCAGCCGGTTGGTTTGATGTACGGGTTTGTGACGGATGGTTTTTATAAAGTAGACGATTTCGATTACAATGCCACAACACGAACCTACACGCTGAAAGAAGGGGTTCCGACCAACGCCACCATTTTCGGTACACCACAGCCCGGTACCATCAAGCTGAAAGACTTAAATGGCGACGGTCAGGTACGTCTCGAAAACGACCGGACCATTATCGGCAATGCCAACCCTACGCATATTGGTGGGATGAACAACCAGTTCAGCTACAAAAACTTCGACGCCAGCGTCTTTGTCAACTGGGTGTATGGTAACGACGTGTACAACGCCAACAAAACAGAATTTACAGCTGGGTTCTTCCAGAACATCAATATGCTCGATGTGATGAACAATCGCTGGCGGACTGTTGACGATCAGGGTGTGGTGGTGCGCGATCCGGCAGCATTAGCTGCCCTGAATGCCAATGCGCAAATCTGGCAACCCATTACCAACAACCGGCCCTATCTGCATTCATGGGTCATTGAAGACGGGTCATTCCTGCGGATCAACAACGTAACGTTAGGTTATTCCCTGCCGAAAGACATTGTTCGCCGCGCCAAAGTACAGAACGCTCGTTTCTACGCTACGGTCAACAACCTGGCTACACTGACTGGCTATTCGGGATTCGATCCTGAAGTGAATGCCCGCCGGTTTAATCCGCTGACGCCCGGTGTCGACTTTGCCGCCTACCCACGCGCCCGGACTTTCGTATTTGGCGTTAACCTTACTTTTTAACTGCTGCTTATTAGACTGATTTGCTATGAAAATCAATCGTTTATATAAAATACTGGTAGGGACTGCCCTCTTTTGCACGTCGTTGACGGCCTGTAAAAGTTACCTCGACCTCAACCCAATTTCTGAATTCGATAACGGAGCTGTTTTCTCGAACGTCAGTAACGCTACGCTGGCTGTATTGGGCGCTTATGATCTGTTGTCGGGCGATAACACCTACGGTATCCGCCTTAGCCTGTACTATCCCTACGACTCCGATGAGATGATGGTGAGTGGTGCGGTCGACAACGGTCGTCGGGGTATTGGGCGCTATAATGCCCTGGCAGGTAACACTGAAATTGCCAGCCCCTGGAACAACTTGTATCAGGGCATTGAGCGTGCCAATCTATGCATCGATCAGATTCCGAAGATGGATATGTACATCAACGGAACGGCCGCTGAACAGAAAGAACTGCGCCGCTTGCACGGAGAAGTGCTCACCCTACGCGCTCAGTATTACCTGGAACTGATCAGGAACTGGGGCGACGTACCTGCCCCAATGGTCCCGGCTTTCCAGCAAGCCGATTTGTTTGTGCAGAAGGAAGACCGCGATAAGGTGTACGAACGGCTGATCGCTGATTTGAAAGTAGCCTCAGACCTGTTGCCGTGGCGTACGGAAGCCGGCGCACGTAATGAACGCATCACGAAAGGAGCCGCCAAAGCACTCCGCGCCCGGATGGCACTCTACCGCGGAGGCTACTCGCTCCGTCGCGAGACCAAAACCATGGAACGCCGCGCCGACTTCGCCACCTATTACCAGATTGCCCGCGACGAAACCAATGAGTTGATACAGCGCCGCGATCAGCACACGCTGAACGCCAGTTACGTTACGCTATTCAAAACGTTCGTAAGCGGCCTCACGCCCGACCCGGCTGGTGAAATTATGTTTGAAGTGGGAGCCGCTGGTGGAAGCGCACAGTCGGACAGTAAGCTCGGTTATTACAACGGTCCGCGCCTCGATGCGGCGTCGCGATACGGACAAGGTGGGGGTGGTATTAACCCGCTGCCAACCTATTTCTACGCATTCGATTCAACGGATGTGCGGCGTGATGTGACTATCACCTTCTATCAGGTACTGGCCTCTAACCTGAAAAGTCCGCAACGGCTGACTACGATCACCGACGGTAAATTCCGCCGCGACTGGCGTAACCCGTTGCTGCCTGGTACGGCACAGACGTTGGGGTTCAACTGGCCGATCATTCGCTTCTCTGATGTATTGTTGATGTTTGCTGAAGCCGAAAACGAACTGAAAGGCGGGCCAACGGCCGAGGCGATTGCTGCTTTTGAAGAAGTCAGAAAGCGCGGCTATGCGGGCAATGCCACATTGATGGGTACCACGCCAACCACCAAAGCGGCATTCTTTAACGCCATTGCAAACGAGCGGTTACTGGAATTTGGCGGCGAGGGCATCCGTAAATACGACCTGATCCGCTGGAATCTGTTGGCCACGAAAATTCTGGAAACAAGGGCAGATCTGACCGCTATGCAGGCGGGAACGGGCAAGTACTCCTTCGTGCCCCGCTACCTGTTCTGGAAAAATAACGGCGAAGAAATTCAGTTCCTGAACTCGATGTACAAGCCAACTACGGCAACAGCGGTGACCGGCTGGACCCGGCTCGACTGGCGGCAGAACATTACCGCCACCTACATTACCTCGGTTGCACAGTTCTTTACCCCGAACAAAAGCGAACTGCTACCCATTAATCAGGCCGCGCTGGATGCTAACCCGAACCTGAAACAGGATTACGGCTATTAGATTTGAATGGGCTGGCCCGATTTATCTGGTCAGCCCTTACTACCAAACTCACGTTCTTAGATGCAAAGTAAACGCGTATTTATCTGGTTGACGCCCATCATTCCGCTGGTTCAGGCGGTGATGGGCGTTGGCTTTTTGGGCTGCAAATCGGCCGTTTTGCCTTTTCAGGTTGAACAAACCGCCGTAGCGAAACTAGACTCAGTAGCCGAACGGATGTTGCTCTATCAGCGTGACAACGGCGGCTGGCCACAACCGGGGGGTAATGCTATCAACTACAACCTGGTGCTTACCGATGCGGTGAAAAAGGCACTACAGTCGGGTAAAAGCAAACTCGATGCGACTATCGATGATAAAGCCACCACCCGCGAAATCAATTACCTGGTAGACGCCTTCAGTAAAACGCAGAACGACGTCTATAAAAAAGCAGCGGAACGCGGCGTAACGTACCTGCTTATGGCACAAAATGCGAAAGGGGGCTGGGGACAGTTCTACCCCGATTCGAGCAGCTACCGCAAACACATCACATACAATGACAACGCCATGATCGACGTGATGTGGGTGATGAAGCGCATGGCGGAGGGAACAGATTCGTTTGCCTTGCTCGATAAATCTCTTGCACCCAAAGCGCAGATTGCTGTAGTAAAAGGCATTGAGTGCATTCTGAATACACAGTTTACACAGCAGGGGAAACTAACCGCCTGGTGTGCGCAGCACGACCGGAATACGTTGTTACCTGCCAATGCCCGAGCCTTTGAACTGGCCTCACTGAGTGGTAGCGAAACGGTAGGCATCCTCGAATTTCTGATGAAGATAGACAGCCCATCCGCGCGGGTAAAGCAGGCAATTCGGTCAGCCGTAACCTGGCTCGATTCGGTAAAACTGGTGGGTACGACCACGAAAACAATCGCGGATGCAACGCAGCCTTCAGGAAAAGACGTAATTGTCGTTCAGTCGCCCGATGCGGTGATTTGGTCGCGTTTCTACGAGCTGGAGACAAACAAACCATTCTTTTGCGGACGGGATGGGGTTAAAAAGTACAGCCTCGACCAGATTGAGAACGAGCGGCGGGTAGGCTATGGCTGGTACGGAAACTGGCCCGCTAAACTCATTACAAACCAGTACCCCGCCTGGCAGGCCCGGTGGGATAAATAACGAAAATTGAATGAACGTACCCAAAGATAACGTACCCGGTAAAGTGGCTTGTTTGTTTCGCTATTGGTTGCTCCTGTTTCTGTTGCCAGGTACGTTGCTGGCGCAGAAACAACGAATCGTGGTGGCGCAGGACGGGAGCGGTGATTTCACCACGGTGCAGTCGGCGCTGAAAACGGTGCCTGTCAATAACAGCCATCGAGTTCTGATTCTGATCAAAAAAGGCATTTACAAGGAAAAACTTCGCCTCGACTCCACGCAACATATGGTGACGCTTGTCGGGGAAGACAAGGCAAACACGGTACTGACCTACGACGATTATTCGGGTAAAGACATGCCCGACGGCACCAAACTGCGCACGTCAACATCCGGCTCGTTCTACATCTTTGGTAATGATTTCCGGGCCGAGAACCTGACGTTTGAAAACACCGCCGGGCGCGTTGGTCAGGCGGTAGCCGCGTTTGTTACGGGTGATCGTGCCGTGTTTATCAACTGCCGTTTTTTGGGTAATCAGGATACGCTGTATACCGGTATGCCCGGTCAATATGGTCGGCAGTATTATCACGATTGCCACATCGAAGGCACCGTCGATTTTATCTTCGGCTCGGCCACCGCTGTGTTTGACCACTGCACTATTTTCAGCAAGAAAACAGGTACGTATATCACCGCCGCCTCCACGCCCGAGGGCAAGCCGTTTGGGTACGTCTTCCTGAACTGTAACCTGACAAGTGAGTCGCCCAAAGGCAGTACATACCTGGGGCGACCCTGGCGCGATTTTGCCAAAACGGCCTTTATTAACTGCACCTTAGGTGAGCATATCCGGGCCGAAGGCTGGCACAACTGGGATAAACCCAATGCCGAAAAAACAACCTTATATGCCGAGTATAAATCGACCGGGCCGGGCGCTAATGCTGGTCAGCGGGTTGGTTGGTCAAGGCAACTAACCGTCGATGAAGCCCGCTCCTATACGCCCGGCGTTATTCTGGCTGGTACCGATAACTGGAAACCAGATCGTAAGAAGACGAGAGTAAGGTTCCCTCTTTAGAGATTCTACCTCCATCAATCATGAACAAACGGTTTACTTATTCGCTTTTCGCTACGTTCAGCCTGTTCGCCCTGACTTCATTTACGTGGCTCCCCGACCCGATAACGGTGTACCTCATTGGTGATTCAACTATCTCAATCAAGCAGGAGAAAACGTACCCTGAAACAGGCTGGGGAATGCCTTTCGTTTACTTTTTCGACAAAAGCGTCAAGGTGGATAATCGGGCCATGAACGGCCGGAGTACCAGGTCATTTATTGAAGAAAACCGCTGGCAACCGGTTGCGGATCAACTCCATGAGGGCGATTACGTCTTTATTCAGTTTGGCCATAACGACGAGGTTAAGACCAAGAAAACCTACACGACCGAAGCCGATTATCGCACTAATCTCATTCGGTTCATTACTGAAAGTCGGGCCAAAAAAGCGATTCCGGTGCTTTTGACGCCCGTGGCCCGCCGACAGTTCAACGAAGTAGGAGCGGTTCAGGAAACACACGCGGTATATTCGGAGCTGGTTCGGGCGGTGGCCAGTGAGTACAAAACCCCGCTTATCGACTTAGACAGGAAGAGTCAGGCGCTGTTGCAGTCGTTTGGGGTCGAAAACTCGAAGCTGCTGTACCTGCAACTGGAACCCGGCGAGCACCCGAATTACCCCGAAGGGAAGGTTGATAACACTCATTTCAACGAATTGGGTGCCAGAAAGATAGCGCAACTGGTATTGGCCAGTATTCGTGAACTAAAGCTTGAACTGGCCGATCGAATAGTGAAGAAAGAGGTGAAGTGAGTTCGTGTTGCTTCCACCCTAAAAAATGCATAAACCAATGCTAAACGGAAACTGTCTCTTTTACCTGGTAAGCCTCTGTTGCTTTACAACGCTCGCTACAGCTCAGCCTGTTAGCGGCCTGACCAATCGGCGCGATACATCGTTTACTACCTGGGGCGCTTACCAGAAATTAAAGAAAACGTTTCCAGAAGCACGCATCGTAGAACCGGTTACGCCTGACGGCGTGACGGCCAGTATGAACCTGGTTTACTGTTCTCAAAATGGCCGCGATCTGCATCTGGATGCCTTTTACCCGACAAAATTCCAGCGTCGTGCCCTACGGCCGGCCGTGCTGGTCATTCACGGCGGTGGCTGGCGGTCGGGCGATCGGTCGCAGCACATACCGCTGGCGCAACGGCTGGCGGCGGCTGGGTACGTTGCCGTTACTGTCGAGTACCGGTTATCCACCGAGGCGCTTTATCCGGCGGCGGTGCATGATCTGAAATCGGCGGTTCGCTGGCTGCGTGCCAACGCTAAGACGTACGCGATCGACACTGCCCGTATCGCTGCGGTTGGCTTTTCGGCAGGTGGGCAGTTGGCGGCACTGATGGGCGCAACCGGGAACCCCGCCGCTCGGGGGAAAGCGGCACCTGCGCTCGAAGGTGAGGGGTGTCATCAGGAGGCTTCAACCGCCATACAGGCTGTTGTAGACCTGGATGGACTACTAGCTTTCGACCATCCCGAATCGGGGGAGGGCGATGACAGCAAATCCACCTCGGCGGCGACCTATTGGTTTGGCGGACCCAAAACCGAGAAACTAGCTCAATGGCACGAAGCCTCGGCGTTGACCTACGTCCATCTGCAAACTGCGCCAATCCTGTTCATCAACAGCTCCGTCGACCGAATGCATGCCGGTCGCGATGATCTGCGAAAGCAACTCAGCAAACGGGGTATTTATTCAGAAGAACATACTTTTCCAGAAGCACCGCATATTTTCTGTCTCCTTCACCCGTGGTTCGAACCGACCCTGAACTATACTATTACGTTTCTGGACAAGGTGTTCAGGGTCAAACGCTAGTCAATTCAATACACTAACCCGGCTTTACCCCGCCATTTCTTTTCTGTAAAATGACACGTACCCATCGTCTATTAGTCGGTTTTCTCTTCCTCAGCCAGGTAGCGCTGGCACAGTCAGGCAGTACTAACATGCCGTGGTCGCAACGAATGCTGGCGACCATCATGGCCAATAACCGCGATTCGCTCGCTTACGTGAAAGAAGGGAAAGATGCCCGTTGGGAATACGAAATGGGCGTGATTCTACAGGCAACCGAGCAGGTATGGTACCGCACCGCCGACGATCGCTATTTCCAGTATATCCAGAAAAACATGGATCGGTACGTCTCGGCCAATGGCGATATACGTACCTACAAAAAAGCAAACTACAACATCGATTACATTACCCCCGGCCGGTCATTACTGACATTGGCCCGGCAAACGTTACCGGGTAAAGAGAAATATAAAAAAGCGGCCGACCTGCTCCGGCAGCAATTGGCCGAACACCCGCGCACGAAAGAGGGCGGTTTCTGGCACAAGAAGATTTACCCAAGCCAGATGTGGCTCGATGGCCTGTACATGGCCGAACCGTTCTACGCTGAGTACACCCACTTATACGGCAAAGCCAACGGCACTGAAGAAGCCGACTTCAACGATATCGTGAATCAGTTTGTGTGGATGGAAGCCCACGCCCGCGACCCGAAAACCGGTTTGCTATACCACGGCTGGGACGAAAGCCGGGAGCAGAAATGGGCCAATAAAACAACAGGCCAATCGCCCAACTTCTGGAGTCGCGCCATGGGCTGGTACGCCATGGCTCTGGTCGACGTGCTGGATTACATTCCTCAGTCGCACCCACGCCGGAATGAGCTGATCGCCATTCTGAACCGCACCATGTCCGCCATTGTCAAGTTTCAGGACCCCGCTTCGGGCTGCTGGTATCAGGTAACCAACCGCCTCGGCGACAAGGCGGAGGGCCGCCCCGGAAATTACCTCGAAGCCTCAGGTTCAGGCATGTTTGTGTACGCCATTGCCAAGGGCATTCGCATGGGTTACCTGCCCGCCTCGATGATGACGGCAGCCAAAAAAGGCTACAACGGCATGCTAAAGAATTTTATCTCAACTGACGAGAAAGGGCAGATTCACCTCGAAAAAACGGTGCTTGTCAGTGGTCTGGGTGGTAATCCATACCGCGATGGTAGCTACGAGTACTACCTCAGCGAAAAGCTTCGTCAGGATGATCTGAAAGGCGTTGGTCCGTTTATTATGGCGAGCGTGGAGATGGAAATCGCGGCAGAAAGTGGCGTTGGTAAAGGGAAAACCGTAGCCGTCGACAACTATTTCAATCACGAGTTCAGAAAGGCCGAAACGGGTGGTCAAGAGCCGTTCCATTACCTCTGGGATGATCGGATGCATTCGGGCTTTTATTGGTGGGGAACTGCATTCCGTCATTTCGGCGCTAAAACCACCACTATTGCCGGGCCGCCAACCGCCGCCAGCCTGAAAGGCGTTGACGTGTACATTATTGTTGACCCCGACACTCCGAAAGAGACCGCCAAACCAAACTACGTTAGCCCAGCCGATAGCAAAGCCATTGCCGATTGGGTAAAAGCAGGCGGTACGCTGGTGCTGATGGCTAACGATACGTCGAACTGCGAACACAAGTATTTTGGACAGTTGGCTGCTCAGTTCGGCATTCAGTTCTTGCCGTCGAATGTAAATATGGTGCAGGGTACCAAGTGGGAGCAGGGGCTGGTAACCATTCCGGCAGGTACGTCGGTATTTCCCGAAACGCGATCAGTCTACATTAAAGAACTTGCCCCAATTGCCGTTTCCGGTCCGGCTAAAGCCCTGGTTACGCAATCAGGAAATATCATTATGGCTACAGCCAAAGTAGGAAAAGGTACCGTTTTCGCCGTAGGTGATCCCTGGCTTTACAACGAGTACGTAGACGGCCGCCGCATCCCCGCCCAATACGAAAACTTCAAAGCCGCGAAGGAGCTGGCTAGCTGGCTGTTGAAGTAACGCGGACTTTAGTCGGGGACGCCTAGTCCGCATGTTTGATTGAGTAATAAACATGCGGACTAGGCGTCCCCGACCAAAGTCCGCGTTACAACGCCACCACCCTAATGTTCTTCTGTTCAATACGCGACAGCTCAGGCATTTGTCGGGCCTCGTATTTCCGGTCGTAATTGCCGACAAACGTGGTATCGCCTTCATCGCTTTTGTAGTTGATGTAATCCTGAAAGCGGATGCCGCCCACTGTTTGTGGGTTAATGGCTTTGCGGAAACGCGGCCCTCCTTCGCTGTAGGCCAGATAATCCATCGTGTGGGTTTTCTGGTTAAACCAGTACACAAACGTATCGCCGTGGTCTTTGCCACCTCCCTCGGCTTTGAAACGTACCTGCACTTTGTCGTATACCTGGCCCTCCAGCGTGCGCTCGCCCAGGTACGTTGCCTGCACAGCCGGGTCGCGGAGCTTGAAGGGGAGGAGAACAAAGTAGGCCACGGAGTTCACCGCCCGGCTGTATTTGCCCTGCTGAGCTGTGTCGAGCGTTTGGGGAACATTGTTCAGCGAGCGGGAAATCGAATCGTTGGTCAGCACTTCCTTCACCAACGTACCTGACGAATCGGTGTAGGAACGAACGTACCTGAACTGGCCGCCCTGATGATCGAGGCTCAGATGATAAGTCCGAAAATCGAACTCGATGTGTTTATTCTGCCACGTATCGTCGCCATGTGCTTCGATGGCTGCATCAATAATCGACTCAGCATTTTTGGGGGACGTACACGCCTGAATGGCTAAAAAAGTCAGCGCCGCGAAGAGCAGGCGATATGTTATGGGAAGTTGCATAAGTGGTAGGGGAGGATGGTTAGTGTTTGATACAGATCACTTGCCTTACTTAAGTCGGCTATCAAAACGGAATGGTTCAACAGAGGTGATCTCGATAAAGGCGAAGTCGGGGTGCTGTGGATTCAGCAGGTAGTTGTATTCGGCGGGGACAATGGCCGAGGGTACCCGTAAAATGGCTGATTTACGCGCTACCAGCCAGGCATCGCCCTGTTGTTGGCAGTAGGCATACTGCTCGTAATCGTCCCAGTTGGGGGGCAACGTACCCAGTTCGATGGTCTGAATCGGGAGCATGTCAGGTACGTTGATGCAGATCGTTCTGAAATCGGCCTGAAGACCACGGCCTGTTCGGTGTACCACGTTTTCCAGGCAGGCCAGTGCCCGCGATGAGGCGGTATAGATCACAAACCGGTCGGCCGAGTTCCAGCGGGCGGCCCGGCCCGAAGCAACCAGACTATTGGCCCATCTGGCCAGCGTAATGCGGTAGACTTCCATCCGGGTCAGGCCAGCGCCCCAAATTCAATACGCGTCAGTTCATCGTCGATCAGGTCAATACCGCCTGAGGTTTGCATCAGGTCGAACGGGCGTTGATTAGCCAGGCCGTAGGCGGGGGCATCGAGCCAGCTTCTGAACTCGGCGATGCTGCCAAAAATAATTTCGCCATGCTGAAAGAGCGCCAGCATTTTCAGGGCCAGT
This sequence comes from Fibrella aquatica, assembly GCF_041321135.1. Lineage (NCBI taxonomy): Bacteria > Pseudomonadati > Bacteroidota > Cytophagia > Cytophagales > Spirosomataceae > Fibrella > Fibrella aquatica. The sequence goes on along the minus strand of NZ_JBGGWF010000002.1, from coordinate 808,306 downwards.
TCGCCCGTGGTGGGGCTCAGTTTGCGTTTGGTTTCTTTGTAGCGCAACATCGTTTTCAGCGACGTATCGAATAACGGGGCTATCTCTTCCCGCTTATAGCCCGACAGCTCAGCCAGATCGAAAAACAGCACAGCATCCACCCCCCGGCGCGACGACAAAACGATCGAAATTTTATCTCGAATGAGCGGTTCGTATCGCCCGAAAACTGATTTACGCATGGCCTTACTAATCATTGTGTTATCCCCTCAACGTGAAAGTAGGGAAGTTTGTCCCAAAAAAAAAGACAAAAGTAAAGAACAGGTAGCTCGTATCTTTGCCATCAACTTCCGATTCGTCACCGTAATTGATTTCTGCTTTTGTCATCTGCCGTCGATACCCTCCTGAAAGACATTCGTAACAAGCGAATTGCCCCCGTTTACCTCATTCATGGCGACGAACCGTTTTATCTTGATCGCATTGCCGATGAGCTTGAAAAAGTGGTAGTGCCGGTAGCCGAACGCGGTTTCAATCAGTTTGTGTTGTTCGGAAAGGATGCCGATGTGGGCACGGTGCTCAACAATGCCCGCCGATACCCGTTCATGGCTGATCGGCAACTCGTGCTGGTGAAAGAGGCGCAGCAACTAAATGGCATAAAAGATAAGTCGGGACAGCAGTTGCTCGAAAGCTACGCGATGGAACCTTTGGGCAGTACCGTACTGGCCATTTTCCACCAGGAACCCCTCGATGAGCGCAAAGCCTGGGTGAAATCGTTTGCCCGAAAAGGGGTGTTGCTGGGCGTCAAGAAACTATACGAAAACAAACTGGTCGACTGGGTAGGGGAATATTGCCGGGGCCGGGGCGTGAAAATTAGTCCCAAAGCCTGCCAAATGCTGGTTGAGTCTATTGGCAACGACCTGAAGCGTATGGCTGGTGAAGTTGACAAAATCTTACTGAACCTGCGGGTCGACGAAGAGATTTCGGCCACGACTGTTGAACGGCTGGTGGGTATCAGCAAAGAATACAACGTATTTGAATTGCAGAAAGCGCTGGCGCAGCGCGATGTGGTGAAAGCCAATCGGATCGTCGATTATTTTGGGCGTAATGCCAAAGACAATCCGGCCGTGGTAGTATTGGCTCAACTGTATCAGTATTTCAGTCGGGTGCTACTCGTGCAGGCGAGTAAAGATCAAAGTGAGCGCGGGTTGGCTTCGGTCCTGGGCGTGAATCCGTTCTTCGTGAAAGATTACCTGACCGCCGCCCGCGCCTATCCACTAGTGAAAGTCGCCGATATTATTCACGCTATCCGTCGGGCCGATGCCCAATCGAAAGGTATCGATACGCCTACGCTCTCAGAAGGAGATATTCTGCGCGAACTGATATTCGCGATTCTGCATTAAGATGCCCAAACCCACACGCGTGGATTTGGGCATCTTAATGCAGAATCAGATTAGGACTCAAACTACCCGATCTTATCGGCGGTGGGCCTGGGGAAATTGTAGCGGAAGATCGGATTTAGCTCGTAAGAATGGTCAATGTTTATGAGTTCGGTAATAAGTCCCGTATCCAGACCAAACACCCAACCATGAACGATAGGCCGCTGTTCGTTACGCCAGGCCAATTGAACAACCGCCGTACGAACAATATTCATGGTTTGGGATATAACGTTCAGTTCAACCAACCGGTTTGTGCGCTCTGTTTCGTCTTCAATAGCCGCAAGTTCATCGGCATTGAGCGCATACACATCGCGAATGTTTTGTAACCACTTGTTAATCAAGCCTAAGTCGTCTTGAGTCATGGCTGCCTTTACTCCTCCGCAACCGTAGTGGCCACAAACAATGATGTGTTCAACCTTTAAGACTTCTACCGCATACTGTAATACACTTTGTAGGTTCATGTCGGTATGAACCACCATGTTGGCAATGTTACGGTGTACGAAAATCTCGCCTGGTTTGGCCCCCGTGATGCTCTCGGCGGGTACACGGCTATCGGCACAACCAATCCAAAGGAATTTGGGGGTCTGCCCTTGTGCCAGAGTTGTGAAGTAAGAATCGTCTGAATCGATTTGGTCTTTAACCCAGGCTTTATTGGCCAGTAATAGCTTTTCGTATGCTTGCATTTCTGTTGCGTTTTTTAATGAAAATTTCGTTGAGTTCGTATTCAATTCCCTGCGTATTGGCGGTCTCAGTAAAATCGGTTAACATGGCTACGATGTCGTGATCGATGAATACCGCGTGCTTCCCGTCGACATACACGGAGTCACCCCGTTTCAGGCTCAGGAGTGTTTCTTTAAGTTGTGGCTTGCTCAGAAAATAAACATCTTTCTGAAATTTGATCAAGACGTTATGCCGGTCGCGAACAACCCGAAACGACGCCTGTGAATTGGTATAAAGCACATAAAACAAGCCCACAACCGTGCCGACGGCAATGCCAATCAACAGATCGGTAAATACGATGCATATCACTGTAACAACGAAAGGAATAAATTGGGTAGGCCCTTCCTCATATAAAAAGGTAAATAATGATGGATTGGCCAGTTTGTAGCCCACCAGGATGAGTATGGCCGCCAGACACGACAGCGGAATATAGTTGAGTAACGAACCCGTGAGCGCCACCGCAGTCAGTAGTAGAACGCCGTGAAAAATGGTTGCCATTCGCGTTTTACCACCTCCAAAAATATTGGCCGATGTGCGCACAACCAGTGAGGCAACGGGAATTCCGCCCAGCAAACCGACCGTAATGTTGCCAACCCCCTGGGCTATCAATTCCTGATTCGACGATGATGTGCGGCGCAGTGGATCGAGATGATCGGCGGCTTCGAGGTTCAGCACGGTTTCAAGACTGGCCACCAGGGCCACGGTAACCGCAATGCGATAGGTGAGCGGGTTGGCGAGGGCCGTAAAATCAGGAAAATTGACCATGGTTCCCACACTTTGCCCTGCCTTTATCACAGGTATTCTGACCATATGTTCGTTGTTATCGCCCAAGTACCACTCGGGATAATAAAGCCGAAACAACTGATTGAGGCCAACCCCCAGCAGAACCACCAGGAGCGCAGCGGGTAGATTCTTGAAGAATTTGGCTCCCTTACCCGCTTTCCGTTCCCACAGGAAAAGGACTAACAACGAGAGTATACTAATTGCCACTGCCCCCGGACTAGCGGTAACCACGGCCCGGTAAATTTCAGAAAGGGTGTTTTCTCCGTCGGCAAGCTGACTAAATTCAAATTCGCCTTCATAGTCTATGTCACGACCAAGCGCATGGGGTATCTGCTTGAGGATGATAACGATACCGATGCCGCCCAGCATGCCTTTGATCACACTTTCGGGGAAAAGGCTGCTGAACCGGCCTACTTTCAACAAGCCAAGCCCCAACTGAATTATACCTGCCAACACAACCGCCACCAAAAAAGCATCGAACGTCCCCAGACTGGTAACCGAATCGGCAACAACCACGGCTAAACCCGCTGCTGGGCCACTAACGCTTAATTCAGAACCCGACAGCAGACCAACCAGCGTGCCGCCAACGATACCGGCTACCAAACCAGAGAATAAAGGCGCTCCCGAAGCCAGGGCAATGCCCAAACATAAGGGTAGGGCAACAATAAAAACAGAGATGCCTGCCGGCAGATCGAAGGGTAGGTTTGACAGACGGTATTGCTTAAGTGCCGTCAGTGGATTCGCCAGTGGCATACAGATTTTCTATGAATGGTCGGAGGATAGGGTTTTAATGGCAACAAAGTAAAGGGAGTCACCACGTTATTAAAACAAGATTAAAAATAAATATTTAGCGATGGCTACTAATAGCGCGGTAAGGTGTTTTCTGACTCACCTTATCTGGCGCTTAGTTCAGCCGCGTTATGGCTTCCAGCATCGTGGCACCGCTGAGTTGGGTAGTGAGGTCCGTTCTACCGTCGGTGGGGCGGTTACCCCAAAAAACACCATAGACAACCTGTGGCTTTTGAGTACCCGTCCGCCATAGCGTTTCAGCGTTGAACTTTAAGTAGTTAACGTATCGCGTGCGTGTATCGGCGGGTACAGAAGGTTCGGTAGCCAGCAGGGTGAGGTACCGGACAAGCACCGCTTTAAATAGCCCGCCGTCGCCGTTCCCTTCGGCACGCATGAGGCCACCGTTGGTTAGTTCTGGATCGGCGATGGTGAAGTTGGCGGTTTTGGTGGCGTCGCTCAGGTACGTCTGGTTTTGGGTGGCGCGGAACATTTCCAGTCCGGCACCAATCATAAGGCCTTGGTTGTACGTGAATTTCCAATTCACGTCAATTTTGCCATCATTCTGCCGATTAATGCCATCATAGGTGTATCCGGTGGCGGGGTCAACGAGAGTTTTTTGCTGCCAGTCGTAGATTTTTTTGGCCCACTCCAGGTCTTCGGGGCGTTTCAAGCGTTGGTAGAGTCGGGCAGCCAGAATGATAGCGGGTGCATTGGCCGGTGTGTTTTTATAATACCGTTGCCCTTTCCGCCAGGCAATGCCGCCGCCCATGGTGTCGTTCCAGCCGAGCTTGATATCATTCCAGAGGAGTTGCGATACATCGAGCCACTTTTTATCGCCGGTGGCGTCGTAGGCCCGTAGGGTTGCCAGTGCATTCCAGAGCATATCGTCGTAATACTCGTTCAGGAAGCCGCCGTTGTTTTTGATGGGTACGCCACCGTACCAGTCATTCATGTAGGTGAGGTAGCGGCTGTCTTTGGTGCGCACATAGGCATCGACCAGCACATCAAGCGCGTGGGCTTGCGGCCAGTAGTTGAACTGTGTACTACCGCTGTTATTTTCGTTGAAATAGCGACCCTGCTCGTTGAAAAACTGTCGGGTCAGAGCCTGTGTGCTACTATCGGCAATGACGGTCCAGTTGAAGACGTAGGGTTTTGTTGCAGGCCCGGCACCCTGACCAATGCTGTTGTCTTTGCAGGCAATGAAAAGAGTCAGCGTGAGTAAGGCAAGTAATTTATTGAATGATGACATCGACGTTGAGGGGTTTTGAGACGTGAATGTTTGCTTGATTTTTGATTGGTATTTAATTGATTGCTTCGCGCTGTAGTGTATTGCTGACGCATGGCCCTTCGACTAGGCGTCAGCAATACACTACAACTCGAAGCAATCTACTTAATCGTGACCCGATGCGTATAAGGGCCGGTCGGCGACAGCGACACCATAATATCGGCGTTTTTGTTATCAACGGCGCCGTTGAACTTATACGTGTAGTCCCACTGGCTTTCACCGATGGGTAGCAGGAAAAAGTAGCTGGCCGGGGTATTGGCGTCAGCGCGGGAGTTGTCGGCGTTGCTGCTGCCCAGCCATTCGTAGGCGTCTTTGCCGTCGGCCCCAACCGTGGTGAGACGGAACTTGTAGCGTTCGTCACGACCCCACGAAAACTGAACGAACTCCACTTTATAGTTCGGAATCATCCAGACGCCTCCACCGACGTATGGCAGTGTAGTACGAACGGCATTGTCGCCAGCGACCCACAGACCGACTGATTTGATCTCGGTCACTCGGGCAGCGGCGTTGTTGAAATCAAGTACGATACGGTACGTTTTGGTGGGCCCGGTTACCGTGGTCGTTCCATTCTCGCCAATGTTTGTTCCGTCGACGTTGAATGATTTTGCCGTGCCGGTAGTACGGTCTACAAACGAATACGTACCTGACTTGAGTGACGTGTACACCTCAAACACGCCAGAGCTAGTGCTTTTCAGCTTGATGGCTTTTGTCAGGTCAGTGCCCGCTTCGGTGGCATCGCCGGTCAGGTATACTTCTGCCGGAACTTCGGCGAAACCAGCTGGACGTTCAACGTTCAGCACCCGGCTCTGGGTAGCCTGCTTTACATTGATACCCCGTGATGCCTGTACCGTCCATTTCAGTTTGCCTTGTCCCAACGAACCGATACCGGCCAGCGCGGCCACCCGGTTCAGGGTAGCGTGGGTCACGGTCGCTTTGTTCATGACGCCGTTCTGGTCGGAGGCCAGTTTGTAGATCGGCTTCGAGAAATCGCCGTTTTCATTATCGAACGCCAGTTCATACAATACCAGTGTACCGTCTTCGGCCCGCGCCTGATCCCATTCGAAGACTACCGTGGCGGGGGTGGCGGGGAGCAGTTTGATGGATTGATTATCGTTCGGTGAAAAGAACGAGGTAACGTCGCTGATGTTCGTGTTGATGTCACGGCCAGCGTCTTTGCACTGCATCAGTATGCCCGCGAGGCACAGGCATAGAATGGAAAGAAAGGTCTGTTTCATGGAAAGTGTGGGTCCAATAGCGGTCGTTCGACCGTCCTTGACCTGTTTAGATTTACCAGTTCGGATTTTGTGTTAAGCTTTGATTGAGGTCACGCTCGATTTGCGGAATGGGCCAGAGGTACTGTTTGCTCGCATCGAAGGTGCGGCGGTCGACCCGAACGTACCCATTGTCGATGGTCGGGTCACCGAATCGGGTACCATGCGCAAAACCGTTCAGGACCGTTTCGGCAATGCGCCACCGACGAATATCGAACACGCGTAGCCCTTCCAATGCCAGTTCAATGCGCCGCTCACGCCGAACAATATCGCGCAGACTAGCCTGGTTGCTGCCCGTTGGGAATGCCAGCGCGTTCGCATCGGTGAAGCCCGCCCGACGACGTATCGCGCCAATGGTTTTGTCCCAGATAGCGGCGGTCATCTGCCCCTGCTCAGTTTTGGCTTCGGCATACATCAGCAGCACGTCGGCGTAGCGGATCAGCATCAGATCGAGCCCCGACTGGAAGCTGGCGTTGGCCGTTGGGTCGTAGTATTTGCGGACGTAATAGCCGGTTGTCGACGCGTTTTGCCTGCCAAATTCATTCCGGGCATCAACGTTCGCGGGCGTTGAACCGGGCCTGATGTAGATGGTCGTGGTTGACCCGTCGGGCCGGCGCCAGAGATAGCCGTCGTACACGATCGTCGCGGTCAGGCGCGGGTCGCGGTTGGCGTAGGGCGTGGTTTCTGAATAGCCGGACCCCGTCTCGGTAATGGCTCTGCCATTGAGGGTCAGGTACTCATTGACTAATTCCTGCGTGGGGGCAATGTTGTTGACCCGCTCGCCAATCGTGATGGGCACAAAGTCGCGGAAATTGCCGTGGGTACGTAGTTCCGGCACATAACCCAGGCTCAGGATGCTTTCCTGACTATTCTCGGCGGCCGGTAAGAACAACCCTTCGTAGCTGGGATACAGCCCGTATGTTCCGTTGGTGTTGTTGTCGATCAACTGCTCGCACACGGTTGCCACCTCAGCCCAGCGGCTCTCGTACAGCAGCGCCCGCGCTTTCAACGCCAGCGCTGCACCTTTGGTGATGCGTCCCTTATCAGCGGCGGCAAATTGCACGTTAGTCGGGAGGTTGGTCGCTACCGCATCCAGTTCCGACAGCACAAAGGCCAGTACGTCGGCTCTAGGTGTGCGGGGAATTGAGCGCGCTTCGGCAATGCCAATATCCTGCGTGAACAGCGGAACATCACCGTACCAGGTCAGCAGCTGGAAATAGTGAAACGCCCGGATAAACCGTGTTTCGGCCAGAATACGCGCCTTCAGTGTCGCATCGATGGCTGGAATCCGGTCAATGTTGGCCAGCAGGATATGCGTGGTTTTGATGCCGCCGTAGTGAAAATCCCACTCCCCTTTGATGCGCCCCAGGGCCGGATCATAAGCTCCCCGAGCTATTGAGTTAGCTCCCTGAAAATCGCCCAGTTGGTTGTAGGCGTTGTCGGACAGGGCGTCGTTGGCGAAAAAATAATCGGGCGAGTACAGGCCCGCGTAGGCCGTGTTGAGCACGCTGAGTGCCCGGTCGGCAGAGGTCCAGTACGTAGCCTCGGTGAACCGGTCGGTGGGGGCTAGGTCAAGGGATTTACACCCGCCCATCCACAACGCTGCCGCCAGCAAGGCGATATAGGTATGTTTCATAAGTTTAAGGTCATTAAGTGGTCATTACGCTGCGCTGTCATTAGGTGGTCATTAGGTGGTCATTCGTGTCACTCGCCACAGGAAAGCGACAACGAATGACCCCTAATGACTACTTAATGACAGCGCAGCGAATGACAATTAATCTAAAACGTTACGTCCAGCCCAATGCCGTTGAACTGTGGGTTGGGGTACACCCGCCCTGAGTTCACGTTGCCGCGTGTGGACACTAAACTGTTGTTGAATTCGGTTGCTTCGGGGTCGATACCGACCTGCATGGGTGTGAGCGTCAGCATGTTCTGGCCGGTGTAATACACGCGTAGCTTGCTGACGCCCAATTTGTTGGTCAGGCGGCCCGGCAGGGTGTAGCCCACCTGCAGGTTTTTCAGGCGCACGTACGAGGCATCCTGCAGGAACCGGTCAGAGCCAACGCCCCAGTTGTTGCGCGACGCCCCGCCGAGGGTCAGCCGTGGGTAGGCGGCATTGGGGTTCGTGGGCGTCCAGTAATCGCTTTGGTGCTTGAAAATGGCGTCCTGGAAGGGGCCGTGGAAGGGCTCAACGGCTTCACCACGCAGGAACAGCGCTCGCTTACCAACACCCTGCACGAAGAGGTTCAGGTCAAATCCTTTCCAGCTTGCCGTGTACGTTGCCCCAAAGGTGTAGCGCGGGAAAGGGTTGCCCAATATTACCCGGTCGGCCTCGTCGATGATGTTATCGCCGTTCTGATCAACGTACCTGACATCGCCGGGGCGAAGATCGCCGGGGGCTACAAACGTGGGACGCGGACCGGCCGAAAGCTGTTCCAGATTCTGGAAATAGCCGTTGCTCTGATAGCCGTAATATGACCGCACCGGTAACCCTTCCCGCAAAATCACGGCCAGTTCGCCAAGGTAGTTGATGTTGGTTTTTCCATCGATTGACACGACTTTGTTGTAGCTGTCGGCCACGTTTAGTGAAAGCGTGTGACGTACCTGACCGGTGTTGTGGCGCACCGTCGCCGACGCTTCCCAGCCCTGATTACGTACCTGAGCCGCATTGTAATCGCCGATCGACCCTCCGAAAATGCCGGGCACCGACGGAGCAATCAGGATGTCTTTGGTCAGCTTATTGAAGTAGTCGAGCGAGAACGTCACTTTGTTGCGCCACACCGACGCGTCGAGGCCGAGGTTAAACGTCTGCGCCCGTTCCCAGGTGATGTCGGGGTTCGCCAGCGTCAGGCCGGTGCCCGCAGCGCTAGTGTTGTTGAACCCGTAGGCATTGGCAAAGTTGAAATAAGTGCTTTGATACTGAAAATCACCCACGTTCTGGTTGCCCAGTACACCGTACGACGTGCGCAGTTTCCAGTCGCCAAATGTATTTCGGAAATCAGACGCAAAGGCTTCTTCAGTGATGCGCCAGGCCAGCGCCGCCGACGGGAAAAAGCCCCAACGGTTGGCTTTGGCAAAGCGCGACGAACCATCGTAGCGGAAATTTACCTCGGCAATGTACTTATCGGCAAACGTGTAGTTGACCCGCCCGAACACGCTGGAAATGGCGTTTTGACTCGTCCGCTGGTTCGAGGTGTACGACGCCGTTTGAATGATCGTCCGCGAAATATCAGTGCCCAAATCATTGTCTACATCACGCTTGAAAATGCCGTTTCCCTGCGAGGTGAAGCCTTCGTTGGAGAAACCCACCAGCGCCGTAACGTTGCTTTTGCCGAACGTTTTGGTGTAATCGGCCAGCGCCTGAATATTGGTGTAAAGCGACTTGTAGTTTTCGTCTTTCACCGTCGCCACATTGTCGGTACCACCCGTGTAGGGGAGGTAGTTGATCGACCGGCGGAACTCGTACTGGTGGTTAGCGTTTAGCTCACCGCCGAAAATACCCCTTAGCCGGAACCCGCTGAACACTTCCCATTCGGCCGTGAGGTTGCCAAACACGTTGTCGTTATCGTACCGACGGTAGCCGCCCTGCTCCAGCCTGGCCAGCGGGTTGCTTTCCGACAAAATTGGCGAGAGCACGTACCTACCCAGCGAGTCGGTGATGGGGTAGGTGCGGGGCATCCGTGCCGCGTCCAGAATCAGGCCGTCAGTGGCGTAGGCGTGTTCCTTGATCTCGTTGCGCGAATAGGCCAGAATGCCCGTAAACTTGACCTTATCGATCTGATGGGTCAGGTTCATGCGGTAATTGTAGCGTTTCAGGCCAAAATCAGGACCTTTCAGCAGGTTGGACTGGTTCAGATAACCCACCGAAATGTGGTAAGTAGTCTGCGCATTACCACCCGACACGCTCAGGTTGTGGTTCTGCTGCGGCGCCTGTTGCTTTAGAATTTCGGTCAGGAACCAGGGGTACGATCCCTGCTGCTGAAACTGTGCAATCTGCCCCGGCGTAAACTGTGGCGGCAAGCCCGAATTGACCAGCGCTTCATTCTTGAATAGGGCGTATTCCCACGCCTCGTTCGATTCGCGCAGCAGTGTGGGCGTTTGTGCCCCGAACGTGCCATTATACGTCACGGTCGTTTTGCCCGATTTGGCTCCTTTTTTGGTGGTCACCAGGATAACGCCGTTGGCCGACCGTGAGCCGTAAATAGCGGCCGAACCGGCATCCTTCAGCACCGAAATCGACTCGATATCCGACGGGTTCAGCACGTCGAGCGAGCCGGGAATACCATCCACGATTACCAGCGGACTGTTGTTGCCCAGCGTACTGACACCCCGGATGTTGATGTTCAAACCGGCACCCGGCTCGCCCGATCCCTGCTGCACCACCAGGTTGGGCGACACACCCTGCAATGCCTGCGACACAGTGGTAACGGGCCGACCTTCCAGCGCCTGCTGCCCCACCTGGTCAACGGCCCCCGTCACGCTCGACCGGCGTTGGGTTCCGTAGGCCACCACCACCACCTCGCCCAGCGACTGGGTATCGGGATTCAGTTTGAGGTCGAAGGAACTGCGATTGCCTACTTCCTGCTGCTGAGTAACGTACCCGATAAAGCTGAACACCAGCACCGACTGCGGCCCGGCCACACTCAGCGTAAAGCGCCCATCGGCGTTGGTCGTGGTGCCATTCGACGTACCCCGTTCAATGACGCTGACGCCCACCAATGGCCCGCCGTTCTCATCCGTAATGGTGCCGCTAACCGGCTGAACGGCTCTTTCGGCTGAAAAGGTCAGGCTATTCAACTCGCGATCAGGTGCGTTGGGCGATGCCGGTGTACGTAGCGACAGCAACGACCCGTCGATAAGGCGGGAGGGTAGCACACCTACAGGACGGCTGTTGTCGACCACGATGGAATAGTACCGGTCGGCCATCCGTTGCGAGCGCAGGTTTACCGGATTCAGCAGTTGCTGAAGCGTCGCGTCGAGGCTGGTTGCCGACGGTAGCTCGGCGCTGACCTGAATATTGCGAACCAGTTTGCTTTCATACGAAAAATACACCTTGTACTTCCGTTCCAGGTCGGTCAGTACGTCGCGGAGGGGACGTTGACGGGCCGACGAAGGCCTCACCAGTCGATTTTTGACCGAGGCGGTTTCCTGGCTATGGACGGGTAGTTGCTGCAACAGAGCAATACCAAGCAGGCCGTAGCTAAGCTGTTTATGGAGTTGTCTTTTCATTGGGGTTTCAGAATTACCTGATTGGGCCGGCGGTCAACGGCCAGGTTATAGGAGATCGAGAGTGTGCGGAGAACAACGGTCAGGTCGTTGTTGGGCAACGTACCTGTCAGCTCGCGGCGGGCCAGGTCGCGATTGGGAACCACGACCTTGATGCCGTAATAGTCTTCGATGCGCTGCGCCACCTGACTCAGCGGCGTATCGGCAAAAACGAGCTGATTCTGGCGGTACGGTGCCACCTGATCGGGCCGAACCGTCGGCTTCCGCCGGAACGCCGTATCGCCTTTCATCAGCAGCACCTGATCGCCGGGCTTCATCGTCAGCGGACGCTTGTCAGCCGCATCAGGTTTCACCAGTTCCACCTTCCCTTCGCTGAGCATGACCTCGGTCTGGCTGGCGCGGGCATCGACGTTGAATTTGGTACCCAGCACATGAATGTCCAGGTTGCTGGTATGCACCGTGAACCGGTGATCATTCACCGTATGCCGGACGTTGAAATAGCCTTCGCCCGTCATCCAGACTTCACGGTCGTCGTTGCCAAACCCGAAGCGCGGCACCCGCAGCACCGAATGAGCATTCAAAATCACGTCGGACCCATCGGCCAGGGTAAAGGTGCGGGTCTGTCCGTAGGGCGAGGTCAGCGATTCGTAACCCCACCAGTCGTAGGTAACGTACCCAAGGCCCAACAGCACCAGTACAGAGGCGGCAATGCTCAGCAGCCAGCGTGGGCTTTGCCGTGTGGGAAGAGGACGTACGATGGTGTCTGTGGCGCGACGCGGGTAAGGATCACCCTTCATAAACGACTGGTAGTCAGAAAGCGAAGTAGTCAGGTCGGGTACGTACTGACTGTTCTCGGCTTCGTAACGGGCCAGGCACTGGTAATACAATTCCAGGTTTTCGGGTGTCCGCAGCCAAACCTCCACCGACTTCTTTTGAAGGGGTGTGGCCCGACCGGCAAACAGGTCATTGAGGGTACGTTCAATAGATGGTCCGTCCATAAATTCGATGGTGAGCGGGGAGTAGTATCAGGAAGTTAAGAGGTAGACAAGCTGGGGATGCATTACCCTATATAAGGCCGGTAGCAACCAGCAAGGCCACGACAAATTCATTCTTGAGCATTTTTCGCAACGCCGCCAATGCCCGACTGATGTTGGCTTCGACAGCTTTCACAGAGATGCCCATCTCGTCGGCAATGTCCCGGTAGGGCTTCTGCTCAAAGCGCGAGAGCAGGAACGTGCGGCGGCACTGCGGCGGCAACTCAGCAATGGTCTCGTTGATCTTCTGGTATAGTTCGTCGAACTGAACCACTTCGGCGGGCGTGTGCAGGTCAGTGGCGACAACGGCAGCGTCAGCATCGCCAAGTGAATCAGTCCCGGCGGCAGACCGGTCCAGTTCCCAGCGTAGGTAATTCAGCGACTTATTGCGAACCGCCACAAACAGGTAGGCCCGGTACGACGTGGTGATGGACTCATACAGCTTGTTGGTCCAGAGCGTGCAGAAGACCTCGCCCACAATATCTTCGGCCACTTCACGCGAGTAGACGTACCTGAGCGCATGATTGCACAGCATCGTATAATACCGCCTAAACAGCCAGGAGCAGCCCTGTTCGGGATCGGTTTTCATCAGTTGACCAACCAGTACTTCATCGTCGAGCATAAGTGGATGCGCTATCGTATCGACCTGCTGCACGCCGTTTGGTGCGAGTGGTGCCGGGCTACTGGGTATCAAATGGGGCATAAATGGGCTCAACCAGGTCTTGAACTACGTATAACGATTTGAAGACAAGATTGCACCGTCGTACCCTATATGCCCATTCAGAAAAAGTTAAAATCTATCGTATGTATCTGCTTTTGTAGCCACCTATATGGTTAAGAACTTCCAAGCGATAAGGTTCTGTAGCTTGGCTCATTGGCTGTTAGAAGGGGATCGATTACTTATAGGGAACGCATAAAAAAGCCCGCTATATGACGGGCTTGCATTTAGAAGAGTTGCGGAGTGGGCAGAAAGGTTACGCTATGTTCTAACGCCGTAATGTTCGGGTATAAACTGTCTAGCCAGATAGATTTAATGTCAGAAACTGTATTCATCAGTTCTGGCCCAACTTATATAAGATCTCTATAAATGGCCACGATGTAATTTCCAGGTAGGAAAGATCATATCCCAATCCTCTCCCCATACTAGGTTTCCTCTGTCAATATAGAATGTTCTGAACTGATCCGGGTCTTTATAAGGATCAACGTAGGGATGTGAATGTGTGGCTAGATAGGGCCCGAAATCAACGAGTTGCTGACTGGCATCATTAAACCCGATTTGTACTTTATACCCCTCAACCCATCGGGCATCAACCACCTGAAGGCTTATAGTTTTTTGGTGATTTTTTCGTTTTTCACCTTTGTCTTTAACACGTGTATTTTCACCCATTTATCTACAATGCCCTGAGCATAGTTTTCGATAAAACGATTGATTTCCTTCTGGTTACTAGCGGGTAGCAGCTTTACTCCCCGAATCTTTCTGACTTTTAGCGTTAACACTTCATCCTCAAAATGAAGTTCAACCTTCGATTCATATTCGGCATATTGCACATGAACATGAATTGGCATATGGTCGTCGGTATAGATAAACAGAACGTACCCTAAATACTCATAAATTTTTGGCATCAGCAATTCGTCGGTGCAAATAGTCCCTGCTTTAGACGCATAACTGTTGTAAAAGTCAGTGCCTTCTGAAATCACGATTCAAAACGAATTCATTGACAAGTAGCTAGCCTTGATACTTGGTAGTATTTCAATAGTTATTAGGATTGTGTTAAGGTGACTAAGGTTACTAGGAGCTGGATTATATAACCAATGTTGATTTCGCGTATAGTCCGTTTTTAGTGAGGTTTGTGTAAACGCAAAAAGCCCGCTTTTCAGCGGGCTTTGATACTTGCAGAGAGAGAGGATTTAACACCCCCCGCTTATCTGTAGAGCTAACTAATTCATTTACTGACCGTTCCACTTAGGTAGAAGACTAAGCGAAATTCCGACGTAACCTCATCTGTAACCGCAACGCGTGCAAAAAAAAGGGATATCCCTTTTTTTAAGCCACTTCTTCCAGTACCTCGACCCGCGTGAATTGCGGGTTGGTGAATGGAAACATGCGACGGATAGAAGACCGGTCTTGAGTTACGTCGTTAGGCTTTCCCAGTAATGTAGCCTCAAGCATTCGCTGTAGGCTGGCGATCTGCTGATCTTTAGCCGACAACTGATTAGCGAAGACCTCACGGAGTTGGGCCACTTCTAAGCTCACTCTAGCTAAGATATCTTCACCAAACGATGGGGTGCGGGAGTTATCGATTAGCATATCACCTGTACCTGAAAGAATCCAATCAGTGCTAATCTGAGGGTATTCCTTTTTTATTGCGTCTAAGACCTTGTTACCAGGCTTGTGTTCATCTTTCACAATTCCATTGATAACTGTAGACGATACTCCAATTCGTTGGGAAAAACCCAGATTGGATAAGTTAAAATGGTCTACTACCATTTTAACTCGGCTTCCTATAGTATTCATCGTGCAATTGGGGTTGGTTCGATTGTATAAGTAGGTTGACGACTGACTAGAACAGTGATTTTGTACTTGCCGTCGTAGGCTATGTATTCGTTTGAAAATTTCCCTTCGTGAATTTTCTTACCAGCAAAGAATTTCTTCACATCAAAGAAGGTGTCTTGACTTCTTCTGAAGCGAGTCACTGTCCAAGACTTATCAATTAGTTTGTCATACTTTGCTTTAAGTGCTGTGATCTGCGCAGACTGTGAATGTGTAAGGCTTTTAGAAATATGTTTCGAGTAATCTGCCTTACTTAAGACATTGATAGTGATGACTTTAGAAAAGTTGCAAGATTTGTTAACTAATTCTACCACAACATCCACTATACCTCCATCACCATAAGGCACTTTAAGCCATGGGCGAAAGACTAGTAATGCGCGTCTTCCCATTAATGTAAAGCTGGGTCGTAGTGTCTTATCCATAGTGGGCTCCTCACTTTGCTTCTTTCCATCTTTAGTGTACTGTAGTTGAACTCCAGATACTAAATAGCCTTTACTAGCTTCTATTTCAAATTCAACTGTATTCTGCTGACTGAAAGGAAGATACAAGGTATCTTTCGTGCTGATCGCAGTTGGTTTTGTCTTCAAAATAGGACTTTTGTATTCTTCAGGCAGGCTTGGATATTCATCAGTTATATGATTTGTTCTGATAAGAACCTCAGGTAGAATCTTGTCAATGTCTTTCTCAAGCCCTACGCAGTCAGAACTGGCTCCATCAGAATCACAAGAGAGGATGCCATTTGTCAATAAAAGTACAATTGTAAATATTTTTTTCATGTTTAATCATCTGATTTTTAGCAGTTTACAAAAATCAATTCCATATTAATAGAAATATATATTCAGTAATTAGAAATATGTGTTTAATATTGCTTCCGTTATCACAGACAAATATAGATAGGCTATACAATATTGTTAGCGATTTAACACAATTCTGTGTCAACGGCACTCTATGAGCTTGAGAACGAACCCGATTGCACGTCTGCTTGAAATGCTACCTGCGAAGGTGGCCGACGAGAAGCGGGCGGCGATCCTGAACGAGCTGCAGCCACTCGGTTTCGAGTCGCACTGGCGGCAAACGTGCCTGCGGGAGCACACCATCACCGGCAAGATTTTCGCCCATCCGGCCTGGGTAATTTGTAAGCACCTGGAGGTGCCCATGGAGTTTCTGTGGAATACCGAGGTGGCGGCAACCGTATCGCGTGAGCTGGTTGAAAAGCACACGGCTCGACAACTCGAAAGCATATGACAACCTGGATATCCCTGTATGGGTGGTTCTGGCCAGCAATAGCAACCCTGATCGCGGTGCTCTGTCTGACGATGGGCGGATATGTCATGTACCTGTGTCAACGCGATATCAATCGCGCTGCGCGGGCTCTCGATGAGCTTGATTCCTAATTAGTCCACTATAAAACCTACTCCTAAATGAACATGCCTATTGACACTACTTTTACACGGTTGATCAGGAATGCATAAGCCGATGCAAAGCACCGCTGCTACCGATCTACAAGTGCCCTCTCTTCAATGGGTTGGTGGGCATCAAGTTCAGGATCTCTTAAGCCTGACCAATTATGCTTCCTTATCCATCCAGGATCGCTGGAACCTGATCGATCGCATTGATCAGAAGCAGGACCAATATCAGCAGTGGCTGGCCAAAATGCCCGCTCACGGCACTGAAACCGAGCAAGTCAAAGAAACGCTCGTGCAACTCAAGGCCAAACGCCTCGATATCTATCTCAGCATCAAGCCCGCGTTTGCGGGTAAAATTCACCGTGCCAATCAAAATCCTCTTTGCGCATGAAACGCACATTTCATCCCGATCTCCGCGAGACGCTGAGAAGCTATGAGCAAAACATGACCCGGTCGGTAACGGCCGCTCGGGTAGTTAGGTGGCGAAAACGGGCCGACAAATTCCGACGCTGGCCTCGGGTACTGTATATGCTGGCCGGTGGCGCTGCCACGCAGCTGCTGATCGATCTGGTTGTTGAAGTGGCCGAGAGCGATTACCTAGAGGAAGTAATGGACTGGGAAAACCGGGAATGGGGGGAGCGATAACCCGTCCTGTAGGCTGGTATGGTACGCGCCTACGTTTGTGATTGAGATTTTGTGGGGTAGCTCAGGTGGTTAGAGCGGTGATGTCGTGCTGGCTCAGCAGGCACACAGGTCGCTGGTTCGAATCCGGCCCCTTCAGCGATACTGGACAGTCCAGCATCAGGGTTTAGGAATAACAGGTTTAGGAGTAGTCAGGACAGGTCGCCTGGCGGGTAAGGGTTTTTATGCCCTGCTGGTTTCAGGCGACCTTGTTTTTACGGCCTGAGCCACCTTGCCCAGCGGGGTAAAAGCCGCAACGTATATATATAGCCGTTCGGCACTCGAACGCCTCCAGCGGTACCACTGGCGGCATTTGGAACGGCTCCCTCAAAAAAATGGCCTTATGGGCTTGCGGGGAGAGGTACGCCCTATTGTTTCAATTTTTCCACCTGCGCTTTCTATAGATGTCTATAGAATTCTATCGAATACTCCGGTAAACCGATAGAGCGATAGAGCGATAGAGTCTCGTATACTACTCTATTTACTATAGAAAGCGAAAAATGAAAATTTCGTCATGCAACGCGAAAAGCCCCGAACTTCTGCCCTAAAACCGTCTGATAATCAATCTCTTTTCAAGTTTCGGCTTGAGTTTCACCCATCCACCGAGGAGTATACCCGGAAAGGAGGGAAGCCCTGGATCTGGTACAGCTACGATAAACCCGACGAGCGTGACCTGTTTCCTCCGGCGCTGGCTGGCCGAATGCGCGACCAGTGGCAAATGGTGTTGCAACGTACCTTCCGCTACCCTGACCTCTACGACCTGCTGAAAGATTGCTACCCGGTACAGAAGGTCGACGCGGCCGGTGAAGAGGCCTGCGATGCGATGACTACGGTCTGGATGCCACTGGCCAAAGTTCATCACGCTGATGCCTTAAGCCTCAAATATGATAAAGTGATCGGCGATATTCTGACGCTGGTAGGCTGGAACAACTTTCAGTTTAACCACTCCAACAAACTCAGAATGCAACCTGGCTTTAGTCCCCGCCTGATTACCAACCGCGACTTCTACGGCATCCAGGCATTCGAACAAAACGCGCAGATAGCCTACTGGTTCGCAACCCGGAAACTGCGCCTGGTAACGGTTTACGACAACCGCTGCTACCACGCTGATAACAAGATCGGCACCATCGGCCCCGATCAATACCCAGAACCCAAAGGCGTTCTGGCCCCACCTCCCCGCCTGAAAGCGCAAACACCCGGAGCCACCGCCAAACCCGATGATGGCCGCAGCAGAGAAAGCGTATCCGTCGGCTCCCTGCTTAAGCACGTGGCAACACCAGCAACCACGCCACCTGCCGTAGCGCCCGTCTGACTCCGTATTCACCTTAACTAACATCTCCCGATGACCTACACTTTCGAGACCTGGGTGAGCTACCCAGCCCGCGCCGTGAATGCCGAAGATGGCCTGCGCATCGAGTTCAGTGTGCCTGTACACAGCGACCTGCAGGCAGCGATGAAAAACCCCGAAAAGCGTGAGATTCTGTGCAAATACCGGGTGCGTAAAGGCTTTTTATGGGGTCAGTTGGGCCGAAACGCGAGAGTGAAAGTAGAAGCCACGATCGTCGATGGAGCCCGAGGTGGCCAGCATTTGCACTGCTCGGCAGTCGATATTCTGGAAGGGAAAGCCAGAACGGCCAAAGCAGACCCGGCCGCTCGGCGAATGGAGAAGAAACTGGCCAAAGCTGCAGGCGTTTCAATGGCCGACCTGCGGCCCGGTAAGCCCGAGAAAACCAAGGCTGCAGCACCAGCGAGTAATGCGCCATTGACCCCACAACTCAGCATCTTTTAGTACGCATACCCCGACCTGTCGGACGTCTATTGTTTCACTTTAACTATTGTTTCACATGATTACTTCTTCTGCTTCTGTAGCCGTATCCGATCGATACCGGGCTATCAAACTCTACCAGGCTACGGCCCGTATGCGCCTGGCTGCCCGGCGCGAAAAACGAACGGCTGATGCTGACAGCCTAACCAACCTAATGGCCTTCCTGCGGCCACAAATCGGGCGAGCATGAATACGTTGGCCTTACGGATCACACCTGGTGAGTTTCGGGAATTGGTGATGTTCATCCGCTTCAATACCCATGGACACACCTCGGTACCACTGCATCGACGCCCACTGGGATTGGCGGTGCTGCACATGTACCTGACCGGCCTTACACCAGCCCGATTATATACCTGGCAAGTGCGCGATCGCCGAAAACAGTATGCGTTAAAAATGCCAGTGACCGTTGCCCTGGCCCTGCATAAGGAGATGCAAAACGCGATGCTAACCGGAGCCCAACAACTGCTGCTGGGTACGTTAGACCAGGCCATGGTGAATTATCAGAATCCGTATGGCCAGCCACAGGTGATTGCTGATTTGCTAAACGCCTACTAAATGAAAATGCCCCGAACAGGAAGCGACCTGAGCGGGGCATTAACAACACTATTGTTTCACCACAAACCTACAAAATGTCT
This sequence comes from Fibrella aquatica, assembly GCF_041321135.1. Classification (NCBI taxonomy): domain Bacteria; kingdom Pseudomonadati; phylum Bacteroidota; class Cytophagia; order Cytophagales; family Spirosomataceae; genus Fibrella; species Fibrella aquatica. The sequence goes on along the minus strand of NZ_JBGGWF010000002.1, from coordinate 788,688 downwards.
ATGAACGAGCCAAAACTCAATCCTATCGATGCTCCGATCGCATCGGTAACGTCGCAACCAACTGACAAACAGACTGAAAAAAGGATTACCAGTGAGATACTGGAACGTCTGGCAGTCCTATTGGTTGCTGATTCCCCAATGCGATCAGCAGTTCAGCAGCACGCTGACAAATTACGTGGCAAGATCCTGGCTGCTCTCAAAGATCAACTGACCCGGGATGCCTTTCTCGACAGCCGTAAGATTCTGGTTGAACTGGCAAAGCTGCTTACCCGATGCCAGAACCGGGATCAGCTGGCCAAGGCACTCAACTATATCAAGTCGCTGAACACAGGCGACGTGATGATCACGGCCAACGATCCCCGCGAAGAAGCCATGCGCAACCGGCTCCGGGATTATTTACTGGACCACTCGGAATGGGTTGGATTCATCCTGGAGGATGAGCTAGACGAGATTATCAACATCGTGCGGTTCGTGGGTTTTGACCCTATTCACTAATTCATTTTTTTCATTTCATACTCAAAGCAACCATGCTACAGGGATTGTTAATTGGCCGACTCGGCCGTGATGCAGAAGTAAAAGAAGGCAAAGACAGCAACCAGTTTGTCAGCTTTGCGGTGGCCGTTGACAAGTCATATAAAGACGGATCTGGCCAGAAGATTGAACGTACCGAATGGGTCGACTGCGTTGCCGATCGCACTGGCGTTACGCCATATTTGGTGAAGGGTCAGCAGGTCGTTATTCAGGGTGATATCAAGGCCGAAAACTACGTTTCCAACAAGGATCAGAAGGTTTACGCAAAGCTGAAAGTGCGGGCTTACAGTATTCAACTGGTAGGTAACAGACCAGAAAGCAACGTTACTGGCCAGCCAGCCGCAGCTCCAGCGGTACCGCCAATAACGGCACCCGTTGCGTCATCTGCTTCAACGCTGGGTGGCTTTGCTCCCGAACAATCTGACGACCTGCCATTCTAAACCATTCTTTATCTCTTTCCTGATCCGTTGGAAAAGGTCAAATAAAAAAAGCGTCATAGAGATTCTCTATGACGCTTCACAATTGGAGGAAGAGAGGCTACGAGCCCAAATGTTTGACTATTTTGTTGGTAGTAGGTTTGGCTTTGTGATGCTCTCCTCTTAGTGTCTAAATGCCATAGCCACCACAAATGCCCCCATTGTTACTTTACCGATAATCTCCGTGTTCTTCTTCATGTTTCTGTTGTTTAGTTTATTAAAAAAATAAATCACTGTGTCAAAGAATACCAATCCTAAGAGATGGTTCCAGATGAACGCGCAAGACAACCCATTAAACATGGCACGAGAAAAATCGCTACCAACTACTCTATCCAAACCATAAATCTTTAATGCTTTTAGCTCCCTGTTTTAGAGCAACATAACCACAATGGTTCTACAAGTAGAAAGGTTCCACGTAGCCGTGTAAATTCAGTAAGAGTGTAATCACGATCAAACTCACTGTGCTTTGGATGTTAAATTGAATACTTCCGCATTATCGGCATTATCATTTTGGGTGTTGATCTTACTTACATCGAGATCCAAAATATCTAAAAGGAAGTTTGCAAGCTCATCTTTATGATTGTTGCCATCCGGTGTATTAATCTTTCTGTTAACCGATCCCGTTACCAGATCAGTCATTTGTATAAAAAAGTTGTTCTCTGAAGATACAGCTTCAAAGCTATCTAAATAAAGCCCTGCAATGTTCTGCCCCGTAAGCCGCTCACGTATATTTTCAAGTTTTAAGTTATCACTACCTTCTGATTCGTTGTCAAGATAAACCTGAAGTTTTCGTGGCAAAGGAGCTCTACCAGATTCATGCTCATGATGTACCCCTCTGGCTAAAAGGTGATAAGTTAGATCAGTTAATACTGAATTTATATCGCTAAATCCGCTTTTATCAATTACAATGACTTTGTAACCTAGTGTTGGAAATAAAGAAAAGAATTTTAGGCAAAATTCTTTGTAAACTTCGATCCTCTTTTTGTCGTTAAAACTTGAAAAATGGAATTCATAGTTAACTGATCTTTCTTCTTTCCATTTTCCTAACTCGGCAATTGATGCTAAATTATATGCTCCAATGTCAAGTAGCCAAATTGAGCCTACAGAGAGGTATCTCTGAGTTTTACCCGCTTCATCAATGTAGACGTAGTAGGGTTTTAGTTTGCTTGGCTTATCTGCTACAGATGCTTGCTTTATGTCCTCTTTGAGTACCCCTCTGAATTTACGCACGTCCTCATTAGCCAAGTATAAATCATACTCGTTCTGTATTTTAGCTCTCATTCTAGCTAGAGAAGTGATCTTAGTTAAAGACCGAAGTCCTTCTCTGTCAATGTGACCTCCATTGAAAAGTTTGGGTTCAAAGATTCTCCAGTATTCCCATGCTAAGTCAATATCGGAATTTCTTGCTTCATTAAAAAGGTTGAGAATATATGCAACCTTCTCTTTCGATGAGTGAATCTGACCGCTAGCTATTTGATTTAAAAGCTTCTCTCTTTCACTTTTTCTTTGTTTGGATTTTTCTGTCGATATTTCCTCGAAAATGCTTTTGTCAGTAACAGGTGTATTTTCTGAGTGTTCAGGAGTACTTGTTTTTTCTTGAATTTCCATTAGTTTGGCGTGGGTGAATGTATCAATAAATTAAATACTTTGACTTGAAATCGCTTCAGAGCAATACAGACAGAGATACTTAAAAGCTAATTACTTTAGGATCTCATTTTCTTAGAATTTATCCAAAAGAGTTTGCTTTTGCTTGCGGTTTTTAATTTGATCTATCATAGCTTTTTCTCTATCAGTCGTAAAGTCTAAAGCCATGCCTCTATCTTCATAAATTTGTATACCCATTGTTTGAGCTAATTCATTTGCTGTTCTGCCAATATTCAAAGCGTACTCACGAGTTTTGCCTAGAGCTAGAAAGAGATCGATAGTGGCTATGCGGATAAGTTCATATTTGTCTATGATATACAAAGCTTGCCTTTGATTTTGATACTTTTTGCCAAGAGCTTCGACCATTTCCTTGAGTTCAGCCTTGCCGAATCCAAAAAGTAAAGCCCTGTAAGACCACCAGTTATCAGACTTGTTAGCTAGCACAAAAAGATCATGATGTTCTGTTTCAAGATAAGCTTGCACAGAAAAGAATCCCATTACTTTCGTTATATCAATAAGGGCGAGGATCTGTTCTCTCGTTAGTAATACGCCTTCAGTGAGCTTTCTCTCTAACTCAATCAAGTGTTCTCGTAAAGCTTTGCCTTGTGGTGATCGCTGAATCACGGCAATATTCTTTGCCATCTCTAGTTTCACAGACCAATTGAGTCGTGATACTACATTGCCATCAGGCATTTTGACATCCTCACTATATTGGAAGTAGTCACCTTCCCCAAAGCCGTAAGCAATCATCTGGGGAAACCATATCTCCAAGGGAGTATCAATAGATAGTTCTCTGTGAAAATCGCTTGCAACAATATAAGGAGTGCCTTTCTTTGAGTGGTGTATTTGTATCACGTGTCAGCTGTGTTATTTAGACAACAAGATATAAAAAGTATACAGATATATATAATGGACATAGTTATTGCACTGTTCCAGTGACCTGCTCCACTTTGCCTGGAACTTACGCAAACACTACCGCAGGAACTTGCACGTCGGCCAGGGTAGTGCGTTGTTTGTCCTACCCTAACGAAGGGGCTAACACGCAGATTATTAGATGGAAACGCAGGCTATTTTATCAAACACCACCCTTAGTAAAACAGAAAAGATTCGGCAGCTACTGGCCCTCGGATTAACCCGCAGACAGGTGGCTGACCTGACCGGAGGCAACTACGGATTTGTTCAAAACGTGTTTGCCCGCTACTGGCCCAGCCAGGTACGGAGCCGCCAGCAACAGGCCATCGCCGATGCCTTTTCCTTTATTCCTTTCAACCGGCGCTTCGGTATTGAAATTGAAGCCTACAATGTGAACAAGAACACGCTGGCCACCGCACTCCGGGCCGCTGGCATAGAGGTTGAAGTAGAAGGCTACAACCATAACACCCGACCGCACTGGAAAATAGTAACCGACGCCAGCCTGAACGGCACCAACAGCTTCGAACTGGTAAGTCCAATTTTAGAGGGACAGGCGGGGTTAACGGAGCTCCAGACCGTATGCCGGGTTATGAAGCAGGTAAGGGCACACATTAACCGGAGCTGCGGCCTACACGTACATTTCGACGCGGCTAACATCGGGCTACCACAAACCAAGAACCTGCTCGTTAATTATGCCCGCTACGAAAGCATTATCGACAGCTTCATGCCAGCCTCGCGCAGAGGAACCACCAACGGCTACTGCCAGAGCCTAACGGCCCTGACCAGCCGGATTGACGCGGCCACCACCATGAACGCCCTGACCGGCACAGTGATGCCAAGCCGCTATTTTAAGGTAAACCTGCAAAGCTACCTGCGCTACAAAACCATTGAATTTCGCCAACACAGCGGCACCGTTGAATTCGATAAGATTAACAACTGGGTGCTATTTTTACACAACTTAGTTGAATACAGCCGCACGAGCCGGGTTGAAACCGCCACCATGGAAAGCCTGCAAACGATTCAACAGCCTGATATTTACACCTTTTACCATAACCGCCAGAGCGAATTAGCCGCATGACATATAAAACACCAGAAGGGGACGTTCTAACGGGAACGTCCCCCACCGACATAGTAACTGCCCTGCGCGACGGTGGCCGCTTCACAGCCCAGCAAACGCTGGCCGAGTATATGGAGACCTTCGCCGAGCGCTTCGAGGTCTGGAATGGCCCAACGCCGCTCCGGATCGACACACCCGATAACTTCGTGGCCGACCTAATCACAGAAGGGTATCTAATCAAAGTAGTCGCTTAAAACCAAATTACTGCGTAATACGAAAGCCTGCTGGCCTTACCAGCGGGCTTTTTAGTTGTTCTATTGATTGACCTTCAGAATCTACTAATTCATATTGAGTATCTACAACCCGGTGATTTCCATTTGCATCGCTTTTTATAGTTACATAAACCTTATATTCTTTAAAAACATAGTTAGAGTTTAGGCCGCAAATGTGAATTGAGACTACACACTCACATAAGGCAAGGTCATCATCATTAGGGTCATATTCGAAATTTAGTAGCAGTCGCTCAGATAACCTCATTATCAATCCATACGGCAAAATATTAATAGCATTCTCTCGTATAACAGGGTTAATTACTCGGTCATCGTTAGGAATCATCTGCTCATATACAAATTGACCTTTACTTGATTTTAAGAAAAGAAAGACTTGATGTTCATTAATCTCTTTTACTAAGTTAGATACATTTACAGTGAGGTTAATTTGCACAATTGATTGCCGTGCATTCTGGTATGGTCCTACCATCCTAGCAGTCATTAGTGCCGAAAATTCGGCGGAGAAGTCTAATACTGGCTTTTTAACCTGCTTAAACAAGGCATCGATTACATAGTGAGGAGCAGCCTTCGATTGGCCATCGAGCCTAATGAAATAACGGTCATCAAATTGATGGGGCTTGACTTCGCTTTCAGGTACGTCGAATAGGTAGACGTACTTGCCTTCCTCAATCTCAACGGAGCGAAATAAAGCTGGAGACGCAAAGGGGATAATTTTAGTTGACAGCTTACTAACGAATTCATCTTTTGCGTATCTCTTTTCAACGGGCGAAAGTGGGCCTGAGCATACCTTGTAGCCACCACTTCGTTTAGTCTCTATAGGAGCACCCCAGATAAGTAGACCACCACTTGAATTGAGGAAAGCACAGATTGCTCGCATCACTCCACTTTCCTTGTGCTTGATGTCGCCTTCTCGCTGATAGAACGACTTGAATTCCAATGTCAAAGATTCTTCCCTGTCGACGGCGAAATAGTCAACGAGGTCTTTAGCCTCAAGTTGATCAATAGTTTTGCCAAGATGTGTTTGGGCGTAGGATGTAGTCATTATTTAGGAGTTAATCGATCCGAAGATAACAGACAGCGTTGCCGGCCTTGTTGTATAAACCAGTAATTATGTGAAAGTAGTGACAACTGATAACATCACTGCCCTATTTTTTCAATATCTTGCGGTTGCACTAATCCTAGATATCAATAGAATGGAAAACTTGCCTATGCCTGTAAATAATGAAGATTTGAGCCATTTGGGGGACATCGCGGCAAAAGCATTCGGTTCAAAAGGTTTCATCGACGTCTGCAAGAACATATTGGGTGAACAGATGACACTGTTACTGTTCATGAAAAAAGCCAAGAGAGAGGCTGAAAAGGCTCGACTTATGAATGCTGTCGAGTTAGAGAAGTATCTATACACAAAAGCTGTAGATGGCTTTATCCAAACAGATGAGGGCAAACATATAATGAATGCAGTTGGAGGTTCTATCATCCAGCAGCAGTTATATAAAATTGGGAATCTTGAGGCCGTGATCGAAACTGCCGCCGAACAGTTATCTCAAGAAGATACGCCTGTAAGTGAAGCGCCGGTAGATTCTGATTGGATGGCTCGATTCTTTGCTAACGCGGGAGAAGTGTCTCACGAAGAGATGCAAAAGTTGTGGGGAAGAGTATTAGCAGGCGAGATAGTAAAACCCGGAAAGTTTTCTTTGAGAACGCTTGAAGTATTAAAAAATCTCTCAAGAAAAGAAGCCGAACTAATTAATAAAGTAGCTAATTATTCTTTAGATATTCCGGGTAGATCTGTATTGTTTGGTCAACTATCAGATTTCAATCGGTCAAACAAGTGGATTACGTATAGTGAACTTCTTTACCTAAGTGAGATAGGTATAATAGTATTACGAGATGTAAGCTGCCAGTTGGAATTATTAAAAAATGAAGAAGAGGGTATTGATGCTGGTATCTACTTTGCCTCAAGCAATCATATTATATGTTATGGTTTAGAATTTTTAACTGGTGATACAATTCCCTATGAAAACAAGGCCATTCTGCCTGTTGTTGCTTTCTCCACTGTAGGGCATCAGTTGTTAAGCCTGATTGAAAAGAAGATAGAAATTGCATTTCTAATCGATGTTCAAAGCTTTCTGATGAAAATCATTAACCCGTCATCTTCTAAATGCTACATATCTGGCCCATTTAGTAATCTAGAAGAAGCCAGGGTTGAAAAGCTTTCATTTACTCCAATAAACTATTTATCTCGATAGATATATAATTATTAAAAGAAGTAAAAAGCATCGTATTCAATTGATATGAGTCCTTTCCAGACGTGATATGTCGAATCATTTTTGTGGATGATTCGACATATCACGTCCGTTCTTAATTTTCTTCAGGGTACGTACGCCAAATTTGGCACAACCAGTAATCTCTTTCGAGAGGTCGTTGTCAGCGTGTTAACGGCTGTGGCCGTAGCGGTACTGGTTAAAATGCTGACGCCCGATCCGACATCGCCCATGGCGGAGGTGCGGGATCTGATCAACCCTATTCTGAAAGCCCAGCACCGGGCCGACTCCGTCATTAGCCTGCAAAAAGAATGGGTGCTGCAGGAACGCATCGACTCCCTTATCTATGTTCTTCATGATCGCTACCAACAAGACTCGTTGCGGGCTGTGGCTGGCCTGTCTCCTCTTTCTGCCATGCAGCGAATCAATAGCGCAGTCTCCGACTCCCGGCTGGAAAAACGACGGGGTATCGAATAGGCTACCCGTACGCTGGACCGCCGATAGCCTGGCCACCGTACGGGCGTTTGTGGCGTCGGCACCGGCGTTGCTCGACAGCCTGGCTGCCTTGCACTTTGCCCGCATCCGGATTCGCTCGCTGGAGAAGCAACTGCTGCGCACCAAAGCCGAGCGCAACGGCATGGCAGGTACGTTCACTGAAGCCCATAAGGATGCCACTGTTACCTCCTTTCAACTCCTAGACGCGATCGCCGATCGAGACCGGTACCGGAAAAAATACCGGGCCGCAAACCTGGAGCGGTGGGGGTTTCGCATCGGTCTGGGAACGTACCTGGGCTATCAGATTAAGCTGCTGCGGCCGTAGTTATTCGTCGTAGCCCTGTCCTTTTTGGTGGTGTGTTGGTGAGGGAGTTTTGGGTATGAGTAAGCTGAGAATTAACAGGCGGGCCATGTTCGCCGAGATTCACCAGGATATCCGGGAGGGTGGTCAGGTGCATGAATTTGCGATTACCTACGTCAAAAAAGATGGTACCCTGGGCGAGAAGCAGCGGTGCTCCAAGAGCATCAGCCGATTGCCGCAGCAGCGGGGCTACCGGGGTAATGTAAGCACCAACCATGTGCTGCTGTTGACCAACCGCGAAACTGACAAACCCTTCGAAGTGCTCATCGATCTGCTGCTGACCTACAATGGTCGACGCATTAACCACCAATATTAAGAGGGCTATGGAGATGGATTGGATAAGCCCGAACGTGGGCGTTGTGGCCGCAAAACGGACCAGGCAGGGTGTTATGCCAGGCGCAGCCATACTGCAGCTGACCGACGCCCAGGGTCGCGACCATGCCTATGGTACGGCTTCGTATTTCGGCGGGGCTGGCCAGGAGCACGTATTGTGGGGTAACGCCGACAATCAGCCCAACACCATGGGGGTACTGGTTCAGAAGAATAACCAGATCCGGCCGCTCCTGGAATCGAACCGGGACATGATCTATGGCACCGGTATTACCTTCAATAAGCGTGTTTATGCCGATGGAGGCGTACAACTAACTCCCTTTGTTGATGCCAGGCTCGACGACTGGGCGTTCAACACGCGCCTGGCACACTACGCGGTGGCTTCGATCAACGAGCGGCTGACCAACGGCAACCACTTTACGCGGTTTGAATTCACCGTCGACGGAACGCCGATGCTCGACATTATGGATTGTTATGCTACGCGCATCAGTCAGAAGAGCACCCGGACTAACCCGGCCTATTTCTTCAATCCCTACTTCGGCGATTTTACCTATTATCGGCCGAAAGAGAGCGAGCCATTGGCCGGTTTCAACCGGGCCAATCCGAAAGCCAATGTGGTGAGTGTGCTGCACTCGCGGGAACATCTGTCGGGTAATCCGCACTACGCCTTCCCCAGCTGGTGGGGCGCAGCGGAATGGATCGAGCTGGCCAACCTGATTCCGATCTTCCACAAATCGGGCATTCAGAATGGCTACAACATCAAGTACCTGATCAAGATCCCGAAAGATTACTTCGATACCGAGGGCGGGAAGGCGGTACCGGTCGACAAGATTCGCCAGAAATGGAGTGAGTTCTCTGACAACCTGAGCAACTGGCTGGCTGGTACCAAGAACGTCAACAAGTCGCTTATTCTGAAATACCTGCGGGCAGAGGATGGTAAGCCGCTCGACAGCATCGAGGTGGTACCGCTGAAGAACGAGATGAGCGACGATGCCTACGCTAAAGTGTGGGAAATGGCCAACGTATCGATTGCCAATGCGGCCGGTATTCTGCCCACACTGGCGGGGGTGAACCCAGGCAAAGGCAACGACTCAGGCAGCCAGATTCGGGTGATGGCCGACTTTCAGCAGCACTTTAGAACGCCGGTTCACCATTTGATCGTGCTGGAGCCTGTTCAACTGGCGCTTCGCCTGATGGGCGACCAGTACCGTGACGTGGTGCCCAGCTTCAACGGGGTGCAGATCACTACGCTCGACACCAACCCAACCGGCGCTCAGGCGGTGGTTAATCACAACTAGCACTATGCTGACACAGGATATTTTGAAGGCGCAGTTGGGAGGCCTGCAGGCGAGTATGAAGCCCGAAACGATGCTGCCGTTCATGCAGCATGCCGAACGCTGGTTTGCCGATGAAATTGGGGCAGATCTCTGGACGTACCTGAAGGCACTACCGGCCGATGATCTGGAGCAGGCCGAACTGCTGAGGCTCACTCATAGCTGTTTAGCCTGGCAGTGCTACAGCCTGGCGTTCCCGCACCAGAAGTTTCGGGTGGGTGATCTGGGTATGATGAAGGCATCGCCGCAAAACTCGATCGCGGTAACGAAGTGGGAATACGCCGACAGTCGGGACGCAAACCTGTCGATGCTCGACCTGAGCCTGGAGTATTTCTGGCGGGAGCTGGAGCTACGTCGACCAACGGCCTGGACCGCATCGTCGGCGTACCAGGAACGCCAGCGTCACCTGATTCGGTCGGCATCAGAGTTTGGTACGTTGCTTCCGGTCGCGGGCCGCAACTACCGATTCTTCCAGAAACTGTTGCCCCATCTGGCCGACGTGGAGAACGACATCATCCGGGTAACGCTGACCACTCAGGTGTATAAAGACTTGATGACCAAGTGGCAGACTGCGTCGCCCACCTTCAGCTTTGAGGAGGAGATGTTGCTGACCCATTGCCGAAAGGCACTGGTGTACCTGGCTACTTACGAGGCTTGGCCGTATCTGCCCCTTTCACTCAATGAAACGGGGATATCGGAGCGGCGCGACAAATCCGGGATGCTGGAGGAAGTAGCGGCCGATGGCAACCTGCGCCAGGGAATGCGTCAGCAGCTGCACAACGACGGGCAAAAGCGCCTGAGCCAGGTACGTGCGTTTCTGGATGAAACGGCCAGCCCTACGCTCTTCAGTACGTATTACCAACAGAACAAAATTGCTGGAGCGCAGGCACCGGCTGACGATTTTACCGATAAACCGCACGTGATATTATGAGTTCGCGCCAAAACAGATTGCGAGAAGATAACCAGCTGAATGGGCAGCAGGTGAATATTAAATCGTTTAAGCCCGCACCGGTGGGCGACGACCCATCGGCCGATTATGATGCGGCGCTGGAGGAGATCAACGCCAAGAAGCGGGAACTAGCCCAGGCCAACCAGGAAACGGAGAAGCAGATGACTGACCTGGTGGCAGCTGAAAAGCTGGCGTATGCCAAAAAGCAGGAAGCCCGTAAACGCGAGAAAGCCGACTACCGGACGCTGGCTAAGCACTACCGGGATCTGGCAGCTGACCAGGCCGACCGCGCTCAGGCCGACGAGTTACTGCGCTGGGCTATCGAATGCGACGAACTGGCCAGGCAGATCATCATCGAAGGCGAAACCGAACCAGCGGCCAACATTGAGAAAGCGGCCGAGCGCCTGCCCTGGTGGGAACGCGAACGAGAACTGATGGCCATTGGTATTGTGCTGTTTACAAGCCTGCTGATCTGGGCTATGAGTGAGTATTTCCAGATGTTCCGGGAGATGATCATCGAGCAGAATCAGGCTTTACCACCTGAGCAGCAGATGGTGCCATACGATCGCACCAGCATGCAAAAGTTCATTTACGAGAAATGGGTACAGGCTACCGACCTGCCGGTGGCCCTGCTGATGATGTTCCTGGTAATGCCGCCAGTAGCGTTTTACGTCCTACCATTTGCCAGATCGAAGCCTGACTTTTGGACCGATTTCAAATCGCTAACACCAGCCTACCGATGTACTATCGCTACCTGCTTTGTTTTGGGCTTCTTGTTGCTGGCTGTGCTGGCGCACTTGGTCAAGTCGTAAAAAAGAAACCGGCCGTAGTGCCACCCTTCACGCTTGATGAGGTGGTGTTGCGGCAGGCGATCTTCGATACGGCCGCCACGTATGTGGGCCGCACCGAACGAACCGACCGCAACGATGCACCCTGGATTGCCGAGATTAACCGCTACAACCACCTGCCAACGCAGGCCATGTACTGCGCATCGGGCTATTACTACGTGCATGCCAAGAACGGGGTGAAGCTGCCAGTGAAGTCGGTTGGGTACGTTCGGGTGTACTTCGCCGATGCCACCAAGGTGATTTACCGTAAAAACCAGCGGGGTAACCATCGGGTGGGCAAGCCCATTCAGCGGATGGATGCAGTATCGCTCTACGTCAGCCACATTGAAGGCATTGCCCAGCAACGCTATGACCCGGATGAGGACGATACCGTACTACTGATTGGCTTCAACACCACCGGGGGCAAGGGTACCAAAGGGGGATGCTACATTAACCGCAGGCGTACCAGTGAGATAAAGGTGATCGCTAATTGGCTGACTCCTTACCTGGCCCAATTCAAAAAGCCACCTAGTGGCACCTGACGCTGAGAAAGAAGCCGTCCTTCGGGGCGGTTTTTTTTGTGCCCTATTTCGAGACTGTAAATGTCGAGAGACCAGCTAACCAAACTGTTTTGCCATGAATATTCAAGACGAATTGACCATTCCAGAGCGCCTGACCGCGCCAACGCCGAAGCTGTTTAAAACGGTTCGGGCAATCGGAGTGGTGGTAGCGGCGCTGGCTGCAGCGCTGATGGGGGTAGAGAGCCAGGGTGTTGAACTACCGGCCGGGGTGGCCTTCTTTGCCGGCAAAGCCTATGTGCTGGCCGGTGCCATTGCGGCGCTGGTGAGCCAGCTGACGGTTGATGTGAAAGCCTACCAAAAGGCCAATGCCCTGAAGTAAGATGGGGGTAGTGAAGATTTTACTGAGCATTCCCTTCGTGATACTGGCCTGGCTGGTTGAAGTGGTAGCCTGCCTGTTGTTCTGGGTGCCCGTCCGGGTGATCTGGGGTAAAAACACGCTGCACTCCCTGCGCAGTGAACGAGGCCTGGCCGATTGGTTAATGACTGAACTCAAGGACTAATGCATATTAATCTGGATGGGGTTCGGTATAACCTGCCCGAACGGTGGGCCGATGTAGACCCGGAGCGGTTGCCCAGGCTGATTGAACTGGTGTTTTTAACGCCAGAGTCAGGATCAATGCATCACGCGCTCATTCAGTTAGCGCTCAACATTCGGCCGAAGGTGTGGCGCAAACTGCACCAGAAGCACTTCTCTCCGAAGCTGAGCCCGGTGGTGCGGCATAAAAACGCGGCGGTGCTGCACGAGTTGGTGCTGCACCTGTCGTGGCTCTTTGCCGAGCCCATGGATCAGCAGCCATTTGAATCGATCCAGGTTGGTAAACAAGTCTGGCTATTGCCCGAGCCAGGCCTTGTGTCGATGACCTACGGCGAGATGACGGATTTGTACGTGCATCTGAACGGGTTCATTCAGCAGGAGCCAGCGGGCGACGAACGGCTCGATTACCTGGTGGCCACTGCCTGTCGGCCGAGACGAAGGGCAAATTATCAGAGCGATCCGGACTGGAACGGTGATCATCGGGAGCCCTACAATGAGTTCATTGTGCGCGATCGCATAGAGCTAGTGGCCAAACTGGATTTCAACCTGAAAATGGCGGTGTTACTCTTCGTGGCCAGCACCTTTAAAACGGTGATGAGCCGCACGGCACTCTTCGACGAAAGCGCCGAAACCGGAGATCGATCGGGCGAGGACTACATTGGGCAAAGCTGGATTAAAAACCAGCACCTACTGGCTGAGAAAGGGATTTTTGGGACGATGAAACAGACCCAGGGAGCCAATGCCCACGAGGTGCTGCTGTTTCTGGATGAACACCGGGCCGACCTGTTGGCCCGACAACAAGCCGCTGAGGCCAGCCAATGACCGCAACCGACGATATTTACTGGCCTTACTTTAAGGCGTTGGCCGAGAGCCAGGATGAGGTGACGAGCGTACGCCTGAGCGATGGTGACCGGATGGAACGGCTCATGAATGCATCGGTATCCGAGAAAATATACCCGGCCGTGTTTTCGATGCGGCCGAAGTATAAAATCTCGGATAACGGGGCTGAGCAGTTCAGCGCTGTTTTCGCCGTAACGTTCTACGTGTTCTGCCAGAGCGATGCCCATGATGAAGCCAGCCAGGATGCCGCTTTTGACCAGGCCGAAACGATAGCCCTGGCCATGCTGCAGCAAATGAAGCAGGATCACCTGACTACCGATGGAGTGGACTTCGATTACAACTCGGCTAACCTGGAGCCGGTGACAATGATGACGCTCGACTCGACTCAGGGGTACGAGGTAAAACTCAGACTGGCACTGGTGGCCACATCGATCTTCGAACGCTCATGAGCAAAAACGCTACCGTAGAAGACTACGAAGCTATTCTGGAGGCCATCATTCAGAATCATCCGTCGGTGATCCGGAAATTAGATGTGCATGGCTGGCAACTCGCCAGAATCCTGTTAGATTTGGGCTACTCGCCGAGCGCATTCGGACTGAGTGCACGAACCGAACCAGACTAGATTTTATGTTTTCGACAAGAGAGTTAGTAGATGATGCTAAGGAGATTCAAGAGCTTTGTAAGGGCGTTTCTTTAACCGATGCGCTAAAAATAGCTGTTGAACACCACCGAAATAAGGTTTTGGCGGGTGCTTTTATGGTATCTCAATCATCAGAAGCACCACCCGTTGCATTGGAAGCAATTGCGATAGCCTTGGGTTTTAAAATGCAGCTAGGTACATCTATATCGGAAGCATTAACGACTATTGCAGAATCAATAGATAACCATGCTACTACGTAAAATTCTCTTCTGGGTTGCCTGGATTCCACTCTTGCCGATCGTATGGATCAAAATAGGAGGCTTGGTCCGGAACTTCGATATGGTGTCGATGAAGGTTGGGTTGGTTCGGCAGGCTGTCTGGGAGAAGGTCGTTTTGCGTAAAGTAGAGAAGCGTGAAAGTTTACAGCAGTACAAGAATCCAACACGGTTTTAAGAAATTACGTACATGACCCTTTCAGATTGGCTTGCATTAGGCGGTATTTCTATTGCTATTGCAACCCCTCTTGTTTCAAAGTGGGTTGATTTACATTTAACGACCAAAGAAGCATACAGGGAATTTGTTGAGAAGATAATCGATACTCTAGCCCTGTTATATATAATTGGGCTGCTAGTGTACTATTACTTTAGTTATGAGACTGTTACAAAAGGGTTTGTGTATAATGTAGGCTTTACCTTCACAGCACTCGCCATCGTTATCAGTTTCCAGATGAGGAAGTCGATTAGCAAAAGGATGTTTTACATTACTGAGTCGCTTTCTAAAGGACAGATGGAATTGATGAAGATGCAGATTGCTACTGCAGAGATGCATTTGACCACAGTTGAAAAGACAACTGAGCTAGCAACTTCAACTAGGCAGGCATTTGAAAAAGTGAATGAAGAGAAAAAGGCTAATGATAAATCTTAGCGTCCTTTAGCTTAATTAATCGTACTCGCATCTTTACCAAAAACGAAATTGGTATGATCGACGTACTTTCCCAGAATCTGGTATTTCAGCCGCTGGCGTTTTCGCGTAACCGACTGGAGGTGATTATTGACCCGGCCGACACGTCGCTGACCGACCGCAGCACCCTGCGCTATGCCCTGACGCTGCTGGTGCCCGACTACCCACAATCGACCACGTTTGAAGAGCTCACGACGCTAACCGGCCGGGAACGCCCACCAGTGACCAGCGCTGGCGCCATTCGCTATGATGGCGCACAATTCCGCATCGACGAGCTACTCGACGGGTTTCTGGAGGTGCAAAAACCCTTTACGCGCCAGGCTGTGCTGGGCATTGTTCCCAGCCTGACCATGCCCTACTGCCTGCGTGAGCGGGTAACAGGTGGTGATCCCGAAGTGAACACTGACTTGACCAGACCTAAAACCTGGGTGTTTGCCGGTGGACTGAACCGCGACGATTTTGCGGGGTGGGGCAGCAACTTCTTTGATACGTACCTAGCCACAAAACGCCAGTTTCTGACCTGGCAACCAGCCAGCAAAGTGATATCGGACGATGTGCTGGCCGAAGAGTATCTGTACTTTCTGGTCAATTTTACGCCCACACCCACCCAGATCAGGCTGAAGGCTGAACTGACGATGCCCGATGGCAGTCTGGAAACGCGCCAGCTGCTGACGCTGGATAATCCTGCGCTGAATTCGGTGTTGAGTATTCCGGCCGGGGTAGCACAGTTGGGGCTGGGCGATGAGGGCATTACGAGTTACCGAATCTGGCTGACCAATCAGGACGATGAGCGCCTGAGCGAGGTACGTACCTACCGGATCGATGCGGAGTACAGACCCGATCAGCGATGGCTCTTGTTTGCCAATAGCCTGGGCGGGTTTGACACGCTGCGGCTGCTGGGGCAGGGATCGGAAACGATGACTGCCAAACGGGCCATTACCGAGCAGGATGAGTTCGGGTCGACTGCCATTGATTTTTCATCGATGCGGGTGGTGGCCGTTGACGCTGAAGACACGCTAACCGTGAGCACCGGCTATTTTGAAGAACGAGGTGCGTATTGGGTGCAGTATCTGCGAGAACTGATGTTGACCCGGGCGGTGTATCTGGTTACCCAGAAAGGCCACGTACCGATGCTGTTGACGACTAACGATCTGATGCACCACGAGGATGATAGCAGCGTTATTTCGCGCACACTGACCTTTAAACGAGCCAATCTGGAGAGTAATTACAGCAATCTGCCGGTGGCCGACTCGGGACCGGTGCGGCCGACAGCCTGGCGGGGAGTAGGAGCGTTGATTCTGCTGGGCCCAGACGGGAAACGCACTGGTAGGGGCCGACCGCTGAAGCTGCAGAAGTATTACGTCGACGACGGTAGTCTGTATAAGCCAGTGACAGAAAAGCCTAACCTGCCGGGTGATCCTGACTACATGAGTGAGATCACGATTCCGGGCATCGTGCCTGGTAGCACGCCCTACCCAAGTTTGGCTATTAGCCGGTTAGGTACGTCCCTGCGCACAAACTGCCCCAGTGGACAAACCGGGCAGGTGGCCACCATTGTCATTGCTGCCGGTGCGTTTGGCGGTGAGAACCCGGGTGATGGAGATACCAGGGCCGAAGCGGAGTACTCGCGACTGAATACGCAGGCATACGCTAATAGCAACGGCGGTTGTACCCTAAATCCTTATGATTACCCGGCCGTGGTAGCCGCTGGAAGCTGGCGCTTTAAAACCAATGCACCAGGCCGCATTGTCCTGCGCAATGACCCGGCTGGACTGGGCAATGCCTGGTTCACAACAAATGGGGCAAACCTGTTCCCCATTACGGCCAATGACCGCGACGTGGTGATCACGAGCACACCGGGTAACTGGCAGATTGGTATTACCACAACAGGTGCAGGAGGAGCGTCGACGGTGAAAACGTACCGCAATGGGGTGCTGATTGACACCCGGCTAGTTGCCTGGAACGCGGGGCCGTACCGATTACTGGATAACGTATCGGCAGTAGTGGCGGTGGGCGATCGGATATTTATCGAAGAGATTTTATGAGCGTAGATATTCGCATCGATGGGCGGTCAGTGGATCTGGCTGCCGGGGCAACCCTGGGGTTGAAGCTGACCAACCCACATTTTGATTTTGAGCGTATCAGCAGCAATACGGCCACCATGCCGGGCTTTCCGCTGACGCGCACCAACCAGCAGATCTTCGGCTTCTGGGAACAGCCGCAGGCAGGGGCCATTTTAGCCCGCAGGAGGCTCGAACAGTACTACAATGGGCAGTTGATCAAGGAAGCGCAGTTTCTGCTCACAGAGGCCGGGCCGAGTGGGTACGTCGGGCAGATGGTGGAGCCGCTCGGTGAGTTCTTCGGCGACTGGCAGAATAAGCCTCTAACTGAACTGGATTTTGGAACCACTCCGACGCCGGCGTCGGTACCGGTGACCGGCATCATGCTCGACGATCAGCGGGCGCTGGTATTTCCCACCATCATTAATCCCGAGTTTTACGGTACCGAAGGGGCAACCATTGGGTATGGTGGCCGAATGAACCCGTATGCCAGTGGCGCTTACCAGGCCAACGGGCCGCTGGTGCCGATGGTGATGCTGAAGTGGTTGCTTAAGAAGTTGGCCGTGGCCACCAACACCACCATCGATGGCGACTTTATGGACCACCCGGCGTACTCGCAGCTGCTGCTGTATAACACTAGGGCGCTCGATGGGGGCCCATTGATTACGATCAACCGGCACTTACCGGTGATGACACCCGTAGAGTTGATTCTGGAGCTCAGAAAGCTGTTTTGCCTGCAACTGGATTTTGACCTGGTGAATGGACGACTCACGATGAGCTTCTTCCAGGACGCCATTGCTGCAGGAGCAGTACTGGACTGGAGCAGTAAGCTGGCGGGCCGGATGGTGAAGACGCCGGAGCCTAACAAACGCCTGAAGCTGGGCTATGATCTGGATGGGGGCGATGCATTGATGAAGGACAAACCAAGCCTGCTGGCCGACTACGAAACGGCCGGTACCGGTACGTTCGCCACGATCAAAAGCCGGTTTTCGACCTTACTGACGGATTTGCCAACGTACCTAGCCACTACGTCGCAGCCTGGTATTACCGAGCAGTTTGGCCAGTTGAGCAACAGCTTTGCACCGAGGCTCCTGTTCTGGCATATGGTTGATGATTTGCCCAAGGCGCACAGTGCGCTTATGGGTTTCGGACTATACTGGAATGCTGGTGCTGGCCTGCACAACAATCACTGGTGGCCACTGGAGGCCATGCGTCAGGCGCAATTCTGGGCCAAGGCTGAGTTGAATTTAACCGAAACGGATCTGGCAGGATTAGCCTGGGACAAAAAGGTGCACATTAACGGCATGAACTACTTGGTGGTGAACGTGGAGGTTGTGTTACCGATTAGGAAGGCAACGACGGTTCTGTTGGTGGCAGTGTAGGGAAAAGGAGTGTTGGTTTGAGCGTAGTCTGATAATACCAGTGACCCATACGTTTTAATACAGCAGGCTTAAGGTCGGATGGTGATCCCCAGAATTCAACTACTTCTAGAAGCACAGGCATTTGCTCCAGCATTACTGCATAAGTGGGCGAATGCTCATCTAGGTACGTTTCAATTGCAGCCTCGTTTGGAAACGACAACGCCCGCGCACAAAAGGCCGGGCGTTGTGTATGCACGATATATTGTTGGCCAGGCATGGCCAGGTCATTTTGGGCGAGGAGGAATTTGGGCAATGTCTTTTTCATGCAGCTCAGCGAAGCGCAGGAAATGAACCTTCTCGTCTTCAGCAATGGGGGTTTGAATTACCCACAGATAAAGCAAGCCAGGCACAGTACCAGGCGCGAAATAGTAGGGCACCATCAGGTGCTCACGGATGTACGCAGGTACATGCCGACTAATCCAGCGACTGCCTTTTGCCTGAATTTGGGCAAAATGTTTTTGGCCGACAGTCAAGCCGTTCTCGAATTGTTGATCCATGGTATTGCCGTTTTTAAACTGCTGGTTCTGCAGGAGAAGGACCTATATACGCTGTGAATTTACGGGTATAGTCAAAAAAATGACGGTTTTACGTCAAATTAATGTCCTGTGGGGGCGAATGTTGGACAGGTAGGTTTGAGGAAATCTTTCTGATTTACTCAACGATATGACAACGAAAGTTATTCCGCTATTGAAAACGCCGATTACCTACTATGGTGGTAAGCAGCAAATGTTAAAACACATTATCCCCAAAATTCCGCCACATATCACCTATGTTGAGCCCTTCTTTGGCGGGGGCTCGGTATTCTGGGGGAAACCACCTTCTGCGGCCGAAGTGGTCAACGATATCAGCAATCGGTTAATCACCTTTTACAAAGTGCTGAAGTATGACCTGGACGAGTTGCAGAGTCTGATCGACGAAACCTTCCACAGTCGGGAGCAACACCGTGAAACCGATGCCGAGTATGAATCGGGTAAAGAGGAAATAAGCGACGTGCTCCGGATGGCCTGGGCCGTTTGGGTGCAGAGCAACATGAGCTTCAGCAGCGTGATTGGTGGCGGTTTCGGCTACGACAAGTACGGCAAATGCGCGTTGAAGATCTTCAACAAAAAGAAGCTGCTTTGCGATGCTTACCAGGAGCGGCTGAAGTTCGTAACGGTAGAGAGTTACGACGTGCTGAAGGTGATGAAGGCCTACGACACGCCTACCACGTTCTTCTATCTGGACCCGCCTTACGTATCCAGTGATCAGGGAATGTACAAGGGCTATACTGAGGAAGACTTTGTGAAATTGCTCGAGGCCTGCGCAAACCTGAAGGGGAATTTTTTGCTTAGCAGCTACCCGGAGCCGATATTGATGGAGTATCGCCAGAAATACGGGTGGTCGACGGAAGATATCGAGAAAACGCTGGCGGTGGACGGTCGACGAAAAGAAGCCAAAACAAAGGTGGAGTGCCTGACCTGGAATTACTAAAGACCGTGGTTTCAATCCTCCTTAGAAAATCAGGTTAATTAACATTAAAAAGCCACACAGAAATCCCTGTGTGGCTTTTTAAGTTTCAACATAGCCAGTTTCAATCCTTTTAGGGGAAACTGAACTGTACGGCTACCGTGCTATTTGCCGATACTTTAACCGTTTTTATGCTGCTTTGGGAAGGCTAGCAGTACCTTGCTTATGGTAATTACCATTAAATTTCTAATACACTTTGTAGGAAATCAAGCAAGGAGCAGACTATGTCTGAAGTGAACTTAAGCAGGGATCACCCTTGTGCCATAGAATATAGGTTGTTTTGAGTACATATTGTCATCAAATGATGACAAGTTGAGACAAAAAAATTAGGCTACTGATACGTGCATGAGTCGTTCGCCGAGCTGACGCAAGGCAGTCTCAATCTTTTTGGCCTGCTTTTCGGAAGGCTTCTTATTACCGATAGCATATTGGCGCATCAACGATGAATTGATACCAGCAAATTCGGCAATGGTCGTAATCTTTATAGCCTTGAACACATCGAATAAGGCCGTGAGGTCGTATTCGTAGTTGTAGGTGATATCGGTTTCCTTGATGCCTTTCCACTCTGGCATATCCTTGCCTTCGTTTTCGAGAAAGTCAGCGACTAGGTCGCGCAGGTTCGTGGTCACCTCCTCGACGGAGGCTCCAACGGAAGTCAGTAAAAAGCCGGGCGCGTCAATGCTGCCCCAGAGTTCATCATCACCCTTTTCGAGTGTGATGGTTAATGTTTCGCGTACCATGGGCAAAAGTGGTGTTATGAGTTATTTGATGTGTATACTTAAACGTAATTCAATGAAAGCCGATTTGATAATCGCCCGAAGCGGGCGGGGGCTATTTCACCCCCGCCGTTTTCAGGATACTGCTTAAGAGGCCAGGTTTAAGATCGTCTTTGCCGTGTTCGGGAATACTAATGATATTTGAGAGGTCGTGGTGTTTAAATACCTTATGGCTTCCCCGCTGTCGGACAAAGTACCAGCCCTGTTTCTCAATCAGCTTGATTACTTCGGTAGCTTTCATGAAAATCACATTTAGTGGTATAACTCAAAGGTAACATAATCGTTACTTTTTATCCAAATATACAGGTAACTATTTTGTTACGTTTGTTTTTGCCCCAATCAACCGGTGGGGCTTTTTTTATGCCTTTATGAGTCCTTCTATGCCCTGATTAGCCAGGTGACCTTCGGGGTATGGCAGAAGTAGGAACGGAGCAATTTGTGGAGGCAGAGCGTATTGCTCGGATTCTAAACGCCTATCTCCAAAAGGCAGAAGATGCTTTTCAGCGACGGATCAGCTCTCAGGGATTGGTGCTGACGGGGGAAATGCTGAGCTCATTCCGGCAATACGCAGCTGAGCGGGCCGAGGGCTATGTGGAGGCAAAGCTGGGCATGGTTGGGTACGTTCGCATCAAGGATTTAAAGTCGCTGAATTACACCCGAACGCCACCTCTCCGGGCCATTATGGACTTCGTGGAAAAGGTTGGGGTGAGCAAGTTTGCCTACGTGCCAGGCTACCCACAGGGCGTACAGCCTGGTAGCGAAGCCAAAACCATCGAGCGCATTGCCTGGGGCATCAAAATGAATATGCAGCGTAACCCGAACGTAAAACGGGGCTACCGGGGCATCTATGCTGATCCGCTGCTAAGCGAGGTACTGCCCAACCTTTTCCGTGATCTGACCGACGATACCAACCGCACCGTGATGCTCGGTGTGAAACAACTCTTTAGCCAATTCTGATATGGCCATTAATTTAAACGAAGAAGCCACCCTTACCCTTAAGGCCAACACCCGCGATATCGCTAATGAGATCGCGGTGCTGGATACCCGAGCCCAGACGCTCAAGAACACCCTGAAGGAGATTGAAAAAACGGGGGCAGGCAAAGGCTCGGAAGAGTGGAAAAAGTACCGGGCAGAATTGACCCAGGTGAACGCGGAGCTGGCCAAAACGCGCAAGGAAACTGACCTGACCAAACTGACCTACGGACAACTGGGTAACCTTGTTCAGGCGCTCAATAAAGACCTGAAAGCGTTGGTGCCAGGTACACAGGCCTTCGTTGATGCCACCAAGCGGTTAAACGATGCCAAGACACGCCTGGCCGACGTAGGGAAGCAGGTCAACAATATCAACACGGAGAGTACTGCCCTGGGGCAACCAACACGCTGGCAACGTATAACGAGCGGGGTGGGTACGATGACAAATGCGTTCAGAGCATTCATGGCCCTTCAGGTCATAAGCTACATTGTCAGTGGTTTTACGGCGATTATCAGCAAGTTTATGCAGTTCGAGGATGCTGCGCAGGATTTGTCAGCCATCACCGGGCTCACTGGTAAAGACCTCGAATATCTGAAAGACCAGGCAAAAAAGACGGGGCCGCAGTTCGGTATGACAGCGGCCGAGATGCTGGATGCCTATAAGTTAATGGCATCTGCCAAGCCTGAATTATTGGCCCAGAAAGAACTACTGGCGGCAACGACGAATGAGGCGATTATTCTAGCAAAGGCAGGTAAGATTGACCTGACGAGCGCAGCCAAAGTAACGGCTGAGTCTCTCAATCAGTGGGGATTGAAAGCTGATCAGGCCAGGCGGTTTGTAAACGTGATGGCAGCAGGTGCCAAAGAAGGAGCCGCTGAGATCTCCGATATGAGCAGTGCGTTGAAGGCATCCGGCACAGTAGCTGCTTCGACTAATTTAAGCTTCGAGCAGACCAATGCCGTATTGCAATCGATGTCGGGTATCGCCTTGAAAGGAGAACAGGCAGGTACTATGCTGCGCAACGTGCTCGTCAAACTGCAATCGGGTGCGGCCGACACGAACCCCAAAATCGTTGGCCTGGATAAGGCACTGGCCAACCTGGGCAAGCAGAACCTGAGCACAGCAGAACTGGCCAAAAAGTTTGGTACAGAGAACCTGATTGCGGCCCAGCACATCATTACCCACCGGGAGGAAATTGGTAGTCTGACCACCAAAATGACCGGTACCAATACCGCTTACGATCAGGCCAAAACCAACATGAATACCTTGTCGGAAAGCTGGAAGAAAGGGACTGCCATCGTGACCGGGTTGGCCGTGACCATCGGGGAGAAGCTGGCACCTTACGTGAAGCAGGCGATCGAGTTCTTTGTCGAAATGGCCGAAAATATTGAAGTCAACTCCGGTGTATTCGATACGTTTTCCGGCATTCTGGGTGATGTCTGGGATGTGTTCAAGACGTTGGTCAGTCTGATTTTTCCAAGGTTCACTGCCGGAGCGACAACCATTCGAGGGGTGATGCAGGGGGTAGCGGTGGTGTTTCAGACTATTCTGGTACCAATCCGATTGTTTACGGCTTCACTGGTGGCGCTTCTGGAAGCTTTTCATGCCGTGGGCTCCGGAGCAAAGGGGTTAGTCTTGTTCCTGAAGGGAGACTTTATTGGCGCTGGTCAAGCGTTTGAGGAAACGCGTCAGCATGGTGTGAAAATCAAAGAGACGTTCAGTAAAGCGTTCACCGATATTGGTAATGGCTATAAACGGGCATTTGCTGATAAACCCAAAGAAGTACTTCCTGCGGCCGTAAAAGCTAACCAGGAAACAAGTGCGGCCGTTGAAGGGGCAATTACCAAAGAAAACGATAAAGGGCTCAAGGAACGGGAAAAACAAGCGGAGAAAGCCCGTAAGAAAGAGCAGGCCGACCACAAAAAGCAACTGGAAGATGTTGGCAAGGCTAACCAGAAGGCAATTGAGGATCTGCACAAGCTGGAGGCCGATGCGCACATTGCCAGCATTCAGGATGAGCAGAAGCGCGAACTGACCAAAATTCTGGCAAAACATGATCTGGCCGTTGAGGAGATCATGCGGGGTATTCAGGATGAGAAACTGAAGAATCAGCAGATTGCTTTCCTGGATGCACAACTGCAGGGCGAGGTAACCAAACTGAATGCAGACCATGCCGAGAAGCGCCGAAAGAAGTCGGAAGATGAGGAGAAAGCCCGACTGGAGACCCAGAAAAACATTCTGGAACAGGAGCGCCTGGCCGAAAACGCACTGCTCGACTGGAAGGAGATCAATGCGAAGGGCAACGCCGTAAAGCTGGCAGCGATTCACCAGGAGCGGCTCACGATCAACTACCGGGCAACGGTTGAAAAACTCAACGCCGAGGAAGCATCGGAGAAGGCTAAGGCCACCCGAGAAATTGCCGATAAAGAGCAACTGGACCGGGCTATTACGGCCATTGAAGCCAGGTATGACAACGAACAGTTGCTGGCTACGGCAAAGAATGCCCAGGAAAAAGCCAAGATTGAGGAGGAGTTACGAGCCAAGAAAAAGGCCATCTGGGGCGATGTAAGCAGTGCTTTCGGGGCGTTGCTGAAGGGCGACATGAGCGCCTTTCTGGACCACGCCGATAAGCTGGTCAAGGGTGAGAAGTCGGCGATGCAGAAGAAACTGCAGGCCAACCAGGAGACCTATGCAGCGATCGGGGCCATGGCCAGTCAGGCTGTGCAGTTTCTGGCTGACCTGGCGAAGGCCAAAGCTGACAAGGCGATTGCCCAGATCCAGCGGGAGCGCGATGCCAACGTGGCCGCACTGAACAGTAAAGTGGCCGAAGAGCAGGCCGCGATCGACAAGATTGAATCGGATAAGCAGCGGATCAAGTCGGAAAGTGACGCTAAAATTGAGATGCTCCGGACGACGTCGGAGCAGACGATATCGAACCTGGAGAATCAGTATCGGCAGCTGAGCTCATCGGAAGAAAAAGCCAAACTGAATGACCAGTTGCAGGGCTACCGGGATAATGCCGACGGGAAGACCGAAGCAGCCAGACAGGCCGCTGAAGACGCGATTGAGGCGGCTCAGCTGGAAGCGAAGGAAACCATTGATGCAGCCCAGAAAACGGAAGCTGCGGCCATTAAGTCGGCCAATAACGAGAAGGAGCAAAAGATCGATGCGGCCGAGGCAACTCGGGATGCTGAGATTGCCAGCATCAACAAACGGACTGACATTGACCAGGCAACGCGTAAAACGTTGCTGGCCGAAGCCAAAGCGGCATTTGACCTGGCTAAAAGGCAGGCAACGGAAGAGGCTGACCACAAGATTGTGGAAGCGAAAGCTGAGGCTAAAACGAAGACCGATCTGGCGAAAGCCACCCAGAAAACAAAGACTGAACTGGCCAATGATCAGCGGGATGCCGAACTGAAGGCCATTACTGCCATTAAGAATGGGGACGATAAAGCTGCCAAAGAGATACTGGCCAGGGCGAAGTCGGATGCCAAAGAGAAGATTGCGCTGGCCAAGGATGAAGCCACCAAAAAGATCGACGAAGCCGAGCGTGAAAAGCGCGAAAAGCTGAAGAAAGTGGAGGCTGAAAAAGCCACCCGGATTGCCAACCAGAAAGATTTGAACCGGGCCATTGAGCAGGAGCAGGCCAGGGCCAAAACGAAAGAGGCAGCCGAAAAACGTAAAGCCTGGGAAGCGCAGAAGAAGGCCGATACTACCAGTGCGTTGATAACCGGTGCTTTATCGGTGATCAAAGCACTGGCATCGGGTTTCTGGCCGGTTAACCTGGTGTTTGCGGCCATGGCAGCGGTGATGACCGGGGTGCAGGTAGCCAAGATCAGAAGCCAGCCTGCACCGCAGTTCCGGGATGGGGGTAGTTTCATTCCGGAGGGTGGCCGGCACGGCTCTACTTACGGATCTGGAGGTATGGCAATCGTGGACCGGCAGACTGGCCGGGAGCAGGGTGAAATGGAAGGTGGTGAGGCTATTATCAGCCGGGAGCAGACCAGGGCAAACCTGCCCATTATTCACAGGATGTTTGCCAACGCCAGAACGCCAGGGCGACGCTCGACGCCGGTGGATCGGGACGTGATGGGCAGGCCTGCGGGTTTCCGCGACGGAGGGGTGTTCTCTGGCCTGAGTGGCTCGATGTACGTCTATGGCGGGGTGATACCCAAACCGCGCAGACGATACGACGACGGGGGCATTATGGACGACGCCGGTGGCGATTCGAGTGGTGGGGTTTCTGATGGCAGTGACGGAATCGGAGCCGCCAACGACGACTACGAAGAATCGAAGAAGCAGTTTGGCCAACAGATCAAAGCGCTCGAGGAAATTAAAGCAGCGGTGGTGCAGGCTAATGCTGATAACCGGGCATCGCTGAATGCGCTGGCCTGGGGCCTGAGTAATCAGAATGCCCAGCTGCGCACTGACCTGATGGGGGCCATCGGCACGATGAGCAAGGATGTGCAGCAGACGATTACGACCACCAGTACCGGCCTGAGAACATCGCTGGCGCTATTGGTATTGCGTCAGCAAACCGACAACAAAGAGGTGGTGGCGGCGCTGCAGCTAGGCTTTGGACTGTTGCAGCGATCGCAGGATTCGGCCACTAAAAGTAGTGCTAACAGCATGGCTATGCTGGCCTTGAACATGAACGTGGGGATGATGCGCCTGAGCGATAACATGACTGCAGGGCTGACGCAGCTGAGGTTATCGACTGCTCTGGAGTTACGGCAATCGGCTAGTCGCGGTGAGGTGGCCATGAGCAATCTGGGGAGCCTGATGTATTGGGGCATGACCGACCTGGCCAGCCGAACTGAGCGAAGCCAGGCAATGGTGGCTGAGGTAACCAGGACCGGCCTGCGGCAGTCGGCCGATCGGATGGCGGGGGCTACCGACAACATGGCCAACGAGGTGCGAGGCCTGCGCTGGAGCATTAATGCGGTGGAGGGTGCGGTCTGGGCCAACCGCCAGGCTACCCAGAGTGTGGAAGGCGCGATCTGGGGTAGCAACCAGCAGGGCAGGCTCGATGCATTGATTGCCACGATGAGTGTTTTTGGGAAAAAATAGGCGGGCAGATTCCGGGCAAATAAGTATTTTCGGGGGTTCTAAACCTACCGTAACAATGAAACCACTTTTCTCTAAAAATTATGTTGAAGACGCTGACGTTGTCGGTTCCAAAGTATCTGCAGAAGTTTCTGGTTGGTGAGTATTCAGGCGAAGAGAACCGCATCCACGTTGAGAAGTGGAGCCAGCTGGGCAGCCTGATTGATTTAGTGTCGCGATCGTATCCATTTCCCCTGCCGATTCAACAGGTGCGGGGTACGAGCATCCAGATTACGTATTACTGCCGGGAGAAAAGTTATGATATCCCGCCTGACAAATACCCCGCGCTGGTGAGGAGCATGGACGAGTTGTTCAGGCGGGCGATGATCTGCGAAGTGCGGAAAGTACACGAAATGGCGGGTGGTGCCTATGGGCCCTACGTGCGCTCGTTTTTGGACCGCTATGACATCACGGCCGACGTGGATTGCGACTTTGAGACTATGCGAAAGATCTATCGGGACTATTTGGCCCGAAATGATCGAAAAAACACAAAAAACTTATGCGCAAAAAGTCCGGCTGTAGCCTAAAAAGTCCGGTTTTTACCTGAAATGTCCGCTCTGTGCGTAAAAAGTCCGGGCTGTTAGCCATCGAAAACCCCACTGATTTACTGTCAGTGGGGTTTTTTCATTTATTCGACTACTCAAAAGGGCGGGGATTGAGTCCTTTCGGTGGGCTATTGAGGTAGGTAGTTTTGATACCAAGATGGTACAGACAACGACGTTTAACGGCATTGGAGGAGGCGAGGTAAACCTGGGCTACATAGCCGAGTTCTGGCTGATCGATGTGCGCGACGTGCTCGATCTGGTAAGCCCGAATCCTGCCTGGGGTGTATATACGATTCCAGCAGGGGGAGTGGCACTGCCAGCGGGTTTAGTACTAACCCATTTCCGGTTTGGTGCCAAGGCCTGCACCGCCGATGTTGGCATCAGCCGTACGGAGGCTGGCATTGCCTACTCGGTGACTGTTACGGGTAACATGCCCAAACCCGACATGCGCCTGCTGGGCTGGCTACTGTTGAATACTCGACGCCGGTGGCTGGTGATCTACCGCGATCGCAACGGAGTGCTGTGGCTGGGTGGGAAACCGGACCAGGGCTGGCGGCTAAGCTGGAAACATGGCACGGCCGATCGGAACGCGCTGGAACTGGCCGTTACGGGCCTGAACACGAGCCCACCTTTCCAACTGGCGGAGCCGACACTGGAGGCGATGTTTCCGACGCCTGAATTTGATCTCTCATTTGACTTATCGTTTACCAGCTAATGGCTACTCCGAATACACCTGCCCAGACGAAGGCTCGTTTGCGCGAAAATCTTTTGCCACAGCCTGGCGATCTACCGCGCAAGAATTCAGCTGCGGTAGTGGTTGAAGGGCTGGAGGAGATGATCGACATGCTGTCGGTCAATACCTGGGCACCCATGTTCGGCCTGGTAGCTGACGGGCAGCGGCTGGTACTACGAGTTATTGACTGGACTGGTGGTATTGGACCAAAGCCAGACACAGGTATCTACCTGGGATCAACCGGCTACGTAACGCTTCTAAATGAGGCGATCGACATTTCGGGCACCAACGGCTGGACGCCTGTTTTGCGTGGTGTGCTGACAGCTGCCCCAGCGGGTACGTTCGTGGAAGGGTATGTTCTACAGGTAACTGACTGGGCAGGGGGCGAGGGAGTCAAACCTGCGACCGGCCAATACGTCGGCATGGGTGGATTGGTATCAACCACAGGGCAGGCGATCAATATTCGTGGTTCATCCTGGCACGCCGGTAATGGCGTTCCGGTTGCTCAGGCTGGGGGCGGGCCAGGTATATACGGCGATATTTACCTGGACTACGACACGGGCAACGTATACCGGGCACAGTCACCCTCTGGTAGCTCATGGACGCTGAAGGGCAATATTAAAGGGCCACAGGGTATACAGGGGCCAATTGGCCTATCGGCACCCAACATTGTGCTGACCAATGCCAACGTGTCGACAGCCTACGGTATCGATATGTCGCTCTGTGACAATCTGTTTGTTTACATCACACTTACGGGCAACACGACGCTGACGCTAACTAATGTGGCAGCAGGGCGATGCGTGTATCTGCGGGTAGTGCAGGGTGGAGCAGGCAACTTTACGCTCACCTTTCCGGCATCGGTTACGTTCCCTGGTTCGGCGGCAGTTGACTGGCACACTACGGCGGGTAAGGTGAATGTTTTTGCTTTGGTAGCGGCCAGCCCGACGATCGTTGACGCAACCTACTATAAGCAATAGGGTTATGCAAAAGATACTAACGATCACGCCAGGTCAGGTGGCAAACTACTCGTTTGTTGCGGTGGGTTGGGAAGATGGGGCGCTGGCCAGTTATGCCGTACTGGCTGCGCTTGTTACGCCTGGCAACGAACGGCTCACCCTACTTACTGAAGGCAGTGGTGTTCTGCGAACCATTCGGGATGATGGGAGTGCGGGCTTTCTTCTGACTTTCTCGCCTACCCAGACCGCCAGCATTGTACACGGTACCAGGCTGGTTATATCCCTCCGGAAAACGGGGCAGACTCCCTTCCAAATCGAAATGCCACTACGGCGTATGACAAACCTGATTGCCTAGCTATGAGCAATACCCACAGATTGATTAGTTGCGAAACCGGGCAGCCCGTTCTGGTAATGGAGGTAACGGACAAGGTAGTCGAGATCGATACTTCGACTGTTGAAGCAGCACTTGCTGCCATGGTAGAGGTGCAGGCAGACATAACAGCCAGGCAGGCAGCGGTGCTGACCAGTGAAGTAAATGCACTGGCCAGTGCTAACAACGCATCGGGTAGTGCGGATAACGCCCAAAATAGCGCCAACAACGCAGCAGCAGCGGCCCTGAACCGTACGATTAACGCCGGATCTGTAAGTACTGCCTACAACGTCGATCTGGCACCAGCTGACAACACTCTGTTGCTTGTGACCCTAACAGGTAACACAACGTTGACCATCAACAACGCAGTGGCGGGTAAGACCCTGACTATGCTGGTGACACAGGGTGGAGCGGGAAGCTTCACGTTGGCACTGCCAGCAGCCTGCCGTACTCCAGGCGGGACGGTAATTGACTGGAACACCACACCGGCTTCGGTAAACCTTTTTAATATGATTTGTGCCTCAGCGACCTACATCGCCACGACCTACGTAAAACTATGATACGAGCCATACAGGGGTTAGTAGGCCAGTTTACACCTTCGCTGAATCTGGATTTTTTAAAAGGTGTAATGCCCACTGGCTTAACGTTTACGCGCTTGGGTACGGCTACTCGGGTGAATGAGCTTGGAAACATCGAAGTCGTATCGGCCAACGTGCCGAGATTCGATTATAATCCCAGTACGCTCCAGTGTCAAGGGCTGTTGGTCGAGGAAAGCAGAACGAATCTGGTGCGTAACTCGTCGGCATCTGGTGCAGTAGCAGGTACACCAGGAACGCGACCTACTTTCTGGGGACTGGCACAGGGGTACGGGGGCACAAATGGGAACACTTACCCACTAACTGTAGCCAGTGAAATAGGTATTCCGTGTATCGATATGTCCGTAAGCGGTACAGCCATAGGAGCCAACTCCCTGCTATTTGACTTTGATACAGGCCGCTATCCTGTTTCATCCGGTCAACAACTCAGCTTTTCGGTGTGGTTGAAGTTGATTAGCGGGGCAACGGGCAATAATCTCTGTAACTTTCAATACACGTTCTTCGATAGTGGCGGCAACTCGCTAGGTGTAACCACATCAGCAAACAGTCCGCTTACCTCTACGCTGACAAGGGTTTCGTTTACCTCGATTGTAGCGCCAGTAGGGTCAGCTACTTGCCGGGTATGGCTACAATTACCCGGCGCTGTTCCTGGAAACGCCTACAACTTCACGCTGCGTATAGGTGCGCCACAAGCGGAAACAGGAGCCTTTCCTTCATCATGGATACCTACAAACAACGCAGCAGTAACCAGGGGTGCGGACAACTGTTACTATCCAATCGGTAGCTGGTTCAATGCCCAGCAAGGTACATTAGTAACAGAGACATTATGCCAGTATGCGGCAGGTACTCAGGTTATCGCCTCAATAGGAACCGGCACGACCAATTCAATGAACATTCGGCAGCGGGCAACGCCTGACGTATTTGGCCAGTTCCGCAGTCAGTTCTTAGGTAACAGCGGCGACACAAATATTATAGCCAATGCCCTTAATACGATCAACAGGTTTTCGCTAAGCTACTCATCAGGGAGTAGTATTACATTTAATAGTGGTAACCAGTTTCGCACTGGCTCGGCTACTTATCTGGCATCCTTCTCCTCTGTGTATACCCAGTTAGGTGTAGGGCGATACGCGGAGCCAAACGGCTGGTATAATGGCTACATACGATCTGTTCGATACTGGCCTAATCAACTTTATAATTCCTATAGTCAATCAATCACCCAATAATCATCATGGTAACTCTCGAATTGAACAGCGCTGAAAAGTGGCGCAAAGCATGGTCGTACTTCACGCCCGAACAGATTGCCGGTTTTGTGGAATCGGGTGATCTGAGCATGGATTTTGAAGCCACTACCAATCAAAGCGTTGTGTATCGAACGTATTCAGGCACAGCCAGTCTACGCGTGATCTATCGAGCATTTGGCGAGGTAGTGTCACCACCTGAAGCTGGTTGGCAAACCTTTAATTTGGCTCCGGCTACAGCTTATATGGTCACTGGCCTGATTCTGCAACAGGAGCCAGCGGTGTTGGCGGCGCTGATTGCCATGAACGGCGGCTCGATGCCTGATATTAAGGAACCGATTGTGCCGGTGATCATCGTGCCTGACCCGGTTGTGGAAGAGCCAGCTGAGGAAGAGCCTACCGAGCCAGAAGCAGCGGGCGAAGAAACCGAATAACTCTGATGCAGTTTATTAGCAGCAAACAGACAAACTATGATCTGATTGTGTATCTGAGCAGTGAAACGCCGAAACGGGATCAGTTTCTGGTGGGGGAAGAGGTAGCGGTTGAACTCTTTGACGGCCGGGTGGTGGTTATTCCGTTCGGCTTTATGACCGACGCGCACAGCACACCGGTCTGGCTACATTCGCTACTGCCTCACTTCGACAGCAGGACCAATTTGGCAGCGATTGTTCATGATTACCTGTACATTCATTTTGAGGTGTTTACGCGTGAGCGTAGGCTTACTGACTGGATGGAAGACCAGATTGATGGCGGCGATCGCAAATTTGCGGACGATGCCTATCTGGCCCTAATGGAGCAGATGGCTCCCGGCCACTGGCGCAACAAAGTCTATTACCGAGCTGTGCGAATGTTCGGTTGGGTGAACTGGAACAGATTTCGGGACGAAGCGATTAAGTAGATTCGATAAAGTACATTATACGGTGGGTACCAAAAGGCTCCGGGCAATGCTCGGGGTCTTTTTTTTGGCCTAAAAACGTCCTTTATGGCAAGTTGATGTGGTGAGTATTTCGTAGCGTCATTAAACCGCTACGGCGATCGCATGCAATCCATCAACTTCTCTGGCCTCTGGTATCTGAACGAATCGTTTGCTCAGCGTATGCAGGGCATCATTGTTCCCAGGCTCAATGCCGGGATGGACGCGATACCGGGCTACCTGATCAAGCAGCATCCTGCGCTTGCGATGAGCGATCGGGACTCGCCACGACCACGTGCAGGTACGTCTGAATACTACCAGTATTTCGCGAATGTGTACACCGAGAGTTCGGTGTGTGTGGTGCCTATGATTGGAGCCATGAGCCGGTATGGGGAGTGTAATTGGGGCACTGAGGACC
Organism: Fibrella aquatica; assembly: GCF_041321135.1. Classification (NCBI taxonomy): domain Bacteria; kingdom Pseudomonadati; phylum Bacteroidota; class Cytophagia; order Cytophagales; family Spirosomataceae; genus Fibrella; species Fibrella aquatica. Next base: position 756,051 of record NZ_JBGGWF010000002.1, on the reverse strand, counting down.
TGGGCGGTATTCTGAAAGCAGCTGATAAACTGAATTCGGTACGAGCGCACTTGCTTAAGAGTGACGGACCAGGGGGCACCGTCGACGGTACCGGGCCACTGGCCGACATCATTGCAGGTCTGACCAAACCAGTGGTGGCTTGGACTCCCTATTCAGCATCGGCGCACTACTACGTGATCAGCCAGGCCGACGAGATCTGGATGGAGGACCAGACGGTAAGCGAAGTGGGTAGCATTGGGGTGCTAATGGTCTATGTGGATCAGAGTGCGGCCCTGGCCAAGGCCGGTTATGCGCCAGTCATTTTCCGGGCTGATGGGTCGACCGATAAAGCACTGGTGAATGGTATTGAGCCACTGAGCGATGGCACGAAGGCCGAAATCATAGCGAGCCTAAACGCAGCTCGTCGGGGGTTTGTGGGCGCTGTTCGCCGTGGTAGAGGGCAGCTGCTCAAGAGCGACTCGGTGTTTACGGGCAAAATGTACAGCCCTAAAGATGCGATATCGATGGGGATGGCCGATCGGACAGGTACGTTGGAGCAGGCCATTCGTCGCGCTGCTCAGCTAGGCCGATAATCGGGTCCCGATAATCAAGCAATTTTTTTCACGATTCATATGGTCAAGAACACAATTACGGGGAGCATGCTGGCAAAGCTATTCCCGTCGATGTCGAAGTATTTTCTGGAGAACGCCTCGCAGGAGCAGGTGAACCAGGCCGAGCAGGAAGCGGCTGTGATCCACCAGCAGTTGGAAGCAGCTGAAAAGCCTGGAGCCGCTGCTGATGTAACACCGGAAGCGGTGGTTGCTGCAGTTGGCTCGACGATAGCCGCACTACCGGCGCTGCCCGATCCGAAGGCGGGTGCCCTAGACATAGTGGCCCTGACGAAGCGGGCGACCGATGCGGAGGCCTCGGTGGCTTCGCTGCAAGGTAAGCTGACTGCAGCTGAAGCCGATCGGGACCGGTACAAGGTATGGTATGAGAAGCAGGCAGCGGCGGGTACGTCCACACCGGGTGCCGATGCGTCAACGCGGGAACAGGCTGCTCAGGAGAAGACGCTGAGTGCGGCTGATGCCCATGCACTGAGTTTGCTGAAGCGTAACGGCTAAGGCAAAGCGAATAGGTAGTTAATCACGATTTTTTTAACCAATACGATGGTAGGACCAGTAATTGATTTTACAAACTTCGGTACCGAGCTTTTAAAGACGGTCGAAGACATGGGTGGCAACATTGTCATCATCAACTCGGTGATGAATGGTGTGGCAGCCCTGCGCGATGATTTCGATACAGAGATCATCCGGGACAAAGGGCTGTTGCTCTCGGCCGAGATTCTGGATGCGTTTATGCCTGCAAGCGACACGTTCAGCGGACAGAAGGCGATGACACTGAAGACGCGCACGGCCAGCTTCAACGATGCGGATATCGATCTGAAGATTACGAACGACGATATCAGGAAGGCGTACCGCTCATACCTGGGCTGGGTGCTGGAGAACGGTCGGACAGAAGCGCAGGTACGCGAAAACCCGTTCGGGCTGTTCTTCGTGAACCGGATCATTACCCAACACTTCCAGTTTGCCCGCACGAATACGTCGTGGAAGGGTGTATTTAACCAGGCGGGATCTGGTGCCGGTGCGATCACGGACGGCTTCCTGGTGAAAATGACTGCGGGCCGGGCGGTTGGTGGTGATATCGCAGCCAATCATGTGTTTACGGCAGCGGCCTCGATCACAGATGTGAACGCGTATGACCAGGTAAATGGGGTGGCGCAACTGGTGGTGGACACGCGGCCTGATTTGCTGGCCATGCCGATGAACTTCTACGTGAGCCAGGTGAACTACGACCGGTACTGCCGAGCTCGCCGGGCGGCATTCCCGACGTTTGTTGGTCCGGGCGAGAAGCCACGTACGCTCGACGAGCGCAGTAACATCACGTTTGTGATCGATCAAGGTTTGGCAGGCAAAGACACCATGGCGGTGACGCCGAAGCAGAACCTGAAGTTCATTGCCAACGAGGCACCAGGGGTGTATTCGATCAATGTGGTTCGCCAGGCGAAGCACTGGGAAATCAGTATCAGGGTATCGCTTGGTTTTGACTACGCATCGCCTGAGCTGCTTTTCCTGAATAACAAGGTTTAATCCTGACGGTCAGCTTTCTTAACCAAAAAGAGCTGAACGTTACTGGAATTGAGTGAAGTGATTTTTTAAAGACAGCTAATTGATATGAAGTATTTCAAAGTTTTGATGGGCCTGGCGCTGGTGCTGCTGGCCGGATTGGTAGCAAGTGCTACCGATAATGTATTGCTGGGTGTGGCCACGATTCCGGCTACCACGTACCTGGTACAAGTCACGACGGGCTTCTCGTTGTTTTCGGCCGAAGGGTTAGCCTTTGGGGCATTGACATCCATCAAGCGGCCGGGGCAGGGGATTCCTAACCCTGGTGGTGCTCGCAGACTGTTTTTGGTCCCGATTGATGAGCTCACGGCAGAATGGCCTAAGCGGGCCGATATCACGGCGGGTGAGTTGACCGTTACACCGCCACTCCGGGCCTCGTCGGTAGGGCCACCGGCCGTAACAGCTGGTGCCTTTGTGGAAGTCGATGTGTCGGATGCTTCATTGAAGATTGACCAGGCCTTGAAAGGAGCAAGCGGCTACCAAAGCTGGGAACAGATGCTGGAGGTGAAGATTGCCGGTTTTACAGCCCTTCAGTGTGCGGCGATCGATAAGCTGCTTAACCAGGAGGTTGTGGCCGTTGTGCTGAGCAACGATGGAACGCGGATCGTGGTTGGTACCAGCCTCAATGGCCTGCAGTTTGAGATCACGCACACCTCTGGCGCTAAGGGGTCGGATCGTCGGGAGTGGACGCTGAAGGCAAAGCAGGACGGGTATATGTTCGGCTACCAGCCAATTGCCTCTACGGTGGTCATTGCCGGTATTGTTTAATCATTGATTGAGTTTCACCTGAAGAAGGCTCCTGTTCCGGGTGGAGCAGGAGCCTTTCTCTATTAATAGGCTATATGAAAAAGATAGAATTGATCTGCGCACCTGAGATGAAGTTCTCGCTGGCAGATGAAGTGGTAGCCGCGGCTGATCTGACGATTGAGCAGGCCGAGCAGATTGCCGAGCAGTACCCTGAGCAGTACGTTCGGGTGGTAGTTGAGTCTAAACCAGGTAAAGCGGCTGTGGAAGTCGACAAAAAGTAATGGAGCAATTAGTAAGATTACAGGGATCACTGGACATGGCGCAGATGAAGCATGACGCCATTGGGTCAGAAGCGACAAAGGCTGTGCTCGATGCTGCCCAAACGGCGTATGATGATGCGGTTGCCGCTGAAGAAGCTGCAGCTAACGATAAGAGTGGTGCTATCGTAGATGCATTTGTTAATCTAGGCAAGCAAGCTGCGGCTGGAATTGACAACGTGTTGACCCCCGAAGAGAAAGCAGCTAAAGTGATAGAGGATGCGAAGGCGAAAGCAATTGAAACAACTTTCACAAATCCTGCTACCCAACCGGTTGTTAATTCGATGCTTGCAAATGAATCTGAGCCTACCACTACTGGCCAGGGTGATGCCAATGTATCTGGAACACCTAACGCTGGTCAAGGGACTGGTGATGCTGCCGACTTAGAAAAAAAAAGCGAATAGCGCCTGTAACGGAATCTGTCGACGCTGCGAAAGAGCGACTCACGCTGGAGGCTGAAAGGCTGAATCGTGACGTCGCTCTTTTGAGTAATAGGCTGGGCGACTTTGCCGACGATGATATTGCCGGCCGCAAAGCGATTGTCGACCAGATCCTTGAATTGCGCGAACAGTGGAAGGATGCCAGGTACGAAATGGAGACTGGCCAGCCACGCCGGAAGCAACCTGACGAGAAGCATACCAAGACCACCAATGGGTTAACAGTGGCTGAAATAAAGGTGGAGTTGGGCCGGATCAGGACCAACATCAGCAAGCTGAAGGATAAACTGCAGGAACGGCCCGACCATAAGAAGGCAGGCGAGTGGCAGGCTGACTTGGACAGGTTGATTGGCCTGCGCGAAGCCTACGAAGCGGAAGTGGCCGATCTGAAGTTCGCGGGTTCAGTAAAAAATGAAGAGGGCTAAAAATTGGGGCTTTTACCCGGATGTATCGATGCATTCGGGGAAATAACTAGCGGAACGGTCGATGAGACAGCATAACAAATATTTACAGAAGGTGCAGGAGGAGTTGAGCGTATATCAACGCTACCTGCTGGATGACGGTGTTGAGCTCACACCGACGCAATTTGAAACGTTCGAGAAGATCGATACGGTACGGGCCTGGCTGCGCGAAGGCTACTCTGATCAGCAGGTGCTCTCAATGCTGAAGAATGGCCGATCTATCCAGGACCGCAGAGGTCGGGAGATTCTGGCGCTATCGTACGCGATTTTTGCCGAGTTGCGGAAAGCTCGAGAGAAAGATGGTGTCAAGTATCTGTATGCCGAAATGTTCAAGCAGGCCGCAAAAGAGGCGAAGGACGCCGGTGATTTGCTCAGCTTCGGTATTCTACTGGAGAAAGCAGCAAAGATCGATGGTGCATACGATAAGCAGGAAGCGGCTGATCAGGAGCAGAAGAAAAAGCCGCAGCGGATTGTCATCAAAGTGAAAACGATGAATGTGGTACCGGCTCCGGAGCCAACCCGTCATGTAATCGATACGACCCATGAACTCGGAGAGTAACGAAGATGACGAGTTGGAACTGCTCGTCAATGACAAGCAGGCCGAGTTTCTGTCGGCCGTGACCAGCAAGCACTACAAAATGGCCGGAATGGTGGGTGGCCGTGGATCTGGCAAGTCGATTACATTGTCGGATTTCCTGAAGGTGGCCAGTGAAGAGCTTCCCAAGGCAAAGTGCGGCTGGGGAGTAAAGACGATCAAAAAAGCGAAATCGAAATTAACGCCTGGCTTAAAGGCTGGTTGGCTTCGCTGGCGCTGTTACGAATACGACTTTACAACTAAGCAGGGTGATTACGTGCTCTGGAGAGAGCCACCTTCGCATTTCGACCGGCCGTATGAATCGCCTGACAACTGGGAGAACTGTATTTCGTTTGCGAACGGATTTGTAGTCGAGCTCGAATCGTTCAAACTGGCCAGCGAAGAAAACAGGGGCTCAAATTTTGACCTTTACGTGGTCGACGAAGGATTGAACTTCAAACGTGCCTGGCTGAAAATCGTATTGCCGACGCTCAGGGCCAACGTCGGAAAATTTTCGTCTTTCCTGCACCATACGTTTGCTGTGTTTTCGTCGCCTCCATGGACGCCGGATGGCCAGTGGATGTATGACATTGAGGAGTCGGCCAAAAAGAGCCCGGACAAGTATTACTTCATGGAAGTGAAGACGCGGGATAACCAGGCTTTTCTACCACCTGACTACATCGACGATTTACGGCAGACGTTAACCAAGATGGAATTTGAGGTGGAAGTGGATGGCAAGCGAATTTCCAAGCTGCCCAAAACCTTCTACCCGGCTTTCCGGAGAGAGTTGCACGTGATCATGGACGATGATCTGGAAGACGATATCCCGCTGATGTTAGCAGGCAAGCCGTTTTATAACATCAATGATTACCTGGTAGCCTCATGCGACTTCAACGCTCACTTCACCTCAGCGACCATGTGGCAGGAAGATCCCGAGTGGGGCAGGCTGGTGGAGAACGTGTTTATCAAGAGCGCTGGGGAGTATGAGTCTATGGCCGTTGCCCTAGGGCATGCTATAAACGAGCGCTTTACCAGGCATAAGAAAAAGCGCGTGATTTTGACGGGTGATAGAAACGGCCGCAATAAATCGGCGGGTTCTAATAAGACCATGTATGAGCAGGTCGAGAGCGTTCTGGAGGCTGCAGGCTGGGATGTAGTAGCAGCTGCACTCACGTTCAACCCACCCCATAAGGATAAGCACAATGACATCAACAAGGTACTGGCCGAGCGGGATGGGTGCGAGTGGCGGGTACGTATCGATGAAGAGAAGTGTAAAGCAACAGTGATAAGCATCGAGAACAGCCCGATCGAGACTGACTATAGTAAGGATAAGAGTAGTGAGAGCGCTGACGTCGAACAGGAGCGGGCAACCCACTTGAGTGATACAGTCGACTACTACATCTATCGTCGACTGAAGGTTGGCTTGACACGACCCAGTGACGACTTCGAAATAGATTTTGGTTGAGTGCTGGCCAGGCCAGAATAATAATTAAAAACGCCCACCGGCCTACCCATTTTCAAAAGTGGATTGGTCGATGGGCGTTTCAGCTATTCGGCATTTTTGAAAATGGAAATTTCCAAAATGACAAAGGGCGGGGTCAGAATACAGAAAACCGCGCGAAAAAAGAGATACGATGCCTTTAAATGCCTGTCTATCTGGCAATTCATCGATCAAAAGGGTGCAACTTTTTAGAAAGCATTTGTTTTGATCGCAAAGGCCAGATAAATAATGAGTTACGCTGCTGGAGCGAGTTCACTCCAACTGGTGAGCAGCTTTGCCAGGCGTTCACGTCGCGGCCGCACGTAGTGGCGCAGGCGTTTGGTACTGCGCAGGCCGAGCATGGTGGCCACGTCATCGGCACCGATGAGCATCTCGTTCAACGCCAGATCGGCGAAGGTTTTTCGGGCTATTTTGGTCGACAGGTTGTAAGGTAACTCGACGTGGACAGCGATAAATTTCAGCGAATCGTTGCGCCTCTGGTTGGATTTGGCGGGCAGATCAGCCAGGTCACCACCATACTGAAGCAGTATAGCTACGGCTGGCTCGAGCAGTTTCAAGAAAAACTCCTTGCCGGTCTTCTGGCGTTTGCCGGTGAGCCAGTAGACGTCGGATTGATCACGCTCGATGCGGAACAGTTTGTTGGTGTAATCGCAGTGGTGCATGCCGGTGAAGCAGTTAAAGACAAAGGCATCCCGTTCTGCTGAGAGTGTGTTGGCCGTAATCATATGCATCTTGCCTTCGGCGACCAGGGCATGAAAGTTGAAATCGATCAGGCGTTGCAGTTCGGTAATAGTCAGGTGAGTCGTGTCGGGTTCTTCATCGTTGGACTCGACTACGTATTCTGCGATTGGATTGCGTTTGATCAGTTGCCTGGCACAGCACCACTTCATTACCTGCTTGACAAACTTTAGATGCTTCTCGATGTGAGGGCCTCCAAATTCTTCGACTTCGGATAGATGGAGTTCCAGATCTTCCATGAATTCATCGTTCATGGAAGTTGCGGGCAGCTTATCGCGCTTGATCAGGACCAGGTACTCGTTGATGTTGGCCGCATAATTAGCCTGGATATCGAGTGTCGCCTGACTGATCTTATCCAGCTTGAAGCGTTTTGTCTGGTGTTCGGTGTGAAATAAGACCAGATCTGGAAACGTAAACAAGGTACGTCGGTGTACAATTCCTGCTCCGGGTTGGCCACTGGGGCGATGCTGCAGCTTGAAAAAGTCTTTGATAAGGGCTGCGTTGAGTTCATGACCATCCCGTTCCAGGTTTTCGGTCAGGGTATCGATCCGTTTGGTGAGTTTGGTGAGTTTGATGTTTTGCTCCTGAGCCCAGACGGACTTGCCTTTGAAACACTGATTTTCTTGATCCCATTGGGATTTCTTGCACTGAATGTGGGTTGAGCCTAATTCTTCACGTTGGGCGTTGTAAGTGAGACGCATCTGAAGATTACCTTCTTCTTCGTTTTGGGTGGATTTTCGGAACCAGAATAGGAGAGCCATTCGGTTAATGTTATACATGAGTGTACCATAAATTGTGGAAGATTGATTCCACAAATTGCAGTCCAGTCATATGTTATAATAATCCTATAAAATGCCAGACGTAACCGGAGCTGGTTGACGTAACCTCGGGTGCGACCGAGTTAAAACGGCTTTGTAAAGCCGCTGTGGCGGTTAGGAAAGGGCCAAACGAAAGAACCACGTAGGTTTCTACGTGGTTCGGTCAGTGAATGAATGAGTTGCTTTTCAGCACTTGCAGAGAGAGAGGGATTCGAACCCCCGGACCTGTTACAGTCAGCGGTTTTCAAGACCGCCGCAATCGACCACTCTGCCATCTCTCTGTGTGATTCGATGATGCAAAAGTAGGGTTATTTCTGACATTTGTCAAGCAGGGGCGCGAAAAAAATGGCCCCGAACGGGCAAAAAAGCCTATTTTTGCCCTGTCAAGTCTGGGTCATTTTGGCTTACCGGCTTGATAATGAACGGGTATAACCCACCCGATCAGCTCGTTATCATCTTCCATTTTTCTCCCTTTGTGGTACGCACTGTGAACGCTCCCGAACAACCGCAGACTAGTCTAGATCCCATTCCTACCGTCGAAACCGCCCGCAAACTGGGGGTGCTACCCGAAGAATTTGACCGGATTGTCGCCATCCTCGGCCGTCAGCCCAACTTTACCGAACTCAGCATCTTCTCGGTGATGTGGTCGGAACACTGTTCGTATAAGAACTCCATTATCTGGCTCAAAACGCTTCCCCGCGACTCAGACCGGATGCTGGCCAAAGCCGGTGACGAAAACGCGGGCCTGGTCGATATCGGCGACGGACTGGCCTGTTCGTTCAAGATCGAGTCGCATAACCACCCCTCAGCGCTGGAACCTTATCAGGGTGCCGCAACGGGCGTGGGCGGGATCAACCGCGATATTTTCACGATGGGTGCCCGGCCCATTGCCCAATTGAACTCACTCCGCTTCGGTGATCTGAGCCTGCCCAAAACGCGTCGGCTGCTGCGTGGCGTCGTGAAAGGTATCGGCGACTATGGTAATGCCTTTGGTATTCCCACGGTTGGCGGCGAAATCTATTTCGATGAGTGCTACAACACCAATCCGCTGGTGAACGCGTTCTCGGCGGGTATTGTGGAAGTGGGCAAAAGCGCCAAAGCAACGAGCTACGGCGTTGGTAATCCGGTGTTTATCGTTGGTTCGGCAACGGGAAAAGACGGTATCCACGGCGCCACGTTCGCCTCCGAAGACATCACCGCCGCTTCGACCGACAAGCTGCCTGCCGTGCAGGTGGGTGATCCGTTCATGGAGAAGCTACTGCTCGAAGCCACGCTCGAAATCATTGCCACCGGGTACGTGATCGGTATTCAGGACATGGGCGCGGCCGGTATCATCTGCTCGACCTCCGAAATGAGCGCGAAAGGTGAACACGGTATGATCATCGACCTCGACAAAGTACCGACGCGTCAGCAAAACATGGCGCCGTTCGAGATTCTGCTGTCAGAATCGCAGGAGCGGATGCTGGTGGTGGTCGAAAAAGGTAAAGAGAGCATCATCCAGGGTATTTTCGATAAGTGGGATCTGCACTGCGCCCAAATCGGTGAAGTGACCGCTGCCCCGGAAGATGGCATTGGCCGTCTGCATTTCTACCGTTACGGTAAACTAGTGGCCGACGTACCTGCCCACGACCTGGTGCTGGGTGGAGGTGCACCTCAATATCGCCGCGAATATACCGAGCCTGCCTACATCAAAGAGTTTGCCAAATTCCGCATCGCCAGCGTCGCCGATGTTACAACCGACGAACTGAGCGCGGTGGCTAAACATTTGTTGAGTCACCCAAATATCTGTTCACGGCAGTGGGTATCGCAGCAGTACGATTCAATGGTGGGCACGAGCAACCGTACGACCAACGCACCGTCAGATGCGGCCGTAGTACGGGTGAAAGGCGCGGGTATTCCCAAGTCGGAGAAATCGATCGTCATCACCGTCGATTGCAACAGCCGGTACGTGAACGCTAACCCATATGTAGGCGCGCAAATTGCCGTGGCTGAGGCCTGCCGGAACGTGGTGTGTACGGGTGGCGAGCCGCTGGCCGTGACCAACAACCTGAACTTTGGTAACCCCTACGTACCTGAAGTATACTGGCATTTTGTAGAAGCCGTAAAAGGCATGGGCGAAGCCTGCCGCCGCTTCGAAACGCCGGTGACAGGTGGTAACGTGAGCTTCTACAACCAGTCGTCGGATGACGGACCGGTGTTCCCGACGCCAACGATCGGGATGCTGGGCCTGATGGAAAAGCCCGACAACCGCATGACGCTCAACTTCCGTCAGGCAGGTGATACCATTTACCTGATCGGCTCGTCACAAAACGACATCGCCTCGTCGGAGTACCTGTACTCGTACCGTGGCGTAAAAGCATCGCCAGCCCCTGCGTTCGATATCGATCAGGAACTGACGCTGCAATCGGTCGTGAAGCAGTTGATCACGAAGAAAGTGATTTCATCGGCGCACGATATTTCGGATGGTGGCCTGTTCGTTGCCGTGGCTGAGTCGGCCATGGCCGGCGGTACCGGTTTCGCCATCACAACCGACAGCGACTACCGGAAAGATGCCTACCTGTTCGGCGAAAGCCAGAGCCGCGTCATCGTCTCGGTAACGGCTGACCAACAGGCTGCCTTCGAGCAGTTCATGGAGCACGCCCGTGTAGCCTACAGCAACATTGGTGACGTCACCGCCGCCGATTTCGTTGTCGATGGCCAAACCGTGATTGCCACCGCCGAAGCGTCGGATTTGTACAACAACGCCCTGGGCAAGATCATGGCGTAATTTGCCTTCGGCGTCAGATATGTAGCACCGAAGCTCCAGCTTCGGTAGTAGTAAACAGCTCAATTACTACCGAAGCTGGAGCTTCGGTGCTACTTTCTGATGCAGCGTTATTTTATTGAACTGAGTTATAAGGGCACTGATTTCCACGGCTGGCAGTTTCAGCCGAACGGAATTTCGGTGCAGCAGGTGCTGGAAGAAACGCTGACCAAACGGCTCAGTCAACCGATTTACATTGTTGGCAGCGGCCGCACCGACGCGGGCGTTCATGCCCGGCAGCAGTACGCGCATTTCGAGATAGAGGGTGAACTGCCTGAACATGATCTGCTGGTGCATTCGCTGAACAATATGCTGCCTGACGGTATTGCGATCTATCGAATCTTCCCTGTTGGGCCCACCGATCACGCCCGGTTTTCGGCCAAAGCGCGGTATTACCAATACCACATTCGTCGGCAGAAAAGCGCGTTCCTGCCGAACCAGAGCTACATCTTCCGGCCAACTCTCGATATTCCGCTGATGAACGAAGCGGCTGCACTGCTGTTGACGTATAGCAATTTTAAAAGCTTTAGTAAAGTCCGGACTAACGTAAACCACTACCACTGTAAGCTGATGCGGGCCGAGTGGGAGCAGACCGACGAGTCGCTGATTTTCCATATCAAAGCCGACCGGTTTCTCTACGGCATGGTACGCTGTATCGTCGGTACAATGCTTGATATTGGCCAGCACCGCATGACCCTCGACCAGTTCGAGGCGATCATCCGGGCCGAAGACCGCACGATGGCCAGCCGCGCCGCCCCCGCCAGTGGCTTATTCTTAACCGAAGTAACGTACCCAGACACCGTGCTGACGCGACGGTTTGATAATGGCTAGGTACGTTGCTTGGTCTCAAAATAGAAGGTTGCCACGATACAACTACATGTTAGACTGAATGATTTTTTGTCATCCCGACGTAAGGAGGGATCGTGGCGTTCCTTCTGAGCGCGCCTGACTCTTTCAACCGGAACGCCACGATCCCTCATTCTTCGGGATGACAAAAAATACACTCCATCACAAACACTTCCCCATGAATCGCTTCTCATCTTCACTAGTTTACACCCTCACACTTGCCAGCCTCTTCGCCGGTTGTTCGCCGAAAACGACACCAGCCAAGTCAGCTATCCGGGCAACCGAACGGTTCAGGTACGTGGCTGGCCAACATCCACTCATTTCCGTACACCGAGGTGGGGGTGATCTGCGGGGCTTTCCCGAAAACTGCATCGAATCGTTTGACTACGTGACCGGACAAATTGAACGCCCAGACGCACCAGCCGTCATCGAATGCGATATCGACTTGACCAAAGACAGCGTGCTGGTGATGATGCACGACGCTACCCTCGACCGCACTACGACCGGAACGGGTAAACTCATCGAACGTACCTACGCCGAGGTGCAGCAGGTGAAGCTGGAAGATAATCAGGGCAACCCAACCGCGTTCCGGGTGCCTACTTTGGAAGAAACGCTGAACTGGGGTCGGAAACGTGGGGCGATGTTTACGCTCGATGTAAAGCGGAATGTGTCCTTTGCGAAGGTGGTCGAACACGTACGGAAGACGAAGACGCAAAACAACGTCGCCATCATTACTTACAATGCCAAAGACGCCGCACTGGTGAACAAACTGGCCCCCGAACTGATGATCTCCGTGACAATTCGGAATGAGGCTGAATACAATCAACTGCACGAACTGAACATTCCCGATAACCGGATGTTTGCCTTTGTCGGCGTGAAAGCACCCGAGCCCAGCCTTTACACCTTCCTGCACGCCAAGGGCATCGCCACGATTCTAGGTACGTTAGGTAACCTCGATAAACAGGCCGCCGCTAAAGGGGATAATCTGTACAACGAATGGGTTACTGCCGGTGCCGATATGCTCTCTACAGACCGTCCACTGGAAGTAGCTCGTGCGTTGAAATAAATCGTGGGACGGTGAACCGGAACAGACTCATTTATAGTGGCCTGACTGCGGGTGTTTTGGTGTTAGGATTAGCATCAAGGCAATTCGGCATGTACCTGCCTTCGTTTATTAATGCCTACATAGGCGACACACTTTGGGCGTTAATGGTCTTCTTCGGGATTGCGCTCGTGTTCAATCGGCAGCCAACGCGGCGGGTTGCTCTACTGGCGTTGCTTTTCTCCTTCAGCATTGAATTCAGCCAACTTTACCATGCGCCGTGGATCGATTCGGTACGGTCAACCCGTTTAGGCGGTCTGGTGCTAGGCTTCGGCTTTCTGTGGACCGATCTGATCTGCTACAGCGTTGGTATTATGATTGGTGCGTGGGTTGATTATCGGCTGACTAGACAAGCAAAGTGTTGATTAGGTGAATGTCAACTTTGACTATATTATTGCTGACGCGCGTCCCTTCGACAGGCTCAAGGTTTTCACCCTGAGCCTGTCGAAGGGACGCGCGTCAGCAATAATATAGATCGCGAAGGAAATTACTGCGACACCACGATCACAGGCGCTACTTGCTCAGGGTCATTATCAGGAGAGGCTTTCTTCGGGCCACGACGTGATGGGCGTTTCATTGAGACTTCATACAAATCGGTGCGGCGATCTTTCAGATTTTGCACAGAACCGTATTCGTGCAGCTCTTTCAGCAACGACACATCGACGTCAGCGAAGAGGACCATCTCGGTGTTTGTCGTTGCTTCGGCTTTGATCGCGTTGTTGGGAAACTGGAAATCTGACGGCGTAAACACTGCCGATTGGGCGTAGTGAATATCGGTGTTGGGTACGTTCGGCAGGTTGCCCACACAGCCGGAAATGGCTACGTAACACTCGTTTTCAATGGCCCGCGCCTGGGCGCAGTTCCGCACCCGATAATAACCATTCTGTGTATCGGTCAGAAAGGGGACGAAGATGATTTGTGCACCCTGAGCGGCTAAGGCCCGGCCTAGTTCGGGAAATTCAACGTCGTAGCAGATCATCATCCCGATTTTACCGCAGTCGGTATCGTAGGTTTTAACCTCGTAGCCACCCACCATACCATAGAATTTTACCTCGTTGGGTGTGATGTGAATTTTTCGGTATTCTTCAAACGACCCATCGCGGCGGCAGAGGTAGGATACGTTGTAGAGTTTACCATCGTCCATCAGCGGCATGGAGCCGGCAATGATATTCACATTGTAGGAAATGGCGAACGAGCACATTTTCTCGCGCACCTCATCCGTGTATTTCGACAGTTCGCGAATGGCCTGTGGTTCGGGCATATCCTTAAACTGAGCCATCAGCGGCGTGTTAAAAAACTCGGGCAACACCAGAAAATCAGCCTTGTAATCAGACACCACATCGGTGAAAAACTCGACCTGATCGAAGAATGATTTGATGTCGGGGAAATGCCGCATCTGCCACTGCACCACACCCAGTCGGATAATAGAGTCGGTATGCGGCTTACGGTCTTTTTCGGCAACGTAATAAATGTTGTTCCACTCCAGCAACGTTGCGTATTCCTTCGATTCGGTGTCGCCGGGCAAATAACCGCGCAGGACTTTCTTGACGTGGAAATCGTTTGATAGCTGAAACGAAAGCGTAGGGTCGTAAATGTCTTTTTGCTTTACCCGGGTAATGAACTCGCGTGGCGACAGTTCATCCGAATATTTCCGGTAATTGGGAATCCGGCCACCGGCCAGAATGCCTTTAATGTTTAACTGTTCACACAGTTCCTTGCGCGCGTCGTAGAGGCGGCGGCCTAACCGCAGGTCGCGATAGTCGGGGTGCACAAAGACTTCAATGCCATAAAGCCAGTCGCCCTTATTGGTATGGGTATCGAAGGTGTATTCACCGGTGATTTCCTCGAAGGTATGGCTGTCGCCAAAGTCAGCGTATTTAACCCGGATAGCCAGCGCACAGGCCACTACTTTATCATCGACTTCCACGCAGAACTGCCCGTCAGGGAAAATATTGACCAGTTTATCAATCAGGTTTTTCTCCCAATAATCGCCACCGATGCCACTGTACGACTCGATCATAGCCTCTTTCAGATCGGCGTAGTCACTTTTTTTGAGATTCCTGCTTACAATGCGCATGGGTAATGGAGTAGGTGAAGTTTCTTCTTTTTAAACCAACAAGCGGCACGGTTGGCTTGGTTTCGGAGTACTAAAAATAGAATAGACTTCGTGTAGACCCAAAACATTGCAATTTGCCTAACGTACCTACGCTGTGATCTACGATCAAAAAAGTAAACGGGCAGTTCAAAACAATCCGGCCTATCTGATTAGTTGTAGAGGCATACGTTGAACACCAAACGTTAAACGTCAAACCAAAACTATGGCACAAGCAAAACGCAGAGCATCGGCCACCTGGTCGGGAAGCCTGCAAGAAGGGACTGGCACATTATCGGCCACCGGCGGCGTATTGAACAGCACGCCTTTTTCATTCAAAACTCGTTTTCAGAGTGAAGATGGTAGCGCGGGTACAAACCCCGAAGAGCTGTTAGCTGCTGCTCACGCCGGCTGTTTCACTATGGCTACTGGTGCCACAATGGGTCAGCAGGGTTTCACGCCCACCAACCTGGAAACGAAAGCCGTATTGACGATGGACATGGATACACTGACCATCACTGCCGTTGACCTGGTGCTGACCGGCAGCGTACCCGGCATCGATCAGGCTAAATTTGAAGAGATCGCCAATGATGCCAAGAAAAACTGCATCATCTCCCGCGCGCTTTCGCCCGATATCACACTGACGCTGACCGCTACGCTGGTGTAGTAATACGATCACGTCTCTTCGTTTTGGGCTGTAGGTTACTGTCGCGTGGCCCTTCGACAGCAACCCACAGCCCAAAACGAAAAGACTCGCGTACCTGAAAAAGTTTACCCGCTCAACGGCTTGTTGTGGCGGGTATTTTTTTGCCGAAACGTACCTAGATTTGCATCATTCATCGAAAAACTATGAACGATCTGGTTAATTACTCTATTCCGGCCTTTGTGGTATTAATCGCAGCGGAAGTGGGAATCACGGCCTGGCAACAACGCGACCATTACGAAACAAAAGACAGCGCCAGTAGCATTACGATGGGCATTGGCAGTGTGATCGTCGGTTTCGTGGGAAAGGCCTTTGCCCTGGCTGCTTATACACTGGTGTATCAATTTCGACTGTTCACCATCGATATGGCGGAGGTATGGCCGTGGGTGGTCTTATTCTTCGCCGAAGATTTCAGCTACTACTGGTTCCACCGAATTAGCCACGGAAGCCGCTGGTTCTGGGCGTCGCATGTGGTGCATCACTCCTCGCAGAAGTATAACCTCAGCACAGCCGTTCGCCAGACCTGGACAGGTACGTTGACAGGCTCATTCATTTTCTGGCTTTGGCTGCCCTTGCTGGGCTTTGCACCACTCGCCATCATGACTATGCAGTCAATTAGCCTGCTGTATCAATTCTGGATTCACACGGAATTGATCAAACGCTTGCCTGCACCCATTGAGTGGCTGTTCAATACCCCGTCGCACCACCGTGTTCACCACGGCTCTGACCTGGTGTATCTGGATAAAAACCACGCGGGCGTACTCATCATCTGGGATCGCCTGTTCGGCACCTTCCAGCCGGAAATGCACCGACCCACTTACGGCCTCACCAAAAATGTAGGCTCTTACAACCCAATCCGAATCGCGTTCCACGAGTGGGACGAAATAGCCAGGGATCTTCGTCATGCCGGTTCATTTCGCAACGCCCTCGGTTACCTTTTCGGTCCCCCCGGCTGGAGCCACGACGGATCTAGGAAAACGACTAAACAATTAAGAATTAAGAATTATGAATGAAGAATGGCGCCGCTACAGCCGAAGATGTTATGCAAGCAGCGCCATTCTTCATTCATAATTCTTAATTCCTAATTCATTTTTCCTACCTTTGCGGCTGTAAAATAAATTTGTAAACAAAAAGCTGTCTGACGATGTATTTACCATCTGAAAAAAAACAGGAAATTTTCGCTACGCAGGGTGCCCAAAAAACTCCGGGGGACACTGGGTCAGCAGAATCTCAGATTGCGTTGTTTACGTACCGGATTTCTCATTTGACTGAGCACCTTAAGGCGCACAAGCATGATTACAGCACCCGTCAGGGATTGCTGAAACTGGTAGGTAAGCGTCGCAGCATGTTGGATTATCTCCAACGTAAAGATATCAACCGCTATCGGGCCGTATTGGTCGCCCTTGGCATCCGTAAGTAAGCGGACAGGTTGTCAAAAAACAGGGAACTCGTCACCGAGTTCCCTGTTTTTCTTATGTACCCATTCATTGATTTGATCGTCTAAGTAGTAGTTGACAAATTTTCGCCGACTGGTGCCCCCGTCAACTACCCGTAGCACGTACTAAAGAAGTCCCAGAAGCAGGTTGCTTTGGCAGTGAGGCTGCTTAGTGAAGGTGATAGACCTTCCGCTTACTAAAACCGGGTTGTCTGGTAATTTCTTTTTTGTGGTGAAAGCGGTAGGAGTGAATCCAAGTGATGTTTTAAAGCTGTTGTAGCGAGAATCTAAATCTGTTGTATGTTTCAAGTCACCACGCAAACGGTTGCGCTTCCCGATGGTCGGGAAATTACCATTGAAACCGGCAAATTGGCCCGTCAGGCCGACGGAGCCGTTGTTGTCCGGTTGGGCGACACCATGTTGCTGGCTACTGTTGTAGCAAGTAAAGATGCCCGCGAAGGCATCGACTTCCTTCCCCTTTCGGTTGATTACCAGGAAAAATTCGCATCAGCGGGTCGTATTCCGGGTAGTTTCCAACGTCGCGAAGGCCGGTTGTCAGATTACGAAATTTTGATCTCCCGTTTGGTCGACCGCGCTCTGCGGCCCACCTTCCCCGAAGACTTCCACGGCGATACGCAGGTAATGATTACCCTGATCTCGGCCGACCCTGAAGTGCTGCCCGATCAATTGGCTGCTTTGGCTGCTTCGGCTGCCCTAGCCGTGTCGGATATTCCTTTTAACGGTCCGATTTCTGAAGTCCGCGTTGCTAAAATCGACGGACAATATAAAGTGAACCCGCTCGCTTCTGAATTGGAGCGCGCCACCCTAGACCTGATCGTAGCGGCCAACGCCAACGATATCAACATGGTGGAAGGTGAAATGAAAGAGTGCCAGGAAGCTGAAGTCGTAGAGGCGCTGAAAATTGCTCACGACGTCATCAAGGCGCAGTGTGCTGCTCAGAAAGAACTCGAAGCGAAAGTTGGCAAAACCGAGAAACGTACCTACAACCACGAAACGCACGACGAAGAACTTCGGAAAGCGGTTCACGCGGCTACCTATGATAAGGTTTACGAAGTAGCGCTGAAAGGTCAGGCGAGTAAGAAAGCGCGTTCTGAAGGGTTTAAAGCTGTTCGTGAAGAGTTCATCGCATCGTTACCTGAAGATTCGGGGGTGAACGTCTCACTCGTGAAAACATACTTCAGTGATGTGGTCTGGGAAGCTTCACGGAATCTGGTATTGAACGAACGCTATCGCCTCGATAGCCGTAAGCTCGATGAGATTCGGCCCATCCAGTGCGAAGTCGATTACCTGCCTCGTGCCCACGGTTCAGCCGTATTTACGCGCGGTGAAACGCAATCGATGACAACCGTTACGTTGGGTACCAAACTCGATGAGCAAATTGTTGATCAGGCGCTGACGCAGGGTTACAACAAATTCCTGTTGCACTATAACTTCCCCGGTTTCTCAACGGGTGAAGTAAAACCAAACCGGGGCGCCAGCCGTCGCGAAATTGGTCATGGTAACCTGGCTCACCGTGCGCTGAAAGGCATGCTGCCCGAAGGTGCCGACAACCCATACACGATCCGTATCGTGTCTGATATCCTGGAATCGAATGGTTCGTCGTCAATGGCAACGGTTTGCGCAGGTACGTTGGCTCTGATGGATGCCGGTATCAAAATCAAAGCACCCGTAGCTGGTATTGCTATGGGTCTGATCTCTGACGAAGCGACGGGCAAATACGCCGTTCTGTCTGACATCCTGGGCGATGAAGATCACCTCGGCGACATGGACTTTAAAGTAACGGGTACGGAGAAAGGCATCACGGCTGTTCAAATGGACATGAAGGTGAATGGCCTGTCGTACGAAATTCTGACCGAAGCCCTAAATCAGGCGCGTGCGGGTCGGTTGCATATCCTGGGTGAAATGAAGAAAGGGCTGGAGGCTGTGAAGCCCGACCTGAAGCCATTCGCACCACGGGCCTACGTAATCAAGATTGCGCAGGATCAGATTGGCTCGGTAATCGGGCCCGGCGGTAAAGTTGTTCAGGAAATTCAGCGCGAATCTGGGGCTACGGTCAACATCGAAGAGCGTGAAGGATCGGGCTTCGTTAGCATTTATGCTACGAATAAAGAGAGCATGGATAAGGCAGTGAGCCGCGTTAAAGGCATCACGGCAACGGCTGAAGTGGGCGAAATATATGACGGCAAAGTGAAGACTGTTCAACCATTTGGTGCCTTCGTGGAATTCCTGCCGGGTAAAGATGGTCTACTCCACATCTCAGAAGTGAAGTGGGAGCGTCTCGAAACAATGGATGGTGTGTTCCAGGTTGGTGAAGTTGTTCGCGTTAAGTTAGTTGAGATTGACAAGAAGACGGGAAAATACCGTTTATCTCGTAAGGCTCTATTACCGAGGCCAGAGAACAATACTAAAGCATAGGTTGTTGACCAATTAAGCAATATGCCCGCATACCGGTAGCAATGCCGGTATGACACCATCCTCAGCAGATACATGAGACAGCTAAAAATTTCTAAACAGATTACCAACCGCGAAAGTCAGTCACTGGATAAGTACCTCCAGGAGATTGGTAAGGTTGACCTGCTGACGCCCGACGAGGAAGTAACCCTTGCCCAGAAAATCCGGGAAGGAGACCAACTATCGTTGGAACGATTAACAAAGGCCAACCTCCGCTTCGTGGTATCGGTTGCCAAGCAATACCAAAACCAGGGTCTCTCCCTGGGCGATTTGATCAACGAGGGTAACCTGGGTTTGATCAAGGCCGCTCAGCGCTTTGACGAGACGCGTGGCTTTAAA
Source organism: Fibrella aquatica (assembly GCF_041321135.1). Classification (NCBI taxonomy): domain Bacteria; kingdom Pseudomonadati; phylum Bacteroidota; class Cytophagia; order Cytophagales; family Spirosomataceae; genus Fibrella; species Fibrella aquatica. The sequence goes on along the minus strand of NZ_JBGGWF010000002.1, from coordinate 736,501 downwards.
TTTATTTCGTACGCCGTTTGGTGGATTCGCCAGTCGATTTTGCAGGCCTTGGCCGAGCAGTCTCGTATTGTTCGTCTGCCCCTCAACCGGGTAGGCTCGCTCAATAAAATCTCGAAGACTTTCTCTGATTTGGAGCAGAAATTCGAGCGTGAACCCTCACCGGAAGAACTGGCCGCCGTACTGGAGATTTCTGCCGCCGAGGTGGTAGATACCCTCAAGATTTCGGGCCGTCACGTATCGATGGATGCGCCATTTGTACAGGGTGAAGAAAACAGCCTGCTCGACGTACTGGAAAACGACGGTGAAGATAAGCCTGACTCAGGCCTGATTAACGATTCGCTCCGCAAGGAAGTGCAACGCGCCCTCTCGACGCTGACTCAGCGCGAAGCCGACGTGATTACACTCTATTTCGGCCTGAACGGTGAGCATGCCATGACGCTGGAAGAGATTGGCGAGAAGTTCAACCTTACCCGCGAACGCGTTCGTCAGATCAAGGAGAAAGCCATTCGCCGCCTCCGTCATACCTCACGCTCAAAAGCGTTGAAGACGTACCTCGGTTAGGATTGGTAGTACGTAAACAGATTAAGAAAAGCTCGCTTCGGCGGGCTTTTTTTGTGGGTACGTTTACATTACCTATGTTTGACTAATACTGAGAGGAATGCCGAGATAAGTCTAAACCTTGCCGCGCTACGATGTCACAACTTGAAACGATACGAGAAACGCTGAAACAACTCAGACATGAGTTGGGCAGTAAATACCCTATCCAGTCAATGGGACTGTTTGGCTCGGTAGTGCGTGACGATTTTAGGCCTGAAAGCGACATCGATATTATCGTTGAATTTAACGCACCCATCGGTATAGGGTTTATAGAATTGGCTGATTTCCTGGAAAGCAGGCTTGGAAAACCCGTTGACTTGGTGTCAAAAAAAGGGATGAAGCCCACTTATTATAAAGCCATCGAAGCCGAGATTATCTATGTCTAAGCGTGATCCCAAACTGCTGGTAACTGATATGATCGACAGCGGTGAGAAGATTATTCGATACTGTAAGGGGTTGACTTATGAGCTGTTTCTTGATGATGATAAAACAATTGACGCCGTCATTAGAAATTTCGAGATAATTGGAGAAGCTGCAAATCGTCTGCCAGACGAGTTCAAAGATCAATACCCGGATGTCGACTGGCATAAAATACGTGGCTTCAGAAATCGAATTGTTCACGATTATATGGGTATTGATTATTCAATCGTTTGGGAAATCAAAACAGAGTTTCTTCCCGCGTTGCTTACGTTGCTTCAACCAATATCCAGATAACGCTAGTCAGAAGGGATTGGGACGTACCTGAACGACGTACAAACAGATTAAGGAAAGCTCGCTTCGGCGGGCTTTTTTTGTGAGTTGGTTGGAAGAAAGCAATTGTGGAGCAAGATTCGCGCATAGACTAAAACAGGAATGATTCAATTTACTCGACTTGACCATGTACTGGTTGCCATACCAGAGCAGAAAACGGAGGAAGCGCGGGCTTTTTATTCAGAAGTACTGGGGTTGACTGAGATTCCTGGGGAGCATCCTGGTGGCGCCATCTGGTTCGAAATCGCTGATATCCAATTGCATCTGCGCGAAGAGGCGGGCGGCATTTTTTCGTTACGGCACCCTGCGTTTGAAGTGCTCGACCTGAGTGGTGCCCGGCAGGAATTAGCGGCCAAAGGGGTAGAAATCACTTATTCGTCAGTTATTGAAGGACGCGACCGGTTCTTTATTCGCGATCCGTTCGGTAACCGCATAGAATTTATCGAATTCACCCAAAAGTAACCCCCATGACAATCCGTATTGGAGCCTTTGCGCTCATCTCGTTACTGATCTTCGGTTGTAAGCAGGCCTCACCTTCCTTGATTGGTACGTGGGAACTGGTCAGTGCAAGCAGTACAGAAAATGGCAAAACAACATCTACGTTTGACCCAAAGCGGAAAATGATCAAGATTATTAACGCCAGCCATTTCGCATTTCTCAACCACGATATGGGCACAGCTGCCGATTCAACAGCAGCCCCATTCAGTGCCGGTGGTGGAAAATATACGCTGACCAATGACCAGTACACTGAATACCTGGAATACTTCGGCGATAAACGGTGGGAGGGTAACAAGTTCGACTTCACCGTGACGTTCGTCGACGATACGCTGATTCAGCGGGGTGTCGAAAAAGTAGAAAAAGCAGGTATTGACCACATCATTATCGAAAAATACAAACGCGTAAACTAATCTCGCTACTTATTCAAAAAATTAAATTGGAGAAGCACTAGCCTGGAGGATCAATTTACGCGTTCGGGGTGCCGTGGATAGCCTGCTTATGATTAGCTCATTGTAAGGTTACCGAACGGGTTACCTCGACGGGCGCGATGGCCTCGATTTTGACGTCGCGCGTGATCATCTCAAGGCCATTCGAAATTTTCAGTACATACTGATTAGAGGGCAGACGGCTTAGATCAAGGTCTAGTCGAATCAACTCTTCATCAGCGTATAACGTGCGAGTGTAGCAGACCGATCCTCTGCGGTCCATTAACTGAATATAGACCTGACCACCCAATTGTTTGTCTACATTCACGCGCAGTTTGCCACTGCCGGTGATCATAATGCCGGCTTCGAAGTGGACGAGTTTAGTAGGCTGATTACGTCTGCCCTGCCGGATGGGACCGGCCACGGAGGCAATGCTGATGGCGATGATCAGCACGACAGAAACGAAAAAGGAGTGCATAGCAGTAAAACCGATTGAAAGTTAGGAGATAGCCTGCATACTGTTTTTAGCAGGTAGCCTAAGGATGGGAGATCGGTCTATAGAGTTGCTTGTCTTTAAATAAATGATTGAAAATTTGAGCTAACTATACACGCTATGCACCTACTAACAGCGCTTCTGATTGGCTTAGTAGCCGTTGAACATTTGTACATCTTGTGGTTTGAAATGTTTGCCTGGGAGACCCGGGGTAAAGCGATTTTCAAGGGAGCCATGCCCGCTGATTTGTTCAAACCAACCAAAAAAATGGCGGCTAATCAGGGATTGTACAACGGTTTTCTGGCTGCTGGCCTGCTTTGGACGTTCTTCATTACTGACCCTATCTGGAAAGCAAACGTGGCCATCTTCTTTCTGAGCTGTGTCATAATTGCCGGGATCTACGGCGCGCTAACCGCATCCCGAAAAATCTTTTTCGTACAGGCATTACCTGCCATCATCGCCCTGATAATGTTGCTGATTTGGGGGGCGTAACCGTATGCAATGGCAAAAGAGTAATGGCTCCTGATCCTTGTCAGACAGTCAATATACTCCACTAAATAAGTTGCCTGAACAGCCGACTTGTCATACTAGTAGTTTGAATACCTACTAAAACTGATGAATATGGCTACTCAATCACACACTGCCAGCAGCGACACGAACGAACCAGACAATTCACTGGTCATTGACGAAAACACAACATTGGATGTGTTTATCGGTCCCAATAATTCAATAACCGAGCTGGCCGATACCCACGATTCCATGGATGGCGTTCAGGCGGAGACGATCGATATCACCAACGAAAAAGACGGCACCCATGTCGAGATCATCTCGCTTGAAGAGCCCTCGGCTGATGATCCCCGAATGGACGTTGTCGACAATTTTATTACCGTAGAAGGCATCGGGCCTGAAGTAGCGGCGCTGTTAATCGCTGGCGGAGTGCGTACGTTTAAACAGCTAGCCAATACCCCCGTCGATCAAATCCGGGCCATTCTGGCAGCTGCTGGTCTTCAGTTTCGCATTCATGATGCTACCGAATGGCCTGAGCGTGCCCGAAATATGCACCCATTGCCGCCCTCACGCCGGGCTATCAACGAGTAAAAAACCGTTTTAAGCGTTAAAGCATGTCTCCTCATACTTTACCTAGAAACCGGTTCAGGTACGTTGCGGTACGGCTCTCGGGTGACTTCGCTACGTCGCCCGGCGAACCAGCGACAACGACTCGCCCGCCTTGTTCACCTGCACCGGGCCCAATATCGATAACCCAATCGCTGCCGGCTACCACGCGCATGTCGTGTTCGACGACGATGACAGTATTACCTGCTTCAACCAGCCCATCAAGCTGAGTAACCAGCCTTTCCACATCGGCCGGGTGTAAACCGGTGGTGGGTTCATCTAATATGTACAGTGTGTTTCCGTGGCCTACGCGTTGTAATTCAGTCGCCAGTTTAATCCGTTGTGCCTCTCCACCCGACAATTCAGTAGCGGGTTGACCAAGTCGAAGATAGCCAAGCCCTACCTCGCGTAACACATGAAGTGACCGGCGTATCGTCGGTTCGCCGTCGAAGAAGGCATAGGCTTCGTCGACAGTCAGGCTCAATACATCAGCGATGTTTTTATGCTGATAAGTGACCTCTAGCGTTTGGGCGTTGTAGCGAGCGCCGTGACAAACGGGACAAGGCGTGTAAACGCTGGGCAAAAACAGGAGTTCAACCATCACAAAACCTTCGCCCTGGCATTTCTCGCAACGTCCTTTGGCCACGTTGAACGAGAAGCGACCAGCATCGTAGTGACGGGATTTTGCCAGTTTCGTCATCGAAAAAAGCTTACGAACGTGATCGAAAAGGCCCGTGTAAGTTGCCAAATTGGAGCGGGGGGTACGGCCGATAGGTTTCTGGTCTACCTGCACCAGTCGCTTTATCCGGTCCATGCCGGACTGGATAGTGCCGCCAAGCGTGACAGGTGCCACATCCTCAAGTGAGTTGGCTTCGTCCTCGTCAGGCAACTGACTTCCCAATGCATCGGAAACCAGTTCAACCAATACCTGACTGATGAGACTGGATTTGCCCGAGCCAGATACGCCTGTTACACTGGTTAACACGCCCAGAGGGAAGGCTACGTCTACATCCTGAAGGTTATTTCGGGTCACGCCCGTCAACTTAAGCCAACCTGTATTAGGGCGAGGAGTAGGCCTTTGGAATGGCTGATCATTGAAAAGGTAAGGCCGTGTTTTCGACTCCTTAACCTGCTTGAGTCCCTGGGGTGGACCGCTGTACAGAATCCGGCCGCCTAGTTCTCCGGCTTCCGGCCCCACATCGATGATCCAGTCGGCCTGCCTGATGACGTCTAGTTCATGTTCTACAACAAACAACGAGTTGCCAGCGGCTTTCAGACGGTTCAGGGCACGCAACAGTGCTTCGGTATCTGCCGGGTGAAGCCCTGCCGAGGGTTCATCCAGCACGTAAACCACGCCGAACAGGTTAGAACGTACCTGGGTTGCAAGCCGAAGTCGCTGATGCTCTCCCGGCGATAGCGTGGGCGTACTTCGCTCCAGCGACAGATAGCCCAGACCCAGATCGAGCAACACATCGAGACGAGCTACCAGATCGGTGGCTATGCGCTGGATTACCGCCACTTTCTCTGGCACACCAGTGGCCATGTCAGCCATTTTTCCGGTTAGCGGCCCGGCATATGGTTGCATGATCGCGGTCAGCTTATCCAGCGAAAGGCGAGATATTTCCGTGATGTCATACCCTTCGAACGTTACAGACAGCGACTCCTGACGCAACCGTTTGCCGCCACATAGCGGGCACTCGGCGCTGAGCATATAGCGCGATACTCGTTTTTTCATTAACGCACTACTGGTTGTCGCAAATGTTTGCTGAACATACCGGCGCGCACCCGTGAACGTACCCATGTAACTGGGCGTCAGCCTGCGCTCGATGGCCCGTTTTACGTCGTCGCGTTCCCAGCCCGAATACACCGGAACTATCGGCTGTTCGTCGGTGAAGAGAATCCAATCGCGGTCTTTTTGGGGCAGGTCACGCCAGGGGGTATCAATGTCGTAGCCCAGTGTAATCAGAATCTCGCGCAGGTTTTGTCCGTGCCAGGCAGTTGGCCAAGCCGCAATAGCCCGCTCCCGAATCGATAGCGAATCGTCGGGTACCATGGTTTTTTCGGTGACTTCATACACGCGACCCAACCCATGGCATGTCGGGCAGGCTCCTTCGGGTGTATTGGCTGAGAAGGACTCGGCATACAGAATAGACTGACCGGCCGGGTAGTCGCCTGCCCGGGAGTAAAGCATCCGCAGCAAATTCGACAGGGTAGTCACGCTACCCACAGACGAGCGCGTGGTGGGTGCGCCCCGTTGTTGCTGAAGCGCCACCGCCGGGGGTAAACCATCGATCTCATCGACCTCGGGTACGGCCATTTGATTGAATAACCGGCGGGCATAAGGCGAGACCGATTCGAGATAACGCCGCTGGGCTTCGGCGTACAACGTGCCGAAGGCCAGTGACGACTTACCGGAGCCTGAAACGCCGGTGAAGACGACAAGTGAATCGCGTGGAATGGAAAGCGATACGTTTTTGAGGTTATTTTCCCGTGCCCCCGATACACGGACTAATCCGGTGGGTAGAGCTGGGGTTGGTTGGTCTGAGTCGGTCTGCATGCTAAAAAGCTACTACCCAATCAACCCGGAATGACCCCCGTCCGCTTCCAATTGCCACGGATTATCCGGCTAAGGTTAGCCAATGGCCAGACTTGGGGCCATTGACAGGTACTTACACGAATTTCAGCGTGTCGAACTTTCGACCCAGAATGGCCGTGTCGTCTGCTTTGAGCCAATCGCGGAGGAGGGTGGCGTAGATGGTACGGAAATCGACGGTGTACTTCAAATCGCCCTCGTCCAAGCTGGTTAAGTTGGGAGCTTCGTTGAAAACTTTACTGGCGCTAGCTGATTGCAATCCGCCGCCAACCAGAAAAACGTTATTAGCTGTGCCGTGGTCGGTACCGTTGCTGGCATTCTGTTTCACCCGACGGCCAAACTCTGAAAAGGTCATCAGCAACACGTCATTCTGCCGGTTTGTGGCTTTCATGTCGCCCATGAACGCCTTCACCGCATCGGCGTATTGCCGCAACAGCCGTTCCTGCTGGTTCGGCTGATTAATGTGGGTGTCGAAGCCAGAGATAGAAATGTAATACACACTCGTGCTCACCCCCGATTGAATCAGTTCCGATACGGTTTTTAGTCGGCTACCCAGTTCACTAGTCGGGTACGTTCCTTTAGTGGTGTTCACCGGGCTGGCCGTTTTGGCTGATTTGTCATACACGTAAGCCGCCGACGAGACTGTTTCGGCCAGTGTTTTGTAGAGGTACGATACGTTGTTGTGCTCATCGTCGTGGCTTGCTTTGGCGAGCCCTTCAATCACGCCGCCCCGCGTCTGGTTATATAGTTTTTGCGGATTCAGCATGGCCAGCCCGTTCACGTGGCTTCCTTTCAGAGCGAGGCTCAGGGTGTCGTCGACCTCAACAGCGCGGTGCGGCTGACAGGCGGCGGCACCGGTGCAGTTGGCGTCCAGGTAGCGCCCAAGCCAGCCGGTATTCGTGTACTTGTCAGAATCACTGGCTGTTTGCCAGATGTCCATCGATCGAAAATGCGATCGGTCGGGGTTGGGGTAGCCAACATTGTTGATCACCGTGACCAGGCCGTCATCATACAGCGATTTTAACGACTCCAGCGCCGGATTAAAGCCTACTTCGTCGTTGAGGGTCAGAACTTTATCGCTGGGAATAGCCAGTGTGGGACGTTCCCGATAGTATATATCATTCCGGTAGGGGACAACGGTATTCAGCCCATCGTTACCGCCCGATAATTGGACGATCACCAGCGTTTTGCCCGTTGCCGGGGCCATGCCTAACTGATTTAGCTCGTAGGCCTTCAGAAAGTGCGGAATCAGCATGGTGCCGGCCGTGGTGAGGGCCGACTTCTTTAAAAATTGTCTGCGTAGCATACGGAGTGTCGGTTAAACTAGCAAAGTTGATACTCGGGCAGGGCCATGATGGCTGCTGTTAACAGGCGTACCTGATCGGTGTGGGAGCTGTTCGGCTTCAGCCGTTTCAGTATGGTAGCCCGTTGTGTGTTGCCCAGGGGCTGTTGTAACAGATGATGGGCCAGTTCGTCGGGTAGTTTTTCGGGGCTAACATCGGTGAAGGCAGCCTCGAACGTTTGCCAGTTGGCAGTGGACTGTATGGTTCCCCGGTTTCGGCGCGAAAGAATTTCGGTGTTTACGTCACCGTCATCTTTCGGTTTAATGGCGATCTGCCCTGCCTGCAACAGCAAATCGGGTAGCTTCATGCGGAACAACAGACTCGAACTGTCGATCCAGTTACGCCCACCCGGCCAGCCCGCCACGTTTGGCGGATAGAGCAGCACCTGACCCAACGTGCGCTGAATTAGAATGATCGACTGTTTCTGGTCGAACGTAAGCCCCAGTGTATGTTGCATTCCTGCCAGTAACTCGACTGGTGACTTGATGCGGTTTCCTACCACACTAGCGTCGTAGAACCAGTCGGCAGTAAAGATGTTTTCCAGCAGATCGCTGATGTCGTAGCCCTTGTTGTAGAATCGGTCGGCGAGGATAGCGATGCGGGCTTTGGCGGTAGCGTCGGTGGCTTGCTCGTCAACCAGGAACCGGTAGATCTTGGCGGTGACGAAGCGGGCGGTCTGTTTGCGTTCCAGCAACAGCCGAATCACGTCTTCGCCCGCAAACGTACCCGACTGACCAAAAATCGTTTTGGTGTCTTTATCGTGCTGATTTTGCCGGAAGATAAACTCACCCTCGGCGTTATAACCCCAGCCCGTAAAGGCACGGGCGGCATCTTTTACGTCGGCTTCCGTGTAGTTGATTGCCTCGCCGTCGGTGCGGCCGAGGGTAAATAACTCCATCACCTCGCGGGCGAAATTCTCGTTCGGTGCATTTTTACGATTCTGCTGATTGTTCAGAAACTGAAGCATAGCGGGCTCTTTCGATACCGCCATCAGTAACTCACCGAACGTACCCAGTGCATGTTTTCGAATCGTGTTCAGATACTGCTGAATGGCCACCGGGTTCAGCACACGACAGGCAAAATGACCATGCCAGAACAGCGCCATTTTTTCGCGCAACACATCCTGATCAGTGCCCATACGTTCGACCCACAGGACGTTCAGATCACGAATGTGTTCGGCATTTTCTTTCAAACGTTGTTTTAACATGTCGCGGTCGATCATGCCGGTACGCGCCATGCCCCGCAGGTTCTTCCGGTCAACGAGTTGGGTTGACTCGACCACAGTGAGGGGCGCAAACGGAACAGGGCTGTGCAAGAGGTCTTGAACCACTTTTTTGATGGCACGGCGGCTGTCACGCTGCACAAGGGCAGGCGTAGCGCCAAAACCGGCCCTCCAATACAGGTGCTGAAGTTGCTGTTGCTTACTGATCGCGTGCATAGAATTGGGGGTGAAAAGATAGACTAGCTACTCATAAAATGCCATCGGCGGCATAAACTTGCGCAAGGCAGCGTTTTTTTATAGAAATAGCGGAAAAAAGGTATCACAATTTAGTTGCTGAGCAGCCGCAAGTTGCCGCCTATACTTTGCATTAATAACGTAGAAGCCCAATCAACACGCATTCATTGGACGTACCTGAACTCATTGCCGGATTAAAGCAGGGGAGCCCTGAGGCCTTTCGCCAGTTGGTGGCTACCTACCAGAATCGGGTGTATAACACGGTACTGACCATTGTGCGCGATGCTGTGGAGGCCGAAGATGTGGCGCAGGAAGTATTTATTCAGGTTTTTGAATCGATTCATTCGTTTGGTGGCGACGGAAAACTAACCGCCTGGATTTATCGGATTGCAACGACCAAGGCGCTGGAAAGCTACCGGAAACGGCACGCCCGCAAGCGATTTGCTTTTTTCACCTCGTTGTTTTCATCCGATGGGGAAAATGGGTTGTCGGAGAAACTTCACCCGGTCGATTTTGTGCATCCGGGGGTGAAGTTGGAGCAGCAGGAGCGATCTCAGGTGCTTTTTGCGGCCATTGCGCGGTTGTCTGACCAGCAAAAAATTGCCTTTACGTTGCACAACATCGAAGGGCTGAGCTATCAGGAGATTACCGATGTGATGCAGGTTTCGCTGTCGTCGGTTGAATCGCTTATTCACCGGGCGAAAGCTAATTTGCGAAAATGGTTACGAACCTATTATGAACAGGATAATGCCTAACAGACGGGATGACTGCCCCGAATCAGGAGTCAAATTAGTTCGCTATTTAACTAGTCGTTTGGCCGTCTTATGAAGAAGGATACACGCGTTGACATAGAAGTGGAGAAGACGCTTCGGGCACTCGAGGGCATGGAACGGGCGGAACCGAAGCCCTTTTTTCTGACTCGGGTAGAAGGTCGATTGAGGCAGCGCGAAACGCGCCCGGTAGTTGATAACTGGCTGATTCGTCCGGTTTGGGCAGTGGCCACGCTGGGGCTGGTTTTCGTGCTGAATCTGTCGGCAGTCGTGTATGTCAGCCGGGAGTTGGCGCAGCACGAGGAGCAGGAAACGGTTAGCTCGACGTCGGAATGGGGGTTTGATTCGAATGTATTGGACTGGTAAATGGATGGAAGGGAAACGAAAATTTTACTGGCTGTGGACGGCTATCGGGCTGTTGCTCTGCTTGAATCTGCTGACGGTGGGCTGGGTGGTCCGGCGTACCAATACGCTCCGCGAAAACCGGCAACTGGCCGAAGGCATGATGATGCGGCAGTTAGACTTTAGTCCCGAGCAGACAAAGCAGTATCGGAAGAGTCGTAATCAGATGCGCAGGCAAAGTAAACCCCACGAAGATAGCCTTCGGCTGTTACGCACCACCTTGCTGGATCAGGTAAAAGAGCCGGCTGTGTCAGACGAAGACCTGAATCAGCTACTGATGAAGCTGTCGCGGCAAAACCGGCAGATTACGCGACTTCGTTTCCGGCACTGGCAACGGGTACGTTCCATTTGCACGCCCGACCAGCAAGCCCGATTCGATCAGCTCATCGGGCGAATTGGGCAGGGATTGACCAACCCTGCCTTGCGGGCGCGCATGCGGGAAAGTAAGTAGGCCGTAATTTAATTGGATAGGGAGCGCAAGTTTTCAAACTAGAAAGGATCTAATACACTAACAGCGGGTTACCCGCTCATCACCAACTAACCAGTCAATACACATGAAAAGCAATGTAATGCTGACCCTGATTGTCGGCGCTTTCGTATCGGTTCAAGCGTACGCTCAGGATGCTCCTGCCCAACAAAATGACCGCGCCGACCGCCGCGAGCGCATGGCTGCCAGTACGCCAGAACAACGTGCCGACCGCCAGACCGCCCAGATGAAAAAACAACTGTCGCTGACCGCCGAACAGGAAACATCAGTCAAGGCCATTAACCTCAAATATGCAGAGATGGCGCAGAAAATGATGACGGCCGACCGGAACCGCGATGCCATGAAACAGGCCCGCGACGCTATGGAAGGCAAAGACGGTGAATTGAAGGCTGTATTGAGTAAAGAGCAATATCAGCAGTATGAGAAACAACGCGACGAGCAACGCAGCCGCATGAGAGAGGGCCGGGGGCCACGCAATAATCGGTAATTGCGAAGTTGATTACCAGCAAAAGCGCTGATGATAGCTGATCATAACCAGTCGGCTGTCATCGGCGCTTTTTTGTTGCCGTACCTTTGCCGCAATGCATATGAACGAAGTGACACGGTTTGATTTTCAGGACTGGTTTGATATGGCCCGGCAGCTTTGGCCAGATCATGATACCGACGACATGACGGATGCGTTGCGGCGAATCCTGCAATCATCGGTCGAGGCGGCTTTTATACTTCGCGATGGCGAAAAAAAAGCCGTAGGGTTTATTAATCTGTCGCTTCGGTACGATACCATACCTGGAGCAACCCAAAAGCCGGTCGCCTACATTGAAGGCGTATTCGTTCAGTCCGAGGGGCGCAAGAAAGGGTACGGTGCGCTGCTGATTCAACGTGCCGAAGAGTGGGCACGCTACCAGGGTTGTAACGAACTTACTGCCGACGTTGACACCGATAACGCAGCTAGTCAGGCTTTTCACCGACAGATGGGTTTTGAAGAGGTCGACCGTGTAGTTACGTTTATGAAGAGCGTCTGACTGCTCAATCGTTGATCAGGTACGTTATAAACAGCAAACGCTCGGCATGCCGGGCGTTTGCTGTTTATGCCATTATGGAATGCTATGGATAAACTAGTTTTTATCCGTTTCGTACTTCATTTCGCCCCGGTCTTTCTCTACAGCGGTTCGGCCATCTTTCATCCAGACCGGTACGGGTGCATCCTTCAGGTAGTGGTCGAAGAACTGATACATGCGAATGCTGAGGTCTTTGGCGTTGTGACGGGCCGTCAGGTTGTGGCCTTCACCGTTGTAAACCACCATCCAGACGGGTTTGCCTAACCGACGGAGACCGGTGAACAACTCAATTCCCTGCTGCCAGGGCACAGCGCCATCAGCATCATTGTGCATCAGCATCAGCGGCGTTTCTACCCGATTGGCGAAGAACAGCGGTGAGTTTTCGAGGTAGTTCATTGGTTTGTCCCACAAGGTGCCACCAATACGGCTTTGCGTTTTCTCGTACTGGAACTGACGAACAACGCCCGTTTCCCAGCGAATACCACCATAGGCCGAGGTCATGTTGGCTACCGCAGCACCCGCCATGGCGGCTCTGAACAGATTGGTTCGCGTAATGATGTACGCCGTTTGATACCCACCCCAGCTTTGGCCCTGAATACCCAGCCGATCACGGTCTATATAATCCCGATTCAGCAAACTGAGCACACCTGGTACAATACAGTCGTAAGCATTTGGTCCTGGCTGACCCGTGGTGTACACGATATCCGGCACGAAAACCATGTACCCATTCGATACACAAAACGGAATGTTGATGGTTGACCGGCTCGGCGACGGAGCGCGGTAGTCATTCAGTGTCTCCACGTTGCGCTCGTAGAAATAAGTGAGCATCGGGTATTTTTTCTGTGCAACACCTGTTTTCTGGTCATACCCTTCAGGCTTGTATAGCAGGCCTTCAAGCGGAACACCGTTGGTACCTACCCACTTTACCAATTCAACGCTGCCCCAGCGAATACTGTCTTGCTGTGGGTTGGTTTTGGTGAGTTGTGTCGGCGTGGCGAAGGTGGTATCGGTCAGGAAAATATTGATCGGCTCCTGGAAGTTACCCCGGTAAAAGGTCATGGTCGAGGCATCTTTCGCTTTGCCTAACCCAAAATAACGGTGCGCACTGTTGGCCAGTGGGCTGATAGAAACGGCACCTTTAGCGGGGGGCGTTGCTTTGAGAATGCCGGTGTTCTTGTTGCTTTCCCAGATGCCGGTGAGCCACAAATCCTGTTTGGTATCGATGGCTTTTTCATCGGGGTCCAGGTCGGCCCGGCGCAACCGGACTTTATTGGTGCGCCCCCAGGCGTTGGTAAGATTGGTTGGTTTCTCGCGGCCGGTAGGGTCAATCTGCCAGATGTCGTAGCGGTCGTATACCCACAGGTACCGGTCGTCTGCTGTCCAGCCCGCCGATCCGTACGCGCCGGGAAGGTCTGGCGTATCATGCTCTTCGTCGAAGAATTTACTACCCAGGCCACGGGTCAGGTCAATACGGCGGCCGTCGGCTATTGACCAGGCCCGCCACAGCGAATCGCGCTCGTCGAACCAGTAGGCATACCGACCCGTTGGCGATAGTCTCGGTTGCGACACCATCACGTCATTGGCAATCCGTTTTTTCTCGCCCGTTTGGGTATCGATCAAGTACATATCCGTATGGCCAGGGTCCCACGATGACTGCACCTGATAAGGTAAATCGCTCATGCCTAGCAAATAGCGGGCATTAACCTTAGGGTCGAACGATACGTTGGGAATTTCCCGGCTCGCCAGCAGGGTTACCCGACCAAAGGTATTCCCTGCGGGAGAGAGGTCGGCAACCGTCAGGAAACCACGTTCCTTTTCTTCTTTGAGCCGCTTTTGCTGCATGGGCTGTAACCGACCATCGGTCCAGCTCCAGACATCCATTTTAACTTTCTCATCGTCGGGCGTAAGCGTGTCTTTCGTTACTTTCAGCGCCGTAGGTGAGGTCGAAAAATAAAGCCGGGTGCCATCTTCCGAGAAACGGGGCTCCCGGTACTCGTTCATCGTCCATTTGCTGGGTAAGGCACTGCTCACGGTGTCGACAAGTACACGGTAAGGCGCATCAACGGTGGTCGTTTTGCTTCGTTTTCCTTTGGTAACTGGGGCCGGAGCCAGGTTTTTGTAACGAAGTGTAAATACCCGAACTTCAGAACCGGCACTGTCGGCAGAGGCCATCCAGGCCAGTTGATTTCCTGTTTTATCAACGGCCAGCCCTTTATACAGTCGGTTTTTAGCGCTGCTGTCAATTAGCATCGTTTGGCCGTTGGCGGTGTTGAACGTAAACACTCCCGGAATAAAGGGCTCACCGGCTTTGAGCGAATCACGCGCCGATTCCCGACTATACAAAATCGTTTGCCCGTTGTCTGACATGGCCACATTCGACACGAAAGTGACTGTCCGGCGTTTGCCGTCGGCCAGGTTCATCAAAACCAGATCATCTCCCTTGGGCCGTTTGGTCACACCTCGCCGGGCAGTCCCTGTGGTGGTCGATACTGGTTTGGTAGGAGCAAGGGTGTCTCTGCGTGAAGTCGTTCTGTTTTCGGCTGCCGGTTTGGGTGCGTTGGCTTCCTGGAGTACAGCCAGCCACGTACCTGACTCTTTACCGACCATAAACGACTTGATGTTGGGTAGTTTGGTGGTTTGACCCGTGGCCAGGTTGTAGACCAGCAAACTATCCTTCGGCATTTCGTCGGCTTTTTTCTTTTTCAGTTTGGCCTTCCGAACATCGGCAACGGGCGCTTTGAGGCGCATGACCAGAAAACGGTTGTCGGGCGAAAATTGGGCCATGTAGCCGCGTGGAAACGAGCGAACAGGCGCTTTGCGGGTGGCGTCGGTGAGTTCCAGACGACCATCTCCGGCTTGCGGATCAATCTGATACGAGATCCACCGACCGTCTTTACTTATTTTTTCGGTTCTGACACTTTCCCAGCGATCGTAATCATCAGCGGTGAGTGCTCTTTTGGAGGATTGGGCGAGTATACTGGACGAAATAAAGAAACAGACTAAGAATGTAGCTATCCGGCTCATAAATGATTGAACAATAGATGAAATGTGACTCAATATAGGAAAGATTGGGAATGCTTTATTTGGTAATTGGTAACATCGGCGAGAAGTATATTCCGACAAATGCCCAATGACCCCTATAATCAGTCTATTCAGCGCTATTATTCGATCGTGACGACTGCTGTCTATTCAGCCTTCATTATGAATTGAAGGAGTATGCTGTTCAACTCTGTTTAAGGGGCGAATCTTTCTCTTTAGCCAGGGTATTGTAGGTAAGCTTATCGACCAGACCGGGAAGCCATTTGTTGAGAAATACAGTCAGTTTGCCCTGACCTGTAAGAATCAGTTCACGCTTGCGTTGTTGCACGGCTTTCAGGATATGGTCGGCGCACTCTTCCGAGCTCATCATCGAGCCTTCTTCGCGCATGCTGTCGCCCGCGGCTTCTCCCTGACTGTTGAGGGCCGAGAACCGGATATTCGACGCTGTAAAACCGGGACAGGCTGTTAACACATGGACACCCGAGTAGCGCAGTTCGATACGTAAAGCTTCGAGAAAACCATTCATGGCAAACTTTGAGGCTGAGTAACCCGATCGTACCGGCAAACCTTTGTAACCGGCAATGGATGAGATACCAACAACCGATCCTTTGGTTTTCAGGATATGGGGAAGGGTATAGCGCGTGGCGTAGACCGTGCCCATAAAGTTGATATCCATCACCTTTCGAATTACCTCGGGGTCGGCGTCGAGAAACATAGAGCGCATGCTGATACCCGCGTTGTTGATCAGTATGTCGATGCGGCCGAATCGGGCGATGGTGTCATCGGCAAGGCGTTTCATATCGGCCTCAACGCTTACATCGGCAATCACAGGCAGGTTGACAATGCCCGCTGCTGTAAGTGCATCGGAGGTGACTTTAAGCGCATCGGCCTTACGGCCACAAAAAACAATAGCAGCGCCAGTTTTGCCAAAAGCAAAGGCCAACGCCTGCCCAATGCCCGACGAGGCACCGGTAATTACAACAACAGCTTGATTCATGGGTCAAAAATAGGCCGAAAACACGTCACTGTTTAAGTGCTTCGATCACCAGCGTGATTTCTTCGGCAGTAGCTTCTGCGTTGCCTGAGTAACCGAGGCTACGGTAACGTACCCGGCCTTTGGGATCGATAATCACTTTGGTGGGTATACCCTGCACACCATACGAGTCGGCGACTTTCTGATTCTGGTCAATCGGAACAACACCGGTATACGGTTGCCTTGCCATGAACGAATGTACTCGGCTGATGGGTCCCCCTTCGCGTGTATTCACAAAGAGAAACAACACATTGGGGTCATTTTTGAAGTAATCGCGGGCCTGTCGCATAGCCGGGAAAGAGGCGATGCAGGGGCCGCACCAGGTAGCCCAGAAATCGAGAACAACCACTTTCCCGCGTAACGAAGCCAGTGATACTTTGCTGCCATCGAGGGTAGACAGCGTAAACCCCGGAGCCGGATCGTTCACAAATGTTTCGGCCAGATCAGCACGGCGGTAGGCGCGGTAATTAATCTCCAGTCCTCGCACGTATGTTTCGGCTTGTGACTGCCCGCCAAGGCGCTTAGCCTGCCAGTCGCGGAGGCTGCTGCGCAGGCGGGGTGTTACCCGTCCTGCTTTTACCACGCTTTCAATGTATGGTAACACCGAATCGGCCCGGCTTGCCTGAATGGCGCATTGCCAGAGGCGTTCGCTGGTTCGTGGGTCACTCAGGTCTGGTTCTACACCTTCTAAGGCGAGGCGGTAGGTAGCGAGCGCTGGAGCCGTTTGCTTCTGGAGGGCAAGCGCATAAGCTAATGTGGCCTGATAGGCCCGGAGCTGGCTTGCCCGTTCAGTTTCACTGCCTTTGGGCTGGGTACGTTGCCGAAGAGCGGCGATGGCCCGGTTGGCCACCCAGGTGGCCTGTGGAATGCCACGTCCCTCGTCAGTCATCTGCTGCGCAAAACTGTGTAACAACTCGGGGTCGGAATCTTTCAGCGACTGCTGGCCCAAAAATGTGACAAGCTCACCAAACTGCCCTGCTTTGAAATAGGTTTCCGCCACTGAACTCACCAGTACCGACCGGTAGGCCGAGGTTGGAAAGGCCTGCGTAAACGAAGAAAAAGCCGTGAGTTTTTTGGCCGCATTTACTTCGGCCCGAACGGCGGCGGCGCGGGCTTTCTGGGCGGCATCACCGGTGGGGTCAACGGTTTTGATCCGGTCGCGGGCGGCCTGAGCCAATGTTGTTTCGCTAAGCTGCTCATATAGTCGGGCGGCATTGTTGAGGTCTTCGGGCGTCAGGCTGGTTTTCCGGCTTTTCAGGTACGTGTCGATATTGGTCAGCGCCGTTTTTTTAGCGTTAGGCTTCTGTTGCCGAATCTGAGCGGCAATCAGGTCGGCCCAGTACTGAGGACGGTTTGCCGGGAAGGTTTTTATTTCCTGCTCATATTGCTGCACGGTCCAGTTCCAGTCGGGTTTTACTTTCAGGCTGTAGGGAAACGCCGTACGAGTCAACACCGAGGCTTGTCCGCCAATGGCGTGGGGTTGTAGCGCACCCGTAGAATCGTGGAGTAAAATCGGGAAGAAGTGGCCGTTATTGTGGTCGATGAGGGTGGTGTTGGTTTTGCTTTGAAACGCCAGCAATAAGCCCGCTATGTTGTTTTTAGGAATCTTGAGCTCACCAATAATGTCGTTTCCCTGTCGGATAGCGGTGGCAGTGGTAGGCTGACTCAGCCGCATGGTTGCCGGACCGGCATACCGAACGTACCTGCCCTCGACAACGGCTTCTTTGGCCAGGGTAACGCCCGGCGTATAGGTGAACGAAACCACGCCGCCCGGCACCGGTCGCTCAGGTACGTACCTGAACTGCTGGGCAACGGTGGGCAGAGTTACAAAAGCAAGAAAGGCTGTCAGGAAGGATTTCATGTAATCAAAGTTAATTGGGCGAATGATACCTTACTACACCGACCAGGTCCGAATCATGGCAGCCAGTTCGGTTTGTGTGTGTTGTGTACGGTCTTTGGCGTACCAGCCATGGGCGCGTTCAATCACCTGATCGAAAGGGACGTTTTCGGCTTTCCAGATCGCCATCTCGGCTTGAAGGGCGGCCGGGCGTGGCCCCCACGTACCCAACTCCGCCAGATCAGACTGGCGGAGGCAGACCAGCTTCGGAATAGCGCGCGCTCCGTTTGTCAGGTACGCATCAATCACCGGAAGATTCTGATCACGAAGCAGTAGCAGTAACTCGATCTGTCCCGACATGTCGACCATGTGTTTCAGCACAGGTAGAATCTGCGCCACATCGCCGCACCACGACTCTGCCAGCACCAGCCAGATCCAGGGCTCCCGTATTTGTTGCAGTGCATCCGTCACCTCGGCCGTCAGCTCGGTGGTTTTCTCGAGCCTGGCCATGCGGGAGAAATTCAGTTTGGTAAACCCTAAAATCTGCTCTGTATTGAAATGAGGGTCTTCCGACGTAGTGAGGTTATCAGCAAAACGCTCGCGCGAAACAGCCATGTACTGCTGGTACGTCATGGCTTCGGCCAGTAGCTTCGGGGTAATTGCTGAATGTTGATTTTTCATAAGTCGTTGATAGGTAATGGTTTGTTAAGAAAATGGGCTGGCGTAAAACCAAGTTTCGCGCCAGCCCATCCGATATACACTCGTTTTAATGTATTGCTTCGTTAATAAGCCCGCGCAAAAACCACGCGCTTGGTCGATGGTTTGCCAGAGTATACGCATGTACCTGCTTCATCGGGTGTATTCAGCGGAATGCAGCGAATCGTGGCTTTGGTAGCTTCTTTAATGGCTTCTTCCGTTTCGGAAGTACCGTCCCAGTGGGCCATGATAAACCCGCCTTTTTCGATTTGCTCTTTAAACTGATCGAACGTATCGACGTGGAAAGTATTGGCTTCCCGGAACGCAAGCGCCCGCTGGTAAATCGTTTCCTGAATATTGACCAGCAACGCCTGAATGTGCTCGGTCAATCCCTCAAACGGAACGGTTTCTTTCGTTTTCAGATCGCGCCGGGCTACCTCGACGGTCCCGTTTTCCAGATCACGTGCCCCCATGGCCAGCCGTACCGGAATACCGCGCAGTTCGTACTCAGCAAATTTCCAGCCCGGCTTATTGGCGTCCGAGTTGTCGTACTTCACCGAAATGCCTGCTTTTTTCAGTTCAGCCATTAATGGTTTCACCTTGTCGGTAATGGCATCCAGTTGTTCTTCTGACCGGTAGATTGGTACAATTACGACCTGGATCGAAGCCAGTTTCGGCGGAATGATCAGCCCTGAATCATCAGAGTGCGCCATCACAAGGGCACCCATCATCCGCGTCGACAGACCCCACGACGTACCCCAAACGTATTCGAGCGTGTTTTGCTTGTTGAGGAACTGTACATCGAACGCTTTGGCGAAGTTCTGACCCAGAAAGTGCGACGTACCTGCCTGAAGGGCTTTCCCATCCTGCATCATGGCTTCGATACACAGCGTATCATCGGCCCCGGCGAATCGCTCGTTGGCCGACTTCGTGCCACGAATCACGGGCATGGCCATCCACTCTTCGGCAAACGTAGCATACACCTCCAGCATCTGCCGGGTTTCTTCACGGGCCTCTTGCTCGGTAGCGTGGGCGGTGTGCCCTTCCTGCCACAGGAATTCAGCGGTCCGCAGAAACAAGCGCGTCCGCATTTCCCAGCGAACCACGTTGGCCCACTGGTTAATCAGCAGAGGCAGGTCACGGTAACTTTGAATCCAGTTTTTGTAAGTGCTCCAGATAACGGTCTCTGAGGTGGGCCGTACAATCAGTTCTTCTTCGAGTTTAGCGTCTGGATCAACAATGATTCCTGAGCCATCTTCCGCATTTTTAAGGCGGTAATGCGTCACTACGGCGCACTCTTTGGCGAAGCCCGCCACGTGCGATGCTTCCTTGCTCAGGTACGATTTAGGGATAAACAGCGGGAAGTAAGCGTTCTGGTGACCGGTTTCTTTGAACATGTCGTCCAGAGCCCGTTGCATCTTCTCCCAGATCGAAAAACCATATGGTTTAATCACCATACAACCCCGAACGGCTGAATTCTCGGCCAGATCGGCCCGTTTAACCAGTTCGTTATACCATTCCGAGTAATCCTCGGCCCGCGTCGGTAATGCTTTAGCCATTTTTTGTTAGTCCAATGTTTAAGGTCTAACGTTCAACGTCGCGCTGCTGACTGGCAAAGCATTTTGAACGTTAGACCTTAGACATTGAACCTATTTTTTAAATAGATTAAACCTTGATTAGATCCCTGTGTCTAACTAGAGAAAGGGCTTGCAAAGATAGGTTTTAATCCTATTTTTGTAATCAATCAGCCACCATTCTGGTTATAATGGCAGCTTGACACTTTCTTTCTGCTTGAACCCTCACTAACAATATTAACTGCTTGGTTCTATGAAACTCAATAAAACGTGGCAGTACCTGGCAATGGCCGCTTTGCTGGGTACAGGAGCGTGTAGCTCCAGCCGCCAAACCGCCCAGAATGCCGGCGAGGTCGATGACCTGTACGGCAACTCGGGCGACGCAGCACTCTACGCCGGCGATGACCGGAAATCCACGCGGCAGGATGTTCGGCAAGCCTCACGGTTCGACCGTCGGCAGTCGCAGCAAACGGGCCGCAACCTCAATCCTGACTATGTAGATGGTCAGCAGGAAGGGGCTTACGAAGACGGTGAGTACTACACCGAATTAAGCGCCCGTCAGGTTCAGCGCGGTATCTCTCCCGATCCGGGTTGGGCGTCTACGAACGGTAGCTATAACGACGGCTTCGTTAATGGTTACAATCAGGGCCTTTACGGTGCCAACAGTTGGAACCGTTGGGGCGGCATGAACAGCGCCGGTTTTATGGGAGGTATGGGGGTGGGCTTCGGCATCGGCTCTATGTTTAGCCCGTTTGGGTTTGGCAACAGCTTTGCTTTCAGTCCATTTGGCTACAACTCCTTTGCCTTTGGCAGTCCCTTCGGATACAGTCCATTTGGTTATGGTGCCGGTTTCTACGATTCATTCTACAACCCTTACGCGTTTGGTGGTTTTAGTCCGTTCGGCTTCGGTAACGGATTTGGCTACAATCCGTACGGATTCGGTGGTGGTTTCTTCGGACGGCCAAGCATTATCAATAACAACTATATCGTAACCGGTGCTGATCCTTATCGAAACAACCGGACGTATGGTCCACGTGGTAGTAGTTCGTCGGCTCGTTATAGCGGGAACTTCAACAACACCGCCCCAAGCAACAATGGTGGTCGCCGGGCAGGAAACTACGGTTCGTCGTATAACAATTCGGCGAACGGTAACAGCACCTACTACAGCAACTCAAACTCGGGTCGCGGTTCGAGCCGGGGTTCTGGTTCATACAACAGCGGTTCTTACTCGTCAAACGGCGGACGGACCAGCAACTCGACTGGTTCAGCTACATACTACGAGCGTCCGGCCGCACGGCAGGGTTCGTACTCGCAACCGTATAGCAGCGGAAGTGGTAGCAGCCGGGGTAGCTACTCGCAGCCTAGTACTCAGGCTTCTCAACCTTCGTACTCACGGCAGAGCCAGTCTACGTACTCGCAGCCAAGCCAACCTTCGTACAATAGCAGCCGCAGCAGTTCACCTGCTCCAAGTTACAGTGCGCCGAGTGCACCCAGCGCGCCAAGAAGTAGCGGCGGTAGCTATTCAAGCGGAAGCGGTAGCTCACGTGGGCCACGGTAAATTTGCCTGATTTTTTAAGTGAAAAATCCCCGTCAGAAAGACTTCCGGCGGGGATTTCTTGTTATAAGATGAATGAATGCCTGAAAGTTGTTTTCCGGCGTTAAACCAATAGGAGGGTTATCGTTCTAAAGATCATCACGTCAGCGACGTGTGTTTACAGGTATTCCGTCCACTTATCTTTTCTCATACACGCACATGAAACGCTTATTAGCCGGTCTTTTGCTGGCTCTCCCCACATCATCGCTGCTGGCACAGGGAAGCGCCGCAGAATACGCCGACGATGCTTTCCGGTACAACGATTTCGTTCTACAGGGTTCGGCCCGTTTTCGGGGCGTTGGCGGTAACCAAACTTCACTTGGTGGTGATGCCAGTAACATTGCTGGTAACCCGGCCGGGCTTGGTTTTTACAACCGATCTGAGTTTACGCTGAGCCCATCGCTGAACCTGTCATCTAACCGGAGTGCTTTTCTGGGTAGTAACACCGACGCTAACAAGACGAACTTCAACATTGGTCAGGCCAGTCTGGTATTTGCCGGTCAGTCGTCGCCCAATAGCCGGTGGCGTCGCTCAGCATTTGGGGTTTCGTACTCGCAGTCGCTGAATTTCTCGAATAACATCGACGCGCAGGGCCGGAACAATAACCCGAACTCAACGTTTCTGAACGAATACCTTCCGGGTCTGAATAACGGTGGACCGCAAAGCGTAAGAGAAGCGGCTCTGGATGCCGATTTTAATGCTGATTTAAATACTGCCCGTACACCTGAAGCTGCCTTATATGGCCTTTTTCTTTTAAACGCTACGGCTTACGGGAATAACACCATCGAGTCGAATGGGTCTCCCTTCTTTAACGATGACCTTGACGCCGGAGTAGCCCGCAACCAACGGGTAACAGCCAACCGGATAGGAGCCAACTCGCAATGGACATTTGCCTACGGCGCCAATTTCGATGATAAGCTTTACATAGGTGCTTCTGCAAACATCTCCAGAATTCGCTACGATTCAGAAATTACCGTTCAGGAATCTCCCATAAACGGCGTATTCGATACGTATGGACGGACGAACAACCTGTTGGTCACCGGTACCGGGTTTGGCCTTAAAGTGGGGGCTATTTACCGGCCTGTGCAGAGTTTTCAACTTGGATTCGATATGGCTTCGCCAACGTTCTACAGCATGCGCGAAACCTTCCAACAGTCTTTCTCTGCTTTTGGCCGTGATCCCGGTTTGATCAGCGCTATGGGCACCAACAATGTCGACGTAGATGCTAATGACTTCGATTATTCAATGTCTTCGCCTTTCCGTGCCTCAGGTGGATTCACCTATTTTCTGGGCGAAGGTAAACTGGGTTTTATCACTGCCACGGCTGACTACGTCGGCTACGGCAGCATGCGCGTAGGAACCGATGCCTTTGGTACTTCACAGGGCAACACCGATTTCCGGAATGATGTGACGTCGGAAGTACAGAATACCTATCAGAATGTAGTGAACGTTCGGGCTGGTGCCGAAATCCGGGCCAGTTTGCTCCGTCTACGTGCCGGTGTAGCTTACCTGCCTTCTGCCTACCGAATCGACCTTGACCGCGTGAACCGCGAAGATCGGTCGCGCATCCTGTTTTCGGCCGGTATTGGCGCACGGACAGAGCGGTTCTCCGTCGATTTGTCGGGTTCATTCTATGGACAGACGATGGGCCTGTCGCCTTACATCCTGAGCGATGCGGATACGCCTACCGTAACCACTACGGCGCAGCGGGCCAACGCCATGCTGTCGGTTGGGTTGTTCTTCTAATACGTACCTGCCTTTTTTCGTGGCTTCACTGCCCAAAAGTGTTCCCAATCTGGTGAACTCTTCTGGGCAGTGAAGCCACACTTTTTATTGATACGTAATACTGTTTTCTTGCTGCACTATGAATTCACCAACAATCACGCTCAACAATGGCGTAGTCATGCCTTTGCTTGGGCTGGGCGTTTATGCCCCTGAGCATAACAACGAAGTTCAACAAGCTGTAGAGGCAGCGTTGGCCATGGGTTGCCGCCTGATCGACACGGCGGCGGCTTACGGAAACGAACGCGAGGTAGCGAAGGCTTTATCGGCGAGTGGCCTGTCTCGCGACGAGGTATTTATTACAACTAAGGTCTGGAATAATGATCAGGGCTACGAATCGACGCTCCGTGCGTTCGATAAAAGCCTGAATCAGCTGCAACTCGATGTGGTGGATCTGTACCTCATTCACTGGCCCACCAGCGAACACCGACTCGATACGTGGCGCGCATTGGAAAAACTGTATGCCGACGGACGGGTACGTGCCATTGGCGTATCCAATTATTACCCGCATCACCTCGATGAATTGTTCAGCGTAGCCACAGTAACGCCTGCCGTTAACCAGATCGAGTTTAGTCCGTACTGTTACCGACCTGATGTTATGGCTTACTGCGCCGCGAAGCAGATTCAGGTAGAAGGCTACGCACCACTGGTTCGCGGCGAAAAACAGAATGATCCCCGCCTGGTGGCTATTGCTGAGAAATATGGCAAATCGACCTATCAGGTACTGGTACGGTGGTCGCTCCAGCATGGCGTGATTACGATTCCCAAATCAGTGAACAAAGATCGAATTCAGGCCAACTTCGATGTGCTCGATTTCGAATTATCTGCCGATGACTTCGCCCTGATGAACACGTTTTACGACAACACCCGCATTGCCGACGATCCGACCGATCTGGCCTAGGTACGTTGCCGACAGTTTTTACTGGCTAGTACTGGAATAGGCAGGTGTCTTTTGGGGTTATCAACCCATGAGAGATGCTGCTTTACTGACCCTACGCCCGAAGATTGTTACCGAACCCACCACATCTAATCCGGCCGAGACGTTTCAGAATCAAACGCTGCGACCAATATTGAAGTTACAAAATGATCTGTTGATTGGCTTATTCCATCAGTATCTGACTAAACGAAAGCAACTTGGCCCCGACGCCCGATTCGCTAAAATGAGTCAGGCTGAGCAAGATGCATACATCGATCACACCATCCGGACCGATCAGAAGTTTAGGAATTTGCTGGTTGGTACCATTGTCGGTCAGTTCACGTCCGATGAATGGACGATGTTCCTGGCCGATGAAGCCGAACTGACCCGGCGGTTAGGAAATATGCTCACCCAGCGCATTCAGGATCAGCGCTTGACCTTGGTTGTTGGCGTTTAGCTTTCAATTTACAGTGTGGCTCTTCCCAAATAAATCTCGTCGCCTTTCAGGTTGATGGTCGTGTAAAACTGACTGCCGTTTGCGACGTACCGAACCATCATGCTGGTTTGGTCGCCTGGTTTAGCGTAGGGCATGGTGGCCGCAATCAGAATCTGATTGCCGTTAACGATGGCGCGGGCGAAAGGAAGTTTACGAGTTTTCAACTCGTTGGCATTATACTTATACCAAGTACGTCCCCCGTCAAACGAACATTCAGTCTGCTGGTTCAGGTACGTTTCTTTTCCGTTGAACAAATCGCCGTGATGTTTGAACAACCGCCAAAGGCCGTGAATGTAGTGCTCGTAACAGGCGTAAACCCGGTCGTTGCTAATGCCTTGTTGGGCCGGGTCGGTGGGGGTGGGCTGGTCTGGTGTCAACTCAACAACATCGTCCCAGAAAACGGCACCGGCAGCACCGGTGAACCAGTAAAACACAGCTAATCCCTCGGCCACGGCGGGCGGGGCCGGATTAGATGCTTTCTCGCTTTTGTAAAACGGTCCCTGCGTGTTGAATACCCAGTGGTAGGCGATACGCTTCTTGTTTGTCAGGCGAATATTGTACTCCTGTTCAGAGAGCACCCCCGCGAGCCAGTGCCGACCAGCATCGGCGTTATGAGTGACGGCATAGTCGAAGTCAGGGAAATAGAAGTACGTACCCGGCATATGGAAATCGACGTAATCGCTGTAACTCTTCCCCACAATCTCGTCGGGCATGCCGCGCTGGCGCGAGGTGGCTGTGTGTTTGGCGGGCATCGTGAACAGCCACTCAGCCGATGCGTTGTAGTCGTTGGCGCGTGAGTAGCCAAATCCATTATGTGCATTCGGGGCTATACCACCAATCTCCGTATGCCGTCCCGCTACATCGGGCGCAATATCGCGGGTAGCTTTGGCGAAATAGGTGTACAGATTGGCCTGTTCCTGCTGCTTTCCTGCACTGATACCATCGTTCTCAATATCAAAAAAAATCTTGCTGTAGCCGCTTGATCGAACACCGTTGGGGCAATCGCCAAACGCTTCGCAACTGCCCGCCAGCGCCTGAATGGCCGAATATATGGTCTCCCTTGAACCACGGGCATTGGGCGGCAGCCGAAAGCTGGTTTGGGGCGCAAGCTCACTATTACCAGCCCAGGCAAGATTGAAAGGGGCATTTCTAAAGTGATGTTGCCCCACGGCATCAGCCCGTTGCTCAAACGTCAGCCGACTTTTCCAGCCTCTGGGAAGTTTCGACAGGTCACTGGCAATCTCAGTGTCAAACACCATCCGGGTGCGGTCAATGGCCGAGAATCCTCGCCGGAACAGGATGCTCCAGTCCTTGAGATACAGGTTACGACCTGCCGCCGAAAAAACGATTGACTTGGTTTTGGGTAGCGTAAAATCGCCCACAACGTTAGCGTTCCAGTAACCTTTCCGGGTTGTGGGCGTAAACTGGCTGCGCGGGGTTGGGGTCAGATTGACCTGAGCTGGTACCGGTCCGCTTACTTCTGCTCCTTTGGTGTGAAGCATTTTCTCGGTACTCATCGTCAGCAGGCCGCCGGAAAGGCAGACAACCAAAATCAAGGCTAGTTTTATCATTTTAGGCATTGTATGGGTTTACCTACTCGTCGAGGTACCGCTTGGTAATGGGTTGGTACGAATCAATGCGGCGGTCCCGGAAATAGGGCCAGGTAGTCCGGTACTTTTCGCCCGCTTCAAGGTCTATTTCCTGTACGTGTACCACCTCTTCGTCGTGCGGAGCTAGATACAGCAGCGTACCAAACGGATTCGAAACAAAGGAACCACCCCAGAACTGCTGATCGGCCTCGCGGCCAACCCGGTTTACCGATACAACGTGTAACCCATTGGCAATCGCATGACTCCGCTGAATAGTTTGCCAGGCATTATACTGCTCGGTATTCTGGGCAGGGTCGGGTTCGTTGGTGTCCCAGCCAATGGCCGTTGGGTAAACCAGCAGATCAGCACCCATCAGCGCTGTTATGCGTGCCGCTTCCGGGTACCATTGATCCCAGCAGATCAGTACGCCCACCCGTGCAAATTTTGTATCGAACACTTTATAACCGAGGTCGCCGGGCGTGAAATAGAACTTCTCGTAGTAACCGGGGTCGTCGGGAATGTGCATTTTCCGATACTTGCCCAGGTACGTTCCGTCGGCATCGAGCACGGCGGTGGTGTTGTGGTATAAGCCCTGCGCCCGTTTCTCAAATAGTGAAGCCACGATCACCACGCCTAATTCGGCAGCCAACGCGCCCATCCGGTTCGTAGTTGGTCCTGGAATAGCCTCGGCCAGGCTGAAGTTGTGGTGATCCTCAATATCGCAGAAGTACAGCGACGTAAATAGCTCCTGAAGACAAACGATCTGCGCGCCCTTTTGAGCCGCTTCACGAATGCGCATCTCTGCCTTTTGAATGTTGGCTTCCACATCGGCAGAACAACTCATCTGCACCAGCCCAATATTGATCTTCTTCGTCATGTTACTTGTAGCGCCGAAGCTCCAGCTTCGGTAGTAGTTGACCGATTTTGACTACCGAAGCTGGAGCTTCGGCATTACGTTGAACGTTAAAAACGTCAAAAAACTCGGTCCTGTTCAGTGAGTTAAGCCAATAGCGATTGTTCGGCAGCCAGTGCTTTGTCGGCTCCGAATCCGCTCATCGCCTGTTGCATGGCCATCACGATCTCATCATTCATCAGGTTACCAATGCTGCCTTCGTGGGTGTGTTGCAGGTCGCGGGGAGGTTGGTATGTGTGCTCGGCTATTTCTTTACCGATTGTTTGGTATGCTTCCCGGAAAGGTATGCCACTCAATACCAGCTGGTTAACTCGTTCGACGCTGAAGAGCAGATCGTATTTGTTATCATCGAGTAGGTTGGGCTTTACCTGAATGTGTTCAAGCATATACTCGGTAATATCAAGGCAGTCGAGCAGATCGTCGAAAGCAGGCATCAAGACTTCTTTCAGCAACTGCATATCGCGATGATAGCCCGACGGCAGGTTGCTCATCACCAGCGTTACCTCCATCGGCAGGGCCTTCAGGCGGTTGCATTTGCCCCGCAGCAACTCAGCCACATCGGGGTTCTTCTTATGTGGCATGATGCTGCTACCCGTTGTCAGCGCATCGGGGAGGGTCAGAAACGCAAAATTCTGGCTGTTGTATAAACAGATATCCATGGCCAGTCGGGCCAGGGTGGTGGCTACGGTAGCCAGCGCGTTCAGGGCGATTTGCTCGGTTTTGCCCCGGCTCATCTGAGCGTATACCACGTTGACATGAAGCCCTTCAAAACCAAGGAGTTCGGTGGTGAGTGTGCGATTGAGCGGGAACGACGAGCCGTAACCGGCCCCGGAACCCAGTGGATTCCGATTGGCGAACCGGTACGCCGTTTGCAGGGTCAACATATCGTCGGCGAGGGCTTCGGCATAGGCGCCGAACCAGAGGCCAAACGACGACGGCATGGCAATTTGCAAATGGGTGTAGCCGGGCAACAAATCGTTCTTGTGTTGCTCTGACCGTTGAATCAATCGATCGAATACCCGTTGTGTTGCTTCGGCAACGGTCCACAACCGTGAACGGGTGTACAGTTTCAAATCAACCAATACCTGATCATTTCTTGAACGACCCGAATGGATTTTCTTGCCTACATCGCCCAGTGTTCGGGTCAGCATCAGTTCAACCTGCGAATGAACGTCTTCTACATCGTCCTCAATTACAAATTCGCCTGATTGTGTTTTTGGGTAAATGCGTTTCAGTTCAGTGGCTAACTGCTCATAATCAGCGGCGGAGAGTAAACCAATGGTCTCCAGCATCTGTGCGTGGGCAAGGTTACCCAACACGTCGAATGGGGCGAGATGCAGGTCCATTTCGCGATCGCGGCCAACGGTGAACCGGTCAATTTCTGCGGCGGTCGATACGCCTTCTTTTTGCCAGAGCTTAGTCAAAAGGGTAAGAGAGATAAGGAGTGAAATCGCATAAAACGCCCAAAATTAGGCATGATCGGGAGCTTTCGGGCCTTCTATTTGTCATTCTTTCACACGGTAAAGCGTTTAGGCTTTGCAACATCACCCGTAACTTGCCGGTTGATGAGTAAAGAACACTCAACACAAACACCTTTTCTATGCTGTACCCGCTGACGTTCACGCCTCTGTTCAAAGACAAAATCTGGGGCGGTCACAAAATCAAATCAATTCTCGGTAAAGAGTTTCCCACGGGCCCCGACGGGCCATTGCCCAACTGCGGCGAAACCTGGGAAATATCTGGTGTGCCGGGTAATGTTTCGGTAGTAAAAGAAGGAACACTGGTTGGAGAAAACCTACAGGCCATTCTGGAAAAATTTGGTCCTGAACTGGTCGGAAAGCACGTATACGAACGGTACGGTAATGAATTTCCTCTGCTGGTGAAGTTTATCGACGCCAATGATGACCTCAGCATTCAGGTGCATCCTAACGACGAACTGGCACGTACCCGGCATAATAGCTTTGGTAAAACCGAGATGTGGTACATTATGCAGGCCGACGCGGGGGCTAAACTCAACTCCGGTTTCAGCCGGGAAGTGACCAAGGAGGAATACGTGAAGGCCGTTGCCGACAACACGATCACCGACATCCTTAACATTGAAGAGGCTAAACCCGGCGATGTGTTTTTCCTGCCCGCCGGTCGGGTGCATTACATCGGTAAAGGGCTGTTACTGGCCGAAATTCAGCAGACCTCGGATGTTACCTACCGCATCTACGATTTTGACCGGAAAGATGATAAGGGCAATGCCCGTGAGCTGCACACCGAGCAGGCCGTTGACGCCATTGACTATACCTATCATGCTGACTATAAGACGCATTACCCCGACAAGCTAAACGAAGGCGTGAATGCCGTCACAAGCGACTACTTTGTCACGAACGTACTTCGTTTCGATGAAGAAGTGCTGCACGACTACACCCACCTCGACTCGTTTGTGATTCTGGTTTGCGTGGAAGGGTCGCTTACGATTCAGGCAACGGGTGGCTACTCCGTGGCGCTTAAAATGGGCGAATGCGCGCTGATACCGGCGTCAGTAACCTCGGTCACGCTAGTCCCCAACGGCAGCATGACGGTTCTGGAATCGTATGTACCGTGAAATGGGTTTGAGGTTTGTAGTTTGAGGTTTGTAGTTTGAGGTTTGTGGTTACTAAGCAGCGCAACCACAAACCTCAAACTACAAACCTCAAACGTTAATACGTATGCATTTCCCGGCCATTGGCATCTACAGAGAAATCTAAACTGTGTAGACATGGCTAATTTCGACGACATTCTTTTTGCTAATCGTAACCAGGCCTATGGGGCTTTCGCGTTACGTCAGGGGTACCGCCACACGTTGGCTCGTTCGCTGGCGCTGGGTACGTTACTGTTTGTGGGTGCTTTGCAATTGCCGGGACTTTACAGTTGGGTGAAGCCCGATGAGCAACTTTTCATGAAGGTGCTGACACTAGAGCGTATACCTGAGCAAAAACTTCCCGAAGAGAAAATCATAGTCGAGCCCAAACAGGAGATAGCGCCTAAGGTAGCCACCGTAAAAAATCTGGTCCCCGAAGTCATGGCCGAGGCCCCCGACGATATACCGGCTGTGGCCACGGTCGAAGAACTGGAAACAGCCACGTCCGGTCCGGCTACGCAGGAGGGCAGTAGTGACGTTGAGCTCATTCTGGCCCCCGAAGAAGTAGCTGGTCCAACAGCCGTTGAGAAAGCTATTGAGACACCGCCCGTCCGAGACGACACGCCTTTTTTAACTGTGGAGCAAATGCCGGAGTTTCCCGGTGGGCAAGCTGCTCTGCGTGATTTTCTGCAACGCACGCTGCGCTATCCGAAAGCCGCCAGTGATATAGGCATTTCCGGGCGGGTGGTAGTCGGATTTATCGTTAACGCCGATGGCAGTCTGGGCGAACTGCAGGTGCTGAAAGGGCTGGGTTTCGGCACCGACGAAGAGGCGTTGCGGGTACTGAAAGCCATGCCCAAGTGGAAACCCGGTCGCCAATCGGGCCGGTCTGTGCGGGTCCGGTTCACACTCCCCATCATGTTCGCGCTAGACTAAGTTCCCTCCCGACACGAAACATAGCCAACAGTGATGTGTAGAGCATTAAATCCGCTCGACTCCCTTTAGCCGTGTGCCACCTTAAAATCCGCGCGAATCTTTTTAATCTCCATAATCCGTGTACCATTAAAATCTGCCTACCCGTCCCTACATCTCGCCCTCTACACCCAGGCCAAAAAGGGCGAAGTCGTACCGGACGGGGTCAACAGGGTCGAACTTGCGTAGCACGTCGGTGAGCGCGGTGGCTGCTTTCCAGTCTGTTTTGGGACTCTCATCGTTCTTGAGCGCTAATAACCCCAGCCTACTGGCTACCCGCCCTACGTGTACATCGATGGGAATGACGAGCTGATCGGGGCGAATGCGTCGCCAGAGGCCAAAATCAACACCCGCGTTATCGCGGCGGACCATCCAGCGCAAAAACATGTTTAGCCGTTTACAACCCGAATTGCGGGCCGGGGTGGCAATGTGTTTCCGGGTACGTTCAGGGAAAAACAACTCGTGATCGCCTGATTGGCCACAGAAACGGTCATGAAAAACACGTAGATGAGGTTCTACCGTCAGACTGTCAGTAGCACCGTCGGCTGGCAAGAAGGCGTCTTCCAGCGACTCGTGTTTGAGGTAATACTGCTTTAGAAAGTGCAGGAAGTAGAGCGCATCGGTTGCGTTGAAGGTTCGGTGTTTGAACTGCAGAAATCGCCGCAGGTCTGAATCTTCGTGGTACCGCACAAAATCATAGGGAACGCCTTCCATGAGCGTAATCAGTTCATTGGCTTTTTTTAGAATGACGGGCCGTTGTCCCCAGGCTAGTACGGCCGCCCAGAACCCCATGATCTCGATGTCCTGTAGTTTGCTGAAGCGATGCGGAATGCTGATCGGGTCGCGGTCAATGAACGAAGGATGATTGTACTGACTGGCTTTCTGATCTAAAAACGCGTGGACAGACGCGAATGAATCGGGTACTGGCATAGGGAGAAGTAGTTACGTGCCGAAAAAGAAATAGTAGTGAATAATGTGTTGCCAATCGGGTAGTTTAGGATCTCACATTCACAACATGAAAAAGATACTATCCATTGATGGCGGCGGCATACGGGGCATTATTCCGGGACGAATTCTGGTTGACCTGGAAACAAAGTTGCAGCAACGCACCGAGAACCCCGCTGCCCGGCTAGCCGATTATTTTGACTTCTTTGCGGGTACAAGCACCGGGGGGATTCTGACATGTTTGTATTTATGCCCTGACAAAGATGATCCCAATAAATCACGCTTTTCGGCAAAGGAAGCAGTGGAGCTATACATCAAAAAGGGGGGTACAATCTTTGATACAACGGTTTGGCAACAATTTCTCGGGTTGGGTGGTGTATTCGATGAAAAGTACGACTCGGAACCACTCGAAAAACTGCTGAAGCGGTATTTCGGTAACACCCGATTAAGTGAACTGCGCAAGCCTTGCATCATTCCAGCTTACGATATCAAACGGCGCGCCGCCCATTTTTTTGCTCAACATGATTTTGCCCACAAAGGGCCGGGTTCCGATTTCCTGATTCGGGATATTGCTCGGGCAACTTCGGCGGCGCCAACCTATTTTGAAGTGGCTAACATCGAGTCACTGAGTAAGGTGTCGTACCCGTTGATCGATGGGGGCGTATTTGCCAATAACCCGGCGCTTTGTGCCTATTCGGAAGTTCGTAACGCCAAGAAAGACCCCAAAGCAGCCGATATGCTAATTGTCTCGATTGGCACAGGAAGTCAGAGTCGGCCCTACGAATACGCATCGGCGCGTAATTGGGGGCAGATTGGCTGGGTACGTCCGGTAATCGATATCATGATGACGGGAGTAGCCGAAACGACGGATTATCACCTCACGCGCATGTTTTCGGCTGTTAATCAATCAGATCAATACATACGGATTCAACCAGCCGATCTGGGCGACGCTTCACCCGATATAGACGACGCCCGCCCCGAGAATATTCGGGCCCTGTTGCAGGTAGGCACCGAAACGGCGCAAGAATGCCAGCAGGAAATTGATCGAATCGTGGATATGTTACTCGCTGATGGTCCGGACCCCGTCTTATTTTGAGCCGTCGATGTCCCTATTTGCTACGTCCGCCGCTGGCTAGCCAGGCGCCAGCCCGGGACACGCCCGACAGAATAGCCAGTACGGATGAAATCACAAACGTGAAGGTGGCGATAAAGGGGTAGGACAGTATGAACAGCACGTTGAACGTTTTAAAACCCGCCGAGGCTCTCATCTTCTCATCGCGCTCTTTATGCCGTCGGGCAACCCGTTCTTCTTTTGTTTCCATAACAAGTAAATCGCAAGCCTAAACAGGGGTCTTATGACCTACGACTGATTTCAATTTGAGTAACTAACTTCAGCCCGAAAACGCTGGCCATTGGGCGAAAGTTTCTCGAAAGCCCGACCCGATAGCCGAATCAGTACCTGGTTGTTGATACCCGTATCGGGCAACTTACCGATCACTTTCACGTACAGGCTCTGATTGGTAATGTCGTTACGTACCTGAACCAACGTACCTACCGGAGCTGACCGGTGCAAGGCCAAATACTTGGTAGAGGCGTCGTTGCCGTCAATCTGATCGGCAAAACCTACTTCCGATTTTACATTCCCTTTACGTACAGCAGCTGTTGGTGTGGGGTCATTATCCGACCTGGGCGCAGTGGCTTTGGGTTCGGCTTCTTTCTCTACCGGTTTTTTCTCAGCCGGTTTCGGGGTCGGCTTCGTCCCTGGCGTAGCTAAGGGCTCGGGCGTGACAATAGGTTTGGCCTCCAGTTTGACCGGTTCTGCATCGATTGATTTTGTGGGGGTAGCTTTTGCACGAGCCGTCGAAGACTCATCTCCCTTTTTAGCCTCGTATGCTTTTTCAGAAACGATCAATGATTGCCCCACCTGAATGCCGTCCGCTCCCAGGTTGTTCCAGCGGCGGATCTCGGCCATGGTGACGCTGTAACGAACGGCCAGGCTATACAACGTCTGTCCCGACTCTACGGTGTGAACTCCGGTAGAAGCGGCAGCTGTTGGTCGGGTTGGCTTCTCGGCTTTCTCAACTGGTTTGGTGGCTTTCGGCTTGTAGGTCGCTTCCATGTCCGGCTTAGGCTCGGCTTTTGCTACTACTTTGGCTGGTTTTTCAGCTGGTTGCTCGGCTTCGGCACTGGCTTTAAGCTTTTCTTTTTCTTCTCGTTTGGCGGCTTTCTCCGCTTCACGCTGGTCTTTGCGCGAGAGGGCTACAGTAGCCGCCGGAACGCGCAACAGTTGGTCGTAGCGCACCGCGTTCTCGATCAGGTCGGGATTGGCCGATTTGATGGCATCTACTGAAGTACCGTATCGTTTGGCTACGGCATAGAGTGTCTGGCCCTGATCGACCCGGTGCAGAATAAATAACTTGCCATCCTGACGCACAACGCCCACAGAATCAACGGGAAGCACGGGTGAAAGGGGGGTGGCAAAAGCGACCTGAGTCAGGAAGAGAAAAGCGGGTAAAGCGGTGGTTACTATACGATTCATGATATATACAGAGGCTGGCGCCTGTAAAATTGCCAAAAGCCTTTAACGTAAAACTAAATAGAAAAGCACTCATATTTGTAAGAAAACGCCTATATGGATATTCTTGGTATTATTCCGGCCCGGTATGCCTCTACCCGTTTTCCGGCCAAACCACTGGTCGATATCAATGGTAAAAGCATGATTCAGCGGGTTTTCGAGCAGGCTATTCAGGCCACCTCGCTGGCAAAAGTAGTGGTGGCCACCGACGATGCCCGTATTTACGACCATGTGCTGGCATTTGGCGGTGAGGTGGTTATGACGGGGACACACCATCAAAGCGGCACCGATCGTTGTCAGGAAGTGGTTGATCGTCTGGGCGGAACGTACCCATACGTGGTCAATATTCAGGGTGACGAACCGTTTATTCAGCCCCGGCAAATCGACTTGCTTACCTCCGTACTCGACGGCACCACCGAATTGGCCACGCTGGTGAAGGCCATCACCGACCCAGCCGTGCTGATGAATCCTAATTCGCCCAAAGTAGTGGTGAGCCAGAGCCATGGCGTGTTGTATGAAGCGCTCTATTTCAGCCGTCAGCCTATTCCGTACCAACGCAACCTGCCCGCCGCCAACGGCGAAGCCTGGTTGCAGGCGCACACCTACTGGAAGCACATTGGTCTGTACGCCTACCGCACCGACATTCTGGCTCAAATCACCAAACTGGCCTCTTCTTCACTGGAAAACGCCGAAGCACTGGAACAACTGCGCTGGCTCGAAAATGGCTACCGAATCCGCGTGGTAGAAACTGATCTGGAAAGCTACGGTATCGACTCACCGGAAGACCTTTTACAGGTATCAGTAAACAGTTATCAGTGATCAGTCAAGCTGTCGACTATAATTTATGCATGGAAAGAGTTGATAACTGTTTACTGATACCTGTTTACTGAAATCATGCTTTTCCGAATAGCGCCCACGCCTTCTGGTTATTTGCACCTCGGTAATGCTGTGAATTTCGTGCTGACCTGGCTGGCGGCTCGGCAGCGGGGGGCACAACTGCTGTTGCGAATAGATGATCTCGATGCTGGACGAAAACGCCCGGAATACGTGGATGATGTGTTCCGAACCCTCGATTTCCTTGGTCTTGATTATGATCTGGGACCAGCATCAGCCGATGCTTTTGAAGCCCAATGGTCGCAGCGGCATCGAACTGAACACTATCAGGCAACGCTGAATCAACTGCGCGAAGCAGGTACGTTGTATGCGAGCGACCTGTCGCGGCGGGAGTGGAAGGCGTACGAACCAACGTACCTAACTGAAGATAGAATAACCTCGCTTTCACTGGATGCACTGGAGGTGACGTGGCGTTTCAAAGCTGATGGCGACGGTTCTTCCGATTTTGTGGTTCGTCGTCGCGATGGGTTGCCGGCCTACCAAATCGCCTCGCTGACTGATGACCATTTGTTTGGCGTAACGCATCTGGTGCGGGGCATTGATCTGATTGATTCCACAGACCGGCAACGGCAACTGGCGCTGGCTTTAGGCTGGCGCAATTTCCTGAAAGCCCATGTATGGCATCATTCCTTGTTACTAGGCCCAGACGGACTTAAACTGTCGAAATCGGCGGGGGGCGGGGCTATTGCGAGGCAGTCGGTCAGGCCGCTCCGTGAACGCGGGAACGTACCTGATGTAGTTTTTGGCCATGTGGCGCGGTTATTGAATGCCCCTTCCGAAGCGAATCATACACTGGATGACCTGCTTGAATGGGGCGTTCCCGACCACTTTTTTACGCCCGTTCAGACTGTTAAACTATCATAAAAGCGAACCGCGTGAACAGACACGGTCGTTAGACGTTTAACTATCTATTAGTCTCTGGCAGTCGACAACCAGTTGTTTGTTGGGTTACGCACCAGCGTAATCAAGGTTACTCAGCCTGTTGCCTCATTTTTTAATGACCTTCCAGACTTTAAGTCTCTATGCAAAATTACACTATACTCTGGGCCGACGATGAGATCGATCTGCTGAAACCACACCTGCTTTTCCTTAAAAATAAAGGCTACGATGTAACACCTGTCAACTCCGGGGCCGACGCCCTCGATAAGGTAGAGAGTGAAAAGTATGACCTGGTGCTGCTCGACGAAATGATGCCCGGTATGACCGGCCTCGAAACGCTGGCGCAGATTAAGCAGATGCGGCCCAACCTGCCCGTGGTGATGGTGACCAAGAGTGAAGAGGAACACATCATGGAAGAGGCGATCGGCTCCAAGATTGCCGATTACCTCATTAAGCCCATCAACCCCAGTCAGTTATTGCTGTCGCTGAAGAAGAATCTCGACAACAAACGGTTGGTTACCGAACGCACTAACATTGGCTATCAGCAGGATTTCCGGAATCTGGCCATGCAGTTTGGCGACCGGATGGACCACAACGAATGGGCCGATGTATACAAGAAGCTCATCTACTGGGAGCTCGAACTCGACAGCGCGCAGGATAACAGCATGATCGAGGTGCTGAATATGCAGAAGAGCGAAGCCAACTCAAATTTCTGCAAGTTCATCATCGAGAATTACGAAGACTGGCTCAACGACCCAAAGGCCGATAAGCCGGTACTATCGAATCAGTTGATGCGGAAGAAGGTGTTCCCCTTGCTGAATACCACCGAAACCGGACCACCTACCGCGCCACTTTTCTTTATTCTGGTCGACAACCTCCGTTATGATCAGTGGAAGGTGATTGAGCCAATCATCAACGATTTCTTTACCGTTGAAGAAGAATCGTCGTACTACTCGATTCTGCCAACGACCACGAGCTTTGCCCGGAACTCGATTTTCTCGGGTCTGATGCCGAGCGAAATGGAGAAGCAGCACCCCGATATCTGGGTGAATGATGATAACGAAGAAGCGGGCCTGAATAACCACGAAGACGAATTCCTGAAGCGTCAGCTCGATAAAGCGCGGGTAAACATCAAGACATCGTACAACAAAATTCTGAACGTAGGGCAGGGGAAAGCGTTAGTTGATAACGTGAATAACCTGATGCAGAATCAGTTGAACGTGGTGGTCTACAACTTCGTGGATATGCTGAGCCACGCCCGTACCGACATGGCAATGATCAAAGAGCTGGCTCCCGACGAAGCCGGTTACCGCAGCCTGACCCGGTCGTGGTTCCTGCACTCACCGCTGTTTGAACTCATCAAAAAGATCGCCGATAAAGGCGGCCGCCTCGTAATCACCACCGACCACGGCATGATTCGGGTGCAGAAGCCAGCCAAGATTGTGGGTTACCGCGAAACCAACACCAACCTGCGCTATAAGCAGGGCAAAAACCTGGGCTTCGACGATGATCACCTATATGTGGCCCGCAAGCCGGAGCGTTTGTTCCTGCCCAAGCCAAACGTATCAACGGCCTACGTGTTCACGACGGAGTACTACTTCTTCGCCTACCCGAACAACTACAACTACTACGTCAACTATTACCGCGACACGTTCCAGCACGGCGGCGTCTCGCTCGAAGAGGTGATTATCCCCTTCGTGTACCTGACGCCGAAGAAGTAGAGGACGTACCTGAGCTTACCACAAAAAAATCCCGCTACAGGCTGTAGCGGGATTTTTTTGTGGTAAGCTAAAGCAAAAATCGATTGCCTTTCTGCTTTGCGTATGCGAAGCACCGCAACTTTATATTGTTACAAACTCACTACGCTTTCAAACAGCGGTGCGTAATCATCCGACAACGTACCTGCCACTTTGCGGAGTTCGCCCTCTGTTACCATTTGGCTCAGAAGCTGCACGAACTTATGCGTGTATTGCTTGCCCGTTTCTTCATCAACGCCGGCCCGATCGGCTACGCGTTCGTAGAACTCGGTCAGTTTGAACCGTTGTCCCTGATCGCGGTCTTCCGGGCCAATTTCGCGGATAATATCCAGGAGTTGGGCGGGCAGTTGCGCACCCAGGTTGTCGGCGGCGTTGCCCGCCAGGTGATCGGTCAGCGTATGTAAAAACGCCCGGCTAATAGTTAATACTTCGGTTTCGGTTGTAACGCCAAATTGCTCTTTAGCGGCATGCACAAATTCAGGATACTGCATAATGTTGGTCGACTTAGTAGATTATAAATCTATCAACCCGACATCCAATAAAGGGTTTGACCTTCTCCACAAAAAAATCCCATCAGCCAGTGTTTGCTGATGGGATTTCAGGTACGCTCCGGACTGACTTACGCCAGGCGGTTGATGCAGTTAAGATCTTCGAAAGCCGTTTTCAGGCGGGCAATCATCGACTCTTCACCTTTACGCAACCACACCCGTGGATCGTAGTATTTCTTATTTGGCGAATCGGGGCTTTCGGGGTTGCCAAGCTGCGATTGCAAATAGCCTTCTTTCGATTTGTAGTAGTTCAGCACACCTTCCCAGGTAGACCACTGTACATCGGTGTCGATATTCATCTTCACGGCACCGTACTCAATCGCCTCGCGGATTTCGGCGCGGGTTGAGCCCGAACCACCGTGGAATACGAAATTAACCGGCAGCGGACCTGTACCGAACTGCTCAACAATGAAGTCCTGCGAATTCTTCAGAATAACCGGCGACAGTTTTACATTGCCCGGCTTATATACACCGTGCACGTTACCAAAAGCGGCGGCAATAGTAAAGTTTGGCGAAATCTTGCTCAGATGCTCATACGCGTAGGCTACTTCTGAAGGCTGCGTGTATAGTTTCGAATCATCGACGTCTGAATTGTCAACGCCATCTTCTTCACCACCGGTTACGCCCAGTTCAATCTCGATCGTCATGCCCATTTTGGCCATCCGCTCGAAGTACTTGCACGAAATTTCGATGTTTTCTTCGATCGGTTCTTCCGATAAATCGAGCATGTGCGACGAAAACAGGGGTTTGCCCGTTTGGTCGAAATGTTTTTCAGAAGCCGTCAGCAGGCCATCGATCCAGGGAAGGAGTTTCTTGGCGCAGTGATCGGTATGGAGAATAACGGGAACACCGTATAGTTCGGCGATATTGTGAATATGCAGGGCACCCGATACCGAACCGGCAATGGCCGCGCGTTGACCTTCATTAGACAGTGCTTTGCCCGCATAGAAAATGCCGCCGCCATTCGAAAACTGAATGATCACCGGCGAGTTGACGGCCTTGGCCGTTTCCAGCACAGCGTTTACCGAATTGGTACCTACCACATTGACCGCCGGAAGGGCATAGTCATTTTCGTTAGCGTGACGGAAAATTTCAGAAACGCCATCACCGGTAATAACACCTGGTGAAAAACGGGTGGCTACTTCGCTCATAGAAGGGATTTTTTGAACTTTAATAAGAAAAAATTATGTCTAAGGGAGCAGTGACAAAGTGCATGCTTTTCAGCACTGCAAAGTACAATCTATACGGTGATAAATTGCCATTCAACTACAGCGCAAGCCACAACAGTCGGTGGGTTGATCATAATCGTCTGTTTCCCTTTTCCGGACTGGGGCGAAGCAGATGAACGTCCAGCATAGCCAGAGGCCGCGCCATGTATTCGCGGATTAGCGTCTTCAGCGAGTACCCGTCAGGTACGTCCTGTGCAGCAAAAGCAACGGCATTGATTTCTTCGTTGTTGCCAATGTAAAGCGCACGCGCATTATGAAAGTTTTGCGAAATAATGGTTATATGATGCTGCTTGAATACCTCTTTGCAACGCACGACCGAATCGAACGTGCGGTAACCAGCGTAATCGGGAATCATCACATCAGACGGTACACCCAGTTTGAGCAGAGCATTCTGCATGTCTTCTGGCTCATTGTAGTATTCAGAGTCGTTATTGCCGCTCAGAATCAGAAACTTCACTTTACCCTCTTTCCAAAGGCGGGCTGTGGCTTCCATACGGTAACGAAAAAAAAGGTTTTCGTTACCGTTTCGTACAGACTTACTCGTTCCAAGAACAAGGCCTACCTCATTGGCAGGCAGGTTATTGATGTCGAAATAAATCTGTGCTTTAGTGCTGTATACTACCCACCAGTTACAAAGCAGGATCACCAGAATACCACCAAATGCCGCTCCAATGCCCGCTTTGACCACACGCTTCATCGCCCTCATCGTAATTCGATTCGAGAGGCGACGGCGAGCTGCGACACGGTCAATATGGCGGGCGGTCATCATCTGGTTTAGGCGGGTTGAGTTTCAGGTTCAGGTAGCGATATAACACCTAAAGAAGGCAACAAGCCAACGCTACCTGAAACCTGATTCTTAAAACAATCCTAACTGAACGGCAACTTCAGAGTCATCTTCGAGAACAATTTTGTCGGAAGTAATCACCTTTGGGCTGTCAGGAAGGGCAGGGGCAGGTTTGGGGGCCAGTAACTTAACGTCTTTGACTTTAAAATAGGGCAACTTGGTTCCCAGTGCTTTCCAGCCCCGAACATCGGATACCTCGGCCGGTTCTAGCACTGTTTTCTCCAGTGGTGCCCGATCTTTCGCCTGATACTGAACCTCAATACGCGGTAACGCATCAGTTGTTGCAGTCAGCAGCTTGGATCCTTTCACTTCGCCGATCAGGCTAAACTTTTTGTCGATCGTGGTGGTCTCTACCTTAAACCGTTTGGCGTAGTACAGTTTCTGAGCTGCCTCGTAATACAGGGCCGAAACAACTGTTTCGGGGTCGAACTTCTGAAGCACAAGTACGTCGGAAGGCTCGTACCGATTCGTCAGATCGAAACTAGTTAGTTCATACTCTCCATTCCTGTAGACGACCAGAATAGTGTCTTTGGCATCGAAGTTACCCAACAACCGACCACGCTCATCACGATTCAACCGACCAAGGTGATCGTCGTACCAAATATCGGTGCCGCCCAGGGTGGATGAACCGGCTGTCTTCTGCACTATTTTCCGAACAGAATATTTGGTCAGAATATTGCCCTGTGCTGATCGGTTCTTGATACCGATGGTGGCGAAATCAAAGTCGAACTGTTTTAACTTGGCTGCACTCTGCGCCGTTAGGTTCACCGTGATAACCTCTGCTTCTCCGTTATCATTGGCCGTAAAATACGTGATCTTAGACTTCGGGTTCCCCATTGTAAGGTCATACTCACGGTCGCGGGTGACGGCGGTAACGGGAAAGCGTTTTGCCATAGAAATGCCTGATTTACCGTCGAGATAAATCAGGTTATAAACCTTACGCTCGTCGTTTTTCTTGAAAACCGAGACGTGAATGATGTCTTTACCAACAAACGTTTTTTCCTGAATTCTGGATACTAAACATTTCCCGTCGCGGCGGAAAATGATCACATCGTCTATGTCAGAGCAGTCGCTGACAAATTCATCTTTTTTCAGACCGTAGCCGATAAATCCACCTTCGCGGTCAACATACAATTTCTGGTTGGCGGCGGCTACTACATTGGCGGCAATGGTATTAAATGCCCGAATCTCGGTGCGGCGTTCGCGGCCTTTGCCGTATTTTTTCTGGAGGTCTTTGAAGTACGTAATGGCATACTGCGTCAGGTTAGCCAGGTTGTGTTCCACATCAGCTAATTCCTGCTCCAGCCGCCGCATAAGCTCATCAGCCTTAAAACCATCGTATTTAGAAATACGCTTGATTCTAATCTCGGTAAGCCGAATGAGGTCATCCTGCGTAATGTCGCGGTAGAACAGCTTCTTGTGTGGTTTCAGCCCCTTGTCAATCGTTTCCAGAACCGCTTCAAAGGTTTCGCATTCTTCAATTTTCCGGTAAATGCGATTCTCAATAAAGATTTTTTCGAGTGATGCGTACAACTGCTTTTCCATCAGCTCACCCCGCCGGATATCAAGCTCCTGTTTCAGCAGGGCAACCGTTTGCTGCGTGTTATATTTCAGAATTTCTGAAACACTCACAAAATGCGGTTTGTCGCCAATGATCACACAGGCGTTGGGGGAA
Organism: Fibrella aquatica; assembly: GCF_041321135.1. Lineage (NCBI taxonomy): Bacteria > Pseudomonadati > Bacteroidota > Cytophagia > Cytophagales > Spirosomataceae > Fibrella > Fibrella aquatica. The sequence continues at coordinate 694,121 of NZ_JBGGWF010000002.1, read as the reverse complement.
ATGCTTACCTCACAATCGGTGAACGCATAGAGCGCATCAATGGTCACATCGGGCGAAACGCCGGGTTGCAGGTGCACCACAATCTCTACATCTTTCGCCGTGTTATCAACTACCGCCGCAATATTTTTACCCGGCGACTTAATGCGGATCTTGCCCATCTCGGCAGCTTTCACAATCGAATCGCAAAGCGACGTTGTGGTGACGCCGTAGGGCACATCACGAATGGCGAGGGTCTTCTTATCGATCTCCTCAATGCGGGCACGTACCCGGACTTTTCCGCCCCGGTGTCCGTCGTTGTAGTTACTGACGTCGATATAACCACCTGTCTGGAAATCGGGGAAAAGCGCGAATGACTTTTCTTTCAGAATAGCAATCGAAGCGTCGATGATCTCATTAAAATTGTGGGGCAGTATTTTGGTCGAGAGACCAACGGCAATGCCTTCAACACCCATCGCCAGCAAAAGCGGAAACTTGACGGGCAGGGTGACCGGCTCTTTTTTCCGGCCGTCGTACGACAGTTGCCATTCGGTGGTGTCGTTGTTGAACACCACGTCGGCACCAAATTTCGAGAGACGTACCTCAATGTATCGGGCTGCGGCTGCCCCGTCGCCAGTGCGTACGTCGCCCCAGCTTCCCTGTGTGTCGAAGACGAGTTCTTTCTGCCCAATGTTAACCAGGGCTTCATTGATCGACGCGTCCCCGTGCGGGTGGTACTGCATCGTTTGTCCGATCACGTTGGCCACTTTATTGAAGCGACCGTCATCCATTTCTTTCAGGGCGTGCAGAATCCGGCGCTGAACGGGTTTTAGTCCGTCTTCAATAGCGGGAACGGCACGCTCCAGAATAACGTAGGAGGCGTAATCGAGAAAATACGTTTCGTAGAGGCCCGATACTACGGTCTGATCCTGGAGGACCGCTTCGGATTCATTCGTGTTTGTTGTTGTGTCGTCAGACGGTTCCTGATGTTCGTCGTTCACCATGTAGCAGCGAGATGTTGAAAATACTCAGACATACCTGGAGCAAGCAGGTCAGAGGGGTAGCGTATTCTGGACTTGTGTTTACTCCCTAAAGATACAAAAAAACGGCCAAAAATCCACGTAGAGGCCTGATTTGTGCTTTGTAGCTCGTTGACACCGACTCATATGAATGCCTGAGCCAGGTAGAAAATGAATTAGAGCATACCCGCTCAACTAGAAAATTAAATTTGTCAGAATAACTATAGAACAAGTAGTGATTTTGTTCAAATAGTACCAATTTCGTTGCACCGTAACGACCGATATTTTCATGAAAAATCCCTACGTGGCATTACTGCGCACCGCGTGGCAGTATGCTCGTAATCAGAAAGGACGCTATCTGGGCGTTTACTTCCTGTTTATCTGCGCCAACCTGGTTGGTGCGGCACATCCGCTTCTGTTCGGCTGGTTTGTCGACCGTATTCAACGGGATGCCGGTGCTGTTATTCCGGCAACGCTCCAATTTGGCGGTTTATTTCTAGGGCTAAAACTCCTTGAATGGGCTTTCCACGGTCCGGCGAGGGTGTGGGAACGGCAACTGGCGTTTGATGTTAGCCGTAACTTCATGCAGGAACTGTATCATCAAACGCTACACCTGCCCGTGGCCTGGCACAAGGCTAACCATAGCGGGGCCACCATTAACAGGATTAACAAAGCATACAGTGCGTTGAAGTCGTTTTTTCAAAACGGATTTACGTACCTGCACGTCGTGGCCAAATTCACGTTTTCGTTTGGTGCCATGCTCTACTTTGCCCCGTTATACGGTTGTGTCGGTCTGGTGCTGGGTGCATTCACGATCTGGATCATCCGCCGGTTCGATAAGCCGTTTGTGAAAGCGCTGGAAGAAACCAACGAACGCGAACACAGCATGGCTTCGTCGCTGTTCGATAGCCTCTCGAATATTGTCACCGTGATCACCCTACGGCTCGAAGGGCGTATGGAAGAGCAATTGCTGGGTAAAGTGGCGGCGATTCGTGTTCCCTTCCAACGCGAAATACGAATCAACGAGTGGAAATGGTTTGTGGCTACCATGATGATTGCAGTCGTGTATGTGGTGATTACGGTTGGGTATGTACACCAGCAACATGTGTCGGGGACAGTCTTTCTGGTTGGTGGCCTGGTGACTCTGCTTGGGTACGTAAACCAGTTTACCAGCGTGTTTAGCGATGTAGCCTGGCAGTACACCCAAATTGTGCAGTATAATACCGATGTGCAAACGGCCCGAAGCATCGGCAACATGCACCGGCAACATGGAAGGCAGGTAGTCACCGAAGAAGCAACGCTACCAGCTGGCTGGCAACAACTTCAAATTAACCAATTGTCTTTTGTTCACGCTACAAGCCACATACCTGTCATCGAAAGCGTTACAGCGCCACAACCTGTACCTGCCTCCCTGAAAAATTTGTCGATCCTGATTCAACGGGGCAAACGCATTGCCCTGATTGGTGAAAGCGGATCGGGGAAAAGCACGTTGCTGACTTTACTCCGAGGTCTTTACGCGCCTGACGAAGAGGTGCAGTGGCGTGTTGATGGGCAGCAACAACGTACATGGTCGGCAATTGGTAACACCGTGACGCTGTTGCCGCAGGAGCCGGAAATTTTTGAAAATACGGTGGGCTACAACATCACGCTTGGGTTACCATTTCCCACTCAGGAGATCGATGAGGTCTGCCGGTTAGCGGTTTTCAAGGAAGTACTCGATCAGCTTCCCCGTGGCCTGGATACGACTATTCAGGAGAAAGGACTGAATTTGTCGGGCGGACAGAAACAACGGCTAGCGCTGGCCCGTGGCATTCTGGCTGCCCGTGACAGTGATATCGTGTTGATGGATGAGCCAACGAGTAGTGTAGACCCTAAAACGGAATACCAGGTTTACCATAACCTGTTGGGTGCTTTTGCCGGTAAAGCAGTGATCTCGTCACTACATCGGTTACACTTGCTACCGATGTTCGATTACGTCTACATCCTGCGCAACGGTGGCATTGTTGACGAAGGCACGTTCGTTGAGCTACGGCAACGGTCGGCTTTTTTTCTGGAGATGTGGAGTCATCAGGCCGATGTGATGAATCGGGTGCGGGATGAGTCGCCTGTAGTGAACCCGGATACGGTTGCAACAACCCTGTAACTTAATCCTAGTCGTATAACTGATCATGAGGGTACTCCGTAAAGAAAACCATCATGATCAGGCATAAAAAATTTTGTAGTGTTGTGTAGCGTTAGACCATGCTATAACCCATAGCTTTAAAAATATTGAGCTTGATAGAACTCAATTTTTTGTCGTCGGGGTTTAAAGCCGTCATCACATCAAGCAGGCGTTCGATACTGATTTGATTCAGGTAGTTATAGCCCATTTTGCCTGGCTTTTTATCTTTCGGCAGCGACTTCGTTATGTCTGAAGGAACGCTGAGATTGACCCGGTTTTCCAGAAAATGAATATGCTTTACCAGTGACTTGATATTCGTTTCTATATCTTCCGTAATAGACTCGATGGGCGATGGAATGCGCTCTTTTTTGAACGTAGGAAACGCATAAAAGCCTACGATATACGTATTGCCATCATGCCAGTCTTTTGCCTTTAGAATGACTATTTTGATCGTCCTGGATTTCTCAATATCCGGAGTTTTGGCGAACAGATGTGGTAAAAACCCCCGATAGTAGCCATTATCGTCTGCCGGAAATACGGTATGCCCAAAGTTCAGAGAAGCATTGATAATATCATTTTCTTTGACGAAAGTGAAATTAGCTTTTTCTAAATCTTCGGGAGTCGAGGGTCCCTGCCATTCGTTTGAATTCCAATCGATAGCTGCCAGGATACCGTAAGACGTTTCTTTAGTCATAATAAGTTCTTTTAAAAAAGACATATCTGAGCCGTTTTGAGTTCAAAACGCCGATTACGATATGGAGAGAGGAGTTACAAAGGTTAACCTCTTTGTTCGATGAAGCAATTATCAAGTCAACTTTACCGTAAAAAAACAGGCCTGTCTCTTTACAAAAAGACAGGCCTGTGGCAATTAGTCTATCTGTTTACTTACTTCTTCGTGACCCGAATGGAGATGCGGCGGTTTTGGGCGCGGCCTGCTTCTGTGTCATTTGAGGCAACAGGGTGCTCAATACCGTAACCTTCTGATTCAAGCCGATTAGCATCAACTCCCATCGCCATGAGTTCGTTTTTTACAGACAAAGCACGGTCGCCCGAGAGCTTCAGGTTAGCGTTCGCATTACCCGTATTATCTGTGTAACCGCCCAATTTGATCGATACGGAAGGGTACGCTTTCAAAATCTCGGCAATGTTTTTCAATTGCTCCTGCGATTCCGGTTTTAGGGTCGACTTGCCCGTTTCAAACGTCAGGCGGTCAAAATCGAACCAGGTAGTCTTATCAACAGGTACTTCCGATTTAATGAATGTAACCAGGTTCGCTTCAACCCCGTCTACGTCAACCCCAGTCAGCGATACATCGCCCAGGTTAATGTCGATTGGCGTAAAGGTGGTCGGTCCGCCGTCGCGGTTAGGTGTGCTCACCTGCCCATTATCGGCAGCCGTCGACTTTTCGAGGGGAATCTCTGTACCAGCGGCTGTTTTCCCTTCCCGGTTGAAGCCTTCTACTTCCGATGATTTGATGGCAATGTAAGGCGCAATAACCAACGACACAATCGACATCAGTTTAATCAAAATGTTCATCGAGGGGCCTGAGGTATCTTTGAATGGGTCGCCAACGGTATCGCCCGTTACTGAGGCTTTATGTGGCTCCGATTTCTTGTAGTACATCTCCCCATTGATCAATACACCTTTTTCAAACGATTTCTTGGCGTTATCCCAGGCACCACCGGCGTTGTTCATGAAAATTCCCATCAACACACCCGAAACGGTTACACCTGCCAACAGACCGCCCAATACTTCGGGACCGAAAATAAAGCCAACGATCAGTGGTGACGATAAGGCAATAACGCCTGGCAAAATCATTTCGCGAATAGAGGCCTGCGTTGAAATGGCTACACACTTCTCATACTCGGGTTTGCCCGTACCTTCCATAATGCCGGGAATATCACGAAACTGACGACGTACCTCTTCCACCATGGCCATGGCAGCCCGACCTACGGCGGCAATGGTAAGCGACGAAAAAATGTACGGAATCATGGCCCCGACAAACAGGCCCGATAAGACGTCGGCTTTGTAAATATCGATGGCCGAAATACCCGACAAGCCCACAAACGCGGCAAAAAGGGCTAAGGCTGTCAGCGCAGCTGACGCAATGGCGAAGCCTTTTCCGCTGGCAGCGGTTGTGTTACCTACCGCATCCAGAATATCGGTCCGGCCGCGTACTTCTTCGGGCAGGTAGCTCATTTCGGCAATACCACCGGCATTATCGGCAATGGGGCCAAAGGCATCAATGGCTAGCTGCATCGCCGTGGTTGCCATCATACCCGCCGCTGAAATAGCCACGCCATACAAACCGGCAAAGTGATACGAGGTGTAGATACCGGCGGCCAGCACCAGAATAGGCAACACCGTTGATTCCATACCCACGGCTAAACCACCAATAATGTTCGTGGCCGCTCCCGTGGCCGACTGCCGAATGATTGACATTACCGGACGGCGGCCCATAGCGGTGTAATATTCCGTAATGATCGACATCAGGGCACCTACGATCAGACCCGTCAGGATGGCAAAAAACACATCGATGCGGGTGAACTCTACACCACGAATTTTCATAATGCCTTCGGGCAGAACGGCGTTTACGAGGAAATAAGAGGCTACAACGGTCATAATGATCGAGCCCCAGTTGCCCAGGTTCAGTGCTGCCTGCACGTTGCCATTATCGTCTTTTACGCGAACCAGATAGCAGGCCAGAATAGAAAAGATCAGACCCATACCGGCAATCAGCACGGGAAGAACAATAGGCGCGTGACCAACAATGTTGCTGGCTTCGGGAATAATGATTTCGCGACCTAACACCATCGTTGCCAGAATAGTAGCCACATAAGAGCCAAATAAATCGGCGCCCATACCGGCTACGTCGCCCACGTTATCGCCCACGTTGTCGGCGATGGTGGCGGGGTTACGCGGGTCATCTTCGGGAATACCGGCTTCTACTTTACCAACCAGGTCAGCGCCCACGTCGGCCGCTTTGGTATAGATACCGCCACCTACCCGGGCAAACAGGGCAATAGATTCAGCTCCCAGCGAGAAACCAGCCAGTACTTCCAGCGCCCGCTCCATCGGTACACCGTTGACATCACCAAACGCACCGCCCGAGCTGGCCACGAAATAATTGTAGAGCAAAATGAAGAGTACGCTGAGGCCAAGTACAGCCAGACCAGCCACGCCGATACCCATAACCGAGCCCCCCGTAAATGATACGTCGAGGGCGCGGGTGAGACTGGTGCGGGCAGCGTGGGCCGTGCGCACGTTGGCTTTGGTCGCTACTTTCATGCCGATGTAGCCGGCAAAAGCGGAGGTGAATGCACCAATAGCGAAGGCGACGCCGATAAACCAATGTGAGTTTTCGACCTGTGAACCTGCAAACGCAAGTACAACGGCTACCACGGCACCGAAAATAATGAGCACCCGCCACTCGGCGCGCAGGAAGGCAATGGCCCCGTCGGCAATGTAACCGGCAATTTCCTGCATGCGGGCGTCACCGGCATCCTGCCGGTTCACCCAACTAAATTTGGCGATCATCACCACCAATCCCACTAAACCAAGCAGCGGTACGATGTAAAGACTATTATTCATATTTGATTAAGAAAAGGTTGTTAGAATGGTCGCAAAGATAGAATTTGCCGTAGCATAACCATGCCCGTCGATCGTCATTTTTGACTTTTTACAGGTTTATTTTGGTTATTTTTGATACAAAACGACTTGTTTTGGTGCCTTACAGGGCCTGTTTTTCGCTTCTTTGGCCATCTATTAGTCTAGTAATCAAGTATGAAAACAGGTTTAGTATACATTCTTTTGCTAATGGCTAGTTGGGCCTCGGCGCAGTCGCTCCGTCAGAGCGAGCGCCGCGAGCTGTTTGCCCACCCTGATCAGCGACTTTTGATCACGTATGATCAGCCCTATTCCAGCGCTTTGGTGTATGCCGCAGTTGGCCAGTCGTTGCACGGAACGTACCTGATTGCGGCGGGCGATACGGTGCGGCTTCAGACTGACCTACACGCCCCGGCTGGTCAGCTTATGTCGGCGTTGTGTGTGTTTCGCCATCCCGTATCGCAATTGGCGCTGATGACGGGTACGTTGGCAGGTGAGGTCACGATCCAAACACTGTATGCACCCCCGCTTCCCAACGGTTATATTCAGGATCAGATGCACTCGTCGGCCCGTTTGCGCGACGATTGTGGCAAGCCCGACGTGGTGCCGGCTGCTGTCTGGCGGCAGGGGCTGACTGCTCCCAAAAGCTTGCCTACTCAAACAAAAGTGCAGTTTGTCATTGTGCACCACTCGGCGGGGAGCAACGCCACCACAAACTTTACCGAAGAGGTGCGCAACATTTACCTTCAACACACGCAGCTGAACGGATGGAACGATGTGGGCTATAATTTCCTGATCGGGCGCGATGGGGTAATTTACGAAGGGCGGGACGGTCAGGGCGTTATGGACGGTGATAATGTGCTTGGCGCTCATTTTTGCGCACAGAACTCAGGGACAGTGGGTATTTGCCTGATGGGCAACTTCAACGACAGTCAACCAAGTGCAATTTCACTGGCTTCGCTGAATCAACTGATCGGCTGGAAACTGAAAAAGGAAAATCTGCAACCCATTGGGGTGGCATTCCATCCGGGGTCGGCCAAACAACTGAATCTGATTTCGGGACACCGCGACGGCGTTTGTGCTACCGAATGCCCCGGTAGTAACCTGTACGCCTCCTTACCAACAATCAGAGATGCCGTCAGCAAAACCTGCTCGTTTACCTCAACAGGAGCGCCGGTCATACTGGCCACCGAACCGACCGAAACAGACTGGATTGTGTACCCCAATCCAACGCGTGGGGCTTTTTTTGTGCAACACAAAACCCTGAATCCATCTCAGGTACGTTTCGAGCTGATTGATGTACAAGGTAAGATGTGGCCGGTTTCGGCTGCAATAGTGGGAGCCGATCGCTGGCGATTGACTACTGAAACGCCAATAACAGGTATGTTCTGGTTGCGATGCGCTGACGAATCAACTACAACCGTGAAGCCAATCTGGCGTAGTTTGGAATGAATCGGAGCAGGAATGCGGTCTAACGAACCGATAGTGAACGCCATTATTGTCAATTGGGTTGACGCTTTATCGAACAAACTGCTTTATTTGTTCCGAAACCGCATTGACATCCATCCTGTGAGACTTCTCCGTTTACTTTTTCTAACTGTACTGACCAGTTTGTTTTCGTTCAGTACCCACGCACAAGTTCCGTTCGGCAAACCCAAAACCGCTACGCCCGGCGATATTCAGCAGGGTATTCGTCGCCTTAATGTGTTGGGCAGCGTGCTCTACATTGCGGCCCACCCCGACGATGAAAACACCCTTTTTCTGACGTACCTGCACAACGAACGAAATCTGCGCACGGCCTACCTCTCACTCACCCGCGGCGATGGCGGACAAAACCTGATAGGGGCTGAACAGGGCGAATACGTGGGTGTGATACGTACCCAGGAATTGCTCGCAGCCCGTCGGGTCGATGGGCCTGAGCAACTGTTTAGCCGGGCCTACGACTTCGGTTTCTCAAAATCGACCGATGAGGCGGTCAAAATCTGGGGACGCGACCAGGTGTTGAGCGATATCGTTTATCTGATCCGCAAATTTCAGCCCGATGTGATTGTTACCCGCTTTCCGCCCGATAGCCGCGCGGGGCATGGGCACCATTCGGCGTCGGGTTATCTGGCTGAAGAAGCCTTTAAACTATCGAATGATCCGAAGGCGTACCCAGAGCAACTGAAATTGGTGAAACCCTGGCAAGCCCGGCGGCTGTTCTGGAATGCGTTCATTCCGAATCAGTTCGCCAGCAACAATCGTCCGAACGAAGCCGGTACAATCATCGGGGTTGAAACGGGATTGTATAATCCACTACTCGGTAAATCGTATGGTGAGCTCGCTGCTGAAAGCCGGAGTCAGCACAAAAGCCAGGGCTTCGGAGTGGCCGCTAACCGGGGGGCAAAAATTGATTATCTCTTGTTGAAAGAAGGCGATAAACCACAGCTCGATCTGGCAGAGGGTATCGACATGAGTTGGAACCGCATACCGAACAGCGAGCGAATCCAGGAGCAGGTGTATAAACTCAGCAGTCAATTCAATCCCCTGCAACCATCAGCCAGTGTACCCGCGTTGGTGACATTGCACCGCGAAATCAGCCAGCTTGACACTAGTCAGGTTTATGTGCGAACCAAGCAGACTGAAATACAGACGCTCATTCAGCAATGTCTGGGCCTGGTGTTCGAGGCCCTGCCTACCGATTATGCAGCCACGCCGGGTGGACAAATCGATGTGCGCCTCAACGCCATCAATCGTCTGAATTTCCCGGTTAAGCTGACAAAAATCAGGTTGCCGCAAATAGGGCGCGACACCACGATGAATGTGGTGATGAAAGCGAATGAGCAAACTTCGTTCGTTGTTCCTGCCAAACTGCCCGCCAGTGTACACTACACACAACCCTACTGGCTGGAAAAACCACAGCAGAAAGGCCTGTTCACCGTAACCGACCAACGCCTGATCGGGCTACCTGAAAGTCCCCCTCAGCTAACGGCTGAATTCACGATCGACATAGACGGCATGGCGTTTACCTACAGCCGCCCGTGGCTCTACAAATACACCGATCCCGTTGAGGGCGAGTTGTATCGTTCGTTTGAAATCCGCCCCGATGTTACGGTCAACCTCACTGAGCGCGTTTATGCCTTTGTAGATAACGTGGCCAAAACGGTTGATGTGGTGGTGAAAGCCAACCGGGCTAACGTGAAAGGATCGGTTAGTCTCGAAGTGCCGACAGGCTGGCGCGTAACTCCATCGTCGGAACCGTTCGAGTTGACCGAAAAACTTCAGGAACAACGGGTTACGTTTACGCTGACTCCCCTCAGTTCAAATGCAAGTGCGGGTAAGTTAAGGGCCGTTGCTCTGGCTGGTGGTGGACGATTCACAACGGGTATTCGTACGGTTAGTTATCCGCACATTCCACCGCAAACGCTATTTCCCGCCGCCGAGGCCACCGTTGAACGCCTGAACGTAGTGGTGAAGGCTAAAAACGTGGGTTACATTGCCGGTGCGGGCGATGAGGTGCCTGCCGCGCTTCGGCAGATGGGTTGCACGGTGTCGCTGCTCGACGAAGCAGAGTTGGGCAAAGATCTGTCGCGCTTCGATGCCATCGTAGTGGGTATTCGCGCCTACAACACGGAAGAATTCCTGAAAGGCGCCCAGCCTAAACTGATGGACTATGTGAAAAAGGGCGGAACCATGGTGGTTCAGTACGTCACGGCCGGTAACACTTTCCTGCAGTCGGGACTGAAAGTAAACCAGATTGGCCCCTTCCCGTTTGGCATTGGCCGCGACCGGGTAGCTGAAGAAGACGCGGTGATTACGGTATTGAACCCGAGTCAGTTTCTGCTGAACAAGCCGAACAAAATTACCGAAGCTGATTTCAAAGGCTGGGTGCAGGAACGCGGCATCTACTTCGCTCAGGACTATGGCCAGGAATACGAGTCGCTCTTCTCGATGAACGATACCGGCGAAGCGCCTAAACTGGGCAGCCTGATTTACGCTTCGTACGGTAAAGGGCATTACATCTACACCGGCCTGGCCTTTTTTCGCCAACTCCCCAATGGCGTACCAGGTGCCTACCGCCTCTTCGCCAACCTGATTTCCGCCGGTTCGTCGGTGAGTTCGTCAAAGTAAATCAACGAGTTAAGTTTTCAGTTGGGCTGGGTACGTTGCCGATCAATCAGCAACGTACCCAGCCCATTTGTTGTAAAAAAACTACCCGAAGCGTGGCAGCAAGACTGTATATGGTGGACTCCTTATTTCACCGCCACCACTTCTATTTCGAGCAACATACCCTCGCGTTGGAAGCTCGCTACGTTTTTATAATCAGCAATGCCGGGGTGAAACTCGGCAAAGGTTGAACTAGCGGCCGACAAAACTGCATTCGAACTGGGCGTATAGTCTTTCATTCGGTACGAGACCTGCTTGATGTGCTTAAGCGTCAACCCTCTCTTCTCCAGTTCGCTGCTGATATTCTTCATAATCTGCTCCGTTTGGGCGTTCAGATCATTTTTGCCAACCACATTACCGTTCTCGTCGATGGGGTGCTGGGCACAGACAAAAACGCGCTGACCGGCCAGCGCCGGTTTTACTTCATAGGTGTAGCCCGAACCTGATCTGCCGGTTGTAGGCGTTGTTTGTGCCAGCACGGCCGAGCCAGTAAGCAGGCAGAGGGCTGCGACAAGGGAAATGGGCAGAAAACGGGTCATAGTTGGATATCGAGGGGTTCCTGTTCAAAAAATAACTCATTCAGAAAATCGCAATAGGGTTTTATCACCTGGCAACCGCGAATGACTTCATCGGCGAAAGACGCTTTCAGGACTTCTTTGTCGGTGTAGCGGTGCATGAAAAATAACTGTTTTCGCTTCAATAAGTCAATCTCCGGGTGATCGGCTGTATAGCCTTTGGGGGCTGTTTTGGTACTCTCGCCCGATATTTCCGGGAAATAAGCCCGAAAAGCCGGGGCATCGATAATCGACTTCAGTGACTCGGCGTTGTAATCGATTTCCTGCCGAAAGGCGGCCAGTTGAGCGGGTGTAGCCTGCCACATACCTGCACCAAGAAACGTTTCGTTGCCGGGTTGAATGTGCAGGTAATAATCGATCTGACCGGAATGGCGACCACCCGGCCCCAGGGCAACGGCGAAATTAGATTTATACGGGGCTTTATCTTTAGAGAACCGTATGTCGCGGTTTATACGGAAGATGCAGTCTTTTGGGTTGGTGTTTGGTAACGGATGAAAGGCCGAAACACCCTCGATGAGCCGGGCTGTGAAAGCTTCAACCTCAGCCTTAGCGGCATCGTAGCGGGGGCGATGGAGATGAAACCACTCGCGGTGATTGTTCTGGACCAGATCGGTCAAAAATGTTAGGGTGGGTGCTGTCAGAACAGCGGAACGGATACTGGGTTGGCTTGCCATAATCTACCAAATATAAGGAATTGCGGAGCGACCTCATTCACCGGCGGCGTATATTGCCATCGAAGTAGTCGATGCTGGATGTTAGCTGCTGGATTCTGGATGTCGGCCTATGTCTAGTCCAGTATCCAGCGTCCAATATCCAGCAGCTAACATCCAATACCCAACGTCTATGCGCTTTCTCTACGTTCTTTTCTGTTTTATATCGGTGGGCAGTTTTGCTCAAACCGATACGATCCGACTCAACGAAGTAACAGTATCTGCTTCGCGGTTCGAGCAACCTGCCCGGCGGTCTCCGTTTCAGATTCAAACTATTTCGCGCGAGCAGATTGCCTTCCGCAATCAACAGAATACGGCTGATCTGCTGGCTCAGACGGGAAATGTGTTCGTCCAGAAAAGTCAGGGTGGGGGAGGAAGCCCGATTTTACGTGGTTTTGAAGCAAGTCGAGTATTGCTCGTCGTCGATGGGGTTCGAATGAACAATGCGATTTATCGGGCGGGTCACTTGCAGAATGTCCTGCGCATCGACCCCGCATTGATCGAGAGGGCCGAAGTGCTGTTTGGGTCAGGCTCTACGCTGTATGGGTCCGATGCCCTGGGCGGCGTACTCTATTTCCAGAGCCGAAATCCCGAACTATCGTCGGGCGACCAAACCCTGGTGCGGCCAGCAACGTACCTGCGCTACACCTCGGCAACAGGCGAACGCACGGCCCACGCCGACGTAAGTATCGGAACCCAGAAGTGGGGGTTTTTGAGTAGTGTTACCGCCGCCACATTTGGCGATGTGGTGCAGGGAAACAACCGCCTCGCCGCTTACCCCGAATTTGGCAAACGTACCCAGTACATCGCTACCGACCTTTCGACCGGCCTCGATCAGGTGGTGACCAATTCAGACCCGAACAAGCAGATTGGGTCTGGCTATAGTCAGCTCGATTTGTTTCAGAAAGTGCTATTCCAGCCCGTTGCTGGTGTTCGTCACAGCCTCAACGTGCAGTATTCAACCAGTACCGATGTACCCCGCTACGACCGGTTGAGTGAGGTGTCAAACGGTCGGCCAAGCTTTGCCGAGTGGTTCTACGGTCCCGAAAAACGACTGCTGACAGCGTACCGACTCGATATAAGCCGACCCATCGCTTTGTATGACCGGCTTCAGGTATCGGTGGCTTATCAACACCTCGAAGAAAGCCGGCAGAGTCGCCGATTGAATGCCGCTTTACTGAAAAGTCAGGTAGAGCGGCTGGATGTTTGGTCGGTCAATGCTGATTTGCAGAAACAGATTGGTGAGCATCGGTTGCAGTATGGGCTTGAACTAACCCATAACGACGTAAACAGCACCGCCACGTTTCGGAATGTACGTACCCAGGCTATTACGCCAGCCGATACGCGTTACCCCGATGGCGGTAGCTCGCTACAAACCGCTTCACTTTACCTGACCGACGCCTTGCCTTTATCATCGTTGGCCCAACTAACTGGTGGCCTTCGCTATAGCATCACCGATACCAGGGCTACGTTTGGTGATAAAACGTTTTTCCCGTTCCCCTTCAGTGAAGTTCAGCAATCGCCCAAGGGTTTTTCGGGGCATTTAGGGCTGGTTCTAACGCCCACCGATCGCTCGAAAATTAGTGTGCTGGGATCAACCGGTTTTCGGGCTCCCAATATCGATGATCTGGTGAAAGTGTTTGATTCAAGGGCGGGCACACTGGTAGTACCTAACCCGAACATCCGGCCCGAATACACCTACAACGCTGAAGTGACGGTAAATCAATGGCTGGGCGACCGGCTGCGACTCGACGGAACCGTATACCACACCTGGTTCGAGAACGCCATCGTGGTTGATGCCTTCACGCTAAACGGAGCCTCGACGGTTGACTATGCCGGGCAACCGAGCCGGGTGCTGGCAGCGCAGAACAAACGCCGGGCAACGGTGCAAGGCTATAGCCTGAGCGCACTGGTTCGGCTTACCAACCGGTTTACCTTCACGGGGTCTGTAAACGGTACGGCAGGCCAGATTAAGGATGACCAGCAAACGCCACTCGACCATGTTCCGCCTACTTTTGGCCGGGCCTCCCTCATGTATCGCACGGCCCGTTTCCAGATAGAAGCGTTTAGCCTGTTCAGCGGGTGGAAACGAATTGCCGACTACAATCCGGAAGGAGAAGACAATGCCCAATATGCCACAACCGACGGGATGCCCGGCTGGGTAACGGCCAATCTTCGGGGCAGCGTAAAAGTAACGCGGGTGGTAACCGCACAATTAGCTGTAGAGAATCTGTTCGATCGGAATTACCGGGCCTTTGCCAGTGGCATCAGTGCGCCGGGCCGCAACCTCATGGTTACGCTACGAGCGGCACTGTAAGTGAACATACTTTGGTTGATAGACTAAACAGTCTACTGGGTTACTTGGTTAAATGCGTGTATTTTCCAACTAACGTTATGGCAACCAAAAACGAAAAAGCACTCGAACAAGTCGAGAAAGAAAATCAGGAAGTACCCGCGGGCAATAAAGCTGATAACGGGGCGGGTCATGGAAGTAGCGGCAGTGGCCGTAATGCAACGAGCCACAAAAGCAGCAAAGGTGGTAAAGGAGGCAGTAGTGCTGGTAGCTCGTCAGGTGGCACCAAAGGCGGGCATAGCAACTAGATGATTTGGGTAGATGGTCTCACCGGATACAGCCCGGTGAGACCATCTACCTAAATGAGTTACTCGTAGGCGATCCGGCTAATGATGCTACGACCGAGGGTTACTTCGTCGGCGTATTCAAGGTCGCCTCCAATCGGAATGCCACGGGCGATGGTCGATATTTTAAGCTGGAACGGACGCAGTTTCTTCTGCAGGTAAAACGCAGTTGTATCGCCTTCCATAGTAGGGCTTAGAGCCAGAATAATCTCCTTCACCGGCTCATCATCATCATTCTGTTGCGTCAGTCGCTGAATGAGTGAATCGATATGCAGGTCGCTGGGGCCAATACCTTCAACGGGCGAAATGATCCCTCCCAGTACGTGATACAGCCCCCTGTATTGTGCTGTATTTTCTACGGCCAACACATCACGCGTGTCTTCGACCACACAAATGATTGAATTGTCGCGGCGGGGATTGGCGCAGATGCCGCAAAGGGCGTTATCGGATAGGTTATGGCATTTTTTGCAGTACTGTACCTTCAGCCGCATTTCGGTGAGTGAATGGGCTAATGCCTGCGTTTGTTCTTCGTCGCGTTTCAGCAGGTGTAGCACCAGCCGCAGGGCCGTTTTTTTGCCAATGCCCGGCAACTTAGCCACCTCCGTCACCGCGTCTTCAATAAGCTTTGAGGGGAACTCCAAAGGATGTTTGATTTACGAGTTACGAGTTACGACGTACGAATTAGCGTTGTTAGCTCACCACATCTTGTCGAAGCGGAGCTAATCGGAAGTCGTATATCGTACATCGTAATTCAGTTTAAGACTTCCGCGGAGATGCCACGGCGGCAGATCTCGTTGCGCAGGGGGACTAACTCCTCGAAACCACCATTCTTGACGGTACACTTGCCTTTGTAATGAATCAGCAACGTACACTGTTCGGCTTGCTCGGGAGCATGGTCACAAACTTCGATCAGTGTATCGATGACGTATTCGAAGGTGTTGACCTCATCGTTGTAAACAACCAGGTTATACACCTCAGTTTCTACGACTTCGTCCATCACGGTCACTTCGGGTTCAAAAAACGGCATCATAAGAACATCGATTGGTAGTTGATTCTTTGGCAAATTTACGGAAATTTGACCGGTTATTACCCGATAAAATAACCCCGCCAGCCTACTAAAAGTTGCTCTTTTGCATGAATTCAACCATCGCTCTCGTCATTCTGATTGCCTATTTTGCCATGCTCATCACGGTGTCGTACTACACCTCCCGCGGGGCAGATACCAACACTTTTTTTACGGCAAATCGCCAGTCGCCCTGGTACCTGGTGGCCTTCGCCATGATCGGGACTTCGTTGTCGGGCGTTACCTTTATTTCGGTTCCTGGTGCCGTAGGAGGCGTTTTTAAGGGGTTTGAGGGGTATAAAGGGTTCTTCTACTTTCAGGTTGTGCTGGGGTACATTATCGGCTATTACGTGATCGCCACGGTGCTCATGCCCATGTATTACCGGCTGAACCTGATCTCCATTTATGGCTACCTCGAAAAGCGGTTTGGCTTCTGGTCATACAAGACCGGCGCGGGCTTTTTCCTGTTGGCCCGTACGGTAGGTTCTGCCGTTCGCCTTTACATTGCGGCGGGGGTATTGCAGCTCGCTATCTTCAACGATTTGGGCATTCCCTTCTCGGTTTCGGTAGCCATCACCATTCTTTTGATTTGGCTGTATACATTTAAAGGCGGTGTGAAAACAATTATTATCACCGACACGCTTCAGACTACGTTTCTGGTCACCGCCGTGATGCTGACCATTGTGCTCATCTCCCGTGAGCTGAACATGAGCTTCAGCCAGGTTACCACCGCCATCAAAAGCAGTCCTTATTCGCAGATTTTTTACTTCGAGAATATCAATGATCCGCGCCACTTCCTGAAGCAATTCATCTCGGGTATTTTCATCGCCATTGTCATGACTGGCCTGGATCAGGATTTAATGCAGAAAAACCTGACCTGCAAAAACATTGGCGAGGCCCAGAAAAATATGTTCTGGTTTACCATTACACTCACGCTCGTCAATTTCATGTTCCTTTGCCTGGGAGCTCTTCTCTACATCTACGCCAATACCAAGGGCATCGCGCTGCCCGCCAAAACTGACGAACTGTATCCGTTGCTGGCCCTGAACCATTTCGGTCCGGTGGTGGGCATTACGTTTCTGTTAGGCATTACGGCCGCGACTTACGCTTCGTCTGACTCGGCGCTAACAGCCCTGACCACCTCGTTCTGCATTGATTTCATGGACGTAGAGAAGAAGCCCGAAGTGCAGCGGGCCCGCATTAAACACTGGGTACACATCGGTTTCTCGGTGCTTTTCTGGATCGTGATCGTCATTTTTAACCGATTGAATAGCGGTGATGTAATTACGGCGGTGTTCGATCTGGCGGGCTATACTTATGGGCCATTGCTGGGTCTGTATACCTTTGGGCTGTTCAATAAACGCCCTGTATACGATCGGTGGGTGCCGCTTGTCTGTGTGCTTTCGCCGCTGGTTACGTATTATGTCAATTCTCAATCGGCGGCCTGGTTTAATGGATATACATTTAGTTTTGAACGGCTATTGCTGAACGGACTCTTTACGTACCTGGGCATGTGGGTGTTATCGATCAATGCACCGGCGCGGGTGTCTGACACGGAAACTGCCCTACAATAGGGTAAGCCAACTTTTTCGGAGCGAAGCTGTTGTTAGGTTACTCTGCCTATCATATGTCTTCAATTCTCCATCATGGTGCGATTATGTAGTTTCCTTCTTGTCCTGACCGGGCTTAGCGTTCATTCAGTAACCGGGCAGGTAAGAACGCCCCGGCCGCACCGAAACCCTGATAACCCATACCGGCGAACCTATCAGAAAGGGCAATTTATTGCGCCTGTAGACACTACGTCGCCAAAGGTCCCTTTCGTGCATTTCCCCTTTCCGCTGCCAAAAGGAACCAACCGGGCCACGCTCGGAGTCACCTTCACTACCTCGCCACGCGATATTACCGAGGAAATCCAACTCAATGTACCGGCGGGGGACCTGATCGTGTTGCATGGACTGACCGATAATCTGGCACTGACCGGCCGCTTTACCTTTCAGTTTCTCCAAAATAACGCCTCGGTCGGGTTGCGGTATAGCGTGCCGGTCAAAGGCCGTTTCTACGCCTCGGCGGGTGCTGATGTGGGGGCCTGGTTTGGGTCGCTGCAACTGGCTCAGTTCGATAACCGGGGCTTTGGCGCACAGGGAATTCCAAACGTGGCTGTGGGTTTCCGCTCCTCACGCGATTTGCTGGTAACTCTGCGTGGTGAGGTTGATTTAGGTTTGTATTACCGATCGCGGGTGGGCCAAACGGTAAGTGAACGCGGACAGGCGGTACTTAATGGCTACGGCGGAACCGTGACGCTGGAGCAGGCCTTCTTTGGTCGTCGCCACATAGCCGTTGGTTTTAGAGCGCTGTATACCAACTTCAACTGGCAGTTCTGGACGCTCTACGACACATTCGATCGCAATATTTTCTATCCCGAAGTAATGGTCGGCTTCTTCCTGTAGTCTGTAGACAACACGCTCAACTCCTTCGATATGGTTTTTTTTCGACTTATTATTCTTTGCCTGATCGCCCTTTCAGGAAGCTACCTGGCAGGTTGCCGGGCCGGCCTGAACGACTCCGTGCCTATTCCGCCCGCCTACGGGGAGGGCCTGAATGTGGAGGGAGCAAAACTGCTTTTTGGACAGACCCGTAAAGCCTGCGAAGGGGTGTATACGGCTTCGGATGGGGCCGACGCCTTTGGTCAGGAAATTGCCGCAAAGTGGAGTCATCTGGTAAAAAGCCCCGGCGACACTACCTACTACCTGTCGCTTTTTTGCGAACCGCAGGCGGCCTTTTTCGTGCTGGAAGGCCGGCAAATCGGCGATTCACTAGTTTTTGAAGGGTTCTGGCGGCGGCTGGTTAATGCCGAAACTGGAACGGCCCGCTTTGTGGTGCTGAACGCGGAAGGAGGTAGTGTATTGCTTGCCCCTGACTGCTGCACGACTGTTGAACCCGGTCAGGTAATTTTTAGGGGGGGGTACGGCAATGGTCAAAATCCCCGATCGAATTCATTGGTGCTGACCTATAACCGGCCACTTAACCCCCGGCCTTTCCAGATTCTGGCGCACCGGGGTGGGGGACGTACCTCCGATTTGTTGCCATCATCGGAAAACAGCATTGAAATCATTCGACTGGCTGAACGGCTGGGTGCTACCGGCATTGAGATCGATATTCGGCAAACAAAAGACGGTACCCCCATCATCTACCACGACAATCAACTGAACCTGCGCCTTACTCAGAAAACAGGGCTGATTGGAGCCGTTGAAGCTTATACGTTTGATCAGTTGTCGGCTTTTGTCCGGCTCAGGAACGGCGAAAGAATACCAAAATTAACCGCCGCGCTCGATGAGGTGTTGAATAATACTGCACTGGAAACCGTTTGGCTCGATGCGAAAGATGTGCGGGATATGGATCTGATACGCACCATTCAACAAACATACCAGCAACGGGCCACTCAGCAAGGTCGTAAACTGACCATCTACATCGGGCTACCCAGCGCCGACGAGGTGGCGCAGTTTGAAGCGCTCCCTGACCACACACAACTAGCCTCGATCTGCGAACTCGACACGAGCGTAGTCCGCCGCATTAATGCCCGCGTATGGGCCCCCCGCTGGACGTTGGGCGAACAAGTACCTTCCACGCAAGCTATGCAGGAGCAGGGTCGAAAGGTGTTTATCTGGACGCTCGACGTACCTGAGTTTATTCAGCAGTTTGTGCAAAACGGGACATTTGACGGTATTCTCTCTAATTATGCGCCCATTGTAGCCTACTACCATTATGTACAGCAATAGAAAGAGATACTTCGGTAACTGGTTGTTAGTCTGGCTATTGTGCTTGTCTGTGTCTGCGCAGGTGTTGGCACAGCAGCCCGGCCAACGAAGAAAACCCGGAGTCAGTCAGGGGGATCGAGTCAACCGGCCGCGCCGTATTCAGCCGGTTCCTAATGCGAACAGACCCGCCTATACTCGGAAAGGAACAGCACGAAAACTCAGCCCCGACCAATTGTGGGATATGAAACCCGATTCGACTCACCCCAATCGTGGTCCGTTTCGGTTGTTGGTATACGCCGGGTTGGGCTCGTCATACTACCTGGCACCCGTCAGAACACCGGGCAGTTTGTCGGGCGAACAGCGCAACCGGTGGGGGGTACCACTTTCGCTGCGAATCATGTGGCAAACTGATCACCGACTGCGGATGGGCATTGAAACCGGCTATGTGGGAATGTACAATTACCAGGGTCTGGTACAGGACCGGCTGGCCAAAATTCGGGTCTCGGCAATTCCCATCATGCCCGTTTTTTCGATGTCGGTCGTCAAACGATTTTCGGTCTACGCAGGCACAGGCCCTTACCTGATCAATTCCCATTTAGACTATGACGGTATCACCAGAGGAACTACAGTTAGTTTGGGCTGGATGGTGGCCGGTACCTACACACAACCAATTACCAAAAACCTTGGCATCGCTGCCGAGGTTAAGTTATACGACGCCTCACAGACAAACGACGCCTGCTTCATTGCGCAGGGAACGCTGGTTTGGCGCGCATTGACATGGTAAAATTTAGTTTGTGGTTTGTGGTTTGAGGTTTGTGGTTGCGTTGCTAAGTCACGACTACCCTGCTCAAGCAGCGCAACCACAAACCTCAAACTACAAACCACAAACTACCTTTTGAATACGCCTATTCTCGCTTTTCTGGCCGATACGCAGGCTCCTATGTGGATCGAAGCCTTATTTCTGAAACAGCGCAACAACGTAAAAGCCACCCAGGCCATCTTTCGTGAAATCCTGAACCGTTGCCCCGAAACACTCTACTGGCTGGGCGATGTAGTGGTGCTGGGTTACAAAAATTCGGCGTGGCCCATGGTCGATACGTTTCTGGCCGACTGCGAAGAATCCGGTATTAACGTGAAGGCCATTATGGGTAACCACGACGTGATGGGCCGCCCGAAAAAAGGCCAGCGTAACTTCCAGAAACGGTTCCCTGACCACGTACCTACTGGCTACGCGCACGTGACCGATGGCGTAGGCGTTATTCTGCTAAACTCCAATTTCAGTACGCTTACGCTTGACCAGCAAAAACAACAGCAAACCTTCTACGAAACGACTTTACAGGAATACGATGACGATCCGGCCATACGGGCAGTGATCGTAACCACACACTACGCGCCTTTCTCAAATAGTCGCCTGGTGGGGTCGAGCAAGCCGGTTCAGCAACGCTTTGTGATGCCGTATCAGGCTTCGAAAAAAGCTAAATTGTTCATCACTGGCCACGCCCACGCGTTCGAGCGGTTCGAGGTAGGAGGGAAGATCTTTCTGGTCATCGGCGGCGGGGGCGGGTTAAAACAGCCGTTACACAACAACCCATTCAAGTACGAAGACCGGGCACTCGAGTACAAACCCATGTTTCATTACCTGACCGTATGGCGCGAGGACGATAATCTACACGTCTGTTCGCACAGCCTCACCGACGATCAGAAAGCATTCACTGACGGCTACGGCTTCGTGGTGTGAAACCTATCTAATTCACCTGGCAACCACTGGTTCAACCCGGAACCAGTCGAAATCGGCGTAGCCCGAGTCGTTGATTTGCGTACTTCGGGTGCAGTAAATACCCATCTTGGCGCCAATCCAACGGCCAACTGTTGCCTGGAACGGAGCGCCTGCTTTGGTAAATAACTGTCCGTCGAGGCTGTAGCTGAATTGGCAGTTAGCCCCTTCGCTTACTTCGACGCGTAAGTAAACAGCCGTAGCGGCATTGATCTGGGTAATTGTTGTCTCGTTTTCAGGTTTACCCTCGGCTGCTTTCTGACAAACGGTGTGTACCAGTGAAATACCTTCTTTACGGCTTTTCAGAACCAGACCGGCGTAGTTCATTCCCATGATAATCAGTCCGGCTTTCTCATCGACCAGCTTAGGGTTTGGTTTAAAAGTCAGTTTGGTGGTAGCCACAAACGTCTCGGCTGGAAATTTTTGCAGCAGCAGATTAGGTACGTCCCAGAGGTTTTTAGCCTCATCGGGAGTTTTAGCTGAATACAGCCGCAGGAAGCCCTGATTACTGGTAGTATGCCAAACTCCCTTCGGATTAGCCTGCCATTGCCATTGTAGCCCTAGCTTCTGGCTGTTAAACTCGTCGGATTCCGGTGGTGTGGCCACTGGGTACGTTCGACCCACGTTCGGCTTTTTGTAGGTTGAAACAGGTTCGCCTTTCCCATCTCCATCCTGATCCACGCCAATGACTGGCCAGTTATTTACCCATTTCAAGGGCTGAAGATGCACTACCCGGCCGTAGGCCTCTTTATCCTGAAAATGTAGAAACCAGTCTTCGGCTGGCTTCCCTTTCCCCGGATTCGTGGTGACCCACGCGCCCTGATGCGGTCCGTTAATGGTCGTTTTGCCCTGGTCCATCACCACTTTTCGCTCGTATGGGCCGTACACGTCTTTAGACCGCAGGGCAAGTTGCCAGCCCGTCGACACGCCGCCCGCCGGGGCAAAAATGTAGTAATAGCCGTTTCGCTTGTAAAATTTAGGCCCCTCTACCGTGGCATCGCTTTCATGCCCGTCATACACAATAACCCCTTCATCAAGCACTTTCTGGCCGTCGGGGCTGAGCTTTTTAATGGTCAGGATGCTCTTGATACCTGCCCGACTGCCCGCCCAGCCGTGAACCAGGTACACCTGACCATCATCGTCCCAAAGGGGGCAGGGGTCAATCAGTCCTTTACCACCTTCCACCAGCACCGGCTCTGACCATGGGCCCGCCGGGTTGGTGGCTTTGGTGAGGTAAATGCCAAAATCAGGGTCGGGGTAGTAGATGTAAAACTCGTTATTATGGTAGCGAATGGCCGGGGCCCAAACGCCGTTTCCGTGCTGGGTTTTCTCGAAATGGGCAATGGGCAGTTGCCGTTTCAATGCGTGGCCAATCAGCGTCCAGTTGACCAGATCGTTGGAATGCAGGATTGGCAAACCGGGAATGGCGTCGAAACTGGACGCCACGAGGTAATAGTCATTGCCCGCCCTGCACACATCCGGGTCAGAATAGTCGGCGTGAAGAACCGGGTTTTTATACGAACCATTACCCAGATCGGCCACCCACACGCGGGAAACAGCACCGGTGCCGGGCAAAGACGTACCTGACATTGGAGTACTGGGCTGAGCATCTGCGGTAAAACCGGTGGAAAGAATCGTCAGAAAGGTGAATAGGGCGGTCATTAGCTACGCAGAAAAAAGGTGATCATGAATCATGAAGTAACAGGTTAGGGTGTCCAGGCCGTGGTTCCCGAAAAAATAGAAGCCAGCGTATACCGTTTGGCCTCTTTAGCAGCTAGTTGCTTCGACCACGAAACCCGTTTTGAGGCGCTACCACCCGGCCCGGTGCTACCAAATTCAGCGTACATAACCGTTTGCTCGTTCGTGGCATTACGCCAGTTGTCCCAGCCTTCGGGGGCAATGTGGCGGCCCATGTTGGTGTTGATAAAGATGGTTTTGGCATTGGGTCGCCAGGGACGTCCGAGAAATACCTTCGTCGCCGACTCATCAGCCGTTAGTCTGCAATTGAAGAAGACGAAGCCGTAGGGTTGATAAACGGGCGTAGCCGCCGCAGTGATGTAGGAATTAGACAGGCTGTGGATGATACACGACTGGAAAACGGCCACTGACTTGCCGAAAATAAAGTCGGTGGTGCCTTCTATTCGGCAGTTTTCATAATACTGCCGGCTTCCTTCGGCGGCGGCAAACAGCGTATCCTGATTACCCAGGAGTGTGCAGTTCCGACAAGCAAACCGGTCGCCTTCCACGTGTAGCGCCACGGCCTGTCCAACGCGTCCGGCGGTGTTCTGTATAGTCAGGTTTTCGAGCAAAATATCGGGCGCATCGACCAACACCACATAGCTGGTGTACGTGCTGAATTTATCGGCACCCGTTCGGTCTTTCCCGCCGGGATAAGTCTTGCCCGAGTAATCGTTGCCAGTGATGATAACGCCTTCTCTGCTTTCGCCGATCAGGTGAATATTGGGCTTCCAGGATGGAATGACGAGTTTTTCGGTGTAAATCCCGTTCTTGATGTACAGCCTGACATGTACCTGCGAATGGTCGCGAAACGCATTCACGGCGGCCTGAATGGTGGTGAAATTACCGCTACCATCCTGGGCCACGGTAAACGAAGCCGGGTACGTTGCCGACACGGGCGCGGTGGTCTGTGAAAACGCGCTGATTGTTAGGGCGAAGCAGAAGAAAACGAGAAGTAATCGGATCATATTGAGCTGGTTTAACGCTACTTCGAGGAGGAAAGCGTGAGTTGATTTTCGCTGGCTCCATCGCTAAACTCCGCTCTTTTTTGTGCACTCGAGAGGTTGGTGTTCATCACCCGGATTGCCTGACTACGTTCGCCTTTGATGGCGAATAGCAAGCTCGTTGCGGCGTTATACTGAATGGTATTGAAAGTCAGATCGCGACTATTCTCGGCCAGAATCACCGGATTGGTGCTGGTGGTTGCCAGTTGCACATGATCGAGACTGATACCGCTGGCGTCGATCAATTCTACGCCTTTATCGGCCTGCAACACCAGGTTCGATAGGGCGATGTTGCTCACGGCCATTTCGGGCAAACCGCGAATAAATACGCCTTTTTTTGCTCCGTGGCAGACAATGTTCTCAAACTTCATATTCCTGAAAATCGGCGTGCCTTCGTTGAGTACAGGTCTGTCGTCTCGCTGGCCGTCGGTCGCGAATTTTACGAAGTAGTACATATCGAAGAAAATGGCTTCCTGTGCAATGTCTTTCATGAAGATGTCTTTGGCATAAATATGCTCGACAATCCCGCCCCGGCCCCGCACCGATTTAAAGCGTAAGCCTTTGTCGGTGCCCATGAAGGTGCAGTTAGAGACGAAAATGTACCGGGCCCCGCCGCTCATTTCGCTACCCACCACAAAGCCGCCGTGCCCGTTGTATACATTGTTGTTTCGGATAATGCCGTTCTCAGTTGGCATGCCGCGTTTACGGCCTTCTTCGTCTTTACCCGACTTGATACAGATGGCATCATCGCCCACGTCGAGCGTGCAGCCTTCGATCAGGAAATTTTTGCACGACTCAATGTCCATGCCGTCGCCGTTATGCGCATAATCCGGGTTTTTAACGGTCAGATTCCGTAACGTAAGGTCCTGACACATGAGCGGATGGAGGCACCAGGCCGCCGAATTCTGACAGGTGATTCCTTCCAGCAGCACCTTTTTGCAATTGGTCAGCACCAGCAAATTCGGCCGTAATACATCTTTCATATCGGCGAAATCCTGCGGTTTTTTGCCGTCGGTGAGCAGCATACTCCGGTTTTCGACGCTGGCTTTTTTGAACTGCTCGCTGGGGTACCAGGTTTTGCCATCATCTTTCAGCACGCCCCCCTTCGCAAGCTTGGCTTTCCACTCCCCTTCAGTCAGCTGACTTTTATGCACGGCACGCCAGGCATCCCCATTGCCATCCAGAATACCCTGCCCGGTGATGGCGATATTCTCCAGGTTGATGCCCGATATCGGCGACTGGTTGCGGGCGGCCTTTTTTCCTTCGTAATACCCCTCAACCAACGCATACTGGCTTTTGTCGGTGGTGAAGAGCAAGGTTGCGGCTTTTTTCAGGTGAAGATTGACGTTGCTTTTCAGCTCGATCGGCCCTGTCAGCCACAAACCGGCAGACACCAAAACCACGCCGCCACCACGCTGACTACAACTCAGAATGGCCTTGTTGATCGCGTTGGTATTCAGCGTAATCCCGTCAGATTTGGCTCCAAATGCCTGAATAGTGAGGGTATCGGCCCGAAACGTGGGCTGGACAATTCGGGGAAGATTTGTCCAGCTATACAGCGGTTGAGCGTGTGTTGAAAGGGCAGTAAGTGCCCAACTGGCAAGCCCGATGAGGAAGGGATATCTAGTCATGTTTACCCCTAAAGTCATCGGGGTACTGATACATAATACCGTGTCGGCGACTATTTCTGCGCAATCGTTACCGGGAACGTTGCCGGTGTGTACATGTAGAGCCATTGACACGAAAGACCGACAGGAGGCGAACATTAGCCTCATCGACGGGTTAAGCCTTTACCGTCAATTCATTACCTGATATCTCTGCCTTCACGAACATGACTTCCATGACAAAATCAGTAACGTACCTGGGTACGTTGCTGGGCATAGCGCTGCTAACAAATCTCGCGGCGGCCCAATCTTTACAACCGGGTTTCAACAAAGCCGAATACATCGAATTACTGAAGGTTTCGGCCCGGTTTGGAGATTCAAGCTATGTGGCCGCTTTCCCAAAACCGCAACGCTTTCAGCCCGTTTACCGATCGCCGGTTGTTGGCCTCGATAATCTCTGGGATCTATGGTCGGATAATCAGACCACGGCCGTTATCAGTCTACGCGGCACTACGGCCAATAGTGTAAGCTGGTTAAGTAACTTTTACGCGGCTATGGTACCCGCTAAAGGAGAACTGCAACTGTCAGAAAAGGACGTGTTCCCGTATCACCTAGCCAATAATCCGCGTGCGGCGGTGCATGTTGGCTGGTTGGTCAGTACCGCTTTTCTGTCGAAGGACATCCTGCCTAAAATCGATTCCAGCTATCAGAAGGGTGTTAGAAACATCCTGATCATGGGGCATAGTCAGGGTGGGGCCATTGCCTTTTTGTTGACGGCACATTTGTATGAGTTGCAACGGCAGGGAAAATTGCCCGCCGATATCCGCTTTAAAACCTACTGTAGTGCAGGGCCTAAACCAGGTAACCTATACTTTGCCTACGAGTATGAGGCCATGACCCAGGGCGGTTGGGCCTACAATGTGGTTAACTCGGCTGATTGGGTACCTGAAGTGCCGTTTTCGATTCAGACTGTAAACGATATGAATACGACCAACCCGTTTGCAGGGGCTAATCAGGTGATCAAAAAGCAACCTTTCCTGAAAAGACTGGTGCTGCGGCGCGTTTACAATGACCTCAGTAAACCGGCATTGAAAGCCCAGAAAAATTACCAGAAATACCTGGGAAAGGTGGCCTCGAACACGGTGAAGAAAAACCTGAACGGCTATGTTCCACCCGAATACTATAACAGCAACCACTACGTGCGAACTGGCGTGACTGTGGTGCTGTTGGCCGATTCTGCCTACTATAAACGTTTCCCCGACAGCCGGGAGAAGATCTTCGCTCACCATTTTCACCCGCCTTATCTGTACCTGACGGAGCAGACCTTGCCACAGTCCGGCGAAGCTGGAACAGCCCAGAATACGCCGCCGTTAACCGGAACCTGGGAGCTAACGTACCTGGCCGCACCCAATGCTGATCTGGCAACCTTGTATCCTGATCGGAAACCGACGCTCACCTTTGATGCCACAAATAACCGGATTGCCGGGTCAACCGGATGTAATTCGTATAGTGGACCGTTCTCAACTACAGGTAACAGCTTCACGTTTCCGGAAACGGCGGTGATGACCCGAATGGCGTGCCCCGGAAGCGGCGAGGGAACGTTTCTGACGACTATCAAAAAGGTGAATCGCTACGCATTGACAGGTGACACATTGACCTTGCTCACCGGCGATATGGCTGTTATGCGATTCAAACGTAAGTGATTGAGGGTACGGGTGCGGGCAGTAGCGTCGGTAGAGTAAGGTATCGACGAAAAAAAACAGCCCCAGCGGTGCGACACATGCGGCTGGGGCTGTTTTTATTAATGATTGTTCTTCACTTATTTCTCCAGAGCCACTGCTTCTTTCGGTACTGATTGGGAGACGTACTCGATTAGATCGGCTACGAGGCCTGTCCAGCCGGTTTGGTGACTGGCGCCGAGGCCGCTACCCGTGTCACCGTTGAAATATTCGTAGAACAGCATAAGGCCTTTGAAGTGCGGATCGTTGCTGAACTTGTTCAGATCGCCCATGGCAGGTACGTTACCCGCCGGGTCGGTTTTAAACAGACTGATGAGGCGCTCGGCTACCAGCAGGGCAGCATCTTTGATACTCATCACGTTACCCGAATGGGTTGGGTATTCCACTTCGTAATCGTCGCCGTAGTACTGGTAAAACTTCAGCAATGAGTCGACCAGCAGGAAATTGAGCGGGAACCAGATGGGGCCGCGCCAGTTGGAGTTTCCGCCGAAAATGCTCGTTTCCGATTCGGCCGGCACGTATTTCACGCGTAGCAGTTCCCCGTTCATGTGCAGTTCATACGGCTGCTTTTCATGG
Source organism: Fibrella aquatica (assembly GCF_041321135.1). NCBI lineage: Bacteria > Pseudomonadati > Bacteroidota > Cytophagia > Cytophagales > Spirosomataceae > Fibrella > Fibrella aquatica. The sequence continues at coordinate 666,039 of NZ_JBGGWF010000002.1, read as the reverse complement.
AATTTAGACAGGGCGCGAATGCCGTAATCCGACAGGAATTCCGCTTCGTCGAACATCCGGCGCATCAGCATCTTCATCCGGTGTCCCCGCAGTAAACTCAGCAGGTGGGTTGAGCCTTTACCCGGCTCGTGCCAGCGCGACACCAGCGAAGCCAGGTCGGGCCGGTTGGTGAGCACCCACTCCAGCCGGCGCCGGAAATCAGGCAATTTCGAGAGTAGCTCGTCGTCGATAATCTCAACCGCAAAAAGGGGAATCAACCCAACCATCGACCGGATTTTCAGCAAACGGGCCTGTTTATCGGGCGTATGCAGAATGTCGTAGTAGAACTGATCCTGCTCGTCCCAGAGGCTGATGTGTTGTTTGCCCAGGTTATTCATAGCCGAGGCAATGTGCAGGAAGTGCTCGAAAAACTTACTGGCCATGTCCTGGTACGAAGGGCGGACGAGTGAGATTTCGCAGGCAATACGCAGCATATTCAGCGTGTACATGGCCATCCAGCCCGTACCATCGGCCTGTTCAATGCGACCACCCATCGGCAACGGCTGACTCCGGTCGAATACTCCAATGTTATCGAGACCCAGGAAGCCACCGCCAAAGATGTTGTTTCCTTCTACGTCCTTACGGTTCACCCACCAGGTGAAATTCAGCAGCAGTTTATGGAAAATACGCTCCAGGAAGTTGACGTCGCCAACGCCGTTGATCTGTTTATCGATCTCATAAACCTTCCACGTTGCCCAGGCGTGAACAGGTGGATTTACATCGGAAAAATTCCACTCATAAGCCGGAATTTGTCCGTTGGGGTGCATGTAGTATTCGCGCAGAATAACGGCCAATTGTCTTTTGGCAAAATGCGGGTCGAGTCGGGCGAGCGTGAGCGTGTGGAAAGCCAGATCCCAGGCGGCAAACCACGGGTATTCCCACTTGTCGGGCATACTCAGGATATTGGCCGTATACATGTGCCGCCACGATTCGTTACGGGCATACACCCGGCCCTGAAATGGAACGGGCATTTTAGGGTCACCTTTCAGCCACTCGTTCACATTGTAATAGTAGAACTGTTTGCTCCAGAGCATGCCGGCGTAGGCCTGCCGCTGAATGTTCACCAGTTCGGCATTGGCATTCGGGCCGCTCACGGTGCTCGCCTGCAACTGTTCGTAGAAAACGTCGGCTTCGGTGTGCCGTTGCGCAAATAGCTGATCGAAATCGCCAAAAGGCTGAGTCAGGTGCGTTTGCTCACTGAAACGAAGCCGGATCTTGACACTACCACCCGCAGGTACGTTGCGCGTATACCGAGCCGATGCTTTAGTGCCGATCTTATTCGGGTTTACATGTTCAGGCTGCCCCGTTACGATATAATTGTTGATGCTGTCTTTCGGATACGACGTGGTGTTGGGGCGGCCGTAAAGTCGTTCGGTATTGGTTTCGTTTTCGCAAAAAATTAGCTCGTCGGCATTCTCGCAATACAGTTTGTATTTGCCCAACTGCTTGTGGTTTACCTCGATCTGACTGTTGGAAATGCCCATCAGCATGGGCCGGTTGTTGTATTGCTCATACCCCCACGACCACGTATTACGGAACCAGATGGTGGGCAACAAGGTCAGCGGTGCGTCGACAGCGCCCCGGTTGTGGGCGGTGACGGTGACGAGCCAGTCGTTCTGATCCGCTTTGGCGTACTCGATTTCAATATCGAAATACTCACTTTCGTCGAAAATACCAGTGTCAACCAGCTCATACTCCGGTTCCTGCCTCGACCGGCGCATGGTTTCGATAACCAGCTTGTTGTACGGAAACTCCTGCTGTGGGTACTTATACAGCATTTTCATGTACGAGTGGGTGGGGGTGCTGTCGAGGTAATAATACAGCTCCTTCACATCCTCGCCGTGGTTGCCTTCGGGGCCGGTCAGCCCAAAGAAACGCTCTTTAAGTATATTATCGCGGTGATTCCAAAACGCCAGTGCGAAGCAGACGTGCCCTTTATTGTCAGAAATGCCCCCAATTCCTTCCTCGCCCCAGCGGTATGCTTTCGAGCGGGCCATTTCATGACTGACATGATTCCAGGCATCACCATAGGGGCTATAATCCTCACGAACAGTACCCCAGGCACGGTCAGACAGATACGGTCCCCACTTTTTCCAGCCTTTATTATCGGCCCGGTCGTATATACGGAGTTTCTCGGCTTCGGTAGGCATAAATTCTAAGGGTGATCTGTCAGAGTGGTTCAGGATGACGGATCAGACCCTAAAAATACGCCTATCACTCCATACTGGCGCGTATTCCCGGAAAAGTCATAAAAAAGGGGCGTGATTTCCTCTTAAAGCGAGGTAATTCCCATGATTGTCATTCAGTTGCCAACTAGTTAATAGAACTCGCTGTAAGCTGAATGAGTAGATTCGGTTCGCCAATGGCACTTTCCCTATATGATACGGAGACGTGTATTGCATGTACTAGTGGTTGTCATTAGCCTATGTATAGGCGGCGCCGCGCTTACCGCCTGGATGAGTAAACCGGTAGCTGGAAGACCTAATATAGTGCTCTTTTTTATCGATGATTTGGGGTATGGCGATTTGTCCTGTACAGGGGCAATGGGCTACGAAACGCCTAATCTGGATAAGATGGCGGCTGAAGGTAGTCGCTTCACAAATTTTCTGGCGGCACAGGCTGTCTGTAGTGCCTCACGAGCTGCCTTGATGACCGGTTGTTACCCAAACCGGATTGGCATTGCTGGGGCGCTGGGACCGTCGTCGTTAGTTGGACTCAACCCCGACGAGGAAACGTTACCCGAACTGTTGAAAGAGCAGGGATACGCAACGGGCATTTTCGGAAAATGGCATTTGGGGAGCAAGGAAGCTTTTTTGCCGCTTCAGCATGGATTCGATACCTTCTACGGGGTGCCTTACTCGCACGATATGTGGCCTTTACATCCTGATCAGGCGCGAGCCAAGTATCCGCCCTTATTTCTGATCGATGGAAATAAATCCGCCAAAGAAGTAAAAACGCTCGCCGATGCCAGCGAGTTGACGCCTACGTTTACCGAGCGGGCTGTTTCATTTATCCGTGATCATAAACGCGCGCCTTTTTTTCTGTATATCCCTCATCCGTTACCGCACGTTCCGCTGGCAGCCTCGACCCGGTTCCGGGGCAAAAGCCAACGTGGTTTGTTTGGTGATGTGATGATGGAACTGGACTGGTCGGTTGGCCAGATTATGCAGGAACTTAAAAAGCAGGGGATCGATAAAAATACGCTGGTCATTTTCATTAGTGATAATGGCCCATGGCTCAACTACGGCGATCATGCCGGGTCGACCGGCGGGTTGCGCGAAGGAAAAGGTACCACGTTTGAAGGTGGCCATCGGGTGCCATGCCTGGTTCGGTGGCCGGGGGTAGTGCCAGCGGGGCGAGTGAGTAACAAACTGCTGTCAGCGATGGATATTCTTCCCACCGTAGTTAAACTAGCGGGAGCCAGGTTACCCAAACGGCGTATCGATGGCGTGAATTGGCTCGATCTGCTGACGGGCAATGATTCGGTTACGCCCCGTACTGACTTTCTATATTATTACCGAAAAAACAGCCTTGAAGCAGTTCGGAAAGGAGACTGGAAATTGGTGTTTGCCCACCCCGGACGTACCTATGAAGGATTTTTACCCGGAATGGGTGGTGCACCGGGCGAGCATTCTGAGAATCACGAGTTTCCGATGGCTCTCTACAATCTCCAGCGTGACCCCGGCGAGCGATATGATGTTCTAAACCAGCACCCTACGATTGTGCTTGAACTGGAGAAACTGGCCGACGAAGCAAGAACTGATCTTGGCGATGACCTGCGTCATCAATCAGGTAAGAACAACCGGCCACCCGGGCAGGAATCAAAATGATAGTTTTTTAATTCCTGCCCGGCATAAGCCGTAGCTTAACTTTCGAGTTTCGTTTGTAGACTAGTGGGCTACCAGCCAGTTTTCGCCGATGCCAACGCCGGTTTCCATGGCAACAGCCATTGGGATGGCCGTTTTCATGATTCGATCGACGTTTTCTTTCAGGTAGTCCAACTCTGATTTATGCGCGTCGAAGACCAGTTCATCATGCACGGTCAGAATCATTTTCGATTTTAACTGCTCACGGCCCATGAACTCATGAATACGAATCATGGCGATTTTCAGCATATCGGCGGCACTGCCTTGAATGGGCGCGTTCACGGCGTTGCGTTCGGCAAACATCCGGTCGGTCACGTTTCGCGAGTTGATGTCGCGCAGGTAACGGCGGCGACCCAGAATGGTTTCTGCGTACCCACATTGCCGGGCTTTTTCAATGCTTTCGTCCATGTACGCTTTTACCGCCGAGAATCCCTGGAAATACTCCTCGATAATCTGACCAGCCTCTTTACGCGGAATTTTCAACCGTTGCGACAAACCGAACGAGGAAATGCCGTAGATGATCCCGAAATTGATGGTCTTGGCTTTTCGCCGCATATCGCCCGTGACTTCTGAAATAGGTACGTGGAAAACTTTACTGGCCGTTTGGGTGTGAATATCGATGTTGTTGTTGAACGCATCGAGCATGGTCTGATCGCCACTGAACGCAGCCATGATCCTCAACTCGATCTGCGAATAGTCGGCCGACATGATCAGAAATTCATCGGAACGAGGCACAAACGCTTTCCGGATTTCCTGCCCGCGCGGAGTACGAATTGGAATGTTTTGCAGGTTTGGGTTGGTCGATGATAACCGGCCTGTCGACGCCACCGCCTGATTGAACGATGTGTGTACGCGGCCCGTTCGGGGCGAAATCAGCAACGGTAAGGCATCGACGTAGGTGTTTTTCAGCTTGATCAGTTCGCGGTAATCCAGGATTTTGCCGATGATCGGATTTTCGGCTTCCAACTTCGAGAGAATCTCTTCGCCGGTTGCGTACTGACCGGTTTTGGTCTTTTTGGCGTTCTTGTCCAGGTTCAGCTTATCGAACAGAATTTCGCCGAGTTGCTTGGGCGAACCGATATTGAATTCGCCGCCCGCGATCTCATATATTTCTCCCTGTACCTGCCGCATATCCGTTTCCAACGTACCTGACAATTCTTTCAGAGCGTTGGTATCAAGGGTAATTCCTTCTAGCTCAATATCCGCCAACACCTGAACGAGGGGCATTTCTACCTGATCGAACAGTTTATGCAGGCTATCTTTGTTGAGCATCGGCGCAAACGTGTTGCGCAGTTGCAGGGTTACGTCGGCATCTTCAGCGGCGTATTCCACCACGCGCTGTATGTCAACGTCGCGCATGGTTAGCTGCCCTTTCCCTTTTTTACCAATCAGCGACTCAATGGTTACGGGCTGGTAGTTCAGGTACACTTCGGCCATGACATCCATGTTGTGCCGTTGCTCAGGTTCAATCAGGTAGTGAGCCAGCATGGTATCGAACAGGGGACCACGTACCTGAACGCCGTATTTCTTCAGCATCAACAGGTCATATTTCAGGTTTTGCCCTACCTTTTCGATGCCCTCGTTTTCGAAAAACGGCTTGAACAGATCGATGACAGCCTGTGCTTCTTCCCGCTCGGGCGGAACAGGCACGTAGAACGCTTCGCCTTTGGCGTAGGCGAACGACAACCCCACCAAATCGGCCTCAACGGGGTCGATGGCCGTGGTTTCGGAGTCGAAACAAACGCTTGTTTGCTGGTTCAGGTACGTGACCAAACTGGCCCGCAGTTCGGGTGTGTCGACGAGACGGTAGTCATGAACCACCGAATGAATGGTCTTTCGGCGCTCGGTCGAGAATGATTCGTCTACTTCCGACTCGTGAGCGTCGTCGCCCCAGGTGGCGGAGTTGAGCTGTTCGACTCCCGGCTCATTCTCAGACCCGGCTCCCCCGGGCGTAGCTGATTCGCCGGAAGCGACAGGCACCGTAACAGGGGTAGTTTTGCTGGCTCGCGCTTTTTTGGCGGGTTCCGTTTTCGTGTCGTCAAACTGAAAGGGCAAATCATCGGCTCCACTGGGGTCTAACGCACCTGAGGGCATAGGCATCAGGGCAGGGGCAGGGTCGAACAGACCAAACTGACCGTTGGTAGGCTTCACAAATTCGCTTTTGAGCGGCGTTGGCCCGTCACCGAGCAAGCGCGTCTTCATCTGCCTGAATTCCAGCTCGTCGAGTAGCGCACCCAGACGCGGTTTATCGTATTCGTTGTGGATGAGCGCCGTTTCGTCGAATTCGATGGGCACTTCCATGTGAATGGTGGCCAGTTGTTTCGAGAGTAATCCCTGCTGCCCGTACTGCACCACGTTCTCTTTCAGCTTGCCTTTCAGCTGATCGGCATTGGCAATCAGGTTTTCAACGCTGCCAAACTCGGCAACGAGTTTCTGCGCCGTTTTTTCGCCAATGCCGGGAATACCGGGAATGTTATCAACGGCATCGCCTACCAGACCAAGCATATCAACGACCTGGCTGATATCGGAGATGCCCCATCGTTCGCAGATTTCTTTGACGCCTAATTTCTCGGCCGGTTTGCCCATGAAAGCGGGCTTGTAAATGAACACACAATCGTTGACCAACTGCCCGTAATCTTTGTCGGGCGTCATCATGTACGTGTCAAATTCACCGGTTGCGCAGGCCTTGTGCGACAGGGTGCCAATAATATCGTCGGCTTCGTAGCCCGGCATAATCAGCATCGGGATATTCATGGCCTCAATGATCTGCTTGATGTAGGGAATGGCTACCGAAATATCTTCGGGTTGCGACTGCCGGGTGGCCTTATACATCGGAAACTGCTCGTGCCTGAACGTCTTTTTGGAGTGATCGAAGGCGACGCCGATGTGGGTCGGCTTTTCTTTCTGGAGCACCTCCATCATCGAGTTCATAAACCCAAAAATGGCACTGGTATTGACGCCTTTACTCGAAATTCGCGGGTTTTTGTTGAAGGCAAAATGCGCCCGATAAATTAACGCCAGGGCGTCTAACAGGAATAGTTTCTTCTGTGGTTTTGCCATTATAAAAGAGGTGATTTGTGGTCATTTGTAATCATTGATGGTCACTCATCGTCGCTTGGGTGAATGACAATCAATGACTACAAATAACGCTCATTTTACAACAGGCGACACTTGTTATTGATTCCTGAAAGTAAGCTTCGGGACACGTAAAAAACCCCCGGTCCGGCCCGTACGCTACTAAAGGCAGCAATACAGACCGGACCGGGGGTTCCTTAAAAAGGATGGTTTACGCTATATCATGGAGGCGGTAGCAACACCCGATTAATGGTGTGAATTACCGCGTTGGTCGACAGGGTGTTGGCCCTTGTTACGGTCGATGCGTTGGTGCCATTTCCCTGTCCGGTAACGGTTACACCAGTGCCCGATACATTTACCCGCACTGTGGGGCCAAGCAACGTAGCTGGTGTTACGCCGTCGGTAAGCAGTGTAGAAAAAACGCGGCCCGGTACTACGTGGTAAGAGAGCACACGGGCCAGAACAGCTGGATCAGCAGCGCCAATGGCCGCGGATGTAAAACCAGCATCAATGAAAGCCTGGTTGGTTGGGGCAAATACCGTTGCGGCCGTTGTCGATTGTAAGGCGGTAATAACACCGGTACCGGCCCGTTGCACAGCTTGGGCCAACAGGCTGAAGTTTTGCGGGTCAGCTATTACCGCTGCCACAACATCGCCGGTGGGGGGCATCAACACGCCATCAATGACGTGTACCACCCCGTTGTCGGCTGCTACATCGGCAGTGGCAACTCTACGGCCATTGACCGAAACGGCATTGTTAATTTTCGATACGTATAACGTTCCGTTCGTAGTCAGTAATGACTGTACGGGAGTGTTCTGCGCGGCGGGTACGTTGGCTGCGGGAATACGACTTGGTACTACATGGTAGGTTAGAATCCTCGTCAGTTGTTCAACTGATAGCGCATTGACGGCTGCTACATCAGGAATGTTAGACGCGATGAAAGCTGCGTTGTTTGGCGCAAAAACGGTGAGGTTTGGACCTCTGAGGGCATCGGCCAAACCAGCGCGCTGCACAGCCGCCCGAAGGATCGTGAAATCGTTATTGGTCAACACGATATCGGTGATCGTGTTGGTTGTTGCGGCGGGCGTATCGTCATCGTTACATGATGAAAAGAGAGCAGAACCGAACACAAGGCAGGCACCAAGCATCAATCGCCACGGGTTTTTCAAAGCAAGCATGTCGAATTGGGTTGAGTGATTAAATAGGTTGATAACTATCTGATAAAGCTGTGTACCAGACTAAGTTAAAAACGGGAGAGTCTTTGTTTTGTTTAACGTTGTTCAAATAAGTCTCAACAAAATTGTAAATTTTAATCTCATTCCAATATTGCAATCTGCAACTCCTTACATACGAAAACCCGCTCAATTGCTCGTAAACGGGCAAAAGTGAGCGGGTTTGCTGTATAAATTAATAGAGTGTGGCGAAAGTGAACTCTGAAAAAAAGTCAGGCTTCCGTACACAACTCAGGCTATGCTTTTTGGTATGAGGCACGGAGGGTGACGATTTCGCCGCCCTTGTAACTGCCATCATTTATCTTCTTCACCAGCATCTCCAACTGTGGATGCGCCCAGTCGGGTATATACTTATCGGGTGTGTCAACGAACACACGCGGGTAGTTATAAAGGTCTCGTCCAAGCCCAAACTGCACGGCACAACGTTTCATGGCGTCGGAGATACCGCCTTTCACCGGCTCAATATCGGTACGGCTTGCTCCGTCGGTTTTAGACAGAATCTGCGCGGGCGATGTGTGTGTAGCGGGGATGGTCACCGTGATTTTGCAAAGGAAACCACCCTGAATTTCGGTGATCTCGTTTTGCCAGCCAAACCACCCAAACTGCTTATCAAAACGGTCCATGACACAGCGGTTTGTGATGTAGGGGACCACGATCAGTTTGCCGGTTTTGGTCTGCATCTGAACGCGCCACTCAATTTCATCGGGCTGAATGGGCTGGGTTAATTTGTCTAGTGTATTTGCTGTTTGTTCCATGATTTTAAAACAAAAAAACGAGTATTTTCATTCGTGAAAAGGAGGTAAAAAAGGAGCTATAACACAGAGTTTTACAGAGTTACACAGAGAAGAATAAATAGCTCCGTGTAACTCTGTAAAACTCTGCGTCAAAACCCCTTTGTTATCCCTCTTTTACTCCACAATGACCTCATCAACGGCCAGTGAAGCGGGTTTGCCAGACCGCTCGTTCTCGGCGCTGACAGGTACGTTGCCGTAGTTTTTGATCGTAACCCGAACGTACCTGGCGCGGGCGGTTTTAAAATCAGCGACCACCGGCACAATGCGCCATGGCCCTTCCAGCGGCTCGTTGATGGGCTGGGCAATGGCTTCTTTGTAGGAATCGCCTTCTTTCGAAAGGGCCACTTCCACCGACTTGGGTGGCATCACACCGAACATGACCTTCTTCAGGAACGAAGCGGTCACTTTGGTTACCGGTTTCACCTCGCCGAGGTCGATCGTTAGGGTAATATCGTTGCCACTGTAGACTTGCACCCAGGGGCGGTCGTCGCGGGGGCTGGCGGCTACTTGCCCGTCGGTAAGTCGCTTACGGTCTTTGTCGGCGGCTTCAGCTTTGGGCGTGGCATAGGTGTATGGTTTGCCCTTGGCGCGGTGAATATAAAACGTCTCGGCGTAGGGCTTGTCATTGGCCGGTACCGTTACGGCTTTCACGGTCGTGGTTTTGGTCAGGGTAATCGGGCCAATGTATTCCGTAGCTTCAGATGATGCGTCGCGGCCATTCACGGTATAATAGATTTTACTATCGGTGTCGAGCTTGCTCAAGCGAACCTGTAACTGACCTTCACCGGTAAACTGCGTTTCCGACCGTACGTCGAGTAACCGTTTGGCGTAGTTGACCTTTAGCCGATCGAAGCGGGGGAGGTGGTTTTTCAGCCGGGCGGCAAAATCTTCGAAGTTACGGGGACCGGCGGGCATCCAGCCAATTTCGGCCAGGGCTACGGCGCGCGGGAAAACCATGTACTCGACCTGTTCGGGCGTTTTAATGTACTCGGTCCAGAGATTACCCTGCACACCCAGTATGTATTTCTGTTGGTCGGTGGTCAACTCGGCGGGGGTAGGCTCGTAGCTGTACACTTTTTCGATGGGCAGATAGCCGCCAATGGCCAGCGGTTCGGTGGCCGGAGCAGCCTGGTAGGCGTCGAGGTAGCAGAAGGCACCGGGCGTCATCACTACGTTGTGTTTCTGTTTAGCGGCTTCGATGCCACCGGCAGTACCCCGCCAGCTCATCACGGTAGCGTTGGGAGCCAGTCCGCCCTCCAGAATTTCGTCCCAGCCAATGATAGCACGTCCCTTGCTGTTTACAAATTTCTCTACCCGGCGGATGAAGTAACTCTGTAATTCGTCTTCGTCCTTAAGCTTCAGTTTCTTCATCAGGCTTTGGCAAAAGTCACTTTCTTTCCAGGCATCTTTCGGGCATTCGTCGCCACCAATATGAATGTATTTGCCGGGAAAGAGAGCCATTACTTCGGTCAGTACATCCTGCACGAACGTGAATGTCTTTTCGCTGGGGCAGTACACATCGCGAATAACGCCCCAACGCGTGCCCACTTCATAACCCTTTGCCGGGTTGCAGCCCAGCTCGGGATAGGCTGCCAGCGCGGCAAGGCCGTGGCCCGGCATTTCAATTTCCGGAATGATGGTCACGTGCCGGGCGGCGGCGTAGCGAACAATGTCTTTGATCTGGGCCTGGGTGTAGAAACCTTCGTGGGGCGTGCCATCGTATTGTTGTGGGTAGTTTTGGGCGTAATGGCCCACGAGGGTTTGTTTACGGGTCGAGCCCACCTGCGTCAGCTTCGGGTATTTCCTGATCTCGATCCGCCAGCCCTGATCGTCGGTGAGGTGCCAGTGAAAGGTATTCATTTTGTGCATGGCCAGCAGGTCGATGAATTTTTTCACGAACTCGGCGGGCATAAAATGGCGGCTGACGTCGAGCATCAATCCCCGATAAGCATAGCGTGGCCGGTCGAGTATGTCGCAGGCGGGGGCCGACCAGTTGGCGGTTTCGGCACGGGTTGCCCCGTAAACGTCGGCCGGGAATAGCTGCATCAGCGTTTGAACGGCGTAGAAGTACCCTTTCGGCGTCTCAGCCCCAACCCGAATGCCCTCGGGCGTAACGCGCAGGGTGTAACCTTCAGGGCCGCATCGTCCGGCGGTGTGTTTCTCGAAACTGATGTGTTTGCCTTTTGCCAGCGCTGGTGTTGAGGGAACCACCGAAACAGGCAGACCACTGGCTATTTTCAGCTGACCGGCCAGCAACTGCGCGGCGGCAGTTTGGGCGGCATCTTTGCCAGTCGTAAGAATGCGCGTGGTGGGGGCAAGCGTAAAACGGCCTGGTAATCCTGTAAATCGGGCCGGAAATGGAATCAGATTGTACTCGTTGTCGGGCGTTTGACCCCAGGATAGCGTGTGAATAAGTAATAGGCAGGTAAGGAGGCGGATGAAAGTTGAGGGCATGAAGAGTGAAGAATTGATGAGTTTAACAGATGAAGGCGCAAGGTGTACCGAAGGTTAAAGCATTTCGGCGACCTGTCGGCCTGTTTGCATGGCGGCATTCAGTGAAGGATAAGCCGTTTGGTCACCGCACTGGTAGAGATGTTCGGTGAGGCGAAGGGGTTGATGCACTGAATCGGGGCCGTAGGCGGGCAGCGCTTCGGGCAGGTGGTCGGTTTGCAAATGCCGCCACTGTTGAACCGACTCACCAAACCAGCCGGTCAGTTCTGAACGTACCCGGTTTGCCAGGGTTGTGGCGTCTACCTGAACAAGGCCCTGCGTACTCACCGAAATCAGCAATTGGCCGTCGGGTGCGTAGGCGGGGGCCACATCACTGATAACGCACATATTGTGCACGGAAGAAGAACGTTTAGTGTTGAGAAGCAGCAATTTGTCTGCTTTCAGGCTATCGGGTCGGTCGGCGGCTGAGGCAGTAAAGTAGGTGCAGGTGGTGTGGTTGAACCGGGTAGGGTTGGGGGGCGTTTGGCCCTGCAACCGCGCCGCCGAACGGGCATCCACAGCCAGTACGATCGCGTCGGCGGTGATGGATTCGCCTGAGGTCAAATGTACCGTTCGGCCTACAACCCGATCAACCGGGGTGTTTAGTCGTAACGACCCGGCTGGCAACCGGTTGGCCAGTTGCTTCGGAATTTCGCCAATACCGAGGGCAGGAACGGCGGCATCGCCCAGGAAAAAGTTTTTAAAGCAAAACTCAAAGAAGTTGCTCGAGGTAGTCAGGTTATCTTCCAGAAAAACACCGCCGAAAAAAGGGCGGAAAAACCGTTCGATCATCTGCTCGGAAAAGTCGAGGTCGCGCAGGTACGTTGCCGTTGTGGTAGCTGGCTGATCGAACAGTTGAGTTGTCGACATGGCCTGTACGTGGCGAATCAGATCGGCAATGCGGATTTTGTCGGCCAGTGTACCGATCGGAGAAAGGAGCGTCTGGAATACGCTTAGCGGCTCGTTAAACGGATTCAGCAGTTTCATCCACTGTCCGCCCGACGCGTCTTCGTGGTGAATGGCGGCCCCGGAACGAAATCGTCTTAAGTCAAGGGCCGTGTAATTGAGCAGTCGCTGCGCCTCGGGGTAGGCGGTTAGCAGGATTTGAAAACCCCGATCAAGCCTGAAACCGTCGACGACGTCGGTCCGAACCCGTCCGCCGGGTACGTTCTGGCTGTCGAGCAGGAGTACATCGCGACCTTGCTGATGCAGGTAATTGGCACATGTCAGGCCGGCCATACCGGCACCGATGATTACAATGGGCATAAAAAACGTAGAGAAAATGGATAGCCGTTGACAAAGAAAAGCGTTCTGAGCCTTAGATGCACGGTGAAATACATCGCTTACACTAATACCAACGGAGCAAGTGTGTCTTTATGGTTTTGGTAGTCGGATGTGGGAATCAGGATAGAGTATAATTTTCAGAAGAACAATTGGATTTAATAGGGTTAATAAAAAAATAACATATTGATAAACAGGTTGTTATTATTTAAGATTTGGCAATTATTCTTAGAAGTGCCTATTTTGCCAGTACATGTCTCCTCGCGTATGCGGCTTTTACTGATAGATAACTTCGATTCCTTCACCTACACCCTGGTCGACTACCTGAAACAGGCCGGCGCTGATTGTGTGGTGCGTCGAAACAACCTGCCACTTCAGCAGTTGACTGAGGGTGAGTACGATGCCGTTGTTCTCTCGCCGGGACCTGGCACTCCTATCGAAGCGGGTAGACTGATGGATGTAATCCATTATTACCACAACCGACTCCCCCTGTTAGGGGTCTGTTTAGGTCAGCAGGCTATTGGTCAGTATTTTGGGGCTACCTTAGCCCGAAGCCCAAAACCAATGCATGGAAAAGTATCGACGATCCGTGTCGACACAACCGATTCACTGTTCCGGGCCATTCCCGAAGAGATTCGCGTAACCCGATACCATTCTCTGACTCTGACCGATTTGCCAGTCGAGCTTCGGGCAACAGCCGTCAGTATTTCAGGCGATAATCAGGAAGTGATGGCAATACGACATGAGAAGTGGCCGATTTGGGGGGTTCAGTTTCACCCCGAAGCAGTGCTCACTGAATACGGAGTACCGTTATTGCGCAATTTCATACAGACAACAAAACCAGTTTCCACCCTATGAATGTTACCGTACATCAGGAAGGCGAATTCCGCTACATCGACGAAGGGCAGGGCGAATGCCTGCTGTTGCTGCACGGGCTTTTTGGCGCGCTCAGCAACTGGGATGATGTAATCAATACCTTTTCGCCTACATACAGGGTGGTTATTCCGGTGCTTCCCATTTATGACATGCCTATGCGCGAAGCCAGTCTGGATGGCCTTGTTTCGTTCGTAGAGCGGTTCGTGGCGTTCAAAAGCCTGACTGATTTAACCCTGCTCGGCAATTCGCTTGGTGGGCACGTGGGACTGTTATACACGTTTAAACACCCGGACGAAGTGAAGCGGCTGGTATTGACCGGTAGTTCAGGCCTCTTCGAGAATGGTATGGGGGGCTCGTTTCCCAAGCGGGGTAGCTACGATTTTGTGGCCGAACGGGTAGCCTACACGTTTTACGACCCAACCGTAGCCACAAAAGAACTGATCGACGAGGTTTTTGATGTAACAAGCAGCATTCCCAAATGCCTGAACATTGTACAGATTGCCAAATCGGCACAGCGGACAAATATTGCCAAAGAGCTGTATAAAATTGAGGTGCCTACGTTGCTGGTTTGGGGATTGAACGATACGATCACGCCACCGCACGTAGCCCACGAATTCGACCGCCTGATCAGGGATACTGAACTGCATTTTATCGACAAATGCTGCCACGCTCCCATGATGGAAAACCCCGCGCGCTTCAACGCCTTGCTTAGTCAGTGGCTCGAAAAACACCCGATCGGGTCAGTGATCAGTTATCAGTAAACAGTTATCAGCGCTGCAAGCTTTAATTTGTAGGTTCCCAAGCGGAGCAACTGATAACTGTTCACTGAAACTATCGGAAATTCTTATTAGTTTTCATTCGACACTCATCTCTCCGTTACATATGCTCGCTGCTGAACTCATAGATCCAATGATTCCCGCCCTTAAACCGGGAGATTCCGTTGCCGAAGCATTAGAATGGATGCAGGAACATCACCTGATTCAGCTGGCTGTTGTTGACAGCAGTCAGTATTTAGGAGTCGTTAGTGAAGATTTACTGCTCAACATCCCGGACGACGATCGGCCGATTAGCGACGTAATGCGCTTGTCGGAAACAATATTCGCGACGGAAAATCAACATCTACTGGAGTTAATTGCCCTCACTACCGAGCATCGGCTCGACGTGTTGGCAATTGTCAACGAAGGAAAAGAGTTTATGGGCAGCGTGGGTACAACCGATCTATTACGTCAGTTTTCGCGGGAAATCGGCATTCAGGAGTCGGGAGCTATTCTGGTGATTGCCCTGGACGAGCATGATTACTCGATGTCGGAGATTAGTCGGCTGGTTGAGACCAACAACGTAAAAATTATCAGTAGCTATTACAGTAGCCCGGTATATGGCCTCACCGATCGGGCCCGGCTGACGCTGAAGCTAAACCGCCGCGATATTACGTCGGTGGTGTCTACCCTGGAACGGTTCGGCTACACCATCGATTCTGCCTTCGCCAGTGCACCTATTGATAACCTGGATCAAGATCGCCTTAACGCGCTTATGCGCTTTTTGAATACATAACAGCGTCTGGAAACAGCTTCCGAGTTGCTGACTGTTTCAGGCTTCTTTTTCATGAAAATCGCTATTCACGGACGTACTTTCCAGGAAGCAGCCCGGCCCTTTGTCCAGTCGATGTTCGATACGCTGGCGGCTCGCGGGGCTGAAGTTCAATTGTCGGATACGTACCGTCTGTTTCTGGATTCGGCGGGAGTTACCCACAACAGTCAACTCACTTATCATACAACACAGGATATTTTCGACGCTGACTTCGCCTTTAGTCTGGGTGGCGATGGTACCCTGCTCGATGTAGTGTCGCAGGTGGGGCCACGCCAGATTCCGATCGTAGGCATCAACATTGGCCGGTTGGGTTTTCTGGCAACCGTGTCGCCCGGTGGTATCCAGTTCATGCTCCATGCGTTGATTCATAAAAAGTACACCATCGATGAACGGTCGTTGGTCAGTGTACAGGCAGATATCGATATTTTCGACGGAATTCCCTTCGGGTTGAATGATTTTACCATCACACGTACCCAGAGTTCGTCGATGATCACCGTACATACATACCTGGACGGCGAGTTTCTGAATTCGTACTGGGCCGATGGAGTAATTGTTTCAACACCCAGTGGATCAACGGGTTATTCGCTTAGTTGCGGTGGGCCGGTGCTGTTGCCGCAGACCAACAATTTCATTATCACGCCAATCAGTCCGCACAACCTGAATGTTCGCCCTATGGTGATTATGGACTCGTGCAAGCTATCGTTTGAAGTAGAAAGCCGTAGCGGTAATTTTCTCGTATCGCTCGATTCCCGATCTAAAACGATCGATGCAGCCACCAAACTCCAGGTTCAGCGCGAACAATTTTCGGCCCGGCTGGTCAAGCTAAGTGACGATAATTTTCTGAACACCCTCCGTAGCAAACTGAACTGGGGCTTCGATGTACGCAATTGACAAAGCGTAGAAAAACGCGGCATCGCCCAATATTTTAAACAGCGGGCCGTTTTGAATGCATAATACCGAACGCCGGGAGTGAAGCCCCGTGTGTTGATTGGTAGTTTTGTGACAGGCTAACCGATTTCATTTCGTAATCAATTTCCATGACTTATAGGCCCATTTTTACGCTGGGAATTCTGTCGGCGCTGCTACTAGGCGGAAGCAGACACGAGGGGTACGCGCAGCGTCGATCGAATTCCCAATTTTTACCTTATTCTGAAGTAGGTTTCGGTGTGGGTACGTCTACTTATTTTGGTGATATGGCTGGTTACAGTCAACCTTTAAAGTCGCTAACTACGCTGCCCCGCTGGAATGCAGGCCTGATGTTTGCCCGCCATTTTACACCGCGAATTGGTGTAAGGGCCTCGTTTACCTGGGCCCGCATTACCGGCGATGACTACAAATATGCCCAGAACGACCCGGTAAAATTTGCCGCCCAGTACACGCGGAACCTGCATTTCCGAAACGACCTCAAAGAATTTGCGTTGATCGGGATGTATAATTTTGTTCCCGGTGGACGTACCCCACGCGATCGGGCCAAAATAACGCCGTACGCGCTGTTGGGTGTAGCATTACTAGCGCATAACCCGAAGGCACTAACACCACTGCCTGTGGCTGGTGAGCCTGAAACAGAGCAGCAGTGGGTGGCGCTTCAACCACTGGGAACAGAAGGGCAGGGGCAGCCCGGCTACGCTAAACCATATTCGCTTGTTACGATTTCTGTACCTATTGGCGTGGGCGTTCGCTACAAACTGAGTGAGTACTTGAGTCTGGCAGCCGAAATGCGGGTGACTCCTTCGTTTTCTGATTATCTGGATGACACAGGTGGTCCTTACCCTGCCAATCAAGCTGACTTGACTACTCCTCTGGCGCAACAGTTATCGAACAGAGGCGGCGAACTGTTGGCTGCCCGGAAAGGCGACAACCGGCAACCGGGCCTCGATCAAATTACGGCGGCGGGTGTGAGTCCCGATTTGCTGACCCAGCGCGGAGGAGGGAGTCGGATTCCGCTAAAAGATTCGTACTTGCTGACGAGTTTCCAGATTCACTACATCATTCCGGCCAAAATCAAGTGCCCTCCGATTCGCTAACCTGTGAGCATAATACCGAAAAATACAGTAGCCCGGCTTCTCATAGCCGGGCTTTTTCTGAGCCCAATACTCGGATATAGCCAAAAAATTGAGATTGGAGGTGCCTTAGGTGGTTTACTTTACACCGGCGATATAGCCCCTGTGCTTAATCCTAAGTTTATTCGCCCCGGCGGTGGGTTGTTTTTCAGGTATCATCTTAGCCAGTCTTTTGCCGCACGGGCACAGGTGTCACTGGGACGCATTATTGGGACAGACAGTATTACAACCGACCGCTACCAGATTGCCCGGGGAGCCGCTTTTCGGAACACGGTTCGGGAGGTTGCGCTGCTGGGTGAATATAAATTCAGAAATTATACGGCCCTTAATAGTGCCCAAAACTGGACACCTTACGTTTTCGGAGGTTTGGCCGTTTTTTCGCATGGTTTACGTCAGCCGGGAGATAAGCCCGTTGAGATTGCGTTTCCCCTGGGCGTTGGCGTGAAATATGAAATAGCCCGTCCGTGGAGCATTGGGCTGGAGTATACGACCCGCTTCACCACGACAGACAACCTGGATGGGCTGGGTGTGCCTGATGCCGGAGCCCCCAAACTGAACCAGAGTAACCCTGACCGAAAAGATCATTACACCATGGTTTTCCTGACGGTTAGCTACACATTTTATCGGGTGTTTTGCCCACCGGGTAGTAATTGATGAGTAGACAGGCTGTAGTGACGTACTAACTATTCCTTATTTTTGGCAAAAAGTTTCTCTGTTTTGCTGACAATACCTCCCTTCGCTTATCTCTTCAGGCGTTTTTTTGGCTTCGCAATCGCTTTGCTGGTGGGTGGCCTCAACATTGCCTCTTCGCAGGTGCCGTTGATCGATAATCCTGCGCCAACGCCTTACAGTTACTGTCAGCAATTCAATACCCTGTATATCAAGATTCGGGAAGAAAGTATTCTCCCTGATTCGGCCCGTGCCTCTTTTGGCCGTACCATGATAGGTCTTTACGAGCGCTACCGGTCCAACAACGACTATCCAACCGACACCGTTTCTGAGTCAGGCCGTCAACGCACGGCCATGTGGTTTCCTCTGAAAGGATACACTAGTACTGCTATTGGTGGTTCGCACGGGGAAGGCTACCGGGGCAAAGGATTTGATCTCTTCGATTACAATGTTCGGGGTAGTCACCCGGCGCAGGATATATTTATCCGCGATCGCAATCAGGACTCTGTTGACGACGAAACCGGAAAGCCCGTTGATGTGCTGTCTATGTCAGACGGATTGGTACTTGCCGTTGAAACCGGCTGGACCAGTGCGCAGGAATATCGGGGCGGCAACTGGATCTGGGTATATGACCCCGTCAGGAATGGTCTGTTCTATTACGCCCATAACAAAGTGGTAAACGTAACGATGGGTGACTGGGTACGTGCCGGTCAGAAGATTGCCGAGGTGGGCCGCACCGGATTCAACGCGTACAAACCCCGTTCTCCAACGCACCTGCACCTGATGTACCTGCAACTTCAGCCGAATGGACTGCCCATGCCGCAGAATACGTATCCGTGGCTACTAACGGCGCAGCGCGACTAGGCTTTGATAGCGCCATTGGGGGTTTTATCAGTACCTGTGCAATGTAAGTAAATGGGTAAATCTGTGATTAGGATGTCTATGGGCCTGCCACTCATCTAACCCCTTTGGGGTGGCCTGTCAATAGAACAGAATCGCTGGAAGCGATTAAAGCTCCAAGGGAGCGGCCTCAACTGAGCTAGTTAAGGTCGCTCCCATGGAGCTTTATTCGCTTCCAGCGACTCTGTTCTATTGACAGGCCACCCCAAAGGGGTTACGAATTATTGATCAGGTTAATGCCTGAGAGGAAGAAGATAAGGCCAACGGCGAAGGGGGCAGCCGCTTCACCCCGGCTTACTTCAAGGCCGAGCGTGGGCTTGCCATCAGAGAGAAAAGCCACACAGGCAAAGAGAATGACGGCAGCCCCCAGAATAGTCAGGCCTGCCCCGAAAGAGCGACGAAAGTTGTTTTTTTCCATAGTGATTGCAAGAAACAATAAAAAATTTACTCCTGGTCAGACGACGTGGCGACTGGTTCAGGTACGTGATGTAAGACGGTAAAACCCCGTTTCTCGCCTTCAGCAATCATGAACAGGTAGGCCACATCGTACTGGTTTGGAATAATACCTTCCAGGATGGCTTCGCGTACGGCAATCTTTAGTTCGCCCACTTCTTTAGAAGGCTTCAGGCCAAAGGTCTCCATAATCAGCTCGCCAGTGATGATAGGCTGAAAATTGCGGAGTTGATCTCGTTCTTCCAGATCATGAAGCTTTTGCTCTACCTGATCGAAGCGGCTCAGGTGCTTCTGTACTTTCTCGTGGTTTTTCGACGTAATATCGGCTCGGCACAGGGTAAGCAACAACTCAAGATCGGGACCCGCCTCGAATAGCAACCGGCGCAGGGCTGAGTCAGTAATGCTCTCTTTAACCAGCGGAATGGGGCGCATGTGCAGGCGAACTAGCTTCTGCACCTGCTTCATGTGCTCATTAAGCGGCAATTTTAACCGACGAAAAAGGGTTGGCACCAGTCGTGCGCCCACTTCTTCGTGGCCATGAAACGTCCAGCCCACGCGCTTATCGAACCGTTTGGTCTGGGTTTTAGCGATATCGTGCAGAATGGCCGACCAGCGTAACCATAGGTCATTGCTCATTCGCGCCACATTGTCGAGTACCTGAAGCGTATGAAAGAAGTTGTCTTTATGCCCTTTCCCATCTACCGTTTCTACGCCTTTCAGAGCCACGAGCTCAGGCAGAATCAGATCGAGTAGGCCGGCGTGATACAGCAGTTTGAAGCCGTAGGAGGGCGAGGGTGACAGAATGATCTTGTTCATTTCCTCAATCACACGCTCCATCGACACAATACCCAGGCGGTCTTTCATCCGAATGATGCCGTCGAAGGTTTCCGGGTCAATATCGAAATTAAGTTGGGTGGCGAATCGAATAGCCCGCATCATGCGTAACGGATCGTCGGAGAAGGTCAGATCGGGGGCCAATGGGGTACGGATAAGTCGCCGTTTCAGGTCAGTAAGTCCACCAAAGGGATCGATCAAATCGCCATAGTCAACCTCAGGTATGTTGCTGCCAGCCTCAGTGGACGATGTGGACTGGTTGAGGCTGATACTCATGGCATTGATGGTGAGGTCGCGCCGGTTCTGGTCGTCGGCGAGTGTGCCATCCTCAACGATCGGCTTGCGAGAATCGGACCGGTACGATTCTTTGCGGGCACCCACAAATTCAACGTCAACGTACCCATCCACGGGATCATCCATTCGCAGCATGGCTGTACCAAAATTTTGATACACGGCCACGTTGACGCCAGCTGCTTTGGCTACCGCCTCGGCCAGGGCAATTCCGCTGCCGAGGCACACAATGTCGATGTCTTTGGAAGGGCGTTTCAACACCAGATCGCGAACGTACCCCCCAACCACAAAAGCGGGTATGTTCAACGCTCCCGCCGCGTCGGCAATACGGGCGAAAACAGGTTTGGTAGCAAGGAAATCAGCGAAATTCATGTCTAGTTTGAGTAGCCGTTAAGCAGCTTACCGGGTGGGCTACAGACGCATTACCGTCTTCTGGCCGTTACTGCCCGGATCGCTTATTTCCGCAGAAACTCAATTTCTCCGCCCATGCCTAACCGTAGTATGCGGGGTTTGCGAAAATTACGCGATGCCTCGCCAAGGGTGAAACTTACGATTTTGCGGGCGGCATCGGGCAGCGCAAAGCTCTCAAAAGGTAGCGTAATGACGCCTTTTCCGAACCCACCAAGCAGAAACTGAACCTCTTCGTTAAGCGATTTACGAATGGCGATTTCTTCTTCGCCGACGCCAGCCACCACATTTTTGCCTTTTTGAAACAGCACGATCAGTGGAATATCCGTGAATTCGACCAAATCGAATGCTACGTCGGGCATCTTGTGCACGTACATTACCACCTGATCGGTATTCCTGGCAAGCACTGTGAGGTCGTATGGGTTTTTTGTCGCTCTTTTCAGCGCAATCAACTGTTGAACAGCGGCTTCGTTCTGAGGGTCGGCGGCAACAGACCAGCCGGTTTCGTCGGCAATAGCAAGGAGTTGACCCTGGCGCAGGGCATGAATCAGTTCGCGATTTGTGGGCATCATAAGTTATATGAACCCACAAACAGGGGGGCGGGTTCCGATACAAAATAACGGAATTAGCTTATTATCGTTCAGGACGGATGGGTTTGGGTACGTTCTTTTTTTGCTTCTCATTGGCTGACTCAGGTGTAGCAAAAGCATTGTAAATCAGCTTCTTCATGTAAAATAACTCGCGTGGTTGGCTCGAAAATCCCCGTTCAGGAATTAGTTTCTGGTACCCGGTAGCCAGAAAGTAGGGACCGTACCAGGCAATGAGCCCTTCGTCGGCCGCCTCCTGTACTTTTTCCTGTTCCGAGCCGGCCTTGATAGGAAAAGGTTCGTCGGTTAGTAAGACTGAGTCGCGTTCGATGACAGACGTATACACGTCGCTTTCCTGTTGATAGGCCATTACCATCCGGTTGCCCTGCGTAGACGTGTGTACTTTTTGCGTGGGCATTTCATCAGTAAGGTCTTGAATGGGTAAACAATTGTCCCAGCGCAAATTGCCCTCCTGGTCAAATTCACAGACAAAGGCATGCGTGTACCGATACCCATCCGAGTACGACTGACTGCTTGTTAGGGGAATACTGTTCGTCACCCCGGTCTGGAGAATCGGGCTGGCTGACGTTCGCCACGGGCGGGGCGAATAAGACGAGATAGACCCTCTGTACTGGGGGTAATAGACCTCGGCTACTAACCGTAGGCCGTCGGTGGTGGGGATCAGATCGTGAACCAGTAAACGGTACCTGAACTTGTACTCTTTACCCAGGCGTTTTTGCTCGGCCACCCGTTCCTGCATTTTTAGCTGTCGACGGGGTTTGAGATAATTGAAAAAGTGCTTGAGATTCGAAAAATCGACGTAGCGAATAGCCTCGCCCCGGTCTGTAGTGACGGTGAATTTCCCGGTTTCGTTATGGCGAATTCGGGTGATGTAGATCCCCTGCGAGTAGGGCGTACAGTCGGTGGAGTAATTACCCACGAGTAGTGATTCGGTGGCGCTGATGGGAAGAATTTTTCCTGAAATTAAACTGTAGGCGGTGCCTTCGTAGTCGATCACCCGGAGGGGCCTGCCATCGGGTGAGTAGGAGCGGAGCGTGAACGGACACTTTTTGTTCGCCGTATGGGTCACAATATGGACCTCCTGTCGGTAGTCATCAATCTCGATACTACTCAGTTCGGTGTGGTTAATGTACAGTCCCTGAAAAACCCGGATGGTGCCGTCGAAGAGTGAGTAGGCCATCACTACGGGCCGGGACCGGTAGTACCCCGCCATATAAGCCACATTACCCATTACCTTGAAATCGGACAGGGCCAGGCTCGATGGCAGTTTGCCAGCGTAGTTATCCAGCGTACCATCGACAAGGTTGAGGCGGATCATACTGAAATTGTCGGTGTCGGGCTCGTTGGCCAAATAGAACAGGTATCGGTCGTTGGCGAACGTCTGCGAAGGGGTGAAATTTTCGGGCAGGACATACTCGACTTTCCAACGGGTAGTTAGGAGTGTATCTACGCTGGTGAACGTATACGAGTGGGATTGCCGACGGTAGTCGTCGTGTTTATGGTAGGTTACCAGTGCTCCCCGCGTACCAAGTGGTAAGACCGTATATTCTTCATCGACCGATTCCTTGATCGGATAGTCGATCTGCTTCAATGCCTTTAGTTGAGCTTGGGCAAAAGAGGCGGTGAGCAGCAGGTATATAAACAGGAACAGGCGCATAATGAGGGAGTGCAATCCTAGCGGAGAGATTGCCCGATAGACCGAAAGCTACATCTTACAGTTGAATTGCCCAAATGCGTAGCCCTTTCGTACTTTTGCGATTCATTACACCCGCATCAGCGGAACGTTCGGGCCCATCACGAAGGCCATACAGCAATGGATTTACAGGCAGACTTAAAAGCGGCTATTCAGCAGGCCGTTCAGACCCTTTACAATACCTCAGCGGGCGATATTACCCTGCAATCGACCAGGAAAGAATTTGAGGGAACATACACATTCGTATTTTTCCCGCTGGTGAAAACACTCCGTAAGTCACCCGCCGAGATTGGGCAGGCGTTGGGCAACTGGCTGCTGACCAACTCACCCGTGGTGCGGGCGTTCAACGTGGTGCAGGGTTTTTTAAACATAAGCCTGTCAGACGCGGCGTACATCAAAGCCCTGAACGGCATCGTGGCCGAGCCTGATTTCGGCGTAGCCCCCGCCAACGGGCAGTCGGTGATGGTCGAATTTTCATCGCCAAACACCAACAAACCGCTTCATCTGGGCCATTTACGCAACAATTTCCTCGGCGATTCAATCAGTCGAATTCTGGCCGCCAACGGGTTTGCTGTGACTAAAGCCTGTCTGGTTAATGATCGGGGTATTCACATCTGCAAGTCGATGCTGGCCTATCAGCAATTTGGTCGGCAGGAAGACGGCACGTTCGAAACCCCCGAATCGGCCGGTCTGAAAGGTGATCACTTGATCGGGAAGTATTACGTACTGTTCGATAAGGCCTACAAAGCTGAAATCAGTCAACTGGTGGCGGATGGAATGGCGCAGGAGGTGGCGGAGAAAAAAGCCCCACTGATGCAGCAAGCGCAGGAAATGCTTCGCAAGTGGGAGCAGGGCGATGCCGAAACGGTGGCGCTCTGGCAACAGATGAATAGTTGGGTGTACGCCGGCTTTGCCGACACGTACCTGAATATTGGCGTCAGCTTCGACAAAACATACTACGAATCGAACACGTACCTGTTGGGTAAAGATGTGGTAGAGGAAGGTTTGGCGTCGGGCGTTTTTTACCAGAAAGAAGACAAATCAGTCTGGATCGATCTGACCGACGAAGGTCTGGATCATAAGCTGGTGCTGCGCGGCGACGGTACATCGGTCTATATCACGCAGGATCTGGGGACGACGGATCTCAAATTCAGTGATTTTCACTCCAATCGGTCAATTTGGGTGGTTGGCAACGAACAAG
Organism: Fibrella aquatica; assembly: GCF_041321135.1. Lineage (NCBI taxonomy): Bacteria > Pseudomonadati > Bacteroidota > Cytophagia > Cytophagales > Spirosomataceae > Fibrella > Fibrella aquatica. The sequence continues at coordinate 641,682 of NZ_JBGGWF010000002.1, read as the reverse complement.
ACTACCATTTCAAAGTGCTGTTCGCCATCATGAAACGTCTGGGCCGCCCGTATGCCGACGGTTGTTATCATCTCAGTTACGGCATGGTTGACCTGCCGAGTGGTAAAATGAAATCGCGCGAAGGAACCGTTGTCGATGCCGATGATCTGGTGAATGAGGTAACGCAGGTTGCCGCCGAAGCCGGCGAACAGGCAGCGAAAGGGAAGCTCGATGAATTTTCGGAGACCGAGAAGCAGGATCTTTTCAGAATGATTGGTCTGGGTGCGCTGAAATACTATCTGCTGAAGGTTGATCCACAGAAGCGAATGCTGTTCAACCCGGCCGAGTCGGTGGATGTACACGGGCATACCGGGCCGTTTATTCAGTATACCCACGCCCGCATTCGGTCGGTGTTGCGCAAGGCACAGGAAAGTGGTCTGCAAACCGACGTTACTGCTGACGAAATGACCCAACTCCATGAAACCGAGCAGGAAGTAATCGTGTTGCTGAGTCAGTATCCGCAGCGAGTGAAAGAGGCGGGCGACAATTTTGCGCCGTCGTTACTGTCGCAGTACGTATATGATCTGGCAAAGGCCTACAACCGGCTTTTCGCTGAAGTATCTATCCTGTCAGAGCCTGATCCTGTAAAAACAACGCTTCGATTAACTCTATCGACTCAGGTGGCTGAAACCATTCGGAAAGCCATGGGTTTGCTAGGCATTGACGTACCTGAAAAAATGTAAAAACCCTTCACCCATGCGTACTTCATCCAAAATTGGCCTTGCCCTTGTTGCGGGCGCTATCCTATTTACCACTATGTCATTCTCTCGCTTAGTCAAACACGTTTTCAGCGACAAAACGGCGGCCCACACGGCCCCGGCCACGTTAGAAACCGCGCCAACCAAATCGCTTTACGATTTTACCATGAACGGTATCGATGGTAAGTCGGTGTCGCTGAGTCAGTACAAAGGCAAAAAAGTCATTATTCTCAACACGGCTTCCGAGTGTGGCTACACACCACAATACGCCGACTGGGAAGCATTCTACAAGTTGCATAAAGACAAAATTATTGTACTGGGTTTTCCGGCCAACAACTTCGGCGGACAGGAGCCGGGCAGTGGCGAGCAGATTGCCACGTTTTGCCAGAAAAACTACGGTGTCACGTTTCCGTTATTCGAGAAAATAGATGTGGTTGGCGACAAGCAGGCACCCCTCTACAAATGGCTGACTACCAAAAGCCTGAACGGCTGGAATGAGCAGGCCCCCGGCTGGAATTTCTGCAAATACGTGGTCGATGAAAACGGCAAGCTCACCCACTTCTTCGCTTCCGGTGTTAAACCAGGTGATGCAACATTTAAAAAAGCAGTAGGCATCTAGTCAGTTAACAGTTGTCAGTAAACAGTTATCAGGCTTCGCAAAACAACGTACCTGTGGCGAAGCTGATAACTGATAACTGGTAACTGATAACTGTTAATTGATAATTGAATGAAGGCTTGGATTGCTGCGGCTCGACCGCGAACGTTGCCGCTGGCCCTTGCCAGTATCATTTTGGGTAGCTTTCTGGCTGCATCGGTGGGCCGGTTCAGTTGGTTGACATTCACGCTGGCCGTCTTGACAACCACCTTTCTGCAAATACTGTCCAACTTCGCCAATGATTACGGCGATGCCGTTTCTGGCAAAGACACGCCCGAACGGGTAGGGCCGCGCCGTGCCGTAGCCACGGGCGATCTTACTAAGGAGGCCATGTTCAGGGCTATGCTAATCACAGCTGGACTATCGCTGGTATCAGGTGTTTGGTTGTTGATTGAAGCCACTCGTGAATCTGGGTCGTGGTTATTTTGGGTATTCCTGTTACTCGGTCTGCTTTGTATTGCAGCGGCAGTGGCCTACACAAATGGTAAACGGCCATATGGCTATGCAGGCTATGGTGATATAGCGGTGTTACTGTTCTTTGGGTGGGTGGGGGTACTGGGTACATACTTTCTGCACACACAATCGCTGGGTACGTTGCTGCTATTACCCGCCAGTGCGGTTGGTTTTTTTGCCACCGGCGTATTGAATATTAATAATGTGCGTGATATTGAGACCGATGCCAAGACCGGAAAGTACTCTATTCCAGTTCGTTTGGGTTTGAAAAAAGCGATTCAGTACCACTGGGCTTTACTCATCACTGGAATGATTTGTGCCCTGGTTTATTCGTTATTAACAGCCATTGACTGGACGGCTTATTTGTACCTGTTATCGTTCCCGCTGTTTATTGTGAATGGACAGGCAGTAGCCAACCACACCAACCCTGCCGAACTAAATCCCCGGCTTGGTCAACTGGCATTGTCGACATTACTTTTTGTCTTGCTTTTTGGCGTGGGAATATTATTATAAGTGTCGAATACATTTAACCTGACTATAAATTTTGAAACGCTGGATTGCTCTTGTACTCGCTGTGTTGGTCCTCGGTGGCCTGATCTATTATAACAAAGTAATGAATCCGGCGCCAGGCGCAGGTGGTGGTGGCGGCGCTGCACCAGCCGCAGGTGGCGGTAAAGCGGGTGGCGGTGCAGCTGGTGCCGGTGGACCTACCTCTGTGAACGGCTTCATTGTGAAACCTACCGTCATTGCGAACTCTGTGGTGGCAACTGGATCGCTGGTGGCTAACGAGCAGGTTGATATCTTTCCAGAAATTAGCGGACGAATCGTTGAACTCAACATTCGCGAGGGCCAGCCGGTTGCCAAAGGGGCGCTGCTTGTTAAACTGTACGATGTGGATTTGCAGGCTCAGCTTCAGAAATTCAAGGTGCTGGAAGAGAACGCCCGCCGTACCGAAGAGCGAAACAAGCAACTCTTGGAGCGCGGCGGAATTAGCCAACAGGAATACGACATCATTGTGACTAATCTGAAAGGGGCACTTGCCGATATCGACCTCACCCGAGCTTCGCTCCGGCGTACCGAAATCAGAGCCCCTTTTGCAGGTACTGTCGGTATCAGGAATGTGAGCCCCGGTGCCGTAGTGACGCCACAAACACTGATTGCAACCCTTCAACAACTTAATCCGCTCAAGCTGGATTTTACCGTTCCTGAGCGTTATAGTTCGTCGGTGAAAACAGGTGAACGGGTCAATTTCACGCTAGACGGTGTGCGGAATGCTTTTTCTGGTCAGATTTACGCCATAGAGCCGAACGTAGACGTGGCTACGCGTAGTCTGCGCATTAGGGCAAGAGTACCCAACACCAGCCGTGATTTGCGGCCGGGGGCATTCGCCAAGATAAATCTGGTTTTCCGGGAAGATCAGGCACTGACTATTCCGTCGCAGGCGTTACTACCACAGACGCGCGGTAAGCAAGTGGTTGTGGTTCGTAATGGCAAAGCCACTTTTGTAGAGGTAGAAACTGGAATACGCGATAAAAGCAATATTCAGATCACCAAAGGCTTGGCTACCGGCGATACTGTTGTGATTACAGGACTGCTTTTTGTGAAGAAAGACGGACCCGTTAAAGTGGCAAAAATTCAAGGTTGATCACCGTTCAGTTCTCTGATTCATCAACGTTCCCCCCTTATGAGTCTTTCCTCTCTCTCCCTGAAACGGCCCGTATTCGCGATGGTAATGTCTATCGTGATTGTGCTGTTTGGTGTAATCGGATACACCTTTCTGGGCGTACGTGAATACCCGGCCATTGACCCGCCGGTGATTTCGGTACGAACCAATTATACCGGAGCTAACCCCGAAATCATTGAGTCGCAGATTACCGAGCCAATCGAAAAGTCGCTGAACAGCATCGAAGGTATTCGGACGATCTCGTCGAACTCAGCCCTAGGCGTCAGCAATATTACGGTCGAATTTAACCTGGATACTGACCTTGAACGGGCGGCCAACGATGTACGCGATAAAGTGTCGCAGGCACAGCGTCAACTTCCGCAGGATATCGACGCGCCACCGGTTGTGACCAAGGCTGATGCCAACTCGGATCCAATCATTTTTATGCCAGTTCAGAGTACGACGCGCAATCCGATGGAATTGTCTGACTACGCTGAAAACGTACTGCAGGAGCGGTTGCAAACCATTCCCGGTGTATCGCAGGTGAGCATCTACGGCTTGAAACGCTACGCTATGCGGATGTGGCTCGACCCCGCTAAACTGGCCGCTTACCGACTTACCGTGCAGGATATTCAAGCTGCCCTTGTTGCGCAAAATGTAGAGTTGCCCGGTGGTAAAATTTACGGTAACAACACAGAGTTAACCGTTAAGTCGGTGGGGCGACTGACTACTGAGGCCGATTTTAACAACCTAATCATTCGGCAAACAAACGGACAGATTCTCCGGCTGCGCGATGTAGGTTATGCCACCCTTGGACCTGAGAACGAAGAAACATCGTCGAAGCAGAATGGTATTCAGGGGGTGATTCTGGTGCTGGTTCCTCAGCCCGGTGCCAACTACGTTGATATTGCCGATGAGTTCTACGCACGGTTCGATGAGATAAAAAGTGAATTGCCTAAAGATCTGATTGTCAGTGTAGGTATTGATCGGAGTACGTTCATTCGTAAAGCCATTGAGGAAGTAGAAGAGACGCTATTAATCTCGTTTGTGCTGGTTGTTCTGGTCATTTATTTCTTCTTCCGTGACTGGCTCATCGCTTTCCGTCCACTTATCGATATTCCTGTTTCGCTGATTGGTGCCTTCTTTATTATGTACGTTGCTGACTTTAGTATCAATATTCTAACACTGTTAGGTATTGTGCTGGCAACAGGTCTGGTGGTTGATGATGGTATTGTAGTCACGGAAAACATATACAAAAAGGTAGAGAAGGGTATGGACCCCAAACGAGCGGCTGAGGAAGGTTCGGAAGAGATTTTCTTTGCCGTAATCGCAACCTCGATCACGCTGGCCATTGTGTTCCTGCCAATTATCTTCTTACAGGGTTTCGTAGGGCGGCTTTTCCGTGAGTTTGGTATCGTGGTTGCCGGAGCCGTATTGATTTCCGCTTTCGTGTCGCTTTCGCTCACCCCGGTGCTTAGTGTGAAAATGACCTCGAAAAACCCAGACAAGCGGTCGTGGTTTTACCTGAAAACCGAGCCTTTCTTCGTTTGGCTCGATACGTCGTATCGGTCTTCTCTAGGCAACTTTTTAGGGAAACGTCGCTGGGCATGGGTTATGATGGTGGCCTGTCTGGCACTGGTATTCGGGCTGGGCGCAACGCTTAAATCAGAGTTGGCCCCGCTGGAAGATCGGGGTCGAATTCGGGTGCCAATTACCGCACCAGAAGGAACGAGTTACGAAGCCATGAGTGGTATTGCCGACCGGGTAACCAGGCTGGTGCTTGATTCAATACCTGAAACGAAACTGACCTTTAGTGTAGTAGCGCCCGGTAACTCAGGGGCGGGTGCCGTGAACTCGGGCTTCGTGTTTATCAACATGGTAGATCCGCAGGATCGGGAACGTACCCAGCAAGATGTAGTTGATTACCTGACTAAAAGCTTTAAAGGCTTTACCGATGCCCGAATGTTCCCGGCTCAGGAGCAGACCATCTCTACCGGAGGCCGGTCGGGTTCGTCGCTGCCCGTTCAGTTTGTGGTACAGAACCTTAGCTTTGAGAAACTGCGCGAGAAATTACCGTTGTTTCTGGAAGAAGCGCGTAAAGATCCGACTTTCCAGAATTTGGATGTCGACTTGAAATTCAATAAACCCGAATTGAACATCAGCGTCGACCGCGAAAAGGCGACTGACCTTGGTGTGTCGGTACTCGATGTGTCGAACACGCTGCAACTGGCGCTCAGTAACCGTCGATTGGCCTACTTCCTGATGAACGGAAAGCAGTATCAGGTAATTGGGCAGGTTGACCGGGAAAATCGCGACGAACCAACCGATTTGCGGACATTCTACGTGCGGAACAATCGCGAAGAACTGATTCCGCTCGACAATGTGGTGAAGTTTGAAGAGGTCAGCAGTCCGCCACAAGTATATCATTACAATCGCTTCAAGTCGGCTACCGTATCGGCAGGTTTGGCTCCGGGCAAAACCGTTGGCGATGGGGTAGAAGCGATGAACGCTATTGCTGCCCGCGTGCTCGATAATACATTCCAGACGTCGCTGTCCGGTTCTTCGCGTGACTTTGCCGAGAGTTCGTCTAACACGCTGTTTGCCTTCGCCCTGGCGCTGATTCTGGTTTATCTGATTCTGGCCGCTCAGTTCGACTCGTTTGTTGATCCGTTTATCATCATGCTTACCGTGCCGTTGGCACTGGCAGGAGCCGTTTTCTCGCTCTGGCTGTTCAATCAGACACTGAACATTTTCAGCCAGATCGGTATCATTGTGTTGGTGGGACTGGTAACGAAAAACGGGATTCTGATCGTTGAATTCGCCAATGAACAGATGGCCGAGGGAAAAGACAAAATTGCGGCGGCTCTCGAATCGGCCGCTATGCGTCTTCGCCCTATTCTGATGACAACCCTCGTAGCCGCGTTTGGTGCGCTACCATTAGCTCTGGCGTTGGGGTCTGCTTCTAAAAGCCGCGTACCGCTGGGTGTTGTTATCGTGGGTGGACTGATGTTCTCGCTCGTGTTGACGTTGTTCGTTATTCCGGCCATGTACATCTTCATGACACGCCGCAAACCGGGACAACCCGTTGCCGAGTCGCCTGATCAGAAAAAGCTGGAAGAGCAATCGGCGGAAGCTGTTGCCTAACCGTATTTTGAACTATACCAGAAAGGGTATAAATTGACGATCATATCGTTAGTTTATACCCTTTCTGGTATAGTTATGCCTACAGAACTAAGCCAATTCGTGAAGCACCGTCGTAAGGTAAATGACCTGACTCAGGAAGACCTGGCGTATAAAGCGGGTGTGGGTCTACGCTTCATCCGCGATCTGGAGCAAGGAAAAGCAACGCTCCGCCTCGATAAAGTGAATCAAGTCCTCGGCCTGTTCGGCCACGAAGCAGGTCCGGTGCGTATCAAAAGACAGATAGATGAACAGGCAGGCTGATGTGTGGGTAGATCAGCACAAAGCGGGTCAACTAGCTGAGACAGAATCAGGCTATCAGTTTAGCTATGATGTCGCTTATCTGTCTAACCTCCACGCTGTGCCTGTTAGTCTGACGCTCCCGCTTCGAGCACAACCCTACGTCGACACCAGGCTTTTTCCATTCTTCGACGGGCTGATACCGGAAGGATGGTTATTGGAGATTGTAGAAAAAAACTGGAAGTTAAGATCGTCTGACCGGTTTGGACTTTTGCTGGCCTGTTGCCGGGATTGCATTGGTAATGTGTCGATTATTGCATCTGTATGACAAGCCGTTGTTTATATTGTTACCAGCCCTTGGGGAAGGAGAAAGGGGACTTTCACAGTACCTGTAGTCTCATTTTTTTCGGTAGTCGGCAAGCGCCACTCTTGCCCTATTCGCTTCAGGCCATGCATCAATTAGCCGAACAGGTGGTCAGGCAGCAGATATCTGTCACGGGAGTCCAGCCTAAACTATCGCTGGAACTGGAAAGAGGACCGGGTGAGGCCAGATTGACACTAGTGGGCTTATGGGGAAATTTCATTCTCAAACCGCCTTACGCACTGTATCCGGAAATGCCGGAGATAGAAGATTTAACCATGCATCTGGCGGAAAAAGCGGGTATCAAAACCGTGCCTCACACGTTAATACGGCTCGAAAGTGGTGAACTGGCATACCTGACAAAACGAATTGATCGGCCGGGTGACGGGAAGAAACGCGCAATGGAAGATTTTTGCCAACTGGCAGAGCGCGCGACGGCCGATAAGTACAAAGGATCTATGGAGTTGGTAGCCAGACTAATTCGACAGTTTAGTGAACAAGCCCAGCTTGATTCTGTCGCCTTGTTTGAACTGACTCTCTTCTGTTTCTTGACGGGTAACGCCGACATGCACCTGAAAAACTTTTCGCTCTGGCGAACTGATGAGGGTATATCGCTGACACCCGCCTACGATTTATTGGCCACAAAACTGTTGATGCCTACCGACAATGAGGAGTTTGCCTTATCACTCAATGGCAAAAAAAGCAGGTTACGCAGCTCAGACTGGAAGGCGTTTGGGAATTATTTGCAACTTACTGACCGACAGCAGCAAAACGTGTTTACCCGGCTAGCTGATCGAATAAATAAGATCACCAAACTGGTGGAAATAAGTTTCCTGACACCGACCACAAAAGAAGCCTACCGGCAATTGCTTCACGAACGATATGAGCGATTGTTCTATTCGTAACTAATCAACTAACAAAGCGTGTTGCTCGGCTAGCTGATCGATGCTGGTGAGAATGAGCTGACAGGCCAGTCTGATTTCATCGTCGGTGATGGTGAGGGGCGGGGCAATGCGCATGGAGTTGTTACAGAACAGGAACCAGTCGGTGATAATCCCAGGCTTGTCGACACCCGGATCAATGGCGTGATCGATGATAGGTTTCAGCACGTCGAACGAATCGAACTCGGCGGCGAGCATCAACCCTTTACCACGTACCTGCCGAATGAGCGGATGTACCAATAATGATTTGATGAGTTCTCCCTTTCGTCCGGCGTCGGCAAAAAGGCTTTGATCCTGAACTGTCTGCAACGTAGCCAGTGAGGCCGCACACGAAACCGGGTGACCGCCAAACGTAGTGATGTGTCCGAGCATCGGGTTATTCTTAATCACGGACATAAGCGACTCTGGAGCCATAAACGCACCAATCGGCATGCCGCCGCCCATCCCTTTGGCGCTCAACAGAATGTCGGGTACCACGGCTCTGCCAGACGGGTCTATCCCCTGAAAAGCCCAGAATGAGCCTGTACGGCCAAATCCGGTCTGAATTTCATCGAAAATAAGCAACGTACCTGTGGCGGTGCAGCGTTCGCGAACAGCGTGCAGGTACGCAGGATCGGGTACCCGAACGCCCGCCTCACCCTGTACCACCTCCATGATCACAGCCGCCGTTTTAGTGGTAATCTGTTGAAGGTCTTCCCAGCTACTGTGCTGAATGTGCCGGATATCGGGTAGGAGGGGGCGATAGTTGCGCTTGAAATTTTCGTCGCCACTGAGCGAAAGCGCGCCTTGTGTTGATCCGTGATAAGCATTGTGGCAGGCAATCAGTTCGCTCCGTCCCGTAAACCGCTTCGCAATTTTCATCGCTCCTTCAACTGCCTCGGCGCCCGAATTGGTGAAGTACACGTTGTCGATCGGGCCATACCCGGTTTCTGCCCCGGCCAGTGATACAATTAGAGCCTGGGCCAGATCGGCCTGTGGTCCCTGAATGTATTCACCATACACCATCAGGTGCATGTACTTATCCAGCTGAGCGTGAATAGCGGATAACACGGCCGGGTGCCGGTGGCCTACGTTACTGACGCCAATACCGGAGATCAAATCCAGGTACGTTTCGCCATTAGGTCCGTATAAATACACGCCTTCGGCCCGTTCAATTTCCAGCGCTAACGGGAAATCGGTGGTTTGGGCAATATGCTGAAAAAAAAGTTGTCGATGTGTCACGGATGAAGTAGCAACAGATGCAGGTTAGTGTTACTTGTTACGTAACTTTCTGTCGTCTGTCGATTTAAACGATTAGCTGTCAATTCGGGTCAACGTACAGTACAGGCCGTTGAGTTTCTCTATTCCTAAACCAAGCTTTTTATGAAAACAGTTCTTCTTTGTCTGTTTCTAGTGCTGATAGGAACTCCCCTGATCCTTGCCCAGGTACCGCCGACCGATACAGCCAACGGTAAGCCCTACTACATTTTATTAAAAGACGGATCGCATGTTCAGGGTCGAATTGTAAAGCGCGATAGTGTGATGTACACGGTACGAATGAAGAACGGCCAACTCACCTACGTTGAGCGGGAGTTGTTTGGTCAGATCAGCAGTTTTGCGCCGGTCACCGCCGATTCGGTGGCCTACTTCACACAGCCCGCTTATGCCCGCGCCACCGATACCCAGCCCACGCCATTGACCGTTTCGCCGGGACAATACGCCGTAACGCTGACCGATGGAACGACGCTAAACGGGCAAGTGCTAAGCCAGGATTCGAGCCGGGTGGTGCTGAAAACGTCGTCTCTGGGCACCGTCTACGTACCTGCCGAACGGGTATTGCGTATGGAGCGGACTGGCTCTGAACGTACACAGGTTGGTCAGCGCGACGGGTTTACGAGAGGAAATCCTAATCTGTTTGGGCAATACATGAATTTCCTGCCCACCGCCTACCAGGCCGAACGCGGGCGGGTTTACTACAGAAATACAGTGGTTTACTTTAGTCAGTTCGACGTTGGCCTTACAGACAACTGGAGCATAGGGGCTACCTTTTTTACGTTTATACCCAGCTTATTCGGTTCGCTGACGACCAAGGTATCTTTGCCAGTGGGGGCTCGCGTGAGGCTGGGGGTGCAGGCGCAACTTTTGTATGGATCACTTTTCGATCGTACCACTTCCAGCGGTTTGTTGCAGGGAATTGTATCGATTGGTGATTCGCAGAACAACGTGACTTTTGGTCTGGGCACCGGAACCAGCAGGAACTCAATAGGGCAGGTGATTTCGGTGGGAATCGTTCGGAAGGTAAGACCCTCGCTGACCTTCATCAGCGAGAATCTTATCTTTTTGGGTGGCAACGGCTTTTCGTTGAGTAAGCTGGCCGCTGGTGTTCGGTTCGATAGGAGTCGGCACTCGTTTGATCTGTCGGCCAACCTTCCGTTTGGACGTGATGGCCTTATTCGGGGAACAACGGTGGTATTTTTCCCATCGGCTAGTTATCAGATACGTTTCGGAAAATAACTACTGCTCGAAATAGGCAATGGTACCGCCTACCCAATCGAAATCCTTGTTGAACCGCACACCGATCATTTCACCGCGACTCAACCGGGCCAGATTGGTGATTAGCTGAGGTTTGTCGGCACCAGTTGGCCAAATAAAGAGCATCCGTATTTCGCACTTGACCTGTCCGTCGAGTGCCGTGATAACGGGTTCGTACTGCACTTTGCGCTGTAACAGGTAGTTGCCCCGTTCCTCGATCCCAATTGCCTCAATATCGGTAGGGGTGACGTTTATTTTCACACCGCTACCCGCAAAGGAGAAGAGCGGTTTCAATACATAATTTTCGAGGTCAGTAACGGACTCGATGCCGCCGGGTACGTTGTCCAGGTAATAGCTTTTGGGTACGTAGTCGCTGTCGATCAACGGAAGTGTGTACTTGCTGATGCGGAAAAACCAGTTTGGGTGACCTACCCATTCTACGTCTACATCATCGGTCAGTTTAAACTCTGTTTCCAACTCTGGCATTGCGGCCAGTTCGTCGAAAATCAGGCGGTTGTAGATGCGTTTGATGCGAATTTCCTGCCCGTTTTTCTCATAAAATAAGGCCCGGCCACGCTTTTTGATCTTGGTCAGGCAAACCGCATCGATACCGATATAGTGTTTTGTCAGGGCAAAATCGATGCGTGTTTTCTGTTTTTCGGGATAAATTTCCAGCAGAATGACCTCATCGGTATGGCAATCGCCCACGATCATCTGGCGTAGTTTGTCTATGTAGTCGGCATTGGTGGCCACGCCAAATAGGTGATTCACTGAATCGGGAATTGAGAAGTTGGCCCGAAATGAATCTGATAAGTAGGGTTGAAATCCGTAGAGCGACGGAAATCCTTGTAATTCAATTAATTGGGGTTCCAGTTCGCCTGTTTCACGGTTTCTGCAGACAGCAAAATCAACCGCCATAAACTGCGTGTGGCTATCCGTTTTTTCGCCGGGTACGTATTGATTATCGGGAATGGCAGCTTCGGTCTTATCCCTAAAATCGGGCTGCGTGATTGTCCTGACAATATCCTCACAAGCCATCAGCATTTTATCCGTCAGCAGCTTTGGGACAAAAACCGGCGTTTCGGCAATCCGAAAATCGAGTTGTGCTGGAAATTTGGCGTGAATATTGGCCAGCAAAGCTTCGTAGCGATCGGTTGAAAATTGGGCGTTGTAAGCCGAGCGAATGGAGTCAATCATAACAGTTTTGCTAATCCCACAACAGCGAAAGGTACATTGCAGGGTATGGTGTGATTATTTTTTGACAGGATTCACATAATTAACATGATTTCTCGCTTGCACCGGATTTGATTAGAGCAAGCAAGAAATCCTGTTAACTATGTGAATCCTGTCAAAAAAACTCTTCCTGGTTAAGCCAGGGTTATTTCACGAATAGCATTTCTAAGAAAGCCCGGCAAGATCACCGATTCGGTGAGCGCAATTTTGTTGGGATCTTTCAAATAGGTCACCATTTCATCGTACTTGGCTTGGCCATAATTGCTGATGATCTGGGTACGTTTCTCGTCGAGTAAAAAATAGCGGAGCATACCCTCGTCATCAGCTTCAGGGTGAAACTGCGTACCAATGATTTCGTTGGTAAACCGAATGGCCATCACGGCCCGCTCCAGATCAACGTGCGGACGAATTTTTTCCAAACACAGCAACGCTGCGCCTTTCGCGTCAAATTCTGCCATTTTGGGTTCCGTTAGCTGATAATCCCGCGAATCAACGGCGTAGAACGGTTCGGGCAACGCCGCAAACAGCGGTTCGGTCAAGCCATCGTCGGTGCGGTGGATGGGAAAAATACCGAACGACGTTGATTTACGCTTGCTGATGGTGCCGAGGTGTAAATGACCCGCCACCAATTGAAACGAGTGGCAAATCAGAAACAGGTGCTTCTTCGAATCCTGCGTGAGGTTGTGCTCGAAGATAGCATCGATCAACTCGAAATAAGGCACCTCCCAGTCCTCGCCCAACGGCAGAGGAATACCCGGTCCCCCCGTTGAAATATAGGCATCGAAGGAAAGGTCGGGCAACTGATTATCGGCCCGTACATTGAAAACGGTGTAGGGCAATGCCACACCCTCGGCGGCTTCCACCGCCTGAATAGCGTGTAAAATGCAACGCATGCCTTCATTGGCTACGTTGTTGTACATATCTAAAATAGCAATCTTCATCGTATAGAAGCTAACTATCTGACACCGAATGAAGTTTCCTTCACAATGTAATCCACCACCGATTTGAGGTCGTTTGTTTCGTTAAAAACAGCTAGCTGCCGATCGGCACCGGTACCGTTTTTCAGGATCTCGTGGACGTATTCACACTCTTTCCGGCTTCCCAGTTCATCGAGCACATCATCAACAAATTCGAGTAGTTCGTAGATCAGTTGATGGGTTGGTACCTCTTCCTGTTTCCCGAAATCGATGAGTTTCCCTTCGATGCCGTAGCGGGCTGCCCGCCACTTATTTTCGGCAATCAGCACGCGGCGGTAAGGCCGGAAATTGAGGTTGGCGCGTTGTAACTTGTAGATCTTTGCCACCAATGCCTGCATGATGGCTGCCAGACAGATGGTTTCATCAACGCGCATGGGTACGTCGCAGATGCGGAACTCGATGGTGTCGAAGAACGGGTGCAGGCGGATGTCCCACCAGATTTTCTTGCCGTTGTCGATGCAGTTTGTCTTTACAAGTAAGGCAATGTATTCATCGTATTCACTGGCGCTGCCGAAGTAGTCGGGGATACCCGTGCGCGGAAACTTGTCGAACACTTTTGAGCGGTACGATTTGAATCCGGTGTTACGCCCGCACCAGAACGGTGAATTAGTCGACAGGGCATAAATGTGGGGCAGAAAATACCGTACGGCGTTCATGATCTGAATGCCTTCATTCCGGCTGGCGATGCCCACGTGTACGTGCATACCAAATATCAGGTTCGACCGGGCTACGTCTCGCATTTCCTCAATTAGCCGATCGTAGCGTTCGTTGGGCGTGATCAACTGATGTTGCCAGTCTGAAAAAGGGTGCGTGCCGGCCGAGGCCACGAGCAGGTTTTGCCGCTCCGCCATGTCGATGATTTCGCGCCGCAGGTACGTTACCTCCTGCCGCGCCTCCTCAATATTATGACAGATGTTGGTCCCTACTTCTACCACCGCCTGGTGCATTTCGGCCTTAACACGTTCCTGAAGGATAATTTGCCCGCCATCAACGAGTTTCGACATGTGCGAACGGAGCTCGCGGGTTTCGGGATCAATGGTCTGGAATTCTTCTTCAATCCCAAGCGTAAATTCGGGCATAGTTTCGTGTTCGTTGTATGAAAGGAAAGTTAAGTGATTCCGGCGAAAAGACAAATGATAACCTTATCCGATAGCCATTAATCGACTGCCGGAGATAGTTATACGTATTTGATCACCCACGGCTACATCATCGCGTTCGGTTAGTAGTCGAATTGATACGTATCGGCTGACTTTCACGGCTAGTTCGCTCTGTCGCCCCTGAAAAAAAATGGCCTGCACAACGCCTGAAACCGGTCCGTCGGGAGTCAGGGTGATGTGTTCGGGCCGCAAGCCAAACAGCGCGTCTGGATTTTCTGCCGCGGGCAGGCCCAATGTGGGCAGGTGTTTTCCGCGAATGGTGTTGACCGGGCCGGTCATACGGGCAGCATAAGCGGTTTTGGGTTGGAAGTACACTTCGCGAGGCGTACCGATCTGTTTGAGTTGCCCGTGTTGAATAATGCCAATTTGGTCAGCAATAGAGAGGGCATCCGTAGCGTCGTGAGTCACAAAGAGACAGGCGGGTGGCGGTACATCACCAGATGGCTGTCGGACTAATTCAAACAAAAGGTCTTTGATTATCAAACGGTTGGGTAAGTCAAGGTGACTAAACGGTTCGTCGAGCAATAAGACGCGGGCGGGTTCGGCAATGGCGCGCGCAATGGCGGTGCGCTGCTTTTCACCGCCCGATGCTTCCCGGGGTTTGTGGTGTTGCACGCCTTCCAGCCGACAAAGCCGCAGTAGTTCGTCGACACGGGTGTTGCGGTAGGTACGTTCGTAGAAGCGGAGGGCGTAGTTAATGTTTTCGCGAATCGAGACGTTAGGCATCAACTGATATTCCTGAGGCACTACCCGGATTTGCGGATGACCAGCAACCAGCACGTCTTTGGGACCGACAACGAGTTGGCCGTCGAGCCGAACGTCGCCCCGGTCGGCATCGAGCAGGCCCGCAATGAGGTTCAATAAGGTGCTTTTTCCAGACCCACTGGCACCCACAAGTGCCATAATCTGCCCGGAGGCTAACGTCAGCGAGACGTTGCGTACAGCGGGTAAGTCAACAAATGATTTAGAGAGATGGGTAGCAGTTAGCATGGGGGCAAGTTAAGCCCGGATTGCTTACTGAACATAGGGTGTGATGAAGGCATAAAATTGCTGCCGCACCGTGATAAACTGTTGTTCGAGCATCTGATAGCCACTACGCATACGTCGGTGCCGTTCGTCGATCTCCTGTCGGCGGTACCAATTGGGCGTACCCTGAGCGGTAGACTGCTCTTCCTGCTCGATTAGTTCGGATAGTTGGGCCATCTGCGAGCGAAGCCCGGTGAACCATTGACGAAACGATCCCGATCGGTTGGCCAGGTCGAAATCGGCGGTGCTATCGCATACATGAGACAATAGCGAGTCGAAATATCTTTCCTGGTCGGAGTACAAAGCAAGGGCGCGGAGCCATTGCTGGTGTTCATGCTGGTAAAGCGAAAAACGTTCTGTGGTTTGTTGAGCGGTCGCCATGACAAGTGCCTAAAAAGTGGGCGATAAGATGGTCGAGTGGTGAGAAAGAGGAATAATAAGTAAAACTATAGGAATAAAACACTATTTCTTAACATATGGCTATTTTGTAATCTAACGGGACAACGTGCTTTTCCCGAGTTAATAATCGGGCATTCAGAATAGCAATTGACTACCATTGGCGTGTATTCGTGAACAATCAGGTACTCAGCACGTTCCGATAGGAGCCAACACATGGCTGGATTTGTGACACGCCCTGACGGGAGGAAAATTATAGATGACGAGTAAAATAAGAGTGACCGTTGCGACCCTGCTGGCGGTAATGGGCAGCCTGTCAGGATATGAGGCCATTGGTCAGAATCGCGTGCTTGATCACAACGCCATTGGTTGGTACACCTACAACGGAGATCATAAGATCAGTAAAGACTGGACGATTCACACTGAGTATCAGTGGCGACGTATTGATCTGATCCGTACCTGGCAACAATCGCTGGCTCGAATCGGGGTAATGAAGAGCCTCAGCGACCGGGTGAAAGCGGGCGCAGGCTACACCTATTTTACTACTTTCCCGTACGGTGATTACCCACAGGCCGACGCCGGAGTTCCGTATTCCGAACAACGTACCCATCAGGATATTCAATTTGAGAGTTCCTACGGCAAACTAACCATGACCCAGCGATTCAGGCTCGAACAACGCTGGCTCGCCACCTTATCGGAACAAAACCCGCGAGAAGTTGCCGACTGGGAGTTTCAGAATCGTGTTCGTTACCAGATTGCCGGTGAAATACCTCTGAGTGGCGATACGATCGATGACGGCGAACTTTACTTTAATTTCTTTGATGAAGTTTTCATCGGATTTGGCAAAAATGTTGGGCAGAATATTTTCAATCAGAACCGTCTTTCCGGCGGGATCGGTTACCAGTTTCGCGATAATTTTCAGCTTGAGCTAAACTACCTCAATCAGGTAGTTCAACACGCTGACCTTGATGCTATCACCAGTAAACCCGTTTTTGAAATAAATAATGGTTTTCGGCTGAATCTGATCTACAATATCGATTTCACAAAGGAGTAGCAAGGCAAGAGTTAGCAGAGGTAGGTGACGGTTGATTTGGCTTCGGATGATCCGGTTGTGCGGATTTGTCCGTGCAGCTTTGGTTCCAGGGTGTGGTCGACCTTGTAAATGCCAAACTTGATCGTCGACGAGCCACTGTTCAGCGTAATCACATGGGTTTCCAGGGTGTTCATGCCTGCGCTTTATAAGGCAAAATCCAGGTTTGATAAGTCCTCAATCAGGAGGGGTTCATCGTGGCGGGTGCTGTCATAAATCGTCAGGAGTGGAACGGGGGGGGTAAATATCCCTGACCGGGCCGTAGTGGTCGTTGTCGGTGAGTCAGTACGGGTATGGAAGCGGGGAACAATGACAAGCAGATCAACCGGTTGACTGGCCAGATACGAATCGATCCCCTTTTTAGCGTTCTGTGCCTGAAGGCGTGCCACGTTAGGCTCGATCGGGTGTAAGTACTGCCTTATCTGTGCTTCGTGTTCCGGCAGGATGATTTTTTTGCCCGGTGTGTCGATAGACAATAGGGTGAGGGTTGCCCCTTTCCGCATCACCAGCTCTTTTACGGGGTTGAGCAGCTCATAGGTGTTTAGGTTGGCAAAATCGAGGGCCAATACAATTTGCAGAATCGGTCTGATAGGTAGCGAATCGGGAACAACCAACACGTTTGCCTTTAACTGACGAATGAGGCCAATAGCACCATTGCCGAACACCAGGTCGGTCTCCGCTTCGCTGGGGCCAATAATCACAAAATCGTAGTTCTCGGCCTCGACCGATTCTCTGACTACGTCATACGATAGCCCCGATTTGGTAGACGACCGGAACGTGTGCCAATCGGTAACGGATTCTTCCCGCAGCCCGGTCACCAGTTCGTTGAGTTGACTGGAAAACGTGATTCGTGTTGTTTCGGCAACGTACTCGGGCGCATGAACACCACTTTGCTCATCCGGGTGCGGATACAACAAGTGGAAGTCGGTATCGCAATCGTTGAAAAAAGAACGGGCAAACTGAAGGGCATTGCGGGAGGCTGACGAGAAATTAGTCAGCAGAAGAAGCTTTTTCATACATTTTTAGCGGAAAAGTTGAAGACGAGTTATACGGCGGCTAGAACGGGGACTGTAGCCAGCCGCGACACTTCCTGCGTGACTGACTCGAGCAGGTACGTGCGCAGTTTATTGTGAGGTTTGGGAAGAAGGCAAATAAGGTCAGCTTTATGCTGCTCGAAATAGGTGTCTAATGCCAGTGGAACATCGAAGCCGGGTATGAAGCTGAATGTATGTGGTTGATTAAGCAGTAAATCACGGATATGTCGGGCTGCTTTTTGCTGCGTTTCCGTGGGCTCATCGTCAATACAAACCACGTCTAAAGACACATTGAGTAACTTTGTAAACCGCATAACCGTGGCCATAGCCAGCGCGTTGATCGGTTGAGCCAGGTCTACCGCCAGCACCATATTTTGTGGCGCCTGAAAGACCGCGCCTGGCGGAACCAATAGCATGGGTACCTGCGTGCGGGGAATAAGGTCAGTGGCCAAACTGCCCAACTCTCTGGCCAGTTTGGGCTCATCGCCTGCTACGCCCATGACCAGCAGATCGGCGTTGGCACTGGCTGCCTCTTCTGCAAGATGGGCACCGGGTGAACCGGGCTGCGCCACCACCGAAATGTCGACACAACCATCCGTTTTCGCCAGCATCTGATCCCGCAATAGAGACAACGGGCGCATGGCCAGAAAGTATTGTGTCTCGGGGGTCGAGGTGAGCCATTCCTGAGCCGGTGTGACGTTCGGGAGTGGGTCATAGGCATGAAAAACTACCAGCCGGGTATGTAACTGACGAGCGAGTTCGAGAGCGTAGTCAGTAGCCCAATGAGCGCCGGCTGAAAAATCGGTGGTAACTAGTATCGTGGTCATTTGAAGGTCGTTAAGTGATCATTAATCGGATCGTGGACGCTGGATATTGAATTGAAAATCAGGCCTGTTTAGGTTTTTTATCCAATATCCAGCGTCCACGATCCGATGTCCAGTTTTTATAGCCTTCAATCCAGCCGACGCCGAGCATGGCAGCCAGCATACACCAGGCCAGCGAAGCAACCGGCACGGGCGCAAAACGGAACAGCTGTTGTGCAGGCGCAATCAATAGGGTGATCAGCAGCAGGGCCATCGTAAGTCCGAGCATGAGCCAGAGTATTCGATTTGGGGTTCGGAGTGTTTGAAAGACCGACTGCCTGAAAGAGCGGTTTACCAAAGTGAGCAGCATGTTGCTGAATACCAGCGTGGCGAACACCAGCGTTCTGACCACCTCAACCGATTCGCCGGTTTGCATAGTCGAATAATACACGCCCAGAACCGCCCCGGCAATGCCTAATCCCTGCAGTATGCTCCTTAGTAGTTCGGGTCCAGCCAGAAAGGTATCGGTAACGCGGCGGGGTGGTTGCTGCATTTGACCTGCTTCGGCAGGCTCGTTTTCGAAGGCAATGGAGCAGGTTGGCCCCATTACCAGTTCAAGAAAAATGACGTGAATCGGACTAAATATATTGGCCCATTTCCAACCAGCCAGTAGGGGTATGGCTACCACCAGAATAATGGGAATATGGATGGAAACGATGTAAGCAACGGCTTTTTTCAGGTTTTGATAAATGCGCCGCCCCTGCGCAATCGCATCGATCATATTGCTTAAATCATCATGAACCAATACGATCGAAGCGGCCTGACGAGCCACTTCCGTACCCCGTTTACCCATTGCCACCCCAATGTGGGCTGCTTTCAAGGCGGGGCCATCGTTTACACCATCACCGGTCATGGCTACGATTTCGCCATTGCGTTTGAGAGCGTCGACCACGCGTAGTTTAGCTTCAGGAAACATGCGGGCAAAAACCGCCTTACTCGTTACTTCGCGTTGCAGTTCGTTGTCGCTCATTGCCATGATTGACTCACCGGTGACAAAGGTGTCGGCACCGGGTAGGTTTACCTGACGGGCAATCGCCTGCGCTGTTTCGGGAAAATCACCGGTGATCATTTTTACCTGAATGCCAGCCTCCGTAAAGGCATTGATTACCGCACCGGCATTTGCTTTTGGTGGGTTTTCGAGCGCAAACAGGCCCAGAAATGTCCAGTTGAAGTTGTCTTGTTGCGTCGGGAAGTCTGGAGTCTGGTACGTTCCTCTGGCCACCCCCAACACACGAAAGCCATTTCTGGACAGATCGCCGGTCACCTGTCGAATCCGATCAGCTATGGCTGACGCCGGTCGACAAACGGCCAGGATGTGCTCCACCGCTCCCTTGCCAGCTACCGTCAGTTCGCCCGACGGTGCCTTCCGAACGTGGGTCATCATGGGTGGGGTGCCGCCCAGCGGGTATTCAGCTACCATTGGGTACGTACCTGCGGTTTCTTGACCGTTTACCATTTCATACACGGTAACGATGGCCTTCTCCATCGGGTCGAACGGAATGGTTTCACTGGCCCAGCGGGCATAATTCAACACACTGATGGCCGTTTCAGACAGGGTAGAGGATTGCTGATTAGCGAGTGAAAGTAACTCATCCGTTGCCCCGTCGTAGAGTTGGCGGAGGGTCATTCCATTCTGCGTGATCGTACCGGTTTTGTCGGTGCAGATGACCGTGGCTGAACCGAGGCTTTCAACCGTTTGAGGCTGTTTGGTGAGCACACCCATTTGCGATAATCGCGCGGCTCCGAGGGCCATAAAGCTGCTGAACGCTACCGGAATTTCTTCGGGCAGAATAGACATGGCCAGCGTGAGGCCGAAGAGAAGCGCCGTCATCCAACTGCCCGACTGAGCGAAGTTGATGCCCCAGACCAGCAAAAAAGCACCCGCCCCAATCCAGGCCATGCGCAGCACAAACTGGCTTATCTGTTGTTGTAAGGGCGTTTTTTCGGTCTGAATACTGCCGATACTACGTCCTATTCGGCCGAGTTCGGTTTGCTTGCCCACCGCCGTGACCGTAAGCCATCCACTGCCCGACACAACGGTGGTGCCGCCAAAAACCGATTCTCCTGCTGGTTTGGAAACCGACACAGATTCGCCGGTCAGTATCGATTCGTCAACCGCAAAATCGTTGGTTTCGTCGAGAGTGCCATCAGCCGAAACTTTCTCGCCTTCCTCGATCAGCATAGAATCGCCAACCACGACTTCATCAACGGGAACAGAAACCAGTTCACCGTTCCGCTGCACCTGCGCCTGTGGTTGGGAGAGTTCGCGGAGTGCCCCCAATGCCTTGTCGCTTCGAATAGACTGGTAGACGGATATGCCCGATACCAGCAACAAGGCAACAATGAGTGTGATGGCTTCCTCGATCTGCCCAAGAGCGAAGTAGATGGTACATGCTGCTACCAGCAGTAGAAACATAGGCTCCACTGCCACTTCTTTTACCGTTACCAGTAAGCCGTTATCCAACTCCGGATCCACTGTATTTCGGCCATTCGCTGCCCGCGACTGCGCAATGGCTTCGCTGGTAAGTCCTGGTCTTTTCTGGAGGGTAGCTTGCATGGCCTGACGGGTTATGACGCTGAAACAGGGGTTAGATTCGGTCGGGTTTTCACTAAGGCGTGGTGACTTCGTTTAGGAATCTTCGTTCGTAGACGGCCGATTAGTTTTTGAAGTTCGATCGCCCAGAATACTACACTCGAGACCGCTACCGTAATGCCCATTTCAAACCAGCCTAGGGGCTGCGTATGAAAGAGATCGTTGAAAAAAGGGACGTAAATGATCATCAGTTGCAGCGCTACAGCCAGCACCAGCGCACCCAGCATAGGTTTGTTGGCCAGTAGACGGGTGCTGAAAAAAGAGGACCGGCGGGAACGAATGGCCACGGCATTGCCCAGTTGACTGAAACAGAGAACTGTAAACGTCATGGTTTGCCAGTGCGGAATACCCTGATTGATGGCCCAGGCCTGTATGCCAATCGTGATGGTCCCGATCAGCAAGCCCACCCAGAGGATAAACCAGGCCATGCCATCGGCAAAAATGGTTTGGGTGGGGTCGGCGGGTGGCCGTTTCATGCTGTTTGTTTCTGAGGGTTCGTAGGCCAGGGCCAGGCCGGGCAATCCGTCGGTGATGAGGTTGATCCACAGAATATGAATGGCCATCAGCGGAATGGGTAAGCCGACGAGGGGAGCCAAAAAAATGGCCCAAAGCTCACCCACATTGCCCGACATGATGTAGCGGATAAACTTCAGAATGTTGTCGAAGATGCGCCGGCCGTGTTTTACCGCTTTCACGATGGTAGCGAAGTTGTCGTCGAGCAAAATCATGTGGGCCGCTTCTTTGGCTACTTCGGTGCCGTTGATGCCCATGGCAATGCCAATGTCGGCGTTCTTAAGTGCCGGTGCGTCGTTTACACCATCGCCGGTCATGGCCACATATTGATTTCGGGCCTGCAATGCGCTGATGATGCGTAGCTTCTGCGCGGGGTCTACCCGGGCATATACCCGTACTCGCTCCACGATGGCATCGAAATCAGCATCGCTGAGGTTGGTTAGTTCCTGCCCGCTGAGCACCAGATCATCGTCCGACGATATAATGCCCAGCGTCTCTGCAATGGCTTTGGCCGTTAGTTTATGGTCGCCGGTGATCATAACGGTAATGATACCCGCCTGTTTGCATTGGGCTACAGCGTGCTTCGCTTCGGGGCGGGGTGGATCCATCAGGCTGGCAAACCCCATGAATGTCAGCTCCTGTTCAACGGTGGCGGGCGACAGGTTTTCGGGCAATTCGGGGATGAGTTTGCCCGCAAAGCCCAGCGTTCGATAGCCTTGTTGAGCCATGGCGTCTACCCGCTTTTTAAGGTCAGGTACGTTGTCTTTTTCAGTGCTGTTGAGCTGGGCGAACAGCGAACCCACGGCCCCTTTGGTAATCACCAGAATCCCTTTATTCGTTTGGTGCAGGGTGGTCATGCACTTCCGTTCAGAGTCGAAAGGCAGTTCGGCAATGCGCGGAAATTGTTGCTCCAGGGAAGCCTTGTCATACGCTTTGTCGGCGGCATACTGTACCAGTGCCACTTCTGTTGAGTCGCCGTGCCAGCTTCCCGGCTGGTCGGCGGTTACGTCGTTGTTGAGTGCCATCGCCACCAGAAGGCTATCGCGATCTGTTAGTGTCGGCCGGCTTCCGGCAGGCGATTCAAAGACATCCTGAACCGTCATTTTATTCAGGGTCAACGTACCTGTTTTGTCGGTGCAGATGTAGGTGACCGACCCCAGTGTTTCAACGGCGGGTAGTTTACGGACCAGGGCGTGACTGCCCACCAGCCGCTTGGCCCCCAGCGCCAGCGCAACCGTGACCAGGGCGGGCAATGCTTCGGGAATGGCAGCTACGGCCAGTGAAATTGAAATCAATAATAGGTTCTGGACCGGTTCGCCCCGTTGCCAGCCAACTACAAAAAAGAGCGCACAGATGGCAACGGCTGCCATGGACAGACTTTTCCCGAATGTACCCAGCCGTTTCTGGAGTGGGGTGATGGTGCCATCGGTCTGAACCAGTCGCGCAATTTTACCCAGCTCAGTTTGCATGCCGGTAGCAACCACATAGGCCGAGGCCCGTCCGCTGGTAACAAATGTGCCTTTGTAGCCCGTATTGACCCTGTCGCCCAAGGGATAGTCACCTGCTGGCAGCGCCTCGGTGTTCTTCTCTACATTGTCTGACTCGCCCGTCAGCGATGACTCATCCACTTTCAGCGCGTGGGTGTCAAAAAAGCGAACATCAGCCGGAATTACATTACCGGCTTCCAGCAACACAACGTCGCCCGGCACCAGTTCTGTGGCAGGAACCGCCAGGGTTTCACTGTGTCGAAGCACCTGAGCCTGACTGGCGGCCATTTTACGAAGTGCATTCATGGCCTGCGCAGCCTGATATTCCTGAACGAACCCAATAAGGGCATTCAGCGCTACAATAGCTATAATGACGTATGCCGAATTGCGCTCCCCTACCAGCACCGATATAACTGCCGCCGCCATGAGCACCAATATCATCACATCGGATAGTTGGTGCCACAGCATTCGCCAAATGGTGTTTTTTCTGGCTTCGTCGATCTGATTAAGTCCATACGCTGCCAGCCGTTGCTGAGCCGTTTGGGTATCCAGCCCGTTGGCCGACGTACCCAGCGACTCGGCTACTTCGGTTAGGGCAGTAACGTGATACTCCATATCAGGACTTGGCAAAAACCAATAGTGGCACACTCGTCAGAAAGCAGTAGTTGACCGAATTTCCTGACGAGAACAGTTGGTGGAAAAAGCCGAGGTTCTGCGTGGTAAACATGATGACAAGCGACGGGTTGAGCGTTTTGATCACGCCATCAATGTTGTCGATAAGCGTTTTGCTGAGGTCGGTTGGTTTGAGGTGTACCGTCATAGGGTAGTCGGTAAACGTTTTTACCGCCGTATTCAGAATGTCGGGGTCAAGGGTGGGTTCCGACGGGAAACTGAAATGCAGCAGATCAACTCGAGCGTCGAACACCCTGGCCATATCGACTACCTTCGGAATTTCCTGTTTCAAGGCCGTAAAGTCAGAAGCGTAGAGCAGACTGGTGAGTTGCTCTGTTCGGAACGTACCCGGAACGGCAATGACCGGGACCGACGACTGGTTGATGAGATTTGCCGTAGTGGTACCAATTATTTTCTCAAACATACCCGCACCCCGAGTGCTGATGCAGATAAAATCCATGTCGTTTTCTTCGGCATAGCCCATAATCCTAAAATCAGCCACTACGGCTACCTCAACCACACAGGCATGGGTTGATGGTGTGGCATTCAGCTCTTCGTAGCTGGAATTAATAAAGGTGTCGAGCGCCACCTTATCTTTTTCGATCTCTTCTTTCTCATAAGTCAGATACGTTTCTTCGTGCCAGGTAGTGGGGCGCGACAGATGGAGTATATGAAGAAAGGTGAGCGAAATGCTGCCCTGGGAAGCCAGTTGAATAGCAAAGCGAATAGCCGATTTAGAATTGGCTGAATAATCGGTGGTGACGAGGATTTTTTTCATGAAGTCGAGACAAGAGGAAGCGTTTGAGCACTAGAAAAGACTGGATCAGCCAACCACTACACAGTCGCTGGGCAGGGTTTGGTGTTCCAGGTACGTTAAGTTTTTCAGGGTAGTGTGGGCAATCTGCTCCATCGCTTCCCGGGTAAAAAAGCCCTGATGCGAGGTGACTAGTACGTTTGGTAGATGCGTCAGCGTGTTTAGATCCTCGTCGGGCAAGGGCTTGTCTGACCAATCAGTGAAGAAAAAATCGTCTTCCAATTCGTAGACATCAATGCCGAGGGCTTCGAGGTGTCCGCTTTTCAGCGCGTCGAGAACGGCGGGTGTATCGAGCAAACCGCCCCGGCTGGTGTTGATCAGGTAGGCACCGGCTTTCATGGTTGCCAGCGCTTTTTGGTCGATGATATGATGCGTTTCAGGAGTCAGCGGGCAGTGGAGCGACACCACATCGGCTTCGGCGAGTACTTCATTCAATGGCAGGTATTCAACGCCAAGCTGTTGCAGCATGGCCGACCGCATTTTATCGTAGGCCAGTACCCGGCAGCCAAAGCCAAGCATGATTCGGGCAAAACACGCTCCGATTTTTCCCGTCCCGATAATGCCCACCCGCTTACCAAACAGGTCGAAACCTATCAGGCCATCGAGCGTAAAATCGTTCTCTTTGGTGCGCTGATAGGCCAGGTACGTTTTCCGGTTCAAGGCCATAAGTAGCGACGCGGCGTGCTCGGCTACGGCATGGGGCGAATAGGCTGGTACACGCAGAATACGAATACCCAGTTCTTTGGCAGTAGGTATGTCGACCTGGTTAAAGCCGGTGCAGCGCAGCGCAATCAGCTTGATGTCGATGTGTGCCAGTGCTTTAAGAATGGGCCGCGATAGCTGATCATTGACAAAGACACAGATGGCCTCGTGCCCCGCAGCCAAATGAACTGTTTCGGCAGTTAGGGCATCAGGTAGAAAAGAGAGCTGGTGACGTCCGTTGCCGTTGGCAGCTTCCAGAAAAGGCTGTTCGTAGGTATGGCAACTAAAAAAAGCAATTTTCATGATGAGTTGATTGATAGTGCGTAAAGATCAACGGATGGAAATAGATAGCACATGATACCAATCAGCCAGTAAGCTGATAGAGTACCATAGAAAACGGCCTGTTTTGTCTGGACTAACTAAGCGACGGGCCAACGCTTGAGCCGTTCTTCAACGGCCGCTGTGACAGGATCTGCCGACAGCCCATATCCATTCACCAGCAGGCCCTTTACACGGTATTGATCGGAAGAGAGTGCGTACAGGATCGACTCATCATCGGGGTTGGTTGGGCCTTCAAACCGGTACACGTTATCGACACGATAGGCATCAGGGTCGTTCCAGAGGGCATTGTCTTCGTGGCGGTTCAAGTCCTCTGTATAGCCTTCGGCAGTGAGTCGGGCCATGACTTGTGAAAGTGTGTCCGGTGTTTCCATGGTTGAGTAAGTTGGCGTGGTATCGGGTACGTCGAACAGTTCGACTTTCACTACCTCCGAGTATCGGGCCAGAATTGGTTCACCCCATACAGCACCGTGGCTATAAGTACAGATGAAGAAGCCAACGTGGTCTTTGAAGATAGTCAGGACAATTTCTCCGTTGTCGGAAGCGTCACCTACGCATTCGCTCACCAGTGTATCGCCGCGACTGAAGATGATTTTGTAGACACGTACTAGTTTGATGTCGTACCCCAAACCTTTAATTCGATCGGCGATGCGAGCATACACGCGATTGGCCTGAACGGGGTCAGTGGTGAA
This sequence comes from Fibrella aquatica, assembly GCF_041321135.1. Taxonomy (NCBI): domain Bacteria; kingdom Pseudomonadati; phylum Bacteroidota; class Cytophagia; order Cytophagales; family Spirosomataceae; genus Fibrella; species Fibrella aquatica. The sequence continues at coordinate 615,353 of NZ_JBGGWF010000002.1, read as the reverse complement.
GGGAATAAAGAATTTCATAATTGAGAGTTGTTTCGGAGGGGTAAATCTCCTAAATATACTCATTGATTATGAAGAGAGCGTGAATTGCAACTTATTGAGTATCAGTAAATTTTAGAGTAATAATAGTCCCCCCTTTTGCCGGTAGCTCTATCGAAATTCCAATACGATGAAACCGACTGATGGTTTGAATCACCTGTAGACCAATGCCATTTCCAGTGGCTTTTACCGGGCGGCCATACTGGGTTAGCATGGCAATTTGCTCGGGTGTCATTCCGGGTCCACTATCAGAAATGGTGAGTGTTGGCCGGTTTCCAAACCGCCCCCAGCCAATGGTAACTTGCCCCTGGTCAGGGTTATAGCGCACGGCGTTACCAATCAGATTGAGCAACATCGTATAGAGCAGCGAGTGATTGGCCGAGATACTGACAATGTCTGGCCCTTCGTCCAGCCCCAGTGTAATTTCCTTCATGGCAATGCGGTCATCAAGGGCGTGCAATACCTCCATCAGTACAGCTCTGATCGAAACGGTTTCGTTTTTCAGGTACTGATGGTTCTCGATCCGTGCCAGGCAAAGTAGCATCTGAACAATTCGGCTCAGTCGCTGCAACGTCTGTTGCGAATCGACCAGGCGACTGGCAATGTGATCGGGCGTCTCTTCGTCGGCAATAATATTGTCGAACCGGTTACGCAGTACGGCAATCGGAGTAAGTAGCTCATGGGAAGCGTAGGCGGTGAAGGCTTTCTCGCAGGCAAACCGGATGTCGAGCTGACTCATCAGGTTGTTGATTCGTTTGTCGAGCTGGCGCAAATCGGTTGTTGACGTTTTCAACGGCACAAAATCAAACTGGCCCGGATCCTGAATCAGGCGCAGTTTTCTACGAATGAGAATGCGCAGTGGTCGCAGTAAAAAATTCGTGTAGCCTAAATCGGCCACAACCATAACGCTCAGGAAAACAGTTACCGCCACATACCAAGTTGGGATTAGAGGCGCTGGCCAGAATACCCCGCAGGCACCCACCAGCACAAGGCGCATGCACGCATTGTAAAGCGCTATTTTAACGGCTAGCTTCATGATAAACGCGGTAAATTAGCCCGGTAACCCACGCCTCGCACCGTTTCCAGCCAGTCTATCGGTGCATAAACAGCTAGCTTTCGACGCAGGTTTTTCAGGTGTACGTCGATATAATTGGAGTCGGGCCCATCGTCGGCCATATTACCCCAGATGTGCTCAGCCAGTTGCAGGCGCGTCAGAACCCGGTTGCGGTAGAGTAGCAGATAATACAGCAGATCGTACTCGCGGCGGGTAAGTTCTACCTCCCGTGATCCGTAGTGCACCCTCCGATCAAGCGGATCGAGCACAAAGCCGGCGAAAATTATGTCGGGTTCGGTGAGCCCGTGTTTGCGGCGGTTGATGGCCAGCATCCGGGCGTGTAGTTCCAGCAGCGAAAAAGGCTTTGTCATGTAATCATCGGCTCCCAGATTCAAGCCTTTCAGTTTGCTGTCTAATTCGCCACTAGCCGTCAGAATCAGGTACGAGGCGCTATGCTGACACAGAATGGTTTCCTGCAACAGGTCGAAACCATCATAGTCGGGCAAACCCAGGTCGATGAGTACAAAGTCGTAGTTGTTTGTCCAGATTCGCTCTGATGCTTCTTTTCCGGTTCGGGCCACATCGCAGATGAACCCTACTTTGCGCAAAAAAAGAGCAATTTCTTCGGCCATTGCAGGCTCGTCTTCTACGATGAGAGTATTCATGGCGGGTGGGATACGGGAACAACCTGTCGTGTTCGGGCTCAACAATTCAGCGTGAACACGACAGGGCGGGGCAGATAAACGGATTCGATTGATTATTTGCTGCTTTTAGAAGCAGTCTTGGGGGCTATCGGGGCCGAGTCGGTCTCACGCTGTTCGTACTTGGGTACCTTGTGGCCGACTTTTTCTCCTTTGGCTACTACTTTCTTCGCCTTCTTTGAGTCCATACTCATAATCAAATCTTGTTTAAACGTTGACAGTACACTAAATACAATTATAGTCACAGGCTATCAGTGATTGCCGTGCGTGACCTACAGTAAGAGATTGACTAAAAACAGACCGTTGCAGAGCTGGTCTGGAGGCAGTATGTCATCTGCGTAGAGGGGAGCAACGTACCCAACTGTCAAGGCGACATATCGGAGCAGAAGCTGAGGGTTCGTGTGGCTTATTTGAGGCTAAGACGGCTCCACCAATTGGAGAGGCCGGTGTTGACCGTTTGTAAATAAGCGTATACGTTGTGCATAGGTAACGCGGTTCTGACAGAAAAGCGTTGTTTTGATTGAAATGATTTGAGGCAAACAACGACCAACATACGAAAAAGCCCCCCAACGTACCTAAGAGGCATATTGGAGGGCTAAAAATTATACTGCAAACGGGCTTACTGTTTCTTGGCTTTCACCGTTTCTACGTTTTTACGCTTGTTGTCCATATCGGTCGACGCCGTGGTCTGATCTACTTTATTGGTTTCTACGTCTTTCAATAGTTGTTCCAGTTCTTTCGCGTTTTCGTCGATTTTGCGTAGCAGTTTCTCCTTCTCCTTCTTGTTGTTCTCGATGTCACGAACCAGCGTTTCGCCCTTTTTAACCATTTTCTGATGGTTCTTTTGCGCTTCATTGAAGCCTTCTTCAGCCAGCCGTACTTCGTCGTTGAAAAGCGTTGTAGTTGCGAAATCTTTCAACAGTTTGTCGGCAGCTTCGTAGTTTCCGTTACCCGCGCTTACGTAATTTCCGCCACCCTGGTCAAACGCCGCGAAGACGGTTGTAGCTTTCTTGCTGCCTTTTATTTGACTGGTGAAGTTGACGGGCTCTGCTGAAATGTCTCTGATGTCGGCGGTGGTGATCCGGTATGTTCCCCGCGACGCGGCTACCCGCCCAAACGGCTTGATAAACGCCTCCCATTCTTTCTCTACCTGCTTATCGCTCAGTGGTAACGTTAAAAAGAGCCCTTTGTAGACCTGTTTGTCGATGGTTTGTTCACCGGCATACACGGTTTGTGCCTGCGTATTAAATGCGATCAGCGCAAGGCCGATGCTTACCAAAATGTTACGGATAGTCATAGTTAGTAAAAATGGTTTAAATCTGGGCCTATATTACCGCTTTGTGCGTAACAATCAATCGTTTGTCTCCATTCTGGAGGGTTGTGGCGAAGAGGTAGTGGCTGCCGCCTTCGCGCAGGCCGAGTTGCTTACGCAGTACATCAACCTGTTGGGGAAAGTTGCGTACGGTGAGGTTTGCCTGTCCATCGGGTATGTTCGCGTGCGCTGATTTTCGGTCAGCGCGACAAACGGCATCGATCTGAAACACTCTTCCCGGAAAATCAGCGACGAGTTCATTCCCTGTATACAGATGGCTGTGCGGGGCCAGTTTGGCCAGCCCGTAGTTTGCGCCTGCCAGCCGAAATGCCCCGGCTTTCAGCACGGCGGCGTTGGGTTCGTAGAGGTACGTTAAGGGATCGGAGAGTGTTACGAGGGCGTTGGTCTCCTGACCGAGAGAGTAAGTGATTTGCTGATTACCAGTTTGTTCGCGCAGGTTAACAGCGATCATTTCCACATCGGGACCGGGTACGTTCTCCTGGCCCAGCACAAACAGCGTTTCCTTTACTTCGCCCTGCACCGCCACCACATGAACAGCCCGAGTGGTGGGCAGCTGGCGTAACGTGCCCACGATATCGAGCAGGGGAGAGGTTTTGATCAATATGTTCTGTGCTTTGGCTAGCAGCGTCGGCAGATACGTCAGTACGTCGGGTTCGCAGTCGGTGAGGCCCACCACACGTCCACCGTTTCGGCCCGCCCGTGTGTCGCGCCTGGCGGGGTCGAGGTAAATCCAGTCGACAACGTCCGGTTGACTGCTCAGCCATTCCAGACCGTCGCCCTTGTGAACAATAACGTTGCTGAGGCTCAGCAGAGGCAAGTTGTAAGCAGTTAGCTCGGCCAGTGTCTGGGTACGTTCCACATAATGTACCTGATTCATCGACCGGGCAAAAGCGGCTGTATCAACGCCCATGCCGCCGGTAAGGTCGGCTAGTACATTGCCCGAAACCAGCGACGCTTTATAGTCAGCCGTTCGCGCTGAAGAAGCCTGCTCCACCGAGAGCGGGGGCGGAAAGGTCAGGCTGGGGTTGGCGTACCAGCCGGGTAGCTTATGTCTGGCTTTTTGCCGCGCCTGAATCTGTTCGGCCAATTCGCGCAGGTGTAGACCCGACAATCCAGCTGGCGGCCGAAGCAATAGCGACTGTACATCGGCCTGGAGGTGATTGGTGATAAACGTTCTATCGTCGTCGGATAACTGGGGAAGTGGCATGAACAAAGGTAAAAAACGTAGTTCACGGACGATGATCCCCAAACTACGTTAACGGGTAACAACGCAGGTTTACTGTCTGGTTGCGAACCGGAATGCGATAAACAGGCTCGCCACCACTACGGCTGTTCCAAGGCCAATCAATACATTGTCTGGTGCTTTTTTGGCCGGAGTGACAGCAGCCGTTTCCACGCTCGACTCCTGTGGCAGGTACATTCCGTCGGTTACGGAAAGAATCAATTGTATGGCTTCTTCAGGTACGTCGAGCTGAGGAAAATGTCCACAATTGGTAAACCAGTGTAGCTGTGCGTCGGGAAATAGTTGTTGCGCCAACTTCGCCTGACTGGGCAGACAGACCCGGTCCTGTTTTCCCCAGCCAATCACGAGTGGGTGCTGAATGGCACCAGCAGGGGCGCCCTCCTGTTTTTCGCCATGTGCCAGGTTATCAAGCAATCCGGTGAAGGTAGGGGTCGGGGTAAAGGTGCGTAATTCCTGCAAAGCGATGGGGGCCGGAATGGTCCAGGGATGGGCCGAAAACTGAACAAACAACAGGGTTCGGGTGATGGGGTTACCTGTTAAAGCAGGCAATATCGGTTGTAGGCTGTTTACCAATTGAGCCGACAGCCGAACGGAGTGGTAAAAAAATGGAATTTCCCAACCTTGCCAGAAACCACCTGGATCGAGAGAAACCACGGAGCCCAGTACGCCGCCGCGCCGGGCCAGTTCCAGCACCAGCCGCGCCCCCATTGAACTACCAACGGCGTCGATGCCTAGCAGGTCTTCCTTCTGCAGAAATGCTGTTACGGCATCGGCAAGCGTACGAATTGTTGTTTCGCCCGCTAACGGGGGTGTGTCGCCGAATCCGGGTAAGTCAATGGCGATCACATCGCGCTTGGTAGCCAGTTCAGTGATAATCAGATCCCAAGAGTGGTGACTGCTACCGATACCGTGGATCAGCAGGAGGGGTTTGCCGGTTCCAAGCCGGGTGTAGTTCATATCCATATACTTGAAACTCTACCCGACACATTCGGTTTATTTTTGTTCTCATCTTGTGGAAACTGACCCCGACGATCTGCTGTTTTCAACGTATGGACATGCTCTTGAAATTTGCTCCCGGCTGGGGAATGTTTATTGTCTGGATGTCTCACCTTGTCCGGTATTTACTGGTAGCCGGACTATTCTTTGCCGCTTTTTACGGCTGGAAACGGGCGGCTATTGCCTACAAGAAGATTCAGCCGCGCTTTCCAAAATCGGCTGATTACCGGCGGGAGATTCTGTATTCGATCAGTACGACGCTAGTTTTTGCGGGCATTACCTGGTTGATGGTGTCTACTAACATACGGGCCTATAATCTGGTATATGTTCACTGGGCAGAATACGGCACAGCATATGGCCTCCTCTCGTTTGTGCTGCTGATTCTTTTCCACGATACCTATTTCTACTGGACACACCGGGCCATGCACCATCCCCGGCTGTTCAAGGCAACGCACCTGGTGCATCACAAATCAACCAATCCGTCACCCTGGGCCGCCTACGCTTTTCATCCGATCGAGGCCATTGTTGAAGCCGCTGTTATCCCGCTGGCTACATTCGTGATTCCGCTACACCCGATCACAATATTGGTTTTTTTGTTCTTCATGATTGTCTACAACGTGTATGGTCATTTGGGTTGGGAGTTGTTTCCGACTCACTGGAACCGTCATTGGCTGGCCCGCTGGCTCAACACGTCGGTCAATCACAACCAGCATCACCAGTATTTTAAGGGAAATTACGGCCTCTACTTCCGCTTCTGGGACGAATGGATGGGCACTACCCGCGCTGACTACGGTCAGGCATTCGAGCGGGTAACGACGCAGCAAAAACAGCCTGAAGCTGAACCGGTTACTGTTGGTTAGTAGGTCGAATGAATGCACGGCGTAGCTTCGCGCCCCGGGCCCTTCGACCGCAACCTACCTCGCGAAGCCTATAGCTCCGCAAACACTAGGCAATTCCAATCTGAATGTCAGTGATGCAACTGGCCTGATTTTCCCAATCCACTACCCGGTAAATCTCTCGTACACAGCCATTGTAGAGGTGGTCTTCTGCATAGAATTGTTGAAAGAGCGTGTCATAAACAGCACTCAGTTCACTCCAGGGACCGAGGTGGGTGTATTCGGCGCAACGAAACGCAGGTACGTCACGCATGGCGCCAGGGTTGGGTGAGGTGGTGGTGGGGACGTCTACAGGCAGCGCAATTTCGAGATCAAATTCGTCGTCGGCATGACCCGAAAAATTGGTGTAGATCCAGTGGGTTGGTACAGTGGGGTCAAGGCCCAGGCGCTGTGCTTCTTCGCGGAGTTGCCTGTCGGCGGGAATCGCTAATTCACCCAGTGTATCAAGTGTGGTGCGTAGTTGGGTGGTGAGTGCCGCAAATGCTGTTTTGTGGCTGATTGTAAGTGCGTTGGCCGGCATTTTTAAGGTCGTTGTCATGAGTTTTGTTGGTTTTACCTGTGATCATGACAAAGGTCGGCGGGCGTACTGACAGCCCTATGTCAGTAGGGTTTCTTCAACTTTGTACAACTCGCTGATCTCCTCCGCGTAGGTACGCATTATGCTTTTCAGGTGGTTTGGTTTGTCAATGACAGCTTTGTTTCCATACATCATTAGCCACTGGCAAAGCCCTTCGGGACATTGCGTCAGAAAAACCATCTTGACCTGATCTCCCTGCACTTCTTCCGATAAAAAGCCAAATGAGTAGCGTTGTTGCTGGGTAAAGCGAGCCACCCGTTTATCGAACCAGACAACAACCTCGGTCAAGGAGCTAGTTTGGGTAAACTGGTCGAGGTATTGTTGCAATGAAAGTAGCGACTGGCGCGAAAACAGCCGGTCGGTCATGGTCAATTGTCGGATACGATCGGTACGGAAATCGCGGTAGTCCTGCCTGAGTCGGCAAAAAGCAATCAGATGCCAGCCTACACTGTAATAGTATAGCCCAACGGGTTCTACTTCACGGGTGGTCAACTGGTCGCTATAGGGAGCCTGATAGTCGATGATGAGCACTTGCTGTTGCACACAGGCCGCCTGAATCTGGTCAAGTAGCTTGTCGGAAAAGGGCGTTGGACGTGGGTAATCCGAAACGCCGATCATGGGCTCGAGTTCATCCAGATGTTCTTTTTCGGCGCGTTTCAGCACCGATTTTACCTTGTAGAGCGCTGATTGAAACGGTTCTTTGAGCGACAGATCGGCCATTCGTTCAACCAGTTTCGAACCAAAGACGAGCGCACTGGCTTCGGCGTTGGTAAACATAACCGGCGGCAGGTGATAGCCATCCAGAAAATAACCAACGCCTGCTTCAGCACCGATCGGAACACCGGCCTCTTCTAGTGACCGAACATCGCGATAAACGGTGCGGAGACTGATGCCGAAGCGGTCGGCGAGTTCCTGAGCCCGTACCACTCGTTTGCTCTGGAGGTGGATGAGAATGGCAGTCAGGCGGTCGAGGCGGTTCATAAGCTAATGGTCATTATGCTGCGCTGTCAATAGGTAGTCATTACACTACGCTGCTACGCTGTCATTGTTTGTAACGCGAAGCTAATGACCGCATAGCGTAATGACTACCTAATGACAGCGCAACTTAATGACAGCGCAGCGTAGTGTCAGCGAAGCATTCCCCAGACTAAACCGATGGCGATGCCAATGCCGACAGCGCGGGCTACGTTGTACGATGTAGGTTCGGGCATCGAAACAATGCCGGTTTTGTCGGTTACAGCAGCCTCCTGTACGTAACGGCCGTTCGACGGAATTGACCGCTCCCTAAATTCGCTGACCAGCCGACCAAGTTCTAGTTGCAGGTCGAGCCCATGCATAGATACGCCGTGGCCTGTACCTACGTTGTGTGGGTTGAGGAGCGCCAAGTGCTTCACTGACTTTTCGGCAGCTTCCCAGTCGCAGGTGAAATAGGCGGGCGGGCCATGTACCTCTTCAGTCTGGTTGATGACCGAGATTACTGAGTTTTGGTTTGTTGTCACGAAGGCATCGCCTGCCAACAGGGTGCGATCTCTCTGGCGGAACAGCGAAACATGGCCAGGTGCGTGGCCGGGCGTATGGATAATATGCCAGTCGGCTAACTCGTCGATCTTACCCGATTCAGGAATGTCGATGAGCGCGTCACTAAAATCTTCGGGGCCAATCGGGAATATCCAGGACATCAGCGACATACCGCCACCGCCGATTGCCGGGTCGGGCGGTGGATAGCTCGACAGGCCGGTGAGGTAAGGGCGTTCCAGTGGGTGAGCATAGACCCGCACATTCCCCCAATGCTTCAGCAGGGCATGCAACGTACCTACATGATCAGCATGACCGTGGGTCAAAACGATTGCCTGCGGTGGGTTATTGGCACCGTATAACTGCTCGGCCCGCTCTTTAATAGTGTCGGCATAGCCGTAAAAGCCCGCGTCGACCAGTGTCCACGGGTGCCCAATGCCCGGTTCCCCAATAAAAAACACATTGACGAACAGCGTTTTGATGCCGAATACATCATCGGTAACGTCGTAGGGAGTAGTCCGATGCGGAGCTACATAAGCCGATAGTTCGTCGACTGGTTGCTGAACGGTTGAATCGGTTACTGTCTGCGTTTCCATAGAGTTGAGTTTGATTATGACTACTTAACCTATGGATAATGATCGTGTTTTTATGGGTTAGCCAACGACCTACTTCTAAACGCCTCCCCGCGCCGGCCACATTGGTTAATTGCCGGGTTGGCGTTTCTGATTCGTCAGGAGCAGAATGCCTTTTCCCGACGTATACCATTGCTTCAACAACGGTTTTGGGGTGGGCGTAATGGCACGGGAAAAAGAGCCGAGCAGCAGGTCATCGTCGCCATCGTGATCTACGTCGGCCGCTTCCATAACCATCCAGTGACCCTGTTCAGGCTGGGGAAACGTGCGTGCCTTCATCTTGAAACTGCCCTCATTCTCCAGATATACGAATGATTCAACCGGTTTCTGATCGTAGTTTGGGAAGAATGAAATAGCGGCAATGTCTATATCACCATCCTGATCAAAATCGCGGGCAACGGCTTGGGCGGCCCCAAAGAGGGGATAAAACAGCGTTTCTTTGAACTTGAAATGTCCATCATTGGTAAACACCCGCACGCCATGGTACGCTTTCAGCGAGTACGAATGATCGCCGTTATCGCCGTTGGTATACAAAATATCCAGGTCGCCATCCCGATCCATGTCTGTCAAATCGAAATAGCTGGAGCCGTATACTGAAGGGAATCGGAGCACCACATTTTTTGTAAATCGCCCGCCACCATCGTTATAATACACCGCAATTTGTTCATCGCCTTGTGATAGTAGCGCCACAACATCGGGCCGCCCGTCGCGATTGACATCCTCGATAATGGCTCGTCGGGCACCGGGTACAGGATCAAGAATGTGCTGGAAATAGGTAGTGCCCCGCCGCTCAAACCAGCTTAGCTGACCCGTATAATTCCCAAACTGACAGACAACTACATCTTCCTGCCCATCCTGACTCAAGTCGCCGTAGGCCGCTGACACAGGTCGGCCCAACTGCTCAATGAAGGTTTGGGGTGCCGTAGGCTTCGCTGTGTTGGCCTGACCCGGAAACCTCACCGACTGCCATTTTCCAATTAACTGGTCGTTGGGCTCCATATTACCGGCGGTGAGCACATCGATAGTCCCGTCGGCTCTGACTCGGCAATCGGTTGGCGTTGAGCCAACTGAAACGGAATCGACCACCTGCAATTGCTGATTTAGCTTCAGCAGTTTACCCTGACCGGTACCCGCCAAAAGCTCATGGCTGCCAGCGTTGTAGCGTAGCAAGGTAATCGAGGCCTGCAAGGGCTTGGGCGGATAATGGAGGGTAAACAGGGGTAAGCCAACTGATACGGCCGGTTTGGCGAGGGGGGGTAAGGGCCTAGCCGGTGCGTTGTCGGTATAGTATTGAACAATTTTTTTCCAGTCGTCGATGTGTACCAGTTGTGTACCGGCAAAAGCGCCCGACTGAATAACCCGGTTTATTTCGTCGGGATCGCTAATGACCATGAAAGGCGAAATAGAATCAACGGAAAAGCCGAGCCGCAGTGCCATGTGAGGCAACACCCGATCCTGCCAGATTGATTTTGTCAACAGAGTTGGTTCGGGAAGCAGGTGACAGGAGCCACAATAGGCCGTTGCCAGTTGCTTGCCAGTTAGTTGTGAGGCAGTTTGAGAGTTGGTGGGAAAGGTATTTGGTGTGCTATCGGTTTGTTTGCGGGACTGGCAGGCAGTGAATGTTGCGAGCAGGGTAAACAGGAGCACGAAGGATGCGTATGAATGGTTCAGAACCGTTAACGTACCTGAGCCTTTGGCCTCAAAGGTGAGTAAACTTACTTGCTTTGCTATAAGTTTGCGAATTAACAAAAAGGGGGAACAGGTAGTCAAAACAGCATATTATTTAACTATTCGAAGATAATTTTAAGGAAAATCGCTAAATTGCTATACATTTGCTAATCAGGTATAGATAAACTTTTGATTTCGATGGCTGTTCATAAATGCCCTAAGTGTCAGAGTGTTGACGCTGTACGGAATGGTATTATTGCCGGTCGTCAGCGGTTTAAGTGTAAACAGTGCGCCTACAATTTCACGGTTGATAAAGTGGGTAAGGGTATAAGTACTTACTACGTTATCAAGGCGCTTCAGCTTTACATTGAAGGAGTCAGTCTGCGTGAAATAGAACGTTTGCTGGGTGTCAGTCACGTATCGGTGATGAACTGGGTGAAAAAATATCAGATCAAGGTGCCGGAAAATCAGGCGTATCACCCGACCTATAAAGTGTTCAATCATAGCGAATTAACAGAATATATGAGCAAATCTGAGAACGTGAGTGGCGCAGGTATGATCATCACTGAGCTAGGTGACAAGTTTATGCTGATTCGATGGGAGCGTTTCAGAACGTGACAAATCTATAGGGCTGACCATATCTATTGCATTTTTTTGTACTGGTTATAGAATTTATTGTGCTTTGCCTCTGTGCTTCACCTAAACCTATAACCTAATGCAAGTAACTCGTTTTACCTTATTCCTGGCATGCTGTGGTCTTTTTCTGGCCAGTCATCGGCTCTCGGCGCAAGGGTCGTCTGATTACGGATCCGGCTTAAAAGTGAATCTTAACCCTGAAGGCAGTAAGTATGTTCGTTTCATCGTTTGGAATCAGTTCTGGCTACGGTCGATGGAAATGAATCCGGGCACGATGGTCAATGGCGTACCTACCGAAAACTTGACCGACATTGGAGCGCGGCGGCTGCGTATGCTGGCCTACGCCCAAATTTCGCCCCGCTATCTCATTCTAACGCACATTGGCATAAATAACCAGACGTTTATTAACGGTGGCGCGGCCGGTACTAGCGGTACGGGCGGGTACGGTCAGGGCAAAAAACCGGGTCTATTTTTTCACGATGTCTGGAATGAGTATGCAGTAGTTCAGTCGGGTAAAAAAGCCGATGGCACCGCCGTTAAGAATACACTGTATCTGGGGGCCGGGTTGCATTACTGGCACGGTATTTCGCGCATGACATCGGCCAGTACGCTCAACTTCCTTGCCATTGACGCGCCTATTTTCAACTGGCCACTCATCGAAAACTCGGATCAGTTTGCCCGTCTGTTTGGTATCTACGCAAAAGGGAAACTGGGTAAGCTTGAATACCGGGTCAACTACAACAAACCATTTGCTACGAACCTGCCCATTCCCACAAGTGGGGCAGCCAACACGCCGGTACCAGACGTAGCGGTCGACAATAACGGCATCAGTAAAATGTCGTATGGCGGTTACTTCGAATATCAGTTCCTCGATTCAGAAGCAAACCTGCTGCCTTTCAAGGTGGGTACGTATGTGGGCACCAAACGGGTGTTCAACATCGGGGCTGGTTTTTATTCACAACCCGACGGCACCCGCTCATTCAGTGGTGGTAAGAATACGTCGCACAATATCAACCTGTATGCTATTGACGTATTTGCCGATATGCCCATTGGCAACAAGGATAAAAACGTAGCCGTGACCGCCTACAGCACATTGTATAGGTATGATTTCGGTCCGAACTACTTACGGAATGCAGGGATCATGAATCCTGGAGCTGCTGATCCTGCTTTTGCCGATAAGCGGGCTCTGGCTGGTCCGGGTAACGCGCGGGCCTTGATGGGGACAGGTAACATCTGGTACACGCAGGCCGGGTTGCTCTTGCCCAAAACCAGCGAAAAACCAGCCATGCGGATTCAGCCATTTGCCGCTTACACCATGAAAGACCTGGATGCGCTGGGCAAAACCGGCAGCTATTATGACATCGGCTGTAATTTCTATCTGGATGGTCATCACGCCAAAATTACACCGCAATATTCACTGCGTCCTGTCTATACCGATCGGAACACGATCAGCGAAAACAAAGGTGAATTTGTCTTGCAGGCACAGATCTACCTCTAAAACCGAACCCGTTAACCAATCAATCAACCCCTATACCTCTTCTACAATTTAACTACGCATGACAACAGAATCTATCAGTCCCAAAACCACCAGCACGCGGTCGCTGATCAGTGTGATCGGGGCCTCATCGGTAGGTACACTCATTGAGTGGTACGACTTCTACATCTTCGGCTCACTGGCCGTGGTACTCTCTACCAAATTCTTTCCTGAAGGAAACCCAACGGCAGCTTTTCTGTCGACGTTGGCCACGTTTGCCGCTGGTTTCGTAGTTCGGCCGTTCGGAGCCTTGTTCTTCGGTCGCCTGGGTGATCTTATTGGCCGGAAATACACCTTCATGGTCACGCTCATGCTGATGGGCGGCGCTACTTTCCTGATTGGTCTTATTCCGGCCTACGAGACCATTGGTTTCTGGGCACCGCTGCTGGTTCTGATTCTACGCTTATTACAGGGCCTGGCACTCGGCGGTGAATATGGGGGAGCGGCAACCTACGTAGCCGAACACTCGCCCGCCGACAAACGGGGTTTCTGGACGTCGTGGATTCAAACCACGGCCACGGTTGGTCTGTTTGTATCGCTGCTCGTGATTCTGATCACCCGTAAATCGCTCTCGAAAGAGGCTTTCGACGATTGGGGCTGGCGGGTGCCTTTCCTGGTGTCGATCATCATGGTGTTCATTTCATACATCATTCGGAAAAACATGCACGAGTCACCCCTTTTCGCTAAGGTGAAAGCTGAAGGGAAGGCCTCTACGAATCCGCTGAAAGAGAGTTTTGGTAACAAATACAACTTCAAGTTCGTGTTGCTAGCGCTGTTTGGTGCCACCATGGGGCAGGGTGTTGTGTGGTACACGGGACAGTTCTACGCCATGAGTTTTATTAAAACCGTATGTAACGTCGATGCCCTGCAATCAGACGAACTTATGGCCATTGCCCTGCTGATGGGTACGCCTTTCTTCGTCTTGTTCGGCTGGCTTTCTGACCGTATTGGCCGCAAAGGCATCATGATGGCGGGTATGCTGGTGGCCATTCTGTCGTACCGCACTATTTACGAAAGAATGTACCAGACCACGAACCTGGCCAATAAGCAGGAGGTAGTGGGTAACATGACGACAGACGAGAAAACGGTGCCGGACCCGAAAGTGGAAGGGGGGCAGATCAAGACCGTGACGGTGAATAAGGAATACACCGACGGAACAAAACTGACGCAGGTAACCAAGACAAAAATTGCTGCCGACCCGGCTGCTGAACCCGCAAAACCAGAAGTTAAGAAAACCGTAGCCATCAATGACACCGACCGGTGGTCGCTGATCTGGCTGGTATTTATTCAGGTTATTTTCGTAACCATGGTGTACGGACCAATCGCCGCTTTCCTGGTCGAAATGTTCCCGACAAAAATCCGCTATACATCGATGTCGCTGCCTTATCACATTGGTAATGGCGTATTTGGTGGACTGCTACCTGCCGTGGCAACGTACCTGGCCACCGGGGCAAAAGAAGCCAACGTGGCCGCCGAAAAAGTGGGCAGTGTGCTTCCTTATGCAGCCCCTTATCTGGAAGGGCTCTGGTACCCAATCATCATTACAGGCGTTAGTCTGGCCATTGGTCTGGTTTATATCAGCAGCTCACGCAGAGTTGTGGATTAGCGAAGGGTGAAGGGTGGAGAGTGAATTGGTGAAGGGCGAGGAGTGAATGCTGACTCACCCCTCACTCTCCACCCTTCACCCTCACCCCTCACTACCCACCCTTCACCCTTCACCTTTTTAAACCAATCTATATTATGGACGCAGTTCGGCGTTATTTAGGCATTGTTTGGCTGGCTTTGGCCGCCCTTTGCGGGTACTATGGTGTCATGTTTTTTGGCATTCCCAAGCTGGCATCTGGCAAATCAGATGATCTGGTATTTGGTATTATCATCTTGTTTGTGCTTTTACCCATCATCGTAGGTGGTCTGGTCCGTTTCGGACTTTACGCCCTGCAGGGCGAGTATAACGAAGAGTAAATTGTCAGTTAGGTTCGGGGCTCGTGCTGATTGGGGTCAGTTCGGGTTCCGACCTTTTTTATTTCCCTTCCACCGTCTGAATCTTATGAGAACCACGCGCTTAGTCTGTATCTGTGTGCTGTTTGTTCTTCTCGTAAATGAACCGATCATCTCGATCGTTGACCGGCCGGTGCTGATCTGGGGCGTGCCCATGCTGTTCATGTATGTACTGTTGGTATGGGCGCTTGCAATTGGGTCCACCGCCTGGGTGTTGCACGTAACGCGGCACGCCACTGAGTCTGCGCCGACTCATGAGTAATCTCGCGCTCCTGCTTTGCTCGCTGGGCTATCTGAGCCTGCTGTTTGCGGTGGCCTACTGGGCCGAACACCGGGGTCGAACAAAGCGCAGTGTTGCCAACAACCCTTACATCTACGCCCTTTCACTGGCCGTTTACTGCACTGCCTGGACGTTTTACGGCAGCGTAGGCCGTGCCGCCTCCGAAGGGCTTGAGTTTCTGGCCATGTATGTTGGCCCCACCATTACGGCCCCGCTCTGGTGGATTCTCCTGCGAAAAATGATTCGCATCTGTAACGGGCAACGCATCACCAGTATCGCCGATTTTATTTCGGCCCGCTACGGCAAAAATCGTACACTGGGCGTGCTGGTCACGGCTATCTGTGTCATCGGTCTTATTCCCTATATCTCGATTCAACTGAAAGCTATTGCCGGTAGCTTCAGTGTGCTCACCGGACAGGCAGAAGCCGCCGGTACTTCGTGGTTTTTCTACGATAAGGCCTTCTACATCACACTGGTGCTGGGCATGTTTACCATTTTGTTTGGCACCCGAAAGCTAGAAGCTACTGAGCGCCACGAAGGACTTGTCACCGCCGTTGCTTTCGAATCCATCGTGAAACTCGTTGCCTTTCTGGCCGTGGGTATTTTTGTCACCTTCGGATTATTCGATGGCCCTGCCGATATCTTCAGACAGGCGAGTACACAACCTGCTCTTAAAGCCGAATTTACAACCGGGCCAGGCCATACCACGGGCGATTGGTTCTGGTACTCCCTCTTGTCGGCCATTGCCATCGTGTTTTTACCCCGTCAGTTTCAGGTGGCGGTGGTAGAAAATAGCGACGAACGGCATGTGAGCAAAGCCATGTGGCTGTTCCCGCTCTATATGTTGCTCATCAATTTATTCGTTTTTCCGGTTGCTTTTGGGGGGAAACTGCTGCTTAATGCCGCCACGTTCGATGCCGACGGGTACGTGCTAACCCTGCCGCTTCAAAACGGGCAGAAAGGGCTGGCGTTACTGGCGTATCTGGGCGGATTTTCGGCGGCAAGCAGTATGATTATCGTGGAAACGATTGCCCTCAGCGTTATGATTTCCAACAACGTGGTGATGCCTTTGCTGGTGGGTGCGCCGCGCTGGCATGTCTGGTTCGGCACCGCGTCGAGCCGGTTTGTGATCAACGTGCGTCGAATCGCGATTTTGTCGTTGCTGCTGCTGGCCTATTGGTACTATCGTAGTGTATCGAGCCACTTTTCGCTGGTATCGGTCGGCACTATTTCCTTTGTCGCTATTGCCCAGTTCACACCCGCCATGTTGGGTGGCCTGTTCTGGAAAAGGGGATCCAAAACAGGGGCTATAACCGGTCTGGTAGCCGGGGCACTTATTTGGGCCTACACGCTCATCATTCCAACGCTGGTACCGGTTGGCTGGGTGCCCGCCTCGTGGTTGACTATTGGCCCGGCCGGACTTGGCTGGCTCAACCCACAGGCGTTGATGGGCTTAACTGAACTGGATTCCACGGCCCACGCGGTGTTTTGGTCGTTGCTGGTCAACGCCGTTGGGTACGTATGGGGCTCACTAAGCCGTTTGCAACCTGCCCTGGAGCAGCAACAGGCTGAGTTGTTTGTTAATGTTTTTGATTATGGCGCTGAAGGGCGGGATAATCAGGTGGTGTGGAAAGGGCAGGCAAAATTGAGTGATCTGCGGGGGCTGCTCACTTCCTTTTTTGGAGCCGAACACGCGCACAAAGTGCTGAAACGATACGCCCGTCGCAACCGAATCAACGAGCAACAGGTTGCCGCCGACCCACGAATTGTCGCCTATACAGAACGTGTGCTGTCGGGGGCTATCGGTACGGCGTCGGCCCGGATTGCGGTGGCATCGGTAGCCAAAGAAGACCCCATTGCCAGCAATGAGGTGATTCAGATCCTGAAAGAATCACAGGCGCTGGTTTCTGTCAATAAAGAATTACACCGTTTAACGAATGAACTCAGCGAGGCTAACGAGCAACTAAAAGCGGCTGATCGGCAAAAAGATGATTTCATCTCGACCGTTACCCATGAAATCCGTACCCCAATCACGTCGATCCGGGCGCTGGTCGAGCTGATGTACGATACGCCCGACATGGAACGAGACACCCAACAACATTTTCTGGGCACGGTGATCAAAGAGTCAGAACGGCTGACACGATTGATCAATCAGGTGCTCGATCTTGAACGGATGGAGTCGGGACAATACCGGTTTGTACAGCAGGAAACAGGTATGGATGAGCTGATTAGCGATGCCATTGAGGCCGTAAAACCCCTGGCCACGGAAAAAGCTGTTCGGCTTGAAACGTACCTGAACTGCACGGCAGTCAGCGTTTTTGTTGACCGCGATCGGCTGATGCAGGCATTAATCAACTTGCTGGCTAATGCCATAAAGTTTGCCCCCTCGTCGGGTGGGGCCGTCCGGGTACGTTCCGAGTGTGAGCCGGGTGTTTGTCAGGTCAGCGTCACGGATAACGGCGTGGGTATTGATCCGAAGTACCATGATCTGATCTTTGAAAAATTCCGTCAGGCACAGCAGGGAGTGGCCAATGGTGGTGCCAATTCACTCTCTAAACCATCGGGAAGTGGCTTGGGGTTGGCCATTACAAAACGAATTGTCGAACTTCACGGCGGACATATTAGCCTGATCAGTGAGCCAGGGCAGGGAGCTACTTTTTCGTTTCAGATACCAATAGCCTCCGCCGAAAGCACCGCCCGTGACCGCATCAGCACACTCGAACCATGACAAAGATTGTAATTGCCGACGACGAACCAAACATCTTGTTGTCGCTCGAATTTCTAATGAAAAAAGAAGGTCACCGCGTATTCATTGCCCGCGATGGTCAGGAAGCGTATGACCTTATTCAGCAGGAAAAACCCGACGTATTGCTGCTCGATGTGATGATGCCCCGCATGAACGGACTGGAATTGTGCCGTCACGTAAGGGCTGAATCGGCTTATAAATCGATGAAGGTGATTTTTCTCAGCGCCAAGAGTAAAGAAGCCGATGTTCGGGCGGGCTACGATGCCGGGGCCGACCTGTATCTGGCCAAACCGTTTTCGACCCGCGAACTAGTGCAAAAAATAAACGGCCTGATCGCCGAAAATTGATCAATCGCCATGACTACCACCGAACCATACGCCCTGCAACACCATCGAAGCCTAGCTGATCCGGCCGGATTTTGGCGTGAACAGGCGTTGCGTATTCCGTGGTATCTTGAGCCGGCCCAGATTCTGACTACAGATGACGAAGGCCTGACGCGCTGGTATGCCGGTGGCGAATTGAATACCTGCTACGCGGCGGTCGACTTCCACGTAGAAAACGGCCGGACCAACCAACCCGCGCTGATTTACGATTCGCCGGTGACTGGTCAGGTACGTTCCTATAGCTATCTGGCATTGCGTGATGAAGTAGCTAAACTGGCGGGTATGTTGCGTCAGTTGGGCGTAGAAAAAGGGAGTACCGTTGTGATATACATGCCGATGGTGCCCGAAGCAGTATTTGCCATGCTGGCCTGCGCGCGTCTGGGGGCGGTGCATTCGGTGGTGTTTGGCGGTTTTGCGCCCCCCGAGTTGGCCGTTCGCATCAACGATGTACGTCCGGTGGTGGTGCTTTCGGCCAGTTGCGGCATCGAGTTCGACAAAACCGTGCCTTACAAACCACTGCTCGATGCCGCACTTGGTTTAGCCAATCACCAGCCTGAGCACTGCGTTATTCTGCAGCGCCCGCAATGCCATGCCGAACTCTACGCCCACCGCGATCATGACTGGGCCAGTCTGCTGGTACACGCAACGCCGGCAGAGCCGGTTCCAGTGCTGGCAACCGATCCGTTGTATGTTCTGTATACATCCGGTACAACGGGTAAACCCAAAGGCATCGTACGCGATAACGGCGGGCACGCCGTGGCCATGGCCTACAGCATGGAAGCCGTGTATAATGCCCGTCCCGGCGACGTTTTCTGGGCCGCGTCAGACCTGGGCTGGGCGGTGGGCCACAGCTACATCGTGTACGCGCCCCTGCTCTACGGATGTACTACCATCTTGTTTGAAGGCAAACCCGTTCGCACGCCCGATGCCGGTACGTTCTGGCGGGTAATCGCCCAACATAAGGTGAGCACGTTCTTCACTGCACCCACTGCTTTTCGGGCCGTTCGTAAAGAAGACCCGGAAGCCAGTTTACGCCAGGCATACGATTTGTCGTCGTTGCGCGCCCTTTTTGTGGCGGGTGAACGCTGCGATCCGTCTACGTTGAGTTGGTTACAGGATACCCTGAACGTACCCGTAATTGATCACTGGTGGCAGACCGAATCGGGCTGGGCTATGGTGGCCAATCAACTGGGAATCGAGCCAATGCCGGTAAAAGCCGGTTCGGCAACAAAGCCAGTTTGTGGCTACGATCTCCAGATTTTAGACGAAGATGGCGAGCCACTAGGTGCTAATCAGGAAGGGTATGTGTGTCTGAAACTGCCACTGCCCCCCAGTTGTCTGCCTACCCTCTGGAATGATACGCCGCGCTTTAAGGAGTCGTACCTGAGTCGTTTTCCGAGTTACTACCTCACCGGTGACGGGGGGTACGTTGACGAGGATGGGTACGTATTCATCATGGGTCGGGTTGATGATGTGATCAATGTGGCAGGGCACCGACTCTCGACAGGGGAGATGGAAGAAATTGTGGGAGGGCATGCCGCCGTGGCCGAATGTGCGGTGGTGGGTATTGCCTGCCCGCTGCGCGGACAACGTCCGGTTGGCCTTGTGGTGTTGAAAGATGGGCAGCCGATCACCGCCGAACAACTGGAGGGTGAACTGGTGACACTCATTCGTGAAAATATTGGCGCCGTTGCCAGTTTTCGCACGGCGCTGGTCGTAAAACGATTGCCGAAAACACGGTCGGGTAAAATTCTTCGAAAGACGATTCGCCAATTGGCCGATGGTGAACTGACCGGCGTACCGGCTACCATTGATGACCCCATCATTATTGACGAACTCAGGACCATTCTGATACAAAACAAGGTTGGCGTAGCTTTCTCCGACTAGGTACGTTGTTAGGTTCATGTCTACAATCAATAAAATCGTCTATAGTAAATAAGCAAGTTTGATAGGATCGATCAAAAGTAAACTCAGTGGATGATCGTACTTTTAAACCCATTAATCATCCTTTACCCATGCGTATCCAAACCTACGAACAGTACCAAACCGCTTACCAGAAAAGCGTTGACGATCCAGAGGCCTTTTGGGCCGAAATTGCCCAGGAATTTCAGTGGCGCAAACCGTGGACCAAAACGCTTCAGTGGAATTTTGACGAACCCAGCATAAAGTGGTTTGTGGGCGGTAAGATGAACATTACCGAAAACTGCCTGGATCGTCACCTAGCCACCCGTGGTGATCAGCCTGCCCTGATCTGGGAGCCTAACGACCCCGCCGAACTGGGCGTAACGCTGACGTACCGGATGCTGCACGAGCAGGTATGCCGGATGGCCAACGTGCTGAAGCGGAACGGTGTCGTAAAAGGTGACCGTATCTGTATCTACATGCCGATGGTGCCCGAACTAGCCATTGCCGTGTTGGCCTGTGCCCGTATCGGTGCGATCCACTCGGTGGTGTTTGGTGGTTTTTCGGCACAAAGTATTGCCGACCGGATCAACGATGCCCAGTGTAAACTCATCATCACGGCGGATGGTGCCTACCGCGGTAATAAAGAAATTTCGCTGAAAGGTACGGTCGATGATGCCCTGATTGGCTGCCCAACGGTAGAACGGGTGATCGTAATGACCCGGACCCGCACACCGGTGGCCATGTTGAAAGGCCGTGATGTGTGGATGGAACAGGAACTGAAACAGGTTACGTCTGATTGCCCGGCTGAAGAAATGGACGCAGAAGACATGCTGTTCATCCTGTATACGTCTGGCAGTACGGGTAAACCCAAGGGCGTGGTGCATACCTGCGGCGGGTATATGGTCTATACGGCTTACACGTTCCAGAATGTTTTCCAGTACGACGCTCCTCTGGGCGAGCGGGCTCCTGTTCACTTTTGTACGGCCGATATTGGCTGGATTACGGGGCATAGCTACATCGTCTACGGCCCGCTGGCCTGTGGCGCTACTACCCTGCTGTTCGAGGGCGTACCGACCTGGCCTGATGCCGGCCGCATGTGGGATGTGGTTGATAAACACGAGGTGAACGTACTCTACACCGCCCCAACCGCCATTCGTTCGCTGATGGGCTTTGGGCTGGAGTGGGTGAAAAACAAAAACCTCAGCAGCCTGAAAGTGTTGGGTTCGGTGGGTGAACCGATCAACGAAGAAGCCTGGCACTGGTACGACGATAACATCGGTAAAAACCGCTGTCCGATTGTGGATACGTGGTGGCAGACTGAAACGGGAGGTATTCTGATTTCACCCATTGCGGGAGTAACGAAAACCAAGCCATCATATGCCACCCTGCCCTTACCCGGCGTGCAGCCCATTCTGGTTGATGAAAACGGGAAGGAAATCGAAGGAAACGGCGTCAGCGGTAACCTATGCATCAAGTTTCCGTGGCCAGGTATTATCCGCACTACCTACGGCGACCATGAGCGCTGTCGGCAGACTTATTTCGCTACGTACCCAGGTCTGTATTTCACGGGCGACGGCTGTATGCGCGATGAAGAGGGCTATTACCGCATTACCGGCCGGGTTGATGATGTGCTGAACGTATCGGGCCATCGTATTGGCACCGCCGAGGTGGAAAACGCCATTAATATGCACACCGGTGTGGTAGAAAGTGCCGTTGTTGGTTATCCGCACGACATTAAAGGCCAGGGAATCTACGCCTATGTGATTGCCGATCAGTTCCCCGACGACCACGATGCCGACCTGACCAAACGCGATATTCTGGCCACAGTAAGTCGGGTGATCGGACCCATTGCCAAGCCCGACAAGATTCAGTTTGTTTCAGGCTTGCCTAAAACGCGCTCCGGTAAGATCATGCGTCGTATTCTGCGCAAAATCGCGGAGGGCGATACCACCAACCTGGGCGATATAACCACGCTGCTCGATCCGGCCGTGGTAGATGAAATCAAGGAAGGAGCGTTGTAGGTTACACCGGGTTTTACCCGGTGTAACCAATCACCCGGCCACCTACTCCTGGAAATGCCTTTCCGAAAAAGGAGTAGGTGGCATGAGGTGCATATTTTCGTTCCCTTGACCATATATCACGATCGATTCGGGCTGTAGCTGGATAGTACTATCGCTGGGTGCCGCCATTGCGGCAGTACTGCGCGTAGTACTGTCTGGTTTTTGCCAGGCCTCATCAGCTGAGTCGAGAAGTATCTTCCAGTCGCCGTCGCCGGGCAGGCTAAGGGTTTGAGGTTGATCGGAAAAATTCAACAGGCACAAAACGTGTTGCTCGCCCGCCCAGCGATGAAGGAGGAGTGTATGGTTTTCTTCGTCGGCAACCACCCGAATATGCTGACGGCTCAGTTCGTGCAAAGCAGGTAATTGTTTCCGAAGCGAGATCAACTGCTGATAGTACCGGAGCAGGGTTTGGTTAGGTCTTTGACGGGGCAACTCCCATTGTAGCCTGGTTTGCCGGAAGGTAGACCGCCGTTGCGGATCGGGCATGTCGGCGCCCGAATAAAAAGCAGCAAACTCATCCTTTCGACCTTCGCGTACCGAATCGATTAGCTCCTGATCGGAGTGATCGACGAAGTAGAAAAAAGGATTGGTCTCTGCCCATTCTTCACCCATGAACAACAGGGGAATGAACGGACTAACCAACACAGCACCGGCCATCAGCTTCAGCATCTCGAAGCTAAACAGCTGACTCGACCGCTCGCCGCCTTCCCGGTTACCAACCTGATCGTGATTCTGTGAAAACACGATGAACTGATGTCCCGAACGCTCTTTCTCCAGCTTCCTCCCAACTCTTTTTTGGCGAACCGTTGAGAATTGCCCGTCGTAAGCATATGCATCGACGTATGATTTGGCAAGGTGGTAAATGCGTTCAAAATCAGCGTAATAGCCTGCCTGCTCTTCGCCACCGCTGACCCGTAACGAATGATGAAATTCGTCGTTCCACTGAGCGTCCATGCCGAACCCGTTTTCTGCCAGTGGCGTAATTACGCGCGGGTCATTCAGGTCACTTTCAACAATCAGGTAGTACTGCCGACCGGTTTCAACCGATAATTTATCCACCTGCTCACGAAGTTCAGCCAGAATATGAACCGGGCTAAAATCTTTAATAGCGTGGATGGCATCGAGCCGAAGGGCGTCGATATGAAAATCCCGGAACCACATCAGGGCATTTTCGAGTACGTACCGTCGAACACCATCGCACCAGGTATCATCGAAATTAACGGCCTTTCCCCATGGTGTAACATACTGGTTGGTCAGGTATGGTCCGTAATCGGTCAGGTAATTTCCTTCCGGGCCAAAATGATTGTAAACCACATCAAGTACCACGGCAATACCCCGGTAATGGCAGGCATTTACCAGATGTTGCAACGCTTTGGCACCGCCATAACTGTGCTGAACGGCAAAGCTGTATACCCCATCATAGCCCCAGTTACGCTCCCCTGAAAACTGGGCAACCGGCATGATCTCGATTGCCGTGATGCCCAGTTCTTTCAGGTAATCCAGTTTTTTTTCGATGCCTGAAAATGTGCCCTCGGCTGAAAATGAGCCGGTATGAACTTCATACATGACATAGCTGGCCAGAGATGGGTTTACCCAGCAATCGTCTTCCCAATAATAAGCGGCGGTATCAACGGCCTGCGAAGGGCCATGCACGCCCTGAGGTTGAGCCAACGATGCCGGGTCGGGGCGCTCCAGTACCGAATCTGACAGGTTAGGGCCGGTCACATCTGATCCGATCAGGCTAGGGTGCGTGGTTTCATTATTAATTCTGAACCGATACAGGTCGCCAGGCTTTAACTGGTCTGTAACCAGATGCCAGTAGCCGTAGGGCGCTTTTTCCAGAGAAATAGCGTCTGTAACCCCCTCTATGCAAATTGATAGCTGACAGGCTAGTGGTGCCCAGACCAGCACGTTTGCCTTGCCACTGGCCAGAAAGGTAACCCCCAGCGTTCGACGATCGGTCTTGAACGGATGTAAATGAATCCATTCCGTGGGTCGCTGAGCAACGGTAAACGTCAACCCCGGTTTAACAACCTGATTCATAACTTTAAAGAAGTTTTACTCGCGACGATGTATAGACACGAGCTCAGAGTTAGGTTGAAACGACTATATGGTTGGTGAACCCCCGGTTACCTGCACTGTGCTACCCGTCATGAAACTAGACTCGTCAGAGGCCAGCATCACATACATTGGCGCCAACTCGGCCGGTTGTCCGGCGCGTTTGAGGGGTAAATCTTCTCCAAATGACTGCGCCTTTTCAAGCGGCATGGTCGACGGAATCAGCGGTGTCCAGACTGGCCCTGGTGCTACGCAGTTAACCCGAATCCCCTTTTCGGCCCATACCTGCGCCAGATTGGCCGAAAAGTTCTGAATAGCGGCTTTTGTTGCTGCGTAGGCGAGCAGTTGCGGGTTGGGCTTGTAGGCATTTACCGATGTGGTATTCACCACAGTACTGCCGGGCTTGAGATGCGCTTCGGCTGCCTTACAAAGATGAAACATCGCAAAAATGTTGGTCCGAAACGTATGGTCCAGTTCGTCGGCCGAAACATCCTGAATCGATTTGCGCGCCATCTGGTAAGCTGCATTGTTGACCAAAATGTCCAGTCCACCCAGTTCGGCTACGGCTGTTTCAATCAACGTGTAGCAATGCGCTTCCTGACTGATATCGCCTGAAATCAACACGGCTCTGCGGCCGGCCTCTTCAACGTACCTGGCCGTTTCGCGGGCATCGTCGTCTTCGTTCAGGTAGGAAATAACCACATCGGCCCCTTCGCGAGCAAAGGCAATGGCTACTGCACGTCCAATGCCCGAATCACCGCCTGTGATCAGTGCTTTACGGCCGGTAAGTTTTCCCGATCCCCGGTACGAGGTTTCGCCATGATCGGCTTTGGGTGCCATGTTCCCTTCGGTTCCTGGCGTCGATTGCGCGGTCGTTGGGTAGGGTGGAGCCGGGTATTTTGTAAGTGGATTCTGAAGCATGGCTGGCGTATTCTTATTACTAGCGTTCATTTAAATAAGGTGTTGTCAGTTAATAGGTACTGGCAACTATACACGCTGTAGTCTGAATCGTTTGCCTGCATCCAGTTACAAGTGAGGGAATGGACAGGTTGCTAATCGCTGCTTTTTTGAGTCAATCTCCGTGTCAGATATCATGAACGGAATACCGGATAAAACACGGACAAAACGGATCATCACTCATACCTGAATAACAAGTAAGGGACGTAAAAGCTGGATTGGGTATTTGTAGGGTAATAGCCTTCATTGATTCGATATGACCCATTGGCGCCTACCTTTTTGCCGTTTTTGCGTAGTTCTGTCTTTACTGTTTTGTCCACACGACTCTTTCCAGGATCGATAGCAACATTGATAATGCCTAAGCGCTTGATAACCGGAGGTATATCACGCTCTAACAAAAAAATGGTGATCGAATCGGCGGAATTTCCAGTTGCATCAGTCGAACCTGATTGCGTATAAAGAGTGACTGTTTCCGCTGGCATCATCACAGAGCGAATACAACTTACCGAACTCATCGTCAACGTACTCAATAAACATAATAGTGGTGTTCTTTTCATGTGAGAGTCTAGTGAAGTTAGTTGTTTGAGAAAATCGGAAACATTGATGAATGATAAACGGCAAGCTAACTCAAAGGTTTAGGGGCTGATAAATAGGACTGAGGTGGCCAACATTTGGGCTTCGTGATAGTTTTTAGGCCTATGAGCATCCCAACTAATACAACGACCGGTTTATCGTTGATCGAAGACGGCGAAAGACAAAAGTTAGAAACGTCTCTGACCAACTTCGTCGCTTTTCTAAACCGCCAACCCGCTTTTTGTGGCACCCCCGAACAACAGGAAACCTTAATCAAACATGTGTCGCAGGGCAATGAACTGATTAAACTAGTTGCCGAAGAGCGGCTTAAAATCACCCGGGAGCTGGATCATCAAAAGCACGAGTGGATTGAACTCGAAAAGCAGTTAACGGCACCCATTGTAGCAGCTATGCAACCGCTGAAAGAAGCGGTAGATCATTACAACCGGGAAGTTATGCGCATACGTCAGCATCAACTGGATGAGGCGCAAAAGCAGGGAATTGTTGACCAGAAAGGCCAAACCGACTGGCTGGCCGCCAACGTAGAGACCCCGGAGAAGCCGAAAGGCGTACGTACTAAATGGACGTTCAGGATTACTGATCCGTCGTTGGTGCTCAACGGCTATTGGCTGATCAACGAGGCCGCTATAAAAGCCGATATAGCCAAAGGAGTGCGGGATATACCAGGCGTTCAGATGTATGAAGAGGTAACCACTACTTTCCGGGACTAGCTGTAGAAGTTACGTAAAGAAGACCGAACGATTTGCCAGCATAAACGGAGCAAAACCGTTATTTTTAGGCAAATTAGATTCGACCATGCTAAAGTATACTATCGGTGCAGCCTTTGCTGCCGTATTCGGTCTCAGTAGTTTCTTCGTTGACCGAGAGCCTGTCGCCAAAACGGCGCGCGAGAATTATGAACAGTATTGCTCTTCCTGTCACGGAGAGAAAGTAGAAGCGTTTGTTGACCGTACCTGGAAACACGGAAAGGCTAAAGGCGACCTGACAAAGAGCATCTCAGGCGGTTACCCGGATCTGGGCATGCCTGCCTGGAGCCCTATTCTGAACGAGAAGGAGATTGGCGAGATGGCCGATCTTATTCTGGAAAGCCTGAAAAACGTTGACCAGTACAAATTTGCCAGTAAACCAACGTCGAATGTGTTCACGACTGAAGGCATGACTGTGAAACTGGATACCATTGCCAGTGGCCTTAAGTCACCCTGGGGGCTGGCGTTTTTGCCCGACGGTGGTATGCTGGTCACTGATCGTACAGGCGAATTGTATCGCCTGGATAAAAGCAATGCAAAAACAAAGGTTACAGGCGGGCCAACGGTGCTTGTTGAAGGGCAGGGCGGCTTGCTGGACGTAGAGTTGCATCCCGATTTTGCTAAAAATCAGCTGGTTTATTTGTCATACTCAGCCATGAAGCAGGAGGGTGCCGATAAATTGTCGACTACTGCGGTGGTACGGGCCAAACTGACTGGAAATGCGCTGACTGATCAGAAGATTATTTTCGAGGCATTGCCTTATGCCAAAACCCGCCATCATTACGGGTCGCGGCTCGAGTTTGATAAGAAAGGATTCCTGTATATATCGGTGGGTGACCGGGGTAACGAAAAACAAAACCCGCAATCCCTGGATCGGGGGGCGGGTAAAGTCCATCGCCTGCACGACGATGGCCGAATTCCTGCCGATAACCCGTTCACAGACGCGCAGAAGCAACGTACCTCGGTGTTTTCATACGGTCACCGCAACCCACAGGGAATGACCATGAACCCCGCCTCTGGCGAAATCTGGACGCATGAGCATGGCCCACGTGGAGGTGACGAAATCAACATCATCAAAAAAGCCGCTAACTACGGCTGGCCAGTGATCTGTTTCGGCATCAACTACGATGGCAAGCCAATTACCAACATGACCGCCAAAGAAGGCATGGAACAACCCCTGACCTATTGGCTTCCGTCTATTGCTCCCAGTGGAATGACCTTCGTGGAAGGAACGAAATATCCGGGCTGGAAGGGAAACCTGATGGTTGGTTCGCTTCGCTTTCAGTACCTCAATCGCTGCGTGGTTGAAAAAGGAAAAGTGGTTAAACAGGAAACGATCCTGAAAAATATTGGTCGGCTGCGTAACGTGGACATGGGACCGGATGGTTACCTCTACGTGTCTGTCGAAGACCCTGGGTACGTCTTCCGGTTGATGCCCGTAAATCTGTAAAGTAAGAAGCCGGGCTATCGTCCGGCTTTTCTTTTGCCCACCTAAACCGACCGTATATCCAGTGCGCGGAACCACTTGTACCACTACAGGCTGCAACCCACAACCCCTTTTTGTTATCTTTGAGTCAAAGCCCCGTGCTTATGAATCCGACCGAGACAACACTGATTAGTACCGAAACGCTAGCCACCCTAACGGCTGACACTGAGGCTGAAAAGAAGGCCAAGAAAGAGAAGAAAAAGAAGAAAAAAGCCAGTAAGGGCGTAGAAACCATGTTTCGAACCACGTTGGCTAATCATCTTAGGCTCAGTGAAATGGCTGATCGAAAGGCCAACCTGATGATTTCGATCAACGCCATTTTGATCTCTATTACTATGTCGTCGTTCCTGAAACCGGTGAGTGGCATGGAACGGCTGCTCATTCCCGAAATACTGCTGTTGATAGTCTCCCTGGTAACGGTGATTATCTCGATTTTTGCCACAAAGCCCACGTTTTCGCTGAAAAAGAAAATGGCTCCCGACGCCAATGATCCGGGAATGGACGACCCGGCCAATAACCGGCCCGTCGACCTGTTGTTTTT
The DNA here is from genome assembly GCF_041321135.1 of Fibrella aquatica. Taxonomy (NCBI): domain Bacteria; kingdom Pseudomonadati; phylum Bacteroidota; class Cytophagia; order Cytophagales; family Spirosomataceae; genus Fibrella; species Fibrella aquatica. Next base: position 586,778 of record NZ_JBGGWF010000002.1, on the reverse strand, counting down.
TGGCGATTACACGCAACTAACCGCGGCCGAATATCGGAAGCAACTCCGCGAGCTAATCAGCGATGATAAACGGTTGTACAACAGCCTGATCGATAATATTTACGCACAGGGACGCGTGTTGATCAAGAAGTATCGGCTGCTCACTATTGCCTACAGCTTTTTTATGATTGGCTTTTCGGTGGTCGTTATCTGCTGCGTGATCGTGTTGTTGTTGAACCGCTAGTCAGCGGTCGAGTCCTTTTATCTGCACGCCGCGGCCGGTAGGGTCCTGAAAAATGGCCTTTACCTTTTTAGGATCGTTGATGAGCGCATAAAATTCATCGAGGTACGAAAGGGTCATCTTGACGTACCCACGCTCGACCCGTTTTTCAGACTCATAGAGCGCGTAAATCTGTGGTTTAACGGCATTGTAGCGGGCAATGACCCGATTCAGCACCGACATGGGGTAAATGGGGCCTCGATAGAGCCGATCGCGAACTGAGTTAAGTTCGAGCTGTTCGGCCGGTTTAGCGTAGGGGGCACCCACAATGCCCGAATGATCGAAATCATAAGCCACCGGAATGGGGCGTGCATGTACCGAATCCATCATGAGCCGGGTATTATGTTTGTACACGATCGACCAGTCGGTGTTCCCGATCATGTATTCAAACAGGGCCATCGTTGCCGTAGCTATAGTATCGCAATGTTCGGCGCGGTACCGGTTCTTGTATATTTTACCCTGATTTCGCTTAGCCATATCGCTGTCATCTTCGAGCAAAATGCCCCAACGCGTAAATGGTGCCTGTTTTCTGGCCGAGTCGGCATAGGTTACCTGCGCCAAACGCGCTCTCAGGCTATAATCAGTGATCAGGTTGTAAACGCGGTACACCAGGTATTCATTGACGACATACACTTCGTTATTGCAGTGCGTCACCAGTTTTAGCGACGACTGCTTGGCGAAAGGCGTGCCTTTGATCGTTTTCTTGGGCAGGGTAAGGTAGAGCGGTGGAAACGTGCAGTTGGCTGAACTCCGCCGAAAATGACCACGTACCTGCACGTTGATGGGCAATTGCGCCAAATCGCCCGAGTCACTGGCTACGGTCAGCAAAGCGGGATGAATGACCCCTTTTTCGTCGGGCTTGGGCGGAATTCGATCGCGCATGATCGGCTGCATGCGGGCAGTAAGCGTTAAAGACAACACATTATCGGTTGAGAAAAGAGGCTTCACCGCCGGGGTTTGGGCGGCCTTCGTTTTTTTCTTGGGCAGATTTTCAGAGGCAACTGTCTGTGCGTTTACAGCGCTAAAGCCGAGGCCATACAACAGCAAGCAGAGTAATAGGCCTGGCAAAAGGTGGTTACGAAAAGCGTTCATGGGGTGGGAGGGTGGTGTTACTTGAAGCTACTGAACAGCTCGTTATTCGTATCGCCGTTGAAGAAGTGGGTGCGCACGGCGGCCGGATCGTTGATTAGTTCGTAAAAGGCGTCTAGAAAGCGCAGGGTTTGCTTTACATAGGCACGGTTCAGTCGCTTGTCGTTTTCATAAAGCGCATAAAACCGGGGTTTCAGTGCAATGTATTCAGTAAATACTTTCTTTAGCAACCAACCCGGATACAGCGGTCCGCGGTATTGACGGACGGGAATTCCGGTGGTATTATCGGGTTCGAGGGCGTGGGCGTATGGCGCATCGACGAGGGCGGCATGGTCGAAATCGTAGGGAATAACTACTGGTTTGGTGTAGCCTTCCCCAACCGCCAGCCGAACATTATGCCGATAAAATACGGACCAGTCGATGTTGCCGATCATGAACTCAAATACGGCCAACCTAGCCATCGATAGCGAGTCGGCGGCACCTGTCTCCACGCCGTTTTTCGATTCAGTCAACTGATTACGCTTGGCCATGTCGTCTTCATCTTCGATCAGGAAACCCCAACGGGTTTCTTGTGGGCGCTTTCTGAGTGAGTCGACGTAGTTGACGCGGGCCAGCCTTGCGCGAAAACTAAGGTCAGTAACCTGATTGTACAGCTTATAGATGAGGTACTCACGAACCACATATTCTTCTGCCTGACAGTGGGTTACGAGCTTAAGCTTGTTCTGTTTGGCAAAGAGTGTTCCTTTTACCTTCTTCTTCTGAAAATCAAGATAAAGCGGTGGGAAATCGCAGTTGTTGGCGTTACGGCGAAAGTTACCACGAACGAGCAGGGTTAAGGGCAACGAGATGTTCTCAGTGCTTCCGGTGTTCTGATAGGTCAGTAGCGCAGGATGTTTGACCGACAGGGAATCGTCTTTTGGCTTTGTACGATCCCGAACGATGCGCTGCATGCGGGCAGTTAGCGTGAAGGTAAGCGGCTCATCACGCAGGAATAAATCGGTCGTTTTGGCTGACTTTACAGTGCCTGTGTTTAGGGTCGTGCTATCAGTTTGCGCCTTGGTCAGGCCAGGCTGGAACACCAGAAAAGCCAGCAGAGGAATAACGAAAAAGGCGGTTAGTTTCATAGCCGCTCAAGTTACAGAAAAAGCTAGTTCAGAAACGACCAAAACTAGTTTTACGGCGCAGTGACCACAAGAGGCATGGCGATTTAGCCTGATTATGTGGGTGCCTGATCGGATCTGTGAAGGAGGCTTGTGCCGAATGGCACACAACACAAATCCAGAAGGCGCTTCACTGTATACTCAGATATTGAGGCGATAGGTATACTGATCGCGAATTTTGTCTCGGGTTCGTTTAAGGCGCATTTTCACGGCACTGTCTTTCAGATTATACCGCTTGGCTATTTCCTTAATGTCGAGGTCATGCTCATACTTTAGCAGGAGTAACTTAACTTCTTCCGTGGTTATGGTCTGAATCGCGAGCGTCAACGTTTGAAGTTGATCTTCGTGTTGATCGGTGTCCGATTCATCGGCAATCATGTGCGCCATCTCTTCATCGATGGTGACGGTTGTGAGCCGGTTTCCCTGTCTGATCTGGTCCATACAGTAGTTGTATGAAATGGAATAAAGCCAGGTTGAAAAAGTAGAGCGTTCTTTAAAGCTGTTGAGGTTTGAGTGTACCCGGATAAAAATGTCGTGCGTGTAATCTTCAGCTTTTGCGCTGCATTTGGTGAGCGAGTAACATCGTCGAAAAACTTTGTTCGCGTATCGCTGGTAAAGTGTTTCAAAGTACTTGTTTTTGTTTGTAGAGAGATACATACGTATCAACTCTTCATCTTTGGTGACTGAGGCTGTCATAATCACATACGATAATGGGTTAGTTTGGTGAATCTACGAAGTAAACTATAGGACACATAGACTGGAAATTTATTTGTCAAATTGTACGTGTGTGGGACTAATATTAATTAAAAGGCATGTAATCAATAACATACACATGTAGCCAATTTTGCTTAATATCAGGTTCTCCTACAGAGTAAGTAGCGCTATTTCCTGAATTGATGAGTTATTACTGGTAAATTGGTGAGATAACGACCAATCAGGCATTCTAAAGCTTAATGATATGAAAAAAATTGGTGTTACCGGTGGTATAGGCTCAGGTAAAAGTACGGTCTGCCGGGTATTTGGCCTGCTTGGAATTCCCGTTTACGTAGCCGACGACCGGGCTAAATGGCTGACTGAGCACGATCCGATTCTGAGGGCCGACATTGTCCGGTTATTGGGTCGGGATGCTTATGACGCGGCTGGTCATTATAACCGGGCCTATGTGGCTGCTCAGGTATTCAACGATTCCGATCGGCTGTCTGCCCTGAATGCACTGATTCACCCCAGGGTGCTTGCCGATACAGTTAGTTGGATGCAGCAGCAGTCTGCTCCCTACGTAGTGAAAGAAGCCGCACTCATGAAGGCGGCGGGAGATCAGAATGATCTGAATGCTGTAATCGTGGTTATGGCTCCGTTAGAACTCCGCGTAAACCGGATTCGGCAGCGGGACCCACAGCGTAGCGAGATGGAGATTCGATCTATTATTAATCGACAGATTAGTGACGAAGCCCGCTTGCAACTGGCTGATTTTGTGCTGCACAACGATGAGGAGACATTGCTCATTCCTCAGGTTTTAGCATTGCACGAGCGCTTCAAACAATAAAGATCAGGTGCCTGCCCGGAAATAAGCGAAGCACCTGATCTGAAAAGGTAGTACTGACTGACAATGGGAGCGTTTGTGAATCAGTCTTTAAGTGACGCGAGTCGAATACTCACCGCCCGTTTGTGCGCGTCGAGGGATTCGGCTTCGGCCATTGCTTCCACCACCGGACCTACATGTCTGATGCCTTCGGGCGAGATGTGCTGCACGGTGATTTTCTTAACGAAACTATCCAGCGAAACGCCGCTGTAAGCCCGGGCAAACCCGTTGGTCGGTAATGTGTGGTTTGTGCCCGACGCATAATCACCTGCCGATTCGGGCGTATAGTTGCCCAGAAAAATCGACCCGGCGTTGGTGATTTGTTCGGCCACTGCTTCGGCATCATCCACGCTTAAAATAAGGTGTTCGGCGGCGTACTGATTCAGTAATTCAAGGGCATCGGAGTGGGTCTCTACCAAAATGGCCTTACTGTTATCAATGGCTTTGGCGGCCAGATCACGGCGGGGAAGTTTATCCATCTGTGTGTTCAGCACCAGATTCACCGCTGAGAGCAGTTTTTTACTCGTCGAGACCAGTAGTACCTGACTATCGGCCCCGTGTTCGGCTTGCGAAAGCAGGTCGGCGGCCACAAAAGCGGGAATAGCCGTGTCGTCGGCATAGACAGCCACTTCACTGGGTCCGGCGGGCATATCGATGGCAACGCCTTCTTTGGCTACCAACATTTTGGCCGAGGTAACGTACTGGTTGCCGGGGCCAAAGATCTTGTACACCTGCGGAATACTTTCTGTACCATAAGCCATCGCCGCAACCGCCTGCGCCCCACCGATGCGGAACACCCTGGTAACGCCAACGAGTTTGGCGGCAAAATAAATAGCGGGGTGATTACTGGGTGAACAAAGGACCACCTCGCGGCAACCGGCCAGTTGCGCAGGTACGCCAAGCATCAAAACCGTACTAAACAGCGGTGCGGTGCCACCGGGAATGTAGATGCCCACTTTGTCGATACCCACACTTTTGCGCCAGCAGGTGACACCAGGCATAGTCTCGATCTTTTGAACGGGCTGTTTCTGCGCTTCGTGAAACGTACGGATATTGCTGTAGGCCTGTCGAATCGCCGATTTTAGCTCGTCGCTCAGTTGAGCTTCCGCCGCGTCCAGTTCATCCTGATGTACCTCTAATCCCGACACCGACAGGTCTACCTTGTCGAAGCGCTGCGCCAGGTCAATAAGCGCGGCATCGCCCTGGGCACGTACCTGCGCCAGAATCGGCGCAACAATTGACTCGATTTGCGCCGACGATTGCATGGGCCGCGCTAATAACCGGGGCCATTCAGCACGGTCTGGAAAAGGTATGATTTGCATGGGGAACTAAGTCGGTAGTCGGTAGTCAATAGTCGATAGTCGCGCTGCAAACTAACCATACGTTCACTGGGCAGCGCGACTATGACTATTGACTATTGACTATCGACTCCTTTTTAGTTAATCATTTTCTCAATTGGAACAACCAGAATGCCTTCGGCACCAGCGGCGCGGATGGCTTCGATATTCTCCCAGAACGCATTTTCATTGATCACTGAATGCACGGAACTCCAGCCTTCGGTAGCCAGGGGTGTAACTGTTGGGGCTTTCATGCCGGGCAACAGTTTCGAAATGGCCGAAATGGCGTCGTTGGGGGCATTCAGAACAATGTATTTGTGATTTTTGGCCGCCTGAACGGCGTTGATGCGGAACAGCAATTGATCGAGCAGTGTCTGTTTCTCGGCCGACAAACCGGGATAGGCAATCATAACGGCCTCGGAGCGGAAAATGGTTTCCACCTCTTTCAGACCATTGCTGAGCAACGTACTGCCCGACGATACGATGTCGCAAACGGCTTCGGCCAGGCCGATGCTTGGCGCAATCTCTACCGACCCGCTGATCTCGTGAATGTCGGCTTTGATACCCTGACCGGCCAGGTACGTACCCAGCAAACGTGGGTAAGAAGTAGCAATGCTTTTTCCCTCCAGGTCGCTCAGACCGTTGTATTCGTCACCACGGGGAATGGCGATGGACAGGCGGCATTTCGAGAAGCCCAGCCGATGTACCGTCGACACGTTGCGACCTGTTTCAACGGCCACATTTTCGCCCACGATGCCCAGATCGGCAACACCATCTTCAACGTACCCGGGAATGTCATCGTCGCGGAGGAAAAGAAACTCGGCGGGGAAATTGGAAGAAACGGACTTGAGTTTGCCTGTGCCGTAATCGAAACGAATGCCGCAGGCTTTAAACAGTTGATATGAATCTTCGCTGAGTCTGCCCGATTTCTGAAGGGCAATGCGAATGGGAGCGATCATTAGGTAGTGCAGTCGATTTTTGAGGGTGCAAAGATACGGAGGAAAGGCGGAACAGGAGGATAAGGTGTGAGTCCGGAGCGCGCAATAATCGTGTTTATTGTCTGGTGTTTTCTGACAATCTGCTGTTACCTATCACCGCTTAGTAAATTCTTGACAACAGTTTTAGTTAAAGCGCTCAACCACCAAGTGTTTGGGCATCACACCAGGTTTGCATCTAGGTATTTTTATATCGAAGCGATATACTTGCAACCTTTTAACGCTACTTAGTCCTGTATTTTTACAACTAACTGTTCTATGCAACTTCGCTACCTTCTCATTGGTTTCCTGAGCTTTCTTTCGCTGCTGGCTTCCGGGCAAACGATCAGCATTCAACAGCTTAACTCGGGTGGTAACTCTGGCGGTCCATTCTGTGCAGGCGCTGCGCTGAGTGTTTCTTTCACTACTTCAGGTACGTTTGTGGCAGATAACAGCTTCCGGGTTCAATTGTCGAGTAACTATGGTAGCTCTTATATCGATTTGCCCGGTTCGTTCACGAGTAGTCCCGCTTCTGTTACGCTGCCCGCCTCCATTGTGCCGGGCACTAACTACGTGGTCAGAGTACTGGCAAGCAAGCCCTTGATAGCCAGTTCGTATAGTTACTCGTTCAGGATAGCGACCACGCCAACGGCTCAGATCACCGGAAGTACAACCAAGGGTGTACCGGTAAACCCGTACACAGCGGTGAATCTGGCCATGATCATGACGGGTGGAAATCCTTATACCCTGGTGCTTCAAGATAGCACCCGGCTCATTTCTTACTACGATAATACCACTACTGATCTTCTTGTTTATCCGCCCCGAACAACAACCTACACCCTGGCAAGCGTGCAAAATGCCTGTGGTACAGGGGCTGTTAGCGGTAGTGCGCTCGTACCGGTGAACACGGTTGGCTTCCAATTGTTGAGCCGGGGCAACGAAAGCTTGTGTCTGGGCTCGGAATTGCCCGTTTATTTTTCAACCACAGCTCCTTTACCCGCCAATACTACGTTCGAGGCTGAGTTGATCAGCACCTACGATGGCAATCGGTCTATTTCGGTGCCTGTGAGCGGTACAACGAGTCCATTAATGGTTACCCTGCCAAAGCAGTATATAGGCAGTAACAGCTCTGGTTATCAGCTCAGAATCTATTCGAAATCGGGTACTATATCGGCGTATTATCGTGAGGGGTCTATGTTTAACCTGAATTCTTCGCCACGTTTATCATTATCGGGCGCGCCTGTCTCGATGCCATTCGGCGGTCAAACATCCCTGCTGTTGAGCTATACCGCATCATCGACGGGTGACGTATTTCTCAATGATGGTCGTCAGTTTACAATCTACAGCAGTGGTACATTTGGCGGATCTATCCTGGCATCGGTTACGCCGTCGATGACTACCTCGTACAGCATCGCTTCGTATACCGGTGCCTGTAGTGAAGGCCTCAGCTACGGAAGTCGCTCGGCGACCATTCAAGTACGTCCCGGCATACGGATCGATTCGTTGTCGGCGGCCCAGGTTTGCGCTGGTGAGCCGGTAACGGTGTATTACACAGCAACGCCTGGTTATTCACTTCCGCCCCAACTTCGGGTACAATATGGTACTTACTACACGGCCAATGCGGTACTGACCAAACCGGGCCAGCTGGTTTTTACGCCCCCGGTTTCCAGCACACCCGTTCAAAGTCAAACGCTTCAGTTAAGAAATGCACAGGTCGATACCCTGATTTCGTCTGCCTCAGTGCCATTGCTGATCAGGGCTAAAGCCGGGGCATTTTTTATCAATAATCAGCAAACCGTTCAGAACTCAGGCCAGCAGTCGATTGGGCTGAATGTTGTGTCAGGAGGGGTAACGACTATCGAGTTAAATACGGGAAATCGGTATGTGGTAAATACGGGCACGGGATCAGGTTACTATACTCAGTATTACGTATCGGTCTATGTCCCGAATACGACCACCTTCTCTGTTGTTTCGGTCAAAAATGAGTGTTCCGAAAACCTGGAACGTAGCAGTACAACCATTACGGTCCAGAATCCATCGACGGGTCAAACGGGTATTATCCTGAACAAAGCCGACCAGCGAGGGATAAATTCATGCCCTGGCATCAGAGAGTGGATAAACGCGAATCAAATGGGCACGTTCAACGCCGACAATCAGTTTCTACTGGAGGTATCGTTGGCCAACGGAAACTTTTCGGGTTCGCCGGTACAGTCATTTTCCAGTCTGGAGGCGATATCGCTGGTAATGCCGACACTGAGTGGGTCGTACCGGGTGCGGGTATCGTCTACCAGCCCCGTTACGAGAAGCAACGAGCTTTCATTTTATGTTAACAGTGCGCCAACGGCATCGGTCAGTATCTATGCACCCAACAATATTGGTAGTGGGTCAACCAGCCAAACACTGACCACAGTGCCAGGCCAACTGGTTACGGCTGAGTATAACTTTTCAAACGGTAGAAGCCCCTATCGTTATGAGATAGCCAATGGTAGGAAGGGGCAGTCAGACTACGGGTTTCAGACCACCTATCAGCCCATGACGACAACGAGTTTTGGCCTAGTTCGGGTAACTGATGCCTGTGGCACCTCGGCAACCATTGTTTCCGGGCCAGCTATGGTTGAGGTGGTCCCGTCGATCCTTAAAACCGGTGCACTAAACGTTTCTCAGCTTTGTGTACAGTCGCCGGTGCTAGTGCCTTTTACCCAGTTTGGTACGGTTCCAGCGAGTGTGTCGTACATTGTTCAGTTTTCAGAAGATTTACAAACCTGGCAAACAGCACCTACATCGGGTACGGCCAGCCCGCTTACGGTAACGCTTCCCCTGTCATTGGCCAATAAGCAGGTCTACTATCGGGTTGCTTCTGTAATCAACAACACCGTGGTGGCTGGTATCAAATTTGAAAGTCGAATTTTGATCAAATCAGCCCCGGACGTCGTGTTAACTACACCCAGTGGATCAACCGCTATTCAGATCGACCGGGCTAACTCTTTGTCAGCGGAAATTAGGCTGTTCGATATATCGTCTGACGCGATGGCGATTTTAACGAATGGCACAACGGTGATCAGGTCGAATGTCTACTCTAATGGCAGTTCCTATTACGTCACTCAACCAGGTACGTATAGCCTCGTTACTGCCTACAACAGCTGTGGATATGGTAAAGGAACAGGTCTGGTAAAGGTCACCGAAAAGCCTTACCTGACGTTGCTTAGACCAAGCCGCACGAGTGTCTGTGTGGGGCAAACAGTGTCGTTTACCTACGCCGCTGCCGGTGATTTTGAAGCTGGTAATAAACTGTCTTTTTACCTGGTCGACAATTTTAGTAGTGAGCAGACCAGAACACTCTTAACTGAAACACTGGCCCTGAATGGTGTCGTGTCTTTCTCCGTGAGCCCTTCCCTGAAACTCAATTCATATAGTGTCCAGATTCAGGCTTCTGCACCCGCCACTATCCTGTCTGGATTTACGCTACGTGTTAATGCGCCGGTCAGTGTTAGCCTAACTGCCGCCTCGGGCATAGCGTATGAAGGTGATACTCAGGAATTGATTATCAGGTCAGACGCCACCGGACCTTTTACGGCAACGCTGGCTACCCCCACCGGTCTAAGCGTTGTCGATTCCCCGTACAATTATTATTACGCCCCTCTTCGGCTCACTCAGTCGGGGAGTTACTCCATTGTCAACGTGGCCAACCAATGTGGAGTGGGGCAGGCAACGGGTGTGTCTTCGGTATCGGTTATTCCTGCCACCGGCGTAACAATCCGGCCAACAATTTATGGTAGTGTATACTGCACAGGAAAAGACTACCAGGTCTTCCTGAGCACTTCCGGCGTATTCAGCACCACGAATACCTTCACGGCCTACCTGACCGATTTAACCGGAGTCAATATTCGTACCTTGCCAACGGTCAGTAGTGCATCGCAATTAACGGTTACCATACCGGCGGGCTTACCTGACGGCGGCCGCTATGCTATTCGGGTAGGGTCGAGTAGTCCTCAGCATGTGGGGGCATCTACCTACCAAAGTTTCGAAATTGGTCAGTCTCCTACAGGTACGTTGACGGGCAACACCTCTCTGGTTAAAGGCGATTCGGCACGTATCAGCGTGGCGCTTACCGGCACACCACCCTGGCAATTTGTGATCACCGATTTCTTTGGACCACGCACGTTCACTACCTCAACCACGCCTTATTCGCTTACTGTGAAGCCCGATACGACGGTTGGTTTCCGGCTCACGGAAGTGCGCAACAATCAGTGTGGGGTGGGTACCGCCATGGGCACGGCCCTGATTACGGTGACCAAACTACTGGCTACGGAGCCCGCTTTGCCCTTGGAGGTACGTACCTGGCCTAACCCCACGTCGGGCTGGCTCCAGATCGAAGGCAACGTACCTGGCCGGGGAGATGTGCTGTTTGGCTTGCGTACAGTGTCAGGTACGTTGGTACAGCAGTCGGTTGGCGCTGTACGGCAGGGACAGCTTCAACACCGCCTCGATTTGAGCAACCAACCCGCTGGCATCTATATCCTGACGGTCGAGCAGGAGGGGCGGCGTAGTCAGTTTAAGGTGCTCAAGCAATAGCACGGCCAGTCGTTCTTCAGCAATACAGCACTATCCAATCAATCAGTTAGCTGATTTAACATCCGTTAACCATCTAGAGTAGGTACGTGAATGCTGGAAAAGTTACCTTGCAATACTCAGCGGCCGAGTTTGAAAATAGAGCTAACTCATCTTTAATCCAGTAAGGTAAAGAACAGCATGAATACGCATTTACAGAGCCGAAACAGCACCCGGATGGGGGTATTGCCGGTTGGCCGGTGGTTTATTGCCGCCGCCATGATCACCACAAGTTGCACGTTTTCCCTGGCTCAGGCACCGGTTAAACTGCCCGATGGCGTCAGCAAAGGTGCTTCGGTAGAGGGTATTTCAGAATACACCCTGAAAAACGGGATGAAAGTACTGATGTATCCCGACCCGTCTAAACCGACGGTTACGGTCAACATTACGTACCTGGTGGGGTCGCGGCACGAGGGGCTGGGCGAAGCAGGTATGGCTCACTTGCTCGAACATATGGTGTTTAAAGGGTCGACTAAACACCCCAACATTCCGCAGGAGCTGACCTCTCACGGTGCCCGCCCCAATGGTACTACCTGGCTCGATCGAACCAACTATTTCGAAACCTTCGCCGCCACCGACGAAAATCTGAAATGGGCACTCGACCTCGAAAGCGACAGGATGGTCAACAGCTTCATTAAAAATGAAGACCTGCAGTCTGAGTTTTCGGTGGTGCGCAACGAGTTTGAAATCGGTGAAAACTCACCGCAGAGTGTACTGAACGAACGCGTAATGTCAACGGCCTATCTGTGGCACAACTACGGCAAATCGACCATCGGTAACCGGTCAGACATTGAGCGGGTACCCATTCAGAACCTACAGGCCTTTTACAAGAAATATTACCAGCCCGACAATGCCGTACTGGTGGTGGCTGGAAAAATTGATGAGCCCAAAACACTGGCGATGGTCAACGAGTATTTTGGCAGTATTCCCCGGCCAACACGGGTATTACAGGAACCCCGTACAGAGGAACCTGTGCAGGATGGCGAACGAAACGTGTTGCTACGTCGCGTGGGCGATACCAAAGTAGTGGCAGCGGGTTATCACATTATGCCCGGCTCACACCCCGATTACCCAACCATGGATGTGCTGGTAGAACTGCTGACCAGCGAACCGGCGGGACGTCTGTATAAAAAACTGGTCGAAACAAAAAAAGCATCGACTCAGTATGGCTACGCTTTCAGCCTTAAAGATCCGGGCTACGTGTATTTCGCTACCGAGCTGCTGAAAGAAAAGTCGATCGATGAGGCCAAAGCGTCCATGTTGAACACCCTCGATTCGGTCAGCATCGACGTACCTACCAAAGCCGAAGTAGATCGGGCGCGGGCCAAGCTGCTAAAAAATGTGGAGTTGCAGCTTCGTAACACCGATCAGGTTGGGCTGGCGCTCAGCGAATTTATTGCTACCGGCGACTGGCGACTGGGGTTCATCTACCGTGATTTGCTGGAAAAAGTTACCCCCGCCGATGTACAGCGCGTGGCCGCTTATTATTTCAAGCCAAGCAACCGGACCGTAGGGTTGTTTATTCCCGAAGCTAGCCCCAGCCGTACCGAGGTACCCCAGGCACCTGATATTGCCAAAGTGGTTGATGGCTACAAAGGCCGCGCACTGATGGCGCAGGGCGAAGCATTTGAGGCTACTCCGGCTAATATTGACGGGCGTACCAAACGCATTGAACAGCCAAACACGATCGAACTGGCCCTTTTGCCCAAGAGTACCAAAGGCAACGAAGTAAATGCGCGTATGACCCTCCGCTATGGCGATATCAAGAGCCTGGCCAACAAAAATACAGTTAGTCAACTCACGGCGTCTATGCTGAACAAGGGCACCACAACCCGGTCGCGGCAGGCTATTCAGGATGAACTGGACAAGCTGAAGGCCCAGGTACAGGTGTTTGGCGGCGGCAATTCGGTCGGCGTCAACATTAAAACCGACAAAGCTAACCTGCCCGCCGTGGTTCGGCTAGTGAGCGATATGCTGAAAAATCCGGTCTTCAGCGCCGAGGAATTTGAGAAGTTGAAGCAGGAAGAACTGGCCGGTATTGAATCGCAGCGGTCGGAGCCCACGGCACAGGCCAGCATTGCGTTTAGCCGCGCCATCAGCCCTTACTCGAAAGATGACATTCGGTATACGCCTACCTTCGACGAGCAGGTGCAGAGCCTTAACGCCACCAAACTCGATGACCTGAAAGCGTTTCACAAGCAGTTTTACGGTGCCCAGAACGCCACCGCCGCCGTGGTGGGTGACTTCGACGAAACGGTGCTGCGCAAAGTGATCATGGATGAGTTTGGTTCGTGGAAATCGAAAACACCGTTTAGCCGCATCATTAGCGAAGTGAAACCGGTGAAAGCAGAACTGATTTCGCTCGAAACACCCGACAAAGCCAATGCTATGATGTTGGCCGGCTACATGTTCCCCATGCGCGACGATGACCCTGACTATGCGGCACTGGTGATGGGCAATTACATGCTCGGCGGCGGTTTCCTGAACTCCCGGCTGGCGACCCGTATTCGGCAGAAAGAGGGCATCAGCTACGGAGTTGGCTCACAATTGAGCGTAAATGCGCTCGATAAGTCAGGCAATTTCACCACCTACGCTATGTACAACCCTGAAAATACAGACCGGCTGGATAAGGCATTCCGGGAGGAGTTGGAAAAAATCAGGACTGAAGGGTTTACCGCCGAAGAAGTGAAAGCGGCCAAATCGGGACTGTTGCAATCGCGTCAGGTTACACGGGCGCAGGATCCTTCGCTGGCGGCAACGCTGAACAACTACCTGTACCTGAATCGTACGATGGCTTTTGATGCCGAACTCGACAAGAAACTCGAAGCCTTAACGCCGGAAGTGATCAATGCCGCCGTTAAGAAGCACATTGATCCGTCGAAAATTGTAACCGTACGGGCGGGTGATTTTGCGAAGGTGAAAAAGCCGGTAGCCGACAAACCAGCCCCTGCCGCCGCTGGTAGTGGCAAGAAAAACTAACGATGCAATGCTTTGCGCAGTAGGTTGCTGTCGCTGGGCCCAGCGACAGCAACCTACTGCGTACTCAGTTTAAGGGAGTAAAAACAATAAAAAATGAAGATAATAAAAGTAGCCGTGTTCAATTTTTTCTGGCTACAGGCTATCCTGTTGCTTGGCGCAACAGCCGGTTATGGTCAGAAAGTAAATAAGCCGATTATCAGTGAGCCATCACTTAAATTCCTGAGTCAGCAGATTTGTGAGTGCCTGAACAAAAAACAACTTGAAAAGACGGAATCTGCCGAGGCGCTTAAATCATGCTTTGAGGATGAGTTTACAGAGCATGGTGAACAGATTCTGTCAGACAATAATCTGGAAGGGTCTACGGAGGTCGGGCAACAAATAGGGTTGCTGTTGTCGAAGGAACTGAGTAAAGATTGTGCCTCCTACGTGTCTTTTTTAGCGGAGTCACCCCAAAAAAAACTCATAAACGAAGCGGAAGCTCTACAACGTGCTGGTAAGCATGAACAGGCCATGAACCTGTTCACCAAACTGATGAAGACAAAATTGATCCTGATTGACTGGACGATTTACAATCAGCGTGGCCTGAGTAAACTGGAGACTGGCGATTATTATGGCGCTCTGGCCGATTTTGAGTACGCTATTCAACGCGATTCTACCGGCGTAGTTGCCTACAATAACCGGGGGTTGGCCAAATACCGCCTGGGTGATAAACGGGGTGCTTTCGATGACTTCACTAGCGCTATCGACCTTGATTCTACGCTGGCGCTTGCCTACGAAAACAGAGGCGTGGTTCTCTATGACGATGATCAGTATGATCGGGCAAAGGTCGATTTGCTAAAAGCCATCGCATTGAATCCATCGTCAATGACAGGCTACTACTACCTTGGCCTCAGTGGCAAAGCGTTGGAAAATTATTCAGATACTACGGCAGGTTATTTCACCAAAGCGATCGAACTGGCTCCGGTCAAGCATGAGTACCAGAACGCCCGGGGCCTTTTTTACAACGATAAAAAAGACTTCAAACGGGCTCGAGCCGATTATGCCGCTGCTATAAAGCTGAGTCCTAATTATAATCCCGCTTTCTACAACTTAGCCCAACTTGACTTATCGGAAAACAAACTTACCGATGCCTTACGTAATCTGGATACTGCTATCCGTCTGGATTCGACCTATGAGATTTACTTTAATAAGAAAGCTCAGGTACTGCTTCAGCTAAAACGGTACAATGAAGCATTGGCCTCCTGCAAGCAAGCTATTGATCTGAATCCTGAAAGGGCTGATTCGTATGATACGCAGGGGGCAATTTTTGATGAAATGGGTGATGCGAAGAATGCCGTTGTCGCCTACACAAAATCGCTGGACATAGCGTCACAGGATGGCCATATCTATTACCGTAGGGGGATGGCCAAACTTAAAGTGAAAGATGCAGCAGGTGCCTGTCAGGATTTTCAGATGGGAAAACTATTAAAGAACACCGATGCATCGAAAGCCGCTCAACAACATTGTAACCGGTAGAAGGGACACTTAATCGGTCGAAAAAATCCAAGGAAGAATGATGAAATGATTTATGGAAACAGGCTTGATTCGGCATCTATTGTCTACTCCTTTTCGATATTCTTCATGAAACCCACTCTGTTTATCCTGCTCAATGCCCTGCTTTTCAGCCTGACAGCCCGCGCTCAGGTGACCGTAATGCTACCCGCCGATACGGCGAAATACGGGATCAGTCCGGCAAAATTAGAGGCGCAATACCTGCCGCTTCGGAAACTGACAGAGTCAATGACTTCCGAACAGAAGACTGGTTTTCAGAAAGTGCGGGCCGAATATGACCGCAGCCGTTACGCCTCCATTGAGAAGCAGGGGCCATTGCCCGGCTATGGTTTTCAATACCAGACAACCGAGTATATTCGGGCCAATGGTAAGGCAGAGTGGGTGATTGTGCGGCCCTACGGCATTGTTCCCGATAAGCTGGTGCAGGAGTTAATCGGTCGGCTGCGGGTTTTTTATGCCGAAACGAAATTTCCGGTTACCGTTTCGAAGCCTTTTCAAACCGTATATGCAACATCGTATGGCCGGCCTATGATGAGTGAAAAGCGCCGGGTACGTACGGGCGACAGCACCATCAGTACGCTAGAAGCGGCTCGTACTACTGCCCGGCCGGATACAGTAAAGTATTTGCATTTCAATCAACTGGGACTGGCAAACGTACCTGAGGTAGTGTACCGATTTCCGAATCTGGAAGAGCTGGATTTGTCTAAAAATCAGCTGACGAAACTGCCTTTGCGGCTGACCGCTCAAATTCCCAGCCTGCTTCGCCTGAGTGTGCTTTACAACCTGATTGGAGACGATAGCGTGTTTATCGCCAAGAATACGCGCCTTCGGGCACTCACCTTGCAAGGCAACAAACTCACGCGCATTCCAGCGTCGGTGCGCAAATGCAGGGAGTTAGAAAGTCTTTGGATGGGGAACAACAACCTGACCCGGTTAAACATCAAGCCATTGCGTGGATTAAATCGCCTGAACGACCTGAATCTATACAACGCCGGACTCACCTCATTACCCAAACAAATCAGGAAGTTGAAGCACGTAGCGGTACTGGACCTGTACTACAACCAGTTGACCAGCCTTCCTCGCCAAATTGGCCGAATGAAACGTATGGAACAACTGGCGGTTGCCAATAACGAGCTTAAGGCCCTGCCACCACAATTGGCTCGCCTGAAACGGTTAACGGTGCTTTTTGCGCACCACAACAAGCTGAGTCAGTTGCCTGCGTCATTTACCCGGCTTACATCTCTGCAAAGTCTGGATATTGGCTATAATCAGTTCAGTAACGTACCCGAGGTAGTGGCCGGACTAGGTATGCTGGAAACCGTAAACATCAGCAACAACAACGTGCAAACCCTACCCAACACACTTGTTGGCTTAAAGAACCTAAAGAAGCTGTATCTCCGCAGTAACCCCCTCACAGAAAACGACGCCAAAGCGGGCCCTTACGCGCAACTCATCGAAGCCTTGGAAACAAACAAAACTGAGGTGTTCTACTAAACAGACCCCACCCCAACCCCTCCCCGTAATGGAGGGGCTTTTAGTCGGCTGATCAGCGAAGCGTTAGCCCCTCCCTTACGGGGAGGGGTTGGGGTAGTGTCAGAAGTTTGGCTTCATCAGGTACTTGTCGTAGAAATCGTCGATGGCTTTTACGGCTTCCGTTGGTGTGTCAACCACCGTGATTAGCTTCATGTCTTCGGGGCTGATATTCTGCTCCTGGTTCAACATGGTCTCTACTATCCAGTCAATTAGACCTGTCCAGTACGATTTACCGACCAGTACGATTGGGAAACGCGCAATTTTCTTGGTCTGAATCAGGGTAATGGCCTCAAACAACTCATCGAGCGTACCCATACCACCGGGCATCACCACAAATCCCTGTGCGTATTTTACGAACATCACTTTGCGGACGAAGAAGAAGTCGAAGTTGATGTTTTTATCCTGGTCGATGTAGATGTTGCTATGCTGCTCGAAAGGGAGTTTAATGTTCAGACCAACCGATTTGCCGCCTTGCTCAAACGCGCCCTTGTTGCCAGCTTCCATAATGCCAGGCCCGCCGCCTGTGATGACGCCATACCCGTGCCGTACCAGTTTGGCAGCAATATCTTCGGTCATTTTGTAATACGGGTTATCCGGCTTAGTGCGGGCCGACCCGAAAATCGATACGCAAGGGCCAATTTGGGCGAGTTTATCAAACCCTTCCACAAATTCGGCCAGCACTTTAAAAATGACCCACGAATCAGATGTTTTGATTTCGTTCCAGTTACGATCCTGAAAGGCTTCTTTAATACGTAGCTCGTCTGGCGTCAGCAGCGATTCGTCGCGTTTGGGGAGCTCTTTCTGAATTTCGCTGGTACTTTGAATATCCGACCGTTGGGTTGTTTCTTTTGAACCGGGGCCGGTATTCACTTGCTGCGGTGTGGTATCAGTTGAGAGGGGATTAGTAGTCTCCATGTGGTTTTGTGTAAACAGCAGCAGCTTTACTAAGCTATTGCTGTGGCTATTGTCAATTCAATTGAAGTTGTCTCACAAACAACCTTCCGGGAAAGTAAGAAAAGGCCCGGAGAACAATAACACGCTTTTAGGGGAAAGCTGTTCAAACGAATCAATGATTTTTTTGTGAATGTGAGTCACACCGGGCAAAACCCGGTGTGACATCATCGAATCCGTTCGTAGATACCGGGTGTTTCGGTGGGTTTATACAGCGCCGCCAGTGCCGGTACCCGCTGGAAAAGCCTTGGCATTACCTGCTGTCGGTCAACGACAAAATCGGGCGGGTCACGCCGGAAATTGTCGTAAATGTCGATTACTGCTTCGTAGTTATCCAGGTTACGCAGGTCATACTTGGCCAGATCCCAATTGAGATAAGGCGTTGCAGGTCGGTTATACCGGTAGCCGCTCAGGTCTTCACCAATAATCAGTAGTTTTTGATTCCGGATACGTTCGGGCAGCGAAGACGGTTTTACCTGAAGGTTGGTGAGCCGGCCCACCTCCAAGCCAGGTAAAAGCCGCATGGAGCCCTGGTATAGCAGTCCGGCAATAGCCATTACCACGCCCAGAAACGCCAGTTCACGTAGCCATGTCTTCTTGAAACTAGCAAAATAGAGTACGGCAAAGAAGGCCATCGGTGGCACAAACGTCAGAAAAAGCATGGGCGCCAAAAAAGGCATAAGCGGAATCGTGAGCACCGCCGTAATGGCCCACATGAGCATAATCTGCTGGCATCGTTGCTGAAAATTGACGTACCTGTTCACACTGTTGAACAGGCTCAGAAAGCCCAGTACACCCACTGTTAGCGGGACAATCAGACAAACGAACGACGTTTTGAAATCGCTCAGATCGTACTGACGTACCCGGAAAACGGAGGTAAGCAAATTCCGATTGAAGTCATCGAGCGAGTTGGTGAAATAATAATAAAAGACGACCAGCAGAATGGGAAACGCGAAACCGAAGACGGTCAGTGAATGCTGCCGCAGGGTAGCTCCTGTAAAAAACAGCAGCGAGAGTGAGGCCCACAGAATAAACAGGCCGGAAGGCAGGTAGAACAGAGCGGCAATACCCACATAAAGGCCAACCTCAAACACTTCATCGGTAGCACCCTGCCTGCCCAATTGCCGAATGAGCGCCCCAAAAGCAAGCAGCAAAAAGGTCATCGACATAAGCACTGGCGAGAGCGTGGTGCAGTCGAAGGAGAGGTTGAGGAAGAGGGTGTAGAACAGACCTGGCCAAAACGAACGTTCGGAAAACACTTCGCGAGCATTCATGATGTAATTGAAATAAACGAGCTGGAAAATGGAAATACCGGCGGCTATGATCCAATAGGCAATTTGCGACCGACCAACCGCCAGATCGATGAGCCAGTAAACACCCGCCGAAAGCGGACTGACGCTATCCCAGATGTCGCTGTAGAGGGTATAGCCCTGCCTCATTTTTTCACCAACGAGCATCCAGTTCAGCTCAGGAATCAGCAGTGGGAGGGGGGCAATCAGCAAAGGCAGCCGGATCAGCAACAGTACGGCCAGCAGGCTGAAATACTGATAGGGCGCGAAGGAGCGAAAAAAACTAAGCAACTTACGGGAGTGAATATGGGTTAGTACACTAAGCCAACCGGCGAAATTACGGATATTTGCCCTATGGAATCGAAACGACAGCAAAAGGTAGCCCGACAATTGCAGAAAGACCTCGGCGAGATTTTTCAACGCGAGCTAACTCACGCATTCAACGGTGCGTTCATTACCGTCACCAATGTGCGGGTGTCGCCCGATTTGGGCATCGCCCGGGTGTACCTCAGTTTTTTGGCTACAAAAAACAAAGCCCTTCTCATGGAAACCATCGAGGAGAAAAATAAAGCCATCCGGCAGTTACTGGGCGAACGTGTTCGGCACCAGCTCCGGATTGTACCACATCTTCAGTTTTTTCTCGATGATACCGCCGAGTACGCTGACAAGATGGACAAACTCTTTGCCGGTATTGTTATTCCGCCCGCCCCTGCCGAGGACGACGACGAGTAACAGATGGCCGGGCCTGTAATGCCGAAGCTCCAGCTTCGGGAGTGAGAGAATCTACTTCGTTCTCACTCCCGAAGCTGGAGCTTCGGCATTACAGGCGTAGTCTATCATAAAGGCGCTAAGCCAGAGGCTAAATCAGCCCCAGCAGAAAGCCTCCCACAAACGGGTATATAACACCTTCGCATAATCGCGCAGACCGTTGGCTGTGCCGTTAATCTCGACCGGTGTAAACCGACGCTGTGACGAAGGCAAAGACTCTACGCGAATCGAACGCCGGTTCAGGCCACTTGCCGATAGACGAAGTCCGGCATCGGGTAAATCCATGAAGGTGTTTTCCGGTCTTGCCGCGTTGGCAAGCTGATACGTAAACTGTTGAAGGCGGTTGGCATCGAACCAGGTAAGCAACGGCATTTTCAGCCGATCAGTTTGACGGCCGCGTTTCCCCACAAAATGCAACGAAAGCAACGATCGGTCTGCATCTCGATCACGGCGGTTCTGAACCAGCACATCGAGCAATTCAAAGGGCGCGTGTTCAGTAGAGGTAGATAGTTCAATATTCATATGTTGATGAATAAATCCATTGGTAAGAAGTAAACTACAGGCAGACTTTTTGGTTTCTATCTGTACCAGAAATCGGGACACAAACATACTAACGTTTTACCCTATACGTTCACTGTCAATTCATAAGCGGCCAAGTCAGTTATTAAATGGTCTGCTTTCCTGTATGCTTCAAATTGCCTACGCTCCGCTGTATAAGCACGAACTGCCACTTAGTGCTACCGGAGAACCCCACCGGTTTCCGATGTTGAAATACGAACTTATACACGAGCAATTGCTCTATGAGGGTACTTGCTCGGATGATAATTTCTTTGCCCCGCTGCCCGTCGACGATCGGTGGGTGCTGGGTGTTCACTCGGCAGAATACGTTCAGGCCCTTAAAACCCAAACCGTGGATGCGCGTATGGTACGCCGGATTGGTTTCCCTATGTCGACCCGCCTCATCGAGCGCGAATGGGTCATTACGCAGGGAACGCTCGACTGTACGTACCTGGCCCGGCGCGATGGGGTAGCCATGAATGTAGCGGGCGGAACGCACCACGCCTACCCCGATCACGGTGAGGGGTTTTGTCTGCTCAATGATGTTGGGGTGGCGGCCCATTACCTGCTGGAAACCAAACAGGCCCGGAAGATCCTGGTGATCGACCTCGACGTACACCAGGGAAATGGTACGGCGGTAATGTTTCAGCACGACCCACGCGTGTTTACGTTCAGTATGCACGGTAAAGACAATTACCCGCTCAAAAAAGAACAGTCTGATCTGGACATTGCCCTGACCTCGGGCACAACCGACGAAACGTACCTGAATATGCTGTACGATACCCTGCCTAATCTGCTGGCCACCCAACAGCCCGATTTCCTGTTCTATGTGGCAGGTGTCGATATTCTGGAAACCGACCGATTGGGTAAACTAAAGGTGTCGATGACCGGCGTTCGGCAACGAGATCAGTTCGTCTTCGAGCAAGCCCGAAAACAGGGTCTACCCATCGTTGTCTCCATGGGAGGCGGGTACTCGCCCCGCGTGGCCGACATCGTAGAAGCCCACTGCAACACGTTCCGCGTGGCGGCGAATATGTATTTTTGAAGGGTTCAATGTTTAACGTTTACTGTCTAATGTTGCGCTGCTGATTATCCCTATGCAGCGCAACATTAGACAGTAAACGTTAAACTCAATTTCATCTCCCGCAAATCTTCGTGTAGTTGCAGTACTTGCAGGTGTCGATGTTGTCGGTCATGGTGAAGGGCGTGGTCGTGTCGAACATGCGCTGTACCATTTGGCTAATCAAGGTTTCGGTTTCCTTGATATAGGTATCTCGGTCGTTTTCTTCGGAAAAAGCAACGCGGTTCGTCAAAAATTGAGGCTCTTTCTGAAACGTACGGAGCGAATAAAAGCCCGCTTCAACCGGCGTGTTTGGATACAGATTCTCCTTCAAAATCAAGTATTTGTAAAGCCACAACTGCCTGATTTTCTCCCACTTATTGTCTTTATCGGCCAGCGTAGTCAGTGATTCGGCCAGGTTTTCGATTTTCGTGGGCAGCTTCACAACGCCCGATTTATAATCGACAATACGAACGGTTCCATCACTGAGCTGCTCAAGGCGGTCAATTTTTCCGCCGATTTTCACCTGCACAATTTCACCGCCAATATCAACCGGCAGGTACGTTAGCAGGGTGCGTTCGGTGGCCAGCACACGTATGCCTTTGCTGAGGGTTTCTTCGTTCTGGTACGTCTGAAAAGCCTGCATCAGTTCCTGGGCCAGTTGGTAAAAAAGCAGGTTATAGCCCGTGTCGGCTACGCGGCCACCCATCAGCTTTCGGTACTCTATTTCAAGTTGTAGCTGTACCACCTCGGGCGTAACGGGCAGGTTTTGCATCCGGTAGTTTTTATCGAGGTTCTCCATCGTATTGTGGAGCCAGGTGCCAAACTCTGCACTGTCGATCCGCTCGTCGACCTCTTCCTCCTCCCTGATTTTCACCACGCGTTCAAAGTAGAACCGCATGGAACAAGCTACAAAATGGTTGAGTGCTGTGGGGTACAGGCCTTTGTCGGTCAAGTAGTCTTTCAGCGCCTGGCGAATGGTGTCTGTTTTAGGCACTGATAACAGAACCGGCTCGGCCCTGCCGGCTCCGTCTATCACCTGAAGTAAAGGTTTACTAAACTGAATATTGCCTCTAGAAGCCTTCACCAGCTCGTGCTCGATCTGGCGCAGAAACCGGCTGGGTTCACCTTTGCCGTTTCCGTAGGCATCGGCCGTAGTGGTGTACAGAAACGTAACGTCTGAGGCGCGCTGCAATAAACGATAAAGGTGATAGGCGGTAACGGCTTCCTGTTCCCGATAGGTGGGTAAGCCCACTTCAATGGCAATATCAAACGGAATCAGCGAGTTCATTCGGCGCGACTGAGGCAAAACGCCTTCGTTGGTCGATAAGATGATAACCCGCTCGAAATCAAGCGTTCGTGTTTCCAGTAACCCCATTAACTGCACCCTGCTATCGCCTTCGCTGGTAAAGGGAATGGTAGTTTGACGAATCAGTTCGTACAAAAACTGCTGAAAACTACGAACTGTCACGGCCGGGGAGTTGGGCGTGGCAATCTGACGATTCAGCGTGGTTTCGAGCTGTTTCAGTAAGCTAAAGAAGAGGTAGAGGTACTCAATTTCAATCGTGTCCTGACTATCTCGGTAGACCTCTCGGAGTAAATCGATCAGCTTGAACATGGCCTCTATGGCATCCGATGGGTGGTTGGGTCGCCAGCGTTTAAACAGCACGCCGAAGAGAGCATCTCCCTGACCCAGTTCCAGCATGTCGCCTTCGCCCAGATATGCCCGTTTGCCCGTCACCACTTCGCTCAAAATCCAGTCGAGCAGGGGGCGGGGCAGTTCGTTTACCTGATCGGGAGCCATCAGCGCGTGCAGCTTTTCGTACTGCCGAACAAACGGATGATTCAACAGCTTGACCACCTGCCGGTGGTGAAATTTGGGAATGCTTGTTACTTTGCCATCCGAGGTCTTAAATTCCATTAGTGTCCGCTGCATCTCGAACATGGTGTCGATTAGCGTAAACAAGAGCGAACTGCGCAACGACAGACCCATCGTCACGTTCAGATCACTGACCGACTCGTTGAGCGAGTACAGCACCGGTACCAATAGCGATTCATCGGCCAGCACAATCACCGTCCGGCTGCTGTCTATCTCGCTTGTTTGGGTCTGGTCAACCAACTGCCCGGCCACTTTAGCCTGAAGTGAAGCGGTAGGTAGGCCGATCATACGCATCTGCTTCGGGGTAGTAGTCAGCCACTGACCGATGCCCACGGTTTCGGCTCCATCCTGCCCCACGAAGCCAGTTCGATTCTTGAAACCGGAAAATCCTTTCTGATTTTTATACTGCCGTAAAAAATAGCCCGCTTCCTGTTCCGGGTCATCGAGGTAATAGCTGTCTATGTCCCAGATTAATTCGGCCTTGGTGGTGTTGGTCAGTACCCGAATAATATGCTCTTCCGATGCTGTGAGCGCGTTAAAGCCCACGAAATAGATTTTCTCGTAAGCCGGATTGTCCAGCACACGGGTACGTACCTCATCGGCCAGCAAGCGATAGGCCATTCCGCGATAAGCGAGGCCGTTGGTCAATAGTCGTTTGCGGAGGGAATAATAAGCAGCTTTCAGATTGCTGAACAGCCCGAAATAGTTGGAAACGGCTGTTGTATTGGGTAAACTGGGCGAATGTTGGTGGTTCTCGGGAGTCCAGCGCTCCAGGGCTTTAGCCTCGGTCAGATACTCAAAAAGGTGGTTGGGATCAACACGGTACTGATCAATCCGGTCCAGATCATTCAGTAATACTGATGCCCAGCCCACAAACTGTTCGAACTCGATCTTTTTGTCTAATTCCCGGAAAACGTCGTAAAGTTCAAACAGCAAACTGACATTGTCGATCAATTGTACCCCGGCTGCTTCGGTGATAAAATCATCGACGGCCGTCATGTGTGGGGCTAGCATGGGGCGATCAACCAGGTTTGCCAGTTCTTGCTCAAAGACCGACACCGCGCGGCGTGTTGGCAGGATTACCCACACATGATCAAGCGGTTGCTGGGTCGTTTGGCCGTGTTTGGCGTAAATGTAGCGGGCAGTTTCTTGAAGGAAAGTCACGGTAAAAGCAGAACATTATCAGTAAAGATAGCGCTGTAGCTGCCCGAGTACCAGCAATTCCTTACGATTATGGCCGTGAAGCCGATCACCTTCAATGTGCCGGATAGTCGGAAAGCTGGTACCCGGAGGGAGGGGTGATAAGCTAAAAGTAAGTATAAATGGCTAGGCCGGGGAAAATGGTTATTGGGGTTTTTGGGGCTCTGTAGCCACTATAAATCTGGCAAATCATATGTATAAATTACTGGTTTTAAGCTGGGCATAGGTCTGCCGGGTTTAATCTGTTTTTAACGTCTGCACTATTTTTTTCTATAGATTAGTAGGGAACTCCGTATTTTTCCACCTGGAAACGATACGAAACCCATATCTAACGAGAAATGGCTAAACTTTTTACTCTAGATACATTTAGTTCTGAAGCCGGTAACTTAACAGTTTATAACAATACGTTGCCCAGTGATATCAGGCGTGTATTCTATATACATGGTGCAGGCAACGCAGAGCGGGGGGGACATCGTCATCATAAATCCTGGAACGCGTTGATTTGCCTGACCGGCCATTGTCACGTGTATGTACAGGATGGTCAGGTAGAGGAAGACTATACCTTAGCAAGTCCGGACGATTGTCTGGTTTTGGAGCCGAAAGACTGGCATGTTATGGATCGCTTTAGCGAAGACGCCATACTGCTCGTGCTCTCCAATGAACCCTACGATCGGGCCGACTATATCGACGAACCATACCCAAACTGTCGATATGCCCATGTGTACAACCCAATCATCGCTACCCGCTAATTTGTGGAACTAAGCATTGTTATTCCCGTATACAACAGCGAGCGAACGCTGACACCGCTGCTCGAACGGCTGGAAGAGTGCCTTATTGGCCGCGACTTTGAAGTCGTATTGGTCAATGATGGCAGTCGTGATCATTCTGAATGGGTGTGTTCTCGTTTGGCAGATCGTTACAGCAATGTTCGGGCCGTAAGTCTGCGACGCAATTTTGGCGAATTCAACGCGGTGCTGTGTGGTTTGAATTATGCGGTTGGCCAGTTTGTCGTGATCATTGATGATGATTTTCAGAATCCTCCCGAATCGATTCTGGCGCTTTTGGCAGAAGCTCAACGCCACGATTACGATGTTGTTTACAGTCAGTATGAAGAAAAACAACATCACTGGTTTAGGAATGCAGGTAGCCAGCTGACCAATTCCCTGGCAACATACCTGCTTCGTAAACCGCACAACCTCTATCTGTCCAGTTTTAAATTAATTCGGCGCGAGGTGGTTCAGGAAATCATTCGGTACACCGGGCCATACCCCTACATCGATGGCCTTATTTTTCGGGTGACCAATCACGTAGGGAGCGTGGTTGTGCCGCACCATTCCCGTCAGGAGGGACAGTCTAATTACACGGTTCGCAAACTGATTTCGTTGTTTTTAACCGTGCTGGTTGGTTATTCTGTACTCCCGTTACGGGTGCTGACCGGCATTGGTGCTTCCTTGTTGGGCTTTAGTATCTGGCTGGGAATCATACTGCTGGTGGGTAAAACACTGGGTTGGCTGGTTGTGAATGATTGGCAACTGGTTCTTTGGGCTGTATCGATGCTGGGTGGCCTGCAATTACTTTTTGTGGGTATCATTGGTGAGTATGTAGGCCGTCTGTCAATGACTCAAAGTGGTATGCCTCCTTACGTCGTGAAACGTACCTGGGGAGTTGTAGAGGTGAAAGCACATGATTGATAAACCAGACGAACAACGCCGCATGTTTGCTGTGGAAGAGCAGCTTTGGTGGTATCGTCATTTGCATAATCAGGTCATTGAGGCCATTCAGGGCCGGTTCGGGAACCGTAAAGACCTGGCGATCTTCGATGCGGGATGCGGCACCGGGGGCATGCTCTACCGGCTTCGTCAACAGGGGTACACCCATCTGCGGGGAGTCGACGGATCAATCGAGGGCGTTGCCTGCTGCCGTGAACGCGGCCTGCTGGTCGATCACCTTGATCTGAATAACCTGGCATCCTATATTCCGGAAGAGCCAACCGACCATCTATTCGATGTGGTGATCTGCAACGATGTCTTCTGCTATTTCCACGATCCTGCGTTGCGAATTCTCCTGAGCGAATTGCGCCGTCGATTAAAGCCGAACGGCATTCTGATTACCAACAACAATGCATTTTCGGTTTTCTGGGGGCAACACGATCTGGCAGTGGGTAGCCAACGCCGGTTTGTTCGGGCCGATTTCGACCGGCTGGCTCCCGAAGCAGGGCTACGCATTACCTACGCAACATATTGGAGTCTGGCACTCTCGCCACTGATTCTGGCAGTTCGGCAATGGCAGGCGCTTCAACTGCGGATGGGCTGGCGATCAGCGGATACGCCCGGGTCCGATGTGTATTTGCCTCATCCGTTCATCAACCGTGCCTTCTATGCGTTGGTTACCGCAGAGCGTAAACTGCTATCCTCTGCGCCCTTCGGCAGCTCACTCTTTATGACCTTCGACCGTTTACCCGACTAACGTACCCGACGGCGCAACGGCACGAACAACATCCTGCCCGCCATCCGATGGCGGGTTTCGGCAATGGCAGGACCGTATCGGGTCAGCACAGCCTGCGTTTGGGCGGGGGGGAGCAAATCCGGGTACAGGTTAATGCCCGCAAACTGATTCGCGCGCAGAAAACGATCGAGAAAGTCCCAATCTGCTTTGGTGAACTCGTGGTCAACCGCCAGAAGTTTTGGCCACCCGTCGCGTAAAAACGGCTTTACCAGGTCTGGATGCATGCGACCTACATACTGCCCAACCACGGCTTTATGGTGGAAGCGTCGGAGCGTATTAATGCTGTTTTGAGCCTCATAGAACGGACAAAGTCCATCACTGTTTACCATTCCGTCGGCCCCCTGAATACAGAATGGCCAGTCGAAAACGGCTCTGCCCGGCGTGTCGCGAACCGTTTTCAGGTACGTCGACAAAGAAGGCGATAGCACCTCCGCCGGGTATGTCGACCGGTAGTAGTAGCCATGATACCATTCGGCGAGCATCAGGCATAGCAGGGCTAAAAGCACGTATCGACCAGTCCGTTTTTTGGGCCATGGAAAAGGGATTGCCAGCATGATCAGTAGGGTAGGGTAAACCATACTGGCCCGGCCCCCGTGCCGGTTGAAAGCAAACCAGGGAAAGATTTTCAGGGTCGGTACTACTACAGGGTGGTACAACAAACAGAGGAGTAACATCAGGACAACCGGTCCCCAAAGCCCCCATTTTTTTCGTTGGTACCAAAACCCAATCGCGCCCAGAATGACCAGATAAAGCCCCGGACTAGTTTGGGCATAGCTCTCGAAAGAAGCGTCGCCCAGGAACCGTTCGTAATGAATCGCGAAGCTATCGACGCCCGGTAAACTGGGAATAAACAATCGGAGCGGATGCGACCAGGCCCGCATTTCGCTACTCTCGGGAAATGTGTAGCCAAGGGCATCCACGCTGATTTGCCAACAGAGGGGAACATAGGCCCAGGCGGTCAGAATCAACAAAAAAAGCAGGCTATTACTCCTAAATTTGCTTGATGTATAGTTGCTTGTAATCCAGTTGGTTAACAGTGTTAACCAACTGGATTTTTCCTGCTTTGAGTTTGTCAATAATTGATACCCGATAAACGGTGTTGTCAGGGTCGTAAACGTCAACGCAAAACCGGCTACGTAGCCTAGTTCAAGACCCAGAATGGCCAGGTGAAGCCAGGCCCAGAACAGCCAGAACGGGAGGCTCACCTTATATCCGTGGTACAGATCGTAAAGAATTCGAAAGGTGGCCAGCATACACAGAACCGTCCAGTGAACTACAGCCATGTTCAGGTGAGCCGGGTATTTGTAGAGGTTGTAAAACGTAAACACCGACACGATCAGTCCAGCAATAATGGCCCGTAGTTGCCCGAAGCGGACCTGCAGTAGCAGGAACGTACCCACCGAACCTACCAGCAGACTAAAGAGATAGTACAGTTGCAACAAGGGTTTGTACTCGGCATCGGGCCACCTATTAAGCAATGCATACAGGTAATCGCGTTCGAAACCCCAGGGTAAAAAAACGTGGTGTGTACCGTAGGGGTAAAGGGTCTGGTTATGGTACAGATCGAGCCGGGGAAGTGGCCATAGCGACAGGTTGTTGGCGAAGAAATAACTGGTATACGAATACTGATCGGCATCGCCCCCGTCGAGGAGGGGAGCGCTGACATCGTGGATGATGCCAATGCCCAGTGCCAGCACTGCCATACCCAGGAGTAAAGCCAGAAGAGCAGTTGATTGACGCTTGATGGTGAATGGTGTAGGAGTCATACCGCGTAAAAGTCCACACGAAGGGCTACTTTTGCAAGGCGCAAAGGCGCTGACACAATGTATAATGGATACTGACATTGTCGATCATACACTACTCATTCCCCAATGGCCGATTACAATCACCGCGAGACCGAACTGAAATGGCAGCGGTTCTGGGAGGAAAACCAGACCTATAAGACTGATTCAGAAACTGATAAGCCCAAATATTATGTGCTCGATATGTTTCCCTATCCCTCTGGGGCCGGGCTGCATGTGGGTCATCCGCTGGGCTATATTGCCTCCGATATCGTGGCGCGCTACAAACGGCTGAAAGGCTTCAATGTCCTGCATCCAATGGGCTTCGACTCTTTCGGGTTGCCGGCCGAACAGTACGCTATTCAGACCGGGCAGCATCCGGCACTGACCACCGAGCAAAATCTGGCGCGATATACCGAGCAGTTGAAAAACATCGGGTTTAGCTACGACTGGAGCCGCGAGGTACGTACGTCAGACCCCAATTATTATAAGTGGACGCAGTGGATTTTCATGGAATTGTTCCGGTCGTGGTACAACCGCGAAACCGACAAAGCCGAACCCATCGACACGCTGCTGGAGAAGTTTGTCCAAAGCGGAACAGCCGATGTGCAAGCGGTATGTGATGACACGGCCCTGTCGTTTACGGCCGAAGAGTGGCTGGCCAAATCGGACGAGGAGCAGTACGCGATTACCCTCAAGTATCGCCTAACGTACCTGGCCGACGCCATGGTAAACTGGTGCCCTGGTTTGGGAACAGTATTGGCCAACGACGAGGTAAAAGACGGCCCTAACGGTCGAGTCTCTGAGCGGGGTGGTTATCCGGTTGAGCAAAAGCTGATGCGCCAATGGATGATGCGCATCACCGCCTACGCCGACAGATTGCTGTACGGCCTCGATACCATCGACTGGTCAGAATCAATCAAGGAGCAACAGCGCAACTGGATTGGTCGAAGTGTAGGTGCCAGCGTGAAATTTTCGCTTGGGGTCGAAGGCTTCATCGAGGTTTTTACTACCCGCGTCGATACCATCTACGGGGTTACGTTCATGGTGCTTGCGCCCGAACACGAGCTCGTTGCCGATCTCACCACGCCCGAACAGCAGGACGCTGTAGACGCTTACATCGCTGCAGTAAAACTTCGTTCAGAGCGCGACCGGATGGTGGACGCCAAAACCGTTTCGGGCGTGTTTACCGGTAGCTATTGCGTCAACCCGATCAGCGGTGCGCAGGTACCCATCTGGCTGGCCGATTACGTGCTGGCGGGCTACGGAACCGGTGCGGTTATGGCTGTACCGTCCGGCGATCAGCGCGATTACCTGTTCGCGAAACAATACAATCTGCCCATCGTCCCGATTCTGGACGGACAAAAGGGCATGGACGAGCAAGCCGACAATACCAAAGAAGGTCGTTACATCAATTCCGATCTGGTAAACGGCTTAACGTACCCGGAAGCAACTGCCAAACTGATCGCTTTGCTTGAAGAAAGGGGAGCCGGTAAAGGCAAGGTAAACTACCGCATGCGCGACGCCGTATTCAGCCGTCAGCGGTATTGGGGTGAGCCTGTTCCCGTTTACTTCAAAGCGAATAGCAAAGGTGAACCCATTCCTTACCTGATCGACGAAGCCGATCTTCCCCTGGAATTACCCGCGATCGACAAATACCTGCCAACCGAAACCGGAGAGCCACCACTTGGCCGCGCCGAAGGCTGGAAGTATAACCCCACCCCTAGCCCCTCCCCGTTAGGGAGGGGAACATCCTCGGAATACGCTGAAGCGGTTCCCCTCCCTAACGGGGAGGGGCTAGGGGTGGGGTACGAGTACGAACTAAGCACCATGCCCGGTTGGGCAGGATCATCGTGGTACTGGTACCGCTATATGGACCCGCAGAACACGGGCGAGTTTGCCAGCCGGGAAGCCATCGATTACTGGCAGGACGTTGACCTCTACATGGGCGGCTCAGAACACGCCACCGGCCATCTGCTCTACAGTCGCTTCTGGAATAAATTCCTGAAAGACCGTGGGTACGTTCCGCAGGAAGAACCCTTCAAAAAGCTCATCAACCAGGGTATGATTCAGGGGCGATCAATGCTGGTGTATCGGCTTGAAGGGACCGGTCAGCAGGGGAAAGCACCGGTATTTGTGTCTCACGGGCTGAAAGATCAGTATGAGACTACCGAACTGCATGTCGATGTTAACATTGTCGAAAACGATGTACTTGATACAGAGGCTTTTCGAGCCTGGCTGCCTGATTACGCCAATGCCGAATTCATACTTGAAGATGGAAAGTATGTTTGTGGCAGTGTAGTCGAAAAAATGTCAAAGCGGTATTACAACGTCGTGAATCCCGACGATGTGGCTGGCCGGTATGGAGCAGATGTGCTTCGTCTCTACGAAATGTTCCTTGGCCCGCTCGAACAGGCAAAGCCCTGGAACACGAACGGCATTGACGGCACCTACCGCTTTATTCGTAAGTTTTGGCGGTTGTTCTACAAGGACGCAACTGAAAGGGGAACATCTGGCATCGAAACTACTGACGAATCGGCGCAGTGGATCGTGACCGACGAGGCACCTACGGCTGAGGAGTTGAAAGTGCTTCACAAGACCATCAAGAAGGCGCAGGAAGATATTGAGAACTTCTCGTTCAACACGTCGGTGTCTGCGTTTATGGTGTGTGTGAACGAATTATCGACGCTGAAATGCCATAAACGGGCCATTCTGCAGGATCTGGTGCTGCTCGTTTCGCCCTACGCGCCGCACATTGCGGAAGAACTATGGGCTGCGCTTGGCAACGAACCGGGTACTGTGTCAAAGGCTGCGTACCCCGTATTCAATCCGCAGTTCCTGGTCGAGAATACCTTCGAGTACCCGATCCAGATCAATGGTAAGGTACGTACTACGATCAACTTCGCCCTCGATCGTCCAGCCACCGAAATTGAGCAGGACGTGTTGGCGAACGAAGTCGTTCAAAAGTGGATGGAAGGCAAGCCCGCGAAGAAAATCGTGGTCGTGCCGAAGCGCATTGTGAATGTGGTGATGTAGATAAAAAAAAGCTATAACACGGAGTTGCACAGAGGTGCCACAGAGTTACACAGAGACTTATTTTTCTAAGTAAAAGAAAAACTCCGTGTAACTCTGTGCAACTCCGTGTTATAGCTTTTTTCTACTACAAAGCCCGAACAACGCTCGTTACAAGCTTAGCTGAATTCTTGGCAGCAGTGCTCAGGAAATCGAGCAGGTCGATAACCGCGTGGCTATCGGCGCGGTCGCTCAGGCTCCGTATCACAATACAGGGGATTTGTTGTTGGTAGCAGACCTGCGCAACAGCGGCCCCTTCCATTTCAATGGCATCGGCGCCGTATTCGGTTCTGAGTTCATTTGCTCGGGCTGCTGAATGAACAAACTCATCACCGGTCAGAATCCGGCCAACAATAACACCGGGCGCACGAGTACTGCCGTGAACCTGATCGAATTGGATGGTTTTGGCCGTCTCCTGAGCCAGAGCAAGCAACAGGGGGTCGGCAGGGAAGTAAAGAGGATTTAGCTCGTAGCTGACCGGGTGCATACTCTGGCGGGTTGGCTCCATTGTCAGCGTCACGGAATGAACATCGTGGAAGCCAACTTCGCTGCCAATCACCAGATCGCCGGGTTCCAGATCGGTGCGTACACCCCCGGCAATGCCCGTGAAAATGATACGCTGGGGCCGGAAATGGGCGATGACGAAAGCCGTTGTCATGGCTGCGTTTACTTTACCTATTCCGGTGAGTGTGACCACAACACGCTGTTGTCCCAACGTGCCTGTAACAAAACGATGCCCGTTTAGATCAACGATATCGGTATTCTGAAGTGACTCTTCAATCAGCTTCACTTCTTCGCCAAAAGCCCCCAGTAAGGCCGTGATTGTGCTGGAATTGGTGTTCGACTGCATGCCGCGAAGCTACAGAGCGCAACATTCTATATGAACTCAAAACGTTGTTTTCTCTGAAATTAGCCTATAGAATTTGGTGAGTAGCTGCTTTCACAATCCTATTTGCGTATCCAATGCTCCGATTGCCAATTTATTCGTGTTGTTAGAATAATACAACAATAATTAACGCTCACTTGCTTTTTTCGGTAATTAGTCTTACTTTTGCACCAGAATTTCAAGCGACATCCGTCGGCTTCTCTCTGTTCTAAGCGATCGTTTCAGGTCGCACTCGTTTGTAAGATGTGGTCTACAGAGCCGGCATGGATGTACAAAAAGACAGTACAGGCTGTGGGGCGGTGGCTTTAAGTTAACGAGGGTCAACTACGCTAGTCTAAGCGATTTCAAAATTCACCTGGGTTACTCGTTGGGGTAGGGGTTATTTCCACGTCGGTTACGACGAACATCCTGGGTTGGTGCTTAGTGGGTATCCTGCACACGTCACTGTCAGCTTGACGAACTTCCGCCGTATGCGGAACGAATTATTTCTTACCAATTTTCTATGAATCTGGACAACATCCAGCCCGAGACCGACGAGATCGTCGATCAAACTCCTGTGCAGGAAGAGGCCGCACAGACCAACAATCAACAAATCGACGCGAATGCCGCTTTTCAGGCTGCACTAGCCGACGAAGAGTTGCCAGCCGCCGAGGTTGAACAACCAATCATTAAAGAAACTATTACGGTACAACCCGTCGTAGCCAAAGGATTTACATTCGCCGACCTAAACGTGTCGCCCGATATTTTGGCTGCCGTAACGGAAATGGGTTTTACAACCCCGTCACCCATTCAGGCTGAGGCAATTCCGCCAATTATGGCCGGTCGTGATGTAATCGGACAGGCGCAAACCGGTACTGGTAAAACGGCCGCGTTTGGTATTCCAGCGCTTGAACTGATCGACCCAAGTGACCGGAGTGTGCAGGTGCTTATCCTGTGCCCAACCCGCGAACTGGCCGTTCAGGTAACAGAAGAACTACGTAAGCTCAGCAAATTCAAGCGGGGTATCTACATTGAAACGATCTACGGTGGCGACTCAATCGAGCGTCAGATCCGGTCGTTGAAAAAAGGAGTACATATCGTGGTGGGTACGCCCGGCCGTGTTATGGACCACATGCAGCGCAACACGCTGAAACTCGACGACGCCAAGATGATCATTCTTGACGAAGCCGACGAAATGCTGGACATGGGCTTCCGTGAAGACATCGAAAGCATTCTGGAAGACTTCCCCGAAGAGCGTCAGACCGTATTGTTCTCAGCCACGATGTCGAAGCCAATTTTGGCCATGACGCAGCGGTTCCAGCAGAACCCGGTGATGGTGAAGGTGGTCAAGAAAGAACTGACCAACGTAAACATCGAGCAGGTATTTTTCGAGGTGAAGCCTAAGGCTAAAACCGAAGTGATGTGCCGGTTGATCGACTTGTATGATCTGAAGCTGATGCTGGTGTTCTGTAACACGAAGCGTAAGGTTGAAGAAATCGTGGAAGACATGATGATCCGTGGCTACCAGGCTGAGGGGTTACATGGCGACCTGCGTCAGGCGCAGCGGAGCAACGTGATGAGCAAGTTCCGCGCTGGTGCAACAACGATCCTGGTCGCTACAGACGTAGCTGCCCGTGGTATCGACGTTGACAATGTGGATGCGGTTATCAATTACGATATCCCGCTCGACGAAGAATATTACGTACACCGTATTGGCCGTACAGGCCGCGCCGGTAAGTCAGGTCGGGCATTCTCGCTGGTTAGCCGTGACGAGAAATTCCGTTTCCGCGACATCCAGACGTATACCAAAGTTCGGGTTGACAAAGGCGTTATTCCTTCGTACGAAGATATCGTTGGCATCCGGAAGGCTCGTTTCATCGAGCAACTGGAAGTAGACATCAACGAGAGCAAAGACCTGCACTTGTACGATGACATGCTGGTTCAATTGCAGCACACGGGCTTCTCTACGGAGCAAATCGTGGCCGCGCTGATGAAGCGGAGCATGGGTATCGAGAAAAACGAATTCTCGGACAAAGACCTGAACGAAGAAGATCGCCGGAACAGTAAGTACGAAGATCGTGGTCCTCGTGAGGGTGGCCGTGGTCGTTTCGATGATCGCCGCAATGATTCTCGCGGCGGTGGACGTTTCGAAGATCGTCGTAGTGGCGGTGATCGGGGCGGTCGTTTCGAAAGCCGTGGCGCTGATTCGCGTGGTGGCGGTCGTTTCGAAGATCGTCGCGGTGGCGGTCGTTTTGAAGACCGTGGCCCTCGTCCTGAGCGTGAAGGTGGCAAAGAAGGGTATTTCGCCCGCAGCAACGAACGTCCTGTTCGTGAGCGTGAGCCAAACATGACCCGTCTGAGCGTAAGCATCGGCCGTCGTGATTATGTTCGTCCGGGTGATTTGGTTGGCGCTATTGCCGGCGAGTCGGGTATCCCAGGCAGCAGCATCGGCAGCATCGATATTTTCGACAAGCACACGTTCGTCGACGTACCTAATGATGTAGCCAGCCGCGTGGTGCAAGCCATGGATGGTAACAACATCAAAGGCCGTCAGGTAAACGTAGAGATCGCTAAGTAAGTTAGCGTATCAATAATTGAAAAGCCGCGTCAGATAATCTGGCGCGGCTTTTTTGTGTGTAGCGCCGAAGCTCCAGCTTCGGTAGTGTGTGTGTATTTTACTACCGAAGCTGGAGCTTCGGTACTACTTCTTCACTTCCGTAATGTCCAACTGCTGAATAAGCGGATTGGCTTCGGGCGTTAGCGTGAAAAAGACGTTGACGCTTCCACGTTCTCCATCGATACGGAAAGTGCCTCTCAGGTTGTTTTCCGGTATCATCTCGCCGACTCGAACAACATTGCCGATCTTCTCAAATAATGCCTGTGTATTCTTTTTGCGAAGGGTGATGGGCGTATCAGGAAAAAAGTTCTCAGCAAAAATGCCGCTGGCTTCGCCATTTTTCCAGTCAGGAAGGAGGGCCATCAACTCCGCTTTCCGTTTGGCCAAAATGGGGGAAACCGCAATCGAATGGGGTTTAAGCCCGGCCAGGGAAATTAATGTGTCAAGGGCAGTTGTATTGATACCGCGCAGGCCGGAATAGGTCAGGTTGGCGCAACCGATCACCCCAATACCGTAGTCGGGTAATACCTGCCATTCGCTGCCGAAACCGGGCAGGCCGCCGCTATGTCCAATGCTTACGCGCCCTTCGCAGTCACGTACCCAGACAAGACCGTAGGCATAACTGGCTGTTTGCGGACATAACCGGCCCGACGCATAGCGGAACTGAGTGTTCAACCCCCGAAAATTCCAGGGTTGCTGCATCTCCCGCACAGAACTGCGCTTGACCGGACCCGTCTCCGCCCCATCACGAGCGGGCCACGCGCTCATCTGAAAACCCATATACTTCGCAAAATCATCGATGGTGGTGATCAGGCCGCCCATAGCTCCCCAAGACCCATCAGCCAGCGGAATTTCGGGTAGGTATTCGCCCTCCTGCCAGCGGTAACCGTTTACGTACCTGGCTGGGTCGGCCTTGCGGTAATCCCAGATCGTGCTGTTCATACCCAGCGGCTTTAAAATGGCCGTGGTAATGTATTGCTGGTACGGCTGTTTGGCCACGTTCGTGATGATTCGACCGAGTAAGGCAAAGCCCAGGTTCGCGTATTCGTAGGCCACCCCCGGCGCATTGGAACTGGATACGCCGCTTGTCAAAAACCGGGTAAACTCGGCCTCTGAATCGGCCAATTGGCGGTCGCCCCAGGGGTTGTCTTCGGGGAAGCCCGCCGCGTGCGTCAACAAATGACGGACGGTGATGGCGGGGGAATCCGTTGTCAAGGGCTTTACCTGCTTCAACTCAGGTACGTAGTTGGCCGCCGGGTCGTCGAGGCGAAGTTTGCCTTCATCGCGGAGTTTCAGAATAGCCATAGCCGTCAGGCTTTTGGTCATCGAGGCAATTCTGAACTGCGATTGAGCGGTGGCCGGACGTTTGGTGTTCAGATCGGCAAAACCGACTCCTTTGCCATAAATCAGTTTTCCGTCCACGACCACGCCAAACCCAAGACCGGGTATGTTACGTTGTGCCGCATAATCGCTATACAACTTGTCGATGACCGGCAGGGCAGCGTTGATTCTGGCTATCCGGTCCGAGTCGGGGCGGGGGGCGGTGGTGGGCTGACCGAGCAACGCCAGGGGGAGGGCTGCCGTCAGCAGGCTGGTAAATAGACGCTTCATCCTGCAAGGTAATCGGGCCCTCGGATGCTTACAACGCTATTTTTTGAAGTAGTTCTTTATATCCCGTTTCGACATCTCCTGTGTCACCAATTCCATGGGGCGGATGGCTACGTAGGTTTTGTTCGGAATCAGCATATCACCCGATTCCTGATTCTGGGCGACGAATTTAGGACGCACGTGTGCATACCTGTAGGCTGTCTGTTGTTGGGCATTGAGCAAAGGCAGGTAAAAGACCGTGAAGAAAAGGCTTGGTTTTTGCGACAGCTCATCGCTGACCACGCCTAAAAACTGTCCGGCCTCCACATGATCACCGTCTTGCACGGCTATGCTTCCCGCCTTCAACCGAGCGTACCGACCGAAAGTGCCATCGTTATGAAACACGTCGACCTGATTGACATTCCGAACATACATTGCGTCTTTTTGGGTGTGCGTGATACCATCGATCAAACCGGTAATTACTCCTCGTCGCGCCGCAAATACAGAGTCGCCCGCTTCCATACGAATCGACAACGAATAGAAGTTAGACAAGGCGTCGCCTTTCAAGCCGAGAGCAGTTCCGATGTATTGTGTTTCCTGAACCAGACAGGGCTTTCCGGGGGCGACAGGGAGAAGATAAACAAAGGGTTTTGGTTCAGCCCGCAAGCTCCGGCCGCGTAGGTACGTATATGAATACCGGAAGGTTCCGTTTGAATTGGGGGAACTGGGCTTCAACGTAAACAACGAATTTTCACCCGGACGAACGACGCCAACGAAGGGTAAACTCGACGAAGAACTGAGTCCTGTCAGGTCAGTGACGTCGACCTTCACTGTGTAGTCGCAGGGGTTTGGATTGGTGGCTCTGAAGGAATATTCGCCGGGGGTATTTCCCTTCACGTAAGTGACTTCTACTCGCTGTTCAGTGGATTGTGCCTGAATGGCGAGCGTATAAAAGCAGAAAGCGATAAAACAACAGGCACGGAGAAATGAAATCATACTAGTTTAGTTTATTGACGAATAATGAGTACAATAAACTAAAATGTATGCGCTTAACCAATATGTTTTTACTCTACAGCTCGTAATAGTAGCCGAAGATGATGCCCATCTCATCGTCGCTCGTCAGGCCGAATTGTATGGCCTTTGCCGAGGTGTTATTGTATGTAATTTCGGAGGTAAGCCCTTCGCCCTTGGCCAGTTGAATGGGCGTAGCGAAGTTGATCACATCGGGGTGTTCCCAATCTGTTGTGGTATAAACAACCTCACCGTCGCGTGGCCCACCCTTGATTTTGATCACAAATTTTTCGCCCATCTTGTGCATGTGCGAAGTGAGCGACAAAATCAGCGACGGCTTACTCATGGTGAATGTTTTGTTAAGCGTCACCCGGCTTTTGGCGGGAATGGCCAGGTTGGTATTGCTCATATTCAGTGTCTTCACCACTTTGGTCACGCTCGATTGGGGTGTGGTATACAGGTTAATATACGATTCTCCCTTGATCAGCGCCTGACTTTTATTCACGTAATGCACATTCAGATCGACCGACGCGTTGGCCGGAATAAGCAATGCAGCACCCTCCGGAAATTTAAACTCGAACGAGGCATTGGGGCTACCCATCAGGTACGTATGGTTCGACATTTGCAGGGCGGTCAGCAAATTCAACGTGCCGTCGACGTTTCGCAAATCACGTACCTGATTCAGTGGGGGTGCCAGTGACTTGTTGTTGAAATCATAGGCGATGAAATGATGACTCCCAGGCCGCATACTGACGGTGAAGCGGTTCACGTAAATGTCGGTGCTATTTCCCACGGCCCGACGCACAAACAGTTCCCGCTCAAAATTGCTAGCCACATCGAACGCCTCAACAGCTAACTGAAAACCCTGACCGGCAGCGGGTGCCGTTGGGGGCGTAAACGCGCTGTTCGGGGCGGTACTGGGTGTTTTGTCGTCGAGCAGGCTGGGGTCGATCAGTTGGCCACTGGCTTTAGCCCCACCATCGATCCAGCGGCGAACGAACTCGATTTGCCCAACCGACAACGCCTCCATGCCGAGGGGCATCGGGTTGCCGTAATTTTTGCTGTTGTGATGGGTTGCGTCGGTATAAAGCTTGTGGTAGAGCAGGCTCTGTTGAGCAACGAATGGTTTAACCCGCTGATGTCCGTCGGCTTTGGAATTGGTATTTTTTGGGTCGATACCCACCATATTCTGGTAAGCAACGCTAGCGGCCAAAACGAGTCCGTGTTGTTTGAATGAAGGGTCGGCTTCCGACGCGTGGCAACCGGCTGTAGCACAACTCGGTGTCAGAATTTTAGTCTGGATCAAACCGAAATCGCTGGCTACCGAATCGGGGGCAGCTTCATTATCAGCTGGCTGGCAAGAACCAAAAAGCACGCTGGCAGCCAGCATGCTGCCGACTAGAATGCGGATTACCATGATGCACGAATTAGAAACGAAGTACGAAGTGTTGTTTCGGCTGTTCGCGGCGGAAGAAAACGAGCCCTACGCCAAACAGATCAATGGTAACCTGAACGGCCGGGTGCTCTTTTATTGCTGCCCAGGCCTGTTCCATACCTTCTGACCAGTGAATGTCGTCAAAAATAAAGACAGTATCGTTATGTATGCTGGATAAACAGGTCGTAAAATACTGTACAGTAGGTTCGTAGCGGTGATTGGCGTCGAAGAAAGCAAGATCGATTTGGGGGAGTTGTGCTACCGTTTTGGCCAGCGTATCGTCCAGATTACCTACAATCAGGTTTGTGGCCGAGTAACCCAACTGATCCAGGTGCCTTCGAGCGAGCGCGGCCGTATTGGGACAACCTTCAAAGGAAGAGAGTTGTCCATTGGTTTGCGCCACGGCATTGGCCAGATAAGCAGTGGTTAGTCCCAGCGACGTACCCAGTTCCAGCACATGTTGGGCGTTGAACCGAAGCACCAGTCGATGCAGCAGCCAGGCATAGCGGGCGGGCTTTTGCGCATTTTTGGCAATGGTGGCCACCGACCGGATCGGGTTATTGCCCCGCCGCGATCCGGCTCCCATATCGGTAATCGTTAGTGATTCAGTGCTGTTGAGCAGCGCTGAGCGAAGTGCCTCGATCGGTAACGTACCTGCAGGCGCGGGGTGCCGGTGGCGGATTATATCGCGGTAGAGCGCATAAACAAAAGGCGAGTGTAACCCGTGCAGGTTACCCGCCCGCCATAGATAACGGATATAGGCGGCGACCACAGATTCCTGGCGACGTTAATTAATTCAACTGGAAAGGGACTATCAATGTGAATTCGGGTACCTGAATGCGAAACTGCTTTCCGTCATACAGTCGTTCAACCAGGTACGTACCCACCATTTTGCCCATGCTGGCGTGCAGGTTGCAACCCGATACGTACTCGTGCCGTTCGCCGGGTTCAAGCACGGGTTGGAGGCCAATAACCCCTTCGCCTTCTACTTCATCCACGTTACCGTGTGCGTCGTAGATCAGCCAGTGCCGGCGCAACAACTGAATGGTGTGCTCGCTATGATTTTCAATGGCGATCCGATAGGTGAATACATAATGAGCCTGCAAGGGGCTGGAATATCCGTGCTGGTATTCCGTTTTTACGCTCACTTTAATGCCTTCCGTTACAGCCGTAATCATAAAAAAAAACCGTT
Organism: Fibrella aquatica; assembly: GCF_041321135.1. Lineage (NCBI taxonomy): Bacteria > Pseudomonadati > Bacteroidota > Cytophagia > Cytophagales > Spirosomataceae > Fibrella > Fibrella aquatica. The sequence goes on along the minus strand of NZ_JBGGWF010000002.1, from coordinate 545,939 downwards.
TTTGACAACTTTAGAACGTAAATAAAGTTCATAAGTTTGCTTCCTCAACCAGTGAGGCCCAAAATAAATTTCATTTCTGGCACACAACCCTGCCACCACTGATTCAACACCTGACCTGATCATCGATTAGTGGTTGATCCTCTGTTTCTATCCTATGAAAGTTACTATTGCCGATTCCTGGAAGCCTTACCTGCAACCTGAGTTCGATAAACCTTACTTCACCAAATTGGCTGAATTTCTGCGCGAAGAATACACCACCCAGCGTATTTATCCGCCCGGAAAGCTGATGTTCAATGCTTTCGATAAATGCCCCTTTGAAGCGACCCGTGTGGTCATTCTGGGGCAAGACCCGTATCACGGTGACGGGCAAGCCAATGGACTGTCGTTTTCCGTGGCCGATGGTATTACGAAGCCACCTTCACTTATCAATATTTTCAAAGAAATTCAGGACGACCTGGGGAAACCCATTCCAAAATCGGGTAATCTGGAGCGGTGGGCATCGCAGGGGGTTATGCTGCTCAACGCCACGCTGACCGTTCGGGCCGGACAGGCGGGGTCGCATCAGGGAAAAGGTTGGGAAGCCTTTACCGATGCGGTGATCAAATTGATTTCTGACGAAAAAGAAAACGTGGTCTTTCTGCTTTGGGGTGCTTATGCGCAGAAGAAGGGGACCATTATCGATGACCAAAAACACCTGGTGCTGAAATCGAAACATCCGTCGCCCATGGCGGCCCAGTGGGGCGGATGGTTCGGAAACAAGCATTTTAGCCAGGCAAACGAATACTTGACTAGCAAAGGGTTGCCGCCTATCGAGTGGTAGGACGTTGGATACCTGACAATGGATAATGTCTAAAGTCTAACCTGAGTTAGTACAAAAATAGCCCCGTCGTTATCATACGACGGGGCTATTTTTGTACTAACTCAGGTACGTTGGTGCTAGGGGACTAACCGGGCACGTACCTGCTGAGTTACGATCTGTGTGTTATCGTCGAGTGTAACCAGAAAAATGAAGGCCAGTTCGCGCGGGGTATACGGATTAGCCGAAGGAACATAAGTCTGCGCGTTGGCCGCCGGTGGAAATTGTGTTCTGATGGCAGCTACCGTTGTTTCAAACGTGGCGGTAGTGCCCGAACCCGGGATTGGAGCCGTGTTGATGATCGATGCGGCCGTATTAAGCGACCCGGCGTTTACGGCAGTAGTTGGTCCCGCTACCCGCGTAATTTCCCGAATGGTACGGCCTGTGCTGGCAGGGATAGATAGCGTAAATCGAATCACGCCGGAAGCCGCCGGTACTTCAATGTATGGGTTTCCGCCAAAGGTGGTCGCCCCCGGAAACGTGACCGGAACAGCCGGGCGATTATCGCGCACCAGCGGACCATACTCCAGATCGTCTTTGCAGGAAAAACTGGTGATGACCAATAGGGCCAGCAGCAGGCTTTTTATGAGTGTCTTCGTCATGATTTCAGAAAATTGAGTCTCAGAGATTTAGTTAACATCCCACCACACACGCACGTTAGACTGCGGCGGAACGGCTGGCGATTGCGGAAAATTGGGGTTCCGCTGAATTTCTTCGGCGATGTAAACGGCCCGAACCGGCAATGTTCCATCAACACCCGCTGCATTTTGCGACCGTTGCAATACAGGATAACCCGTGCGGCGGTAGTCGTTCCACAACTCTATGCCATTACCCGTAAAAGCAATGTATTTCTGGTTGATGATCTGGGCAATCTTTTGCTCGTTGGTGCCCGTCAGCGTAGCTACAGCCGGTGTGGCAGTCAGGTAGGCATCAATTTGTACGGCCGTCAGTCCAGCCAGGCTCATCGACGCGCGAATGCCTTCTGTGTACAGCGCCTGCGGATCGCCGGGTGTTCCCAGACGAAGGGCTGCTTCGGCCAGAATAAATGCTCGCTGGAAGTTCGTTACCAGCCGAACAGGGCCTTCGCCATTAGCACCAATGATGGCCGGACCGTAGCGCGAGAAGTTGGCCGGAGCCGGAATACCACCCCGTTGTCCGTTATCGATCGTGCCGTAGTTGCCCGCTGCATTCCGGGTGAAGAATAGCGGTAACCGAGGATCGTTGTTGGCCTGCAGCAAGTTCAGATACCGGGTACTCAGGATCAGATCATCCCGGAACAGACTTACCAGCGAATATTCATACCGGGGGTCGCGGCTACCTACTGCGGCGCCAAAGGGTACTTTCAAATCCTGCGCGTTCGAGGTGATATACTGACCACTAGTCAGTACTTCGTTGATCACCGTGCGGGCCAGTTCAGGTTCCCGGCTGCTGATTTGCAGGGCAAATTTAAGCAACATGGTGTTGCCCGCTGCCCGCCAGTTGGCCAGTGCTCCCTGATAAACAACATCATCGTTGCCCGGACGAACACCTGCCGGATTACCGTTGTTGCTGTTCAGATCGGCCAGCCCTTCGCGGACCAGATCAAACAGACTTTGAATGCCCTGTGCCTGATTGCCCTTGTAAATGTTCTCCTGACTATCCAGACGGGGTTGCAGAAATGCTTCACCCTGAAGGGCCTGCGAGTACGGAATATCACCCCATACATCGGTTGCCAGCGCGAAGGTATATGCCTTCATGATCTTGGCAATGCCCGAGTAGGCGGGTGAATTGGTGCCGGCAATGTTGATGATCTGCTGGTAGTTGACCAGGGCGCCGTCGTAAATCTCGAAACGCCACTGGTTGCCAAAATCAGCTGAACTCAGCACGTAGGTGTCATACGCGGCCGGGCTACCTGCTGCTCCCGCCAGTTGCTGGGTAACCACCGAGGCAAACCGGTTCAGTTCATTGGCATTGGCAAAGGCAGACCCTACCTGTGCGGCCGGCAGCAACACCGAAGGAGGGACTGAGGTTGGGTTGTTGGGCGTTACGTTTACGTCCAGAAACTTGGTACACCCACCCAATCCGGCCAGTAGCGGGAGCAGGTATAGTGTTTTCTTTATGCCTGTTTTCATAAGATTGATGATAAAGTGTGATTACAACGTCAGTCGCAGGTTAACCCCGAAATTGCGCGTTGGCGGCGGACCGTTCAGGTCGAGACCCTGAATATTACCAGCTCCCTGTGTGTTTACTTCGGGGTCAGAGAAATAACCCGGTGCGTAGAAGAACAGGTTACGACCACTGACGCCTACCGAAATGGTACCAAAAGGTGTTCTGTTCAACAGCGATTTCGGCAACACATAGTTGAGTGACAACTCGCGAAGGCGATACACGCTGGCGTCGAAAACAGCGGCTTCAGAGGCCAGTCCACCCAGACCCTGCCAGTACGTTTGTGCCGGTAGCTGAATGTTGTTAGGCCGGTAGCTGGTCGTGCCGTCTGCATTGGCTACGGCAATAACGCCGGGCAAGATGCGGGGCTGGTCGCGGTCGAGTCCGGTTACGTATAACGAACCAGCACTACGGTAATCCACCGCCGAGAATGAATACAACTGACCGCCCTGACGAATATCGATCAGGCCCGACAGGGTGAATCCTTTGTACGTAAACGAGTTGTTGATACCCAGCTGATAATTGAGCTGTGGATTCGACAGAATCTGATTCGGCAGGGTAGGGGCAAACTGACCGCTGGTTGGATTGATCAGGTATTGACCATCGAACTCACCCGTTGGATCATAGTTGGCTGCATTGGGGTTGCTGCTCTGCACGCGCTGATAGCCTGAACCGACAATGACACCATAGGGTTGCCCCTGAACAATGGAAGGGGTAATGCCAATGAATCCGTCGCCAGTGATGGCCGCCGACTGTACGCCTTCAGAAATATCAATCACCTTGTTGCGAATACGCGTGTAGTTGGCGCTGATGTCCCAGCGGAAACCGCTCGAACGGATGGGGGTGCCCGACAATACCAGTTCCAGTCCTTTGTTTTGCAACTCACCTACGTTTGTAGTGCGGGTATCGAAACCAGAAGAGGGAGAGATGGCTACGTTGAAAATCTGGTTGGTCGATTTAGTGACGAAGTACGTCGCATCGACGCTCAACCGATTCTGGAAAAAGCCCAAATTCAGGCCTACTTCCTGCGACAGCACAAACTCAGGCGTCAGCGCGTTATTGCCAATTCGGGTGCCAATGCCAAAACCCGGAATGCTCTGTCCGGCTACGGCGATAGGGAAGTTTACCTGAGCTACGTTATTACCAAATCCTGATACCACGTACACCGAATTGAGCAGGTACGGATCGGCGTCGCGACCAACCTGAGCAACAGCGGCCCGCACTTTAGCGTATGATAACACATCCGATTTGATGTTGAACACCTCTGTTGGTACAAAGCTAACCGACGCAGAGGGGTAGAAGAACGTGTTGCTGTTGACCGGTAGCGTCGACGACTGATCGGCGCGGCCGGTTAGTTCCAGGTACAAATAGTCGCGGTAGTTGAACGATGCCTGGGCATAATAACCAACTAGTCTACGCAACGAGCTCGATTCGCCCGAGTTAGTGAATACCGACGCGTTACTTACGTTCAGGAAGCCAGGAATGGTAAGTTGTTCACCCGTTACTGACGTATTCTGCACCTTGCGTTGGTTGATGTTATGGCCCAACAGCATGGTAGCGCCTAATCCGTCCAAAAAGAATTTGTCGGTTTTGGCCGTTACGATCAGGTCACCGTTGAGCTCAGAACGGAAAAACAGGTCGTCACCAACGCTCCCCTGAGGAGCCCTCGCCGAGCCGATGTTGGCAATGTTTTTCCGACGGTCAGTATATGTATCTGCCGTTACCCGGTACGATGCCGATAACCACTTCGTGATATCGTAACCCACGGTGAAGTTACCGAAGATGCGGTCGACCTGACTATTCAGAGTCACGTTCTCGGTTGCCCAGTAGGGGTTAATGATCGTGGAGTTGAAATACGTGCTCCGGCCGTTGAGATCAACGAATGGCTCGCCTGTGAGGTCGTAGCTGCGTGGAATACGCGTCAGCTGTCCGAAAGCACTGCCGCCATTACCCAGGGCTGTACCGCCCTGAACCGTCTGCACGTAGTTGGCACTCGCCTGAATACGTACCCCGTTGTTGAGCTTCGATTCGCCACTCACCTGCACGTTGGTCCGATTGAATCTTGCTGTTGGAATAATGCCTTGCTGACTCGTGTTGCCCAGCGACAGCAGGAAGTTCCGTGTAGCATCGCCACCAGCAATGCTGGCAGTATTTTGCAAAATGCTGCCCTGCCGGTAGAAATCGTTTACGTTGTTTGGGTACGCCTGGTAGGTACGTGGCTGCCCCTGAATGTTGGTGTACGACGACTGTCCCGAAATAGCACCGGCCGCAAAAGAAGGCCCCCATGAATTGGTCGAGTTGTTCACAAACAGGTTGTTTGTACCCTGTCCATACTCGTTCTGAAACCGGGGAATGCCATACACGTCCTGCACGTTGTACGATGAGGTCAGCGTTACTTCCGTTTTGTTGTTCTGGTTACGCCCCGATTTCGTCGTGATCACAATGGCTCCAGCCGATGCCCGCGAACCGTATAACGCCGCCGCAGCGGGTCCTTTCAATACGTTCAGCGATTCGATGCTCTCCGGGTTGATATCAGCCAATCGGTTCGACGATTGCGCCTGAAACAGCGTGTTACCCGATACGTTGACGTCATTCGAGAAAATAACACCGTCAACCACGATCAGGGGCTGGTTAGAGCCATTGAACGACGTGATACCCCGGATGTTAATGTTCGTTGACGCACCGGGCGCTCCTGATTGCGTGTTGATCTGAACCCCGGCCAGTTTACCCTGAAGCGTGTTCAACAGGCTTGGCTCTGATTTCTGCGTCAACTGGGCGGCAGCTACTTCCTGCGTAGCGTACCCAAGTGATCGCTTGTCGCGTTCGATACCCTGGGCTGTTACTACTACCTCGTCGAGGTTTTGCGCGCCTGCGGCTAGTTTGACATTCAGGGTTGTCTGGTTACCCACGGGTAACTCCTGCGTGGCAAAACCGATAAAGCTGAACACTAATCGGGCATCTGCCGGAACGTTAATCTGGTATCGGCCCTCACCATCTGTGGTGGTGCCGCGCGTTGTGCCTTTTACCTGGACAGTCACCCCCGGAAGGGTAGTGCCATCATCTGATGAAGTTACCTGGCCGCGAACGCTGATGTCTTGCGCCATAGAAGGCAACGCGAACAGCAGCAGTAGCAGCCAACTTCCCATAAACAGTCTGCTCATAGAAGTTTTTTGATAAAGTGAGTTTGTTGAATTGGTACTAAATACACGAACGTTTGACTAACTACGGTGCCAGAGTGGCGGTCATAAAGTGATATAATAGTTAGCCTATAGAATTGTTTCGGTAATTCTAAAAACGTGGGGCAAATGTAATGACAAAGATCAATTACCCGGATGGTTGTTCTGAGAAAAGTATAATTTTGTTAAAATGTTCATTTTTGCATAAGTAGTATTAAATACTCTGTTTTTGCCTGAAAAGCCAAATTTCATATTGCTATAGTGTTAATTGCTCAGTATCCATGTCTGAGTAAAAATTAGAATAGTTATATTTTGGTTTGAGGTTGAATTAAGTATAAATAGGGTGGTTAGCTATCAGTCTGCTCCTTTAATTTCCGGACATTGATAAGTAGCGCTTTTTGCCATCCCGATCGGTCCGCCGGTGCGGTGAGGAGGGTTGACGAAAAGCCTTACTAACCAACAGTTGGAAGTTAAATTGGACAAGCACTAGCCATAGTCGATAGGCTCGGCGGGCCGTAGCATCGGTAGCATCAACGTACCTACATTTCCGCCTAGCCCCAGCGGGGCGAAGTATGCGTTATTTACGGATACCAATGTTACGTTCTCTCTATCCCCAGGGTGCGCATAAAAAAAGCGTAGCCTATCAGCTACGCTTTGCACCAACTCGAAACGGCGAACCGCTCCTGAGATGTCTATTCTCGAACGTACTCGAGGCTAGACACCCACATAAAACACAGAACCAGCATATAATCGCTAGCCGAAAAAGTAACTGTTTCCCAAATCGTCTCCCAGGAATTACCTTGCCAAAGGGGGGAAGCAACGTACCTGAGTAGATTGTAAGCAACAAAAATTGACAAAAAACGCCTGACGTTAAATTTGCTGTAGAGAAGTCGTTGTAACCACATATGATTCAAGGTGATTTGATAATTGGTCTATATGTAAGGGCGTCAGCTTCTTGAGGTTAAGGTACAAAAAAACCGTAGCCTGACGACTACGGTTTTTAAGAAAATGTCAAACAACTATACAGGCATCATTAAGGGTTCTGTACCGCTGCTTTATTAACGTTCAACTCCGCCTGTGGAATAGGCCAGATGTAGATCGACGCAGAAGCGGGTACCGCCTGAATAGTGCCTTTAGCCGGTAATGGCTGTCCGGTACGAACCAGATCATTCGAGCGGAAACCTTCGCCCAGTAATTCAATGCGGCGTTCCAGCAAGATGGCATTCAGCAAACCCGTACCTGTAGCCAAACCAGCGGCGGTGTATACACCGGCTGCATTCGACCGACCACGAACAGCGTTCAGAAGGCCAAGACCCTGCTCATCAACGCTACCTGGCGTCAGGCGGGCTTTGGCTTCGGCCAGGTTCAGCAACACTTCCGAATACCGGATAACGGGCACCCAGTCGGTATGCTGCGGACCGGTTGGAAACTTCGTCAATCGGTTACGACCCTGATCACTGACAAAATCATTTCTGATCATACCGCGACGGGCGTCGGTGGCAGCAAACGCGGCATTACCAATAATACCAGCCGGGTTAAGGCTGTAGTCGCCGATACCGATTACAGCGAGGTAATAACTACCCAGGCCATTTTGTGTGCCCGGAAGGTCATTACTGCTCATCGGCAACGAGAAGACCGACTCGGTGGTGATGTAGTTCGAGAAGGGTGTCAATACGTTGGCCTGTAGCTGATGGGCTACACCCGATGCTGCACGGAAGGGAGCGGCTGCCGACACAATTTTGTTGCCTTCTGTCACTACATCGGCCCAACGACCCATGTTCAGGTACGCCCGTGTTTTCAACGCAATAGCGGTGTTTTTGTGGGCGCGCGTCGTGTTCAGCGTTGCACTGGCATAGTTGGCCGGCAAATTCTGCTCCGCAAAGTTCAGATCTTCCAGAATCTGCGTGTACACCTGGGCTACGGTTGAACGCGCCAGGTCGTTGTTACCCGTGCCTACTTCGGCTTTGATACGAAGCGGCAAACCCAGGCTGGCACCGTTGTCTTTGGTGTAAGGCTGAGCATACAACTGCACCAGTTGCAGGTACGTTAGGGCGCGTAAAAAACGAGCTTCACCCCGGTACTGATTGGCCAGTGCGGCATCCACAACATTCGGATTCGCGTCCAGGCCCGCCAGGAACAGGTTCATCCGGTTTACAGCCAGATAAGCCGCGTTCCAGAGGTTGGTCGGTTCGTTCGACAGGGAGTTCTGCGTGTGGTTCCAGGCACTCAGGGCAGTTACCCCGTTGTTTGTCACGTTCAGAAACTCTTCGCCCCGAACGTCAATATATACCTGGTACCGGCCACCCAGAAACTGGCCTGATTTTACGCTACTGTACAAGCCGTTGATTTGTGCCAGTACCCGATCCGGGTTGGCAAACGCTTCAATATCAGCCAGTGAGGTAAGCGGAGTCGGATTCAGCAACTCGTCTTCGTTACAGGCCGTGAGCGACACGGCAAGAAAGGCGGTAGCCAGGGCAGACCGAAGCATGCCGCGCCGACTGATGGGAGAATTATAGTGAAACTGAGGAAATTTCATAGTTCATATACTGAATTAGAAGTTGAGACCAACGCCGAACGTATACGTACGGGCCTGAGGTGTAGAGTTGCGGTCGATGCCTGGTGAGATGTTGGTGTCACCGTTGGTCGAAATTTCAGGGTCAGCTCCTGTGTACTTGGTAATCACAAAAGCGTTCTGTACCTGTGCATACACGCGCAGTGAGGAAATGTTGGCCCGACGAAGCAGGTCGTTACGAAGGGTGTACGCCAGCGACAGGTTACGGCCTCTGATGAAATCACCTTTCTCTACGTTCTCGGTGATCGGGTTGGCCGAACCGTTCGATACGTTATCGTTCAATACAGGACGTGGAATGTTGGTCACATCACCCGCCTTCTGCCAGCGATTCAGCATATCTGTGTGGTTGTTCCAGGGGCGCTGATCGCGAAGACCGGCTTTGGTTCCGTTATAGATCAGGTTGCCACCCGAATACTGAAGGAATACGCCCAGTTCCAGATTGCCGTACTTGAAGGTGTTATCAAAACCACCGAACCACTTGGGCAGTGCGTTACCGATAACCACGCGGTCGGCACCTGAAATGGCAGGAGCCACAGTGCCGTCAGACACATACGTCCAGCGCTGAGCCGGAGCGGCGGCGTGGTTGTACTGAATCTGGCGATCCTGCGTGGTACCGTCGGCCAGGGTAGTAGTCCGAATGAAGATACGCTGTCCGTTGGCTGGGTTTACTCCGTCAGTCCGTATGGCGAAGATGCTACCGATCGACTCCCCAACGCGCACGATGTTGGCATTTTCCAGACCGCCCGTGAAGCCAAAAATGTCGGCGTTGTTGTTGGCCAGTGCCAGTACTTTGTTGCTCAGCGTAGCCACGTTGAAGGTCGTGGTCCAGTTGAACTTGCCTTTCGTGATGTTGTTCGACGTAATGGCCAATTCGATACCCTTGTTCTCCATCGCGCCTACGTTGGTGGCAATGCTGTTACCTGGAATACCACGTGAAGGCGCGGTTGGTTCTGGCAATACCAGGTCGTTTACCTTCTTCTGGTAGTACGAGAAGTCACCGGTGATGCGGTCGTTGAAGAGGCCGAACGAGAAACCGAAATCGGTGTTTTCGCTAATCTCCCAACGCAAATCCGGGTTACCCGCCTGGGCAAACGCAAACGTTGGAACGGTACCGTACAGACCTGAGTTGAACAGGCTCAACGAGGCAAAGCTACCTATACCGGTGTTACCTACCTGACCGTAACTGGCCCGCACTTTAAACTCGTTCACGATCGAACCCAGCTTGGAGCCTTTCCAGAAAGCTTCTTCTGAAACGCGCCAGCCTACTGAACCACCGGCGAAGTTACCCCACTTGTTACCAGTTGCATAGGCCGAGAAACCATCGCGACGGAAACTGGCGTTCAACAGGTATTTCTTGTCGAAATCGTAGTTGATACGTCCGTAGTACGACGACAGACCCGTCTGCGTCTGGAAGTTACCAGCCGGTGGGTTGTTGGTCGTGAAGTTACCCTGATACGTAGTGAAGAACGGATCGGTCAACCCCTGACGTGAACCACCCCAGCGGTTGATCGTGAACTTCTGCTGTTCTGTACCAACTACGGTCTGAATCGAATGCTTGCCGAAACCGAAATCGTAGTTCAGGTAGTTCTGCAGGTTCCAGAGGTTGATGTTCGAATAGATGTTGAACGCCTGACCACCGTTGGTGCCGCCTTCGCCGTGAATACCGTTTCGGAAGTCGATATCTTCTACTGTAGTGCGGTCAGTACCGTATGAGGTGTGGAAAACCAGTCCTTTGAACAGTTTCACATCGGCGAAGAGGTTGCCAATGATGTGCGTGTTGTCGGAGGTGAATTTGCTCAGATCAAGGTCGGGGAGGGGGTTGTAGTAACCACCTGGACCGATCAGGTTTTTGCCCAGACCCAGGTTATTGCTTGCCCGGTTGATGTTGTACGAACCATCGGCATTGTACGGCGCTACGTTTGGGGCAAGTACCAGGGGTAAACGACCAAGACCACCCGTGCTGAACGCACCGGTTGTACCCGTGTTGGGCGACCGGTTGAAGCTGTTTGCCAGCGTAATGTTGGCTCCCAGTTTAATGGCGCTATTCAGTTGATGCGAAATATTCATCCGACCAGTTACCCGGCTAAAATCATTTTTCTTGATCATCCCCTGCTGGTTAGTGTAACCTACCGAGAAGGCATAACGAGTGTCTTTGGTGCCTCCGTTGATGTTCAGGTTATGATTCTGCTGAAAACCGGTGCGGTAGATATAGTCATACCAGTCCGTGTCTACAATGCTGCCATCGGGGTTGGTCGTCGGGAAGAACTGATCGGCAACACCGGCGTTGCGAGCGGCTTCGTTCTTGATGGTCATGAACTCCTGTGCGTTCAACATATCGAACAGGCGGAACGGTTGCGTGGCACCGGCCCAGCCATCGTAGCTCACCTGCGCACGACCTTCTTTACCTTTCTTGGTCGTGATCAGGATAACACCACCGGCAGCCCGTGAACCGTAGATCGCCGTTGCACCGGCATCTTTCAGAATCTCCAGTGATTCAATGTCGTTCGGGTTAATATCGCCCAGCGGGTTGTTTACTGTAAAACCGCCCGATGATACGTTACCTGAGTTGATCGGCAATCCGTCGATCACGATCAGGGGCGATGATGAACCGCTGATCGATGATACACCACGTACCCGGATAACAGGTGCGTTGTTCAATACACCGTTGGGCGTGATGATGTTCACACCCGCTGCCCGACCCTGAAGGGCCTGGTCAAAGCTTTGTACCGGTTTGTTAGCAATCACAGCGCCTTCTACCGACGAAATTGCCCCGGTGAGGGTTTTCTTGCTCTGTGAACCGTAACCAACTACAACCACTTCATTCAGCACCGCTGAATTAACGGCCAGCTTAATGTTGATCGTCGACTGATTGTTGACGGCTACTTCCTGTGGCAGATAGCCAATAAAGCTGAACACAATGCGTCCGCCAGCCGGTGCTGTCAATTGGTAACGACCCTGGCCGTCGGTGGAAATGCCACGTGTAGTACCTTTTACCTGTACGCTCACGCCGGGTAGGGGCGAGCTATCGTCTGATGAAGTGACCTGGCCACGAATGGTGATGTCTTGCGCCAGCATGGGCAGCGAGAGCAGCATCAGTAGGAGCCAACTTCCTGTAAAGAGTTTTCTCATGGATCTTTTGTGATGAGATGATTAATTAGGTTAATAGAAATTCTAAACAGTCATTTTCACCGATACTTCTAGGACTCCTACCGCAGATTTATGTAACTAATTAGCCGATAGAAATAGTAGATATAAGTGATGATGACAGTGTAAAAGTAATGTAATATGAGTTATTAGCGAATGGTTATTCTGAGAAAAATCTAATAAAGGGAAATTCAATTACTTCATTTATCGTGTTAAAATGTGGGTAATGTTTGTCCGTTTGGGATAAGATACTTTCTTTTTTTGTACTAAATCCAGGTTTAATACTTGAATAAGTTGTAAAATTTATAAAAGATACGTAAGCAATAATACTTATTTGCTCTACGTTTTTAGGTCTTTAAAATTGGTTTTGCACTACTTTTAATCGGATCGAAAGGCTCTTGCCTATTGGGCTACACTACCGCTGCATAAGCAATAAAAAGCCCACTCCCTTGTGAGGAGTGGGCTTTTTAATCTGTTGAAACCGAATTAAAGCGGATTCTGTACAATTGCTTTATTAGCCTGAATTTCACGAAGCGGTATCAGGAATTCCCAACGGTTATCGTCTGCAGGTACGTCGAACAGTACGGCCACGCCAGGGTTGTGGTTCGCACCATTACGGTTCAGGGGCAGATTCAACCGTTTCAGGTCGGTGAACCGGTGGCCTTCGCCCCACAGTTCTACCCGACGATAGGTTGAGATTTCTTCCAGTAAGGCTGCGCCGGTTTTGGTCGACAGGGTGTACGATGGATCGCGGCGTGTGTTGAGAGCAAATAATGCCGCCGCCGCTTCAGCTGACTTACCCAACCGGGCTTGTGCTTCCGCTTCGATCAGGTACATTTCAGCCGCCCGCATGTAGGGGATATCGCCCATTGTGCTGGTTGATGGCGTACCCGGTAGCCGGAACTTCTGGTTGATGTACGGAACACGTACGCCGCCCGTTGGCACCACCGAGTTGGTAGCCGTAGGGGCTTTCACCCACATTTTAGCCCGTACGTCGGTTTGTGGCAACTTCTCATACAACAAACTGTTGATCGCCTTGGGCGTTTGACGAATCACTGACGAGTTGAAGTTACTCGAGATATAGGAGTGGAAAGCTCCGAAAAATTCCGACTGATCTTCAACGTGATCAAATCCCCACATCCATTCTGAATTACCAATATCAGAGAAGCCGTCCTGGTATTGAGCCGCTGTCATCAGCGTAAAGCCGGTCCGTGCTTCAGCCGCAAATCTGGCGGCATCGGCCCAGTTTTGCTGCACCAGCGCTACGCGAGCCTGTAAGCCTTTCACCACACTGCTGTTAATGTGCGATTTGTAGGTACGTGCCGTGGTCAGCAACGTTGCCGCTTCAGCCAGATCTTTGTTGATCTGCGTATATACGTCTTCAACCGACGCTCTTGGCAGTCCTTCGGTGGTTGGGGCGATAACGAGCGGCACAGCAGGCTGCGTGTTTGGCTTCACGGCTCCGTTGTAGCGTTTACCATAGAGCTGCACGAGGTTGAAATAGGAGAAAGCGCGCAGGGCAAGCGCTTCCCCTTTCAACTGATTTCGCTCCGACTGGGCACCGGCTGCATTATCTATGTTAGCAACGGCGAGGTTAGCGTTACCAATCAGTCGGTAATACAACTGATAAGGGAACCGGGCCATGGTGCCCACGTCAGTCCGGTGGCTAATCCAGCGTTGTTCGCCAAAATGCCAGCCGTTCACCGTGTTGCCGAAAACGAGATCATCGCCCATTACATCCAGGATGATCATCATGGCCGGGTGGCCAAAATGGCCTTGTGAATCCAGATAGCGCACTACCATAGCCCGGTAAATACCGTTAATAGCCGCCGTGGCGTTTTTGGTGGTTGCGTAGGCCGAACCGGCATCGACGCTACCTGTTGGATTGGCTTCCAGGTAATCTTCCTTGCAGGAAGTGGCAGTTAATAGGCCCATTGCCAGAAGCAGGGGCAGAAATTTCTTTTTCATTGGTTGTCTGAAGTTTATGAAGCTAGGATGACGACAGTGTAAAAGACAGGTTGTATACGAATGCGTATGTCAAATAGCTGATGTCTCAAGGCTTTCCGGCTGATTTACAGCGATAATGAAATACCAACTACTAAGCTTTTCGCCGCGCTAAACACGTTGCTGGTTGTACCGGCAAAGTTTTGCTGCACGTTCATGCCTTTGCGGTTCGACAGCAGGAAGAAGTTTTCACCGCTGACATACACCTGCGCATTGGTCAGGAACATTTTCCGGCTGATGGTGCTCGGAATATCGTAGCCCAAGGTTACCGAACGGATGTTCAGATAGCTGGCATCGATTAGCCAACGGTCTGAGGCGGCGTCAAAATCAGCGGTACGACCAATATCCATCCGGGGTACGTTAGTTACGTCGCCGGGATTCTGCCAACGGTCCAGAATCTCAACGCTCTTGGCACTACCATACCCTCCTGAACCCATCAATGCAGCATGAGCACCGTCATAAATTTTGCCGCCTAGTTGGTACACCAACAACGCTGATAGACTCAAGCCTTTGAAACGGAATGTATTGGTAACACCACCCGTCAGTTTTGGAATCGAGGTGCCGTTGTAGTGGAAGCGGGCGTTGCTGATGTTCGTTGTCAGGGTATCACCGTCTTCCGTGATGCGTGAGTTGGCGGGTAGGTAACTAACTGCCCGGTACTGCGCCTCACCCGTGTTTGGATTAACCCCTTTGTATTCCCGTAGCCAGAAATCATAGATCGAACTGCCCACTTTGAGCTTTTTGGTGCCGTCGATGATCTCCGGGTTTTCTTCCGGCATTTTTGTGATCCTGTTCTTCAGGCTCGTGGCATTCAGGTCAATACGCCAGGTGAAATTCTTAGTGCGGATGGGTTCAAGGCCGAGTTCAACCTCGATACCCCGGTTGTACATGGTGCCAATGTTGCGGGTAACTGTTTGTAAACCCGATGACAAAGGAAGTGGTACCGCAAAGATCAGGTTCGATGACTGACGATCGAAATACTCGACCGTACCCGAAACCCGGCCCCGGAACAAACCAAACTCCAGCGCTACATCAAGGGCATTGCTTGATTCCCACTCCAACTGCGTATTGCCCAGGCTGGTTTGCAAAATACCCGCTTCCAGGGCGTTGTTCCAGGCAAGACCGTACAGGGGTTGCCAGGCGTAGTTGCTAATACCGGCATCGTTACCCGTCTGACCATATGAAGCTCTCAGTTTAAGCGCGCTGATAGAAGGCACAGACCGCAGGAAAGCTTCCTGATCTAAACGCCACGCTCCGCTCAGAGAGTAGAACGTACCCCAGCGAACATCCCGGAAGAACTTGCTAGACCCATCGCGACGGGCTGAGGCTGACAGGAAGTACTTTTCGTTGTAGTTGTAGTTCACCCGCGAGAAATAACCTTCAATTCGGCGCGTGTTATAGACCGAGCTCAGGTTGGTCGTCGTCGTGAAGTTGATTAATTCGTAGTTACCATCCAGAATCTGTTGCGAACGTGAACCCGTTAGTTCGTTACTGTTCTCGATGAAGTTTTCATGCCCGAGCAGTACGTCAACATTATGGCTGCCAAACGATTTGTTGTAGTTAAGCAGTTGGTTCAGGTTATAGCCCGAGATATTGTCAAAGCTGTGTGTGGCTCGACCAGCTGGGGCACCATCACCAATTTCGGGGTTACCGAATGTGAAATTGTTGAGGTTAGTAATGTCGGCACCAAAGTTCGTTGTGAATTTGAAATCTTTGAGGAACGTTACTTCACCATAAACCCGGGCACCCAACACGTTCCGACGGAAGTAGTTCTGGTTCAGGATCGTTTCGGCAATAGCGTGGCGACCGCCAAACTGTGGCCGGTTAGGCAGGCCCAAGGCGTTAAGGTTACCATAGTCAAAACGACGCTCTCCGTTTGGAAGAGTCAAAAATTGACCCGGATTGGCGGGATCGAAGGCGTATACCGGGTAGATAGGACCCATATTTCTAGAGAAGAAAAACGGGTTGACAAACGACGTACTACCATCGGCATCGGCCTGGTTTGAATTAGTAACCGTTGCTGACAGGTTGGCGCCCGTGCGGAACCATGGCTTCAGTTGCGTGTTGATGTTCAGGCGACCTGTAAAGCGCTCGTAATCAGAACGGATCAGGAATCCTTTGTCATTCAGGTACGAGAGCGACAGGAAATAATCCGTTTTGTCCTGACCACCCGAGAAGTTCACGTTTAACTCGTCGCGATTTCCCTGACGGGTAATTGGCTTCTCCCAGTTCAGATCGTCGCCCGAATAAACCAGGTTGGCATTAGGGTTGAATTGCCCATTGGTGTTCACCAGTTGGTTGTTGGGTACGTCATAGATGTTGTAACCCACCAGGCTAACCAAACGCTCTGTGGCATCAGCACTAGCCGCCGACAATGAAACCGGGTTGGTTGCGCGATACGCACCGCTGTTCCTGTAGGCTTCCCACATGAGCGGATAATATTCGGCTGGGCCTACGCGGTCATACTCAGGCAATGCCCGACTGTTGATCCCCTTCGTGTACCGAATGCTGATGGTGTTGCGGTCTTTTTTGCCTTTCTTGGTAGTGACCACCACTACACCGTTGGCTGCCCGGGCACCATAAAGCGCCGTTGAAGCGGCATCTTTCAGAATGGTGATGTTCTCGATGTCGTTCGGGCTCAGGTTGGCGATACTGGCCGTATACGGAATACCATCGACCACATACAACGGATCATTCGATGACGAGATCGAACCAAATCCGCGAATCCGAATCTCAGGAGCAGTACCAGGCTGACCACTACCAGCGGTGGTTTGCACCCCCGACGTGGTTCCCGAGATGGCCTGTCCTACGTTGGTAATTGGGCGAAGGGCAAGGTCGTCGGCCGAAATCGTACCGGCCGAACCCGTAAACGCTTCCCGCTTAGCCGTACCGAACGATGTAACCACAACCTCATTAAGGTTTGCGATGTCAGGTGCTAAGCTAATGTTGATCGTTGTGCGATTGCCAATGGCTACTTCTTGTACGGCATAGCCGATAAAGCTAAATACTAACCGGGCATTGGCCGGGGCGTTGATCTGATAATTACCTGAGGCGTCTGTTACGGCCCCACGAGTGGTGCCTTTTACCTGTACACTCACACCCGGCAGAGGGGCGTTGTCGTCTGATGAAGTGAGGCGACCTTTTACTGTCACGTCCTGCGCCAATGAGGGCAGGGCGAGCAGCATTAGAAGCAACCAGCTTCCCAAGAAGAATTTTCTCATAGAAGTTTGACGATAGAATTAGTTTGTTAAAGATGACTAAACGGCCGCAAAATTATTTAATACATTGTTAACACCGCTATAATCTTCGGAAATTATTTAAATTTCCAGTCGAAAATATCTCTTGTACTTAATTGAACTATATCATGATTCCAAGCGAAAAAATTGCAGTATTGGCCACTTTAATTGCACTTACGGGAGCGCCTGTAAAATACGTGTATGGACAGGCAATCCCGGTAAAGCAACAAATAGACAAAATGGCTAATTCGGTAGAGCAAAAGGTGGTTACATGGCGTCGCGATTTTCATCAAAACCCTGAATTAGGGAACCGGGAAACGCGAACGGCGGGCATCATTGCTGCTCATCTTCATTCGTTGGGCATCGAAGTGAAAACCGGAGTAGGCAAAACAGGCGTTGTCGGTATTCTAAAAGGGGGTAAGCCCGGACCGGTGGTGGCATTACGTGCCGACATGGACGGATTACCCGTTACCGAACGCGTGAATTTGCCGTTTAAGTCAACCGTAACGACCACCTTTAACAGTCAGCAAACGGGCGTTATGCATGCCTGCGGGCACGATACGCACGTGGCCATGCTGATGGGCGTTGCCGAGGTGTTGGCTTCGATGAAAAGCGAGTTGAAAGGCACCGTTAAGTTCATTTTTCAACCCGCCGAAGAAGGCGCACCCGTTGGTGAAGAAGGTGGCGCACAGTTGATGGTGAAAGAAGGGGTGCTCGAAAACCCGAAAGTAGATGCCATTTTCGGGTTGCACATCAATTCGCAAACCGAGGTTGGCACCATTAAATACCGGCCCGGCGCCACTATGGCTGCTGTTGATCAGTACGCCATTAAAATTCGGGGTAAACAAACCCACGGAGCCGCTCCCTGGTCGGGCGTTGACCCGATTGTGACGGGGGCTCAGATGATTATGGGTCTTCAAACCATCGTCAGCCGGAACGTACCCCTAACCGAAAACGCTGCCGTAGTGACTGTGGGCGCTTTTCACAGCGGTATCCGGCAGAATATTATTCCCGAAGAAGCGGATATGATCGGCACAATTCGCACGTTTAGCCCGGAGGCACAACAGTTGGTGCATCGCCGGATTAACGAAATCGCCCAGGGTATTGCTACGAGTGCAGGTGCGAAAGCCGACGTGAAAATCGACGTAATGTATCCGGTGACCTACAATGATCCAACGCTAACCGATCAGATGATTCCAACGCTGGAAGCGGTAGCCGGTAAGAACAATATCAAGTTGACGCCCGCCCAGACTGGTGCGGAGGATTTCTCTTTTTACCAGCAAAAAGTACCCGGCTTTTTCTTTTTCCTAGGTGGTATGACCAAAGGTAAAAAGCTGGAAGACGCGGCGCCGCACCACACGCCTGATTTCCAGATCGATGAAAGCGGTTTCACACTCGGCGTTCGCTCACTCTGCCATTTGACAGTTGATTACATGGAGCAGAAAAGTAAAAAGTAATGGCATTAAAACAGAGGGTGCTAAAAGCAAAAGTTGTTTCAGCTTTTGCTTTTAGCACCCTTTCGTTTTCTGTCAACGTACCTAAAATCACCTCAACTTTCCACGTTGCGGTTGCGGAGTATGCTGGATAACAGGCCGGGCCAGAAGCGCTTCAGGTAAATCCCCAGTACCTCACTTCCGCCGATGTTTACCTCTTCGCGGCCCTTCGCCACTGCGCTCAGAATACGTTTGGCACAGTCATCAGCCGTCATTCCCTGTTCCTGATGTTGGTCTGAACGGCCATAGTTGTTACCTCTGGCATCGAGTGCCGATTTGGAGATTGGGGTGCGGATGTAGCCGGGGCACACTATCGTTACTCGGAGGCCCTCGGCATGTACCTCGGCCCGGAGCGAATCGAAAAAGCCGTGCAGGGCGTGCTTAGAGGCACAATAGCCCGACCGCTGTTTCACGCCAATTTTACCTGAAACGCTGCTGGTTACCACAAAATGACCGCTTTGTTGCGTCGTCATAATTGGTAATACGGCTTGCGTCAAGGCAACAGCACCGAAAAAGTTAACGTCCATTAGCCGCCGGTATACCGAAAAATCAGTCTCGGTAACGAAACTACGCTGCGTAATGCCTGCATTATGAAAGACATAGTCGATTTGCCCAAAATGCGTCTGAACTGCGCGAACGTACCCGGGCAGTGAGGCGTCGTCGGTCATATCCAGGGGGAGCACCATACAGTCCGACGGTCCTAATCCGGTGGCGGCAGCCACACGCCGTAACTCTTCGACACGCCGGGCCGACAGCACCAACCGCGCTCCACGACGGGCCAATTCCATAGCCAGCGCCTCACCAATGCCCGATGAGGCCCCGGTTATCCAGGCAACCTTGTGCTGAAATGACATAAGCAATGTGGGGTTTAGAGTTTGAGGTTTGTAGTTTGAGGTTGCGCTGTAAGGTCACGACAGGTTCATTGGCAGCGCAACCTCAAACTACAAACCTCAAACTCTAAACTCTAAACTGTTATTTCCATTCAGATGGGTTCTGCCGCCAGTTGGCTAGTGATTCAAGGGCGTCGGCGGGGATGTAGTTGAGGGATTGGGCTTCCTGAACTAAGGTATCGTAATGACTTAGGCACACTAGTTTTACACCGGCCCGCTCGAAGTTTTCGTCGGCAAGGGCAAATCCATAGGTGAAGATGGCAATCATGCCGATTACCTCGGCGCCTGCCTGCCTGAGCGCTTCAACCACTTTGAGCGAACTACCGCCGGTTGAGATCAGATCTTCAACCACCACCACTTTTTGGGCACTGTCTAGTCGGCCTTCGATCTGATTACCCATGCCGTGCTTTTTAGGTTCAGGACGAACATAGCAATAGGGAAGGTTCAGTTCATCGGCAACCAGCGCGCCCTGCGGAATTCCGGCCGTAGCCACGCCAGCCATAACCTGCACATCAGGAAACTGCTGACGAACAACCTCGGCCAGCGCCTGTTTTATGTAGGTACGTACCTGCGGATAAGCCAGTGTAACCCGGTTGTCGCAGTAAATAGGTGATTTCCAGCCCGAACTCCAGGTAAACGGGTCGGAGGGACGAAGGCGAACGGCCTGCACATCGAGCAGATGGCGGGCTACAGTTTGAGAAACGGACGACAAAATAGACAGCTTGGCTTGATTGAACTGCAAACTTTGCCAAACTTCCGCGCTTTGACAAAAGTAGGAGGGTATACAACGCTGTATTTTATTTATAGCTAACTTCCAGTACCAATAACCTCTATGTTCAGGAAAATCCTCCTTTTTGCTCTTATGCCTATGACTTCACTCATGGCACAAGTCTATCCAACCATTGGCAACGTAGTTCGGCTCGATCCCAGACTCGACCAGTTACTGGCGAAAGAGGCTAAAATCGAAGTGCTGGCTTCTGGTTTCGAGTGGACAGAAGGGCCGGTGTGGGTACGTCAACCGGCCAGCACCACAGGAACGACATCAACTGGTTACCTCCTTTTCTCAGACGTACCCAAAAACACGATCTACCGCTGGACGGCCGTCGATGGCTGTCAGCCCTTCCTGTCTCCTTCGGGTTATACAGGACTGGGAACATATAGCGATGAACCGGGCTCTAATGGCCTGGCGTTGGATGCACAGGGTCGGCTGATTAGCTGTGAGCACGGTGACCGCCGTTTATCGGCTATGCCGTTACCGGGGCCAGGAGGTAAAGTAACGCTGGCCGATAACTACAGGGGCAAACGTTTCAATAGCCCGAACGATGTAGTGACACATCCAGATGGTAGCTTTTACTTTACCGACCCGCCGTATGGCCTGGCTAAAAAGGAAAACGATCCTTCCCGAGAAACGCCTTTGTTCGGGGTCTACCGCGTAACGCCCTCCGGCGAAGTGACGCTGTTGATCAGTGACCTGACCCGCCCCAACGGCATCGCGTTCTCGCCCGATTATAAAACACTTTACATCGGACAGTCGGATGACAAAGCGCCTGTGATTAAAGCCTATTCGGTGTTGAGCAATGGAACGGTGGGGAATGGCCGCACTTTTTTCGATGGGACGGTCCTCAAAAAACAGGGTTTGTCCGGAGCCTTCGATGGCTTGAAAGTTGATAAACAGGGTAATCTCTGGGCTACCGGTCCGGGTGGGATTTTGGTAATTGCACCGGCTACTAATGGGAATTCAGGTACGTTACTGGGACGGCTGGAAACCGGGGTCGCCACCGCCAATTGTGCGTGGGGCGATGATGGCCGAACGCTCTACATCACAGCAGATATGTACCTGTGCCGGATAAAAGTGCTTACTACCGGAATGGGTTTTTAGCCAATAATGCCCGATTTAATCGTACTTAATTTACAGGATTTCTGGATTAAACAGGATTAAACTAACCTGACTTTTTGATGCAATTCATGTCAAAAATGAGGGCTGTGATAAATCAAAAAAAACTTGTGTCAGATTCTGCGGCGCGATCGTTACTAACTTCGTAGATTTGTAGTAGGGTTCGAAAACCGTAATTCGAATTTGATACAGCGTCTCTCAGGAGTTGAGAACCAATGATTGAAAACCGGAAATTTGTTATTTTAGGCGTATTCTGCCTGGTTGGACTGATCTATGCTGTCCGCTTGTTTTACCTTCAAATTCTGGACGACAGTTATGCCCTCGAATCGTCCAGTAACTCCATAAAACGTGTCATTGAAATTCCTTATCGCGGTCAAATTTATGATCGGAGAGGCGAACTGATCGTTTACAATACCCCCGTTTATGACCTGTACGTAACGCCCAAGCGGGTACGTATTCAGGATACCCTTGCGTTCTGTCGGATGATGGAGATGACCCGGCCGGAATTCGACAGTATCATGGATTTGGCCAAATCATATTCAAGAGTGAGGCCGTCTATCTTCATGCGTCAGTTATCGAAAGAAGACTACGCCCGTATTCAGGATGCCTTGATCGACTACCGGGGTTTCGAGCCGGTGATGACTTCGATGCGAACGTACCCGGCTCATACACTGTCTAACGCGCTTGGGTACGTGTCGGAGATTAGTAAGAAGAAGCTCGAGAGCCAGGACTTTCCATATTACCGGCAGGGTGATTACATCGGGCGCAACGGGCTGGAAGAGCAATATGAGGAGGAACTCCGTGGTCGCAGAGGTATCAAATACGTCATGCAGGATGTACATGGCGTCGCCAAAGGTTCATTCAAAAGCGGTGAGCATGATACGGCGGCCGTAGCCGGCAAGAATTTATATACCGGAATTGATGTAGCCGTGCAGCAATATGCCGATAGCCTGATGCACAACAAGGTTGGGTCTATCATGGCCATCGACCCAAGTACAGGCGAGATTCTTGTGTCGGTGTCAGCGCCTACCTATGACCCTAATCAGCTCTCGTCGCGCTTTTTTTCGAAGAACTACCGCAAGCTGCTGAAAGACCCGTATAAGCCGCTGATTAACCGGCCCGTTATGGCCAGTTATCGCCCAGGGTCTACATTCAAACTCATTCAGGCGCTGATTGCTCAACAACAGGGGTCGCTATCGACAGGAACCGTGTACGGACATGGAGGATCTCCCATGCGCTGTCACTGCCACGGCGGTAATAACCTGCGCGGTGCCGTTCGGTTCTCGTGCAACCCATACTTTTATCAGGTCTTCCGTAAATACATCTACCACAACGGAAACCCTAATACGTTTAAAGCGTCGGCGGCGGGTTTGAAAGAGTGGCACGACCATGCATCCAAATTTGGTATTGGTCAGAAACTAGGTATCGATCTACCGAGTGAACTGAAGGGCAACTTACCGGATGTGTCAACCTATAACCGATTGTATAAAGGGGAACTGGCCTGGAAATTCTCCAATATTTATTCGCTCAGCATCGGCGAAGGCGAACTGTTGATCAGTCCATTGAAACTCGCCAATCTGGCCGCTACCATTGCTAACCGGGGCTGGTACATCACGCCTCATTACGTGAAAGGAATCGGCAAGTTAGGCGAGGGTATTCCGGCTCAGTACAAAGAGAAGCATTACACCGACATTGATCCGCAGTATTACCTGCCCGTTATCGAAGGCATGCGGATGGCCGTGGTGGCCGGTACCACGAAGCGCGAGGCCGATATTCCCGGAATTGAACTATGCGGAAAAACAGGTACGTCGCAAAACGCCAAGTTTGGCCACGCCCATGACCACTCGATTTTCATTGGTTTCGCGCCTATGAATAACCCCAAAATTGCCGTTGCCGTGTTCGTAGAAAACGCGGGTTGGGGTGGGGTTGCTGCGGCATCGGTGGCGGCACTCGTTGCCGAGCGTTACCTGAAAGGCAAAAATGAAGCGCAGGGCCAGCGACTGAAGGAGTGGTTGATCAAGCAGAATTACATGCCACCCCTCTCGATGCTCCCGAAACCAAGGGCGCCCAAAAAACCAGATTCGACGGCTAAGAAGCCCGTAGTGAAAGATACCATCCGCAAACCACGCCCGATGATGACCCAAAATCAGGGCGCACCCAGAAGTACAGTTAGCGGAAACTAATTTTATTCTTACTTGTGAATAATGGCTCGTAACGCCGAATTAACCTGGAAAATTGACACACTGACTGTACTCTTGTATGTTAGCTGTGTGCTTATGGGCTGGCTCAATGTCTATGCCGCCGTGTATAGTCCAGAAGAACAGACCAGCTTGTTTGACTTTTCCAGCAATGCGGGGAAACAGTTGATTTGGATTGGAACGGCAGTGCTGCTCATTATCTGCGTGCTGGTGATCGACCACAAATTTTACGATACGTTCGCCTTCGTATTCTACCTCGTCATGATAGCTCTGTTGTTGCTGGTCATGGTGGCGGGGGCAAACATCAATGGGTCGCGATCGTGGTTTAAATTTGGCTCTTTCACCATTCAGCCTGCCGAGTTTGCCAAGCTATCAACCAGTTTGGCCTTGGCTAAGTACCTCGATCAGCCGGGTATCAACCTGACCAAACAGAAAGATCTGCTCTGGATTGGCGGTATTATTGGTCTGCCTGCCGCCCTGATTATTCTGTCGAATGAAACTGGCTCTATGCTGGTCTTCGCGTCATTTGTGATCATGCTATACCGCGAAGGGCTTCCCGGCTGGATTCCGTTGTTGGGAATTACCCTGGCCATTCTGCTGATTTTGGCCCTGGTAGTGCCGCCGCTCTATCTGTTTGCCGGTATTGCGGCTCTTTGCATCATTGTCATTTTATTGTTGCCGCGCTACAACCGCACGGCCCGAAGCATGCTGGGTATTGGCCTGATTGGTGTCGCCATGATGCTGACGGCTACGGGCGTTGACTTCTTTGTGAATAAAGTGCTGCAACCCCACCAACGCAACCGAATTAAGGTATTGATCGACCCTAATATTGATCCGCACGGCGTTGGCTGGAACGTCACGCAGGCGAAGATCGCCATTGGGTCGGGCCGACTGGATGGGAAGGGGTTTCTGGAGGGTACCCAAACCAAATTTGATTTCGTTCCCGAGCAGAGCACCGATTTTATTTTCTGCACCATTGGTGAAGAACATGGGTTTATCGGTAGCCTCATCGTGGTCATTCTCTTTATCGGACTTATCAGCCGCATCGTGATTCTGGCTGAGAAACAGCGAAGTAAATTTGCGAGGGTTTACGGATACTGTGTGGCAGGAATCATGTTTTTCCACATCCTGATCAACATCGGTATGACCATTGGCCTAATGCCAGTGATCGGCATTCCACTGCCTTACTTTAGTTACGGCGGGTCATCGCTTTGGTCGTTTACAATACTCCTGTTCATTTTCCTGAAGCTTGACTCACGGCGGACAAACTCGCTTTTTAACTAAGCGTAGACGATCGTTTTGACTGTAGTTCGCGCAGACAACTAACACAAAGGCAGGTGTACTCGCCAAATGCCAGCTCGGTGTATTCCCGAATATAAGCTAAATCTGCTGCCGTTAAATTGAGCCACATGCAGTCGCATTTGAGCACAGAATTGACGCCGCAGGTGAACAGACTACCACAACGGGGACAGCTATCAGTAGCGTGTTTTTCCATGTCAATCAATTGCTGGTAATAGGTCGGCAAAGTAGTAAGTCGAGTTGTGCTCCAGCCCGTCGGCATCGGTGAAATTGTAGGTACGTTCTACTACCTCGCCAACCGTAACGCTGATGGCACTTGTGAAATAAGGCGCGTCGAAGACAAACGTGTGAAATTCGCCATTCTCACCGCAGGGGTCAACATTAGCGGGTAAATCGACCACGAACTGCCTATCAAGCAAGCGTCCGCAGAACGATTTGTCGAGGTACTGACCGTTTACGGCAACTACAATCGTCTGAAAGCCAGCCGCCCAAAACTCCTCCAGCAAGTCGAGCGATGGTGTTTGCCAAAGTGGGAAAATACCGGATAAGCCAACGGAGGTCAATTGTTCTTCGCGCCATGTTCGAAGGTCTTCCAGAAAAATATCGCCAAAAATGGCATGCGTGATACCCTCTTTCATTAGCGGATCAAGGGCCTCATTCATGGTGATTTGATAGAGCTCCATACTGGCTGTTTCGGGTAGCCGAACAGTAGTCAGGGGCAAGTTTATCCGGTCGGCCTGTGCCTGAATCAACTCTTCCCGAACACCGTGCATGGATACCCGTCCGTAGGCTCCGTTAATAGTTGTCAGCAGGCGTTGAACAGCGAAATGGCCCTGCTGCCGAATACGGTGCAGGGCCAAAGCCGAATCTTTCCCGCCCGACCAGTTCATGATCGTTTTCATGTTGATTGGGGAATGGGTAAAATTGGATAGGGGTTAATGAGATAAATAGTCTCACTGGGCCATGCCCGGTGAGACTATTTATCTCATTAACCTACTTGAAATAAAAGCCAACCGGAGATATTTCAACTCGTACTGAGTCAACCAACTGGCCGGTCGATTGGTAGCGGTATACATACCCGGATTGGGCCAAACTAGGCGTTACGCCGGTATACACGATGTTGGTAGCTGGGTCGTATCCTAAGCCGGTAATGCCTGCAAAAGTGCGATTGATAACCGGCGTAGTTGGCGTAATCGTCGCATCCGCAATGCCGAAGCGATAAACCTGCCCTATAGTTTGGTAGTTGGTGCTGGCGTTATTGACGGCGTATGTGTAGTAGAACGTCCGTCCGTCTGAGCTAACGGTTAAGTCGCCCGGCCTGTTTGTGCTAGTAGTTGAGCCAACTGGAATTGTCGCTTCAATAGCCTTGGTAGCTGGGTTAAACCGGATGGCGTTTCTACCTACCAGAGCCCATAGCTTATTGTTGGCGTCGCGCACCAGTTTACCCACGTCCGACGTGACGGGCAATTGCTGCTTAACGGCATCGGTTTGCGTGTCAATTACCGTGATGACGTTTGCACCACTGTACTCGCTCGAAACGAAAGCTTCACTACCAACCACCGTCACGTATTCGGCTCCTTTCTGAACGGCTATTTTTTTAGTTACCGTGTTCGTTGTTAGGTCAATGATGGCAACGTACCCGGCCGTTCCATAAAAATTAGAACCAGAGCCTGTTGTCCCCCAGCAGGTGATATATACTTTGGTGTCGCTGATACGGGCGGCATAACGGGGATTTTCAATGTCGGGCGCACCCAATGTTTTCACCGATCGAAGCGAATCGCTAGTGACGATTTCGACTTTGTCAAGCCCTGCTGCTGAATTGTCGACCAGCAGAATACCCCGGTTGCCAGCTTCAACATATTCCTGAATACCACCTGAAGTAGGCCGGTTGTTACGTGCCCGGAAAATGTCTGTTTGGGCTGTGCTATTTGTGCGATTCAGCCAGGAAAGTGAACCGTTATTCTGGCTGAAATTGCCAAAATTCATCACGATGACCCCATTGGTGTATGGTCCACTGGGAGTTGGATCTGTGTCGCTGTTACAGGCGGTAAACAGGGTGGCTACGGTGAAAGCGATAGCCGTTGCGCTTAATAAACGTGAGCTGATTGCGTGTTTCATTTTTTACTTTTGATCAGGTTTTGTATTCGCCGTGAAAACAAGGGTTAACGCCACGCTACGGCCCGGCATGACGTTATTTTTTACGTTGAGGTAAAATTCGTTGAAGAGATTATCCACTTGCATGACCGCTTTCCCTTGCCAGCCATTGATACGGACAGCGGTTTCGAGTAGGAGATTAACCAGTTGGTATTCAGGAAGGTATTTGCTATTATCGAAGGTAGAAGCCCTGCGGTCGCTACCCTGCCAGGTGAGGGTAAGTCGATGAAGTCCATGCTGTACGAAGGCGGTAGCCGAACCGGTGTGTAGTGGTAGGTAAATCAATTGCTTGCCAACCACATCAATGGCCGAAGGGTCGTAAACGCGCAATTGCGACGACCGGGTATATGCATACTGTGCGAAGGCACCAACCCGGAACGTACCCAACTGCTTTGCTGCCTGTCCCTGTACCTCCAGCCCGCGCGCCAGCACTTCCTGCAAATTCTCGACCCGATAATTTTTGGCCGGGTTCCAGTACGTCCAGTCATCTACGTGGTTACGGAAAGCGCTTACACTGACAGACATCGACCGGCCAGGGACACTGTTTGACACGTTCAAACCCAAATCCTGTGAAAAGCCACTTTCGGGCCTGATGTCGGGATTCCCCAGGGTTCTCCAGTAGCGCTCGTTGAGGGTTGGGACGCGATAGGAGCGGGCCACATTGCCCCGTCCGTCGAGCCGCCAATTGCCCAGATTGAGCAGTCGGTACTCAACCCCAAATGACGGGGTGAAGGGTGGATCGTAGCGTGTCACGAAGGCCTGCCGCAGGTTCAGCGCCGTAACAAGGCGGGCGGTTGGCTGATAACGGATGAGTGCGTAGATATCGGCGCGTTGCTCAGTCAGTGTTCCGTCGCTGTACCCATCTACGCGGGCGGTGTAGTGAACCCATTCGGACCCGGCCCGTATGTTCAGTGATTGCCCCGACGTGCCCAATGATTGCTCGATTTCGTGTTCGGCCCTGACGAGTAACCGGTCGGTTGCCGAATGACTGGGCGCGGTTTCGAAGGTTTCGCCTTTACCATAATCAGTAATGTCGCGGATGAAGCCCGCCCGCAGCAACGTCCGGCCCGACAGCCACTTCCCCGCCTTGCTTTCGCCAAATTCGTAGTTGGTCAGAAAGCGATACGCCTGGGTACGTGTCACCTCGCGACCAGTTGGACTAGTGGGCGAAATAGTGAGTTTGTTATCGGTCAACCACATGTTGAGCGATAGTTGATGTTGTTTTTTTGTGCGGTAAAACAGGTCCTGAATGAAGCCCCGTTGCGTGGTTTCCGATGGTTCAACCAAATAACCCTCGCGTTGACTGTAGTTGGGTGCGTAGCGGTTGATACCGCCATAGACCAGCGTTTTTCCCGCCAATTGCCGACCTCCGGGGAGACCAGTGCCAAACCGGATTCCCGCCTGTGTCTGACCTGATTGCCACGTGCCGAATCGGTGACCTACGGTAGCTGTAATGCCCTGCCGTTTCCAGGCGGGCGTGCTGTTCAACAGAATACTTCCCCCTACGGCATCGCTACCCACACACGAAGCCGCTGATCCGTACTGAATGCTCAGTTGATCGAATCCGTTGACGGGAATGGTAGAGAAGTCGGTTTGGCCAAGAGTAGGCGGATTAATGTTGACGCCATTCCAGAGTAACGCCGTATGGCTGGCCGACGTACCCCGTAAACCAACCGTGGTGAGCTGACCCGGTCCATAACTCTTAAACTGCATGGGAGCCTGCAACGCTAAAAAATCGGCCAGCGTTTGGTAACGATACGCCTCGGTCAGGGCCGAATCAGCCCGTTTTACTTTCAGGCCCGCCATGAACTTCTCAGGGGCAAAGCCGCGCACGGTTACCGTCTGTAGCTGCCGTACCGACGAAGAGTCCTGCGCGTATGCCGTGCATGAGACGCAACACCACAGCAATAGTGCTGTGAAACGAAAATCCATTAGTTATTCATCAACAACGACCCTCCGGCGAATGGGTCTGGGTATTCGGGCGGTAGGTGGCACATCCTCCGTGTGGCCCCTGCAGCAGCGAATCATGGGTAGGTCTCCTGGCTTCGCTCACCGATTGGCACCTTCCCAAGCTAAAAGAGCTCAGTGGTGATGTAGATCAATCGGCTCAAAATGTGAGCGTTACAGTTGCGGGGACAGCCCCGGATTAGCCAAATAGCGTCACCGATGTTCCCTATTAAGCCGTCGGGCCAGCGCAGAGGCTGGCAGTGGGCACCCATAATCTGGCGTAAAAGTAGTGGATTTATCTGATCAAGTTAGCGTACTACCGAACAGATTGCTCAAAAGTCCACTTAATCTTCCGGGTAAGGGATGTAAATAAAGCCGGTGAATTCACCGACGACCACAAACAGGCAGCAAAACTCGTCGGGGTTTTTGTAATGCTCTTTCCAGAGGTCGTACGAGTCTTCGCCGATGAGTTCGCGCTGCACGAACTCATCAAAAAAAGAGGCTTTGTAAGTGAATGAATTGCCCAGATCGCCTTCTCCGTATAGGAGTTGCCCAACCGGAAGGTCTTTTTTAGACGCCACAAAGACCGGATAATCCGAAAAGCCACGCTTGCGAATCTGGTAGGAGGCTTCTTTCAACTGATCGGCCACTTTCACAAAGTCGGTCGACACCATGCCCATCAACTTCTTGTTCAGGTCGGGCGAATTAGCATCGTCCATCAGGACGTTTTCGTTGCTGTTGTTAATCAAAATAGTTTGTGGTTTGTTGTGAGTGGTTTGTGGTTGCGTTGCCAATCCATGGAACGCGTGCTTCAGCAGCGCAACCACAAACCACTCACAACAAACCACAAACTATTTTAAAACCTTGAAGCGCCGAGCAACAGTTCCAGGTCTTTGAAACGCATGCCGAATTTGCGGGCCATGTAGAGGTTTGTGAGCGAGCCTTTGTGGCAATAAACGCCTTTCATGAACCAGCGGTTGGCGTAAATCATGGCTTCAATACCACCGTTTGTGCCGGTTTGAAGCAGGAACGGCAGGAAGATATTACTGAGGGCGATGCTTGCCGTGTGCGACACGCGGGCGGCAATATTGGGCACGCAGAAGTGAATGACATCATGCACCCGAAACGTGGGGTGCTTGTGCGATGTCATCCGTGAGGTCTCGAAATTGCCGCCCTGGTCAATCGCCACGTCGATAATAACCGAGTTTGGTTTCATGCGGCTTACCATGGTATCGGTCACAATGACTGGGCTATGGCCATCTTCGCCACGTAATGCTCCAATTACAACATCGGCCCGTTCAATGGCTTCGGTAAGCGTATCCGAGTCGAGGATCGACGTGTAGACCGACGTACCTACGGCGTATTTAAACCGCTGTAGTTTATACAGGTCTTTGTCGAATACCTTCACGTCGGCACCCATACCAAGGGCTGTTCGAGTGGCGTATTCGGTAACGGTTCCTGCCCCCAGAAAAACCACTTTGGTAGGAGGGACACCCGTAATGCCGCCCAGAATGATGCCCCGTCCGTTGGCGCTACTGCTGAGGTACTCACCCGCGATGAGCATTACGGTACTACCTGCCATCTCGCTCATCGAGCGGATTACAGGCATACCACCTGCCTGATCTTCAATATATTCGTAGCCAATTCCGGTAACGTTACGTTCATTGAGCTTCTCGAAGTAGGAACGTTCACGTGCGGGTAAATTCAAGGCTGAGATAACCGTTGTTCCGTTCTTGACATGCTCAAACTCCTCATCGACGAGGGGTTCAATTTTCAGAATCAGATTGGCCTCAAATACTTCCTTCGGTGAATAGGCGATCTGTGCCCCTGCTTCGCTATAGTCTGAATCGCTGAACTTAGCGCCTACACCGGCATTGGTTTCAACAATGACCTGATGCCCGTTTCTAACCAGAATCGCAACTGCTTCAGGGGTCAGTGCAATTCGATTCTCCTGTAAGGAAACCTCTTTGGGCAGGCCGATAAGCAAGCTGGTCTGCGAGGTTTTTACCATCGCCGGAGACTCTCTGGTATACAGAGCCGTTTGTTTCGCTAATTGTTCAAAACCAGTCATACATGGGTGGCAGTTGGGCAGTGGCCGTTGGCTACTTTAGTTGGGTTGTCACTGTCCGAATACCGGCTGGATCGGAAGAAAGGTGAATGTGATAGTAGTGGATCGGCCAAAGTGATTCGATACGTTCGGGCCATTCAACGAAGCAGTAAGCACCCGAATCCAGGTATTCTTCCAGACCAATGTCCATCGCTTCGGCTTCGTTTCTGAGGCGGTAGCAGTCGAAATGATAAACCGATTCACCGGTTTGGGTCGAGTATTCGTTGACCAGTCCATACGTAGGGCTCTGAACAACACTCACTACGCCTACTGCCCGGCAAAGGGCTTTGATCAGTGTTGTTTTACCTACTCCCATTTCTCCGTCGAAAAGCCACACGTGTTGATTGGCAGCCTCAGCAATGAGTTGATGAGCCACATCGTTTAGCTCGTCGAGTTGGGCGAAGGTCTTAGTCATAGACGTTGTTGGTTGGCTGGCAAAGATACGAATTTCGGGGTGCAGCGACGCGGTGGCAACCCGCATTTACCCGCCATGATCTGTTTACTGATCATAAGGCGGCGTCTTTTTGAGTGGTTACCGGGCTGTGAGCGAACGGAGTAACTGACGTATCGACGAATGCCCCAGTAAAACCAGGTAGTTGCCGGTCAGAAACCTTTTTTCGCCCACAGCCTTCACCAATCCTGCTTCATACGCCAACTGGTTATAATAGTCATCCGATGCTCGAAACAGGGTAGGCCATTGGTCACTTATGTTGGCGCAGAGGGGCTTGGTATGCACTACCAACTGATGATCCAGTGGGTTTTGGAAACGCCGTATGTGACGAACAAACTGCTGGGCAAACTGTAAGACGTCTGGAGTTAGTCGACCGTTTTTGAAATGTACCAGTCGGTGTTGAACCGACAAGATCTGCATGAGCCGGGGAGTGGGTGTTCTGATGGCAAACGCGTATTTTTTTAGAAAAAAGAACCTGCCGAGGGTGTGTTGCATGTAATAGCGGCTAAGTCGATAGCCAACGCCTCGCCCGGCAACGGAATTATCCTGAAAGGCGAGACCCCCGTATATGAATGGCACCTGACGCTGAAAAAACGGTGTCTTGAGCCGATACATATTGTACGATTGAAACCCGACCAACCGGCTGTTCCGGTACGCCATGACCAAGGTAGGATTATGCTCGAAATGAGCGCGTTCCAGGTAACCCGACTCAAGTGGAAAGCCAGTACGACGGGCTAATTCATACAAGGTATCAACCTCTTCCGGCGATAAGTCGCTGGCGGGTATAAGCGTGATGGTGAGCACAGTGGTTACGGCCTTTAGAGGTAGCAACAAGATACGACCGTATATACATTCATTTATTTACCGTTGAATCAAAAGGTTACTATAGGTTAGGGTTAGTATTGGCAACAAAACGAAAAAAACTGGGCAGTACACGGGCCTGAGGTTTTAGTTCAGGTACGTATACTGCCCAGCTGACAAAATAAAGGCTATTTACTTCATATTATGGTAGACCATCTGCACATCATCGTCTTCTTCGATGCGTTCAATGAGTTTTTCCACGTCGGCTACCTGCTCATCGGTAAGTTCTTTGTAGTCGGTAGGAATCCGCTCAAATTCAGCGCCCTTTAACTCATATCCTTTTTCTTCAAGATACTTTTGCAAGGCACCAAACGCAGTGAAATCGCCGTAAATCACGATCTGATTGGTTTCTTCATCCATTTCCAGTTCATCGGCCCCATAGTCGATCAACTCAAGTTCCAGTTCGTCGATGTCTACCCCTTCCGCGGCGATCCGAAACACCGATTTGCGGGTAAACATGAAGTCTAACATACCCTGTGTGCCCAAACTACCGCCCAGCTTATTCAGGTAGCTTCGAATGTTGGCTACGGTGCGATTCAGGTTATCGGTAGCTGTTTCGATGACCAGACCAATGCCGTGCGGTGCGTAGCCTTCGTAGACAATTTCCTTATAATCTTCCTGTTCTTTCGATGATGCCTTTTTAATCGCCCGCTCTACGTTCTCTTTCGGCATGTTGGCGGCTTTGGCGTTCTGAATGATAGCCCGCAATCGCCCGTTGGAGTCGGGGTCGGGTCCGCCAGCTTTTACAGCAATAACAATGTCTTTACCGATGCGGGTGAAGGTCTTAGCCATCTGCCCCCAACGTTTCATTTTTCGGGCTTTCCGGTATTCAAATGCGCGTCCCATTTTTTAGGAATTAAGAATTACGAATTAAGAAGTAAAAGTTGGCGGGGAAGTTTCCTGCGACTCTTACGTCTCAATGCTTAATTCAATATGTTTAACTCTTCACTATTTATTTTTAATTCTTCGTCGAGCGCAGCGACATCGACCATCCCACGGGTCAGGTCGGTAAACGTTTCCCGTTCACGAATCAGGTGCGCTTGCCCTTCGTAGATCAATACTTCGGCTGGTCGCTCACGGAGGTTGTAGGTCGAGGCCATACTGAATCCATAAGCCCCGGCATTCTCGAACGATAGAATATCGCCGGTGCGAACCTCAGGTAGCAGGCGGTCGGTGGCGAATGTATCGGTTTCACAGATATAACCCACTACGTCATACAACGTAGGCTCTCCTTCCGGATTCGATACGTTGACAATATCGTGCCAGGCATCGTACATCATCGGGCGAATGAGGTGGTTCAATCCCGAATCGACCTGTACAAAGCGGCGGGTTGGGTGTTGCTTCACCACATTTACCTGAGCCAGCAAATGTCCGGCTTCGCTCACCAGGTATTTACCCGGCTCGAACCAGAGTTCCAGCTCACGACCATATTGCTGACAGAACGTTTGGAAAGCGGCTGATACGCGGTTGCCTAAATCATTCAGATCTGTGACTATATCGCCTTCCCGGTAAGCCACTTTAAAACCGCTGCCGAAGTCGATAAACTGAAGATCAGGATAGTCGGCGGCCATGTCGAAGAGCACGGCGGCACCCTTCAGAAACGTGCCTGCATCTTTGAAATCAGAACCAGTGTGAATGTGCAACCCAACCACCGGTATACCGTACTGAGCAACTACGGCCAAAACCTGAGTGCGGTAATCGTTGGGGATACCAAATTTAGAGTTGGCATGGCCTGTCTGAATCTTGAAATTACCACCGTCGGCAACGCTCGGGTTAATGCGCAGACAAACAGGCACGTCGGCCCCGTAGGTCTCTCCAATCTGTTCAAGTAACGGTAGGCTATCAACGTTTAGCCGCAGCCCCAGACGAATAGCTTCCTGAATTTCAGACCAGGCATTGCCGCTCGGCGTATACATGATCTGTTTCGGCGTGTATCCGGCCAGCATCGCCAGTCTGGCTTCGTTGACCGAAACCACATCGACCTCTACGCCATGTAGGCGCATCAGCTTCAGGATAGACAGGTTAGTGAGCGATTTAGCGGCGTATTTTATCTTCAGATTTACCCCGGTGAACGATGAACGAAACGTGTCGATCTGACGGATGATCCGGTCAGCATCGTACACGTAGAGGGGCAGGCCAAAGTCACCGGCAACAGTGAGTATGTCGAGGCCCTGAATCTGATAAGGAGCTTGCATAGTTGTTAAAAACAGGCCGCAAATATACGATTTCATCCACGGAGGGGCAACAGATAGACTGATGGGGTTCCCTCAATAGGGAGCTACTTTGGGCCGAAAGTTTCAGCATCTACGCTCAGTTAGCTTAAAAATACAAACTCGGTATTACCACCAGCTTCCGGTAAAACGTAGATTGGTGTACATTTAGCCCATTCTTACTGAAACGTTCCTTCATGATCTATCGAGTTACCTGGTTTATCTGGCTGCTTTTTTCTCTTTCGAATACCCGTGCCGTTGCGCAATCGTCAGCTTTGGTCAGTAAGGCAAAGTTGTCCCTTGCATTTCCTCTGCAATCGGGACCAATGCTAGGCTACGCCGAGATGCGTGAGGTGATGGTATGGGTACAGACGAAGAAACCAGCGCGGGTACAGATCCGATACGTTGAGCAGGGAACTAAATCGCCTGTTATGCTGACTCAGGAAGTGAAAACGTCTGTTGACAAGGCGAATACGGCTCATCTGGTTGCCAATGAGGTAATGCCCGGCAAGCGATATAGCTACGAGGTATTGGTGAACGGTAAACCGGTAGCCTTGCCTTACGAAACCACGTTTCAAACGCAACCACTCTGGCAGTTTCGGACCGATCCACCCAACTTTACGTTCGCACTTGGTAGTTGCACGTACGTGAATGAACCGCCCTACGATCGTCCTGGCCGTCCTTATGGTGACAACTACGGCATTTTTGCGAGTATGACGGCGAAAAAACCTGATTTTATGCTCTGGACCGGCGATAACACCTACACCCGGGAAGTTGACTGGAACTCAAGAACGGGGGTGTTGAAACGGTACACGCATACCCGGTCGTTGCCCGAAATGCAGCCCTTGCTGGCCAGTACACATAATTATGCCATCTGGGATGATCACGACTATGGCCCTGACGACTCTGATCGCAGCTTCTGGATGAAAGATGTTACGTTGGAAGCGTTCAAGCTGTTCTGGGCTAACCCGAATTACGTATTCGACGAAGGATGTGCAGGTACGTTTGTATGGGGTGACTGTCAATTTTTTCTGCTCGATGACCGCACGTTCAGAGCCCCGAATGCCCAGCCTGACGGTGGGGCTGACGGTGCTGTAAAGGCGTATTTTGGCAGCAAACAACTCAACTGGTTTGTCGATGCCCTTCGGTTCAGTAAAGCAACTTTCAAGTTTGTCGTTACGGGGGGGCAGGTGATAAATCCCACGGCGGCTTTCGAAAACTATGCTAACTACGCAACAGAGCGTACCCAATTGTTAAATCGACTGGCGGAAGCTACTATTCCGGGACTTCTCTTCATCACCGGCGACCGACATCACAGCATCATTCATAAGCTCGACCGACCAGGAACGTACCCACTTTACGACGTGACCATTTCGCCCCTGACGTCGGGCCCAGCTCAGCCAACGCCCGCCGAACTGGCTCAGCCAACTGTAGTTGAAGGAACCCTGTTGGGTGAACGTAATTTTGCTACAATGGCCGTTAGCGGTCCACTGGCGAATCGTTTACTGACAATTCGGGCCTTCGATGCTACCGGAAAAGAGAAATGGGTACAAACACTTAAGGCCACAGACCTCCGGTAGTTGGCTATTTGGCTATATTTGACCACTATACTTCTATCCAGTGAAGCATCAATCCTATCTAGTCTCAGAAGAGCTACTACTTCGTAAGCTGAACAAGCGCGACGAAGTAGCGTTTCAGTGGCTATACGACCAATACGCCCACGTACTTTATGGTGTCGTGATCACCAGTTTGGGGCAATCTACACTGGCCAACACCGTAGTCGAAACCATCTTTGTGAAAGCTTGGGCTGATTTTGACCAGTTTAACCCCCGCAAGACTCGGTTGTTGACATGGCTTCTTAACAGAGCTCGTGCCGAGGTAGCTACAGTACTGGCAAAAACTGCGCCTGATCCTGCTAAATCTACTATTGATTACGAAGTGGTTGACAATCCAATTTCCGAAGAAAACCGTACTTTATTAGACGCTGTTTTTTTTCGAGGGCAATCTGTTACCCAATTGGCTAATTCAAGTCAAGAACCTGAACCTTCAGTGCACCATCGTCTACATACAGTTCTTCATGAACTCAAATCACTATTTAGCCAATGAACATTCCCGACTACATAACCTCTGGTATCCTTGAATCCTACGCATTGGGTACGGTCAGTGATCAGGAAAGACGTGAGGTAGAGTGTATGTCGGCGATTTATCCTGAACTCCGACAGGAACTCGATCGGCTTACGCTGGCGCTGGAGAATTATGCACTCCTGCACAGTGTGGCTCCCCCTTCAGATTTACAGGACAAAATCCGACAGCGGTTAACATTTGCCGATCCGCAAATGGCTGCGGAGGAATCGGAAGAAACGAAAGTAATTCCGTTAATACGCGAGCGTCCGGTTTTTCAGGTTGCCTGGCTGGCTGCCGCTGCCGTTGGGCTGGTGCTTATCGCGTTTGCTTATTTTCTGATGAATCAGCTCCAGCAAAAACGGGCGTTTGCTGATGAGATGGCACTGTCTAATTCGCAGTTGCAAACCGAGATGGGGCAGTTGCGTCAACAGCAAACGCGCGATTCTCAGCTTTTGACGCTGTTACGTCAGCCCGGGATGGAAACTATCCGGCTGGCCGCGGCCAAGCCGGAGGGAGACCCTGCCGATGTACTTGTATACTGGGATCGTCAGAAAAAACAGGTAACCCTTGAAGTAGAGCGTTTACCAACGTTGGCTGCCGACAAACAATACCAGCTTTGGGCACTTGTTGACGGTAAGCCGGTTGATGCCGGGGTTTTCAACAATCGCGTAGATCGGTATTCGCTTCAGCAAACCAACCGCCCTATCGGCGCCGCTGACACATTCGCAATCACCATTGAAAAAGCAGGGGGTAGTCCTGTTCCTACGCTGTCGGCACTGGTTGCCTTAGGCAAAGTAAGCTAGCCAACTTCATCAGAAATTGATGCTACTTGCAGCATGATTCAACAACTGTACCGGAATGCCTATTCAGGTCTGTCGAGACCTGTTTGGTTGCTGGCGGGGGTAATGCTGATCAACCGGTCGGGGACGATGGTCCTGCCGTTTTTATCACTTTATCTGACGCGGCATCTTCATTACAGCGTTGAGCAGGCCGGCATTGTACTGGCTTTGTTTGGGATGGGCTCTTTGCTGGGTACGTTCCTGGGCGGCAAACTAACCGACCTCATTGGATTTTACCCGATTCAGGTATTCAGTCTACTTTTTGGCGGGTTGATGCTGATCGGGCTCCAGTTTGTTACCCGGTTTGAGTGGCTCTGTGTCACGGTTTTTATCTTCACAACGCTCGGTGATGCATTTAGGCCCGCTAATTCGGCAGCGTTCGCTTTTTACAGTTCTGCCGATAACCGAACGCGGGCGTTTTCGCTCAACCGGCTGGCTATTAACCTGGGTTGGTCTGTTGGCGGTGGGCTTGGCGGTTTGCTGGCAGGGATCAACTACCGCCTGCTATTCTGGGTAGATGGACTTACCTGCATAGGGGCTGCCCTGTACCTGCTTATTGCACTGCCTCGGCCCGACAAAATTACGGGCACAGCGAATTCGGCTTTTGGGCATCCGACTGCCGTTCGGTCGCCATACCGTGATGGGCTATATCTCGTGTTTATGGCATGTCTGTTTTTGTTTCTCACGGTGTTCATGCAGTTTTTCAGCATGCTCCCCCTTTATTTCAGAAACTATCTGGGTGCCAGCGAAGGACAAATCGGTCTGTTTATGGCTACTAACGGATTGCTCATTGTGGCTGTTGAAATGGCGCTGGTTTACGGCCTCGAACAGCGGGTAAAACAACGGTTGCTGATCTCAGTGGCCGGGGTATTGTTGACGGGCCTTTCACTGTTCATTCTGACCACTACAGATTGGCCTGGTATTGCCTGGGTATCGATCATCCTGATTACTACCGGCGAGATGTTGGCCATGCCGTTTATGATGAGCTTTGCCGCCAATCGGTCTGACGAACGAAACCGGGGGCAGTACCTTGGCTTGTATTCAATGGGCTGGGCACTTGCGCAGGTGATCAGCCCAATAATTGGCTCGCAACTAGCCGAGCGATTTGGGTTTCAAACCTTATGGACCGTGATGCTTGGTATTGCCATTACGGCGGCAATAGGGCTGTCATGGGTGAATCGGGAGGTAACCGCAGAGCAACCTGTAGCTGCCTGACTCTAGGCTGTAATTGGGGTCAACCTGCGTTGTAACACCAGGTATTCGACCAGCAAAATCCGGCAATGGTCATCGCAACGCCATTTGATGTGCCAAAAAGGTCTATTTGCCCACCGGTACAACCAGGGTTGCGGATAAGCCGATAACATGCCCGCCAAGAAGAACGAAAAAGAGGCAAATTCGTGCTCAATGCCCGAAAGTTGTATTGTTGCGGGCGGTATTTTGCCCAATCGCATCAGCGAAATCGCCAGCAACACCTGATCCAATCGACTGTTCGACTGCAAAAAAGCGGCCTTTACATCGTCGATGAGTTTTTGACGAACGGGCTGTAGTAACTCCGGGTCGAACGTACCTATTAGTCGGGCAATATGGTACTGGATAAGTGGTGTCCGGGCGTAATTATGGGCGCTACGGAAGGGGTCCGTGCGGTAGCGATCAGTGCTGATGAGGTCAGCAATGTAAATCAGGCTATCCCGGGCGTGTACATCGATTGGAAGGCCGTATTCATACACCCCATACAGCATATTGGCTATGGCACAAGCATCGAACTCGATCGGCATGGCCAGACCGAACCAGGTCGAATAGGCCCTTAAATCGCGGTATTCCTGAAACGTGTTTTGAATCGTTAGCCGCGTGCGATTCGCGTGTTGCGCCAGCTTGGTGGTCAGAAAATGCAGTTCATCGGCCGAGGGTTTGGTAGTCAGGTACACCATAGCCGTATCATCGATGTCGTCGGGTAGCTTAAAATGCCTGAACCGGTGCATAAGCCAGCCATGCGGAAAATGAGCGCCCGGTTGGGTAGCGTAAAAATTATAAGTCGCTAGCCCGTCTTTGTTTCTAAAATGCGGGAAGGCGGGTAAAGCTCGGGCAATAATTGTATCGGCAATTGCCTTTTCGTCTATTGTTAAAAAGGAGCGTAAACGCTGAAGGGTGAAAACGCTGATTGCGGTAAAGAACAGGTTTTGATCAGGTCTTTTGTAACCCCAAGCCGGATTATACCGATAAGAAGGTAAAAGTCCATTCGTGAAAAAACGGGCGTTTACAGACTGGTTATCAGCGATTGTGTGGAGTAAGTGAGCAACGAGCTGCGATTGCATAAGCGAAAGAAAATCAGCAAGGAGTACTTTTTGGCACTGCATTTGTGGTATGGGTTAACAACCAACTATAGTGCTGATAACGAACACCTTTATCATGAAACGGACCGCTTTACTTTTGTTGCTGTTGCTGTT
This sequence comes from Fibrella aquatica, assembly GCF_041321135.1. Taxonomy (NCBI): domain Bacteria; kingdom Pseudomonadati; phylum Bacteroidota; class Cytophagia; order Cytophagales; family Spirosomataceae; genus Fibrella; species Fibrella aquatica. The sequence goes on along the minus strand of NZ_JBGGWF010000002.1, from coordinate 505,895 downwards.
GCTGACCACCTCTGTGGGTATGGCGCAAAAAGCATTTATTTTTAATACGCTTCAAAAGAACGGATTTATTTCGGTATCTGCGGGCATTAGCCAACCCATGGGTACGTTCAGTCAACGCACGGCTGCGCAAAGTAGTGGCATGGCGCTCCGTGGACAATCGATGAGCGTATCGGGTGGTTACCGGCTTGCCGGCCCCCTCGGGCTGATGGGGCGGTTTGAACAGACCTTTAACGGCATAGATCCCACCGCCCTACTGGCTAATTTTGTCCCCTCTCCAGGAGATCACCTTACCGCTTCAGCCGCCACAGGCCGATCGGGACAATGGCAAAGCCGCAGCATCATGGCGGGGCCGTATATAACCATTCCGGCGGGCCGTTTCTCTTTCGATATGCGCGCGTTGGCTGGCCAAATCTGGGCTACCTGTCCCGAAACCTGCGTAGAAGGTCGGGTAAACCGGGAGACAACCATGATTCGTACAGCCAGTCAGGAATCGAAAGCAATTTCTGGTGGCATAGGGCTCACAACCCGCTATCGCATTACACCGTCTGTAGCCCTGAACGTAAATGCCGACTATAGCTCGTCGACATTTACGTTTGCTAACGTACCTGTGGCATCGCAGGTGGGTACTGTGACAAAAATTGCTGGTGTGACTAGCCAGAAATCGCTCAGTATGGCCGTTATTTCGATGGGCTTAACCGTTCAGTTTCGGGCCCGTAACTACGTTTTCTAGGGTTACTACCTGCTACGTCCAATACAGAATAGGCGCAGCCGGAAACCGTTTGGCCCATTCGTCGTAAAAGAACTGTTTCAGTTCCTTCATATCGGTCGGCTGATAGACATACTTCGTTCCCCCGAATTTATTTCGTTTCTGCGCCCGCCCCGCTTCGTCCATATCGAGTGATGTATTCGGGTACCATTCCATCAACACATCTTTTGAACCGGGCGTAAACCGGTGGCTGATAAACTCCACGTTTAGATCGATGGATGCCGCGTTGTTGCCGTAATCGAGCGCCTTGTGAATACGATCAAGTAGGAGGGAGTACTCTTCCCGCCAATTCGGAATGGGCATGATGGGCGCCAACACAATACCTACCGGGTAACCGCCGCCGCCCTGTTCGCGGGGGAATGCCAGTTTGCGTAACGCCGTTAGTCGGGCTTCAACAGAGGCTGTGCCCCCTTCGAGTTTGCGCGCTACCGGCTCTGCATTCAGGCTAAATCGGGCACGTGTTTGTCCGTTATGCGGCAGGTCGAGCAGCGTATCTACCTGATCGTATTTGGTGACGAAACGCAACTGACCCATCTCGCGGGTACCATAATACCGGATACATTCCGCCAATCCACCTGTCAAATGTTCAATGCCGAGTACGTCAGTATAGCAACTCACCTCAAACGTGGTGGGTCTGTTCTGGTCGGTGGCTTGCCAGCTTTTATTCGGTGGGTACGTTCCTTCGTAGGTAGCAGTATGGGCTAGCATAGCCGGTAAATTGGCGTAGACCCGCACAACGGGTGGCCCCTGCAAGCTACCGGCCAGATAACAATACTGGCAATGCGCCGGACAGCCTTCGGCCAGATTCATCTGCCAATCAGCCGAGGGGGGAATGGGTTGCAGACGCATTGCGGAAGGCGGCGCGTTGACTACCGCCAGTGTGTTTTTGGCAATGCGGTATGTCTCGCGTTCATCGGCACCGCGCAAACCAGTGAGGCGGTTGTTTTTCATTACCTCTATGGGCAAATTCATCGCAGTAACCCGCTCGTAAATTTGTTGCCCAAATGGCTCATTCAGGGCGTCGGGCGTAAATAAAACCCGTTTGGGCATCCACAATCGCGCTGACCGAACATCGGGTTTAAGCGCATTTTCTACACGATTCTCCAGCACATCTTTCATCATCTAGAAAACACTAAAACTGGACCAAACGGTCCATTTTGGCCTGTTTATGGGCAAATAATCGTCCGATTCTTCGCGCTAAATCAGTATCTGTTCAGGCTAAAGTTGACCAGAAAATTAGTTTGTGTTGAGCCATACTGGATGTATCTGTTGTTAAATAGGCAAAAAGACTGGCACCTAAACTCACTTACCAAAGGCTGGCTGTACTTTTACCAATCTATGACCACAATACCCTTACTGAGTAGTCTTCTTCTGCTCACGTTAACTCCTGTCCTGGCTCAGCAGTCGGCCGAAGAGTCAACGAATACTCAGGACACACTCATTGCCCAATCGCTCAATGAAGTGGTAGTCCGGGCCTACGAAAGCAACCGGTCTCTACTGACTACGGGTGCGTCGGTCGGTTTGCTGTCGCGGCGTGAGTTGGTACAGCGCTTTGCTACACCCACGCTGGTTTCGTCGATGAACACGCTTCCCGGTGTGCGAATGGATGAACGGTCGCCGGGAAGCTATCGGCTCTCCATTCGCGGTAGCCTGATTCGGTCGCCGTTTGGTGTTCGTAATGTGAAAGTGTACTACCAGGATATGCCCCTTACGGATGCCGCCGGGAATACGCCACTCAACGCCCTCGACGTCCGAATGCTGGGTCGGGTAGAGGTGATTAAGGGCCCATCGGGGAGTCTATATGGAGCCAATACCGGCGGTACAGTCTTGCTCAGTGGTCCGGCCGTTTCGCCCGGCACCAGCCGTGTAGAGATCAGTGCACTGGGTGGTGGGTATGGTCAGATCGGCTATGGTGTACTGGCACAGACAGCCAACGAACGGTCTTCTATTTCGCTCAGCGTAAATCACTTACAGGCAAGCGGCTATCGCGATCACAGCGCCATGTCGCGCGATAACGTCTCGTTTACCGGTAGCTTCCGACCCGATGATCGGCAAACGGTAACAGCCTTGCTCATTTATTCCGACCTGGCCTACCAAACGCCCGGCGGACTAACCGAAGCTCAGTTCCGGGCTAATCCGATGGCGTCGCGCCCTGCCACGCGTACCTTGCCGGGTAGTGCTGAACAGCGGGCCGGTATTTATCAGAAAGTGGGCTATCTGGGTCTGTCGCACAACATGGCCTGGAACAGCCGCTGGCAAACAACGAACGTAGTCTACGGTTCGTCCACCGAATTTAACAACCCCTTTATCACCAACTACGAACGCCGCACCGATCAGGGAATGGGGTTGCGGTCGGTGACGCGTTTTACGCAACAAAGCGATGCTGATGTACCGATGGCGCTGGTTTTTGGGGGCGAATGGCAAACTAACCGTACTGGGTCGCGCAATTTCGGTAACCGGGGCGGCCGGACTGATACGCTTCAAAATGACGACGAGCTTCGGGCCAAACAGTGGAATCTGTTCGTGCAGGAGGAAGTCAATCTGAAACCATTGGGCCTGCTGCTGACTGCTGGCTTAAGCCGCAACGAGTCGGGTTATGACTTTAACCGTTTTTCGCTGGCAGGTAATCCGGGGCCCGGTCCACAGCAACGGGCATTCAAACCGGCCTGGTTACTCCGGGTTTCTGCGCTGAAAACGCTGGGTCAGCAGGCATCGCTGTTCGTTAATGCCAGCACCGGTTATTCGGCTCCTACCAGTCAGGAGGTACTTTCATCGGCCGGGTTTTTCAACGCGAATTTGAACCCCGAACGGGGTAGTCAGGTGGAACTTGGCGTGCGGGGTAGCCTTGCCAACCGTCTTCAATTCGATCTGGTTGGTTATTCGCTACAATTGCGCGAAACTATTGTTCGCCGGTCGCTTGAAAATGGAGCTGAGTTTTTTGTAAACGCAGGTAATACGCAGCAAACCGGACTGGAAACGTCGTTACGTTACGCCCTGCTTCGTCCCGGGAGTAGGGGTACTGGTTCAGGTCTAACGGTGTGGCAAACATTGACCCTGGCTAATTATAAGTACCTGAACTACCAGCAGCTTGCTGTTGACTTATCGGGTAACAACGTACCTGGCGTAGCCCCTTTCACGGGCGTGTGGGGGATAGATTATACGCATTCAACGGGTCTGTATGCCCATTTGACGTTTCAGTTCCTGCCGCCTTTTGCCCTAAACGATGCCAACACCGCCATGGCCGACCCAACCCGGTTGCTCCAGACCACGGTAGGCTACCAACATAAGGTGGGCAAACACCTTATTGCTGATCTGTTTGCGGGGGGCGATAACCTGCTCGACCAAACCTACAGCCTGGGCTATGACCTTAATGCGGTTGGAAATCGTTACTACAACGCCGCCCCCCGCCGAAACTTTACCGCCGGACTGAGGTTGGCTATTCGGTGAAGGGTGAATTGTGATTTGGTGAGGGGTGATTTGGTGAGGGGTGAATTGGTGAAGGGTGAATGCTCTGCAGGGTGAATGCTCTGCAGGGGGACGGTTACCACCATTAGCGGAGCCCCTCACCCTTCACCAAATCACCCTTCACCCTTCACAAAATCACAATTCACCACTCAAAACTAAATGCAGAAATTATGAATATTGGTGATAAAGTTCGGATGATCCGGGCGAAAGAACAGGGTGTAGTCGTTCGCTTTTTAAGTGGAAATCGGGTCGAAATTGAGATCGAAGATGGATTCCGGATTCCGGTGATGCAGTCGGAATTGGTCGTGGTGTCGCCTATGGAAGCGGAGCGGTTCAAACCATCGGGTCAGGCGGCCGAAGCGCGGGATACGTTTGCTCCCCAGCGTACGGCAACGCCCTTGGGTAGGGCAGCAGGTCAAATCCTGTCAAATGTGGGGTTGTACCTGGCGTATGTGCCTCAGAACGATCGCGACATTGCGCTCCACGTTGTGAATAACACCGACTGGGATGTTTTGCTGACTGTGACCGAAGAGCGTGACAACAAAACGCGGGGACTGCAATCGACCACGCTGAAAGCTAAATCGCAGCTTAAACTCAACGAAATGCACCTGATCGAGCGTTTCGAGCAGTGGCCTACCTTGTTGTTTCAGGCGTTATACTTTCGGCCCGGAGCTGGTCAGCCGCCTCGCATTCCGCTGGTGAAACGATTGAAACCACGTGCTCAGGCGTTCTTCAAAAGTAAGCAGAACGTACCTGTGCTGAATCAGCCGGGTCATCTGTTTCAACTCGATGATGAAAGCAGTAACGCGACCATGAACCCTCCGGCCGATTCGATCAAGGCGGCGTTGCTGGAACCCAAAGCAGAACAGGGTACGGTCACGGTCGATAAGCCCGCCGCCGTGGTGGATTTGCACATCGAAAAACTGATGCCGGGCGGGCAAACCGGCAAATCGCCGGGCGATCTGGTCGACGTGCAGTTGCGTGCCTTTGAGAAAAACCTGGAGAACGCCATTGCCAACGGAATGCCCGACATTACATTCATTCACGGTGTAGGCACCGGCAAACTGCGGCAGGAACTTCACCGTCACCTAAGCCGCCACCCTAACGTTCGCTTCTTTGAAGATGCCCAAAAACAAAAATTCGGCTACGGTGCCACTAAGGTCACGCTTAAATAGTAGGCGGTTGGCTGGGACACTAAGCCGTTTTAGAAGGCTCCTGCCTATTGCCATTGCTTGCTGCCTGGTTGCCTGTCAGCCAAAGACAAATCATGTGAATCCCGCCGCACCCAAAGCGGCTTACCAGAACTCGAGTATGGACGTACGCTCCGATGCCCTGATATCGACCGTCAACATTCCCGTCGCCATTGCCCTTGCTGATGTAGAACGTCAGATCAACGCACAGGTAAACGGATTAATCTATGAAGACAATTCGTTTGATGACGATGGGGGCGGAACGCCGTTTATGACGAAAGTCTGGAAGCGGGCTCCTATTGGGGTGAAAGCTGGTGTGGTACAGGGAGATAGCCTGTTCTATTTCCACGTACCCTTGAAAATCTGGGCGAAAGCTGGGAAAAAAGTGCTGGGTTTCATGCAGTCGGGCGAAACCACGTTCGAGATCGACTTGCGCTTTGCCACCCGCTTTTCAATTGACAAAGACTGGACCGTAAGCACTAAAACAACGGCCGAAGGTTTTGACTACATCACCAAACCCACCATTCGACTCGTAGGCATCGAGGTGCCGATCACGGGGCTGGTAAGCAAAGCTATCAACACCAACTTGGGAACCGTTACCCAAACGCTCGATAAGCAGGTGCGGGCCAAAATCGACCTGCGCACACCCGTATTGCGGGCCTGGAACCTGATTCGCGAACCCTACAACCTGTCTGACGAATTCAAAACGTGGTTGATGGTGGTGCCGCGCCGGGTTCTGATTACGCCGCTCCGTTTCGAGAATGGCGAAATCAGAACCACCATTGGGTTGGAGGGACATACACTGACTACTGTTGGACCCAAACCCGTGGTAAAACCCGCCATTGACTTGCCCGATTTAACGTTGGTCAATACCGTAAAAGATGATTTCAGGGTGGGCATCATCAGCGAAGCTACGTACCCGGAAGTTGCCGATCTAGCCAAGAAACAGCTTGTGGGCCGATCGTTTACATTCCGCGATGGCGCGTATTCAGTGACTATTACCGATCTGGATTTGTACGGTCAGAACGAAAACCTGATCATTAAGGCAGGCTTGACTGGTAGCGTAACGGGCGATATTTACCTGCGTGGTCAGCCGTACTACGACGTTAACACACGGTCGGTTACGTTGAAAAATCTGGTGTATGATCTGGATACCAGAAATCTCCTTCAGCAGGCCGCGAGCTGGATTTTGAAAAGTACGCTGGCTAAAACGCTCGAAAAGAACCTGACTTTCCCCGTCGGCGATCAGATCGACGCGGTTCGCCAGTCAATTCAGGAGCGAATGACTAACTATCCATTGGCCAAAGGGGTGACGTTATCGGGTAAGATAGAAGGCGTCAGCCCCGATCAGGTTTTTCTGACACCAACAGCCATGGTAGCGGTCGTACACGCTAATGGAAAAGTAAACATTCGCGTGCAAGGTTTGGAGTAGTTTCCGTGGAAACTACTCCAAACCTTGCACGCGGATGCCAATCTACGGAAACAATGGATCGTTAAAAATCCAGATGGCAGTTGGTCCAGCCGTCGTCGAAGCGGGTGCCGAACTGTTTGTAGAAACCAATAGCGGGCTCATTCCAGTCGAGCACCTGCCACATCATGCCGGTGCAATTCAGTTCACGGGCTTTAGCAATGGTGGCATCGAGCAGCACCTTACCCAAGCCCTGACCCCGGTGGCTTTCTGTGATAATGATGTCCTCCAGATAGAGTCTTTTTCCCTTCCAGGTCGAGTACCGGAAATAATAGAGCGAAATGCCAACGAGTTTCTTCGTGATGTCATCTTCGGCTACCATGAAATGAAACAGCGGATTAGCACCAAACCCATCTTCGCGAAGTTGCTCAACGGTGTTGGTCATTTGGTCGGCGGCTTCTTCGTAAACAGCCAATTCAACAATCAGGTCGAAAACCTGGAGAATGTCGGCTTCAACGCCGGTGCGGATGGTGATCATACTTTGTTACGCCACTTGTCTAGAGTAGCCTGAAAATCTGTGGGTAGGGGTGAGTCAAACTGGTACCATTCCTGGGTACGTGGGTGTTCAAAACCAAGCGAACGGGCGTGGAGGGCCTGTCGGGGCAAGAGGGCAAAAGCGTTATCGACGAAGGCCTTGAAGGTTCCGTTGGGGTTTCCCCGCAAAATCTTGTCGCCGCCATAAGTTGCATCGTTGAAGAGCGGGTGGCCGATATGCCGAAAGTGAGCCCGAATCTGGTGGGTACGTCCGGTTTCCAGGTTACATTGCACCAACGAGACGTAGTTTAGCGCCTCTAGCGTTTTGTAATGCGAAACTGACCACTTGCCTTTCGTCTCGTCATCGTAGACGGTCATCACTTTCCGGTCGCTGGCCGACCGGCCAATATAGCCCGTAATCATGCCGTCGGCCGGGTCGGGAATACCCCAAACCATCGCATTGTAGGTACGTTCGATGGTATGCTCGAAAAACTGCCGGGCTAGGTGACTCATAGCGAACTCGGTTTTGGCGATCACCATCAGGCCAGACGTGTCTTTATCGATGCGGTGCACCAGTCCGGGGCGGCCTTCTCCGTTGCGGGTAGTAGGCAGGTTTTGCAGGTAGTAGACCAGCGCGTTCACCAGCGTACCATCCCAGTTGCCGTGGGCGGGGTGAACCACCATGCCGGCAGGTTTATTTACCACCATCAGTTCATCATCTTCAAAGACAATGTCGAGCGGAATGTTTTGTGGAATGATGGTGGTGTCGCGCATCGGGTGAGGCAGCGAAACCGTAATTAAATCAACGGGTTTGACTTTGTAGCTGGCCTTCACAACCTGACCATTCACTTTCACGCCGCCCGCATCAATGGCCGACTGTAGTTTGGTGCGTGAAGTAGTCGCTAATTTCGTATCCAGAAACCGGTCGATCCGAAGCATTGCCTGGCCCGCATCGACTACGATTCTGTGATGCTCGAACAGGTCATCTTCTTCAATATCGTCTGGCTGGGTATCTTGATCGATCATAATGTACGTGGGCAACGGTCAGGGCATAGTACCCGGCCTGTCGCCCCTAATTTCCCCAAAATTACACACCATGAGCGATTTAGCGGCTCACCTTAACCAGATTGTCGGCCATTCATCAATAGACTACCTACCCGATGCCTTTCCCGAGCCGGTCCCCATTCGCCTTTATCTGAAGCGCGACGACTTGTTACACCCTCTGGTATCGGGTAACAAATGGCGCAAACTGAAGCACAATCTGCTCGAAGCCAGCCGATCAGGCTTCACAACCTTATTGACGTTTGGCGGGGCTTATTCCAATCATTTATATGCCACAGCCGCCGCTGGACGGGTTTTTGGGTTTCAGACGATCGGTATTGTCCGGGGCGATGAACTGGCGCACAAACCGCTGAACCCCACGCTGGCGTTTTGTCGGGAACAGGGCATGACTCTTTACTTCGTTGATCGGGCCACGTATCTGCGGGCCGAAGATCCAGCGTTTCTAGCTGAACTTCAGGTACGTTACGGTCCCTGCTATACGTTGCCCGAAGGCGGCACAAACGCGTTGGCGATCAACGGCGTGGCTGAAATTATGCCCGAACTACACGAGCAACTGGGTAAATGGCCAACGGTGGTGGCCGCTGCGGTAGGTACAGGCGGCACGTTGGCGGGACTGATGCAGGCGGCTCCCTCAACGGTTCAGGTGCTGGGCGTTTCGGCCCTGAAAGTGCCCGAACAGAGCGTTGCCAGCTTTGCGGGATTGCCGGGTGTACTACCCCCAAACGTGACTATCTGCACCGATTATCACCACGGCGGCTATGCCCGAACAACGCCCGAACTACTCCGCTTCATACGCGATTTTGAGTGCCGGACCGGTATTCAGCTAGAGCAGGTTTATACGGGAAAACTGCTGTTTGCGCTATATGAACTGGCCCGGCAAGGCTGTTTCCCCGATCAGGCTCGGGTGGTGGCCATTCATACCGGCGGGATACAGGGCCGAAGCGATCAAATCTGAGGGTGGACGGTACTGTCAAACGCAAACGGCCGCCAATGCCAAGAGTCGGTAGCAGAAAGTGTCGTCGACAATCGAACTTGTTTCGCCAACTTTGTGTCTTCGATTCATTTCGCCATCAACATGCCCGCTTCTGTACTCAACCGTTCGCTCGAATCCCGCTTACAGCACCTGATTGACCATAAAACAAAGCCCCTGGGGTCGCTTGGACAGCTCGAAAAGCTGGCCTTACAAATTGGTTTGATCCAGCAAACGGAAACGCCCGTATTAACCAATCCGCACATTCTTGTCTTTGCCGGTGATCATGGCATTGCGGCCGAAGGTGTAAGCGCTTACCCCGCCGAGGTGACCTATCAGATGGTGCTCAACTTCATGCAGGGCGGCGCAGGCATCAACGCCTTTACTCGACAGAATGGCCTTCGACTGCTGGTGTGCGATGTGGGTGTGCGGGGTACGTTCGAGGCCAACACGCCCGAATTTGTGAAATTTAAAGTGCAGCCGGGTACGCAAAATATGCGCTTCCAACCCGCCATGAGTTCCGACGATACCGAAGCCGCAATGGATGCCGGTCGGCTTCTGGTGGATGGGGTGCAGCATCGGGGGTGTAACATCGTTGGCTTTGGCGAAATGGGAATCGGCAACACTTCGTCGGCCGCGTTGCTCATGCACCGCCTCCTTGACCTGCCACTTGATCAGTGCGTTGGGCGCGGAACCGGGCTAACTGACGAGCAACTGACGCACAAACTGGATATACTGACCGAAGTGGCCAGCCGTTACGCCCACCTGACCGAGCCAATGGACTTGTTGTCGGCCATGGGTGGGTTTGAACTGGCCGCTATTGCGGGTGGTATGCTCCGGGCTGCCGAAAACGAAATGGTCATTCTGGTCGATGGTTTCATTACAACGGCGGCCTTGCTGGTTGCGCGCGCGCTAGACCCCGCCGTAACAGACTACTGCATTTTCACCCATCAGTCTGACGAACATGGCCACCGATTAATGCTGGAGCAACTGAACGCCAAACCATTACTCAATCTGGGCTTACGCCTCGGCGAGGGAACAGGCTGTGCGCTGGCTTATCCGCTGGTACAGGCCGCCGTGACCATGCTTACCGATATGGCCACGTTCGACAGTGCCGGAGTGTCTACCAATCAGGCCTAACAGCGGCAAAGCCTTCTCCTACTACCGTGTTTCCAGTTTACCTATGAAAACTCTTTTCTTCACGGCGTTGATGTTCTATACCCGGTTGCCGGTGCCGAAAGGCATTGACCACTCGGAAGATCTGCTGAACCGGTCTACGCTCTTTTTCCCCTTCATAGGCTGGATCGTGGGCGGTATTGGCGTGGGTACGTACTGGATCGCCAGCATCCTGTTTCCACCCGAACTGGCCGTTTTGTTCAGCATGGTCGCCACGATCTGGGCAACGGGTGCGTTCCACGAAGATGGCTTTGGTGATGTGTGCGACGGATTTGGCGGCGGCTGGACAAAAACACAGATCCTGACCATCATGAAAGATAGTCGGCTGGGTACGTATGGCGTGGTGGGGTTGGGTTTGTTGCTGGCGATTAAATTTTTTGCGCTGATGAAACTACTTCCCGGCGAACCCTTCGGCTGGAAACTGGCGTTGAAATACGTCTCGGCGCATAGCCTGAGCCGCTGGGTAGCTACTACGCTTATTGCCAGTATGAGCTATGCCCGTGAAGACGAAATGTCGAAAGCTAAACCCATTGCCAAAGGTGGTATTGTGGGTTGGCCGCTGGTGATCGCCACTTTTTTCGGGCTGGCACCAACCATTCTGCTGATTGTGTTAAGCGGTTTGTGGATATACATCACCTTCCTGATACCGCTTTGGCTGGTCCGGTGGCGACTGATGCGCTTCTTTACCAAGTGGTTAGGTGGGTATACCGGCGACTGTTTGGGAGCTACTCAACAACTGACCGAAGTAGTGGTTTATCTGTCATATGTTTCATTAGTCTGGGTAAGCGTTTAGCAAAACGGTGAGTCAACACGAGATACAACTACGAACGGTTAATGTAACCAGGTACGTTACCCCGCTTCGCGAAGGCGGTTCACTACCCGCGCTGGTCGAGGCCGACGATGATTTTTTGTACGTGCTCAAATTCAGGGGTGCGGGGCAAGGGACCAAAGCCCTGATTGCCGAACTTATCGCCGGCGAACTGGCCCGAACTCTAGGCTTCCGAATACCTGAAATTGTGTTCGTAAACCTGGATCCCGCCTTTGGTCGAACGGAACCCGACGAAGAAATTCAGGATCTGCTGAAAGCCAGCGCGGGGCTGAATTTGGCCCTCCATTACCTTTCCGGGGCTATTACGTTCGACCCGCTGGTAACCACCGTTGACGCGCGGCTGGCCTCGCAGATTGTGTGGCTGGATTGTTTCGTGACTAACGTAGACAGAACGGCCCGCAACACCAACATGCTGATGTGGCACAAAGAACTGTGGCTCATCGACCATGGCGCGTCGCTGTACTTTCATCATAGTGGTCAGCCCTGGGAAGAGCAGGCTCGCCGTCCGTTTGCCTCCGTAAAAGACCATGTACTGTTGCCACAAGCCGCAGAACTCACCGCCGTTGATGCCGAGTTTAGGGCCATATTGACCACCGAACGTATCCGGGAAATCGTAGCCCTGATTCCCGACGATTGGCTGCTGACCGAAGGTGCCGAACTCTCGCCAGCCGACCAGCGTGAAGTGTATGTTCAGTTTTTGACGACCCGGCTTGCTGAGTCGGACCGATTTGTAAACGCCGCCAACGATGCCCGACATGCACTTGTTTGAATATGCCGTCATCCGCGTGGTACCAAGGGTAGAACGGGAAGAGTTTCTGAACGTAGGGGTCATTTTGTACTGTGCCTCGCAGGGATTTCTGCAGACCCGTTTTCACCTGCCCGCCGAGCGGTTGCTGGCTTTTGCCAACGTACCTGATCTGGATGAGATTACGGACCGGCTCCGGGCTTTTGAGCGTATTTGTGGCGGACGAAAAACCGGCGGGCCCATCGGTCAGTTACCAATTGCATCCCGTTTTCGCTGGCTTACGGCCACACGCAGTACCGTGGTGCAAAGCTCGCCGGTGCATCCGGGTCTTTGCGCGGATCCCGAACAAACCCTTGACCGGCTATATACACAACTTGTTTTATGACGACAATCTATCTGATCCGGCATACCGAAGTAGCCGTTGGGAAATCGGTCTGTTATGGCGGTACCGACGTGGAACTGGCTGATAATTACGCTGCACAGGCATTGGGGCTAGTCAGGCATTTGCCCGATAAAGCACCTGATGTTGTCTTTTCCAGTCCGCTGAGCCGTTGCCGTCAACTGGCCGAAGATCTTGTCTTTTCGGGGTTTTCTACCAGTGAAGAGCGGCTTGAGGTTGCCGGGAAAAGGCGGCTGACCGGGTCGGCCACGGAGTCTCCCATTTCCTTTAAGCTCGATGACCGCTTGCGGGAGTATCACTTTGGCGATTGGGAAATGCAACCCTGGAGTGCCATTCCACGCGAAGAACTCGATGCCTGGATGGTAGATTTCGTGAATCTGGCCCCGCATTACGGCGACTCTTTTCAGGAGGTATATGACCGGGTTAGTGCTTTCTGGCGTGATGAAGTGTTGCCTTTAGCCGATGCCGAGCAACCCAAAACAGTCTATATTGTTAGTCATGGCGGCGTAATCCGGGCTTTGCTGTGTTTAATCCTGGAGTTACCTTTGCAGAATGCCTACCGGCTCCACCTCGACTATGGCGCGGTTTCCAAACTAGCCGTTCAAAATGGGACCTACACGGTAGCCTACATCAACCGCTAATAAAATAAAGGGTATCCAAACCTATTCAACGATTTACAAACGGTCTATTTTCTTCTATGAAACCACTTCATATTCGCCTGACTACTACGGCATCACTCGTGCTACTTGTTGCTCTTTCGCGGTTCTTACCTCATCCGCCCAACGCAACGCCGGTGATGGCTATGGCTTTGTTTGGCGGTGCTCTTTTTGAGCGCAAATGGCTGGGATTTATCATTCCCATGCTGGCCATGCTGCTCAGCGATGCCCTGATCGGCTTCCATGGCACCATGGGCGCTGTATATGGCTCGCTGGCGTTGGGCTGGCTTATTGGTGTTGTTGCCCTGCAAAGGCCTACGTTCAGCCGGGTTGTAGGCGGTTCGCTGGCCGCGTCGATCCTGTTTTTCCTGATCACAAACTTCGCCGTTTGGTTTGGCAGCAGCTATTATCCGCAAACGGCGGGTGGGCTGTTGGCCTGCTACACCGCTGGTATGGCTTTCTACAACAACCAGTCGTTTTTTCTGAATGGTATCCTGGGCGACCTGTTTTTCAGCGGACTACTTTTCGGAGGTTATGCGCTTCTTCAGCGTCGTTTCCCCGTATTGCGGCCAACAGTAGCATAAAACGCTTTTCTTTCTTAGCGAAAGCCCTGCCTGATTTGGCGGGGCTTTTTTTGTGAGTAGAATCTCAAACTGGCAACGTACCCACAAAAAAAGCCCGGACCATTGGGTCCGGGCACATCTACATAGGTAGTAAATCGTGCGCCTAGTTAGGCATCAGCACGGTATCGATTACGTGAATTACGCCATTCGATTGATTGACATCGGCGATCGTCACGGTTGATTTGCCACCTTTTTCGTCGGTCAGCATAATTTTTTTGCCTTTCTGAGTAGCCGTCAGTGTGCCGCCAGCTACCGTTTTAAGCGTAGCTTTTCCGCCGCCGCTTTTGATTTGGTTCATCAAATCCATGGCACTTACTTTACCAGATACCACGTGGTAAGTCAGGATTCCGCTCAGCATGGTTTTGTTTTCTGGCTTCACCAGTGTTTCAACTGTACCGGCTGGCAACTTCTCGAATGCCTTATTGGTAGGCGCAAACACGGTAAACGGACCTGCACTCGACAGCGTCTCTACCAAACCGGCTGCTTTAACCGCCGCCACCAGTGTGGTATGGTCTTTCGAGTTTACGGCATTCTCAACAATATTTTTCGAAGGGTACATCGGTGCACCACCTACTGTTACTGTTTTCTCCTGGGCAAAAGCTCCCGTACTGATCGCGGCTACGGCAAGCATTGAAAAAAGAAGTTTAATCGTCTTCATGTTGTGTAATTAGTAATACTGATTTTGTGAGTGAAACTATGTGCGATCGATCGACGGGAAGACCTACGGGATAAGTTGCTGGTCTGGATTTTGTAGACTAATAAATAATTGTTAAGTGATTGATAGTTAGTCATATAAATTTGAAAGTCTCTTGATCCTTAAGCGAATATCGGCTCCGCCTGAGGAAGAAGTACGAAAAGAAACTACTCAAAAAAAGTCGAGTCCCTGCCCATTGATGTTCAATGGGCAGGGACTCGACTTTTTAATTGATCAGAACCAACTAACAACACATAAAAGCACGTTGCTATGGCTGACTTTGACTGCTGTTTAGCGAGCACCCGGTGGACAATTTTTCTTCAGAAAGTCAGTGTACATCGTGCTCAGATGCTGCCGTGTGCCCGCCCCTTCATAAATACCATGAGACCGGTTTGGGTACGCTATGAATTGAAACAGCTTGTTGTGCTTTATCAGCTCATCCAGCAACATCTCGGCATTGGCATAATGCACGTTATCGTCGCCTGTACCGTGAATGTACAGGAGGTTTCCTTTCAGGCCTTTGGCGTGCGTAATGGGTGAGCCTGCCACAAAATCTTCCCGGTTTTCCTGTGGCAATCCCATGTACCGTTCCTGATAGATGTTATCGTAGGTTAATTGGTTGGCTACGGCGGCTACGGCAATACCTGTCTGATAAAGGCCTGGATATTGGAACAGTAAGTTCAGCGTGGTTGATCCGCCGCCGCTCCAGCCCCACACAGCTACCCGACTGGTATCGATGAACGCGTGGCGGGCAAAGAGTGCTTTAGCACCCAGCGCCTGATCACGAATGTTCATTCGGCCAATCTGCCGGTAAATGCTTTTACGCCAGGCAGCCCCTTTCAAAGCCGGTGTTCCCCGGTTGTCGAGGGCGGCGTAGATGTAGCCTTCTTTCAGCATATCGCCCATGAAAAGGTCGTTGTTCCCGGCCGAAAATACATCGTTAGTCGTCACTGCCGCCGGCTCACCGTATACCTGAAAAACAATCGGATAGCGTTTGGTACTGTCGAAAGCGGGTGGTAGGGCCATCCAACCGTCGAGGGTGACGTTTTCGGAAGTGGTCACGGTGAAAAACCGAATATTTTTTCCTCTTGCCTGCGTTGGCCGCGCCCCAGCATTGGCCCGCAACGGCGCATGATCGGGTAATGACACCCACTGACGCGATGGGGGAGTGGTTGCATTGGTAAACGTATGCATGGCTATCTGCCCGTTGGGCGACACCTCGTAACCATGCGTTCCCGCCTGGTTCGCGGGCGATAATCGCTCTGCTTTGCCCGATCCGTTGAGGGGAACCCGGAAGAGGTACCGTTGAGTGGCATTATCGGGTGAGGCAGTGAAATAAACGTACCCGTTTCCGCCACTTCGCTCATCGATGCGCTCCATTTCGGCCATATCGTAGTTACCAGGCGTTAGCAACGTCTGTGATTTGCCATCGCGGCTGAGCTGGTAAATGTGCCGCCATCCGTCTTTTTCAGAGACCCAGATAAATGAATTGCCTCCGTTTGTCCATTCCCAGCCGGTTGGATCGTCGCCATTCCAGCGTGCCTTAATATCGATCCAGGCATTGTCCGTTTCCTTGAAAATAGGTGTAACGGTGTTTTTGGCTGGCTGACATACATACAGGGTACTCTCATTCTGTTTGCGGTTCAATTGCTGAATAATGAGTTCATTGCCAGTGGCTTTGGTCGATGGGAACCACTCGGCACGGACCAGATAATGTTGGGCCGGATCGCCGGGAATAGCCAGCCACTTGGTCTGTCCACCTGTAGCCGACACTACGCCGAGACGGGCAGGAGAGGGGGATTCGCCCACTTTGGGATACTCGACGGGAATGGTATACGAATAGATCGAATCGGTATTGTTGATCATCAGAAAATCCCGGATTTTGCTGGCGTCGACCTGCCAGTAGAGCAGTTGCTTGCTGTCGGGGCTCCAGCGAAAACCATCGCGGCAGCCAAATTCTTCTTCGTAGGCCCAATCGAAGGTGCCGTTGATGCGTCTCCGGGTGCCGTCGGTAGTGAGTTGCGTTGTTTTGCGGGTCGCAATTTCTTCTGAAAAGAGATTGTTCTTGCTAACGTAGGCCACCCGTTTCCCGTCGGGAGACAGCTTGGCGTATAGCATCGACTGACTGGGCTGATTGGCTCCAACCTGCCGCAACGTACCTAGGCTTCCATCGGCGTTTTTCCGGGTAAGCACGTAGTAGTCGCCGCGGGTATTATAACGCCACACACGCGCCGTGTTTGTGAAAATCAGGACCGTGTTCGAATCACTGCTAAAAGCGAAATCGGCGACTGTGACGGGCGTTTTGCTGCCCGTTGGGGTGAGTTGGGCTACTGATACCAGTTCTGTTTCGGTGCCGCTCCTAACATCGGTGCGGACAATCGCGTTTCTTGTACTGGATAAGGTTGCATTGCCGTCGGCCGACCAGCGAACGGCTCGTGAACGAAACTGAGCCGGGGCCAAATGGACTGTCAGCAACCCGGTAATCAGGAGTAGGGATCGATAAAGGTGCATAGATGATGAATTGAAAAAGTGAAGTTACGTGCTTTTTAAACAGGTGACCCGCCCTTACTGTCGTTTCACTATTTTTACGGCCACCATTTGGGAATTATGCACCTTTTTTATCAGCCTGCTCTTACACCCGCCGATGCCGCGGGTCTGCTTACCGACGACGATGCCCGGCACGCCACCCGAACCCTCCGCCTAGGCGTTGGCGACGTAATATCCGTTACCGATGGGCGCGGAAATCGGTACGATAGCGTTATAACAAGAGCCGATAAACACTGCGCATTTCGGATTGTATCAATCGAGTCGACGCCACCTCGCCCGTTTTCGGTGCGTATTTGCGTGGCACCGACCAAAAATCTGGATCGGATAGAGTGGTTTGTTGAAAAAGCGGTTGAAGTGGGTATCGAACGCATCAGCTTTTTCATCGCTCAACACTCAGAGCGGCGGGTGCTCAAACTGGACCGGATAGAGAAAATAGCGGTAGCCGCTATGAAACAATCACTCCAGTGCTGGCTACCAAAGCTCGACGATGCCATGCCGTTTGCCAACTTAGTGCCAACAGTTGCTGAAAGTCAACGTTTCGTGGCTCATCTGCCCGAGAACGTACCTGTGGGCTCGCTGATGCGAACGGCTGAGCCTACCGGGCAGTATGCTGTTTTAATTGGCCCGGAAGGTGATTTTTCGGCATCCGAATTGCAGCAGGCTACACAGGCGGGGTTTCAGATGGTCACGCTTGGTCCAAACAGACTGCGCACCGAAACGGCGGCATTGGCCGCCTGTCAGGCCCTGAATTTTTTGAATCAGTAGTTATCGCACCGTTATCGTTTAGTCAATCAGGAATACCAACCGATCTATGAAAAAGCTGCCCGCTATTGCCTTATTCGTGTTTGTTCACTGCTTTGTATTTGTCGACCTGGCAAAGGCGCAACCGTATGCCTATCGCATTGCGAAGCTTAAATATAACGGTGGCGGTGACTGGTATGCCAACAAAACGGCCTTGCCCAACTTGATCAAGTTTGCCAATCAACAGCTTCGCATGAATATTTTTCCTGAAGATGATATTGTAGATGTGGGAAGTACCGATCTGTTTTCGTACCCGTTTGTACACATGACCGGGCACGGCAACGTGTCTTTCTCTGAAGCCGAGGTGCAAAACCTGCGACGCTATTTGATGTCAGGTGGTTTCATCCACATCGACGATAATTACGGGCTTGACAAATTTATACGCCGGGAGATGAAGCGCGTTTTCCCGGACTTGTCTTTCGTAGAGCTGCCGTTCTCACACCCGATCTATAATCAGAAGTTCAAGTTCCCGGCTGGTCTGCCCAAGGTGCACGAACATGATGGGAAAGCCGCTCAGGGATTTGGCCTTATTTATCAGGGCCGATTGGTGTGCTATTACAGCTATGAGTCAGACCTGGGCAATGGGTGGGAAGATCAGGCGGTATACAATGATCCGGAGTCGGTGCGGCAGGCGGCCCTTCGCATGGGCGCAAATTTATTGCAGTACGCCACGACAATAGCCAACTAAATGCCCCTAAATTTCGTATATAAGGCATAGCAACCCGGAAAAATTGTATTTTTGTTCTGTTTGTTGTCTAACACCTTTTAACGTATTAACCCGTGATATACGTCGTAGCCGCCTTTGTCGCGCACTGGTATCTCTCTCTATTTTGTCAAACGTTTTTCCTGCATCGGTACTCGGCGCACAAGATGTTCTCGATGAGCAAGTTCTGGGAACGTTTCTTCTACGCGCTCACCTACATTTCGCAGGGGTCGTCGTACCTGAGCCCACGGGCCTACGCCGTGTTGCATCGGATGCACCACGCGTTCAGTGATACGCCGAAAGATCCGCATTCGCCGCATCACACGAAGAATGTATTCACGATGATGTGGCAAACGAAAAATATTTACAACGCCGTGTTGCACCGCAAGCAAGCCATCGAACGTCAGTTTGATCGCAACTACCCCGAGTGGAACCTGATCGAAAAATTAGGTGATTCGTGGGTTTCGCGGGCTGGTTGGGGTATTGCCTACAGCTTGTTCTACATCTTTGCGTTCATTTACCTGGACATGCATTGGGCGTTCTTCTTCCTGCTGCCCGTACACTTCGTGATGGGACCGGTACATGGAGCTATCATCAACTGGAGCGGCCACAAATACGGATACAGCAATTTCGATAACCACGATAAATCGAAAAATTCACTGATGCTTGATGTGGTGATGATGGGCGAATTGTTCCAGAACAACCACCACAAACGGCCCAATGCTGCCAACTTCGGAGCTAAATGGTTTGAGTTTGACCCAACGTACCCCATGATCAAAGTACTGTCGGGCTTGAAGATTATCAAGATGCGCCCCGCCAAGGCTACGGCTGAGTTTGAAACCGGCCACGATCGCCGTGTAGAGGAAACGGTCAGTCACTAACTGCACCAGCCAATAAAATGACCGATGGCCTGGATCAAAGCGCACTTACCTCGCTTCGATCCAGGCCATACTTTTGTCGTTCCTCCTAAAAGGGCCACAGTCGCCTTTTTTCCACTATCTAACGTCTGATGGCCAACGCCCAGTGAGCTTTACTTTTCATTGAAAAAGACGTATAACCCATCTTTTCCGGCTACTACGATATCGGTTCGGCCAGTACGGCGGAGATCGGCGGTGGCAAACTGAATACCGGTCCCCTTTCCTTCACCGGCCTGACCAAAGCTGATTACGTTCTTCCTGAACACGCCTTTATCGACGTTAAAATAATAGAGGCCAACCGGATCATTGGCTCCGGGGTCGCTGTCGTTATGCGCCCGGAAACGCTTGCCTGTTACCAGTTCAGGCCGACCATCACCCGTAATATCTACCCATTTCATGACATGATATTGCGCGTTTTTTTCGTCTATGTTGTGTTTCGTCCAGGTACGTTGTCCATTCGAACCCTTCGCCTGACTGTACCAGTGTAGCCCATACCCATGCCCTTGCCCAACAATCAGGTCGGCTAATTTATCGCCATTCACATCGACGGCTAAGACGGGTACACTAGCCGTACCGAGGCTAAATTCTGCGTGGAAAGTCCAGGTCGGATTGTTCCGGTCTCCGCCTTGCTCAAGCCAGCCGTCGCTGATAATAAAATCGCCGCGTCCATCGCCGTTGATATCCCCAAAGCCCAGGCCGTGGCCCTGGGTGGAGTGGACCACTACCGATTTAAACGTGTGATCGGGTTGATATTTCAGGTAAACCAGCGGTTTACCGGGATTATTAGGGCAGATTTCCAGCTTACCATCGCCGTCTACATCCCAGGCACAGGTAGTCTCTACATTGCCGACCTGAGCTATTTCGTGGATCGGCCAGTCGCCTTTGGGTACGTTCTCCAACCAGCGTAACCGGCCGCTCCACCAACCGCCCGTAATAATATCCGGTCGTCCATCGGCATTGACGTCGAAGGGAATTGTCGAAAAGTCGTCGTAGTACTGGTCTTCGCGTTTCTGGTGGCCAATCAGGTGCCGTTTGCGGAAAGTAGGTTGCGCGCTGCCATCGTTCTCGTACCAGAAATCGCCGGATACAATATCCAGTGTACCGTTCCCATCTACATCTACTACCCCGGCCGATTCATAGCTTTCGGCCGCCACGAAATATTTCACAAAACGCGGGGGATTGGCCGATTCGGATAAGGCAAAGCCAGAGAGAAGCAGACTGGTGAAAGCGAGGAGTGGTTTCATAGGTCGAGTTTTTCAGGTACGTCGTTATGCGCGTGGATTAAATTCCTCGGATCAACACCACTTTAGTTACTTCATCCGGTTGGCCGACACGCCTTCTTTTGTAATCTGAACCGGTTTTATGCCTCCTTTCTCATCGAATTCAAGGCGGTCGATGCAGGTTTCGCGGTGATTACCATCGGTTTCGGTTAGTGGCCGACGGTGATACACAATGTACCAGGCATCGGGTTCGCTACCTTTCTTGCCGGGTACCCTAAGCATAGAGTGGTGACCAGCCCCAGTGGCCACGTTAGGATCTTGCTGCAGAATTTTCCCCACCCGCTCGAAAGGTCCGAATGGTGAATCGGCCACGGCATAAGCTACTGAATAATCGGGGCCTGT
The DNA here is from genome assembly GCF_041321135.1 of Fibrella aquatica. Lineage (NCBI taxonomy): Bacteria > Pseudomonadati > Bacteroidota > Cytophagia > Cytophagales > Spirosomataceae > Fibrella > Fibrella aquatica. Next base: position 484,787 of record NZ_JBGGWF010000002.1, on the reverse strand, counting down.
CCAGCCTCCTTCCGACCACATAAAGTAGTATTTACCTTCCTTAATGAACATCACAGGGCCTTCTACGTATCCTTTTGGGGTTATTTCGCGAAACGTAGAGCCATCTGAAAAGGGGATGAAGCCTTTAAAATCGCTGGTCAATTTGGCAATGTTGCAATGGCGCCAACCGCCATAGATCATATAATATTGGCCGTCTTTGTCCTGAAAAACGAACTGATCGATTGGCTGAGCTCCGTTATGAATTTGGCCAATGAGTGGTTTACCCAGGTAATCGCGGAATGGCCCTTCGGGTTTATCGGCCACGGCTACGCCAATGCCGCCTACTTCGCCTTCGTGTACATCGTTGGCCCCGAAAAACAGAAAATACTGACCTCCCTTTTCAATCACAGACGGAGCCCACATGGCCCTCTTAGCCCATTTTATCGCTGTTGTATCGACAATACGGGGGTGTTTGGTCCAGGAAACCAGATCGGGCGATGAGAAAGCGTCCATAAAGACCTGTTCTTTGTAGGGGGCAGAAAAAGTGGGATAAACCCAGTATTTCTTTTCGAAAACAGCCACTTCGGGGTCGGCATACCAGCCCGGAAAGATTGGGTTGCCCGACATTTTTTTTGATACTTTCTGGGCGTTGACCATCGGGTAGAGGGTAAGCAGCAGCAATGCAGTGAACAGACAATAGCGCATAGGGTCGTTGATTGTTTGATTTCAAAAGGGGAAAAGGCTTTTGAATTACCCCTAAGAGGCTTTGTTGCGCTACCCGTTCAGCCATATTTTAGTTGGTTTACCCCCCTTAGTGGTAGCATTACTTCTATAGCCTGTAAATGTTAATTGGCTATTAAGTTGCTTACATATGAAAGTATTCATTGTAAAATAGTCATTTTTGCAGGAGTTTTATTACTAAATACATAATTGTCTGGTTGAGAACGAAATTGGGTGAATTCGCCTTTTTACCAAACAAAGCAACGTGTATATTGCGTGGCTTTCATCACAAACAAATACGAATAACCGTCCCTTTAGTACGTCGTTTATTCGAGACCAGAATCGCTCGTTGTTATCATCGTAATACAGCGTCGGTTCCAATGAGCCGCATTTCGGCTCGACGGCTACCGGCCACCTAACCTACATCTCGTTTATGGCTGACCAAGTCGACCTGAGTACAGATCAACCTGTTCAAGCGGGTTTATACCGTTCTGAATTTGAGCACGACAACTGCGGTATTGGGTTCGTTGCCCACATTAAGGGCCGTAAATCCCATCGTATCGTGTCGGATGCGCTGTCTATGCTCTGCCGGATGGAGCACCGGGGTGCGGTTGGCGCCGAAGGTAATTCGGGCGATGGGGCCGGATTGCTGATTCAGATTCCACACGAATTTTTTGTTGATGAATGCCGTAAGCTAGGCGTTCATCTGCCCGCTGCCGGTGCCTATGGCGTAGGCATGGTTTATTTTCCGAAAGATGTCTGGCTGCGCGAAGAATGCCGGGCTGTTCTGAATCGGAAGATGAAAAAGCTTGGTCTTGAACTGCTTTGCTACCGGGTTGTTCCGGTAAACAACAGTAACCTGGGCGGTACCTCCCGCTCTTGTGAACCACAAATGGAGCAGGTGTTTATTAAACGCCCCGCTACCGTAACCAACACCGATGATTTCGAGCGTAAGCTGTACGTATTGCGCAACACGAGCACCCGGATCATTAATGAGACCATTTCGGGTGTTGGCGATTTTTACTTCTCGTCGCTGTCGTGCCGGACAATCACGTATAAAGGACAGTTAACCACCGAGCAACTCGAGCCGTACTTCCCGGATCTGGAAAACGAAGATGTGGTGTCGGCTCTCGGCGTAGTACACTCGCGTTTTTCAACCAATACGTTCCCCGCCTGGCGACTGGCGCAACCCTTTCGGTATATTGCCCACAATGGCGAGATCAACACCGTAAAAGGTAATGTAAACTGGATGAAGGCTGCCGAATCGCTGCTGGTGTCGAGTCAGTTTACTCCTGAAGAGATGGACATGCTATTGCCCATCTGTGACCCTACCCAGTCCGATTCCGCTAACCTGGATAACGCCATTGAGCTGCTGGTAATGAGTGGTCGCTCGCTGCCCCATGTAATGATGATGCTGATTCCCGAAGCCTGGGACGGTAACACACACATGGACCCCGTTCGGAAAGCGTTCTACGAATACCACGCCGCCCTGATTGAACCCTGGGATGGCCCCGCCTCTATTTCCTTTACCGATGGCCGCATTGTGGGCGCAACCCTCGATCGGAATGGCCTGCGTCCATCGCGTTTCTGGGTGACCAACGACGACGTGGTTATTATGGCTTCTGAGGCGGGTGTATTGGATATTGACCAAAGTAAAGTGGTCAGCAAGGGCCGGCTTCAACCCGGAAAAATGTTCGTGGTCGACATGGAACAGGGCCGCATCATTGCCGACGAAGAGATTAAGCAATCGATCTGTTCGGCGCAGCCTTATCAGCAGTGGCTCGACGAGAACAAAATAAAAATTGCGGACCTGACAGCCCCGGCACGTACCTACAGCCGGTACGATGAAAAGGCGCTGCTGCGGATGCAACAGGCATTTGGCTTCACTACCGAAGACCTGCGCATGATTCTGGCTCCCATGGTGGAAACAGGCAAAGAAGCGCTGGGTTCGATGGGGACGGATGTGCCGTTGGCTATTCTGTCGGAGCAAAGTCAGCACCTAAGCCATTACTTTAAGCAACTGTTTGCCCAGGTGACCAACCCGCCCATCGATTCCATTCGGGAGCGGGCTATTATGTCGCTGATTTCGTTTGTTGGTGCCACAAGCAACCTGTTGACCGAGTCTCCCGAACATTGTCGGCAGGTAGAGTTGGAGCAGCCGGTTTTGACTACTCAGGAGTTCGACAAGCTACGGTTTATTGACCGCCCGAATTTCCAGGCGAAAACGGTGAATACCCTGTTTCTGGCCGATGGCAAAGGTGAATCGCTCGAACGAGCTATTGACCGGGTATGCCGATACGCAAAAGATGCGATTGAGGATGGCTACTCGATTCTGGTCTTGTCTGATCGGGCTATCGACTCTAACCACGCGCCTATTCCTTCATTACTGGCAACGGCTGCCGTTCACCATTACCTGATTCGGGAGGGGCTGCGCGGTAAAGTGGGTATATTGGTTGAGGCAGGTGATGTGTGGGAAACGCACCACGTAGCTACCCTGATTGGCTACGGTGCATCGGCAGTGAACCCTTACATGGCGTTTGAAACGATTGCCAGCCTGAGAGAAAAGAATCAGTTACAGGTTGATTACGATCTGGATAAGCTAAACAAAAACTACATCAAGGCGGTCAACGGCGAGTTGCTGAAGATTTTCTCGAAGATGGGCATTTCGACGTTGCAGTCGTATCAGGGTGCCATGATTTTCGAGTGTCTGGGCCTGAACAAGTCGGTCGTTGATCATTACTTCAGCGGTACGGTGTCTCGTATCGGCGGTATGGGTCTGGCCGAGATTGCCCGTGAAGTACTGGTTCGTCACCACACGGCCTTCCCACCCATTCCATCGGTATCGGCCCGGCGGCTGGAAGTGGGTGGTATCTACCAGTGGAAACAGCGCGGAGAGAAGCACATCTTCAACCCTGACACCATTCACCTGCTCCAACAGTCAACACAAAAGAACGATTATAAAATCTTTAAGAAATACAGTCAACTGATTGATGATCAGACTAAGAACGCGCTCACATTGCGCGGTCTGCTGACCTTCAAAAAATCGACGCCGGTACCTATCGAAGAGGTTGAGCCTGTCGAGGCAATCTTCAGGCGCTTTGCTACCGGGGCCATGTCATTTGGCTCTATTTCGTGGGAAGCGCACACCACGCTGGCCATTGCCATGAACCGGATTGGTGGAAAAAGCAATTCGGGCGAAGGAGGAGAAGACGAACTTCGTTTCGCCCCCCTGGCCAATGGCGATAGTATGAACTCGGCTATCAAGCAGGTGGCATCGGGCCGGTTTGGGGTGACAAGCTATTATCTGAGCAATGCCCGCGAGTTGCAGATCAAGATGGCGCAGGGTGCCAAACCCGGTGAAGGAGGACAGTTACCCGGTCATAAAGTAGACGACTGGATTGGACGTACCCGGCACAGTACACCTGGCGTAGGTCTGATTTCGCCCCCGCCACACCATGATATTTACTCGATTGAAGATCTGGCCCAGCTAATTTTCGATCTCAAGAATGCCAACCGTGCCGCCCGTATCAGTGTAAAACTGGTATCGGAAGCAGGTGTAGGTACCATTGCAGCCGGGGTTGCCAAAGCGCACGCCGACCACATTCTGGTGTCGGGACACGACGGAGGAACCGGGGCTTCGCCGCTATCGAGTATCCGCCATGCGGGATTACCCTGGGAACTTGGCTTAGCCGAAACGCACCAAACACTGGTGAAAAATAAGCTCCGTGGCCGGGTAACGGTGCAGGCCGACGGACAAATTAGAACAGGTCGCGATTTGGCTATTGCAGCCATGTTGGGCGCTGAAGAATTTGGCGTAGCTACGGCGGCCCTGGTAGCGGCGGGATGTATTATGATGCGTAAGTGTCATTTAAATACCTGCCCGGTAGGCGTTGCCACACAGAATAAAGAACTCCGGGCCATGTTTACGGGTAAGCCCGAGCATGTGGTGAATATGTTCACTTTTATGGCCGACGAACTGCGCGAGATCATGGCCGAACTCGGATTCCGTACGGTAGCCGAAATGATTGGTCAGGTTCAGATGTTGCAGATGCGTTCTGATATTTCTAACTGGAAATATAAAACGCTCGATTTGTCGGGTATGCTTTACCGGGAGCCAGAAAGCCTGGATGTTGCTCTGTACAAACAGGAAGATCAGGATCATGGTATTGATCATATTCTTGACCGTCAATTGATTGAGTTGGCTCAGCCATCGTTGCTTCGTGCTGAATCGGTATACGGCGAGTTTTCGGTGCAGAACATCAACCGGAGTATTGGCACGATGCTGTCGAACGAAATTTCGAAAGTGTACGGTGGCCCCGGTTTACCAACCAATACCATTCACGTAAAAATGCGTGGTACGGCGGGTCAGAGTTTTGGGGCTTTTACTACTGCCGGTGTGCGTCTTGAACTGGAAGGTGATGCCAATGATTACTTTGGTAAAGGCCTTTGCGGTGCGGAGCTGATCGTTTACCCCGACCGGACAGCCACCTTCAAGCCCGAAGAAAACAGCATCGTTGGTAACGTATCGTTCTATGGTGCCACTTCGGGCGAAGCCTACATCCGGGGCATGGCTGGCGAGCGATTCGGGGTACGTAACTCGGGCGCGAAAGTGGTAGTAGAGGGTGTGGGTGACCACGGTCTTGAGTACATGACAGGCGGTTTGGTGATCATCCTTGGTCAAACTGGTCAAAACTTCGCGGCTGGGATGTCGGGTGGTGTTGCTTATGTCTACGATGTCGATGGCACGTTTGCGCCGAAGGTAAACCGCGAAATGGTGAGTCTGGAAGCACTTAATGAGGAAGATCAGGGCATTGTTCGGCAGTATGTAGAGAAGCACTTTCAGCACACGACCAGTAACGTAGCGTTGTCGCTGATTCAGGATTGGGACACGCAAATCGCTAAATTCGTGAAAGTGTTGCCCGACGATTTCAAGCAGGCTTTAGCTAGCCGGGGTATCGCACTAAGTGACCAAATTCGTGACAAAAGCGTTGTTTATCAGGATATCGTCGTCGACGCCACACAAGGCTAGTGGGCATGAAATTGCCGAATTGTGAACAGGCACTCGTTCAGGAGATTAAGCTCACGGGCTATCTTCTGAACGAAGAAAATTCGAAAGGAAAATCGTATTTATATAACCGGATCGGTTTTACCGTAACAAATGCTTCTTTACTCAGTAACGCGTTGACAACACTGGCTTGTAGCGGTGAGGTTACCGGAACACAGCAAACCGAATTTGGCCTTAAATACTTTGTTGTCGGTGAATTAATGAATCCAATGGATAGGCACGTTGTTGTATTGAGTATCTGGATATTTGATCAAAACGGCCTTTTTCCCAGATTTGTTACGGCTTACCCAAACTGATGTAGCATTATGATCGAATTGTTCAAAGAAGCGGTTTTATTGATTGATCTGCCCGATAAAGGCTTGATGAAAGGTGATGTGGGCGTTGTCGTCGAAATCTACAAGGATCACAAAGCCTATGAAGTCGAATTTATGACGAAGGAAGGTCGAACATTTGCTGTTGAAACACTCTATGCCGATCAAATACGTGCAATCGGTAAACAGGATGTTTGGCATGTTAGAGAGCTGGCAATCATCTGATTTTCATTAGTCTGATTTTGCTAACCAATCACGTATATAACAAGTAGTTTCCTTTTCATAGGAGCATTATTCATACTGCTATTCTTTCACTCATTACCACTAATGGGAAAACCTACCGGATTTTTAGAATTTACCCGCGAACTGCCTAAAAAGCGTGATATCACCGCGCGGTTGCACGATTATAAGGAAATTGAACAGCCTTTTTCGGAGGCAGATAGCCAAAAGCAAGCAGCTCGTTGTATGGACTGTGGCACCCCGTTTTGCCACAGCGGGTGTCCACTTGGGAATATTATTCCCGAATTCAACGACGCCGTGTACGAACAGAACTGGGAATACGCCTGGGAAATCCTGTCGTCGACCAACAACTTTCCTGAGTTTACCGGCCGTATCTGTCCGGCACCCTGTGAATCCGCTTGTGTGTTGGGTATCAATAAACCGCCCGTTGCCATCGAGTTTGTTGAGAAGTCGATTGCCGAGGTAGCATTTGCCAAGGGCTTCGTAAAGTCAACTCCTCCGCTGAAACGCACCGGCAAAACGGTAGCCGTTGTGGGCTCTGGTCCCGCCGGATTGGCGGCGGCGGCTCAGCTTAATAAGGCCGGTCATACGGTAACGGTATTTGAACGGGCCGATCAGGTTGGCGGTCTGTTGCGGTACGGCATCCCCGATTTCAAGCTTGAAAAATGGACGATCGATCGCCGTTTAGCGGTGATGGAGGCCGAGGGTATCACGTTCCGTACCGGGGTGAATGTTGGCGTCGATGTGAAAGCCAAGGATTTACTGGCCGACTTTGACCTGGTTATGCTAACCGGTGGGTCAACTGTACCGCGCGATCTGCCGATACCGGGTCGGGAGTTGAAAGGTGTTTACCCCGCTATGGAATTTTTGAGTCAGCAGAATAAGCGGGTTGCTGGCCGATCCGTGACGATAGATCACCGGGGTGTACCGTATTACAACGGCGAACTGCTGGCTACGGATAAAAACGTCGTGGTAATTGGCGGGGGTGACACTGGCTCCGACTGCGTAGGTACGTCGAACCGGCACGGGGCAGCTAGTGTAACGCAGATTGAACTGATGCCGATGCCGCCCAAAGAGCGGGCCGACAGCACACCCTGGCCACACTGGCCAATGATGCTACGCACCAGCACCAGCCACGAAGAAGGGTGTGAACGGCGCTGGTCGATCAACACAAAAGCGTTTATTGGCGACGAAGAGGGTAACCTCAAAGCGCTCCGGCTGGTAGATTTGGAGTGGAAAAACGAAAACGGCCGGATGCAGATGGTTGAAATGCCAGGCACCGAGCGCGACGTTCCCTGCGAACTGGCGTTACTGGCCGCGGGTTTCCTGCACCCACAACACGAAGGTTTGCTGACGGATTTGAATCTGGAACGCGATGAGCGAGGTAATGTGAAAACGAACAACTACCAAACCGTCTCTAATCCAAATGTATTTGCGGCTGGCGATATGCGTCGGGGCCAATCACTGGTTGTGTGGGCAATATCGGAAGGTCGTGAAGCGGCTCGTGCTGCTGACACGTACCTGATGGGCGAGAGCATGCTGGAGGCTAAAGCGGTGTCTATGCTGGCTACCGCCTGATCGATCAGTTAGTTAAGTAAACATAATAGCCCGAACGTTGGTAATAGACGTTCGGGCTATTATGTTTAAGCGTATTATAGTTCACGACTGTTCGGTACCTTGTATGCAACAACCAGATTATCGCATTAAGCTGCTAACAAACAGGTTACCACTTTCCGTATTTACCTGTTTCAGTATATTCTTTTTCAGTGCCTGTCAGTCTGTTACTGACACAGAACCGAACCGTTTATCCGGTACATATCTCCTCACAAGTGTAAAACCTCTGAATGAAGATATGGCAGAGGATTCTGCATTGAACAGTAACCTGAAATTATTGGAGTATAGTTTCTATTTTTTTACGCCCGATGGTGTTGGACGACGGCTACTAAACGGGCGATACTCGGAAGATAACTATGTACTGGATAATGCCGAGTTAACCCTGTTCGATGATAAATTCAGTCAGGTTGTTCTAAATCGACAGTCATTGGCAATGTTGGCTGTGCGGCAGGTGAATGGTCAAAACGTAGTTTTACGCTATAAAGCCTACCGGCTACCAATGCCCACCGACGAATTGCGGTTTCATGCACTTGCCCGGGTTGCATTTACGCACCCAATTAAATCAGAGACCGATGAACAAATAAAGGAACGGGTGAAAAACACACTCTACTTTTACTCACTCTTCTTTAAAGCGGTCCATCGAAACCGTTTCAACCGGTTTAAACCAGCGGCTATCTACCTGCCAATTCGTTATTATCGCCGTGGTATCGGGGTTACCACCTCCTTCGATTCAACGGCCACCTGGACAACACTTTATGCCACAGAAGCCGATGCCCGTAAGGCGCAGCAGTTCATGAGAAAAGCCGCAATGGCCCTAAAAAAGTATCCGGTTCGAGAGAATGGTATTCAGCAATATGCGCTTGTGCTCGAGCAAATGGCTGATACGCTTTAATTAGTGTAATGTGTTGGCGATTGTGTTAAGCCAAAGGGCACGGCCGGTACAGTTCCAGTGTGAATCGCCTAGTGCATAAACCGATTTAGTCTGTTGACGGTACAGGCTGTATATATCAACCACAGGTACGTTCAGATCTGGGTGACGCTGAACTCGTTCGATCAGGTAATTATATGGTTTAAGCGTTGGATCGAGAATAGTGGCTTTATTAGGAATTATTGATAGAATAACTTTATCGAAACCCACTGACTGATAGTGTGTTGCCGTTTTATTGATAGTACTAACCAACCCATTCACTTCCTGGTCTGAAAGCGGAGACGTACCTGCGTTGAGCAATTTGGTTGAGTCGGTATCGAGGGCGATGAATAGATGTTCCTTATTTTGAGATAGCGATACGTTCGGGCTCACCCGCTCAAAAAAAGCCAGATTGAGTGTTGCTTTTAGTTCTTTGAACCACAAGAAAATAGCCTGGCTGAAGAGTACAGTTTCGAGTCGTTCTTCTATACCCTCCGAGTGAATAGCGTCAGCAAGCTGCTTGCCTAGTGAGGGGACATCTGTTTCTGGACTGTTCGTTCTGTTTGTGTCTTTTACCACAAGCAAGTTCTGGATAGATGCTGATGCAGCAGCGTGTTCCCGAAAATGACGTTCCACCGATTCGATTAGTAATACATTATGGGCCGCCGGATCTAGCTGCACCGTGTCTTGTTTATCCCATTGCACACGTTTGAAATAAGAAACTGGTAAATCCTGTTTTCCTAATCGTTCAGGTTCAGTAAAACTGTCGCCAATTACATACAGATGCGTACGGGCCGTGTCGGATAGGAATGTTCGGGGTGGGCAGGGAGCAACTGGGTCTTTGAACTGAGGCAGGTTCGATAACCGATATAGATCACCGTATTGATAGTCGTCGGCAATAACGTTGGTTTTATACAGATACCGCATCATCGTTTGCGAGCATCCGCCAAGCCACAATAGGCAAACAACCAGAAGAAGAAGAATTTTAGTGAACTTCATCGAAGACGAATAGTGAATAGCTGAACGGCTTTTTGAATACTGCTCACAATATACAGTTCATTGGTCTGCGCATCGTACTGGAGCGTCACCGGAAATAGACTGGGTATGGGGCGGTCGCCAATGCGCTGGCCGGTCAGCGTATAGAGTGTAGTAAAGTTGCCCGATTTTACGGCGAGCATATCAACGCCATTCCCAAGTCGGTGATATTGTAGGTGGGTGTCTGCCGGACGAAGGTTTCTAAGCTCAAACTGCCTTGTTCCGGCGGCATCCAGGATGGCTACGTCGGTGTCGGTATAACGAAGTAACACGTAACCGGTTTGTTCGGTATCAGGGAAAAGCCGGAAAAGTCCACCCCGAAGTGGTCTGTACAATTGTTTTCGTTTAGCAATAAGCCCGTTGGCGTTTAGGGATAATAATTCGCCCGACGTGGTAATCGTAGCAATTCGGTCTTCGGCAGGAAGCCAAAGGGCAGGGCCCGCAAATCGGGTACTATCTCCCTGTGGATCAAGTAGTGCCGGGAAACGGGGCGTCTGCAGCAGACCGGCTTTCCCGCCCTGATCGGTCCAGCGATTTAGCATACGGTTGGTCTGTAAGCCTAGTACAGAGGCTGTTTGACCTTGGTTAATAACTTGAAACGGAAGCAATAGGGGAGATGGGGTTCGGCTACTAAATAGACGGATCAACTTTTGCTGTCGACGATCAAGACCATAGATAGACCCGTCGCGGTGAGCGATGAGTGCCACTACATCGGGTAATTGACTACTACCGCTAAATCGGGTAATTAATGATGTTTCCAGTCCAGACGGTCTGCTAATTCGCTGAAGCTGAACGGTACGATTGCCTAAATCGGCGATATACAGAGACCGATCTGTCAGGAACAGATACTGAAGACGGCCATTGTTGCGCCAATCCACACCAATTACGTTGCTACGTATAGCGCCATCCGTGGTATCCTGCACAATTTTATCCTTGTCGGTGGTCAAAAGCACAAATTGTCGGGCAGAATTTTGTGCCCAAATCTGAGCGTTCGGATCCGCCAGTCGACCAACCACAACGGGCGAAGCAATCAAACTGGCGTTGAATGGAATTCGTTTGCGCAGCAGGACTTTGTTAAGAACAGTTGTGTCGGCCTGCCGGGTTGTTCGTCCTAGTACTACTGTCGACAGGATATGATCTTCTCCATAGGAAGCTTGATAAGCGAGGTTTTCGACCTGACCGAATGGGAATGTACCCAACAACGACTGCCAGGCGGTGGGCCAATTCCGCATAACAGATAACCCTGACCGATTGAGCTGGGTAAACGTAGTCAGGTGGGCGGGGCGTAGGGTCTGATTCAGCAGTTGATTCAGTCGGTTGTTGGTTGTCCAAACGGCTTTGCTATTCAGTTGTGTCAGGTACGTTTGCAATGCGGCCTCTGAGTTGCCGAGTATAACGTACCTGTCATGTTGAGTGATCCAGGTTTGAGAAAAACCGGTAAATAGGTTAGAGAGTAGGGTTGCCGGCAGTTCGTTGGTGGATAAAGGCAACAGTTGATGACCTAGAAACGAACGCGGTGCTCCCGCCTTACTGGCTCCTAGTCGGTACGCTATTTTTTGAATGGCCTGGCTCAGGGCGCGTACATCCGTTGCTTCCAGCACAATAATCTGACTGGTGGCTTCGCTCGTCGCTTCAGAACGGCACAATAATAAGTCGCCTGCTAACGCGGCGTAGAAATCAGGTAAAAGAGTTTCTGAACGTTCAATACGCTCTTTAAGATACTCGTTATCAGTATCTTTCATTAGATTAATGAGTGCTTTACCGAAGCGGGGGCTATCTGACAAGCCTACATGATACAGCGTAGCCACCCTCGATGGAATCAGATTTCCGCTACGAATACGATGTGGCGTTTGGCCAGCAAACAGATTCGCGACCGCCTGCCGATCACCAACGGCATCGGAGGCAAATCCCAACCATTGGGTAGGTGACGCTGACCGCCGAAATTGGAGGGTCATTGTTTGGGGAAGAAACACACGTAACAATGATCCTGACGACGTTTTATCAGCCAGTAATTTGTCGATCGTTTCTGAGCGCACGTAGAGCGTAGCCAGATTATCGGGTGAATCGGGTAAAGTAATACCGGTAGCGTGTATCGTTTTCTGAAGGTGCCGGGCCACATTTTCGGCCAGTACACCCGAGGCGCTACCGATCAGGCAATTGTTGTGTAGCAGATAAAAACCATACGACTGATTGGTCAGGTCGCGCAGGTTATAAATGGTTTGGCCTTTGTATTGGCGGCTGAGCACCCGAAATCGATTAGGGTCGGGGCGTTGTAATTGCTCAACCAACAATTGATCGTTGGCCACTGGAATATAAAAAATAAAGTCGAGGGCATCGCGGGTGACTTGATGCAGCGAATAGCGAATGTTTTTGCGGGTTAAAAAACGGGCGGCTCCGCTCGAATCGAGTCCTGAAGCGATAACGCGTTGAAGCCGGTCGGCAGCCGTAGCGAAGAGGGGAAGTTGCCGGATCGATAACCCTCGCTGTACGTTTTTGAAAGTATATTGTAGTTCACGGCTATCAACGATCAGTTGGGCGTCGTCGGGAACGTAGCTGGCAATAGATTGCCGGGTTCCGGCCCAATACTGGTACCCCAACCATGCCAGCATGGCCAGCACGGCGCTACCCAGTAGCCACCATACGGGTCGTTTCATCGCGCAGTAATCATAAAAAAAGGCGGCTGGCAAGTGCCAACCGCCTGTAGATCAAATCTATTTTCCCCACATGGCGTTAGCCGTTTCGGGAAAGAATATTGTTAATTCAGGTACGTCTGCTACCACTTTGTTCGCCCATTCAACACCCTGCATCAGCGAGTGATCCTGGTTGCTAACCTCGTATTTCCAGGCGCCAAAGCGGCCACGTGATTTAATGCCGAAGGGTTCCAGGGCAGGTAGTACTGCCTTCAGGATGCCATCACGCTCAACCGAAGGTGTTGGATAACCGTATTCAAAAGCCTTGTGGAAAGTAGACACCACATCATCAGCCGATTCGATCAGTTGATCTTCAATTAGGGCTTTAATAGTATCCTCAATCAAGGTTTCCCGGTTCACTGGTTTGGCCGACGACTCGCTGGTTTCGGTCATCAGTGACCAGTATTGCTCGGCGTCAGGTACGTTGTTAGGACTGTAGTTCGAGAATACCGTCACCCGGTAATACGGGCTATTCGATTCTGGGAAGTACATCCAACACATGGTTTCCAGGCTCTTTTTAGGCTTGCCTTTCAGGCCAATACCGACCACGTTGGTCGAAGAATGCTTCAATCCCTGAGCGGTTTCAACTACTTCAGGACTCAGACCTTCTATTTTCCGGGTGAAAATATCGAGGGGTACTGTGCTCAGCAGATGATCGTACGTGATGGTCTCACCGCTAGCCAGAACAATTTTCTTTTCCGGCCCGACCACTTTTTCTACCGTAGCGTTCAGCTTGATCTTGTCACGACCAATCAAATCACCTACAGATTCCCAGATACCACCGGTACCACCCTGTTTAGGGAACTGGAAGGTGCTGTTCGGACCCCATGAGAAGTCGTCCTGATCGAAGAGAATGTTCTTTGTTACCCGGCCTAAATCGGTCACGGCAACGCGTTCTCCCACCCATACGGCGTTCATTTCTTCGGTTGGGTAGGCCCATACCTTGAAATTGTAGGGGAACATAAATGTTTCTCCTAAACCCGGTCCGAAAGTCTGAAGAATCCACTCCCGGAAGTTTTTAGGCTTTTGGGTAGTTGGGTTTTTGTAGACGTGGATAATCCCTTCAAGGCATTTCCACATAGTTTCGGTAGTGAGGTACTTGATGTTGTTCTGGAATGGATACGGAACAAACCGGTTTTCGATCCATACCCACGACTCGCGTTGGTGTTTCAGCCAGCCATCTTCGCCTAATGCCTTTAGCATCAGGTCATCAAAGTACTTATAGTGCGAGAACTGCACGTGGCCGCCCACGTCCCAGGTAAATCCCTTTTCATCGACGAAACTTTTCGATAAGCCTCCGATCCGGTTTTCTTTTTCAAGGACGACAAAGTCTGTGACGCCCAGTTCGTTGAGTCTGTAAGCAGCCCCCAAACCAGTTGGTCCAGAGCCGATTATTACGTATTTAGTGTGCATTTGAGAGAATGAATAAAACGAATTGACAACGGAAAAGTCATTGCCTATAATTTACTGTAAAACAGATTCGGGTTTACGAAGAGCCGCTACTTTGCCGCCCAATTCAAGGCGGAACTGAGCCAGCTCCTTAAAACTTTGAATACATACTTTCAACAAATTCCATTTAAGAATAGACACCGTACCCGTCTGACGCTCTTTGTGGGTAATCGGAATATTAAAGAGGTCGTTACCTGCCTTCCGGGCCATAACCGCCAGAAAAATATTGGGAGCAAAAGGCGTTGGTTTAGGCAATTGATTCAGCAACCGTTTCAGGAAGTTACCGTGTATCAGCCGGAAAGGAATATTACTATCTTTAATATAGGTTCCGTAAATGAGGAAGATGCTAACACGCAGGATTCGGGTAATCACCAACCTGGCGAGAGCATCGTACCGAACCTCACGACAGCCCAGAATAAAGGGTGATTCGTGGCGTTTGGCCCACAATTTCATAAAATCGTCGGTCACAAACTGATCGTCGCTGTCGGTTTGGAACACGTATTCAGAGTCGATGGCAACAGCCTGCCGATAGGCATGTACTACCGCATTCCCATGCCCTCCGTTAGGCTGGTGAACGACAATCAGCTTAGGGTAATTTGGTTTGATCCGATCGAGTATAGCACCCGTTTTATCTTTAGATCCGTCGTTAACGACAATCAGCCGTGTGGATTCTGTAGGGAACTGCTGGTCTAACAGGGTTGTCCACAGGTTTACAACGTCTTCGATACAGGCTTCCTCGTTGTAGGCCGGCATGACAATCGATAACAATACGCTCATGAAAGTTGGTTGGTCAATAGGTGCTGAATGATGGAAAACAGCGTGCAAGTGTCACTATGCTATAAACTACACAAAGATAGGTATTTGTTTGGCCCACTCACCTTTGCAGCGATGCGGGTTAGGCAGTGGACTTACATTAATACGCGAATCGATCTTTTAATCGATTAACTGGTTTTTCGATCAGGAACCAAGACAGCGTTGCCAGACTCACGGTTATCAGGAAAAAGTACACAAACTGAAAAGCAAACGTGGTATTCAGCATCGGAATCCAATCGGTAATCTTTCGCCATACACGTAATACAATGTGCGATTGAGGCGTGTGGTACGCATTGTAGATGAAGTTATGGTACAAATAGAGTCCGTAACTGATCTGACCTAAATACTGACTGTAGGGATGTTCCAACAGTGCTTTCATTGGTCCATTAAAGCCTACGATCGCTTTACCGATCAGAAAAAAACCGATAAAAGAGGCCGCTAGCCGCTCCCATACATGAACATACACGTTGAACGATTGATGCTCGACGAGCGGATTCTGAGCAGCATATGATTTTGATGCCCATATGATAAGTCCCAACGCAGCGATACTCAAAATGAGCCCAATCGACGAACTGAACAGAGCATCGAACCGGGGGCGATGATACAGCCATAACCAGGCCATAGCCAGCCCTAGCCCGAACGCATCCAGACAAGTCGGCATTGAGACGTATCCAACAAACCAGGGGTCACCATGAATCATCAATCCGTAGCGGAGCGCTACGCTACCGATCAGCATGATCAGTGCGGTGGGCATTACCCAATTGCGCGGCAGGAGAAAAAGCAACATGGGCATAAACAGATAAACCTGTTCTTCTACGGCGAGTGACCAGAGGTGATCAACCGTGCCCATCCAGGTGGCGTAGCGGGCAATATAAATATTACTGGCGTAAAGCGACAGCCACCCTATGGTGCGCCGAACTGGCGGCTCATTCAGCAGGTACAGCACAAACAGGGTCAGGTAATAGATCGGGAAGATGCGGAGTGTACGCCGGATGTAAAATGTTTTCAGGTATCCGCCCAGGTACGTTGTTTTGGGTTGTGGTAGTTTGTCTTTCCCGGCCAGTAAAATGCGTGAGATCAGAAAACCACTTAAAACAAAAAAGATGGTTACACCCAGTGAGCCAAGCGGAAAAGTGAGTGAAGCCGGGAGTTGTTCGGCGGTCCAGTGATCGAAAAGTACAAGGGCTACGGCCAAAAATCGGACACCATCCAGTTGGGTAAGGTGGCCCAGGGTAGGGCGGGTAGCTGTCTTCGGAGAGGTTGTCATTACGTTTGTTGATCTACCAGTTTTTGGCCGGACCGGTACTGAGTTGATGGGGTGCGGCGGTGAGCAACTGGTTAGTAGGCCTTACAATTCCCTGAGGCCGATCGGGGCTATACGTCACTACGGCTACCTCATACGTACCTGCGTCGATCTCGTTGTCAGGAATAATCACATCGAGGGGTTGGTTCGCCGTGTAGAGCGGGAGCAGGTTTACCAACACGCGCCAATGCCGACGGGGTTGCGGAAGCGCGCCAAACAAATAGGTACGTTTAGCCGATCGCAACAGCACGTTCACACCCATATCGGGCCGACCTAATGTAGGAAGAAGCGCACCCGTTTGTGCATCTATGCCAAGTCGGATTGTGTAGATCCGTCCCGATTTATACACCGTGTCGATGGGGAAAGGCATCTCATTACTGGGTGTGAAAAAACGGGGCAACGTAGCGTCGTAAAAAGCTGGTGCATTGTCGATCAGGCGGCGAGTGGTGTCATCAATAGTCGATACGGGTTGGCCGGTAGTATAGGTCCAGTTGTACTGGCTGGTCAGTAACATTTTCCGGAGGGAAATGCTCTCGTGTGTGTTGAGTCGGAAGGCGCTCCACCACAGTAATCCACTGGCACCAAGCCCCAAAATGGCGAGAATCCAGGCTTGTTTAAGCGAAAAACGGTTACTAATATAATGACTTGATAACCAGTAAGCATACGTCAAAGCTAACAGTGTTAGGGAGTAGATTCGATAGCGACTTGTTAGTAGCATGTCATGCCCGTAGCCGTAGCGTCCCCAAACCACAACTAGCGCTGTACCAACCAGAAAAGCCAACGCGCCAAAACTGAATGCCTGCACCCTTGTCCAGGCAATTTTTTGGCGAATAGCGGGTACTGATCGCGCAACATCAACCACCCAGAAAAGGAGTAATGCCCCGCCTAGTAGGGTGCTGTAGAAGTAGGGTTTCGTGGTTGGCAACGCCTCGACAGCGGCCCCCAGAAAGGCCAGACAGCCCCCGATTAATTCGAGTAAGCTACCCCTGGTAGGCGGGTGCGTAGTTGGCTGTACGTAATCGCCGAAGTAAACGGCAATTAGAAGAACAGCAGCAATGCTCCAGGGAGTCAACACTGCAAATCGACGTTGGGCGAGCAGCAGCACAAGGCCGATAGGCCAGACTAAAAAACCGTTGCCGCTCACCAACGTCGCAATCATGGCCAGACCAATGGCCCAGCCAATTTGGTGCCGGTGTGAGAGGGCATACAAAGAGGCCAAAGACCAAACGACAATGGAGAAATTCTGGATGGATGACAGTGCCCAATACAGGTTTTCCCATTGTGCCAGCGAAATGATGAGCAGGGCTACAGGGGGGACAAACAAATACCATTGTTTGATGTGCTGTCTTAAGAATACCCCAAACAGCGCAACCAATGCAAGCAAGCTCAGGTCGCCGTACACCATCAGGCGTTTGAAACTGAGTTTGCCAAAGACGGTATAATCGGCCCAGGTGAGCAGACGGTCGTAGGCAATCCGGTGTTCATTGTGTTGCTTAACCACCTGATTGAACCAGCCGAGCGGCGAGGTTTCGTGTTCAAGAGAAATCAGAAACATTTTCAGGGCGTGATCGTCCCATTTGGGTACGTTCACGGCGGCACTCGACCAGGCCCATGCCACCGCGCCGATGGGAAGGGCCGTGAAAATGACCGCATAGAGCCAGCCTATCCAGTGCGGGGCACTGGACTTTTGTGCTGTAGAAAAAACAGCGGGTTGGTTTGGCTGACGGTGTTGTGTAAACGACATGAACGCTAATGGGACGGCCTTTAGTACCGGTAAGTCTGACCTTTAAAATCAAAGATAAGCACGCGCTGCCCGGTTTTCCCCTTTACCAGCCAAATACGGTCCGACTGGGTAGTGTCCATGCGTTGGTAATAGCGGGCGTCTCTGGGCAGGTACAGGTTTGTCATCTGCGCATCCTTGATCGAGAAAGGCCAGTAGGTTTTCTCGATTTCGTCGGCGGGTTTTAAACGAATAGCAGGGTAAAGAATGGTATCACCCGGCGCATATTGTTGCTTGATAGATGAGGCCGCTGTCATGTATGGGTTTTTGATTCTTGGGACGCCAAATTGGGTGTATTTAGGTGCCCGATCATCCAGAATGCGTTTGTTGAGGGCTAGAATGTAGTAGCCCTGTACCAGAGTCACTACCCCTAGTGTCCATTGCAGGTAGCGTGGCATACGGAGTAGCTGATCAAACAGCATACCGAGCAGGATAAGCGCGTAAGGAAACGAGAAACTGGTGTAGCGCTGTGTGATGCCATAAGTATGGTCGTTTTTGAAAGCCATAGCCAGCAAAAACAGCGTTGGTGTCACCAGTAGCATGCCCATCAATACGATAAATCGGCGTTGCTCGGGCTGCTTGTACTGCCCGATTGCCTGATACAGTACGTAGCCAAACAGCGGTATGGCGGCGAGAACAACCTGTTGCCCCGTTTTGATGGTGGCAATAAGCAATACGCCGCTGAGCAGGACAGGAACGGCTACCGGTAACCAGACTGGCACTGTAACGGCACGCCGATAACGCCAGACCAGGGCCAGCGCACTGATACCGGCCAGTAAGCCAACCACCGTATTGCGTCGGCCCAGTGCGTCGAGGGTAAGTCCGTTGGTGAGCCAGAAGAGGTCGGCAAAAACGGGTAATGCCATCTTCAGCACGTTGGGTACCGTGCCGGGCAGCATAAAGCCAAATCCATTGTTTACTGGGTTAGTATAGGCCAGATTGCGGTAAAACTGAGCCTGATAAGCCATAGTCATGAATATGTACTTCCCGCCGCCGATGGTAAACCAGGGGAGAAGCAAGACAACGGTGGCTATCAGCCACGTAAGGCCAAGGGCCAAGTACGTTTTCAGCTCACGGATGTAGAAGAGCAGGTAAAGCCCGTGGGCCACGAACACCATCGCGCCCAGACTATGCCCTAAAATGGTCATGGCATACGTCAGGCCATAGGCGACATACATACCCCAGGGATGTTTGCCTGCCGACCGTCGTTCCAGAATGAGTAGAAATAGGTACGTTGACAGCAGCGAGACGAAGATCGTCATGCTATAGCTACGGGCCACGTGGGCATAAGCAACAAAAAATGGTTCGGTGGCGGCGAGGGCGGCGCTAAAGAGTCCAACGCGTTCAGAGCCTGTATAGCGAACGGCGAGCAGGTACGTTAGCACCACAACGCCCATGCTGAAGATGACAGAAAGAAAACGGGTTGAATAGTCGCCGATGCCAAAGAGTTCAATCCAGAGGGCCAGCAGACCGGTATAGGCCGGACTGTTGCTGATGTCGCTGCGAATAATGGCCTCGTTATAGTCGGCCAGCGTTTTGGGCTTCCAGAATTCGGCGGGTGTAAAATACGTTTTGCCGGGGGTGAAGAATACGTCTTTCTGATTGGCTCCTTCCTGTACTACACCCTGCGTGCATACCAGCGTAAATTTTTCATCGAGAAAGATACCGTGGGCATCCAGCTTATAAATGCGGAGCGCAAAGGCAACCAGCAAAATCAGGGAGAGAATAAGCAGGGTACTCCGGGAAGCAGAAACGGGGCCGGTTTGGCGAAAATTCATGGGTGATCATAGCCCGCAGGCATCGGGGGATAGCTGCAAAGTTAAACCAACCCCCCGCTAACTTACAACGTCAGTATAGTGAATTCTACCCGCCGGTTCAGTTTTCGCTTCTCTTCCGATTCGTTACTGGCAATGGGTTTACTAGGGCCCCACGCTTTGGTTTGAATGCGGGATTCACTCACTCCTTTCGCGCTAAGGTATTGTTTCACACGAAGAACCCGATCTTCTGCCAGCTTCATGTTCAGGTTCCACTCGCCCTGATTATCCGTATGGCCTTCCACTAAAATAGACATGGTCGGGTATTGCCCCAGCAGTGCTGTGAGCTGATCCAGTTCGGCTTCTGATCCGGGAAGTAAGTCAGCTTCACTCTGTTTGAAAAGCACGCCGCGCAAGATCACTTTTGCGCCCATTTGAATGGGCATTACGTATAAATTGCGCCGGATATCGCGGAATCGTTTGTCCCGGGTCAGATCAATGGTTTCGGAAATAGGGAAGTAGCCGTCTTTACGAGCCGAGAGCTTGTAGGCTTTTTGCGTAGGCAAAACCATCTTGTATTCGCCTGTTTCGGGGTCATACTCTACCTTGCTGAATTCCTTGTCTGTGTCTAGTAATCCCGACACAACATCGGTAGGTACCGGTTTCTTGCTAATGGCATCGAGTACTTGTCCCGAAACAATGGCTACGGGCTCCGGGCGGATAGCCGGATAGAGTTTTACCCGGAAAATATCGTCTTCGCCCAATGAGTTAGCGCGTGAACTCAAATAAGCATAATCGCCCGATGCAGGTATGGTAAAATAGCCATCCCATTCCGGGGTATTTACGGCAGGGCCGAGATTTTCGGGTGTCGACCAGTTGGTCCAGGTGTCGTCTAAACGGCGGGTAACGAAAATGTCACCATCGCCAAATCCAGGATGGCCTTCTGAGGTGAAGTAAAGGGTTCGGTTATCAACGGCAATGAATGGGGCACTTTCTTCGGCGGCTGTATTCACAACGGCTCCCAGTGATGTTGGCTCGCTCCATGTAAAATCGGGTTGACGAAACGATACGTATAAATCTCGATCTCCCTCCGTTTCTTTACGCTGAAGGGCCAGGAGCATGATTGTTCCTTCTGGCGAGACGCTAAACTCCATCTTGGGGTAGCTCTCTTTTTCTTTCTTTTCCCCGTTTGTTGTTGGCGTTGGCTGTCGGGTGTAATTATTAGTTATTTTACATTCGCGGGGAAAGGACCAGCCGCCTTTTGAAAAGGTCGATTTCGACACGCCGAAATCCTGACTGCCGTCGGGTTTGTTTACGTTGAGTAGGAAAATGGTCTTTCCATCGGGCGAAATACTACTGATGGCGTTGTTACCAGCGTTGTTGATAGGTGCCCCAATGTTCTTGGCCTCGCCCCATGTTCGGTCTGCGTTCAGGGTGGCGTACCATACATCCTGATTTTTGGCACTCCCTATATTGTCTTTGTGGACCCGGGTGAGGTAAATTGTTTTGCCATCGGGTGCGATTACGGGAGCTACTTCCTGACTTGGGGAGTTGATGGATTTTCCCAGATTTTCTTTTTCCAGGTTTTTGGGCGTGTTCGCAGCTACAGTCACACTGATAACGACGGGCTTTTCGGCAGATGTGATGCCAATGGCGTCAATCTGGTTCATGCCTTTTGTACGGCTGGGGTTCAACACCACTTTTACTTGCTGACCTACCAGCGAACTGTCTGCCAGAATAATCCGAAGCATCGGGTCGATCGTTTTGTCGGTAGCCCGTATACCCGCCTGTTTCTCTGAAAAAATGACATGCTCCTGATTTTTGGTGTCGTACACGATCACGCGCACAATTGCCCCCGGATTACCTGATTCGGCTACCAGCACCTGACGAATGGCCTGCGGTTTGGCCATGGCCACGGTGATATATTCCTCCGTGTTTCCGTCGACATTGGCTGGTGCCCAGGCGCAGGGGTTGCTGCTCACCACTTGCAGCATATTGGGTGGACCCAGCACCTGCGAGGCTTTCATCTGCTTACCGCCGCCTTCTCCTTTTCCTTCCGACGATACGCCAACAACTCGGTTTGCCCATTGGATAGACTGACCTTGTCCTGCCATAGGCAACAATAGCCAGAGCAGACATAGCCAGCGTTTACTTGTCTGAAAGAGGTACGGAGGATGCGAGTCGATCAGGTACATAAGTTGATGAATAGGCCAGTTAGTTGGTCATTACGTGGTATTCCCATGGCTTGAGGGTCATGGTCATCCCTGTTTTCAGCTCAACGGGTTTGTGTTCGAACACGTCAGTATATAGCCCGGCGTAACCCTCGCCAGTCAGTCGAATGGTCTGTAACTGGTTGCTTAGGTTTGCTATGACAATAACCTGATCGTTATCGCGCTGGCGGTGAAAAGCGTATACCTGAGCGTCTCGACCGGTCGGAATTTTAACCAGTTCACCACCCTCATTGCCATTCCAGAGGGCTCTGTTACGGTGTTTAAGCGTCAGCAATGATTTGTAGAAGGTTGTTTCGCTGTAGGTGCCCCAGTCGATGGGATCTTTCTCGAAAAATTGCAATCGGCGGTTCAGCCCCGACTCCATACCGTTGTAGACCAATGGCATGCCGCCAATGGTGCTTGTCAGTGCCACAAAGGCCTTGGCTCCTGGACCGAATGATTCGGTCAGGGTACCATTCCAGGCGTTTTCGTCGTGATTTTGCGTAAACTGCATCTGGTAGGCCCATTCTGGATATTCCTGTTTCCGCTTGGCTAGCAGTGAGTCAATCTCAGTCGCTTTTGCTTTGCCTTTAGCAATATTTTTCAGCAGTGTGTGCATGGCCCAGCCGTAGTTCATGTTGAAGCAGGAACGAAACAGAGCGGGGTCTCCTTCCCATTCTCCCAGCATAAATACAGGCTTGATTTTGTCGAGCGAAAGTCGGGCCTCCTGCCAGAAGTTATCGGGTACCAGACTGGCTACATCCATGCGGTACCCATCAATATCGGCTTCACGTACCCAGAAACTCATAGCATCGATCATTGCAGTCCGCATATCGGGGTTGTTGTAGTTTAAATCCACCACATCATCCCAACCGGTTGGCTTCCCATTTTCATCAACGGGCGATGTCATTTTGCCCTTTTCCATCGTATACCAGTCTGGATGCTGTTTTACCCACATATGATCCCATGCCGTGTGGTTGGGTACGTAATCTAGAATGACACGCATACCCAAGTCATGGGCTCGTTGAACCAGATGTTTGAGGTCTTCGAACGTGCCGTAGTCTGGATTTACCGATTTATAGTCGGCTACGGAATAAGGGCTTCCGAGTGTTCCCTTCCTGTGTTCTTTGCCTATCGGGTAAATCGGCATTAGCCAGATTACATCAACACCAAGTTCCTTTAGACGGGGTAACTGGGTTTCAACGCTCAACAAGTCACCTTTAGCCGAAAACTGGCGTACGTTTACCTCATATATTGTTGCGTTTTTGGTCCATTCCGGAACGGATAACGGCGTTGCTGTTTGGGCCGTTGTATCTGTTCCTGTATTCAGGGTTAATGAGGCAGTCTGGGCTTCTGTCTGCTGCGAGTTGGTTTTACAACCGCCGACTGTAAATAGTAGCAGAAGTATGGCCAGGTGAATACTAGTTCGTTTCATAGGTGTTTTTCGATACGGTGGCCCCATTTGGGGAGATGAACAGTGATTAGGCTAGTCCAGGTGCGGGCCGCTCTTTGAGCCGTTGAATAGCCAGCATTGGATCGTCAGCACCAAACACCGCGGTGCCAGCCACCGCATAATCTGTACCAGCCGCAATCACCGCGCCAATCGTTTTCACGTCAACGCCGCCGTCAACGCCAATTAGGGCGGAACTGCCAGCTTCGGCGAGTAGTCGACGCATTTTCTGAATTTTGGGAATCGAGAGTGGTAGTAATTTTTGGCCGCCAAAACCCGGGTTTATCGTCATAATCAGCACCTGATCAAAGACATCGGTGAGGTCAACCAGTACGTCAACGGGAGTTTGCATATTCAGGGCTACACCCGCTTTGCATCCGGCTTCTCTGATTTGGGTGAGGGTGCGGTGCAGGTGCGTACAAGCCTCGTAGTGAACCGTAATGGCGGTGGCCCCTGCTTTGGCAAAGTCATCGACATATCGTTCTGGTTGAACAATCATCAAGTGAACGTCGAGGGGTTTGGTGGCATGCCGTTGCACGGCTTCTAAAACCGGAAAACCAAAGGAGATATTGGGGACAAAAACGCCATCCATCACATCAATATGAAACCAGTCGGCGTCGCTGCGGTTAATCAGTTCAACATCGCGTTGTAAATTGGCAAAATCTGCGGCCAGTATAGACGGAGCCAGTAGAATATCGGTCATCATAAACTCATAAGCACACCTACTTGAGACTAGCGGGTTTGCGGACTGTAAAGCTAAGTCTGGAAAACTAATTTTTTGCCAGAATGGCTAAACCCTGCCATCTTCGTAATTCATTTCTAAACGGTCATTCTTTGACTGCTATTGCCTCTTTATCCATGTCTCCACAAGACCGTATTCAGGAGCTGACCACCCAGCTCAATTACTACAACGATCAGTATTACCAACACAGTCAGTCGGTTGTCGATGATTTTACCTTCGATGCGCTGCTGACTGAACTCCAACTGCTGGAAAAGCAACATCCCGAACTAACTCTTCCTGATTCGCCAACGCTTCGTGTGGGTGGGACAATTAGTAAAGATTTTGCGACGGTGTACCATCGTTTTCCTATGCTCTCGCTGGGGAATACGTACTCCGAAGCTGACCTGACCGAATTTGACGCCCGGGTACGCAAAGGGCTTAATGGTGAATCTTTCGAGTACATCTGTGAACAGAAGTTCGACGGAGTGGCGCTTAGCATGACCTATCAGAACGGATTACTGGTGCAGGGAGCTACGCGTGGCGACGGTGTTCGTGGCGATGATATCACCAATAATATCCGTACCATCCGAACGGTTCCGCTTCGTATCGCTACCGATTTTCCCCCGCTGTTTGAGGTGCGTGGCGAAGGCTTTTTGCCCTTAGCCGAGTTTGAACGGATCAACAAAGAACGGGAAGACATTGGTGAACCGCTCTTGGCTAACCCGAGAAACGCGGCTTCAGGTACGTTCAAACAGCAGGATTCAGGCGCGGTTGCTAAGCGTGGGCTCGATTGTTATATCTATTCTTTCCTGGCCGACGATAACCTGTTCCATACGCACGAAGAAAGCCTGGTGCAGATGGTTAAGTGGGGATTTAACGTGTCCCCGACCTGGAAAAAGTGTGCTGATATAGAAGCTGTTATGGCCTATATCGCTGAGTGGGAAACCAAACGATTTACATTGCCGCTCAATACCGACGGCATTGTTATCAAGGTGAATCGATACGATCAGCAGCGCGAACTGGGATTCACCGCTAAAAGTCCGCGCTGGGCGATCGCCTATAAATACAAGACCTTAGCTGCATCAACTACGCTCAACTACGTTAGCTATCAGGTGGGGCGTACCGGGGCTGTTACCCCTGTTGCACACTTGTCGCCAGTGTTACTGGCTGGTACGGTGGTGAAGCGGGCGTCGCTCCATAATGCCAATGAGATTGCCCGGCTCGGTATTATGCTCGGCGATACTGTTTTTGTGGAGAAAGGAGGGGAGATTATTCCGAAAGTAACAGGAGTTGATCTTAGTAAACGAACGGAAGCGGTTCGCCCCATCGAGTACCCAACGCATTGCCCGGCCTGTGGTACCGAACTGATTCGGCGCGAAAAAGAAGCCCACTTCTATTGTACGAACGAAAAGCATTGTCCGCCCCAACGTCAGGCTCGGTTTGAGCATTTTATTCAACGGCGGGCCATGAATATCGAAAGTCTGGGTGAAGGCAAGATTGAATTACTCATTGAGCGCGGCCTGGTGGAAACCCCAGCTGACCTATATGACCTGACCAGTGAGAAACTATTGGGCCTGCAACGAACGTACCCAGCCAGTCCGATTGTCCATGACGATGGGAGCGAGGAACCGGGTAAAGTGCGTACCGTGAAATTTGGCCAGAAAACTGTCGATAATATTCTGTCGGCTATTGAAAAAACAAAGTCACAGTCATTTGCCAATGTTCTGTTTGCGCTGGGAATCAGGTACGTTGGCAACACGACTGCTGTTAGGCTGGTCGACTATTTCGGGTCTATTGATGCTCTGATGGCGGCAACGCTGGAAACGCTTTCTGCCGTTCCCGACGTAGGGCCACGCATTGCCGAAAGTGCTTTCCTGTGGTTTCAGGATGAGGAAAACAAACGGTATATCGAACGGCTCCGGGCGGCAGGATTACCATTTGTCTCAGAAAAAAAAGAGGTTGCCCAAGAGAGTGAGTCGCTGGCTGGAAAAACGTTTCTCTACACAGGTACATTCGCTAATTTCAGTAGGGAGGCTCTCGAAGAACGCATCGCTGCCAACGGTGGCCGATTGTTGAGTGGGGTATCGAAGAAGCTGAATTACTTGATCGTTGGTGAAAACGCCGGCCCGTCTAAAGTTCAGAAAGCACAACAACTTAACGTACCTCAACTCAGCGAAGACGAATTCATTGCCATGCTTGGATAAGTTTCAAGTTTAGGGTTCCAGGTTTCAAGCAGTCCGCCGTTGCGATGCGCTGCTTTGGGAAGATACGGTTTAACAGCGAAGCACCGCAATGGCGAACCGTTTGAAACCTGGAACCTAAAACTTGAAACTTATAACTGTTATCTTTGTAGAGGCCATATGCCTATTCTCTGCTCATGCACACACAGTTTCACGGTGTGGGTGTTGCCATCGTAACACCTTTCAATGCGGACCATTCCATCGACTTCGATGGTTTTGGCCGGGTAATAAACCACGTCTCAGAAGGGGGCGTGCGCTACTTTGTGCTTCAGGGCACCACGGGTGAGTCGCCCACGGTGACCAAAGCCGAAAAACGGCAGCTACTTCAATATCTTAAAGAGAACAATCCGCGCAATCTGCCTATCGTTTTTGGGGTTGGAGGCAACGTGACATCAGACGTTGTTGCCGGCATGAAGGATATTGATTTTGACGGGGTTGATGCCATTTTGTCGGTTTGTCCGTACTATAATAAGCCCGGCAAACGTGGTGTAATAGAGCATTTTACGCGCGTGGCCGATGCCAGCCCGGTGCCGGTTATTCTGTACAATATTCCGTTTCGGACGGGGATCAATATGTCGGCCGAAACGATTGTTGAACTGGCTCAGCACCCCAACATTATCGGTGTTAAGGAGGCATCGTGCGTGATTGAGCAATGCATGGAAATTGCGCGCGACAAGCCAGAGGACTTTCTGCTTATTTCGGGCGATGACGTGCAGGGTGTACCCATTATCAGTATTGGTGGAGTAGGGGTGATGTCGGTAGTTGCCAATGCTTTTCCAGCCCGTTTCTGCGGCGTAATCGACGCTGCTCTGCAGGGCGATTTCCGTACAGCAGGTCGCGAATTAGGCCATTTTCTGCGCATTGATCCACTACTCTACGAAGAAGGTAATCCGGTGGGCGTTAAGAAAATCCTGGAAATTATTGGTCTGATCGAGTCTGATGTGCGTTTGCCTCTGATGAAAGCATCAGACGAATTAGGCGAACGAATGAAGCTGGTGCTTCAGCAAGATAAATTTATGGAAGTAGCTGTGTAGCAGCTTTCGGGAGTCGGGTAGGGGAGATTATCATATCGTTACTTCTCCCGACTCCATACTTCGTTTACAACACCGCCGGTCGAACTTTTTCCGGTATGTTGCCAATCATCGCCGGTAAGGTTTACCGTAAACGTGAGCGAACGGCCCACGCGGCTATTATCGCGTGAAAAAAAATCGATTGTTTCGGTATACTGATCACCTTCTTTCAGGTACGTTCCGCCGCCAGTGCCCATAAACTGCTTCGTTTGCGGATTTATGGCTGCCCATTGAAACCTGCTTCTAGTTAATAATTTAATGGTTTTTCGAGGGCCTGCCTGCATGGTTGTTCGTTGCCCGGTTTCATTTACCCGGCCCGTAATGCGCCATAGTCCGGCCATTGGCGTCGATGAGGTTGGCTCATCCAACCGAGAAAAAACCTGCTTTCCTGCCGGTCCATCCAGCGTTAGTTGTCGGTTATTTATAGCAATGTTGTAAGTTTCGACCTGCCCCACGCGGCCACTGTCTTTGGTGTCAAATTCTACGGTTATTGAAAGTTTGCCGCCATTACGTTTCCAGGCACCACCACGGGTAGCTATAAATTGATTGGCAGTATAGGTAGTCTGCATCAGATAGTTGGCTACGATAGTGACAATGGTAGACTGACCCGACCTATCAGTTAATTGCCAGGCTCCGTCAACATCGCTTTTAGATTGGCTAAATCCTGAAATACAAACGGTTAGCACGAGCAGACATATGTAAAGTGGTTGCCTCATGGTGAAATTTAGTTGGGGTTTGGCTCAATAACGAATAGACCTGCCGTATTGTTGGTGGCTCAGCAATGGGAGTGCGTCTTAACGTACCTGAACATTTAGACAAAATTCTGTGTTTGACAGACAAATGTCTATATTGGATGCTTTAACATCCAACGTCCACTATTCGAATATATGAATATTCAGGATCGAAACCGGTTAGTACTTGCCGCCTTGCGGGGAGTGCCGGCGTTGTTGTTTTTTGAGGTAGCCGACCAAACTGGTTATCGGCGCGAACAGGTAGCTGAAGTTTTTGATACGTCACTGAAAACGTTTCAACGTTATCAGCGGGAAAGTCGCTCCTTAAATCCGCAGGATAGTGAGAAGGTGCTTAAGATTCAGGCACTTTTCAATCGGGGAGGCGATGTTTTTGGTTCTGGTGAAGCCTTTCGTCGCTGGATGGATAAACCTGCTTTTGGGCTAGGTGGGCAGATACCCTTTGCACTGCTACATACCTCTGGTGGTATTGACCTCATTATGGACGAACTTATCCGTATCGACTACGGTGATCTGGCCTAAGCGTGGAAGTATATCGAATTACCCGGGCCATTTATACCGATAAACTAGTTGCATCAGGCGGTGTGGCCCGCTGGAATACGCGGGGGCGGTTTGTGATATACACGGCTGGCAGCCGTGCATTGGCCTGTCTGGAAAACGTGGTTCACCGCAGTGGTGAAGGCCTACAGGAACTATTTAGGGTTATGGTTATAAACGTACCTGATGTACTACCTGTTGAGGTTGTTTCATTGGCAGAATTGCCGATGGATTGGGCTGATTATCAGAATTACGACATCTGTCAGCAGATTGGTGAGCAGTGGCTTAAGCGAGGTATTGCACCGGTGTTACGAGTGCCATCGGCCATTGTACCGCAAGAATGGAATTACCTGCTAAATCCTGCCCATTCTTCTTTCACTCAAATTGAGTTGCTTCGTACTGAAGCGTTTGCGTTTGACCCTCGTTTAAAAGCGTAAAAATTATTGTCTTTAAGCTACTTAGCAGGCAATTCTGGCAAACCAGAGTTGGCCAATAAAGTGTAGAATTATCTTCTTTCTGGGATACTATTTTAGATAGCGAACAATTGTATTTCAGTAAGAACATAGGTATGTTCCACGGCTTATAAATTTACGTTGGAGTGTGGTTCGTAAAATAGGTGTATACGCCTTTAGAACCTTGATTTGAGGGTTTGTTTTCACTGTTTGCCGAAAATTTTGTATATTTGTGTATAGCCCTTCCGTGTGAAACGGTACGGGTAAAAATTGCAAATTTTCGCGAAATTCCCCCTTCCGTTTATGGCAGAACAGACTCCCGAAATGGAGAACCCTAACAGCATCGTTCCGATTAATATTGAGGACGAAATGCGCGGGGCATACATCGACTATTCGATGTCAGTCATCATCTCACGGGCTTTGCCTGATGTGCGTGATGGTCTCAAACCCGTTCACCGCCGCGTATTGTTTGGCATGGCTGAACTGGGTGTTAACTACAACAAACCACACAAAAAATCAGCCCGTATTGTTGGCGAGGTATTGGGTAAATACCACCCGCATGGCGACTCATCGGTGTATGATACCATGGTTCGTATGGCCCAGGACTGGTCATTGCGTTACCCGATGGTTGATGGTCAGGGTAACTTTGGTTCAGTAGACGGTGATTCGCCGGCAGCCATGCGTTATACAGAGGCGCGTCTGAAACGGATTGCTGACGAAATGCTGGGCGATATCTATAAAGAAACGGTTGACTTTCAGCCCAATTTCGATGATTCGCTGGAAGAGCCAACCGTTATGCCGGCCAAACTGCCCAACCTGCTCTTGAATGGCTCGTCGGGTATTGCGGTAGGTATGGCTACGAACATGGCCCCGCACAACCTGATTGAGGTTGTTGACGGTATAACCGCCTTTTTGGATGATCCCGAAATTACCATCGATGAACTGATCAAGTTTGTGGTGGCTCCCGATTTTCCAACGGGTGGTACCATCTTTGGTATGAGCGGGGTTCATTCCGCGTTTCATACGGGTCGTGGCCGGGTCGTTATCCGTGCTAATGCAACTATCGAAGAAAACCGAGGCAAGACGCAGATTATCGTAACGGAAATTCCGTACATGGTCAACAAGTCGGTGATGCTCGAAAAAACCGCTGATCTGATTAACGAGAAAAAAATTGAAGGTATATCGGCTTTCCGTGATGAGTCAGATCGGGATGGAATGCGGGTAGTGTACGATATTAAACGGGATGCCAATGCCAGTGTGGTGTTGAACAACCTGTATAAGCATACAGCCTTGCAGTCGTCGTTCAGTATTAATAACGTAGCACTGGTAAAAGGGCGGCCTATGATTCTGAACCTCAAAGACATGATGCGCTATTATGTAGAGCATCGCTATGAGGTAATTACACGACGTACCCAGTATGAATTACGCGAAGCGGAAAAGCGGGCGCATATTCTGTTAGGTCTGCTTATCGCTCTCGACAACATCGATGCAGTCATCGAACTGATTCGTTCGTCGAAAGATGCCGAGGTGGCTAAGAATGGCCTGATCGAGAAATTTGCCTTGTCAGAAATTCAGGCGAAAGCCATTCTGGAAATGCGTCTCCAGCGGTTAACCGGTTTGGAGCGTGCCAAAATTCAGTCTGAGTACGATGAGTTGATGCGTGATATCGCTGACTATAACGATATTTTGGCCCGGGATGAGCGTAAGAAACAAATCATCAAGGAAGAACTCGCTGACTTACGGAGTCGTTTTGGTGATCCGCGACGTACCCAGATTAATGCTCTGGGTGATGGTGATCTTGACGATTTATCGTTGATCGATGATGAGGAGATGATCATTACGATCTCGCACGAGGGGTACATCAAACGTACGGCCCTAACCGAGTATCGTCAGCAGGGGAGGGGTACAAAAGGGTCGAAAGGTGCTTCGTCGAAAGATGGTGACTTCACTGAATTCCTGTACTCAGCTACCATGCACAATACGTTGCTGATCTTCACACAGAAGGGACGCATGTACTGGCTACCTGTTTACAAACTTCAGGAAGGAGCTCGTGACGCCAAAGGTAAACCACTGCCAAACTATATTCAGATCGATAGTGATGATAAAGTTCGGGCGGTAATCAATGTCAAAAACCTGGACGATCCTGACTATACCAAGAATAACTTTATTGTTATGTGTACAGAGCAGGGAACCATCAAGAAAACCTTGTTGGAAGCTTACTCGAATGTGCGTAGGACGGGTATTATTGCCATTACCATTGACCAGAGCGATCGGTTACTGGATGTGGTGATGACCAATGGCGACAATGATCTTGTTATTGCGTCTAGGGCTGGAAAGGCTGTTCGTTTCCATGAAACCCGGGTACGTCCGATGGGGCGTACGGCAGCCGGTGTAAAAGGGATCACCCTTGACGACGAAGCTGATGATGATCGCGTAATTGGGATGGTTTGCATTGGCCGACCTGACGCTCAGTTACTCGTTATCTCTGAAAATGGCTATGGAAAGCGATCGCCTATTGATGAGTACCGGGTTACTAACCGTGGCGCTAAAGGCGTAGGGACGTTGAAAATAACTGAGAAGGTAGGTGCCTTGGTTGGTATTCTGCAGGCATCGGATAGTGACGACTTGATGGTTATCAACCGATCGGGTATTTTACTGCGTACGCCGGTACAGGCTATTAACGTGATTGGCCGTAATACGCAGGGTGTTCGGATCATAAAACTACGCGAAGGCGACGCTATCTCGTCGGTAATGACTGTTTTGCGCGACGAAACAGAAGTAGCTGAAGAGGCAACCGAAGCTATTGATACAGAAGGTCCAGCACCGGAAGTTACTGAATAAGCGGTAGATAGCCGATACTAAAGTGTTTTTCAGGAGCCTTCGGATTAAACCGGAGGCTCTTTTTTCTGTCTAAATGCCGGGTGAAATGTGTATTTTCGCCCAATTGTTGAACAAAACTAAGTAAGACTACATGGCACATCAAACGATGGCACATTCCATGACACATTCCGTGAAAACCATGATGGCCGTATCGGCAGCTACACTGCTATCAGTGTCAGCTATGGCCCAAAACAAAGCGCTTTTGTTCAAGGAACAAGGTGCGCTTGACAAAGCTAAAACCGAAATTGATAACAACGTCAATGACCCGAAATTGGCAAATAAAGCCAAGACGTGGGTTGCACGGGCGCAGATTTATGAGGCGTTGGCAAATGATACAAAGGCCGCTGCTTTAGATTCAAATGCAGCTATGGTCGCCTATGACTCGTACAAGAAAGCGTTGGAAGTAGAGCCTAATGGCAAGATGACCAAAGAGGTTACTGAGGCCATGAATGGACAGATGTTGTATTCTGCGATGATGAATCAGGGTATTCGTCGGTATCAGGCGAAGAACTTCGATGATGCCTACACGGCCATGACGTTGGCGTCGACAATCAATGCGAAAGACACTACTGCGCCGATGTATGCGGGTATCAGTGCTCAGCAAGCCATGTCGGCAAAAGGAGAGGGTGCCAACCGTGCTGATTATATGACCAAGACCAAGCAGCAATTTGAAAAATACGCTGAAAATGGTGGTCGTGATGTTACGATATGGGCTAGCCTGGCGCAGATGTATAACAGCGACAAAGAGGTTGATAAAGCACTGGGTACGTTAGATCGTGCAATGAAGCTATTCCCAAGCAACCGTGACCTTGGTACCACCCGTGTGAGTATCCTGCAATCATCAGGTCGTATGGATGAGGCTATCACAAGCATGAAAGAGTTGTATGAGAAAAACCCAAGTGATGCTCAGTCAGCGGTGAATCTTGGTATCATGTATGACAACAACGCGCAGAATTTGTCTGCCGATGCCAAGAAAGCAACAGATGAGGCAAAGAAGGGAGCTAAATTGACCAAGAAGATGGCTGATGAGAAAGCTGTGTTGGATACCTACATGAGCGAAATTGCCCGTCTGACTGCTGCCATTAAAAAGCAACCTAAAAGCGCTGAATTGAAGCGTCAATTGGGCGAGGTTCAGGGAAGAATTGCTGAGCAGAAGGGAAAGATGGCTGAGATTGACAAGCAGATGAAAGAAGAAGCGTCGAAAGGCGTTGATGCTGTAGCATTGCAGACTAAAGCTACTGAGTTGACTAAAAAGGCTAACGAAACGAAAGCAATGGCCCGTGATTATTATAAGAAAGCCCTTGCCGCCGATGCGAATAACTTCGAAGCAAACTTCAACACAGGTGTTGGTATTTTCAACGACGCTGTTGAGATGAAGAGTGAAGTTGATAATATGAGCATGGCTGAGTATAGCAAAAGTGGCAAAGAAGTTGAAGGTCGCGTTTGCGGAAAATTCAAACAGGCGTTGCCTTATTTCCAGAAAGCTAAATCAGTTAATGCCAATGACTCAGTACTTAACAGTACGTTGGAGCAAGTCGAAGGTATTCTGAAGCAGTTTGAAGAGAAGAAAGTAGCTTGTGTAACTCCAGGCAACTAAGTTGAAGAGAGGAAGGCTAGTACAGCCTTCCTCTCTTTTTAAGATTATTACTTAACATAATATAAATTATACAACTAAATATATACGAGTACTGTGGGTTATAGAAAGAGCATATTCACGTGAAACGTTAATGTATTACTAGAGAGGTAGTTAACTAAAAAACCCGCCATATGGTCAGTATAACGGGTTTTTAAAATAGCAATAGACTGTATTTCCTGTAAAACGTTGTGAGCAAGCCAAGTTGGCTCACTTAAAGTAAAAGCCGTTAGGAACAAAGCCGACAGCAACTGAATCGATGCGAACGCCGGATGGCTGAAAACGCCGAATTACGGCGTTCCTGGTAGAATCGCGTGTGTAGCCGCCATAAATGATCCCTGTGGCCGGATCAACACCAAGGCCAGTAAATGGCTGGTTAATGAGAGGTTTATCCACTGAAATAGAACTGGCGTTGACGGAGCTGGTATATACAGCTCCTTTTAACAGAAAGTAAAAGCGATTGCTGGCCGAATGGAAAACCAGGTTGGAAGGGTTACCGGAAATAGGTCGACCGCCAATACTAACACGGCTCACCACCTGACGGGTTACCGGGTTAATTCGTACTATTTCTGCGGTGGTCATTCCTCCTGCATTTAGCCGTGTGGGTCGGCCGCTGCAAAGCACATGAATCAATCCTCCTGTCGGATCATAAACAACTGATGTGGGTACGTCACCAACAGGAATAGAAGCTACAACCTGATCGGTAGAAGTATTGATAACTGAAACGGTATTGCCAATGATTGCCCCGCCTGAGTTAGCCACGAATAGTTGATCCCCGACAACCGCCATCTGCTCGGGTCCTTGACCTACCGAAATCTGTTTAATTACTTTTCTGTCGGCCAGACTGACAACCGCCACTCCGGGAGCCATGGTTTTACCACCCCAATAACTAACGTATCCTTTCAGGATGAATCCACTTTGTGGTGGGCCAGGTACCATGTACCGACATTGCTCTACTCCTTCATCAATAACAGCAATGCTCCGAAAAGTGCTGTTCTCAATAACCTCAACCTTATCGTTGGTACTAACCAGCAAATAACCCTTGCCCTCTATCTCTTGGTACGAACGTAGAAGGTCGCCAAGGCTTCTACCGTTTGTATTGGCGAAGATGTTGGTAGAAACACGGTTGTCCTCAGGAGAAATGAAACTGACTGAGGCATTACTCCTACCTGCCTGGCCCGCTTCCAGAACAACTACGCCGTGTTCATAGGGTTCGGTTCGCAAAGGTTCGGTAATGGAACAACTGTAGAGAACAGGTAGCCAGGTAAGTCCTAAAGTATGTAATAGTAATCTTTTAAACGGGTTCATAACTGATAAACGAATTGAAAAGGCTAGTTGGCAAGAATTGGAAATAAAAGGTACAATTTTATTCAAGTCCCCCCAACTCAAAGAGCAGGTGTGTATTCTTTGAATGTCCCGTCTGTATAAAAGATTAAGATACGATCAATTGTATGTTTAGCCAGAATGTCTTGTTTTGGAATGGTCGTTTTTCTATCATCTGTCGTCGAAATATCTTCAGATATAGCAGGTATCGTAACGGATGATGATGAGCTACTATTTGCAATAGGTTGGCGGGGAGCACGAGTTACAGTAGTGATTTGAGGCACTTCAGTATGATGATCGTCGGTTGACAATTGTAAGTCGGAATCAAGGAACCACTCATATGTAAATTCAGGAAAGCGACGTACAATTTTCTGAATGATATCAAGGCTGGGTCTGTTTCTGCCGGAAAGGATATGCGAAATGCTGGATCGTTGAACTCCGATGTCATCTGCCAGGTAAGAGGGAGATAAATTCTTGATAGTCAGCACTTGTTTAATTTTGTCATTTATTGACATCTGTGTATTTGATTAGGATTGTTACTAATGTAAATCATAATAATGTAAATATACAAATGTCAATCTGTAGAACAAAGAATAGCCCTGGATTACATTTGTAAAACAGGGCTATTGAAATTAACAAGAGCGAACTTATACAATGTTAAACTGCTACATTGTTCTCCCTTAATGCTTCATTAAGCGAAGTTTTTAAATCGGTAGAAGCCTTTCGCTGCCCGATGATTAGCGCACAGGGAACTTGAAAATTTCCTGCAGGGAATTCCTTGGTGTAGCTACCCGGGATAACAACCGAATTAGCAGGCACGAACCCTTTATATTCTACTGGTTGGTTACCTGTAACATCGATTACTTTAGAAGAGCCGGTAATGGTAACGCCAGCTCCAAGAACGGCTTTCGCGCCAATTCTGGCACCTTCAACAACAATGCAGCGTGAGCCGATAAAGGCTCCGTCTTCAATAATAACCGGAGCTGCCTGGGGTGGCTCCAAAACACCGCCAATACCTACGCCACCGCTCAGATGCACGTCGCTGCCAATCTGAGCGCAGCTTCCTACTGTGGCCCAAGTATCGACCATTGTACGCTCTCCAACGTAGGCTCCGATATTCACATAAGACGGCATCAAAATAGCGCCGGGTGCCAGGTACGCACCATGGCGGATAGTGGCTGGTGGTACGACACGCACACCCGCTTCGGCGAAGCCTGACTTAAGGGGAATTTTATCGTTAAAAGAAAAAATACCAACCTCTTCAGGTTTCATTGTCTGACTGACGAAGTAGAGTAGGATAGCTTTCTTTATCCACTCATTGACGATCCACTCCCCCCCTGCTTCACCGTCGACTGGCTGTGCTACACGTAGCTTCCCGTCATTCAAATCTTGTATTACATCGTCAATAATGGCTTTGTAAGTTGGATCAAGCAAGAGCGAACGATCTGTCCAAATCTCAAGAATCTGAGCTATTTTGTTACTCATAAT
Organism: Fibrella aquatica; assembly: GCF_041321135.1. Classification (NCBI taxonomy): domain Bacteria; kingdom Pseudomonadati; phylum Bacteroidota; class Cytophagia; order Cytophagales; family Spirosomataceae; genus Fibrella; species Fibrella aquatica. The sequence continues at coordinate 448,374 of NZ_JBGGWF010000002.1, read as the reverse complement.
AGAAAGTTAAACTTTATTAATGTGGTATTAACTAGTTGAAAATCACCAGTATTAACTTTCGTCGCATTTTTATAAGCAAATTAAATTTTGTCATAAAAATGGAGGAGCTAATAATCAAAGTCAAATCTATTTAATATGACATGACAAGGCGATTACAACCTGCGTGTAAATATAAGACGATTACTTTTTAGTCTATTTGAATGCGTCTGGTTGTGTTCAAATTGGGCGTCGATTAAAGCATTGATATTGACTTTTTGGGTGATCCGGTCAATAGTATTGAGACCTATTATGGGTTTTATTGATGCGTGAACAGATCGGATTTATTCAGTAGGTCAGGATCGGTCGTTTACGGGTGAAGACATCATCGTCTGGTTTCTCAAGAAGATCTGTGGTCATTACCGTAAACGTGATTTACTCATCATTTGGGATGGTGCTTCTATTCGTTGAAGCGAGCCCAGTCAAAGCCTTCTGAAGCAGTTACCCGGTCGAGCGTATTTAGAGTCGTTACGTGTTTATAGTCCAGAGCGGTCTGCTGGCGCGGTTGAATCCGGTCGAACTGGTCTGGAATCAGTTAAAGGGTAAGCTGAAAAATTAAGTATCTTTTTCATTATAGGATTTTATGAAAGTATTTGGGAGTAACTCCACATCTTTGAGAAAGAGCGGAAAAAAGAGATTGGCATCCTTACTGACTAATTCACGCACCAATAATAAGTTGAAGACGGGAGATGATGATGATGTTTTAGTAGAAGTTATATGATGTATTTCGAGATGATTTTAAGAACCTAGGTTTATGGGCGGAGTTTAAAATATTGTACAGGTCAGTCTATGTGCAAGCATGCAATCAACAATAGATATCAGAGAATTGGCAAGATGGTTACATTATTTGGACGTTGAGAGTATAGTTGGATAGTTAATTCCGGAAGGTGAATAGAGGAATTCATAAGTAGTATATATAAAACGATAGTAATTGGTTTTCAAAGCAAAGGTGTTTATTGATGTGCGTGACAGTTATCTCCAAAGCAGGTCCCCTCCTTTTAAGATCTATAAACAACAAGAAGTTGTTATTAGCAAATATCATTAGCAATTCGATTCGTCTATTTTAGTTTTGTTAAATCATATTAGCAACATTATTAGCATGTTCTTATATTTGATAATTTTCTTGCAAAATACTTGCGGATTTTAGGTAAAAAATAAAAAAATTTGGCAAAAAACTCATATATTGGCTATTTATAGTAGCATATGTTTAGTTTTACTAATACGCTTTTACTATTTACTAAATCAGTTTGCTAAAGCATCGGCTTTTAAGTCTTTTTGCTAAATGGCTCTCAATGTCACATAGCTACCCTATCTTTGGGGTGTTAACCAAACCTGTTTGCATAACGAATGGCAACCATTAAAGTAGCTATTAACGGATTTGGACGCATTGGCCGTCTATCATTCCGCAGATTATTGGAAAAGGAAAACATTGAAGTAGTAGCGATCAATGACCTTACCGATAACGCCACATTGGCTCATCTTCTTAAATATGACTCTGTTCACGGCCGTTTTCCAGGACAAGTAACAGCAGACGCAGATAGCATCACCGTAAATGGTAAGCGGATCAATGCCTATGCCGAACGCGACCCTAAACTACTGCCCTGGAAAGAATTAGGAGTAGACGTTGTGTTAGAATCAACAGGACGTTTTGTAGATGAAGCCGGAGCTGGCCAACACCTACAGGCAGGTTGTAAGAAAGTAGTAATTTCAGCCCCTGCCAAAGGAAATATCCCAACAGTAGTATTAGGTGTTAATGACAATATCCTGACAGGCTCAGAAACTATTATCTCCAACGCATCTTGTACAACTAACTGTCTTGCTCCGATGGCAAAAGTCCTTGACGATAACTTCGGTATCGAAAAAGGATTTATGACTACGATTCACGCTTACACAGCTGACCAGAATCTACACGATGCTCCGCACTCAGATCTTCGTCGGGCACGTGCCGCTGCTTTGTCTATAGTTCCTACATCTACAGGGGCTGCTAAAGCTGTTGGTTTAGTACTACCACATCTGAAAGGAAAATTGGACGGTAACGCCATGCGTGTACCAACACCAGACGGATCACTAACCGATCTATCTGTAATTCTGAAGCGCGAAGTAACAGCTGAGGAAATCAACGCTGTCATGAAGCAGGCAGCCGAGACCACCATGAAAGGTATTCTCGAATTCGCTACCGACGAACTTGTCTCTATCGATATCGTCGGCAATCCTCACTCATGCATATTCGATTCCAAGCTAACTACCTCAATGGGTAACTTTGCTAAAGTGGTAGGATGGTATGATAATGAGTACGGCTACTCTAGTCGCGTTGCAGACCTTATGGTACGGTTATTTAACTAGTCATTCCAAAACGAAATTACCTGAAAGGGGCTGGCAGTAATCTAAACGCCAGCCCCTTTCAGGCTTTGAAGATAATTTATAGAATGTCCCTTCGCGTAAAACATGGCCTCATACTTCGTTTTTATACCGAGGTGAATATCATTAAGTGGAGACTCGTACAAATCCTTAGTCGACGCAAGGATGGTATAACCACTCCTCGGAAGTGATTCTAAACTATACTCGAAGAATAGAGAATGATCCGTTTTTAGATGAAGTAATCCATCTGACTTCAATAGTATGTTATACAGAGTGAGAAACGAGGCATAAGTCAGTCGATGTTTCTCCTGCTTATCACGTGGCTGAGGATCAGGAAAAGTAATCCAGATCTCATCCACTTCCCCCTCACTGAAAAATTCGAGCAAATACTGAACGTCCGTCCGTAGAAAAGCAACGTTCGATAAACCCATCTCAATAGCTGATTGAGACCCTCGAGCTATTCGATCACCTTTAATATCGACGCCGATAAAGTTTCGTTCAGGATAGGCTTCAGCTAAACCGACTGTATACTCACCTCGCCCACAACCTAATTCAAGAACAATGGGGTTATCGTTTTTAAAATAATCGGTTAACCATCGTCCCTTAATCGTTGTATAGATAGGCTTACCTCGTTCGATTACATTATCTGCTACTCGATTTTGTTCAAAACGGTACATTTTTCGGCGTCTTGCCATAACACTCAAAGGGAATTTAATTCGGCAACTACATAAGTACTGCCCGTGATAAGAATAAGATCAGTTACTTCTGCGTCATCAAGCGCGGCAACAAGCGCATCATTAACCGTTGTGTATACTGTACCGACTAAACCAATAAGAGTAGCCTGATTTAACAACTCAGAAGCAGGCAGAGCCCTCAGCGAATCCGCCTGGCAAAAATAATAGATCGCATTTGCCGGTAATAGCTTTAATACAGCCAACACATCTTTATCCCGTACAAAACCAACCACAATCCGTAGAGAAGAAAATGGCATGGTTTGAACGGTATCCAACAATGCCGTAATACCGGGTTTGTTGTGAGCCGTATCAGCGATAACCGTTGGGGTAGACTGTAACTGTTGAAAACGACCTTTAAGCTTAGTTTGTGCCACAACTAACGCACAGCCTGTTTTAATGGCTTGTACAGAAACTGGCACAAGATTTCCGGCAGCCTCAATCGTCGACAATACCGTCTTGAGATTATGGAGCTGGTACAATCCGATCAGTGGCAATTGAATCTGAAAAGGCTCCAATAACCGTCCATCAGCTTCAGATAACGCTGAGCAAATTACCGTTCTTACGCCCTCCCTAACGCCTCCGTCCACAAGATCCCAGGACTGATCAGCAAATTCGATTGAGGCCTGATTGGCTAATGCCTTGTCAATGAATACCGGAGCTGTTTCCGGATTAGTTTCACCGATAACTACAGGTACGTTCTGTTTGATTATACCAGCTTTCTCGGCAGCAATCAGGGGAAGTGTATCACCCAACACATCAACATGATCCCAACCGATGTTTGTAATTACACTAACTATGGGAGTGATGATATTAGTCGAGTCAAGCCTCCCTCCCAGCCCAACTTCTACAATAGCCAGATCGACTTGCTGACGGGCAAAGAAGTCGAACGCCATAGCCACAGTAACCTCAAAAAAGGAAGGCTGAATCTCCTCGATGATGACTTTTTGACCGACGACGAAATTAACTACCTCCACTTCCGGGATAGGTTCTCCATTTATACGAATACGCTCAGTAAATGACTGTAGATGTGGTGATGTGTAAAGACCAACCTTATAACCGGCCGATTGATAAATACTGGCCAATAAGTGAGACGTACTGCCTTTCCCATTTGTACCACCCACATGAATACTACGGAATTTATGCTGTGGATTCTCCAGCACATCACACAGTGCCAACACATTGGCAAAGCCGGGTTTATAAGCAGAAACGCCCACCCGGTGAAAAACGGGCAGGCGATCGTATAGGTACGAGAGAGCCTCGTGATAAGTCATACGCTAATTAGCACTAATTGAGATCGTTAAGGTACCTGTTGACAGCTCGGAGGGCGTTACTGAGCCTTTAGGACGCAATTTGAACCGCATTACTTGACGCCGATAAAAACTTTCGACCGAAGGACTAACCGTTTGCTGTAAGGGCCGGGCCGAAACAATGTTGCCATCACTATCTACACGGATCTGGTAAACGATTTTGCCACTATCATCCGAATCATCTTTTTCCAGCTTATTATTTCCAAAAGCCCAGCCAGACACATTAAGCGCCAAACCACTTTTGCCACCCCCCGGTTTACCATAAAATTCTTTGGCATTGATATTACCTTCAGGATTACCCTTATCACCTACTCCCGACTTATCATCACCATTGTTATTGCCACCAGTACCGGATGCCCGGCCATTAGTACCATTAGACCCTGCCACGCCCGAAGACCGTTTGTACAAGGCGCTCGGATCAACAGTCTCTACTTTTTTAACGGGCTCGGCACGGGGCGGGGCGGGACTAGACTTGGGTGAAGTCGCTTCAGGACGCTTCGTGTCAGGTCTCTCTGCTACACTCACCGGACTTTCAGAACGGCTGGTAATTACTGGCTTTTCAGCAGGGGCCTTAGACGTCTTCACATCGGGCGTACGAGTAGTAGGCGCTACCGGGGTTCGCTCGACACGGGGCGTTGTAGTCACTTTAGGATCAGGACGATCTTCTGATTTTTTTACGTTCTCGGCCCGAGGCGACGGATTAGGTTTATTATAGGTCTGAACCGAACCACTGCCAACATTCGACGTACCAAAGTTTACCTCAACATACTCTACAGGAGGCGGGTTTGGCGTAGTACTCGACAGCGTTACCAGAAAGAGAATGATCAACAGGCCTACCGTTGACACCGTCGCAAACGCAAGAGCAACAGTACGGGCTTCGGTTTCGTTTTCGTACGCAATACGCATAAGTAAGCATCGGCTGTTTGTACCGATTTATCTTCTAACGATTATCAAAAGGCTTTCGTTATGTGAGTAATCGCACAAACATAAAAAAAGGCGACCACAAGGCCACCTTTTAAGTTGATCTAAAGAGAAGGTTCACTTAACGATTTCGCATAATAAATGGAGCAATGCCAGTTAATGCAGTCAATGAATCAACCCCTGCTTCGGCCTCACGTAGCGATTCAGCACCAATAGCAGCCACTTTTATCAAACCACGACCCTGCAGTATGTAAGCGTCTGAATAACCAGCCTTCACTAGCAGCTTACGGAAACGAACCGCATTTTGACGGCTGGCAAAGCTTCCGGCGATTACCGTATAATTTGTTTTAGCTTTCGAACCTTCCAATACCAACGGTTCAGGTACGTTCACCCTGGTATCAACTGGCTCGGGCTTACGAACTACAGGCTTTACTACAGCAGTTGGAGTAACAACAACTCGATCTGCCGATGCAGCAGGGGCAATTACCTCAGCTACAGTTGGCTGTTCAACAGTCGCGGCAACCATGGTTTTCACCGGTACAACACGAGTGGGTACAACAGCCGCTTTCTGAACTGATTTTTGAGTCGATTCACCAGACAGGAAAGACGGTAACCGAAATAAGAAGGCCGGATTAAGACTGCTCTGCAAAGGATCTCCAGGACGGATAACCGAGAAATAACTAATCAACCCTAACGAGCCAACCAGCAAAGCAGCAGTAGCCCAACGCCAGGCTATACCCGCGCGGCGAACAGGCATGGTGAGTACCTGACCTTCTTCAGCAACAGACGCCACCCCGGTAGTAGACACGGATGCCACTGCAGGCAACCGACGTACCTCAGCAACAGGCATTGGCTTGACAACGGCAACGGGCTGAGCAAGGTGAACTACTCTATGAGCCAGCACAACTGGTTGCATGCCATAAGCATTCGCCAGAAAATTATGCCGGAGTTCAGGCTCAAACTGAAGGCTGTTCTCCGTGTTGTAAGAGAATAGTCCAAGGCCATCGACAGAAAAACTCCCCCGCAAGCGGACTGTTTCTTTCAGCGTAGTCACAAATAGATCGATGCCGCGCAGTGCTTCTTCACGAGTGATGCCTTCGTGCATCATCACGTAATTTAACAGGATGCCGTCATCGAGCATCAACGCACTGTTGAAGGCAACTTTACGGCGCGGAGGCAGAAATTGACCAGTAGCTTCATTAAAAGAAGCTGATACCGAGTGAATCAGAAACGCGCCCAACGTAGGTACCACAATACAATCATATTGGTACAGCAGCTTCTTCAAGTAATCACCGATAGGTTGCATAGTAGAAAGGGTAAAATCAGAAGGAGTATGAAATTCCTCCGAGAAAGTTAAGACCCTGCACCCGATAATACAAATGGCGCTGGTAAGTTTGACCGAAGATATTATTTAACGAAACAAACGCAGAGACCTGTTTACCAAGGAAATAGTCAATTTTTAGGTTCAGATCATAAATCGCCGGTAGCTTGACAATTTCGTTAGTTATGAAGTTTTTGTTTCGTATTCCAGTGTTCACGTACAGATCTGATGTAATGAACAGTTTTTTGTTCAACGTATAGCTATTGAGCCACTGTACCGTAGCCCGGGGTCTTCCCCAAGCGTCGTCGAGCCGGTCGAGATCATACCGAAACACATCACCTTTCAACGTGGATGTAAAGCGATCGTTGAGCGAATAACCAACCTGTCCCGAAACGGTCAGTACCTGAGCCAGTCCACCATCGTATAGGGCAAAAAACTTAGTCGTATCGGGCCAGGTGTTGTTAATACCGTAAAAATTACGGTAACGGGCATACGATACTTTAGCTTCGTAATTGAAGCCATTGCCGAGTTGTCCCTTAGATCCACCATAGATATCGTATAACTTAATCGTATTGGCCAACACTACATTGGGGGCAAGCCAACGGTTTTCGCTCAACAACGACCGCAGGGTATTTCGAACAATATCGCCATCAACACCGGCAAAAAAGTGAATATTTCCGGTTGGAACCAAATCGACATTGGCAACAGGAAACGCCCTTGTGTTATTAATGCCCAATCGCTTATCGGTTTCGTTCACTGCATTTAGCCCCAAAGTAACTGTCAGTGTAGGCGACGCATACCTGAAAGCCGGGCGTAACCGAAACAAATTCCGATTATCCACTTCCTGATCAGACCGTTGTGTCACGTAGGCATCGGCATTGAGCAGGGCCGTAACCTGATCAGTGATATAGAGTGACGTTTGTAAGTTCGTAGCCCAATCCGTTTCTGATGCACGGTAGCCATCTTTTAGCGTTGTCAGGCTGGTCTTGAGGGCATAATCGAGCGTTTGGTCTTTGCCGTTGTTTTCTATGCCCAGATTGACCCGAAAAGTGCTGAGTTGCTGACGAAGCGAATCCCGATTGGGCACCACTCGATTTCCATCCAGAAACTGGGGGCGGTAGCCATAGAAATAGTAACGTTCCTGCTCATAACCGACTCCACCAGTGAGCTTGAACAAATCAGTATTGTAGGTTCCTTTCAAATCCAGCCTCGTTTCTCGCTGAGCCGAGTTAGCCCCGTCAACCGGACCAATACCGGAACCAAGATGACGGACCGAGGCTTCAACGCCCATACCGGTTTCTGTGGTGAGGCCATAAAAGCCTTCTCCGTAGAACGTATTATAATTACCGGCACCCAATTTAACATAATTACTGAAAGCAGGTGGTACGTCTGCTTTAGTAGCGTTGAGAGGCAGGACGGTTGGCTGAATACGAGGATCACCAATGGTTAGTTTACGGTCCTGAAACTCATACGTTAGCTTTTTAACATCTGTATTCGCCTTCGGTGATGGTATTTTGTTTTGAATTCGGTTAGCTGGAGGTAGTTCAATTCGCCGACTTTTTTCAACCGTTATTTCCTGATTTTCAATCTTTCCAGGCTGTTGCGCATGGGCTACCGACAAGGTAAGCACACTAAGAAACAGCGATTTGTAGGTACGTGACATAGGGCTATTTCGTCTCAATGGCGGCTAACTTAGTTTTAGCTTCGGCCACAATCTCGGCTTCGGCAGCATTTTCAATAATCGAATTAAGTACCCCTCTTGCCTGGAGTAAATCGCCTTGGGCTATATTATTGTCAGCAACAAGCAAAAAAGCTTTGCCCTTCCAGTACTCGAACCCATCAAATTGCTCATTGAAGCGAAGCAGCGTAGCGATCGACTCTTTGTATTTCTTCTGCTTATACTGCGCATCACCAATCAGGAAGTTAGCCTCTGCCCCACTCACATCTTTGGCAAGGGCAATGGTTTTTTCAAACTCAGTCGTAGCCGTCTTATAATCAGCTTTCGACAGAGCTACTTTACCCAGCATCAGCTGAGCTCGATTCTGCGCCCCCGGCACCACATTACCCGCCGAAACAAGCTGACGAGCAATGACCGCCGCTGAATCGACCTTAAACGTGTAATACGTATCCATCAAACCCAGTTGAGCTGTGACCTGATCAGTCCGTTCGTTAGAGCGGGAAAGCACGTATTGATAGTTTTTGATAGCAGCCGGGTAGTTTTTCTGACGGCGTTCCAACTCAGCCGCACGACTGGCCGATTTAACCGCAAATACCGACTTTCCTTCCTGCACCAGAATACCATACATTCGCAGAGCAGCAGGTACGTCGCCGGTTTTGGCAAAGACGTCAGCCCCGTAGTAACGGGCCTCATCGCGGTTGGGGCTGTTGGGATATTCCTGTGAGAACGCTTTGAAAGCAGCCAATGCCTGGGGATATTTCTCAGCAAAATAGAGGGATTTGGCATTTTCAAATTCAGCCTTCTCTACATCGGTACTCCCCGGATTAGTCCGTTTGTATTTGCCCAACACATCTGAAAATTCGTCTGTCCGATTAGCATCATCCAGTGCATTCTGCAGGCCAAGCAAGGCACTTTTTGCCTGAGGACTGTTGCCATACTCATCCAGTATTCGCTTATAATCAGCAACGGCTGGATCGTATTGCTGCTGATTCGAATAAGCGACTGCCCGTTTTAATAAAGCAGCCGGCAGCAGGTAGCTGTTTGGCCGTGAGGTAATCAGTTTAGTAAATCCTACAACCGACGCGGCGAAATTCCCTTTCTCGAAATCAACGTTAGCCGCCTGAAACTGAGCATCGTCGGCATAACGCGACGATGGATTTTGCTGCACTTGATCGAACAGGGCTTTCGCTTCGGTATCGCGACCAACATAAGTCAAAATAATCGCTTTTTGATAAGTGGCATAATCGGCATCAGCGCGACCGGTTGCAATCGCCTGATCATAAGCGCGCATGGCTTCGTTATACTGCTTGGTGGCCAACAAGCAATCGGCCGAACGGATATAGGCATCACCAACGGTTGGATCTGCATTACCAGCCGAGCCTTTGATAAACTCCCGAAAATAGGTCAGCGCCTTCGGGTAGTCTTTCTGATTGTAATAAGCATATCCCAGACCATACAGACTCTTCAAACCGTATTCACCGGAACGTACCTGCGTATAAAGCGGGATAGCTTCGGCCCACTTTTTCTGGCCCGACAGCGATTCCGCTTTCCAGAAAGTCGCATTTGTTTTCAATTCAGAATCACCCGAAACGGTCAGCGACTTATTAAAATTAACCAAAGCCGCCGGATACCGTTCCGCATTATAATCGGCCACCGCCTGATTATACGTCAACCGCTGATAGGTAGCGTTAATTCGGGCAGTACGGTTTTTCAGCTTCTCGATATAGGCTATGGCTGCCGGGTAGTTATTCGAAGCCAGATAGGCCTCTCCTACCAGTTCGTTCGCTTCATTTTCAAACCGGCTATCCGGGTATTTTTTAATAAAATCGTTCAGTTCAGAAATGGCCTCTGATCCACGCTTCTGATCAAGTTGCAGTTTAGCGTGAGTAAACCGTGCTTCTTCCTGAATGGATGGATTAAACGTCAACCTCCCCGCCTGATCAAAAGCCGTGAGGGCATACGACGGGTTATCCGTCTGCAAATAGCTAATGCCCAACGTGTAGGCTGCATATTGAGCTGTAGTATCTTTACCGGCTGCAACAGGTTTCAACTGTGTAATGGCGTCGTTGTAGTTACCTGATTTATACAGCGACTGTCCGTAACGATACTTTACGGCAGCCGGTGCAGCTGCTCCTTTGGTGGATAAATACCGTTTATACGCAGGAATTGCCTGAGCATACTGGCCTTGCCGATAATAAACCTCAGCCGTAAACAAAGACACTTCGGCCAACGCCGGGCCAGTGTTTCGTTTCAATAAAGGCTCCGTATAAGCCGTTAATTCATCGTAACGGCCCTGCTTGTAATACGCCTGTGCCAGCCAATTGGGTACGTCGCTCTGATACGTCGGGTTGTTTTCAATCCTACGAAAATCACTGATTGCTTCGTTGAACTGTCCATTTCGGAAGTTGATGACCCCGGCATAGTACGATGCGGCAGCAGCGTTGACGTAATCGGAGTCGGTCTTTATGGCATTGAGCAATGGCAGCGCTTTGGCCAAATCCTGCGTGTTGTAATACGCCAAAGCCAGATTAAACTGGTAATCCCGCTGTTTACTCGCCGTATTTGACTGCCCAACTGCCTTTTGCAGGTACGTTATCGCATTGGTATAGTCTTCCCGACTCACATAATAAAGGCCCAGATCACCGTAGAGTTGACCAGCTTTGGGATGTTCGCCATGGTTTCTCACGAAACGGTCAACCAGGGCTTCGGCACCGGGCTGATCTGCGTATAAGCTCGCTAATGCCATGTAGTACTCGGCCGACACAGCGTTGGGGTCGCTGGCCGGTGAGCCCGCAGCGGGCGTACCCGATGTGTTAAGCAACGGTCGGCGCTGACTCAGGTATCGCTCAAACTCAGAGCGGGCGGCAGCATAGTTGCTTCGTTCAAAAAGTTCAACCCCGTTGCGATAGTGCAAATCGGGCTCGGTGTAGGTTAACGTCCGTTGGGCCATGAGTGATGAGGTCGATAAAGACCCGACAACCACACATAAAGCCCCCCAAACGCGGGGGTTCGCTGGATGCATAGAACCGATTAACGGTTGTGTAATGAAGAGAAAGGGTTGTAGTTTAGCTGAACAAACCAGATACGTATATCTGGTGTCGCTTCATAAACTTACCCATACTACGATTGTTTCAACGAATGTACTGGTCTTTCCGTATGAAAAAACGATTGCTCATTCTGTTTTTACTGCTCACTCAGCAAACACTATCTACTGTTGTACTCGCTCGTCTACTGCCGGCTAACCTTCCTGTTGATGATCCTACCGAAGCACCTACCCCTCGAATCAGCTACGTGCTCTCGATGCCGCAACCTCAAACCCACTATTTCGAGGTAGAAATGCGGTTGCAAAATGCGGCAGCAGCGACCAATGCCCGTAAAAATGGGTACATCGATCTTAAAATGCCGGTTTGGACACCCGGCTCCTACCTCATCCGCGAATATGCCAAAAACGTTGAAGGCTTCGCTGCCACGTCGGGCGGACAGGCAGTACGCTCAGACAAAATTCGTAAAAATGCCTGGCGGATCTATTCCAATGCCGACGATATTACGGTACGTTACCGGGTGTACGCGTATGAACTCAGCGTTCGTACCAGTTTCCTCGACGACTCGCATGGATACCTCAATGGAGCCAGTATATTTTTGTACCACGATGCACTAAAAGATAAACCGCTTACCGTACAGGTTAATCCTTACAAAGACTGGAAAAAGGTAGCCACAGGAATGAAAGCAGTGGCCAATGCCCCGTTCACCTACGAGGCACCCAACTTCGATATCCTGGTCGATTCACCCATCGAAATCGGTAATCATACTACGTTCACCTTTACAGCTTCCAACGTTCCGCATACGGTAGCCATGTACAGCAACGGCCCGCTCGACTACAAAGCCGACAAACTAGCTGCCGATTACAAACGCGTTTGCGAAACAGCCGCCACGGTAGTGGGCGAACACCCCTGCAGCGACTACACGTTCATTGTGCATCACACCAATCAGGGTGGTGGCGGACTGGAACACCTCAACTCCACAACTTTACAAACCAACCTGTCGGCTTATGCCTCAGAACGCAGTTACAAAGGTTTCCTAACACTGGTAGCTCACGAGTATTTTCACTTGTGGAATGTGAAACGGATTCGGCCCATTGCCCTGGGGCCCTTCGATTACGAGACGGAGAACTACACCCATATGCTTTGGCTGTCAGAAGGTTGTACATCATTCTACGAAGATTATATTCTGCGCCGGGCGGGTTTTCACACACCGGAAGACTATTTGAAAGTGGTGGCTGGTGATATTAACGGCATTGAAAATCAACCCGGTAATATGGTACAATCAGTGGCTGAATCGAGCTGGGATGCGTGGATCAAATACTACCGCCCCAATGAAAATTCGGCGAACAGCACCGTATCTTATTACTCGAAAGGTGCCGTGATGGGTACGTTGCTGAACCTCGCTATTCTGTCGGGAAGCAACGGCGAACGGTCGATGGATGATCTAATGCGATTCCTGTACAACGAGTATTACAAGAAACAAAAACGCGGCTTCACCGACGAAGAATTCCGCCGTGCAGCCGAGCAAATAGCAGGTACGTCACTCACTAGTTTCTTCGAAAAAGGCATCAATGGAACCGGCCCGATCGATTACGCCCCCTACTTTGAGCCAGTAGGAATGAAACTGGTCAATAGTGGCCCCACCTCGACCGACGGCTTTTTGGGCGCTTCCATTTCAGCAGCCGGAGTACGGCAGGTAGTTACAGCAGTACGCCGGGGTGCAGCAGCCGAACAGGGTGGCCTGAATGTGGGTGATATAGTAATTTCCCTCGACGGTAACCGACTTACCGATGAGTTAACAAAATCACTTGTCGGCAAAAAACCGGGCGATACCATTCAACTATCGATTATCCGTGGCGGACAACCTCGTGAGCTAAGCATCAAACTGATGCCAAACCCCATGTTGGCCTATCGGATTGAAGCCCTGCCCAACCAGACAGAAAAACAAAAAAAACTTTACAACAAGTGGCTGTATATCAAATAATTATACAGCCCATGATCTCTCATTCATAACTGTTGATTGACTCAGTCCAGTCTTTATCCATTTCCTGAAAGCGGGAAAGCACAGATTGTACAAACGAATCAGTCACCAGCGATTCGACCTCATCGGGGCCGGTCACATCGAACTCAGCTACTTTATAGGTCTGTTCGTATGGACCGGCCTCTATTTTTAGGATATACTTACTGTTCCAGGAGAAGAGACTGATTTTTAATTGAGGGTGATCAATATCCTTTATATACCGCATAGTTGATACGTTGTTTGAACTTTACCATTCACTCAACTATACCCGAAAGTTTAAGTACTTTATCTGGTATCTTTAGAGTAAATATTTCTTATTAATGTAAATTACAGTGGTTTTAGCGTTAACGTTTAGTGTGTATTTGACAACTAGATAACTAGTATAACTCGCTTTGCTTCACATTGCTTTTGTAAACATACGGTAAGCGCATTTAGATCTATACTATAATGACCGCCTTCACCCCACACAGCCATTTCATCGACGGTCATCCTGGTTATGCAACGAGAGGCACCTTAACATTTAGTCCTATCCTAGATAGTGATGGACATGTGACCGATTTTGAAGTAACAAATATCGATGCATCAACGCCCTTTCTTTGGCCATATTCAACAAATGAAATAGTTGGCAGTAGTCTTCACAACTTGTTTGATGATGCGGATATTCCTTTTTTGAAAGATCAGTTTCGCCTTGTTCTAGCGTATAATCGAAAACTAAACTTCACGTTAAACAATCAGAAAACCACAGTAGCAGGTAATCTACCAGTCAGCTTTCATCTATCATCGGCCAACAATCGCGTTATTGCCGCTTTTACTCTTACAGACACTTTTCAATCTAATAAAAATGGCCATATTGATCAAACGTCCGTTTTACAGCAGGTCATTGACAATACGCAGGCGGGGTTAGTCTTTGCCAGGCCACTTAGAGACGGAAACGGAGTAATTATCGATTTTCAGTACATACTCACCAACAATTACAACGCACGGGTAACCGGCAAATCTGTGGCAGAAATGACTGGAAATGCGGTAGGTACCGTTTTCCCCGGTTGGCAAGCGTCAGATCTCTTCGATCGATTCGTGCAGGTAATTAAAACAGAAACTACACAACACCTTACTTTACCATACGAAGACTATGATATGAGAGGGTGGTATGACGGTACTTTTTGCTGTATCGATGGCTGTATATTATATACATATATTGATGTAACATCTCTCAAAGAAGCCGAGGTACTACAGCAACAACAGGCTGCCCTGCTCAAGCAGGTGATGGACACAACCCCAACCTCCATCGTCGTGCACGAAAGCGTTCGCGATACTAGTGGTATGATCATCGATTTCAGAATGACTCAGTTGAATCAGGTGGCCGCCGATTTGCTCGGTTATCCCATACAGGCTATTCAATACAGGCGAATTTCACGCTTCTTTCCCGGCTTGCTTGACACGCCCCTGTATGAACAGTACAAGGAGGTTGTTCGAACCGGAGTACCAACTCGAATGGATGTCCCCTGGGGAGATCAATGGTTCGACTTTTCGGTAGCACGTTTCGGTGACGGCATTGTGGTAGCGGTTCAGGACGTAACAGCGATGCATACCTACCGCAACCAATTAGAACAAGCAAATCGAGAGCTAAAACGATCCAACGAAAATCTGGAATCATTTGCTTATGTAGCGTCGCATGACCTTCAGGAACCCTTACGCAAACTGAGCTCGTTTACTGATATTTTGCACAAACAGTATGCGGGTCAGTTCGACGTTGATGCCACTGATATTATAGCTCGAATCAATACCTCAGCGGTACGTATGCGTTTACTTGTGCGTGATTTACTGGCCTATGCTCGAATTGGTTCTCAAAAGATACCCTTCGAGGCCGTTGACTTGAACACTCTCTTTGCCGAGCTTCAGAATGATGAGTTATGGGCTGTTCTTTACCAAAGTAAGGCCATCGTCAACGTAGATTCCTTGATTACTCTGGTGGCTGACCCGATCCAGATGCGCCAGCTTTTTCAGAATTTACTGACCAATGCAGTTAAATTCTGCCCTAAAAATACAACTCCGGTTGTTTCGGTATCGGGAAAAGAAGTAGCCTTTGCCGATATCGCTACTCTCTCTGTCGGTAGCAATGCAGCGCAACTTTTTCAGTCAGTCGAGGAAAAATTTTACGAAATCAGCATTCAGGATAATGGGATTGGCTTTGACGAACGCTACCTCGACCGGATTTTTCAAGTTTTTCAGCGCCTACACGGACGAAATCGATACGAAGGGTCGGGAATTGGACTTGCCATCTGCCAAAAAATAGTAGAACAGCATGGAGGTTTCATTTCAGCCAACAGTAAACCGGGGATAGGTAGTACGTTCAAAGTATATTTGCCCTTTCGAACGTTAATGTAACCCCACATCATGAGTAGTCAGTGGTATTCGTCAGTTTTTATTGTTTGTATAACACTTGCTCTTATTTCCTGCTCCTCGTCAGATACCGACGAAGCTGCTCAGTTTTTTCTGCGGGGCAATGTGCAGCTTCAAAAACGGGAGTATAAAGAGGCGATCCGTTTCTATTCAGAAGCGATAAATAAAAAACCTGACTTCGCTGATGCCTACAGTAACCGGGGCCTCGCTAAATTCCGAGACGGGCAAATTGAGGCTGCCCTAACCGATTACGCCAAAGCTATTGAAGCCGATAAGGATTTCGGAACAGCCTACTTCAACCGGGCCGATACGTACCTGTCGATGGGCAATGCACAGAGCGCCCTTTCGGATTTGCTTACTATTCAGAAGACGTATCAGGACTCAACCTTCTACCAATCTCGGTTAGGTGAGGCATATGCCGGCCTGAGTAACGTACCCATGGCCCAGGCCGCTTTCGATAAAGCGTTGCTGCTAGATTCCAAAAACGTAGAAGCCCTTACAAACCGGTCGGCTCTTTGGTTTACCCAAAAACAGTATGCCTATGCCCGAACCGACGTTGATAAAGCGCTGCTTATCAACCCCAATCAACCCGAAGCGCTCAATAATAAGGCGTTGCTTCTGGCGCGGGAAAGAAAATTTACCGACGCCCTGATTGCCGTCAATAAGGCTCTGGGAGAGAAACCCAATCAGCCTTTTTACCTTAACAACAAAGGGTACTTGCTGTTGATGCTAAATCGAGACGCTGAAGCTCTGCCCCTGCTCAACGAAAGTTTGCGTCTGAACGCACAAAACGCCTGGGCACAACGAAATCTGGGTATTTACTGGCTACGGCAAAAGCAAGCTGAAAAAGCGTTAACGTACCTGAAAGCAACCGAAAAACTCGACGCTTCAGTTGATAATCTATATGCCTATTTAGGTCAGGCTCACCAGCTGGCGGGCAACAAAACAGCCGCTTGTGAAGCCTGGAACCGTGGTAAACTGGCCGGTGATTCAGAAGCCATTCCCCTGCTAATCAGCTTTTGCCGCTAAGGCATACACGTTGCCTTAGCATGTAGGGAGCCATTATACACAGATCAGTGTTCAATGATCACAGTAACAACTCCTTTTTTACGTGCTGACCAACGTTCTGCTTCTCACGCCCCCATTTACACAGTTAAATACGCCCTATCCGGCAACGGCTTACCTGAAAGGGTATCTGAACACGCTGGTTTGGGACGATGGTACGGTGAAAGCACATCAGGCAGATCTTGGCATCGAGACCATTTTGGCTCTGTTTTCAGAATCAGGTCTCAATCGCCTATTTTTAGCCGTTGACGAGGTCGTTAAAAATGGCATTAGTTTATCTGATAATAGTCAGCGAATCAGCCGTTTACGAGATGCATATACGGCAACCATCGATCCGACGATCCGCTTTTTACAGCATAAAAACCCAACATTAGCTCACGCCATCACAGGCCGAACGTACCTACCCGAAGCCAGTCGATTTGCTGAGGTTGACGATTTGGAATGGGCGTTTGGTAGCATGGGGTTGCAGGATAAAGCCCGGCACCTGGCCACCCTATATCTGGAAGACCTCAGCGATTTAATCGTGGAAGCCATTGACCCGCATTTCGGATTTAGTCGTTATGCCGAACGATTAGGCCGATCTGCTACTCATTTCGATGAGCTTGATACAGCCCTGCAGGCATCACCTTCCCTGATTGGCACGTTGCTTCTTCATTTGCTGGATCAGAAAATGGCGGACTACGTACCTGACCTGGTTTGTTTAACCGTGCCCTTTCCCGGCAATCTGGTTGGTGCGCTGTTGTGTGGGAAACACATCAGGCAAAACTATCCCGGTGTGAAAGTGGTACTCGGCGGTGGCTACGCTAACACCGAACTACGTAGTCTGGCAGAACCACGACTGTTCAACTATGTCGACTTTGTCAGCCTCGACGATGGCGAAGCACCCCTCCGCTCTTTGGTGGAATATGTTCGCGGCACTCGTCCGCAAAAAGCCCTCAAACGTACCTTCCTGCTCAATGCCGACGGGCGGGTAATCTACCAAAACGGCGCTGTTGACAAAGATGTAGCGCAGCGGGAAGTAGGGACACCCGACTACAGCGACCTCGCCCTGGATACGTACCTGTCGGTGATCGAAGTGGCCAACCCCATGCACCGCCTATGGAGTGATGGCCGCTGGAATAAGCTCACGCTGGCTCACGGTTGTTACTGGGGAAAGTGCTCGTTCTGCGACATCTCGCTCGATTACATTGCTCGCTATGAACCCGTTACGGCAAATTTATTATGCGATAGAATCGAGACATTAATTGCTCAGACAGAGCAACATGGCTTTCATTTCGTGGATGAAGCCGCCCCGCCTGCTCTTATGCGTGATCTGGCGCTGGAGATCATCCGCCGCCGCCTTACCATTGTTTGGTGGACAAATATCCGCTTCGAGTCAGCCTTCACCGCCGATCTCTGTCAGTTATTGAAACAGTCGGGCTGCATCGCTGTTTCAGGTGGATTAGAAGTAGCATCTGATCGGTTACTGGCCCGTATGCAAAAGGGGGTGACCGTTTCGCAGGTGGCCCGGGTTGCCGATCATTTCACACAGGCGGGCATTATGGTACATGCCTACCTCATGTATGGTTTCCCCACGCAAACGGCGCAGGAAACGATCGACTCGCTCGAAATGGTCAGGCAGTTGTTTGCGGCGGGTGTGATTCAATCTGGCTTTTGGCACCGCTTCGCCATGACGGCTCATTCGCCCGTTGGCCTGCATCCAGAAACATTTGACGTACAGCGCGTAGGACCCACAATGGGTCCCTTTGCCGATAACGATTTATACCACGACGATCCTCTGGGAGCTGATCATGAACAGTTTAGCGAAGGACTACGTAAATCACTGTTCAATTTCATGCACGGGATTGGCTTCGATTTTCCACTTAAAAAATGGTTTGACTTCCCCGTTCCACCAACGTCAATCCCGCGCGCTTACATCGACCGGGCCATCGCCGAGCCGGACTTACCCAAGTTACGCGCTAACGCCTTACTGATCTGGCCCGGTCACGCACCCAGCCTCGACCGCATTCGGATGAAACAGGGCAAACGAACCGTCGAACGTGCGGAACTGCTTTTATCCCGTCGGCAGGACGACGTAGTTATAGACATGCCCGTCGAATATGGCGATTGGCTTACAGGCCTGTGGCCTAAGCTTAGCACACAGGCCCCAGCTCCGTTGACATTCCGGCAATTTCAACTCGAATTTGAGCAGGCAGGCTTAGGAAGCCTTGACCAGTTTCTTACTTCTGAAACGTGGGCCGATTGGAAAGAAGCTGGTTTGCTAGTTGTTTAATTTTTAAACTTGTCAAACCTCTGCCCCCACTTCCGTCTTATACAGAGTAAGACAGGTGTTTTGACAAAGCAAACCCTTCATCATCATGAACTACTACGAATCCATCATCGACACCATTGGGAATACCCCTCTGGTCAAGCTCAATAAAGTAACCAAAGGCATTCGCGGAACGGTATTAGCCAAGGTTGAATATTTTAACCCGGGAAATTCGGTGAAAGATCGAATCGCCGTGCAAATGATCAACGATGCTGAAGCGGCCGGACTCATTAAACCAGGAGGTACCATCATCGAAGGAACATCGGGCAACACCGGCATGGGACTGGCGTTGGCCGCTATTGGTAAAGGTTACAAGTGCATTTTTACCATGGCCGATAAACAGTCGCAGGAAAAGATCGATATCCTTCGGGCTGTGGGTGCGGAAGTCATTGTTTGTCCAACCAACGTAACACCCGATGATCCCCGCTCCTATTACTCAGTAGCCAAACGACTAAGTCGCGACTTGCCTAATGCCCTGTACCCAAATCAGTACGACAACCTCTCGAACACAGCAGCCCATTACGCTACAACCGGTCCGGAAATCTGGCGCGATACCGACGGCAAAATCACTCATTTCGCGGCTGGCGTCGGTACCGGAGGCACGATCTGTGGCACTAGCAAGTTTTTAAAGGAGCAAAACGGAACGGTCGTTTCAATAGGAATAGACACCTATGGCTCCGTTTTTAAGAAATATAAAGAGACCGGCGTTTTTGATGAAGGTGAAATTTATCCGTACCTCACCGAAGGGATTGGTGAAGATATTCTTCCGAAAAACGTGGACTTTAGCTTGATCGATCACTTCGTAAAAGTAACCGATAAAGATGCGGCCATTATGACCCGTCGACTGGCGAGGGAAGAAGGTTTGTTTGTAGGTTGGTCGTGTGGGTCGGCAGTACATGGTGCTTTGGAATGGGCGAAGCAACACATGCAGGATGATGATGTACTGGTTATTTTGCTTCCCGATCACGGCACCCGCTATCTCGGCAAAATCTACAACGACACCTGGATGAAAGATCACGGTTTCCTGGAGTCCCGTCAGTTTGCCACAGCTCGCGACATTGTTAATAGCCGCAACGGACATAGTTCATTAACAACGATCGAAGGCAACGTACCTGTCAGCCAGGCCATTAAACTGTTAACTCAGCAAAGCATTTCGCAAATGCCCGTCATCGACGATAGCGGTCACATTGTTGGAAGCCTCACCGATTCCGCTATCTTATCGCTCCTGATCGACGACCCGTCGGTGAAAGACCAACCTGTTGAAACGGTGATGGATAAGCCGTTTAAATTTGTCGGTCTAGACAATACCCTCGACGTCCTATCGTCCCTAATCGACCGCGAGAATCGCGCCCTTCTCGTCCGCGACGACTCAGACAACATCCACGTAATCACCCAAGCTGACCTGTTAGCAGCAGTGACGGCGTAAAAACACGTTTTGTGTTTAGGGTTTGATGTTGCGCCGCTGATCTACCCAATTTGTAAATCAGCAGCGCAACATCAAACCCTAAACACAAAACTCCCTTTCTATGAACTTCGGAACCAAAGCCATTCATGCGGGCGTACAGCCTGATCCAACTACCGGGGCCATTATGACCCCAATTTATCAGACATCCACTTATGTGCAAGAATCGCCGGGTGTTCATAAAGGGTATGAGTATGCACGTACCCAGAATCCGACTCGAGATGCGTTACAGGCCAATCTGGCTGCGCTCGAAAATGGGAAGCACGGCATTTGCTACGCCTCAGGCCTTGCTGCTACTGACGCCATTCTGAAACTGTGCAAACCCGGCGACGAAATCATTGCCAGCAGCGACCTGTATGGGGGAACCTATCGAATCATGGTCCGCGTGTTTGAACCCCTCGGCCTGAAATTCAAATTCGTCTCACTCGACAATCCCGCTAATTTGGAAGCGGCGCTGACAGAGAACACGAGAATGGTCTGGATCGAAACACCAACCAACCCGTTATTACGAATTGTTGATATTCAGGCAATTGCCAAACAAACCAATGCGCGTGATATCCGGCTTGTGGTCGATAACACCTTTGCGTCCCCCTATCTACAGAATCCGCTTGATCTGGGCGCCAACATCGTGGTTCACTCGGTAACTAAATACTTAGGTGGTCACTCTGATACGGTGATGGGCGCGATCATCTGTAATGACGATGAAACGGCGGCACAACTGAAGTTTATTCAAAATGCCTGTGGTGCCGTGCCTGGTCCACAAGACTGCTTTCTGGCGTTACGGGGAATAAAGACGTTACACATTCGGATGCAACGCCATTGCGAAAATGCCCAACGTGTTGCCGAATACCTGCAAGCCCATTCCCGGGTAAGCCAGGTTTACTACCCAGGTTTGCCAACGCACCCCGGTCACGAGTTAGCCGCCCGACAAATGCGCGGTTTTGGTGGTATGCTCTCTTTTGAGCTTCACGGTGATTCGTATCCCGAAGCGATCAAGGTGATGGAAAGTATCCAGTTGTTTTCATTGGGCGAATCGCTCGGCGGTGTTGAATCGCTCTGTACCCACCCCGCTAGTATGACGCACGCCAGTATTCCGAAAGAAGAACGTGAGAAAAATGGACTGAAAGATACACTCATCCGTCTAAGCGTAGGTATCGAAGATGTAGACGACCTCATTGCCGATCTCGAACAGGCGTTGGCAGCCTGGCATAGGTTTTGAGATACAAAGAAGTCCCAGTCGAGGTACGATTTAGTCACTGTTTTTCCAGGAGAGTCTCAAAAAAGTAAAAGTTTAGTCTTTTATTTTTTTGAGACTCTCCTATTTTCTACGCTTAATAAATTGAAAATCAATGACTTGCTAATTGCATAACATATCATTAAGATTGTCATATAAATCATTTTAATTACTAAATAGTCTTCAACCCTAAGCATGGCAAATTTCCTGCTTTAACATATACAATAATTCATTTAAACTTCTTTTTTATGACACGTGTAAGCCTTGAGATCAACGAGTTACGGATTAGAAGACCAAAAAAACGGTGGAAGATTTATTTTGTTCTCGTGGTAGAACACCCAACAAATGCAGAGCAAATGGTAGTTACTGTTGTTCCGGGTGATCCTATAGTGGTTGTACCAAGTCAGAACAACGTAATTGATTTTCAAGGTAGCCGACCAGATGCTGAAGGATTATTTCTTCTGAGCAGAACACTACCCGAATCGCGGGAGCTTAATGTTCATTTATACGTGAGACACTCCCGCATCTCAACCCGAAAAGCCGGAGACATACTCAATGACATTAAAGATGAGCTGGGTACTGGCAATTTTGGAGAAATCGCGGATATACTGGGAACAACTGCTGTGCCCTGGCTAGCCATAGCTAAATCGGCACTTCCACTGATTGGGAAAATATTGCAAAAAATCCCCGACCGCGACATGGGCTTTGTCAGTCTATTCGAACGCTTTAGTTCTGAATTTGAAGAGGAAGAAGAAATCGATGGCGAGAAGATCGGTGGCCATATCAATATCATTTACAGTTGGTATATAAATAGAGAATAATACGTGCCTGATTTTATTGTCTCCCCTTATCAACAGCCTGTTTCAATGGATATGAGTTGGTGAACTTATAACTAGTAATACGCAAATTGTCTATTTAAAAGTGTATCTGTATCCAACGGAGACGCGTAGCCCATTATGTAAGCAAGCAAAAAAGCCGTTCGACATATCGAACGGCTTTTTTGCTTGCTTACAAGAGCCTCCAGTCGGGATCGAACCAACGACCTACTGATTACAAGTCAGGTACAAGCAGTATGTCGAATTAGAATATATTTCATAACAGTCTGTAAATTAGAACTTTACTGACCAAGCAATTACTTATTTTTACCCTTACATCACTGCTTATTCCAATTTTGTATGCAAATTGTATGCAAATTCAGAAAGAGATTTGCATACATGAAGCCATCCACAGTCACGATAGAAGTAGTTTTAGACATACGGCGAGCTAAAACGAATGGGTCATTCCCTTTAAAGTTACGCATCACCTACCAGCGAATCCAGAGGTATTATAAGCTTAAGTTAGAAGCCAACGAACAGTTTTGGGAAGAAGTCCAAGTTGGACGCAGATCCAAAGGCCACAATACGTTACGCGAAAGGGTAGAAAGCGTCAAGTCAAAAGCCAAATCAATAATTCAAACCTTTGAGACTAGAGAGCAGGCTTTTGAGTTTGATCTTTTCGAGAGATTATTCTTCGGACAAGAGTTGGAACCCCTACAGAGCCGAATGGAAGTACAAGATGTGTACGCCTCATTAAGTCAGTATATCACTCAGTTAGAAAATGAGGAGCGTGTGTCTACCGCGATGTCGTATAACAATGCTCTTCAGTCTTTTAAAAAACATCAACCTTTCCTACAATTCAGGGACGTGACCCCTGCCTGGCTCTCGAAGTACGAGAGAACGATGTTAGAAAAAGGAAAGTCAATTTCCAGTATTGGCATTTACCTCCGTGCGCTACGAATCGTAATGAACCATGCTCTTGATAAGGGTATCATTTCTGCTTCCGAATATCCATTTGGTAAAAAACGTTACCAAATACCAGCCTCAAAAAACGTAAAGAAAGCATTACAGATAACCGATATTCGGGCCATTAGGAACTGGCCGGTTGAACCCGGTAGTAATGAAGAGCGAAACCGTGACCTCTGGGTATTTTCATACTTATGCAATGGGATGAACCCTAAAGACATATTTCGTCTAACCTGGCGAAATATGGATGGCGACATGATTCGTTTCTATCGTCAAAAAACACAACACACCACAAGAGCTCAACCACGCCGAATTGATGTCGTAATAAGCCAGCCTGTTCAGGAAATCATAGATAGATGGGGGAATCAAGACCGAGGTGAAGACAGTTTATTGTTTCCACTTTTTGAGAAAAACCTAACTCCCAAAGAGTGGGATGCAAGATCGAGGGATTTGATAAAGCAGATCAACAAATACATGAAGCGGATCGGAATAGAGCTCAAATTATCAATCCCATTAACGTCGTATGTCGCTAGACATTCATATGCAACCGTAATGAAGCGAAGCGGTGCATCAACCGAATTCATTTCAGAAACGTTGGGTCATTCCAATCTACGAACTACGGAAACATACTTCGATAGCTTTGATGACAACGTAAAGCGTGACTTGGTGAATGCTCTTTTATAGAATTCAAGCGTAGCCTGGGGGCCTTTTCCGGTTAGATAACTGTATTATACGCCAATAATCCGTTCATAAACGGTTTGTAATCCGGTTATGAACGGATTACAAACCGTTTATGAACGGATTACGGAACCGTTATGAACGGATTACGAACCGCTTACGAACTAGCCTTTTTATCGTCTTTTAGCCCAAATATTGGGAAAGGTGGCTTCTTTGCCACATCGAGTTTAGGTCGATTATCAGTACCGATCTGATTAGGCTGGTTCTTAAGGAAAGAGGCTACAAATAGTCCTCCAATGCCCAGTAAAAGCATTTCGCCTAATCCAAACCCTCCGCTGGGTTCTTCATTTTCTTCAGTGTTGGGTTTGGATTCTACGCCAACTAAGGCAGATTCAGAATTCTCTGCTGATTTGTGAGATAACTGAATTTTGAGCGCCTCTCGTTCCCACTGAGCCCGTTCACGCTCTTTTGCAAACTCTCTTTCTGCCCGCTCTGATTCAAATTCACGTTCCTGCTCTCGCTCCTCTATCTCTAAACGCTTCATCTGTTCAATATTTTGCAGACGTAACGTCTCTAAGACCTTCGCTGTCTGCACATCAACAGGGCTCACGTATGCTGTACTCGAGATGGAATGGGATTGAACTGGGGTACTTGGTATTGCGCTACTATTAACACGTTCGGCTTTACCAGCGCGGAACGCCCGTTGCTTGCAAAGTGCTGAGCAGTACAACTGATTACTGCGACCTTCAAAATAAGAATTACACTGCGGACATCTTTTCTGATTATTCATAGTGAATGCTGTTTGTTTTTGTTCGTTGCCATTTTCCATTTTGCCATTTTGCTATTCCAGAATGGAAACTTGGCAAAATGGCAAAATGGAAACTCATGCTTTTTGGTAGTCTCCGTGCTTCGGATTCACAATCTGACCTGTTTTGACTAATCGTTTCAGGTAGTTCGTTACTGTTCTTTCAGAAATGCCTAACTCTTTAGCCAGCTTATCTGCATCTGCCCGTTTGAAAGAATCTGGTAGCTTGGCTAAAAACTGGCTCCACTTATCAGAACCATGCGACATTCTACCTGCTCGAGGCATAGTTTCATACATGAGTTTGCTATGTTCGAGTAAAACCTTAGCCATGTACATTGCATTAGCGAATTCTATATCATCGCATATGATGCTAGAGCTTAAGGTTTTATTCTCATAATGCCGAATTACGCTCAGCACCATGGCAAGCCTATAGATCACTAAGCCTAAGCGATACACGCTACTGCTGAAATCCCGAGCTGTATCGTCAATTGCATCCAATAATAGCTCAGGGCACTCCTGGTTAAAGTACCGCCACTGTGGTGTAGTCAGCTCGAACGTTATCTTTTCAAACTTTTCCAAGCAAACTGCCATCCTCTTGACTTCCTCGGCTAAATCCCCGAAATGTTCATTGAGAGAAGGTCGTCCAGACTCAGGCGAAACGTCGCGCCAAACAGGCTCATTTTCAAAGCAGTAAAATAAAAACCGACTGAACAACCCATTTTCGGCATTGGGAATCAGTTTGTTCACCTGACCTGGAGTACCCGCTAGTACTACTGATATAGCGGGTTGCTCAATGTCATACCGCTCACCCGATTTACGCAGATAGCAAACACTCTCATGGTGAAACGCCTTACGAAGTAGGTCAGAAAAATCGCCCCAATCCTGCTTTAAAGCACCCGACAACGTATCGGCTTCTGTTTCACAGATGATGCCTGTCTCCCCATTCTCTTTAAGTGCCTTGATAAACGCCGCTGCTGATGAGTTACCGGGTATATATAACGTTTTGTAAGGCGGCGGCTGTTCGAGAAACGGCTGCTTATCGGTTCGGCTCTCGGCTGCCTGACGTTCATATTCTTGCCTGGCCAAATCACTGCTTTCTGTCTTCATTTTATGGAAAGCAACCCCCATAATACGCGCCCAGGTCAGAGACCCTTTACCAGAGCCAGCGGGCGCAACAATGAAAGCAAACAGATTCGCTTGGACCTCTGTGCCATCATAAATTCCCCTGACAGTAGGCATACAACCGCTGAGTACCGCCAGTGACGAGAGCAGGAATACATCCTGCTCTCTATCACTTTTAAACACTGAACTACCATCAGCTAAAAGCTTCGGAAGTGCTTCATAAATCTTCTTTGGAAACAATGAAGTCTCAAGAAATGACGGTTGATTAGAATTTCTCGCAGTATAGCCTCTTGTGGTGTCTACTGACGACTCTTTCTTTTCCACCACTCGCGGGCGAGATCGAGATGGCCTAATGGGTGGTTCTAACATAAAGCTTGATCTCAAAGTATTCGTGCTGTAT
Organism: Fibrella aquatica; assembly: GCF_041321135.1. NCBI lineage: Bacteria > Pseudomonadati > Bacteroidota > Cytophagia > Cytophagales > Spirosomataceae > Fibrella > Fibrella aquatica. The sequence continues at coordinate 421,703 of NZ_JBGGWF010000002.1, read as the reverse complement.
ATCGCCAGGCTCAAAATCAACTTTAAGAATTACACCTTTTATCAACCCGGACATCTTCTTTTCCTGAATCTCAACTATAATCTGACTCCAAAATGAATCAAAATTATATTTTTTCAAAACCTTTAAGCTTGCGAAAAAACGATCCAATTCATTATACTTACGGTCAACAAAGTCCTGATCTGCAGTTTCCTTTTCGGCATATTTCTTTGCACTTTTTAGCTGAGAATCATATATCTCATTTAATGCATCGATTGCTTGCACGGGATTATCATACGTCATAGCCCTCTCTTCCCTTTACGCCGGGCAGTTGGCTTTAAGATGAATTGATCGGCGATACTTGCGATTGAGCCTTTGACCGGATGCTTATTTTCCAGCATCCATTCTCGTAAGCTTGCCTCCGAAAAAACTAACTTAGCACCTCGTTTAGCAAAGGGAACCATTCGTTTTGCTACTAGATTGTAGCCTGTTTGGGGAGCCATGCCGGTAACTTCGGCGAAGAGCTTAATGCCGCCTATTCGATCAGGAATTGGGGCTGAGACCGCTTGCGGAATGGATTGTAGTTCCGCACGGATTGTGTCACGGATGAGATCTCGGAAAGCAATTCCAAGCATCTCAATCGTACTCTGTGGTTTAATCATCTTTGCTTATACCCCCTGTTAAGTTTAAGAAGGCATCGCAAGATTTAACAGTAAAAGGAAGTAGATATGGGTTTTGACACTGTCATTTACTGTCATAAATGTGTCTTGCAAATTGACAGTGTCAAAAAGCCTTTTGCAAGACCAAAACGAATGTTTCAAATATTGTACTGTCAGATTTATTTGCTGTCAAATAATTTTTTGACAACTCTAGAGTGCTCCTTCCTTAGATTCCTTAATAGCCCGATAAATAGTCGATTCGCTTACTTTTTCTTTCAACATTGTATCTATAATTGCTGTCATGTGGCTGACTCCATTTGTTCTCATGCCGTTATATACTTTAAAGACACTAGCTCGTTGGCTTCGGCCTCTTCCTCCACGTTTAGCACTGGCTTTGGGCTCTGTACTACTTATGATTGGATCTGAATTGGCATTTGGCACTTTATATGTTGCTAAACTTAATTCAACCTTGTCTAGCTCGTCAAGTTGATCAATAATGAGTTGCAAAATTTTATCCCCAGCCTCGGCTACTAATGAGTCATTAAAATCAAATACAACCCCATCAACATCGATTTCAGCAGCTTTAAAATAGTCCTCGCCAATATTATTCCGAAGTCTATTTAAAAAATATTTAAATCGAGTCTCCGCAAAACCTCGAGCAAAAAATCTTACAGTACTTTTCTGACATTCGTAATCATTGAATAGGTCTTTAGTTGCTTCTATATTAGTGATTTCATATTTTTCACTTGTAGAAACTAATTCTATAAATGAATCAATGTTCTGAGGTGAAGATTCTGTAAAATACAACTCACAAGTGTTTTTTTTATTCAACCGCCATGTTTGAACGAAGTCCTTTAGAATAATCTGCCCAAATTTTATATTAATTTGATCCAGCTCATCGGCAGGTGAAATGAATTCAAGTATCCTAAGTCGCCTTGTATGTTTATGCACCTGAAAAGCGCTGGCATACAATTTATCACCGGCTTCTTCTATCCTTCTCTTAACATGATTCACTAACAATTTGTAATAGCGATGCTGTAACTTATCAAAGTAAGCTTGGAATTCCTTGTATCTATTACCATTGCCCTGCATACCTCTTTAGATGGTTATTAAACTGACCTTAAACTAGATACGCTAAGTTAATAATCTAATTCAAGAAATGATACGCAGTAATAGTCAAGCAAACTTTGCAATATAAATGGGTTAGAAAGTAGTCTTATGTTCCTTATAATACATATTTGTATATACGGAACATAAGACTATTGGTTCATGAAATAGCTTTAACTTCGCGGTACTGCTATATCGAACACAACCTATAAAGTGCAATTATCTCTTTTTACAACACCAATGCCCAAACCTTCTGATAATCAACAGTTCTTTCGTGATCTCGACCGGCGACTTTGGAACTCTGCTGATCAACTACGCTCTAATCTTGATGCGGCTGTGTATAAGCACATTGTGCTAGGCCTGATCTTTCTCAAGTACATATCTGACTCATTTCAAGACCGCCGTATCGAGTTAGACCAACAGTTTCGGGATTCCGAAAACGATTATTTTTTGGGTGATGACGAAGAGTTCATCGCTAAGGAGCTTGAAGTACGAGATTACTACACAGAAAAAAATATCTTCTGGGTACCAGCACGTGCACGCTGGGACTTCTTGAGAGCTAACGCCAAAGTGGCACCTGGTGAAGTAATTACGTTGCTCGATGAAACACCATTAATCGAGCCCAATAGTAAATCAGCAAAGTACCCCGATGGTGAGCCTGAGAAATTTAAGGGGCTCGATATTTTGCTTGATCGGGCCATGCAAGCCGTTGAGGATGATAACCCACGTCTTAAAAACGTACTCACGAAAGACTTTGCCCGTTTACAACTTGACCCTGATAAACTGGGGCGTCTACTCGACCTAGTGGCGGGAATTCCCTTTAACCACGGCGAATTGAAAGCTAAGGACATCCTGGGGCATGTATACGAATTTTTCCTGGGTGAGTTTGCTAGCGCGGAGGGAAAGAAAGGTGGACAATACTACACCCCACAGTCTGTGGTATCGCTTATAGTGGAACTACTCGAGCCTTACTCAGGGCGGGTGTATGACCCATGTTGCGGATCAGGTGGCTTTTTTGTGCAAAGCGAGAAGTTTATTGAGGAACATGCCGACAACCAACAGTTCAATCATAAGGAACGCCACAAGGCCGTAGAAGATCGTAAGCGTCAGATTTCGGTGTACGGGCAGGAGAGCAACCCTACTACATGGCGACTAGCTCAGATGAACCTGGTGATCCGCAACATTGAGGCTGATATTAAGCTGGGCGACACACTGCTGCAAGACGGCTTCCCCGATCTGAAGGCCGACTTCGTGATGGCTAACCCGCCCTTTAACCTAAAGGACTGGGGAGGCGAAACCATCCGCGACGACCGTCGTTGGGAATACGCCGTGCCCCCCTCGGCCAACGCCAACTTTGCTTGGATGCAACATATGCTCTATCACCTGGCCCCTACCGGGCGTATGGGTCTGTTGCTCTCCAATGGTTCTATGTCATCCAACACCAATACTGAGGGCGATATTCGTCGCGCTATTGTGGAGGCAGATCAGGTAGAGTGTATGGTAGCTCTACCCGGACAACTTTTTACCAATACGCAGATTCCAGCCTGTATCTGGGTGCTTAGCAAAAGCAAAGTAGCCCGTAACGGCCAGCGCAACCGAGTTGGCGAAACGCTGTTCATCGACGCCCGCGAGGTGGGCTATATGAAAGACCGGGTATTGCGCGACTTTACCGCCACAGACATTCAGCACGTGGCCGATACTTTCCACAACTGGCAGCGTGGTACCAATTATGCTGACATACCTGGTTTCTGTAAAAGTGCTACCCAAGCCGATATTGCTGCCAATGACTATGTGCTGACGCCTGGCCGTTATGTGGGCGCGGAGGCCAAAGAACGCATCGGTGATTCGTATGAAGTAGTCATGCCGCAGCTAGTAGCTCGATTGCGAGAACAGTTCGCGGAGAGTATACGGCTACAAGAAGCGATCGAGGAAAATTTAGCTGGGTTGGGTTATGACAAGTAGAGAGCGTGAATCAACAACAATTGGAGCACTATTGGCAAAGTATGGAGGCAGTGTTAAAACAGGGCCATTTGGCACTGCATTGAAAGCAAAAGAATATTCTAAAGATGGTGTTTACCTTATTTCAGTCGGCGAAATAGGATATGGTACATTTCGCATAAGTGACTCCACACCGCGAGTGCCTAAAGAAGTTACTGATCGGTTACCTGAGTATTTGCTTCAAACCAATGACATAGTTTTTGGTCGTAAAGGCGGTGTAGATAGATCTGCAATAATAAAACCTGAACAATCGGGATGGTTTCTTGGCTCAGATGGCATTCGACTTCGACTCCCTGAAACTTGCAGTGCTGATTTTATTGCTTACCAACTTCAAAGCGTTTCTTCTCGTGATTGGATAATCCAACATGCGACAGGTACGACTATGGCTTCTCTTAATCAAGAAGTTATTAGCCGTATTCCTATTATTTTGCCCCCCATTGACGAACAACGCCGCATTGCTCAAATACTAGGTACGCTGGACGACAAAATTGAGCTTAACCGCCAACTGAACGCCACACTAGAGCAAATGGCCCGTACCCTCTTTCAATCATGGTTCGTGGATTTCGACCCGGTGCGCGCCAAAGCCATTGGTGAACTTGAAGAAAGCATTTGCCGCCGCCTTGGCCTCACACCAGAGCTGCTGGCGTTATTTCCTGCTGCGTTGGAGGATTCGGTGATTGGAGAAATTCCGGTGGGATGGGAAGTGAAGACGGTAGAAGAATTGGCTAAACGTATTGCAATGGGTCCGTTTGGGTCGTCAATTAAAGTTTCCACATTTGTATCCGACGGCGTACCAGTAATTAGTGGTCAGCATCTGCGCACTTTTATATTAGAAGATAGTACTTTCAATTTTGTCACCGAGGAACACGCTGAAAAGCTTAATAAAGCTGCTGTATATAAGGGCGATATCGTGTTCACGCATGCTGGCAATATCGGTCAAGTGGCATTAATTCCAGATGGTTCAAAATACGATAAGTATATTCTCTCGCAGAGACAATTTTTTCTTCGGCCTGATTCCACACTAATATCAGCGAATTACTTAGTTTATCATTTTAATTCTTCAGTTGGGCAACACCAGATATTAGCAAATGCTTCTTCATCAGGCGTACCTTCGATTGCTAGGCCAGTATCTTACTTGCGTTCAATAAAAGTACTATCTCCAGCTAAGATAATTCTCGATGAATTTGACAGCTTAATAACGCCTATCCACGCTTTGATCGAAGAAAACCGAGCAGAAATAAAAACTCTATCATCCTTGCGTGACGAACTCTTACCCAAATTATTATCCGGCGATATTCGCCTCAAATAGCTCTCCATGAAGCGGCTAATACGCGAGTTTGAGGACCAAGTCCGGATGGAGTGGATAGATGATGATAACATCCGAATCGGCGAGGTGGATATGAACGCGCTGGGTATTCTACAACGTGACGAGAAGGCTTACGAGGCAGAATATCAGCGTTGGTTTAACGAATGGCTGAATTTGAGAATGAAACGCCTTGATAATGTTATGGGACTTGTCCCTGACAATCGAGCGCGTTTCACTGATTTGGGAAATGCGCTGGAGCGAGGCGTTGTCTTGCCCTTCGTGGGTGCTGGCATGTCAATAGCATCAGGTATGAAGTCGTGGAAAACGTTTTTGTATGAGTTGCGTACAGCAGGCACATGTACGGAGGCCGAGTTAGATGCATTTCTGGACGCCAATCCGCCTGATTACGAAGCCGCTGCTGATTTAGTCTACAATAGTATGACGCGGCAGCTTTTTCTTAACCGTATGAACACGCGGTTCAAATTAATGTCCTCTGATATCTGTGGCCCCGTATGTTTATTACCCAAGCTTTTTAACGAACGCGTATTCACAACAAATTTCGATCATATTCTGGAGGAGGTGTACGCCCTTGAGGGCTTGTCTTTTGACTTTGTGTTGAGGGGCAATGAGCAACTGGACCGCGCCCGCCAAGCATACAATCATAAAAGTCCTTCCTTGCTCAAGTTGCATGGCGATGAGCTTGCGTCTAGGGATCGAGTATTCACACGAGAGGAATACGACCGAGCGTATTCTCCATCTAGTATTTTGCGCCGGGAGCTAGGCCACGCTGTAGATGGAACCAACAGTCTATTATTTTTAGGATGTAGCCTAGACGCAGACCGGACAATGCATGTGCTCCATGAAGTAGCGCAACGTGATGATGGAACTCCAGAACATTATGCTTTTCTCCCTTACGACGCTAACAAGCATCGAGAGCGGGAAAATTTTTTAGCTGAGCGGGGAATTTATCCCATTTGGTACAATGCTCCTGATCCAACTGACCATGATGAGAGCATAGAAGCATTGTTGGTAGGCTTACTACGTAAAATGAATAAGCTGGATGCTTTATAATCCTATGCTATGTCGCTAATCTCCGAAGAATCTCTTGAAAGGCTCGTTACCACCTGGTTTAAAGAATCCGGTTGGGTAGTCGCATACGGACCAGACGTAGCTCCTGATACCCCCAATGCGTTACGTACCACCTTTAAGCAAACTAGTTTGACTGGTCGGCTAATGGTTGCCTTGCGCCGACTAAATCCAACCCTGCCAGAAGCCGTTGTGCAGGAAGTTGCCGAACGCGTGGTGCGCGCTCAGCATCCAAATGCCACAGAGAGCAACCGCATTCTTCACAACTGGTTTACTGATGGCGTACCTGTAGACGTACCCAGCCCTACCGGAGAACCACGCGGCGACCGGGCCTGGCTAGTGGACTTCGACGACGTGTCTCAAAATGACTGGCTAATTATCAGTCAGTTCACAGTAAAAGCCAGCCGACGCAACCGCCGCCCCGACCTTGTTGCTTTCCTCAACGGTTTACCTGTAGCCGTGATTGAATTAAAAAATCCACTCGACCGGGAAGCTGATGTTTGGGCAGCCTACGAACAACTCCAAACCTACCGTACCGAACTACCCGATCTGTTTTTGGCCAATGTGGCCCTGGTGGTGTCGGACGGTAAGTTTGCCCGTGTGGGTTCTCTCACCGCCGACAAAGAACGGTTTATGCCCTGGCGCACAATCCTAGACGAGCGAGATCAACGTCCATTAGAGTATGAGTTGGAAACCGTAGTACGGGGCTTCTTCCAGCCAGAGTTATTCTTGGACTACCTGCGTCATTTTGTACTTTATGAGCCAGGCACTGACGGGACGCTGATCAAGAAAATTGCCGCTTACCACCAGTTCCACGCGGTACGTACCGCTGTAGAGGCTACTATACTAGCTACCCAAAATCCCAAAAGTACCTTACCCATAGTCCACGATGGTCCCGCCCCATATGCCGGACGTCTGCTAGGTCGGGAAGAAATAGAACCTGGCTCGCGGAAAGGCGGTATCGTGTGGCATACACAGGGATCAGGCAAGAGCATTTCGATGGCCTGCTTCGCAGGTAAACTCCGGCAGCAACCAGAAATGCGTAACCCCACGTTAGTTATTGTAACCGACCGCAACGACTTGGACGGGCAGTTGTTTCAACAGTTTGCTCATGCTCAGAGTGTACTAAAAGAATTGCCCGTACAGGCTTATGACCGGGAAAACCTCCGCGCCCTTTTAGCCGACCGCCCTTCTGGCGGCATCTTCTTCACCACAATTCAGAAGTTCAGCCCACTTCCCGGCGAAGGTGTTTTTCCAAATCTTTCAGACCGAACCAACATCGTTGTAATTGCCGACGAAGCCCACCGTTCGCAGTATGGACTTAGCAGTCAGCTGGACCTGAAAACAGGCAAATACAAGACTGGCTTCGCCAAACACTTGCGCGATGCCCTGCCTATGGCCACCTTCGTTGGTTTCACTGGCACCCCACTCGAAAATGACGACGTAGACACGCGCCAGGTATTCGGCCCATACGTGAGTATCTACGACATTGAAGATGCTGTGCGCGATGGGGCCACAGTGCCTATCTACTACGAAAGCCGCCTGGCCCAATTGCATCTAGTTGAGAGCGAAGAAGAAATAGCCGAAATAAACGAAGAGGTAGAAGAGGTACTCGAAAATGAAGAAGACGTAGCTCGTCGCGAAACAGAGAAAGCCTACTGGACCAAACTGGAAAAAGTAGTTGGTTCTCAGTCGCGGTTAGACCTAGTGGCCAATGATATCGTGGCGCACTTCGATGCTCGTTCAGCAGCTGGCAACATCGCAGGCGGTGGTAAAGCCATGATTGTGGGTATGAGTCGCGAAATCTGCGCCCGACTTTATGAAGCAATAGTGCAAATCAAACCAGAATGGCACGATGACGATGTAAAAAAAGGGACTATCAAAGTGGTAATGACTGGTTCAGCTGCCGATAAAGAGTACATTAAAAAGCACGTATATGCACCTAGTGTCCGAAAACTGTTTGAGAAACGTTTTAAGAGTACAGTCATCGATCCAGATATCAATCCAAATCCACTGCGCTTAGTAATTGTGCGTGACATGTGGCTTACTGGCTTTGATGTGCTCAGCCTGCACACAATGTATATTGATAAACCCATGCAGGCACACAATCTGATGCAGGCTATTGCGCGAGTGAATCGGGTGTTTAAAAACAAGTCAGGCGGGCTCGTCGTAGATTATATAGGCATCGCTAATGAATTAAAGCGTGCGCTCAAAATATACACTGATAACGGTGGAAAAACTGGTGTTGACGGTAAAGGCCAACCGACTATCGATCTCAATAAGGCCTTAATTGAGCTACAGGAGGCTGTGCGTGATGTTCGATACCTGCTGCGCGGCGAAGGATATCTGAACACCTATCAAACAAATCCACTCCCACTGCTACCCATTGTCGGCAATTATATCTTGGGGTTGTCTCAAGATGAGCGCAAAGAATTTTACGATAAGGTGCTAGCTGCGACTAAAGCTTTCGCTTTATGTAGCACATTACCAGATGCACAGGTACTTCGTGATGAGATAGCTTTCTATCAGGGACTACGCGGTTTTATCACCGAAAGCACCACTCCCGACGAGAAGTTAGATCGCGTTCAGAGTCGTTATATGCTTAAGCAGCTTTTAGACAGGGCTGTACAGCCGGATCGAGTAGAAAATATTTTCGAGCTAGCTGGAATGGATTCTCCTGATCTCAGCATACTGTCTGAGCAATTTTTAGAAGACATGCGAGATCTGCCTCAGCGTCATCTTGCTATTGAACTGTTACAAAAACTGTTGCACGATCAGATTCATGCCCGTACTCGTGCCAACATTGTCCAGGAACGCCTGTTTACAGAGCGTCTCGATAGTACGCTTCTAAACTACCGGAATCGTTCTATCTTGAGCGCAGACATATTTAACGAGCTGGTACAGCTTGCCCGAGATTTGCGAGATGCCAACACTCGTGGTGAGGTATTAGGTCTGAATACTGCTGAATTAGCTTTCTATGATGCTCTGATCGAAAAAAGTACAGCACGCGAAGTTCTTGGTGACGACATTTTGCGAAAAATTGCTGCTGAGCTTTTAGATAAAATTAAGCGTAACACCACTATTGACTGGCAAAAGCGAGAAAGTGTACGTGCTCGACTACGCAATTTGGTACGCATAACCTTACGACGGTATCAATACCCACCAGGCGAACAAGGTAAGCAAGAGCAACAGGCAATTGAATTAGTTTTGGAGCAAGCAGAGAGATTATCCGATGTAATAAGTAGTGAGGAACAATTGGCTTAGATATCATTTAGCAATATCTTAAGCATATATAAGTCCAGGATATTTCACACACACACATACATACGCTTATGTGTGTGTGTGAAATATCCTGGACGCCTTCTACAATCAAGACTGCTACTTTTATTAATTCGCCTGAAATTTACAGCGCACGTTAACTGTATTGCAATCTTGGAAGCTATCATGTTTAGACACAATCGCAATACTTAATTCGTTTAGCAATGAAAATTTCATAGTTTTGAAAATTTACTGTTTATTTTCAACCTCACTAGACTTTAATCTCAAACAAGTAACAAGATGGACACAAAGCTAAAACAACTTTACTCATTAAGAAACAGCTTCTCAGTACTTGGTCTCACAGGCAGAACGGGTAGTGGATGTTCTGATCTAGCATCAATTCTGTCTAAAGATTTTTCGCAGCTAAATAAGTTGAGATCTATTGAAAATATCCCTGATTCATTATTTAAGAAAAAATTTAAAATAGTATATAACTTTTCAGAGGTAAACTGGAAAGAATATAAAATAATTGGGTACAAAAAAGTACTACTCCTAATTTTACTACCTAAGCTTTTAGAAGACCCATCCAACACACTTTTGTTTGACTATTACAGAAATAAGCTAAAGGATATTCCAAATGATACAACTATAAAAGAATTGAAAGATGAAATTCAAAATTTGATTCAATTAAATTTAAACATCATAATTAAAATAAGAAATTTAGGAGAATTAAGCGAAATAAGAGATGAGCTTAATCTAGAAATTTTATCAAAAATATTTTGGGGGGCAGAATTTAATACTCTTTCAGACGCAATTGATCAATTACTTAAGGCAAAAGGCGTGACTGAAAGAATTATGCTTTTACACCATACTGCTAGTAATTTCAGACGGTCAGGCCAGCCATTTAAAACAGAAAAAAAGGACCCGAAGTATATCTATACAATAGCTAAGGTAATCAACAGACTAATTAAAGCAACTAAACAGACCCAAGGTGAAAACGGGTGTCATGTAGTTATAGACTCGCTAAGAAATTCTTTAGAAATTAACTTCTTCAAAGAAAGGTATTCTGCTTTTTATCTAGTAGCTCTAAAAAGTGATAGAAGAAGAACGTCAATTGCAGAGGTATATAAAGATATGCCATCTAATGTAATTGAAAGGTTACTTGAGATGGATGAGATGGAGTACAAGAGCTCTGACTTTCAGAAAGGTTTTTTCTACGCTCCCGACGTTCAAAATTGTATTCAAATGGCTGATTATCATATAAACAACCATGAACTCGATAGTGAATTTTTGACTCTAACTGAGAGTGCATTCTATTCGCTAGATGAACAATTGATAAAATTACAAGGATTAATTCAACAGCCAGGACTAATTACTCCTGAACCAACTGAGCGATCAATGCAGCTAGCATATACTGCTAAACTCAACTCTGGCTGTATTTCTCGTCAAGTGGGTGCAGTTGTTACGGACGACGAATTTTCTACAAAAGCGATAGGTTGGAATGATGTTCCTAAAGGTGCAATTCCATGCTCATTGAGAAATGTTAAGGAAATTGATAGTTCAAATTTTGGATTTACGCAATTTGAAATTGGCAAAGGATTAAAGGAAACAGAACAGATTAGTACCGAAACTAATCATCAAGAAATAGATAAAGAGTCAGCTGATTTCAAGGATTACGTCAAGGCAAATTACAATGATACAACTTTACCAGAGTCAAAACTAGGAGGAAGAAACTGTCCCTATTGTTTCAAAACAGCATACAACTCATTCTCAGGTGAGAAAAATCAAGTTCATACCAGATCTTTACATGCAGAAGAAAATGCGATGCTACAAATTTCTAGGAATGGTGGGCAGGGACTCAAAGATGGCTATTTATTTACTACAGCTAGTCCTTGTGAACTTTGCGCAAAAAAAGCTTATCAGTTGGGCATAGTAAAGATTTATTATATTGATCCTTATCCAGGAATATCAAGAAATCATATTCTCAAAAGTATGAAGGACAGAGATCCAAAAATGGTTTTATTTTCAGGGGCAGTCGGCAGAGCTTATCATAAATTGTATGAGCCATTTATGTCTCAGAAAGATGAATTATCATTATTGACAGATTTTAAATTAGAGCCATCTGAAAAGGTTAAGGCAAAATCATTAAGAACATTATTAAAAGAAAATTCAATAGGACATGAAATTGCAGCTAAAGAAATTGAGACTCTTTTTGAAGGTGACAACGAACAAGTATTTGATACACTATTCAAGTTGCTAGAAAAAGGACTAAAAAGCAGTAGTGACTAGATGTTAATCTTTTATAATCCATGTAGGAATTAGTCCGCAAGGTCATATTATGGAAAAAGTAGTCTTAGTTGCAATACAGTCAACAATGAAATTTAATCAAATATTTCACAAATTCACCAACGGGCTAATATCGCCTTGAAAGATTACTTTTGAATGAATGAAGCTTATTTTACATATTTACGAAATGCTCTCAAAAATTGAAACAGAAAATACCCTGATAGGAGTTTAGCAAAATTGTCTATTATTCTCGCATACCCTAAATTATCTTTTTCAAATATTTTATCAAAATCATGTATTGGATTAAATGCAAAGTTTAAGTATTGAGCAACTTCGTATGCAGAAGGAAAACCAATAACCAACTTGTAACCCAGACTTAATTGAATCAATCTAAAAGCTATAGTTGTCACAAATAAGAGGCCACATATTGCATTTCTCCAATCTTGACCATGATTATTTGAATATCGATTGGTAATAAGAATTACTTGATCTCCCCAAGTTTTAGTATTTGACTTATCATTTTTATAGGCATCCATTTCTAAAGCTTCATACGCAAGCTCTTGTATACGATCATTTTGTTTGCTTGATGCATATTTCAATTGACGATAAACTTCTCTTATTCCACTGTGATTTTCCGCTTGAATATTAGAAGGGAAACGAGTGTTACTTATAGAAGCTTCACTCACATTACTCTGAATAATATTACATGACATTGTTGTGCTGAATGTAACTTGCGTAAAATCAGTCTTTCCTAATGATGCATCTTGCAAATTAAAAAACTTCGTAAAATCCGCAGTATGAAAACGCAAGTTTCCAGTATTAGAAAAATTAGAAACAAACAATTTTGAGCATCGTATATTCTTAAAAAGAGTATCGCCGTTATGTACCCCAGTAACATTTATTGATTCAAAATCAACATCCCTTAAAATCGTAATACTCTTTTCTATTTGGCTATTGAACTGAATATGTAATTCCTCGATACTTGATCTTTTTATTACCGTATTACTATTATTCATATCTGTAATGAACGAAAGTTGTTGAATACGTGATTTAATATTAAAAGTACCAATGTTATTAGGCCCAATTATATCACACACGATTGCTTCTGAGGAATCTATCGCTATTTTTTGTATTATTGAATTTTTAACAATTATCTTTTCAAATTTAGAAGAGCCAGTTATATTTAAGAATCGAATTTTTGAGTTAGATATTACCAGCTCACTTGCCGTAGTATTTTCTAATTTTAGCTCAGTTATAGAATTTCCATTTATGGCTTCAATATTATCGATTTTTATCCTCGTAAAACTAGAATTAGAAAATATCAAATCAGGGATTGTTAACTTCTCACCAGGACCATGCAACTCCTTAGGGACATCACTTATTCTACAATAATTAAAATCAATAAAGCTGTCTGAAACTATATTACTTAAATGAAATGAACCCTGAAATAAACAGTATTTTAAATCTATACCCCTTTTTAGATTCGGCTCATCAGCATAAGTTCCATCTGGCAGTTGCTTCTTAAGTTGATTATAAAAATATACTTCTTCATTAATCTTTGTATAAAATGGTTTGTCAGGATTAGGCTTTTTTCCAGAAGAATATTGTGGTCCATAATGATGTTCCCAAAGCTGTTTATTCCAAAAAGCCGGAATTCTAATTACTGCATACGAAGGTTTTTCCCGTTTTGCTTCTGCTATCCTTACTGAATCATCCTCACTAGCTTTTCCCATAGCTGGTGAGTTGGCATATCCGAAGATATACATTTGAGCATCCCCTCTCAAGATGTTTATGAAATTTTGAGAAGACAGATCAACAATGTTGTTTTCATTTATTTCATTCAGAGGTTCCATTCCGAATAGGGTGTAGTTTGCTCATAATTATGCGTTAAAGATATACAATAAAGATGGCCTTAATGACAATCAGTCGATTTGACAGCAATTGACTGATTTTAAACACTTTAAGTATTTCCTTATGCACATAAAGAAATACTTAAAGGTCGGTAGTACTTTTCCTGCGCAGTATGGACGTTGCTACTTGTATTCTACGAGCCTTAATTATTAACTGTCTCCCGTCTCGCATCTTAACCCTAATCTCATGTCGAGCAGTTGCGGAGTAACCTACCTTATTAATGCGTGAGTAGACTTACAAAGATGGCGTATTACTTTAATACTCACCTACGGATTAGAAACTACTACCAAACAGTTGTGCCGACCTCCAAGAGCAACAACGGCTTCAATGTAAGATTGCCTAAGCTTTGGGAATGGTTAATGTCTGGGTGAGCCAAACCCAAGATGGCACCGATGGCCTAATCTGGATAAAGCTTTACAGAACCCGCCTGTCGAATCGATGGACACAAACTGGCCGATGCGTTTAGGGTTAGATTAGCTCAGCTGTGATTCAATCCCAGACTCATTATTGCCTTATTTAGTGAAAGAGAAGTGGCTTTCCTTTCTGGCTAATCACACGTTAATATCTGTTTTTGCTGTTCAACTTGGCCTTTCAAAAGCTGAACTCTTCTCAGACCAGCTTATCATTTTAGGTGTAACAGAGACTTATCTCTTGTAGGCTCACGAAGTGCCTTTCCGACTTATAGCAAGTCGTAGACTAGGTGTGCAAATCCTGCGGCTGTGCATTTTGTATGCAAATTGTATGCAAATAAAAAAGCCGCTCGATATATCGAGCGGCTAACTTACTGATTTTCAAGAGCCTCCAGTCGGGATCGAACCAACGACCTACTGATTACAAGTCAGTTGCTCTACCAGCTGAGCTATGGAGGCTTTTACAATCGTTAGTGGCTGTGCTTCCTGCTGATTGTGGTACAAAAGTAGGCCTTTGAGGCGATTTGTGCAAGCGTTTTTGCCAAAAAAAAGCGCAACTAAACTGACTTTAGTTGCGCTTTTCTATAACTAGCTGATTTTCTTACTCCTGACTGCGAAGCTGCTCAATCTGACGTTGTGCATCAGCAATTTTTTTCTCGATATCGGCACGCAACTGATCAGCGTTCTTTGAGCGAGCAAAGAATTCGATATTGTTTTGGTACGTAGCAATGTCGTTTTCCAGTGAAGTAATCCGACGACGGGTCTCACTACCGCTTCCTTCGCTGCTGCGACGGTAAGCTGCATAATCTCCACTATCGCGATATCCACCACTGTCACGGCCGCCATCGCGTCCACCCCGGAAACCACCTCCTCCTTCACGAGGAGTACGGTTTTGACGTGGGGCGCTGTTGTCGCCGCCCGGACGAGGACCACGATTACCGCCATCCCGATTTCCACCCTCCCGAGGACCACGGTCGCTACGGGGTGCGTCGGAACGGGGACCGCGATCACCGCGAGGACCTCCGAAGCGAGAAACCTCTGCTTCGTTATCCTGAATGGCACGCTCTTTCTCCGTTGTAGACAAAGCGCCATTTGCCCGCACCAATGCGTTGATGGCAGCTATGTATCCTTTCTGAATACGCTCTTTATCTTTCTTAGGCACAAACCCAATGCTGTTCCACTCCTCTTTGAACGTGTTCAGTTGAGATAGATCAGCACTTTGCGTAGCCGACGCTTCAATCCGGGCAATCAGGTCTTCTTTCTTGCTCAAGTTGGCCTCGAACTCGCGGTCAGTATCCTGGTTGCGGTTCCGCTTCTTGTCGAAGAACGCATCGCAAGCTGCTTTGAAGCGCTCGAAAATGGTATTTTTCTGCTTCTCCGGTACCTGACCAATGTTTTTCCACTGACGCTGAAACTCGATCACCCGTTGCGTTGCTTCCGCCGATTCGTCACCTTCAGCCAAAATCGCTTCTACCTGCTCACACAGTTCAGTTTTGGCCTTCAGGTTCTCTTCACGCTTGCTTTCTAACTGACGGAAAAACTCACCTTTGTTGGCAAAAAACGTTTTCAGCGCAGCCCAGAATTTTTTACTAAGCTCTTTGCCTTCCTCACGGGGCATTGGTCCTTTGATGGCGTTCCAACGATCCTGAATGGCCATGACCTCTTTGGTCTTGTCATTCCAATCGTTGATGCCCGATGACGTAAAGGAAGTCAGCGGAATGAGTTCTTCGTAAATCTTTGATTTCTCTTCGTATAGCTGCGAAGACTCTTTACGATTCTCTTCATTCTGACCACGACGCTTTTCGTAAAGAGCATCCAAAGCCACTTTCATCCGCTGCCACAGCACTTCCTGCTCCGCTTTAGGGGCTGGACCGATATGCTTGTATTCTTCGAACAACGCGTTGGCATCGTCGATAGTCTGGCGCGTTACGTCTTTCTCAGCGTACGCCTTCACCATCGCCTCCACCTTGTCAATTACTTCGGCTTTCTGCGTCGCATTTTTCTTCCGATCGAGTTCTTTCAGTTCGAAATAGATATTCCGGTTACTGTAATACCGATCAACCAGGGCATGATAGGTAGCCCAAAGGGTAGCGTTGTGTGGCGAGTTAATATTACCGGCTGCTTTCCACTCATCCTGAATGGCTTTAAAACCGTTCCAACTCGTTTTGGCATCACCAGCATTTGATTCGTCCGACTCAACCAATTCACGCAGGCGACGGAGTAGGTCCGTCTTCGCGTTAAAGTTTGAGTCTTTCGCTTTATCTAATGTCTGAAAATAGGTGTTTTTCTGCGACTTGATCTGCTTGTACAGGTCTTCGTAACGGATGGCCAGATCGTCGGTACGAAACTGAAACCCTTCTTCTGAACCCGTTTCGTCAACGTACTTAGCCAGGGCTTCCTGACGTTCGGTCCGTTTCAACTGATCCATAACGGGCTTACTCTGCTTCAACACATCGTCCGACTGACGGAATAAACCGGGAGCTACTGTTTCTCCTTTCAGGCTGTTTAGGGTCTGATCAAGAAGATTTACCAGATCCTGTTTTGAGTACTGGCTGTAGTCAACGGCCGGTTGGGCAGCAACCTCTTCGGCAGCTTCCACTTCGCCATACGTTGCCTCTGTCTCAGTCGACGTTTCGGCAACGGGCGATTCAGTTACCTCGGCTGTCGTATCAGGCAGGCCCGCCTCAGCTGGATCTTCCACTGGCAACGCCTCGGCAGTCGGCTCATCCACTACCTCTGTCTCGGTCGACGGTGCGGAAATGGATGGTTCATCGGCGATATCGGCGGCAACAGGCTCCTCGCTAACGGCCGGTTCATCGGCAGCTACTACATCGGGGCTGTCAGGCACGGCTACTTCGCTGGTGTCTGTCGTAAGCTCCGTGTCAGGTACGTCGGCAGTAGGCTCTTCGGCGGCTGGTTCAGCTACTTCTTCGTCGGCAACCTCCGGGGTAGACTGACTGGAAATAGGTGTTTCGGCCGACGTAGGCGCAGTGGCTTCGTCAGTTTCTGATACGGGCGTTGAAGCGACCTCATCGGTCGCCATAGTCGTTTCCGGCTGTTGGTTGTCAGGCTTGCTCACTTCCTCAGTCCGGTCGATTTGCTGTTCTTCGTTTGTCATGTTGGTTACCCACCAATTACTTTTGCAAAAGTAATGAAAATACGCGGCTTTTACCCATTTCTCCCGGTTCTTGCCGCTTCTCCCCGCTCAATATGTCTACTATAATCGCTGATTTGCGTAAGGATTATACGCTAAACGGTCTGGATCAAACAGATGTTTCCTCCGATCCTTTCGCTCAGTTTCAAGAATGGTTCCAGGCTGCCCTTGCCGCCGGGGTTCATGAACCCAATGCCATGCACTTGTCAACAATCAGCCCGCAAGGTCGACCAGAAGGACGGATTGTCTTGATTAAAGGACTGGACGCTACCGGTTTTACGTTCTATACGAACTATACTAGCCAAAAGGCTGCGTCGCTCATCGCCAACCCGTTTGCATCACTTACTTTTTTCTGGCCCGAACTCGAACGCCAGGTACGTATCGAAGGCCGGGTAGAGAAAGTCACGGCCATCGAATCGGATACCTATTTCAACAGTCGACCACGCGGAAGTCAGTTGGGGGCTTGGGTATCGCATCAGAGTGAAGTTATCTCCGGGCGAGACGTGCTTGAAAGTCGGCAGCAGACATTGGAAACCCGTTTTGCGGATCAACCCATTCCAAGACCCGATTTTTGGGGTGGATTTAGGGTTATTCCCAGCCAACTGGAATTCTGGCAGGGCCGCCCAAGCCGCCTGCACGACCGTATTCGTTACCGCTTTGAAGCGGGCTCATGGCTCATCGAACGAGTATCACCTTAGTGAAATAGATAAAGAGTGCAAGTTGCTTATGGCATCATTTACTACCAGCATAAACAACTTTCACTCTTTATCTATTTCACTATTTATTTCAGATCAAACAGGTTTGATACGCCCAACATCCGTTTGCTGATAAATCCTTCGCCAAATTCAACGTTAATCATATGCCCCTGATCACGAGTGCGTGACTCGAGAAATTTCATAAACGGCTCACCCGAGATATAACTTTGTGGATCAGGGCTCTCCGGATTGAAGAATTGACTCTTGTACGCTTTGATTGCCGCCAGTTTCTGTTCCCAGTACGGAGTGATGTCAACCACAAAATCAGGAGTTAGGGAACGGTCCTGGATGAAGTAATAAACAAAATCGGGACGATGAGCTTCCTGTACCTCTCCTGTAAGTGGATCTATGGTCTGAATCTGACGTAGCCCACTGTAAAAACAGGCATCTGTCACCAGTTCGGCTGCACGGCCGTGATCGGGGTGTCGGTCTTCAACCGTGTTGGTTAGCACGATCGTCGGTTTATAATGCCGAATCCAGGCGATGAGCGTGCGTTGGTGCGCCTCATCGTTCTGGAAAAAGCCATCCCGGAATCCCATGTTCTGGCGGTCGGTCAACCGCATAATACGGGCGCCCTCAGCGGCTTCCTGCAACCTGATTTCCGGCGTTCCACGGGTACCCAGTTCACCCTGTGTCAGGTCAACCACGGCAACTGTTTTACCCTGATCAACCAACGATAACACAGTGCCGGCACTGGTCATTTCAACATCGTCCGGATGGGCCGCGATGCACAATACGTCAACTTGCATAGAAAAAGCAAGTTTCAAGTTTCAGGTTTCAGGTTTCAAGTGCGCTGCTTATCTGCCAACTCGTCAATAAGCAGCGCACTTGAAACCTGAAACCTGAAACTTGAAACCCATTTTATGGAAACTTAGGAAATTTGCTGAAATCGGGTTTGCGCTTTTCGAGGAAAGCATTCTTGCCTTCTTTAGCTTCATCCGACAGATAATAAAGCAGGGTGGCATCGCCGGCCAATTGCTGGATGCCTGCCTGTCCATCCAATTCGGCATTGAACGATGCTTTCAACATGCGCAGGGCAATCGGGCTCTTCTCCAGAATTTTTTTACACCAGGCTACGGTCGTTTCTTCCAGCTTGTCCAGTGGCACCACTTTATTGACCAGCCCCATATCCAGGGCCTCCTGCGCATCGTACTGATCGCAAAGGAACCAGATCTCACGGGCTTTTTTCTGACCCACTACCCGCGCCAGATAAGAGGCTCCGAAGCCACCATCGAACGAACCAACATTGGGACCGGTTTGCCCAAAGCGGGCATTCTCAGCGGCAATAGTCAGATCGCAAACTACGTGAAGCACGTGCCCACCACCAATAGCGTACCCGGCTACCATGGCCACAACCGGCTTCGAACTCCGGCGAATTTGCATTTGCAGATCGAGCACGTTCAGGCGCGGCACGGCATCTTCGCCAACATACCCCCCATGACCACGTACCGACTGATCGCCACCGCTGCAAAATGCGTCGGGGCCTTCACCCGTTAAAATGATAACACCAATGCTTTCTTCCTGACGGGCAATTTCCATCGCCTCCGACATTTCTTTCACGGTTAATGGCGTGAAGGCATTGCGTTTGTGGGGCCGGTTGATCGTTATCTTGGCGATTCCCTCAAAAAAATCAAACTTGATTTCGCGGTATTCGCGAATTGGTTGCCAGTTGTATGTGCTCATGTTATGAATGAGCGAATGCGCGAAAAAGAGACTAAGTGAATAAACTACAGTACTAATAGAATCGTAAGTATTGTAGTTTATCTATTCAGTCACTCAGCCACTCACTCGCTGTAGTGTACTTCGTGATAAGTAACGTCCCAGGTATGATCGGCGAGCATCCGAACGGTAGCCACGCAGCGTTCAAATGGAAACTTTCGGCCCCACTCATTGGGCGCGATCATAGAGAGAGCATCTGAACCGTTTTTGCGTAGGTAGAAGTAGTAGGTGTGGCCAATAACCGGCTCAAAACTCATCTGAGCGCTGTAAATTCGTTCCGACACTTCGACCCGGTTACGAATGGCGGTTGCCTGTTCGGCCAGCAATTGCATTTGCTTGTAGAGCTGCGCAATCTGCATATCGGTTTGCTCGCGCATGGCCGTAACAGCCCGGCCGGTGATTTTGCCTTTGTCTTCCGGACGAATGATGGCGCCGCCGGCCGTGTGGGCGTACTCAAGCAATCCGGGCCGATCCGTTACTTTATCGGGCGAGATCGGATTGACAATTTTGGCTTCTTCCATACTGTGTAGTAACTACCCGACTTTATGTATGTTTGGGACGATCGTCGAGGTAGTATTGCTGATAAAGTCAGACCGTTCAGATACGGTATTATGCCACAAAAGTACGTAGATTTGAGCTTCATACTGATGTCCAACTTATGGAAAATACACCCGACCTACCCCAGCCCAGCCCCATTACCCGTACCGATTTTATGCGCATAGTCGGCACCAGTATTGGCATGATTGCTTTCACCAACTGCATTGCAGCCTGTGGCAACGACGAAGCCGAAGTAGCCCCGGCAGCCACCGTCGATTTTACCATCAACTGGGCAAACAGCCCTTACAGCAATTTAAAGACCAAGGGTGGGTACGTAGTAGAACAGCGTGTAATTGTTGCACAGACGTTGACGGGTGATTTTATCGCGGTGTCGGCAGTTTGTAGTCATGATAACAATGCGCTAGTTTTTCAGGGAGCCAACAACCGGTTCTATTGCCCGGCTCATATGTCGATGTTCAGTACCGTTGGTGCCGTCATCAATGGCCCGGCGACAGCAGCACTGAAAACCTATGCGGTCACCGTGAACCAGTCGACCGGCGATATTCGGGTGAAAGGATAATTAATGAGTAGTGATTCATTCATAACTAACTGGCGTTCGGGTGTAGCCTCATTCACGTTGCATACGTCGGGATCAACCGGAACGCCTAAACCAATCCAGCTAACGCGGGCGCAGATGGAGGCATCGGCCCGGTTGACGGGACAAACCTTTGGATTGCAGCCTGGAGATAAAGCCCTGGTTTGCTTGAATACGAGGTACGTAGCCGGGGTTATGATGCTGGTCAGAGGTGAAGTACTTGGACTGGATCTAACCATCGTCGAACCCTCCGCCAATCCGTTGGGCACGTTCGATCCTGTCAGCACGCGCTTCGATTTTGCCGCTTTCGTCCCGCTGCAACTTCAAACCATGCTGGCTGATGTTGATTCCCTGGGCAAGCCTGTTTCGCTCCCGATCCTGAATGGTATGAAGGCCATTCTGGTAGGCGGCGCGGCAACAAGTCTGGCGCTGGAAACGGCCCTGCAAGTGATTCAGGCTCCGGTTTTCAGCACGTACGGAATGACCGAAACGGTATCGCATATTGCCATTCGGCAACTGAACGGACCGGAACGGACTGACTTGTTCCAGGTCTTACCGGGCGTTGAAGTGGGTACCGATGAGCGCAACTGTCTGCACATCACAGCCGCCGCCACAAATTTTGAGCGCATTCAAACCAACGACGTCGTAGACCTGATACGGCCTGATACGGCAAATGGTCAGGTACGTTTCCGACTACTCGGCCGGGCCGATTCGATCATCAACACCGGCGGCGTAAAAGTTCAGCCCGAGGGTATTGAGCGCATTATTGAAGCCCGCTTATCTCATTGGGGACTAACACCCCGGCTTTTCGTAGCGGGCATTCCCGACGAACGGCTCGGCCAACGGGTGGTCTTATTTCTGGAAAATACCGAACTGACCGCCTCGCAATGGGAAATCATTCAACAAGACATTCGCGCTCACGCAGGTACGTATGCAGTACCGAAAGCCTGGTACAACGTACCTGCCTTTCCAGAAACCGCCACCGGGAAAATTGACCGGAAGGGTGTGATTGGGGATTGGGTAGATAGGTGAATGCGATTACTGGTAATTAGTATCACTGGTTTGTTCCCGATGCAAGCAGACCTATAAGGTTTTCGAAACCTTATAGGTCTTGGTCTGGATTTCCTGCGATTAAATCCGTACTTTTGCGGGAAATTAAGGCACCGCAACATGGCTTCGTTTAATCCCGTCAAAATCTTTTCAGGCAGTCAATCCACGTACCTCGCGGAAAAAATTGCGCACTATTACGGAAAAGACCTGGGCGGGTACACCTGTCGTCGCTTTAGCGATGGCGAGATGTCGCCCAGCTTTGAAGAGTCCGTTCGGGGTTGCGATGTGTTCCTCATCCAGTCGACCCCACCGCCAGGCGACAATCTGATGGAACTGCTCCTGATGGTCGATGCCGCTCGTCGTGCTTCGGCTCACTACGTCACCGTGGTTATTCCCTACTTCGGCTACGCCCGTCAGGATCGGAAAGACAAACCCCGCGTAGCTATTGCTGCCAAACTGGTCGCGAACATGCTGGCCGCCGCCGGTGCCGACCGCCTGATGACCATCGATTTACACGCCGGTCAAATTCAGGGCTTCTTCGATTTCCCCGTCGATCATCTGGAAGGTACGTCGGTATTCGTACCTTACATTAAGAGCCTGGCCCTGGAAAACCTGATCATCGCCTCGCCCGACGTAGGTGGTGCCAACCGCGCCCGCACATTCGCCAAGCATTTCAATGCCGAAATCGTCTTGTGCGACAAGCACCGGAAACGCGCCAACGAAATTGCGTCGATGCAGGTAATCGGTGATGTTGAAGGTATGAACGTCGTGCTGGTCGATGACCTGATCGACACGGGCGGTACGCTGTGCAAAGCGGCACAGATTCTGCTCGACAAAGGCGCACAGTCGGTACGCGCCATTTGTACGCACCCGATTATGTCGGGCAAAGCGCACGAGAATATTGCCAATTCGGTGCTGGAAGAGTTAGTGATAGCGGATACGCTGCCACTGAGTCAGCCAAATCCAAAAATCAGGGTGCTGTCGGTAGCGGAGTTATTCGCTAAAGCCATCGGCCGCATCCGTGACCACGAATCTATTAGTTCACTTTTTATACGGTACTGATCAGAAACGGATCGGGCCACCCTAGGCTTTGGTCGGTATATGAATGTGTATCTATTTTCTTACCAGTAGCAAATACGGACTAAAGTCCGTGATACAAAATGAAAAAAATCGAGATTGTAGGGTATCAACGAGCGAATCTCGGCCGGACGGAATCACAAGCCATTCGTGCCGAGGGTAATGTACCCTGTGTGCTTTACGGAGGCGCCGAGCAGGTTCACTTCACCGTGCCTGCCATTCTATTCCGTCCGTTGGTGTTTACGCCCGATGTCTATGACGTCACGCTAAACATCGAAGGCACAGAGTACCGTGCCATTTTACAGGAAACTCAATTCCACCCGGTTAATGACTCGCTGATCCACGCCGACTTTTTGTTGGTGACTGATAAGCCAATCAAAGTAGCCATTCCCGTTCGTCTGAACGGTACGGCTCCAGGGGTACAGAAAGGGGGTAAACTGGTTACCCGTATGCGGAAACTCCGTGTTCGCGGACCAGTTGACAGCATTCCCGAATACATTGACGTCGACGTATCGAAACTGGATCTGGGCAAAGTTGTTCGGGTTGGTCAGATCGAATTGAACGGCATCGACATGCTGGAAGAAGCCGCCAACCCGGTAGCCAGCATCGAAATCCCACGTGCGCTGCGCGGCCAGGTTTCGGCGAAGTAAATAATCTGTTTGTGGTTTGTCGTTTGATGTTTGTGGTTGCTCCTAAGCAGCGCAACCACAAACATCAAACGACAAACCACAAACTGTTTTCCGCTAATAGATACACAAAAAGCCGATCCGTATGGGTCGGCTTTTTGTGTGTTTGGCCGTATGGATTTTTTATCGGTGGTTTGCGTAGCTAAACCTTTACTTCATCTATCATTCATACGCTATGCAAAACCTCGTTATTATTGGTCTGGGCAAAGTGGGCTCACTAGTTGGCCTGTTACTCCATAAGCAATTCACTGTCAGTGGTTTCGATCGTCAGGAACCCGCCCAAACGTTACCGTTCCCGGTGTATATCGGTAACGTCAGCGATACGGAGGCCCTACGCACTGCCCTTCAGAATGCCCACGGCGTGGTGTCCTGCCTCCCCTACAATTTGAACCTGCCCATTGCCCGTATGGCGCACGAATTGGGCATTCACTATTTCGACCTCACCGAAGACGTACCCACCACCGATGCAATTCGTGAGATGGCCATAACGGCAAAGGGCGTGATGGCACCACAGTGTGGCCTCGCCCCCGGCCTCATAGGCATCGTCGGCTCCGACCTGGCCAAACGATTCGACCGGCTACGCGATATTGAACTGCGTGTGGGCGCGTTACCCCGCTATCCGAATGGACTGTTGGGTTACTCATTCACCTGGTCGCCGGCGGGGGTAATCAACGAATACCTCAACGATTGCGAGGTGATTGCCAATGGGCAACGCAAAATGGTACCCGCGCTGGATGGCATTGAAGTGATCAACATCGAAGGGCAGGAATTTGAAGCCTTCAGCACCTCGGGCGGACTAGGTACGTTGTGTGAGACGTACGAAGGAAAAGTAGATACGTTGAATTACAAGACCATTCGCTACCCTGGCCACTGCAAGCTGATGCGGTTTCTGCTCTACGAATTGATTCTGAAAGATCAGCGCGAACTGACCGAGCAAATTCTGACCGAAGCCAAGCCTCCCGTTCAGGCCGATGTAGTTTACGTGTATGCCGTTGTGGAAGGCTGGCGCCACGGGCAACTGTCCCGTGAAGAATTTTACCGGGCTTACCACCCAAGAATCATCGACGGACAATCATGGCGGGCTATTTCCTGGACAACCGCCGGGTCAATTGCTGCCGTGGTAGAGCTAGTCGCTAATGGAGCATTACCACAGCAAGGTTTCCTGAAACAGGAAGATATTCCACTGGCAACGTACCTGGAAACCGTCAACGGAGCTTTTTTCAAAGAGTAATATAAGAAATTGCTACAGAGTTACGCGGAGGTAACACAGAGTAATTGTCTTAAATTCTAAACTCTGTGCATCTCCGTGTGACCTCCGCGTAACTCTGTGGCAATTTCTTATTCCAACTTATACGGCAGAAAAGCGTCTACCGATTGTCCGTAGCGGTGCAAATCCCGGATGATGCTTGAACTGATGGGTGCCAGGTGAGGCGACGTGATCAGAAATACGGTTTCAACTTCTTCGTAGACGTACCTGTTTACCTGCGAAATTCCGTTTTCGTACTCAAAATCGGTGGTGTTGCGCAAGCCACGAAGCAAAAAACGAGCGCCAAGCTGACGAGCCACGTTGGCCGTCAGATCATCGTAGCTTACCACGCGCACGGCGGGCTCGTCCCTGAACGTGCTTTCGATCCAGGCGGTCATTTGGTCCAGCGTAAAGTAACGCTGCTTATTGGCATTACGGCCAATACCGATAATGACTTCGTCGAAAATATGCAGGCCACGGCGTACAATGTCTTCGTGGCCTTTGGTGAACGGATCAAACGAGCCGGGGAATAACGCAATTCGGGACATATACAGGTATAACGTCTAACGAGTCAGGGGGCGAAGTCGGGCTGCCAAGGAGCACGCATGGTCAGGTTAGCCTGACTTTGGACGTTGAACCGTTAGACGTTGGACTTCTTTTACCCCAGCAAACATAAGCCCTGAAGGCCAAGATACCGATGTTCGGGTAGTTCTTCCAGTTCGGGGGAAGGGTTCAGGCCGGGTGGCAGTTGCCCGATACGGATGGTCGGAACAAAGCGCGACAGGGAGACGTAACTGTCGGCAAACGGCGTTATTTCTCCGTATACAAACGTGTTGACCGTCTCAGGATCAACACCCAGCTCGTCAAGTACATATAGCACATAATACGTCAGATCCTGTGCATTCTTATATCCAAACCGATTACAATAGCGGAGTTGTTTTTCGTCCCGAAAGAGCATACTCACATAGTCGTCTTCGAAATACAGAAATACGTTTTGCAACGTGGTGAGTTGCCGGTCAATGGCACGCGTGGCCTGAATGAGCGTTGTCAGCTGATGCACATAGGTGAAGGGCTGCATTGGGTACTGCTCACCCATAAACTCGGTCAGTTCCCGGTCGATGCCGAAAACCGATACGAACCCTTCTTTATGCTCGAAAGCATGGGCCAGTTCATTTGGAGGCTGCTGATGCCCCCTCATCAGGGTCAGGTAACTACTGGCATACTCTTTCCGATACAATGAAGCCGGAATAAGTGTAAAGGCGGGTGAAAGAACCGATACCCGTACATCCTGAAATTCATCGTATGTCAGCAGCGGATGTTCTTTAAACAGCGCCGGCAAATGGGTCAGTAACGATTGTTCGGTCAGCAACGACGGTTGGGCATATTCGTCGAGCCACACCATACGCCGCTGCGCATCGAGCAACGTAACCCGAAGCCGCTGCGGAGCCAGTTCAAGGCACAGGACAGAATTAGCAGCCTGCCCCGGCGTTAAGACCTCAGGCCGAATAGACAGCGTTGGCGCAAGTGTGGATACTGATACCATATCAAATTTGAGTTATATACCCAGTCAGAGCAAACACCTCATCGAGTGTTTCACAACGAGTGAATAAACCGTGAACATCTCCGGCTGGTAAGGATTTTATTTGCTCGAAGGTCATCATCTGAACATCGAGAATAAGCTGATCCTGCCCATTCATTTCCGGATCGGCTCCAACCTGTAACGCTCCTTCAGCCCGGTTAAGCTCAAAAAACAAGTCAACGGCATGAAGTGGACTATTTATAAATTCATAGACGAACAATAACCGTGTTACGTCAACTATCAGGCCGGTTTCTTCCAACATTTCGCGCTGGAGGGCCAACACGGCGGTCTCGCCAAAGTCGATACCACCACCCGGTGGAGCCCAGAACGTACCTGATTCGCCCAGTCCGCGATGCTTTACCATCAATAGCCGATCCCCTTCCCGGTATAACCCACAAACGCGAATTCGCAATCGGTGGCCATACAGTTCAGTTACCAGCGATTGCGAATTATGTGCTTGTTGAGACACGTGTAGCGTAGTTGGCTTAAAACAGGGGGGCAAATATACGCAAACCCGCTACACAAAGTCGACTAGTACGAGCTACCGGTAATATAACTCTCCAGTGAATTGATCCGGGCTTTCTGATCGTGAATAATGGTGTTCACCACGTCATTGATCGAGATAATTCCTACCAGTTTCTCACCGTCCATAACGGGCAAATGCCGGATGTGTTTATCAGCCATAATAACCATACACGATTCGAGCGACTGCTCGGGCGTGATCGTAATGACATTGGCCGTCATTACATCGCGAATCAGGGTATCTTTAGAGGCCCGGCCCTGCAGAATTCCTTTACGGGCATAGTCTCGTTCCGAGAAAATACCGACAAGATCGCCACCTTCCAGCACCAGTACGGCACCAATATTTTTGGCCGCCATCAGTTCCAGCGCGGCGTACACTGTTTCGGCCGGAGACACCGAATAAATGGTATTAATGGTTTTACCCTGAAGTACTTGCCGAATTGTCATAGAGTGAAGGAGTTTACGGAAAGGTGAATCTATGCATTTTTAGGCGACCACGCAATCACTTACTTTTTTTTCAGCAGCAGCGGCTTCATAACGTGTCTCCAGCCTTGGGTAAACTGAAAAATGAACGGCTGTTGGCCCCGCTCCTGCTCGCATATCGCTTACTTTCAGCTTCTCTTTTCAACCGAATTTTCGTATCTTAGACCTATGAACGAAACGCAGACGGCGACCCAGCTATTAGTAAAACGGTTTCCGTATAAGCCAACCGAAGGCCAACTTTCTTTCTTCGGAAAAATCGGCGAATTCATCACCCCCCAGGAGTTTGAGCACTACCGCGACTGCTTTTTACTACGCGGTTACGCCGGTACGGGGAAAACTACCCTTATCAGCACACTCATCAAGGTATTACCCCGTTTTGGCTTCAAATCGGTGTTGTTGGCCCCCACCGGCCGGGCTGCCAAGGTGATGTCGAATTACTCGAAAAAATCAGCCCAGACCATTCACCGCAAAATATACCGGCAGGTGGCCGAGCAGGGCTCAGCGACACTGGCTTTTCAGCGACAAAAAAATTACCACGAACAAACACTTTTTATCGTCGATGAGGCCTCTATGATTTCCGACGAAGCCGAGTTTGGTGGGAAAGGCCTACTCAGCGATTTGATTTCATTTGTTTTCGAAAACCCCGGCAACAAACTCATGCTCGTGGGCGACACCGCCCAGTTACCCCCCGTGGGTCGTGACGGTAGCCCGGCGCTGGATCGG
The DNA here is from genome assembly GCF_041321135.1 of Fibrella aquatica. Lineage (NCBI taxonomy): Bacteria > Pseudomonadati > Bacteroidota > Cytophagia > Cytophagales > Spirosomataceae > Fibrella > Fibrella aquatica. Next base: position 393,580 of record NZ_JBGGWF010000002.1, on the reverse strand, counting down.
GGGTTTCTGGCCCGTTCGTTCGATATGACGGTGTATGAGCAGGAACTGACCGAAGTAATGCGGCAGGATGTGGAGTCGGGAATTCTGTACAATGCAACCGAACTTCGCCAACTGCTGTCCGACGATATCCTGAATCCGTCGAACGAACCGGCTCCGGTTAATTTTGAGCGGTTAATGAGCGATTCGCAACCCACACCGGCGGCCACCCCGTCTATTCAAATTACCACGAAACCGTTTCAGGACCTGTTCAAAATGCCGCTGAACAAACTGGAAGACGGTATTCGGTATGCCTACAACAAGTATGGCCGCGAGAATACGGCTATTCTGTGTAGGTCTAATAAAATGGCGGTGCAGTATAATCAGTTTATCCGGCGAATGATCGACAATTGCGAGGAAGAGCTGGATGCAGGAGATATGCTGATGATTGCCCGCAACAACTACACAATTCTGGGTGATGATTCGCCCGCTGGTTTTTTGGCTAATGGCGAGTTTGCCGAGGTAATGAAGGTTCGTCGGCAGGAAGAAATGCACGGATTTCGCTTTGCAACGGTGACTCTCCATCTCATCGATTACGAAGATCATCCCGATTTCGAGGCCAAAATCATTCTGGATACGCTGCATACGTCTACGCCCTCACTCAGTCAGGAACAGAACAAGGTATTATACGAGAGCGTGTCGAAAGATTATCAGTACATCACTAACAAAAAAGAACGATCGGAGGCCATTCGTCGCGATCCGTATCTGAGCGCTTTGCAGGTAAAGTTTGCCTATGCGCTTACTACCCATAAAGCCCAGGGTGGGCAGTGGAATGCCGTGTTTATCGATCAGGGTTACTTGCCGGAAGGCCAAACCAACCAGGAATTCATTCGCTGGCTTTACACCGCCCTCACCCGCGCCACTGATGAAGCGTTTCTGATGAATTTCAACCCAGAATTCTTCGTATGACTGCCCGGGCTCGCACACCGTGAGAACGTACCTGACAACGAGCGCTACCTGGTCAATTATGGTTTAGACCAGAAGACGACTTGAAGTAAATACGCCTGCTTAATCTCATTTCAACTCCGTTTTACGTTACTATTCTAACAGGCCTCGGGAAGATCTAAGGCACGGTTTTTGAAATTTATCTTCTTTCTCCAGCGAGACTATCACCCATAATATACAACACTATGAAATACCTAATTGTCATTCTTTTCGCCGTGGCAGGCTTAGCCACTTCCTGCAAAAAAACAACAACCGTAGACATTGTAAACCCCAATGTTGATCGGCGCGACAGGATGGTAGGTACCTATGCCATTGGTTATAACGTCGTTATTCGGATCGGAGGCGGCGGTGCGGCAACTAATCCTGAATCGTATACAGGCACACTCGGGGTAACCAAATCAACGAATAACAATGAATTAATCCTTGATTTTGACGCGCCGGGGCTAAAAGAGAAATTAACCGCCTCGCTGGCAGATAGTACCTTCACCATTCTGGATAAGAAAACCGAACCGATCATTGTGAACGGTACTACGTTCGTTGGTCAGTTTACGGGAAGCGGGATGTTCGTGCGCGACGGTGGACAACAAAAAGTCACGTATTCAGGTGTTTCAGAAGATCCCACATTTAGAAAAATTACCATATTGACAGGGACGAAAAATTAATTGTCATCCCCTCACAATCCCGTATTTTTGACTCGTTGAGTAACGTACCTGAGCAGGTACGTCGATGAGTCAATTAACTACCTACATGAATTTAGTTGCAGGAAAAGTCGCCCTCATTACGGGTGCATCGCGTGGAATTGGACGAGCCATTGCCCTCCGTTTTGCGCAGGAAGGCGCTAATGTGGCCTTCACCTACCTATCGAGCATTGAAAAAGGGGAGGCACTCGAAGCCGAGCTGGCTCAATTCGGAATTGTGGCTAAAGGCTACCGTTCCGATGCCTCAGACCATAAAGCAGCCGATGAACTGGTGACGCAGGTAGTGGCCGACTTTGGTCGCCTCGATATTCTGATCAACAATGCCGGTATCACCCGCGACGGTTTACTGATGCGCATGACCGAGGAACAGTGGGATACGGTGATCAACATCAACCTGAAGTCGATCTTCAATCTCACCAAAGCAGCCATTAAACCCATGATGAAAGCCAAAGCAGGTTCAATCATCAACATGACGTCGGTAGTGGGTCTACGCGGCAATGCGGGTCAGGCAAACTATGCGGCCTCCAAAGCGGGTATCATTGGTTTTACTAAATCGGTGGCGCTTGAACTAGGCTCCCGCAATATCCGCTCGAATGCCATTGCGCCGGGCTTCATCGAAACAGAGATGACTGGTGAGCTTAACGCAAAATCGATTGACGAATGGAAACAGTCAATTCCGTTAAAACGGGGCGGTCAACCTGAAGAAGTAGCCGATGCCTGTCTGTTCCTCGCCTCCGATTTGTCGCGCTACATAACCGGTCAGGTGTTACAGGTTGATGGCGGGATGCTGACTTAAAGTCGAAAGTCGATAGTAAGCAGTCGATAGTCGCGCTGCAGTAGTATCATGTGCAAATGAAGCAGCGCGACTATCGACTGCTCACTATTGACTTCCGACTCTGATTTTATGTCTCTGATTTTCCAAAGTTCTCCCTGGTGGGTGGCCGTTTGTTTACTGGCCGGGGCCGTTTATGCGGTGGCTATGTATCAGCCCTTACCGGGAAACAGTATTCCGGGCGGCTGGGGAAAGCAATTAAACTGGGGACTAGCCCTGTTGCGTTTTGTGGTGGTGAGCCTGGTGGCATTTCTGCTGCTTAATCCACTGCTCAGAAGTTTCCAGACACGCACCGAAGCCCCCAAGGTTGTGGTGGCTATCGACAATTCGGAATCAGTAGCCGCGGCAGGCAGACCAGCCCTGAATCAGACATTAACATTCCTGAATACCCTGCGGCAGCAGTTAACGGATAAAGGCTATGAAGTTGCGGTTCGTACGCTTGCCGACACATCTGCCACAGATGATTTAACCCAGCTTTCGTTTCGGCAGCGCACCACCGATCTGGCATCCCTGCTCACGGGCATCCGCTCCGATTATGAAGGTCGCCATCTGACCGATGTAGTGCTGGTATCCGATGGCATTGCCAATCAGGGACTTTCGCCCACGTTTTCCTCGTTCCCTTTCGCCGTTCATACGGTTGGCCTTGGCGATACCATTCCTAAAAAAGATGTGTCGCTTAAAGGCGTTATTGCCAACCGGGTAGCGTACCTGAATAATGCGTTTCCTGTGCAGGCCGAAATTATCAGCAACGGCTTTCAGGGTCGCAGTGCTGTTGTGGTGCTTCGGCAGGGATCTCGCGAAGTGGGGCGACAAACGGTTCGCTTTGATCAGAAAAACACGTTTGCGCAGGTCAGTTTTCAGACATCGGCTACGCAGAAAGGTGTACAGCGCCTAACGGTGGAGGTACTACCTCAGGCGGGCGAATTCAGCACCGCCAATAATCGGCAGGATGTATATATCGAAGTCATTGACGGTCGTGAGAAAGTCCTTCTCCTGGGTTTGGCACCGCACCCGGATCTGAAAGCTATACGCGCTATTCTGGAAAAAAATCAGAACTACGAGGTCGATGTACGCATATTGACTGCCGCAGAGGGGTCGAGTATTCCGATCGATAAAACCTACGATTTGCTGATTCTTCATCAGCTTCCCGATCTTAGTAACATGGGCAATGCGGCCGTGGCCAGGCTGATGGCGCAGAATACGCCAACCCTTTTTGTGGTGGGTGCACAATCATCTACCGCGGCGCTCAACCCGATCAACCCTGTTATCAGTGTATTGGGCCCACCCAATCAGGTCGATAAAACGACAGCCTATTTCAATAGCAGTTTCAAGCAACTAAATTTTGACCCCGCCAAACTTGAACTCCTTGACAAACTGCCACCCCTAACAGCGCCCTACGGTGAATACAAGCTGCTACCCGGCAGCGAAACAGTACTCTGGCAACAGATTGGCACGGTGCGCACCACCAAGCCCATGCTGGCGCTAAACACAACTGGGACCCGGAAAGCAGCGGTTCTGCTCGGCGAAGGCATTTGGCAATGGAGGCTGGAGGAGTACGCCTTAACCGACAAACAGGAGGTTGTCGACGAGTTGATTCAGAAGGTGTTACAGCTCATCTCGGTAAAAGAAGACCGGCGCAAACTACGTGTTTATCCTATTCGGAATGAGTTCATCGCGGGCGAAACTGTTTCGTTTGAAACCGAACTCTATAACGACATCTACGAACGGCTATACGATACGCCCATTAAGCTAGAACTGATTGATGAGCGCGAAGTAACCCGCACCTTTACCTACACCCCCACAGAGGCCAACAGCCGTTTCGATGTCAGCCGCCTGCCCGATGGCGTATACCGTTACAAAGGCACGGCCACGCTCAACAACCGGGCAGAGCAATCGTCGGGGCAATTTATTGTTCGTGATGTGCAATTAGAAGCATTAAATACTACTGCTGACCATGGCTTATTACGTCAGTTAGCAACCCAAACCGGAGGTACGTTCCGCACAGGGTCCAGCACCGCCAGTTTGGTGAATGACCTGACCAAACAGGATAACCCGGCCCGACTGAGCAGTACAGAGACGCTGAACGAATTGATCAACTGGCGCTGGATTTTCTTCCTGATCCTCACCATCGCCAGCGTCGAGTGGGCACTGCGGAAGTATAATGGAGGGTACTAGAAACAGTTTGTGGTTTGTGGTTTGTGGTTTGTGGTTGCGCTGCTATATCACCATTCGGTAAATAGCAGCGCAACCACAAACCTCAAACCACAAACCGTTTCATTTCGGCTTTGCCTTCGACAGGGTTTGCTCAAAAAGAACCTCGATGGACGTACCTGAGGCGGTTGGATAACTCAGGTTCATGAAGGCGGCTTTTGTTTGCTTGGGCAAATACACAAACCCCCTTGCCGACTCACCGGGTTGTACGAGCATCCGTTTTAAAGCCAGTTCACGCCAACGGTATGCTTCAAACTGATAGCGCTGCATGCGATCGGCAAATACGCCATGATCGATTACCCGCTTGGCCTGGATTAGATTATAGGCCACGTTGTGGGTCGCTCTATTGCTAACCCAACTCCTGAAATCGCGGGTATTACGCGAGGTAGATGACGAAGCAATATCGCTCGCGACTACGGCTACCAACGCGATCGTATTGATAATTTTAGCTGTCTTTAACCGCTTTTCCTCCCGCTTAATCTTGTATTCGGAACGATTGAATTCATAGCCCGGATCGGCCGCTTGCCTCTTGTTCGTGGTGCCTGACAGTTGCAACGGCTGACGGTCGGCATCGAGCAATTCAATCTGAAAATCGGCAGGGTCAATGTCGATGGCGTGCGTCGTGTGGTTCTTTATCTCGATATCGAGAGCCATGTACTCCATGTCTTCCCGTTCATACGAAGCAACAATTTCTACGCTGTCAGCGCTTGCTTTTGTTACCAGCCGCCCGTCAACAGACGCCACCGGACCTGATATAGGCTGTAGTCGAATATATTGTTTCGGAGCACAACTACACAGCAACCCGGCTATAACGGGCACCAGGAATAACCGGCGAGAGATGTAAACGATTTGCTGCATAGACTAATAGTTGAAGGGTCAACGTCTACCGTTTAAAGTTGTGCTACCAAATTACTATATAGTTGATAGACAGTATAACGTTAGACGTTGAACTTTAAACTAATTTTTCTTAGTCTCTTTCGCCCAGGCATCTTTCAGCGTCACCGTGCGGTTGAACACCAGATGGCCGGGCGTAGAATCGGCGTCGACGCAAAAGTAGCCTTTGCGCATAAACTGAACGCGGCTCCCCACAGCCCGGTCAGCCAGATTAGGCTCAACCAGCGCCTTCATAACCACAAGCGAGGTTGGATTGAGCAACGACAAAAACGCATTGTCATCATCCGACTCCATTTCTTTCTCTTCAACCGCCGGGTTTTCAACGGCAAACAGTCGGTCGTATAAACGCACCTCGGCCGGCACGGCATGCGCCACAGACACCCAGTGAATGGTGCCTTTCACGTTGATTCCCGACGTATCCTGACCGCTTTTGCTTTCAGGAATGTAGGTGCAATGCAGCTCCGTTACCTCGCCCGACTCGTTTTTAATAACCTCATCGCAACGCACGATGTATGCTCCTTTCAAACGAACCAGTTGCCCCGGTGCCAGCCGGAAGTATTTTTTGGGTGGCACTTCCATGAAGTCGTCGCGCTCCACGTAGACTTCGCGGCCAAATGGCACCGCTCGCGTACCCGACGTTGTATCTTCCGGATTGTTCTCGATATGCAACGTTTCCTCCTGCCCTTCCGGGTAGTTGGTCAGCACCAGTTTAATCGGGTTGTTATCTACTACGGCCATCACGCGGTCGGTCGTGCGGTTCAATTCTTCCCGAATGCAGAATTCCAGCAAACCTACATCGATGAGGTTATCGCGTTTAGCTACACCGATGCGCTCGCAAAATTCGCGAAGGCTATCTGCTGTGTAGCCGCGCCGACGAATACCAGCCAGAGTCGGCATCCGCGGATCGTCCCAACCCGACACGAAACCACCTTCTACCAATTTTTTCAGCTTGCGCTTACTCATCACGGTATAGGTCAGGTTCAGCCGGGCAAACTCGTATTGCTTTGACGGGAAAATGCTCAACTTTTCGATGAACCAGTCGTAAAGCGGGCGGTGCGGAATGAACTCAAGCGTACAAACCGAATGCGTAACCTGCTCAATGGCATCAGACTGCCCATGCGCAAAATCATACATGGGGTAAATACACCAGGCATTTCCCGTGCGGTGGTGATGAGCGTGCTTGATGCGGTAGATAATGGGGTCGCGAAAATGCATATTCGGCGACGCCATGTCGATTTTGGCCCGCAGTACTTTAGCCCCATCCGGGAACGTACCTGCCCGCATTTCCCGAAACAAAGCAAGGTTTTCTTCCGCAGACCGGTCGCGGTACGGACTTGCTTGACCCGGCACGGTGGGCGAACCTTTCATAGCCGCAATTTCGGCCGCCGTCGATTCATCAACATAGGCCAGGCCTTGTGTAATCAACGCTTCCGCAAAGCCGTATAACTGCTCGAAATAATCAGAAGCATACCGTTCTTCGGCCCACTCGAACCCCAGCCAACGCACATCGGCCTTGATCGAGTCGACGTATTCGGTATCTTCGGTAACAGGATTGGTATCGTCGAAACGGAGATTTGTCTGTCCACCGTAGCGTTGAGCCAGACCAAAATTCAGGCAAATCGATTTGGCGTGCCCCAGGTGCAGGTAGCCATTAGGCTCGGGCGGAAAGCGCGTCAGTATACGGCCATCGTGCAGACCGGCCGAAATATCTTCTTCAATAATTTGCTCTATAAAGTTCAGCGACCTCTCTGTCGATGACTCATGGGCGGCTGGTGTCATAGTTAGTGCGCTCCGGTTGTATCCTCGTAAACTCTCAAAATTACAGTGATCAGGTGGGTTTGACAAGCAAAAACACCCTGTGATCTACAACGTACCTACTAGTCTGTCAGGTACGTTATGGTCTGGAGACGAGACACTAAAATGCCCCGTTCAGAAAAATGCTACCATCGAAACAGTAGAACCTTTTCCGTACGGGGCTGATTAGTAATTTATTAGAAGAGAACTCCTCAGACAATCAAACCTAGGTAAGTGCACTTACAAACGACGCAAATCACGCCGGAAACGTTGAATGAGTGCATGTTCCTTTTGCGACACATCGTCATGAGCGCTGGCAATGCGTTGCAGAATACCGACAAAATGTTTTTTAGTTGGCTCTGTGAGTTGGGCACGCTGATTAACAAAACGGCGCATGGCAAAGGCGTAGGCCTCTTCTACGGTTTCTTCATAATCTTCGCGAAGCATAAGTGCATACAGAGCCAGCGAACCATGCGGCTCATTCGCCAAAATTTCTTTGGCTGTTTGCATTTCCTCCAGTTGCATACGCCCATCGGCCTTAGCCATGGCGTAAATCATGCTACCGAGACCCAGGTAGAGATCAGGGCTATCCGATGTTTCAACGTCATTGTCAGTAGTGTTCATATGCTATCTTGTTTACCTGGACCAGAGCAGTCAGTTGACTGCCTGAACCAACTAATGTGCCACAAAGGTGCACTGACCACCTTAGGCCCCCATTAGCGCCCAATTAGAACGGCGTTAGAACTGCAATTGGACACTGAATATTGATCACTAGACGCTGAAGACTGGATTCAGACAACGGCTATGAGTCTCTGGCCCTGTCTTTTTGGTTTAAAGTCCAGCATCCAACATCTAAAAACCAGCGTCCATTATCCAATTCATTGCGGTAAGCTAAGCGTAAACAGGGTACCAAATCCTTCTTTCGATTCCACTTCGATCCGGCCTTTATGCAGCTGAACAATCCGGTGAGCGAGCGACAAACCCACGCCATGACCAGCAATTCCCTGTGCATTACTACCCCGCCAAAACGGGTCAAATAGCTGGGGTAACTCCTCGGTCCGGATCGGTTTGCCCTGATTGTGTACCCGGATAATAAACAAATTCAGGTGCTGACCCAGATGCACAACAACGCGATGGTCGGGCGAGAATTTTCCGCCATTCTCCAGTAAATTCAGCAATACAGTAGACAACAGTGATTCATTGCCAGTCAGTTGCCAGCTCAGCATTTTTCCAGGTACGTCGTCCAGCATCACCACCACCTGATGATCCGGGTGTAGCCGAAGTACTTCTGCCCTGACTTTCCAAAGTAATTCATCGAGCGCAAACGGGGCCATGCGCAGGGCCGAGGCATCAACGCCCACCTTGGCCAGCGACAGCAACCCATTGGTGAGCTTAGCCAGGCCCCGCACATCATCGAGTACAGACGTGATGGTTTCTTTCAGCTCTGCCGGGTCATCCTCAGTCATCAGCGACACTTCCAGTTGCCCGGAAATAGCCGTCAGCGGGGTACGTAATTCGTGCGAGGCGTGCGAGACAAAAGCTTGTTGCGTCTGAAACGCTTTCTGGAGCCGATCGAGCATTTGGTTGAACCGCGTCGATAGCTGGTCTATTTCATCTTCATCAGCACTGGTTGGCAGTCGCTGATCGAGGTTAGTAGCCGTGATGCCGTCGATCCGACCAATAACCCGGCGCAACGGGTAGAGGCTACGGCCGGCAAAAAACCAGCCCGCCGCCAGGGTGGCCAACGTGGCTACCAGCCAACCTATTTGCAAAATCCGTGTAAAGTTTCGCTGCTTGGTGAAGCCATATTTATCTACCCCCGACGAAAATACGACAAAGCGACTCTGCTGGTTGGCAAACAACGTACCTACAATTTCACGGTCGCCCTCGCGCCAGAATATTTCTTTTTCCCGTCTAACCCGGTCAAGCGTGGCCTTGTTAACGTCCAGATAATCGGTTCCGCTTTCGTACCGAATCTGGTCGGTATCGTCGTAAATAATTATCTCCTCGTCGTTGAGCACCGTCATGTGGTTCAGGTCAAGGAGTTTAAACAGTTCCAGGTTTATGGCCTGCCGTCCATAAAGCAGTTTCACCGATGTGAGCGCTTCTTCGCGAAGACGATCACGAAATTCGCGTTGTCTTAGCTCACCCGCCACCACATATAGCACCAGACAAAATACCAGTAACAGCACCGAAACAATACCCGTAAACCAAAGCGTCAGGCGAGAGCGTATAGTCATCAGAGTGAGTTATTTCTCTTTCAGGGTGTAGCCCATCCCAATTACCGTATGCAACAGTTTTGTTGGGTAGGGCTTATCAATCTTATTTCGTAAGTAATTGATATACACGTCTATTACGTTTGTCCCTGTGTCGAAATTAATATCCCAGACATGCTCAGCAATATCAATTCGGGAAAGCACCCGGCCGGCATTCCGCATGAGGTAATCGAGCAGGGCATATTCGCGGGCGGTCAGATCAATGGTTTGCCCCTGTCGGCGGGCCACTTTGGCTGATCGATCCAGTTCAAGATCGGCCAGCCGAAGCACCGGCTCAGCAATGTCGACCGTTGCCGACCGACGAAGCAGCGCCTTTACGCGGGCAAACAACTCCACAAATTCAAAAGGCTTGGCCAGATAATCGTCGGCACCAGCTTCAAAACCCAGTAGTTTGTCATTAGTAGAATCGAGGGCCGTCAGCATCAGAATTGGGATACGCTCGTGTTTGACGCGAGCATATTCGGCTAGGTCGAGCCCGCTCATCACCGGTAGGTTAACGTCCAGAATGAGCAAATCGTAGCGATTTTCACCAATTAGTCGTTTTCCCTCACGACCGTCGTGCGCGATGTCGACAAAATAACTTTGTGTCTCCAGGCCTCTTTTCAGGGCTGTAGCTACTTTAACCTCGTCTTCAACAACGAGCAGGTGGGGCTTATTTGGCATTTACTAAGTAGTTTCATGAAGGTATATTCCGATAACTCAATAGTCTGGTTATTGTTGGCTCCTGTTTCTATCGCCCGTCTGCCGGTATTTATTCGCCAGTAGAGTGGGTTCGTCGGAAAGCTATACCCAAAACCAGCAACAGCTTGTAGGTTTGTTTCCGGCATCACCCGGTAGACAGGGCAGTCGCATAACCTTCATTCAGTTCCATGACCCGCGAACAACTCCTACAACGAACAACCGGCACCAAACGTCTTCAACTGAGAGGACAAGACCTCAATCACTTCGATTTCAGCGGACTAGACCTCTCCAACGCCGATTTCAGGTTTGCCGACCTGCGCCGGGCTAATTTTGAAGGCACAACCCTGCGGGAGGCCGATCTCAGTTTCGCCAATCTACGCGGGGCCAACTTCGAGAATGCTGACCTCACCAACGCCAACCTTCGTTTTGGCGACGTCTCAAACGCAAACCTGAAGGGAGCTACCCTTACGGGAACGAAGCTAAATTTCATGGCCACCGACTGGACGGGCATACCGAGTGACTCAACAGAACCTGTCTCGCTGACTAAGCTACTTGCCAGGCCGTTTTGGGGACTGCTGATTGGTTCGGTGCTGAGTGCTCTGCTGTTCTACGGCGCAAGCGGCATCATATATTTTACGAACATCATTTTAACCACTAAAGACCCGCTCATTGCAGGGCTGAACCGGTTTATCGCCTGGCAAAACATAACGGAGGGCATAACCATTTTCATACTGGCCTGGCTGATGTCGGGGCGACTCGACAACTGGTTTCGGACCAATTGGATGAGGCACCTGGTTTTTAGTATCGCTACCATCCCTGTGTTTATGGTTGTAAGTCTGGGGAGTTACAGGCTGCTGGGAAGGCCCTTCGTTAAAGCCCTCGAGAAAGGCTCGGCTGACCCTCTCGACAACAGCACTGCCCCCTGGCAACTGTATATTTTAGCCAGTTTGGCCATTGGAAATCTGTTCCTGTATGCACTCAGGCAAGGCCGCAGCCTTACCCGAAAAATGACCGAGCAAGAGTATCAACTGCTTAATATGGAGAAGCTAAAGAATCGGGCTGAATTGGATGCGCTACAGGCAAAAATCAACCCGCACTTTCTGTACAATGCCCTCAACAGCATTGCCAGTCTGGTACACGAGGACCCCGACAAAGCCGAAACCATGACCTTACACCTGTCAAAACTGTTTCGCTATAGCACCGGCCGAGATGGATCGCACTTCAGCAGTCTGGCCGACGAAATCGACATGGTGAAGACGTACCTGCAGGTTGAAGCGGTTCGGTTTGGTGACCGGCTCACGTTCACCATTTCGCCCATCAGCGTTGCGATTAGTCAAACGCTGATTCCTCAGTTTTTACTACAGCCAATAGTGGAGAATGCCATTAAACACGGCATAGCCAAACGAGCCGACAATGGCCTTATCGACATACAAATAACCCTGGAAGATGGCTGGCTGACGCTTTGCGTACACGATAACGGCCCTGCTTTTCCGGAAACAATGGGGGGCGGTTATGGCCTTCGCAGTATTCAGGACAAGCTACGGCTACTTTACGGAGAGGCCGCAACCGTGACGCTACAGAATGAACCGCTGAAACAGGTGATCATTAAACTTAAAGCTGCATGAATTTTCCACTAAATACTATACTGATCGACGACGAACCATTAGCAATCAGCCGATTACGCCGACTTCTTAATACGCATACCGACACGTTTACTATCGTTGGTGAAGCCAGAAATGGCGCTGAGGGACTAGCCCTTGTGGAAGCCGAACGGCCCGATCTGATTTTTCTGGATATCGAAATGCCCCTGCTCAATGGTTTTGAGATGCTGGCCCGACTCACCTATATGCCGCTGGTCGTTTTCGCTACGGCATACGATCAGTACGCCATTCGTGCCTTTGAAGAAAACTCAGTTGATTACCTTTTGAAACCCGTTGAAACGGAGCGTCTCGAGCGTACCATCGCCAAAATCCGCCATCTGGCTGGCTCCCAATCCGTAGGCAGTCGGCCTGCGCTGGTTAACCCGTATGCCGACAATCTGATGAGGTTACTGGAGCAGATGAAACCCAAAAAAGAGTTGTACTCTATTTCGGTAAAAACCGGCGAAAAGATCATTCTGCTACCGCTATCAGACGTGGCTTATTTTGAAGCCGAAGAGAAGTACGTTTTCGTAGCCACCACCGACGGCCCAAAGTACCTCACCTCCTACACGCTTACCACCCTTTGCGAACGCCTGCCCGATACGTTTGTTAGGGTGAGTCGCTCGGCGGTGGTCAACAGTCACCGAATTCGGGAATGCCAGAAGCAGTTTGACGGAAAATTCGTGTTGACTTTGAACGACAAAAAAGCAACCCGACTCACAACGGGCAGCACCTACGCCGACGCTATCCGGCAATTGCTTAGTTTGTGAATAGCTCCTCTTCACTACTTGTTCCGGCGCATTTCGCTCTGTCGCATCGGCATAGAGTCAACGATTCGGAATAGTTCGGCGGCGGTAACGGGCTTTGAATAGCGCTGCTTCACCCCGCCATCTTTTCCGATCAGAAATGCCATGAACGCAACCGACGTACCCAGTTTTCGATCGCCAGCCCGCAGGTACGTCCGGTCGTCGGTTGAAAGGTTGGACTCCAGCACAACAAGTTCCGTAAAGTCACGCTCCGTAAGCCCGGCCTTGTTGTCGGCCAATAGCCGTTTCTGGGCTAGCAAATCGGCATTGTTTTCGTCGCGGGCATACACCAGAATCACCCGTTTTTTCCACAGGTTGGCTTTTACACGGCCCTCCAGAGACTCAGCGGGCTGCGCTCCAGCGTGGGTGAATGCAGTTAATAAACACATAGCAAAAGCGAGAGTACGAATCAACAGCATCCTAAAAATCAACTATTTTAACTATAATCCACTATACAACGTCCAACGTCTAAAAACCATTAATTAATCGAAAAGATCGTCTGACCGTTCGAGTAGCAAAATAGATGACTGAGGCACAATCACGTAGGCGATTCCTTCATAATCGAGCTCAATGGCATTCCGTTGCAGGTAAATGGCCAAATCGCCCTCCTGCGCCTGAAGCGGCATGTATTTAACCCGCTCCTCCGATTCTTTCCACGGCTCATCATCCGCCGAGTTCGGTATTGGGTAGCCCGGCCCAACCTTGACAACATACCCAGACTGCACTTGCTCTTTCTCCTGAACGGTAGGCGGCAGGTACAGACCAGTTGACGTACGGTCGCTGGGCGATTTAGGTTTAATCAATACTCGATCGCCTACAACAAGCAGGCGTGTAAGTTTATTGTCAGGTGTAATATTCAGCATACATGTTAGGGTTTGTGGTTTGTTGTGTGTGGTTTGTCGTTGCGCTGCTGAGTCACGAACTGGTGGCCTTGCAGCGCAACGACAAACCACACACAACAAACCACAAACAATTTTTAAGGTACCGGATCGTAGCCGTGGGTGCCCCAGGGGTGGCAACGGCCAATTCGTTTCAGGCCCAGCCAGCCGCCCCGCAGAGCACCGTATTTTTGCACAGCCTCTACCATGTATTGCGAACAGGTGGGCGTATGTCGGCAGGCGTTGGGCAAAAATGGCGAGATGGCTCCCTGGTAAAAACGAACCAGACCAATCAAAAGATATTTCATAATAGTGGTCAGTTCGACCAATTTGATAACACCCGTACGAAGCGTACCGCATCCGGGATTGAAATCTATCTATCTTTGTCGATAACAAAATAAAGCCCGTTAGATTCCTCACTTCTCGCACGAATGCTTTCTTATATCCTCTGGGATGCCGATCCAGTTCTTTTCGCTGTTGACGCGTTCACCCTTTTCGGTCTCAATTTCGGCCCGTTTGAAATACGCTGGTACGGTCTTCTTTTCGCCGCCGGTTTCCTGATCGGGATGCAGATCATGACCCACATCTTCCGTAAAGAGCGTAAGCCGCAGGAAGACCTCGACGCACTGCTGATTTTCATGGTTGTAGCCACCGTATTGGGTGCCCGCATTGGCCATTATCTGTTTTATGAGCCTGAAGTGCTGTTCCGCAATCCATTGGAGGTGATCCTGCCCCCCTACCGCGGATTGGCTAGTCATGGCGCCATCATCAGTATCATTACCGCGTTGTGGCTGTATTCTCGCCGAAAGTCAAGCGTGCTGACGGGGCAAACTTTTTTATGGACAGCCGACCGGATCGTTATTCTGGTCGCTTTGGCAGGGGCCTGTATTCGGTTTGGTAACCTGATGAACCACGAAATTGTGGGTTTACAGACCAACGTACCCTGGGCGTTTATCTTCAAATACAACAATGAATACCCGACCAACGTACCCCGCCACCCGGCACAACTGTACGAATCGATCTCTTGTCTGATTCTTTTCTTTGTATTATTCGGCATCTGGAATCGATACAAGGAAAAAACGCCACGCGGTCTGCTGATGGGCATTTTCATGATCACGGTATTTGGTTTACGGTTTTTCTACGAGTACCTCAAAGAAAATCAGGTAGCCTTTGAAAATACGCTACCCCTGAACATGGGGCAGATTCTGAGCATTCCGGCCGTACTGCTGGGTGTATTTCTGGTCATCAAAAGCCGTCGAAACTCGATTCCTTTGGTGTAAACAGGCAACACGAAATGTAACGATCTAAAAACGGGTCAGACCAAGTCTGGCCCGTTTTTTTGTGTGCCGTAACCAGTCGACATCGAAGAGAGGGTACGTTCCCTAAAACCTCTGACTAAAAATCAATCTGACAGTGTATATTGGCCAACTAACTGATTTACTGACTATCTAACTGAATCCATCGTGATTACACAGCGCATCACCACCCGTCTACCCCTTTTGGCAACACTTGCTTTTATGCTTTGCTGCACCGCTTGCGGTGGTAATGATGATGAAAAAACGAAGGACACAGACAATGATGAAGCCTCGGCATCGATCGAAGGCACCCTGAAAGCGGCGGAGGAGATGGCTAAACAAGTTGAGGAAAACCAAAAAAACGGCCCGGTAGAAACCGTCGACTTTCGCAAGCTTAAGGAACTCTTACCCGCCGAGGCCGACGGATTACCCCGCAAAAATGCTGAGGGTGAAAAGAACGGAATGGCTGGCTTTACCTTTTCAACAGCCACCGGCCGTTATGAAAACAGCGACGACACAGAAAACATAGACCTCTCTATCGTCGACACGGGCGGTTCGGGGGCCATGATGGGTATGGCCGCCTGGTCGATGGTGGATATGGATCGGGAAACCGAGGCGGGCTACGAAAAAACGACGACCATTGACGGGAATAAAGCTTACGAAAAATTCGATAACGCAGGTAAGTCGGGCGAGATAGCGATGCTGGTTAATAATCGATTCGTGATCAGCGCTAAGGGTCGCGGTGTGGATATGGCAAAGCTAAAGTCCGTACTCAACGATGTTGATCTGGATAAATTAAAAAGCTACTAGTTTCATTTCCAGGCCGGATGGGCAACCAGTGTCATCAATTGAGCGATCAGGGCAATTTTCGCGTTATTTTTGAAGCAACGTACCTGCTTCAGCACGTACTGCTGAGCCCACTATCGAATGCCTCATCCTCACGAATCCATTATTGCCGGCCGACTGTCTATTCCGGCCAAATCGGTTGCCAACACGCTCGACCTGCTCGGTGGCGGCGCAACGGTGCCCTTCATTGCCCGCTACCGGAAAGAAATGACAGGCGGCCTGGATGAAGTCCAGATTGCCAACATCCGCGATTTGGCCCAGAAACTGGCCGACCTCGACAAACGCCGGGAAGCCATCATCGGCTCCATTACCGAGCAGGGTAAGCTAACCCCCGAACTGCGTAAAAAGCTGGAAAACGCCGACTCTATCACCGAGTTGGAAGACCTGTACCTGCCCTACAAGCAGAAACGGAAAACGCGGGCCATGATGGCTATAGAACGCGGCCTGGAACCCCTGGCCGACCGGATCTTCAGCCTGCGAGACCCAAACCCGGAACAAACCGCCAGCCGCTACCTGTCTGATGCGGTGCCTACCATTGCCGATGCCCTGCAAGGTGCCCGCGATATCATTGCCGAACGCATCAGCGATGATGCCGATGCCCGTCAGCGCATTCGGATGCTGTTTGACCGGGAAGCCATTATCCGATCAACGGTAAAGAAGGGGAAAGACGTGGAAGGTGCGAAATACAAAGACTATTTCGACTTTGCCGAACCGCTGCGAAAAGTACCTTCACATCGGTTATTGGCCCTTAGAAGAGGCGAAACGGAGGGGTTTCTGAACGTCAGCATTGCCCCCGACGAAGAAACAGCCCTTGATCGCCTCGACCGGCAATTTGCGGGACGTACCTATGCCGGAAGCACCCGTGCCAGTCAGGAACAGATGGAACTGGCCATTAAAGACAGCTACAAGCGATTATTGCGCCCGGCCCTTGAAAACGAATTTGATAACCTCTCGAAAGAAAAAGCAGACCAGGAAGCCATTCGCATCTTCGCCGGTAATCTACGCCAGCTACTCCTCAGTCCACCGCTGGGGCAGAAACGCGTGATGGCGATCGATCCCGGCTACCGAACCGGTTGTAAAACCGTTTGCCTCGACGCACAGGGTAATCTTGTGGCCGACACCGTGCTGAATTTGTTTGCTTCCGACAATGAAAAGCAACGCGCCGCTCAAACTGTTCAGACGCTGATCGCCAAACACCAGATTGATGCCATTGCCATTGGTAACGGCACCGCCGGGCGAGAAACGGAGTCGTTTATACAATCGCTCGACCTTGGCAAACCAATTGTCATGGTCAGTGAACAGGGTGCGTCAATTTATTCCGCATCCGACGTGGCCCGGCAGGAGTTTCCGGACAAAGATGTCACTGTGCGGGGAGCGGTCAGCATCGGGCGGCGGTTGATGGATCCGCTGGCCGAACTGGTGAAAATTGATCCCAAATCCATCGGTGTCGGTCAGTACCAGCACGATGTAGATCCAAACGGGCTAAAAAAGAGTCTCGACGATGTGGTTGAAAGTTGCGTAAACTCAGTTGGCGTTTCGCTCAATACAGCCAGTGCCTACTTGCTTCAATACGTATCTGGCCTGGGGCCTCAACTGGCGCAGAATATTGTGGCCTACCGGGCGCAGAAGGGCGCTTTTCAATCACGCGACCAGTTGAAAAAAGTCGCCCGCCTTGGGCCAAAAGCGTTCGAACAGGCCGCCGGTTTTTTGCGCATTACCGACGCCACCGCTGACCCGAAAAAAAATCCGCTCGATAATTCAGCCGTTCACCCGGAACGCTACGAACTGGTTGGTCGCATGGCCGCTGATGTGGGTTGCACCGTGGCCGAACTGCTCAAAAAGCCCGATCTACGCAAACAGATAAACCCGGCCAGGTACGTATCGGCAAGCGTTGGCTTACCCACCCTGACCGATATTCTGGCTGAGCTCGATAAACCCGGCCGCGACCCGCGCGAAGCCCTGACGGTTTTTGCCTACGATGAGCGCGTTAAAACAATGACCGATCTGCACGAGGGAATGGTGCTGCCGGGGGTGGTTACCAACATTACCGCTTTTGGTGCTTTTGTCGATATCGGCGTGAAGCAGGACGGCCTTGTGCACGTTTCACAAATGGCCAACAAATACATCTCTGACCCCAACCAGATAGTGAAAGTCCATCAGCAAGTGACAGTGAGGGTGCTGGAAGTAGATACCACACGCAAACGAATTGCGTTATCCATGAAAATGGTATAGATTTAAGTTTCAGGTTTCAAGTTTCAGGTGCTTCGCTTGCTAACGGCAGGCTGATAAGCAACGCACCTGAAACCTGAAACTCCTCAACAGTCCTTTACATGACTCAGACGTTTTCACGACCTTCCGTTTCAACCCTCTGGGTATTGGCAGGCTTGCTGTTTGTTGCTTCCTCCTGCGCTTCTACTGGTCCGCTACTCTCCTCTTCATCGCGCCGCACAACAACGGCAAAACGGCCAACTACAACGCGCCCTGCAGCTTCCAAAGCGACCAAACCCGCGGTTGCGTTAAAAACGGTTGATTCAAAAACGTACGTGAGTCGCTATGCCCGGGAGGTAATTAGTCAGGCCCGCGCTTATACCGGAACCCCGTATCGATCGGGAGGCAACACACATGAAGGCATTGACTGTTCGGGGCTAATCTGCTCTGCTTTTTCGGCGGTTGGCCTTAAAATGCCCCGCATTTCATGGCAACAGTCAGAAGTAGGCCATGAAGTAGAAGTGGCTGAGATTAAACCGGGAGATCTGATCTTTTTTGTGCCTGACCACGGCAAATCCGGCTACGTCTCTCATGCCGCCATTGTGACTGAAGTTCGGGGTGAGAACGATATACGCTTCATTCATGCCTCCTCGTCGCGCGGCGTTCGCGAAGACAATCTGTACTCCAACTATTTCAAAGGTCGGTTTGTCAAGGCCCTAAGGCCATTTTAGGTAGTCTCTCTCGGTGAAACGGGCGTCGATTTTTATAGCGAGGCGTTAGAACAGTTCGTATTTTCTACTGAACTTCTTTCTACCTTAACTGCCTAAATTCCTGAACGATGAAACCCACTTTCACTTTGCTTATTGCCTGTCTGTGCTACTCAGTCAGTTGGGCGCAACCGGCTGTGCAAAAGCGCATTCAGACCCAGCTCATTACGGCCGATAATGGTAGCGTGATCAACCTAGACTCGGGTACGTTTACGTTCACGGGAAGCCTGTCGATGGAAGACAAAAAACGGATCGTTATCCGTGGGAAAGGTATCGACAAAACCGTTCTTAGTTTCAGAGGGCAGACTGATGGTGCCGAAGGGCTACGCGTATCGAATGCGGAAGAAATTGTCATTGAAGACATGACCATTCAGGATACGAAAGGCGATGCCATCAAGACGATGAACGTAAAGGGCATCACGTTCCGCAACGTCAAGGTGGAATGGACCGGGCCGCCTAGTCCGGAAAACGGTAGCTATGGCCTCTATCCGGTGCAGTGCGATAACGTGCTGATCGACAAGTGCATTGCCATTGAAGCGTCTGACGCGGGTATTTACGTGGGTCAATCACGGAAAATTGTGGTCAGGAACAGCATAGCCCACCATAATGTAGCCGGAATCGAAATCGAAAACTCGCGCGATGCCGATGTATTCGATAATGAAGCCTATGACAACACAGGCGGCGTGCTGGTATTCGACCTGCCCGATCTGGTGCAGAAACAGGGTGGTAACATACGGGTGTTCAACAACTACGTACACGATAATAACCTACCCAATTTTGCCCCGGCGGGAAATATCGTGGCGAGTGTGTCGGACGGAACGGGCTTGCTGATTCTGGCGACGAATAACGTAGAGGTGTTCAACAATCGCTTTATTCGCAACCAAACCATGGGTACGGGAATCATCAGCTATCTCATCACCGAGCGCCCCCTGACCGATAAAGGCTATTACCCGTTTCCGACCGCTATTTCCATTCACGACAATGTTTACGAGCGAAACCCCGGACCACCTAGCTCACGCGGGCGGTACAACAGCATTTTCAAGGCGGTGCTGAAAGAAGGTCAGGCGGTTCCGCATATTCTGTACGACGGCATTGTTGACCCAGGTACGTTAGACAAAGCAGGTAACCCCCTCCCTGACCGGCGAATCTGTATTCGTAATAACAAGAACCAGAGCGTAGTGAATCTCGATGCCGGACGTGGGTTCAAGAACGCCTCACTCAATGCGGTTCCCTTCGATTGCCAGTTAGCTCCCATCAAACCAACGGCTTCTAAATGACCGCCCATAGCGCTTACAAGTACCTGACTGTCGCCTCGTTGCTGGCCGCCATCTGGTTCGTGTCGGCCGGGTGGCGAACGGTAGCTATTTCTGAAAAGCTGAGCGACTATGGGTTTTTCGCCGGTAATCCTGCTAATCAGAAACCGGTGACCGGTGTAGTACCCTACGCGCTGAATACGCCGCTTTTTACCGATTACGCCGAGAAACTCCGATTTGTGAAACTGCCAGCCGGGAAGACGGTTACCTATAATGACTCGGCTGTACTGGCCTTTCCGGTGGGGACTACCCTGATTAAAACGTTTTATTACCCCGTCGATTTCCGAGATCCGGCTAAAGGTCGGCGACTGATCGAAACGCGGTTGCTGGTGCATCAGCCCGAGGGTTGGAAAGCGCTGGATTATGTCTGGAACGACGAGCAAACAGATGCTTTTCTGGAAGTAGCGGGCGACACAAAAATGGTGAGTTACATCGATAAAGCAGGCGCAAGTCGTCAGCATCCGTATGTCATTCCAAACCTGAACCAGTGTAAAGGATGCCATAACCGAAACGAAACCATGACGCCCATTGGCCCGTCGGTCCGACAATTGAACGGTAATCTGACCTATGCTTCCGGTCCCGAAAATCAGTTGACTCACTGGCAACAGCGTTCTATGCTGACGGAGATGCCTGCGCTGGAAAATTGCCCGAAAGCACCCATCTGGAATGATCCAACTACAGGTTCGCTCAATGACCGGGCCCGAATTTGGCTCGACATCAACTGCGCGCACTGCCACAATCCGAAGGGACCGGCCATGACCTCAGGGCTGAACCTCAGCATGTCGGAGAAAGACCCAACAGCTATCGGATTGATGAAAACGCCCGTAGCCGCCGGGCGCGGATCGGGGGGACGATCGTATGACATTGTTCCTGGCAAACCCGACGAATCAATCCTGATTTACCGCCTTCACTCAACCGACCCCGGTGTGATGATGCCCGAATTAGGCCGAAAAACAGTGCATACCGAAAGTCTTGCCCTACTGCGCGACTGGATCAGCACGTTGCCTTAACACGCTCCCCCCCCGGATACGGGACAAACGAACAGCATCCGGGGGATGTAAGCAACTAATCAGAAAATGAAATTGGTGCTCAGAAACACCGATTTATGGTCACCTACAATCTCGTTCAGGATTTCTTTATTCGTAGGCGTATCTTTTGTGGCCACCGCCGACCGGATCGAGAACGACCGAATTGCATCTTCGACCGACAGCGTACCCTCGGCTGAGTCTTTACGACCGGTGAAGGGGAACGTGTCCGGGCCACGCTGGCATTGGGCGTTGATATTTACACGACTCACCAGATTGACCAACGGATCGATGAGCGCCGCGATCGCCGACGTATCGGTGCCAAAAATGCTGGCCTGCATGCCATGATCATCGCTGATGAGGTACTCGATGAACTCGTTTACATCGTCATATGCCACCACAGGAACCACCGGTCCAAACTGCTCATCGCGGTATAATTTCATCCCTTCTTTAACCGGGTAAACTACCGCCGGCCGAAACAGCGACGCCTCGGTTTGTCCACCGCCTTCGTTCATCACTGAGGCTCCCTGCGCCTCTGCATCCTGAATATAGTCCGTCAGTTGCGCGGTTTTGGCTGCTTCGGGAAGAGGCGTGATCTGTGCTCCTTCCGCCCATGGCATACCGGGCTTTAGCGCACTCACTGCCGGACAGAATTTTTCCAGAAACTGATCGACAATACTACGGTGTGCCCAAATGATTTTGATGGCCGTGCAACGTTGCCCGTTAAAGGAAAGAGAGCCTAGCAAACATTCCTGAACAGCTACATCCAGGTCGGCATCGGGCAGAATAATGGCGGCGTTTTTAGCATCCAGGCTCATGACCGACCGCAAACGGTTCAGTTTCGGGTGTTGCCGCTGCAACTGATCGGCCACCCGACTCGACCCAATCAGCGTCAGTACATTCACCTTTCCCGACTGCATCACGGGCGGAATCACATCGGCTCCGCGTCCGTAAAGCGAATTCACCACCCCTTTGGGAAAACTGGTACGGAACGCTTCCAGCATCGGGTAATGCAGCAACGAACCGTGTTTAGGTGTTTTGAACAGGATGGTGTTCCCCATCAAAATGGCCGGAATCAGCGTAGTATACGTTTCGTTCAGCGGGTAGTTAAACGGCCCCATCGACAGCACCACGCCCAGCGGCGACCGGCGAATCTGGCCGATAATGCCTTCTTCGATCCGAAACCGCGATGAGTTACGATCCATCGTTTTCAACACATCAATGGTATCATAGATGTACTTCACCGTGCGGTCAAACTCTTTGGTCGAATCAGCGAGATTTTTACCGATTTCCCACATAATGAGGTTGATGACCAACGTGCGCTGCAACAGCATTTTCCCGATAAAGGCTTCCATGCAGGCAATACGGTCAGCTACGGCCATTTGGGGCCATTCACCCCGGCCGTTATCGTAGGCTGCTACAGCTGCCTCCAGTGCAGCCATCGCTTCGGCAGGCCCGGCAACGGGATATGAACCCAGCAGTTGCCGTTGCAACGTACCTGACTCGTCGGGCACACAAACAGGTGAATACACCTCAGAAACCGCACCTGTCCAGGGTTTCATGTCGCCATTGAGCAGGTATTCGCGCTGATGGATGGGCTCAATGCGGTACTGAGCCGGAATGTGAAGAGAATTTGGAGGAAAAAGAGCAGACAGATCAATGGTGGTCATCTTACGTTGACGTTTGTTCAGCCGCAAAATTGCCGATTATCCCGACATCAAAAGGGAATCATTAGTAAAGGGACAAAAAAACTTCATGGTACTATTCTTGCTATACAATATATGTTCATTTATAGGTACGTGCCAAACAGATTTAAATCTACTGAACGGTAGTTTGAGGCGTAAGAGCCGGGATTTTCGGCTAACCATTTAATATATAATGAAATGGATGACCTACCCCAACTGGCCAAATGTATTATTTTTACATAACCATCATATGATCATATAATTATTAATTTATTCTCAATCTGTACCTCAACGCTTGCTTGCCTGCTTACCAGTCTGTGAAAAAAAAAACGGTATCCAACCTGCCTGAAACTTCTTTAACCCTCGTTATCGTCAGCTCCTGCCCAGAAGTCTGGGGCGGCAGCGAAGAGCTTTGGGCACAGTCGGCAGTCAGGCTGTCCGGGGCAGGTCATCAGGTTCATGTTTATAAAACCAACGTCGATTCTTCCCATCCCCGTATTCAGGCCCTGCGGTTGGGCGGATGCACGGTTACCGACCTTCACCAGTTGCTCCCCTGGCCTGTTCGGCTTCGAAACAGACTGCTTCCCAACCGGTGGCGATATGCCGGGCACCGGGCCAGACAGGTACTACAACGGGCCCTATCAACGATTAGTCCCGACCTCACCATTGTGGCGCAGGGCAATAATTTCGACGGCACTGAATACGCCGACGCCTGTCGTCAGGGTGATTTTCCTTATGTACTAATCGCCCAGAAAGCCGTTCATTTTTTCTTTCCGCAAGATGTTGATCGGGCAAAAATTCAGGACGCGTATCGTGCGGCCCGTTACTGTTTTTTTGTTTCCCGCCACAATCAGGCGCTGACCCGACAGCAACTTTGCCTGCCACTGCTCAACTCGGCGGTGGTAAATAATCCGGTACATATATCGCTACAACAGGCAACATCACTTCCTCCGGCCCCTACTCACAACGGCGTGTTCAGGCTGGCTTGCGTGGCCCGGCTCGATGTGCTGGATAAGGGGCAGGATCTGCTACTCAACGTACTAAGCCTGCCTGCATGGCGGGCAAGGCCTATTCAAGTCACCTTTTTCGGAGACGGTCCTCATGCAGTGGCCTTGCAGGAACTGGTGGCGTTTCTGCATCTCGAAGATCAGGTACGTTTCGGTGGGCTAACGAATCCGGCGGCGATCTGGAAAACGCATCACGCCCTGGTTTTGGCCTCACGCAGTGAAGGATTGCCGCTTGCCATGGTAGAAGCCATGCTTTGTGGTCGACCGGTCATTGCCACCAACGCCGGGGGCATTGCTGAATTACTAACCGACAACATAACCGGTTTTCTAGCAGAAACACCTTCTGTAGCAGCCCTCAACGAAGCCCTCGAACGGGCCTGGAACCGGCGGGACGAGTGGGAAGACATGGGCGGTGCCGCTGCCCGGCACGTTCGGGAAGTGGTGCCCAAGGATGTCGTGGATTCATTTTGCCAGCAGCTTTTGCAAATAATTGAGCAACAACCAACTACTCAACGTTATGAACCAACCTCTAATTTCAATCATCATTCCAACCTATAACCGGGGGCATCTGATCGAGAAGGCTATACAAAGCGTGTTGGCCCAGACTTACCGCAACTGGCAACTAATCGTTTGCGACGACGGGTCTACCGACGATACGCACGCCCGGCTGGCAACCTATGATACGATCGAATATTATTACCAGTCAAACGGCGGTCAGGCATCGGCCCGGAATGGTGGTCTTCGGCATTGCCGGGGCGAGTACGTAGCATCACTGGATTCAGACGACGAATGGCATCCCAACTTCCTGACTGATGGGGTGGCCATGCTGGAAAAACATCAGCTCGATTTCGTGTTTATGAATTGGCAAACCAGTAAGGGAAGCGACGGATACTCCTCTTACTTTATGTTGCCTAAACAGCGGAAACGCTACTGTACGCTCGACGACGGTAAATGGTGGATTTTGAACGCGGCCCAAAACCGACGCCTGATGGTAGAGACCTGTCCATGCCCTTCTTCCTCGCTCATTATACGGCGGAGCTCCTTTCCGGTGGCCTGGAATGAGCAAATGCGCATTGCCGACGACTGGTGCATGGTGCTCGATATGGTGATCAACCGGGCCTGTCGGTCAGCTTTTTCGCCCAAGCCACACTGGACCAAGCATATTCACGATACCAACATCTGGGATTGCCAGGACCACACGGCTATTATTCCGGATTTGGGTTTTCATGACGAAAAAGTACTTGTCGACCGGTTTCAGCAGCAGCTCACTCCGGTTGAAAAGCGAGTATTCAGGCGGCGATTGGCCATGCATCACTTCAACTTCGCCTATTTTAGCTGGAAACAGTCGGTCAAATCGACCAGCATCGTACGCCATCTGGGCACTGCACTACGGTTAGCGCCCTTTGCCGTTGGCCTCACCCTGGCCATATGGGGGCAACAACACGTACGTAAACGGTTTTCGGTACCTCCATCCCCCGAAACATAAAATCGGTGATGGCCTAGCGCCCGGCCAGCTTCCTCACCATCAGCCTCACCACTGCTCCCAGGTCTCGCCAGGTTTGTGGACTGTGCGTACCAAACAGCAACAGATGAAGCAGCAGCAACACACCATCTGCCGGGTAGGTCAGTGTTTGGCCAATCAGAATCGAAAGAGGAAAAAGCAGGGTATAGTATTCGTTCAGGATAATTCGTTGGTTGGGGGCCAGTACCTCAGGCTTTAAACCCCACAAACGCCACCGACCAGCTTCAAGAAGTCCATAGAACAGGAGCGCCACTAGCGGAATGGGCTGATTCATCAAAAGAAGCAGCGCTGTGAACGTCAGGCCTTCGATCGGAAAAATAAGCAACCGACCTACTTGCCGGGCTTTTTGTTCGCCTAACCGGGTAACGTAGGTGTCGATACCAGCCTGCCGATCGGCGGCTACATCGCTGAGTTGATGCCAGAGAATATTACGCAGACCGCACGCTAGTGACCAGCCTCCTACGGCCAGCCACCACCCTACCGGAACCGTTTGCCGGGTGGCGTGGCTCAGAAAGGCAATAGTAAGCAGTTGCGGAAACAGATGTGCACCCGAAGCATCGGCAAGAACACCGGCAAAACCCCGGATTTTGAGTCGGGCAGGTGGAATAGAATAAAGTGAATAAGCCACCCATGCACCGAGATAACAAAAACTGATAACCGGATCAAGTGACCAGAAGTAATACCCAAACCCCAGGCCAATGCCTATACAGAGTGAGAGAGCAACCCCCACAAAACCAGCCGATTTGCCAGATAGCCGGTTCACTTTACCCGCTGCCCGATCAATGGCCCGATCAGTCCAGTCGTTCAGGATACTGACGTATACAGCGCCGATTGCCAATGCTAGTAGTAACAGCCCGAGGGTGGAAAGAAATGGCCACAGCGGCAAACGTGACAGACTAACTGTAGCGTAGGCCGTTGCCAGAATCGGTGACAGCTTATACCCCCACCACTCACCAGCCCGGCCCAGCGATTGTAGCCGATGACCAACCCTACGGATGGAAAAAGTAGATATCTGGTCGCTCATGGGTAGTCATTCAGTCGATAAAACATTCCGGTGTTGCGAAAAGACGGAAGAAATATAAAACTTGCAACATATGATGGAAACTATTTATAATGCTTCTTCACCGCTACAGACACCCCGCCGGTTTCTGACCGACATTCGAGCCGATCTGCGGGTTGTGCATCAGGTTGGCTGGCAGTTGTTCAGGCGCAATCTGAAAGTGCAGGTACGTCAGAATATGTTGGGCTATGCCTGGCTATTGCTTCCTTCGCTGGTAACGGGGTTAGTCTGGATCTATCTGGGCAAGACCAGGGTGTTGAACATGACCAGTTCGTCGGTGCCATACCCAGTATTTGTGTTATCGGGCCTGTTTTTCTGGCAAAGTTTTGTTGAAGCGCTAAACTGCCCGCTGCAACAGTTGCAAACGGCCCGGCACACCATTGCAAAAGTTCGGGTCCCGCACGAAGCGTTCATCGTGGCTGGCATTGGCACTATTCTGTTCAACAGCTTTATCCGCTTGCTTTTGCTTGGCGTTGTCTTGCTTTGGTTCGGCATATCATGGCATTTGCCCATGCTACTGGTACCGGTTGGGCTGGGTACGTTGATCGTATTTGGGCTGGGGCTGGGTTGCCTGCTGGCTCCAATCGGTATGCTTTACGCCGACATTTCGAGTGCCCTGCCTGTGGTACTCAACCTTTGGTTTCTGATTACACCGGTGGTATACACCCCGCCCGCTTCAGTGGCCCGCTTCATTAGCTGGAATCCGGTTGCACCACTGCTTACTACTACCCGAAACTGGCTATTAGCTGGCAATTGGCCATCAGCCCCGGCCTTTGGCCTCGTAGCAACTGGTGCCGTGATCCTGCTTATCGTTAGCTGGCTCATTTACCGACTCGCCAAGCCTCACCTGATTGTGAGGTTATAATCCTATAGTAAGTACCCAATCCACTCAACAAATACGTATGTCATCTATCTCTTCATTAACAAAAACAATTTTACGAACCTCCGCCCGGCGTGTTACCGGGCTGGTGCGGGCAATCAGACAACCCAGCGAACCGATTCTGTTTTTATACGGTGGCCGCACCAAACACTGGCCGGGAATGGGCCGGACATTGTATGAGCAGGAACCCGTTTTCAAGCAGACCGTGCAGACATGCTGCCAGTATTTTCTTGAATTTACGGGTGAGGATGTGCTTCCTAACTTTGAAGGGCCGCTTGATAATGACTTCTTTGCCGGTGGCAATCGAGTGGCCTTTAGCATTTTAACCATTCAGTTAGCCTTGACCGACCTCTGGGCAGCCAGGGGCATTCGTCCCGACGCTACGCTGGGAGTTAGTCTCGGCGAATTCGCGGCTGCCTATGCGTCGGGAGGCTTAACCCTGCGGGATGTTATCCGCATTTGTTCGGCTTGGAAAACGGCCAGCTATCTGGAAGACAAAGCCTATCTATCACTGTTTGTTGGCTGCCCGGCTGAACAGGCTACAACCCTGTGCCGAAACAGTCCGGTTAAACTATGGGTGGTTTACCAGACCAGCCAAGGCAGCGTCATTTTGCTTTGCCGGGAAGAAGACAAACTACAGGCTACTGCCTATCTGGACGCAAACGGGGTTGTGTGGCAACATCCATTTCCGGATACAACTCGTCCTTTTCATACGTCGCTGTTCAGAAATCATCACCAACTTGTTTGGAACCAGCTTAGTCAGATCGAGTTAAAGCCGCTACAACTCGATTTCTATTCCTCGACAAAAGGAAAAAAAATCCCCAGGCACACCGTCATCGACCCAACAATGTGGTACGAACTCCTTTGTTCGCCGGTGCTGTTTTATTCGGCTATAGATGACGCATTGAAAGACGGCTATACTGCCATGACCCACGTTGGGCCCCACCCTTTCGTTAGTGGGAGCGCCAGTAAAGCGGCCTTCAGTCTACCCGATCGAGTGAGACTACATGATTCGATGCGCAGCGGCACCGACGAACGTCAGCAGTTTCAGGCTACCTACCAACGGCTGAAAAGCCTGATTCCCATTAAGAGACGTTCCATGTTGGTCATTGGCCGCAACCGTGGGCACAAACCGGTTGATGTACTGGCTGACCTAAATTTACAGGCCCAGTCTACCATTGAAAATGCCCCGGCGGTGTACGACTATTTACAGGTGAACCATCGGGTCTGTTTTTTACCCTGGCATAAGGCATGGCTGGTGCTGCGACATGAAGATGTGAACTACGTGTTGCAGCAACCCAATCTCTTTTCGAATAGCCCGTATCGGGAAGTAGATCCTTTTTTACTTGGAGCTGATTTACCCGACCACACTACGATTCGTACGTTGTTGAAGCCCTTATTTTCACCATCGGCGCTGACCAGCTTGCGGGAGCATATCGCCAATGATGTTAATCACAGGCTCGACGCACTGGTAATTCGGACCGAGTTTGATGTGGTGGGCGAACTGACGATACCGCTGGTTCAGTCGGTAATGGCTCACTTTATGGGCCTTCGACCGATGGAAGCCGAATCACTGCACGGTTCGCTGACCGGCCACTTGTACGGCATGGGCTACCTCAGCGACCTCGAACGCTTCTTTACCTGCTACATGCAGCAATTGCCAACCCAGGGCGATCAAGCGATGGGTGCGTTGCTGATGCATCAGGTCAGAACGGAGCAACTCCCCCTGGCAGCCGCGGTCAGTCTGATGCGACTGATGTGGGCGGCAGGTACGTCTACAACCAGCATCCTGCTCACCGACCTGGTCAATACACTGGTGCGGCAACCGCAGTTAGCCAGCCAGTTACGAAACGATCGTTCCCTCATTCCTGCATTCGTAGAAGAAGTTATTCGTCTAAACCCTCCCGAGTCGGTCTTGTGGCGAGTGGTGACCCAACCAACCATACTGGCTGGTCAGTCGCTGGAAATGGGTAGCCGGGTCATGGTTAGTCTGCTGGCGGCCAATCGCGATCCGGCTGTTTTTACTGCCCCCGGCACGTGCAACCTTACGCGTCCGGCAAAGCGAATCCTGTCATTTGGGGGCGGAATGCACCATTGCCTCGGAGCCGGTATTGCACGGTTGCAGGCGCAGGTAATGGTCGAGGCTGTTCTAGACCGCATGCCTGGCATTCAGCTTGTTGAGGCGCCACCCGTTTATTATCCATCTACCAGCCTGCGCGGGTTGGCCCAACTGGTTATCAGGCCCTCCTAACCAATCTCCCCGTTTTTTTGCCTTATCCAATGAATACCAGCTCACCGATTCTGTCTGTCGATTCGCTTTCCAAAAAATTCAGCACGTCGTTCCGCCGTTCACTGCTATATGGCGTACAAGATATTGCGCGGGATATCAATCCGTTTCGGCATAGGCTGTCCGGTACAAGCGACCAATTGCGCAAAACCGAATTCTGGAGCCTGCAACATATTTCGTTCGATCTCCGACGGGGCGAATCGCTGGCTATTGTGGGTGCCAATGGAGCAGGTAAAAGCACGCTGCTTAAAATTCTGAATGGCCTGATTAAACCTGATGCTGGTCAGGTACGTATCCTGGGTCAGGTTGGGGCACTAATTGAGTTGGGAATTGGCCTCGACCCGGTGCTATCGGGCCGCGAGAATATCTTTCTGCGGGCCGCTTTGCTGGGTATGTCGCGGCGGCAGGTTTATCCGCTGATGGAGCAAATCATCGATTTCACGGGCCTGGGCGATGCCATAGAAAGGCCGGTTCAGTTTTACAGTTCGGGCATGACCTCACGACTTGCCTATGCTGTGGCCGCCCACCTGAACCCTGATATTCTGCTGGTTGACGAGGTGCTTGCCGTTGGTGACATCGACTTTCAGAGAAAATGCATCAATCACATGCAGAACTACCTGTCGGCAGGTGGGTCAATCATCCTTGTTTCGCACGCTCCCTATCACATTCAGGCCGTTTGCCAGCGGGGTATCCTGCTCGAAAAAGGGCAAATCACCTTTAGCGGGAGTGCCACGGAAACCCTTGACCGGCATTTTGAGCAGCAACTCAGGCGTACTTCTGTTGGTTCTGTATCCACACATCACGCGCTCAGTCAGGAGCGGCCCGTAGCCATCAGTGGGTTGGCGGTTCAGCCAACCGGAGCCATTCTCATTCAGCCTGGCAGCGAAGTACAGATTACCCTGACCTACGAATCGTTGCTAACAACGGACAACAGTTGCTGGGGGTTTTATATCTGGACAAGCGATGGCGCTACCTGCATCACCGGCGCTTTCTGCCTGGATGGCACCCCAATAAAAAAAGGCACGCATACACTAAGTTGCACGGTTCCGCAACTCAGCCTCACGGCCGGCGATTACCTTGTTAAAGCCGCCATTGTGGAGCGCGACAGTTTACAAGTCATCGCCCATATGGGGTGGGAGAACGCCCCTGTTCGATTACAGGTCCACGAAGTAGCCAGTTTGACCAAGAATTTTCAGTTTATGGTGCAGCAACTGGTCAATATCGACGTGGAATGGGCTTATTAATCTGGTAACAAATGACTTCCAAATTCACCCAACCTGGTCAACTCGCGGCCGTTGATCAGGCAATTGAGCGGGGCATCGGCTATTTGCATCAGCATCAATACCCTAATGGCGAATTTTGCTGTTATATGGCCCCCGACCGGCACATGCAGGAATGGTGTGTACCCGACAGCACAGTGTTTCCCACGGCGGTGATCGTCAACTCACTGCTCACTCTGGCCGACCACCCGGCCGTGGAAAAGATGCTTAACCGGGCTGTTCCTTTCTTTCAGTATCAGATGATGCACGGCGGGGTCTGGAATTACTACACCCGCTGGCACCCGCTTTTCAAGCTAAATCCCGCCGATGTAGATGACACCTCATATGTGGCCACTTTCCTGAAAGCCCAGCAGGTGGGTTATCCGAGCGACAGCACCCGGGCGCTGATGCTGGCCAACCGCAACAGACAGGGCGTTGTGTATACATGGTTTGTTTTGCGACCCCGGCTTACGATGAACCGAACGTACTGGCGAGTAGGGTTGCGCGAAATGAAGCGACCCATCCGTAACTTCCTGTTCTGGCAGCAACACGAATGCACTCGCGCCGACATTGACGGTGTGGTGAACGCTAATGTGCTGTATTATCTGGGCGAAAACGAAGCTACCCAAGGCATTATCAGGTATTTACTTGACGTAGTAACCAAGCAGCAGGAGAATCGATGCGACAATTGGTATCACAGTCCCATCAACTTTTATTACGCCCTTGGACGTACCTACCAGCTAGGCATTATCCAATTTGAGGCCGCACGCTCCCCCGTATTAACCCGACTAATGATGTTGGAAGCCCCCCACGCGCAGGGGCAGTTTGGCCAGAGCGTTATGGAAACGGCATTGGCACTAAGCGCCCTGATATTCTGGCAGGGAGACCGCACTGCCATAGACCGGGCCGTCCTGTTTCTGCTTCAGAAACAGGACGAATACGGCGAATGGCCCCGGGCTATCTTTTTCTACAGTGGCCGCAGCGAAACCGTTGGCTGGGGTTCAGAAGAGTTAACCACCGCATTTTGTTTGGAGGCGCTGGCGTTATACCGGAAGTACATCAACGACCATTGAGCTATTTATCGCCTGTTTTTAAGTTGGAAATTCAGGCAGGCAGATAGACACTGAACGTAGCTCCCTGCCCCGGCTGACCCAACGCCGTAATGGCTCCACCATGATTAACGGCTACCTTTTCGCAGATGGCTAGTCCAATACCTGTGCCCACATAATGACTCTTACCGTGCAATCGCTGAAAAACCTGAAAAATGCGATCCGTATACTTTTGCTCGAACCCAATACCATTATCCGATACGTCAATACGATAGTAAAGCCTGGCTTGTCGGGCGGGCTTTACTTCAGAAGGCAACTTACCGGCCTGGATTAATTCAGAACGAATCTGTACAACGGGTGGCACACCTTCTTTGCGAAACTTCAGCGCATTACTTAACAGATTTTGAAATAACTGTCCCAACTGCGTCATATCACCCACCAGCGTAGGCAACGGCTCAATCTCCATCCGTGCGCCCGTTTCCCGAATCATGATATCCAGGTCTGTACGCACCAGTGTAATCACTTCGGTTAGCGAAACCAGGGTATTTGTATCCTGCCGGGTAGAAATGCGCGAGAAAGTTAGCAGGTCCTGAATCAGCGTAGACATTCGGGAGGCTGCCGCCTGCATGCGCTGAAGATAGTCGGTTCCCTCGCCCAGCGACTCCGCATACTGTTCCTCGAGAAGTTGCCCAAATGCCTGAATTTTCCGTAGGGGCTCCTGAAGGTCGTGACTGGCTACGTAGGCAAATTGTTGCAGATTTTCGTTGGAACGAGTCAGCAATGTGTTGAATTCATTAAGCTGGTCATTTGTGGTTGTCACTTCATCGTAACTGGCCAGCAATTCTTCATTAGAGGCGCTCAGTTCTTCATTGATAGCGGCTATTTCTTCCGTACGTTGCTGTACTAATTCTTCTAATTGCGTCGACAATGTTCGGTACTGCCGTTCGCTTTCTTCTATTTGCTGACGGGCAATGACCTGTTCAGTGACATCGACAGCCATATCCATAATGCCGTAGATTTCACCTTTAGTATTACGCAGGGGTTCATAGGTAAAGTTGAAATAAAAGGTCTTCAACTCACCATTTATAACCAGATCACATTTATCAGCCGTTGCATTGTAGGGCACGCCCGTAGTATATATTTCGTCCAGAATTTCCAAGAACGGCTGATTCAGCAATTCAGGTAAAGCTTCAGCAAGAGGTTTCCCCAGTACCGCCTCCCCTTTTCCCCAAATATCAAGTATCCGTTTGTTAGCTACTTCGATGCGTAACTCACGCCCTACAAACAAGCAGGTAGCCACGGGAGCCTCCTCAATCAACGAACGGAAACGTGCTTCACTTTCTTCCGTTTTCTGCCGGGCAAATACCTGCTTACTTACATCTGAACAAACCATCAGGATGCCTGAAACCTGACCGTCGGTACCAATTTGGGGTTGATACGTCAAATCAACATAGATCGTTTCCAGCCGACCTTGCCTCATCACCTCAGCGGCTACTTCATAGGCAATGTATGGCTTTCGCGAGGTTATTACCTGGTTTAGCAGCAGGTCAAAACCCTGCCCCTGCAACTCCGGTAAAGCCTCGAGCAGTGATCTACCAATCAACTGATCGGGGTGTCGGCCCGCTAATTCGCCGTAGAATGCGTTAGCCATACGAAAAACCAAACCCTCGGTGTCGACAATAGCGATACCCACCGGCGATTCTTCGAACAGCGCCATCGTCTGTTGCTGACTTTCCAGCAACGCCTGCCGGGATAACACGGCGGCGGTAGTTTCGGAGCAGGTTACCAGAACACCATTCACCGTACCAGCTTCATTGATAACCGGGCTGAAACTGTAGGTCCAGTAAGCAAAATCCATACGACCATCCCGATACAGGGGTAATTTCTGGTCTTCAAACCAGACAGCCTCGCCACCGGCCATTATCCGGTAAATCATGGGACCAATAACAGGCCAGGATTCGGCCCAGCTTTCTTCGCCGCGCTGACCCAACGATGAAGGGTGCTTACCCTGATCACCCAGACTGGGGCGAAAAGCATCATTGTAGAATGTGATGAGCTCTGGCCCCCAGAACAATAGCATCGGGAAGCGGGAAGCCAGTAACATATTGACCAGCGTGCGTAAGCTTACAGGCCACTGATCGGGCGTATGGAGTGGCGTCTCCGACCAGTTGTAAGTTCGGATTAATTCCGCCATTTCGCCCTTAAATGCCGGAAACGAACGCATGACGTCTGTGGTAGATGTATCCAAGTTAATCGATCAGGTATATGACTTCTGCAAGTTAATAACCCAACTAACTAGGCTGTCAGCACAAGCAGCTATCCTTTTGAGCGGTCCAGGAACGATAACTTTTTAAGGCTTTTTTTGAAAGCCATGTATTAGCGGATTCGCTTTATAGCAAGTGGCATACACCGGTCGAGCGGGCACTCGCAGGCCTGAACCTCCACTGATTTTTCCGTAAAACAGTTGGTTGTGTTATATAACCTGATCCAATACGTACCCGGCTGTGTTAATGAACCAATGACGCCATCGACTGGCAACGGCGTTTTACCGGACGTCACAGGCGTCCCACCCTCAAACGAACTACCCTGAACCAATTCGTACTGTGATCCGGTGGCCGTTGTGCCCGCCCAATCTGTGAGGAGTATGGTATAAGCCCCCGGACCACTACAAAAGGTCGACAGTGCGCCAATGGTGGGCACCGGGTTAATTACTACCTCGGCAACGGCCGATGTAACACTGTTCCCAACAGTACAGGTGGCGGTATAGCTCAAGACTGTAGAGTTACCAGTACTGCCCAGACCAACCGTAGATACATTAACCAACGTACCTGACGTAGGTACGGCACCTGCCGACCAGCTGATGATACCCTGTTGGCAACCACTCGCCGTTAGCAGAGCCAATTCGCCCGCACAAACGGTGGTACTGTTAACGGCCAGCGTTGCGGCCACTGTGCAACTGAGCGGAGCCGTATACGACTGATTAACAGACTGTCCGGCATAATCTACAGTGATCGTATGTGAACCGGATCCAGATGCTAAACCAGCCAGTGAGAAGGGAACCGATCCGGCTCCGGCAGAGACAAGAAGGGTCGTCGACACAGCACCATCGGTTACCACGGCCACATCGTTAATCGAATTAGTTAGCGATAACAGCCCCGTTATGGTGTACTCATTAGTGAGCGTACTGCAGGCTCCCGGCGTTACCGTCAGTTCAACCGAAGGAACGCAACGAGTTTGGGGCATCAATGCCGATAGCACTGTAAAACAACAGGGACCGTTATAGACAATAACTGAATAGCTCTCGCCCGCCGAACTGACCGGATTAGGCAGGTTTGTGTAGCGTACCTGTCCATCCACGATGGGTTGACTATTTCCCGTAGACGTATAAGCGGGTGGCATTGTGGTAGTATACAAAAACGTTTTGTCTCCGTTCTGGATACCGCTCAACTCAATACGTCCATCATTCATCGTTACCGTACTATTGCCTGGGCAAGTTGGTGCCGTAACCAGCACACTGGCCACGGTGGTTGGCAGACAAAAGAAACCCGCGTCAAAGCTGTGATCTACTGACCCAAGATTAGTAGTGGTTACGTTCAGAACCGGTGCGTTTATGCCCGCCAGTGTAGACATGTCCGCGTCGGAGTCGTTTTGGTCATTGAGCGTGCCCCCTGTTGCATTTGCCGTTGTCAATTGGTAGCGTCCACCCGCTTCCGTCAGCACATTGTCGACAAACTGTCCGTTAGCACCAAACATGATCTGGTACGTTGTATTGGGCAATAGAGCCGTCGTTGAACCCGGCACTGTAGACGATACCGGCGTGTAGGTAAAGTAATACTCTCCTTCGGCGTTGGTGGTTGTGGTGGCAATTTGTGCCCCATCCTTGTAGAGAGCAACCCGTATGCCGGCTAATCCTTTTTCGCCGGGGTCCTGCTCGCCATCCCGGTCATCATCCTGCCAAACCCGGTTTCCGATTTGCAGGTAGTTAGGCAAATCACAGTTGAGACCAATACCGCCCAGGCCGGTTGCCTTACCAAAGGTAGAGCCGTCGCCTTCCAGCGTCCTGTACACCACATAAGCACTTGTGGCATTATCTCCCGTGGTATAAAAGCCGGTTGTATTGCTTAGAAAACGCAACCCACCCGACCAGGCCTGATCATTCAGCGGGTCCATAGCTGAGACAACCACTTCGCCCGAACCCGGTCGGATAGCCAGTGAACCGTTGGCATTTTCGGAATGAATCAGCGCCCCACCGAAATAGAAATCATCGTTATAAAATTCTCCGGCGCCTGGTCCCTGATTGTTAGTGCGGCTTGACCCAACATTTGGCCCGGCCACACCACCGTTCTCAAGCACATAGGTGCCGTTACTGAAGTAAGCCCTCAGTACATCGCCCCCACTAATGTTATTGTAAAGCATTCCGCTAGGCGGGTTGGGGTCAAAGTTTTCGTAGCCAAGTTGCAAGCCCGACCGATCGTTGAAGCCCAACACCATCGACCCATCGATATCGAACTGAATATCGGCCAGAATGGGTTGCGGATGAATAATAAAGCTGTTGCCTAACACCGTAAGCTTCGTAAAGTCATCTTCCCAGGGGAACCAGCCCCGTACGCTAAAATCGGTACGATCAGGCGCTCCTTTTGGGTACGTCAACGGAAAATCGAAGACGACTTTGAACGTTCCCCCACTGCCCAGGCTATTTCCTGTCCCAGGGGTATAGGCAAACACAATGGCCCGCAAATCACGCTTGTCTTTACTGCCCGAAGCGTCGCAAATGGCGCCTACATACACCTTACCCTGATAGGCCTTTACGCCCCACAGGCGGCGGTTACCACTGTTGCAGATGGCATCGGCAGGTAATGGGTGTGCCGCCCAATCGCCCGCTCCAGGGTTACCATTGGGCGGAATCCGCAAGGAATACAATTGCCCGTCGGCCAGGTTGGTAAACCACAGTACCGATCCATCTTCAGCAATGTCCATGTCGCCCATGCCTACTTTCCCAACCGCCGCAAAGGCCTGCGGGTCGTGGCTGGCCATGCCTGGTTGCAGCGGTAATCCCCGATCACTATTGGACGGAATTGCGCCCAGATTAATGCCCAGATCGGTCAGGTTTACGTACAAACTCGTATTGGCCGGACCGGGACTAGTCGTTGATAAGTCGGTCTTATAAATACCGCCCAAACCACCCGGCCCCAGCCCAACATGCCGACGCATAACAGCGCTGGAAAACAACTGCTTGCTAAACTTATTGTAGGCTGTACCCCATAAGGACCCCACCTGACTGGCGAGGGCTAGTGGCATCATGCGGCTTGCATTTTTATTGCCGCGAAGCGAATAAGGGAACGCCACCAGGGCATCCATCGGCCCCGATGAGGCACCCGTTGGCAATGGATCTCCATTAACGAAACAGGGCACAATAATCAAAGGGTCAGATTGGCAATGTTCCTGCGCGTTGAGCACACCCAGATCTACATCGCAGTCAGGAGCGTTGACGAATTGCACCGTTGTGCGACCGTCTGGCCCATTGGGCGTTCCGTTGCCTGCATACGTGGGTACGTTGGTAAACTCTACCCGAACCGGATACGCCACAGGAGGCACAGCCAGCGTGTATTTACCCATCGAATCAGTGGCGGTGGTGAATACATCGCCTCCCCGGGTGATCGCCCGAACCATCACATCGGGTAACCCAACCGTTTCACCCGACTGCTGCACACCGTCGGCATTAAAATCTTTGAAAACTGCTCCGCCCAGGCCGGCACAGGCGAGTGGGAAACAGGGCGCAGGGGCGGTCAGGTCGCCCGATATCCTACAGGCTGTTTCACCCGTACCATACGTAGCCGAAACACTGAGCAGATCGCTGTTTGCCTCAACTTCGAATGCCACTACCTGTGGACTCCGTACGTCGGCTTCGGTGGCGGTAGAGACTTCACGAATAACAATTGTTTTAGTTTGTGTACCCAGTTGAACGCGTATGGTCTCACCATCCGGGATGGATGTCCAGCTAATTTCGGCACTCACGGTTGCTTTACTGACCCCACTCACCGAATAACAACCAGATACTGTGGTAAGTAGCGCCAAACCACAGCCGTTGTCGTGTATTGGCACAGACTTTGTAGCAGTATTCGTATATCGGTTTCCCAGCTGAATGACCTGTTCGACCGACGCAGGCGTAGAGGGGCTAAAATGTAGTAAGCGAAGAATTATTAATTGACTAATGAAGACCGTGAGTAACCGTTGAATCATACTAGTTCAGATTAGTGTTGAGTAGTTCGTGAATGGATATTGTACTTATAGAAAAAAAACAACAGACGCGATTTGCTCAGTTGTGATACTCAACCGGAAATTTATCGTTGAGCGATTCGGCAAAATTTTTCAGATAAATAGCTAGATAAAAAATACGTCGTTAGACGGTAGGATGTGCGTCAACATTCATACCATCTCCTCTTTATGCTGGTTGAAGGGGTAAAACGGGCACAAAAACGACGATATTTAACTGGATTGGGTTATCGGAGACCTCGTATATTAAAGGTTCACATAGGTCACAAAAACTACACCAATCTATTCTCAGCCTGTCGAAAATCGCATATACCAGGCTTCAGGAACCATGTATATGGTATTCGATCATTCCAGCATCAAGAAGTCTCATACTCTGGATTGAGCCAGCCATATACGCAAACAGGCGCTGATCTACTGTTTGAGACCAACGCCTGTTACTATAAAACAGCGGCAATTATCGCGGCTCGTCGCCTAGCTTTTCGTTTCGGGCCGATGTATCGGGTTTTCCCGTCAGGGCACCTTTCGCCATCTCGAAAAGTGTCATCATCTTACCACCGGGCCGATCCCAGTATTCACCGGCATGGGCATTCACTTTGATCAAACAAATACGTGGATCATCCTTCCCGTTGGGAAACCAGGCCTTCAGAAAATCATCCCAGAGCTGATCAATCTTCGCTTTGTCTTTCACCACTTCCGCCCGACCAGTCAGCGAAACATAGGTTTCGGGGCCAGGATCGGAGAAGCCAAGCGCAATCCGGTTGTTTTCGTTGATTTCTCGCACCTTGTTTGAGTCGTCGTACGAAAAAAACCACATGGTACCGTCGGGATCTACTTCGTGCATCGACATGGGCCGGGTATGAAAATCACCGTCGGCCTCCTGCGTGGTCATCATAGTAATACGAATATCCTTGATTTTTTCGCGAAGTAAATCCAGTTCCTGGGTTTGCAGTTTCGGGGTTTGTTGGGTTGTCATCTTGTTGTTTGTGCGTTACACTACTAAAACAGTAGACATATAAACAGGGCTTCATTCATTTATTCAATGGCCAGTCTCACCCTACCTATCGGCTCTGCTCACTGCCCCCTACTCCTTTCGTGCTTATCTTGTCGGCAT
Organism: Fibrella aquatica; assembly: GCF_041321135.1. Taxonomy (NCBI): domain Bacteria; kingdom Pseudomonadati; phylum Bacteroidota; class Cytophagia; order Cytophagales; family Spirosomataceae; genus Fibrella; species Fibrella aquatica. The sequence goes on along the minus strand of NZ_JBGGWF010000002.1, from coordinate 354,302 downwards.
GATTTGGGTTCTCTGGATACTGGCTACGGCCTACGCATTGCTGACAATAAGACTTTGGTACGCCTGGAACAACCTTCCCGAAATAACCGGTAACAAGTACGATTCAGACCATCAGCCAACGATCACCGTCGTTATTCCTGTCCGGAACGAAGCGAGTGCCCTGCCCCGGCTTCTGGCCGATTTGAGCGCGCAAACCTTCACCAATTTCTCCGTCATTATTGCCGACGATGCCTCAACAGACGATACGGCTACCCTGGCCCAGGCCTATTCGTCGGTTGCCACTTTCCCCCTCACCGTTTTTACCCTGGCCGACGATCCGGCGGTAGCATCGCCTAAGAAGCGGGCCATAGCCCAAAGCATTGCCCGGTCTACGGGCGAATTGATTGTAACCACTGATGGTGATTGCCGGGTGCAGCCGCATTGGTTAGCATCGTTGGCCCAGTGCTACCGCGAAACCGGCGCCAAACTCATTAGCGGACCGGTTACGTTTACAACCCAGTCTTCTGTTTTTGGCTCCTTACAAGTGGTTGAGTTTGCTTCGCTTATCGGGGCGGGTGCCGCTACACTGGCGATGAAGCGGCCAACCATGTGTAATGGCGCGAATTTATGTTACCAACGGACTGTTTTCGAGGAAGTTAATGGATTTTCGGGTGTAGACCATGTAGCCTCGGGCGATGATGAACTGCTGATGCACAAGATCGCCGCGCGGTACCCACAGGGCATTCATTTCCTGAAAAACCGGAAGGCAATTGTCGAAACCGACCCCCACAGCTCATTAACAGCCTTCTTTCAGCAGCGAAAACGCTGGGCCGGAAAATGGCGAACCTACTCGTCTATCTTTCCGACCTTGCTGGCCGCTTTTGTCTTTTTAAGCAACATGACCCCCGTGGTTGCCGTTGGTTATTGGCTGGCAGGGAGTTTATCAGAAAGCAATACAATTGGCATTGTTGCCCTTAAACTGATTCCAGAGTTCGTTTATTTGCAGTCGGTACTTACCTTTTTGCGAAAACGGTCCGTTATTGGCTGGATTCCCCTGACCCAGCTTGTTTATCCGTTCTATGTACTCTTCGTTGGTCTGGCCGCGCAGCAACCCGGCATTGTCTGGAAAGGCCGCAAGTTGTCGTAATCCATTTACTTTTTTTCAGAAAGTCACTTGTCCTTTTTCCTCCATAAATCAAATTTCCTGTTTCGGACTGTTTATCCGGACTTTTTGTGGCGGCTTGATGAAGAGCCTTCCACCGCACCAACCATATACCTCACTTTCGATGACGGGCCTATTCCGAGGGTTACCGAATTTGTGCTTGATCTGCTGGATCAGTTTGAGGCCCAGGCTACTTTTTTTTGCATCGGCGATAACGTGAGCAAGCACCGCGACATGTTCTATAAAGTGGTGGAGGCCGGGCACGACATTGGCAATCACACTTTTAACCACCTTAACGGCTGGAAAACCCACGATGAAGTGTACTGGGCCAATATCCGTAAGTGTCAGCGTCAAATGAATATTGCCACCAGTCTGTTTCGACCACCCTACGGCCGGATCAAGAAAAGCCAGGCTGCAGGACTCTACACCGAATTTTCGGTAGTAATGTGGGATGTGTTGACCGGCGACTTCGATCAGACACTAGCTCCCGAAACGGTGCTTCAGAAAAGTATTCAGTATACAGAACCGGGGTCAATCGTAGTGTTTCACGATAGCCTGAAAGCCTGGCCAAACCTTCGGTATGTGCTTCCACGATACCTGGCCCATTTTGCGGAGCTAGGGTATCAGTTCAGGGCCGTGCCGCAACCGATTTATGCCTGAGCCGCCTTACGTATCAATACTGGTAGCTGTCCGCAATGAGGAAGCCAACATCGAAAACTGCCTGCGCGCACTGGTCGACCTGAAATACCCCATCCACCGCCTAGAGGTACTGATCGGTAATGATGGATCTACCGATGCCAGCGCCCGCATTGTGCAGGCGTTTATTGCCAGCAAACCCCACTTCCATTTATTTGATGCCGGGCCTGGCGAAGACGAAACCGTTATGAATGGAAAGGCAAATCTGCTCGCGCAATTGGCTAAACGGGCTTCGGGTGAATTTTTGCTCATCACCGACGCTGATGTTCGGGTGCCGCCCAGCTGGCTAACGGGTATGTTAGCCGAGTTTACCCCCGACACAGGCATTGTTACCGGCACAACTCTCACCGAAGGATCCAGCCTTTGGGCTCGCTTACAGGCCGTTGACTGGCTACTGGCCTTCGGGCTCATTCACCTCGGAACGTACCTGGGTTTACCCCTTACCGGGTCGGGAAATAACCTGGCCGTTCGTCGACGGGCCTACGATGACGTGGGTGGCTTTGCAGGTATTCCTTTTTCGGTGGTGGAAGACTATACTCTTTTTCAAACCATTGTGGCGAAAGGATACGGTTATGCCCACCGCCTCGATGCCGATGTACTGGCCCAAACCCTCCCTGCCCCCACCCTGACCACGTACCTGCAACAACGCAAACGCTGGATGCGCGGTGCTTTTTCATTACCCTTGCCGCTACTTGGCGGCGTGATTTTTCAGTATCTGCTAGTCCCTCTGTTACTGATCGTCAGCCTGTTTTCAGCTAAAACGGCCTTGTTTATTTACCTGACCAAGTGGCTGATTCAGAACGCGGTACTTCTCTGGACATTGCAACGCACCCGGCAAGTACGCCGCTGGTTCGACGCGCTGTTGTACGAACCGTATCAAGTCATTCTGGGCACTCTTTCGATGGTCTATTACCTGCTGCCCATTCCGATTCGCTGGAAAGGACGTACCTATAACTGACCCTAGAACGCCGTTTTACGCGTTTCTTTGCGGTATGTTAACTTTCATTGACACCCACGCACACATTTACGACGAAAAATACGAAGCCGACAGTTTCGTTGACGGCGAGCCCCACGGAACCCGCAACGATATGCTGCAGCGGGCTTTTTCGGAAGGCATTGCCGAAATCTGGATGCCCAACTGTGCGGCCGAAACCATTCCCGGCATGATGGCACTGGCCACGAACTATCCTGACCGCTGCCGCCCCATGATAGGCCTCCATCCTACCTACGTCAACGAGACTGTAGAATCCGAGTTGGCCACTGTTAAGCAGTACCTGAATGAGCATTCGTTCATGGCCATCGGCGAAATTGGCCTCGATTTCTACTGGGATATGACCCACGTACCCCAGCAGTTTACGGCCTTTGAGCAACAGCTTCGCTGGGCGTCGGAGCGGGGCCTATTTGTGTCGCTACACACGCGGTCGGGCCACGACCGGAACGCCATGATGGAAGCCGCCGACCTGATGGAGAAACTAGCCTTAACCAATCTGCGAGGTATCTTCCATTGTTTCGTGGGCACCCTCGACGAAGCAAAACGGGCCATCGACCTTGGTTTTTTGCTGGGCATTGGCGGCGTGGCAACCTACAAAAATGGTGGCCTTGATAAAGTCATTCCACATATCGGCCTCGATCACCTGGTGCTGGAAACCGACGCGCCTTATCTATCGCCGGTTCCGTTTCGCGGCAAACGCAACGAACCCGCTTACCTCCGCTATATAGCTGGTCGCCTCGCTGAATTTACAGGTACGTCGGTCGACGAAGTAGCCACAATCACGACGCGAAATGCTTTATCAATTAAGAGTTAAGAATGAAGAGTTGCGCTGCCCAATCAGCGGACGCCCCCTCAGCAGCGCAACTCTTAATTCTTAACTCTTAACTCTCCCCCCCCCCTATGCTTCATCTAAACATAACCCAAAACCCGGCGGGGTCGATCCTGGTCATTTACACCGGTGGTACACTCGGAATGGTCTACGATCGCTCAGCCGATCCGGCTAAAACGGGGCAGTTGATGCCCTTTAATTTTAGTCAGGTCATTGAGAAAGTGCCCGAAATAGGTCGCCTCGACTTTGATGTATCACTCATCACGCTCGACCCCATCATCGATTCGTCGGATGTAAAACCGGCGGTCTGGGTACGTCTCGCCCAAACCATCGAGGCTCACTACAGCGAGTTCGATAGCTTTGTAATTCTTCACGGGACCGATACAATGGCTTACACGGCGTCGGCCCTCAGCTTCATGCTTACAAACCTAGGGAAACCGGTTATTCTGACCGGCGCACAATTACCGATTGGGGTGGCCCGGACTGATGCCCGAGAAAATTTTCTGACGGCGCTCGAAATCGCAGCTGACCGTCAGGATGGCCGACCCGCCGTGCCTGAAGTTTGCATCTACTTCAATTCATCGCTGTTACGGGGAAACAGGGCCAAGAAACGGGAAAGCGTCCATTTCAACGCGTTTCATTCCGAAAACTACCCCCATCTGGCCATGGCAGGCGTGCGAATCGAATACAACCGCCCATTTATTGCCCGTCAGGACATGGCCTTGCCGTTTAGCATTAGTACGGCTGTAGATGACAACGTAACCATTCTGAAACTTTTTCCAGGCATCACCCCGGCGGTGGTCAATGCAGTACTGGCCATTCCTGGCCTGCGAGGCGTGGTACTCGAAACGTTCGGGGCGGGCAACGTACCCACCGATGCCTGGCTGGCCGATGCCCTCCGCACTGCCATTTCCCGTGGAATCGTCATTCTCAACGTCTCGCAGTGCGAAGGGGGGCGCGTCACTCAGGGTCAATACCAGACCAGTACACGCCTGCAACAGATTGGCGTGGTAAGTGGAGCCGACATGACCACCGAAGCAGCCATTACCAAATTAATGGTACTCCTGGGTCAACACACCGACGTACCCACCATTGAACACCAACTTGCCCAAGCCATGCGCGGCGAAATGAGTCAGTAAGCCCCTATATTTATACACGTTAACTCACCTCTTCTATGCGGATCACCTACCTGCTTGCTCTTTGCCTCACCACACTGACCTCGTCCCTGCTTGCCCAGCAATCGGCTCCGGAACTACCCCTCGGCTTTGAAGAGTACGACCCCGTTTCTACCCTAAAAGTACCCGAACACAAGCTGAAACGGGCCAAGTATCCGTTCATCGATGTACATAATCACCAATGGAGTCTCGACGACGGTAAACTGCAAACCCTGCTGACCCAAATGGATAGCCTGAACATGGGCATCATGGTCAATCTGAGCGGTCGGGGATGGGGCAAAGCGGCAGAGAGCGACCAGTTTTTTACCGGCTCACTGGCTACCATCAAAAAAGCGAACACGAGCCATGTGGTGCTGTTTACCAACATTCTGTTCGACGGAATCGGTAAACCCGGCTGGACAGAAGAGTCGGTAAAGCGCCTGGAGGCCGACGTAAAAGCCGGTGCCCACGGCCTGAAAATTTACAAGAGCCTGGGCATGGATACCAAAGATGACAAAGGCCAACGTGTAGCCGTCGACGATCCACGACTAGACCCGATCTGGGCCAAATGCGGGCAATTGGGGATTCCGGTCATTATTCACACGGCCGACCCCAAACCATTCTGGGACCCGATGGACCGTTACAACGAACGCTGGCTCGAACTCAAGCTGCACCCCGGCCGCAAACGCTCCGACAAAAATCCGGTTACCTGGCAGCAGTTACTGACCGAGCAGCACAACGTGTTTCGCAAAAACCCGAAAACGACCTTTATCAATGCCCACATGGGTTGGTATCCTAACAACCTCGCCAAGCTGGATAGTTTAATGAGCGCATACCCAAACATGGTGCTCGAAATCGGAGCCGTCATTGCTGAACTGGGAAGGCAACCCCGCGCGGCAAACCGGTTTTTCACCAAACATCAGGATCGAATCGTATTCGGTAAAGACAGTTGGGTGCCCAGTGAATATGCGACCTATTTCCGTGTGCTGGAAACCGACGACGAATATTTTCCCTACCACAAAAAGTACCACGCGTTCTGGCGGATGTACGGTATGGGCCTATCTGACAACGTGTTGAAAAAAGTATATTATAAAAACGCCCTACGCATCATTCCCGGTCTCGACAAAACCTTGTTTCCCGACTGAAACGAATAGCGCTGAGAATGCGTCGAAGAAATCCTTTCCGATTATTGATGTCACTATCAGCAACCGGAAAGGATTCATTGAAAATTGATGCTTGCTTCATTAAATTTCGAGTACAGGTGAACTTTATAGTTCAATTTAGATGTATATACATTAAATACACTAACAATAAAACGATTCGTTCATGGAAACGCAAACTACCAACGCAACTACCTGGGTTATTGACCCAACTCACTCGGAAGTTCAATTCAAAGTGAAACACTTGATGGTGTCGACTGTAACGGGTGCATTCAACACCTACGAAGGTCAGTTGACCATGGTCAATGATGACTTTGAGGATGCAGAGATCACGTTCTCAGCCGATATTGACAGCATCACTACAGGCAGCGAACAGCGGGACGGTCACTTGAAATCGGCGGACTTCTTCGATGCCGAACATTTTCCTCAGCTGACTTTCAAATCGACGGGCATGAAAAAAGCAACCGACGATTTTTATTACCTCACCGGCGACCTTACCATGCATGGTATTACGAAACCAGTATCGCTCAAAGCCGAGTATGGCGGACAGATGCAGGATTTCTACGGTCAGACAAAAGCCGGTTTCGAACTCACAGGCACGATTAAGCGCAAGGAATTTGGTCTGACCTGGGATGGCATTACCGAAGCAGGCGGCGTAGTAGTAAGCGACGACGTTCGGTTGGTGCTGAATATTCAGGTGACCAAGCAAGCGTAAGCAGCTGCACTTTTCATAAAAAGAGGCCAATTGGAATCATATCCAACTGGCCTCTTTTTGTTTACCGGAACGTACCTATAGAGCTAATCCACTGCGGCGTAGCATGGCTTGGGGCGATGGTTCACGACCCCGGAATTTTTTGTACAACTCCATGGGTTTCTCGCTACCTCCTTTTTCCAGCACGTGCTGACGGAATTTCTGAGCCACTTCTTTAGCCCCCAATCCGCCGTTCTCCTGGAAGTACTCGAAGGCATCGGCGTCCAGCACTTCGCTCCATTTGTAGCTATAGTACCCGGCTGAATAGCCTCCGGCGAAAATATGCGAGAAGGCGGTGCTGAAGGCGGTGCCTTTCACCCGTGGGAACAAGTTCACCAGCGAATCGGCATGGCTTTCCACATCTGAGATGGTTTCATCCGTAGGCTTCCTATCGTGATAGTACATATCCGTAATTCCAAAACGGAGCTGACGCAGGTTGGCAATTCCGGCCATGAAGTTCTGACTGGCACGAATTTTTTCAACCAGCGATTGGGGAATCACTTCACCGGTTTGGTAATGCTTCGCAAAGAGGTTCAAGGCTTCGGACGTGTAACACCAGTTTTCCATCACCTGCGACGGCAGTTCAACAAAGTCGCGGGGAACGCTTGTGCCGCTGAGGCTTTCGTATTGTCCGTTAGCCAGCATGCCGTGCAAGGCATGGCCAAACTCGTGGAAAAGCGTGGTCACTTCGTAAAACGTCAGCAACGACGGGCGGGTATCTGTCGGGCGCGTGAAGTTGCAAACGTTGACAATGTGCGGACGCAGATTGACGCCGTTGACCACTTTCTGGCCCTGCACATCGTTCATCCAGGCACCACTACGTTTACCGGCACGGGGAAAATAATCACCGTAGAACACGGCCAGAAACTTACCATTCTGATCAAATACTTCGTAAGCTTTCACTTCCGGATTATATACCTGAATGGCGCTGTTCTCTTTGAACGTAATGCCGTAGAGTTTGTTGGCCACGGTGAATACACCTTCCAGCACATTCTCTAGTTTGAAATAGGGCCGCAACATTTCGTCGTCGAGACTTAGTTGCTGCTTTTTCAGTTTCTCGGCGTAGTAGCTATAATCCCACTGCTCAATCTGATCGCCTTTAAAGCCATTGACCTGGGCAAAAGCTTTCAGCTCATTGAGTTGACGCTCGGCAGCGGGACGGGCATACTGTACCAGTTCATCCAGGAATGACTGCACTTTTTTGCTCGAACCAGCCATGCTTTCTTCCAGCACAAAATCGGCGTGTGTACTGTACCCCAACAGGTTAGCCCGGTCGTAGCGTAACTGCACCATGCGCTTGATGTTGGCCTGATTATCGTATTTATCGCCTTTAAATCCGCGACCATTGTAGGCCCGGTACAGCTTTTCGCGCAGCATCCGATTGTCGGCATATTGCATGAACGGCGCGTAGCTAGGCGCCTGAAGCGTGAACGCCCAACCCGTCAATTTTTTCTCCTGAGCCACTTTCCGGGCCGATTCTTTGGCAAAATCGGGCAGACCGCTCAGGTCTTTTTCGTCGGTTACTTCCATCACGTACTCGTTGGTTTCGTTGAGTACGTTTTCGCCAAACTGAATAGAGAGTTGCGATAGTTCTTTGTCGATGGCGCGCAGTTTATTTTTATCAGCATCGTTCAAATTGGCTCCGTTGCGGGCAAACCGCTTATACGTTTTTTCGAGCAGCATCTGGCTTTCTCCGTCGAGCTTCAGGCCGGCCCGTTGCTCATACACGGCCTTGATGCGGGCAAATAACTTATCGTTCAGTGTAATGTCGTTGCCATATTCAGTCAACATCGGCGAAACCTCTTTCACGATCTGCTGAATCTCTGGGCTGGTTTCGGCGGCGTTCAGGTTGAAGAGTACCGATGTGGCGCGGCTAAGCTGATCTCCTGTTTGTTCAAGGGCAACCACCGTATTGACAAACGTGGGCGCTGCCTTGCTGTTGGCAATCGCGTCAATTTCCTGACGGCCTGCGGCAATACCGGCCGTAATCGCGGGCAAGTAATGCTCATTTTTGATGAGCGGAAAGGGAGCCGTTTCATGAAGGGTCTGAAAGGGCTTAAGCAGTGGATTAGTGGTCATCATAGTTTTAGGCGTCGACCGGGTTTGGCGCGTCGACTGGGCGGCTACCGTTCCCGCACACAGCGAAGCTACGGCAAGCCCAATAAGTTGAAACGATACGTGCATTTTTGGAGAGAGTACAGATGAATTCGGCAACGATACTTGGCTTACTTAGCGTTGTATACCCGGTTGAAAGCAGCGAATATTGCTTCCTGAGCGGGATGATCCTTTAGAAAGATAGCCGCTGCATATACCCGACTTTGTTCGTATGAAAAGGGAAGGCGAGTATAACCTTCGCTATGTCGTTGATACCACTGGCCAAACAGAATACGACGATGCCGCTCCATTTCATTATCTAAACTACACACGTAGCTAATAATTAACTGAGGATTAGCCGCAAATGCTTGTTTCCGAGTATAAACCACCGTCAGTTCTATACGGGGATCATGAACCGGTGTTCTCATTCCTACAGAAATGATGGAGAATGAATAAAGGTACTCAGCGAATGAGTCGTCAGGGAAGTAAGATTGATCAGACCGAAACGCTAGCTGATACACAAAGCCATGATCAGTCGTGCAGGCAAACCCTTCATTGTTTTCCTGAAGTGGGTAAGGAGAACGGTTTGACGAACTTGATGTGGGCTGGCTTGGGGTGGGCATTAGGGTCTTGAAAATGCTGCTCAATCCTTTTTTTGTCCTCCAGCATCTGCTGAGCAATGCTTTTGGGACGAGCTACTAGCGTTGCCATATCCAATGTATGTAGTTAAAGTGAAAACAAAATCAGGCCACTACCGGTGGTAAAATGCAACTCTTGCTGAGTCTCAAATATACGTCTTCAGCTGTATAACGTCACTTCCCGGTTAAGAGTTTATCCGTGTCAGAGGCAGGTTAGCCCGATAGATGCTGGTCCTGCCAACTGCTCTAATGCCCTACTCACCGCCCAGAAACGTTTGAAACCACTGTCCAGATTGCTTAACAATCCGGTGTTGGGTGCGGTGATCTACGTGTACTAAACCGAAACGGGGTCGATACCCTTCGGCCCATTCGAAATTGTCGAGCAACGTCCAGACAAAATAGCCCGCCAGGTCGATTCCTTCGGTCTGCGCCTGACGTACCTGTTGCAGGCATTGTACATGGTAGGCCGTGCGGGCCGTATCAATCACCTGTCCCTGCTCCACCTGATCGTAAAAGGCAACGCCACTTTCGGCCACAATGAGTTTGTGGGAGCCCTCGTACAAACTGAACTGCCGCAGGATGTGCAGCATACTGGCCGGATGCACCTCCCAGCCCATTTCGGAAATGACCTCGACCTGACGGCGGTTGGGCGATACGTCGCGGCCCCACAGGTACGGTACCAGCATGGAATGTTCGACCACCACCCGAAAATAGTGCTGCAACCCGATGAGATCGAAATTGAACGCCAGCCTTTCGTGGTCGCCGGGTTTGGCAAATCGCTTGTCGATTGATTTTAGAAAAGAGAGTTCTCTGGTGGGGTAACCCAGCCCCAGAGCGGGTTCGATAAACAGACGATTTAGAAGTGCGTTGGCGCGTTGGGCCGCCTCTACATCGCGTTTCAGCGGACTGACTGCTTCTACTGGTGAGCAGGAAAACGTGGTGCCGATCACTGCGCCAGGTACGTGTTCGCGAATTAGCCGTCCGCCGTCGGCCTGGGCCAGCGCCGCATGATGAATGACGGCCGGGACGCTGGTAAACCGGCGACGGCCGGGCGCGTGCATACCCACCAGATAGCCCAGTATGGTAAACGCCGACGGTTCGTTGAGTACCAACCAGTGCTTCACTTTGTGGCCAAACGCTTTTACCACCAGCGTCACGTAGTCGGAGAACCAGGTCAGCACGTCGCGGTTGACCCAGCCGCCCCGGTCTTCGAGTGCCTGGGGCAAATCCCAGTGAAAGAGCGTGATCCAGGGGGTTTGTCCCTGCCGAATGCACTCGTCGATAACGCGATCGTAAAAAGCCAGACCCGCCTCGTTGACCGCCCCCGTGCCCATAGGCAGCACCCGCGACCAGGAGATCGAAAACCGAAAGGCGTTGAAACCCATCGCTTTGTTTAGCGCAATATCGGAAGCATACCGGTGGTAGAAATCACAGGCCATCAGGGCATTTTCACCCGTTTTTATCGCTCCGCGTTTCTGTGAGAACGTATCCCACACCGACGGTCCACGTCCGTCTGTAATGGTGGCCCCTTCAATCTGGAACGCCGCCGTGGCTGTTCCCCAAATAAAATCAGCACCGAAATCGGCGCGCTGTACGAATGAAGCCAACAGGAAATCAGGTCGATAATCGGCAAGTTCAGTACACCCGCCGGAAAACGAACGATCTGATCGATTAACAAACTGTTAAGATGGACGTTGGATGTTGGTTTTTGTCATTCCGACGACAGGAAGGATCTTCGCTAGTAGCTAACAATGCCTGCTATTAGCGAAGATCCCTCCTGTCGTCGGGATGACAAAAAACGTCCAAAATCCCGCATTCAGCCGTCTACCGTTTCGGCCCTTTCGGCGAGGCCGTTGCCTGATAGCTGATTTTGAAGAGCGTACCGTTCATATCGTCAGTTACGTACAGTGAACCGTCGGGGCCTTGCGCCAGTCCGCAGGGGCGGTGTTGCACGGGGCCGGTGGGCTTCACCAGATCGGTACCGGCAAAATTATCCGCGAAGATCTCCCAAGGACCCGATGGCTTACCATTTTTAAACGGCACGAACCCGATCAGATATCCTTTGTGCAACGATTGCGACTGCCCGTGAAAGGCAACGAACGCTCCGTTTCGGTACCGGGCCGGAAAGGCGCTTCCGGTGTAAAATAATAACGCGTTTGGACCCATGTGCGCCGGAAAAGCCGCCACCGGATCGATTGTTTTGGCCGTACCCAATTTTTTACCATCGCCGCCGTACTCAGGAGCCAGTATCTTTTTCTTCTGAATATGATCGTAATACACATACGGCCAGCCCGCATCGTCGCCCTGATGCACCTCATACATCGTTTCGGCGGGCAGTTCGGCGCTTTGTTGTGGCGTGTAGTATTGCGGATAAAAATCATCGAAACTACCCCGTCCATGTTGCATGACAAAGAGCGAATTGGTAGCCGCGTTCCAGTCGAGGCCCACCACATTTTTTAGACCAGTGGCAAAGCGCTCGCCATCGGCAAACGTCTGGTTGGGTACGTTACTTTTGAAGCGCCATATGCCGGCCGCCGAATCTAGTAACGGGCAGGGCATCATGCCTTTACCCGTACCTTCAACCCGACAACGGTCATTGTCGGAGGCGATGTTAACGTAGATATTACCCTGCTTGTCAAGCGCGATCGACTTCGATTTGTCCCGCTCTTTTTCGCGCAGGCCCGATACCAGTTTCTCCGGCAAATCGGGCGTGGTAACTTCCTGATTTTCGTTCAGTTTGTACCGAAATATGCTGTTGTTCGACGACGTGTAGAGGTAATCATTATGAAGAAAAATACCGGTTCCAGGATAATCACCGAACCCTACCCGCTCATCGATAACGCCATCTTTGTTGGTGTCGCGCAGGCGATAAATGCCTTTACCGTCTTTCAGTTTGGCGAGTTTTACATAAATATCGCCGGTTTTACTCACCACCACATGGCGGGGCGTACCCAGATCTTCGGCCACAACCGTTGCCTTGAAGCCAGCCGGTAACTTGACAACCGCCGGATCAATGGATCGGTTGGCGGGAGAAGCCGGTTTTTTGGGTGGCAGCGTACCCGCAATGGTGGTATGGTTGCCTATCAAGAGTGAGAAAATCAGACAACCAGACAGAAACGAAACGGTATTCATAGAGTAGGGAATTGGTATAAACAGGACAGTGCTTCTTTCCTACCAAAGACGCCGCCCCCGGCCCACATACCCGGCGGGTTCTCTGAACAGCGAGCGCATTAGCCCAGAAACCTCTACTTTTGGGCTCTCTCAACCGATCTGATATGCTCTCTGTTGCCAACGCCGACCAACTTCTTGCCGCTCATGGCCTGGTTCTCTCTACCGAAACGGTGCCTTTTGCCGAGGCGCGGGGACGGGTATTGGCTGAAACCATTCTGGCCGACCGCGATTTCCCACCCTTCGACCGGGTGGCTATGGATGGTATCGCCATTCAGTTCAATGCATTAGCCGACGGACAGACAACGTACCCAATTCTGGCCATTCAGCGGGCCGGAGAACCGTTACAGACGCTGCCCGACGTTACTGGCTGCATGGAGGTAATGACCGGTGCCATTCTGCCCACCGGAGCCGATACCGTTATTCGGTACGAAGATCTGTCGATCGTTGACGGGATGGCTACGCTGACTGTTCCCGATGAGATGCGCCGGGGACAAAACATCCACCGACAAGCCACTGACCGCCGCACCTTCGACGTGTTGCTGGCCGCCGGTACGGTACTTCGACCCGTTGAACTGGCTGTGATCGCTTCGGTAGGTCAGACGTCGGTGGCCGTGATGAAACGCCCGCGAGTGGCCGTCATCTCGACCGGTGATGAATTGGTGGATACGCATCAGACGCCCCTCCCCCATCAGATTCGCCAGTCGAACGCGTACCTGTTGCAGGCGGCCTTGCGCGATCTGAACATCGACGCTTCCGTGCATCATTTTCCCGACGATATGGCCGTCATTACGTCGGGCTTATCGGGTTTGCTGGCGCAGCACGACGTGCTGGTGATGACGGGCGGCGTTTCGGCCGGGAAAGCCGACTTCGTTCCTGACGTTCTGGGCGGTCTGGGCATTGGCCGGGTTTTTCATCAGATTGCGCAACGGCCGGGTAAACCGCTCTGGTTCGGAGGCAGTGCCGACGGGCAGCGCATTGTGTTTGCCTTACCGGGCAACCCAGTTTCTACGACCCTATGCTTTTACCGATACGTTCGTCCTTACCTGCAAACGGCGATGGGCATGGCGGCCGAGCCACCGCTACACGTTCAACTGGCTAATCCGGTGACGTTCAAACCTAACCTGACCCACTTTACCCCCGCCCGGCTGCAAACCACTGCCGATGGTCAATTGCTGGCTCACACCCTGCCTGGTAGTGGTTCGGGCGACTTCAGCAATTTGACGGCCGCCGATGCCTTTCTGGAACTTCCCGCCGACACCACTGAATTTCCCGCAGGTACGTTGGTCACCGCCTGGCCAATTGGGTAAGCAACGGCTAGATTGTCATTCTGTTAAGTAGTTGATCAGCCCATAGCCCAGCCGTGACGATGAGGTACATTTGCCCTGCAGTTTCTGCCTGAACCGCTCACAACTACGTCTGACTCATGAAAAATCTGTTACCCTTCCTGGGCCTATCCCTATTGCTTGTTACCCTGTTCGCGGGTTGTCAGCGCACCAGCAGTTCCAGCCAATCCGCGGAAGGTGCGGCCCTGTACAAACAACTGGCCGACAAACGAATCAATCTACCCAACGGCTGGTCTCTAACTCCGCCTGGTAGCAGCCTCGAGCTGGATGACCTGCCCCTGACGATGGTGGTCTCTTCCTCGAAGAAATACATGGCTATTACCAATAACGGGCAGAGTACCCAGAGCATCACGCTCATCGACGTGGCCACCAAACAGATTCTCGACACGGCCCGCGTGGCAAAAGCATATGTAGGACTGGCTTTCAGCGACGATGAATCGAAGCTGTACGCGTCGGGAGGGAATGACAATCAGATACTTACCTATCGAATCGAGAATGGGCAACTGATCAGCGATGCACCGATTGTGTTGGGGAAACCCTGGCCAACTAAAATCTCCCCTGCCGGACTAACCGTGAACAGCGCAACCGACCGCCTCTATGTGGTGACGAAAGAAGACAGTTCACTCTACGTGGTCGACACCAAATCGCGCCAGGTCATCCAGAAGCTGAACCTCGGCGCCGCGGCTTACACCTGCCTGCTGTCGCCCGACAAAAAAGAACTGTTTGTCTCCCTCTGGGGCGGAAGTAGTGTGGCCGTTGTGGCCCTCGACCCGTTGCGCGTTGTCACGAAAATTGCGACCAACAAAAACCCGAATGACCTGCTGCTTACCCGCGACGGCAAACACCTGTTTGTGGCCAACGGAAACGATAATACGGTAGCACTAATCGACGTAACCCGGCGGCAGGTGCTCGAAACCCTGACGGCCTCTCTGTTTCCCGATGCACCGGTGGGTTCTACGCCCAACGGGTTGGCCTTGAGCGACGATGAAAACACGCTGTACATTGCCAATGCCGATAATAACTGCCTGGCCGTTTTCGATGTGTCGCGGAAAGGTCACAGCCTGTCGAGCGGGTTTATTCCGACGGGCTGGTATCCAACAGCGGTGAAGGTGATCGGGTCAACCCTTTTTGTCACCAACGGAAAAGGCTTTTCGTCGAAAGCCAACCCAAAGGGCCCTAACCCCGTCAGAACACGCACACCACAACAAGTCGGACCTAATCCACAGGCCAACGTTGGTCCCGTTCAGTACATTGCTGGGCTCTTTAAAGGTACCTTATCGATGATCGACGTACCCAAGCCCGATATCCTTGCGGCCTATTCACGACTGGTGTACGCCAACACGCCCTACACAAAGCGCAAAGAAAGCCAGGCCGAAGGTGAAGAAGGTAACCCAATTCCAACGCGGGTTGGCAACAAGTCTCCCATCAAATACGTCTTTTATATCATCAAGGAAAACCGTACGTACGACCAGATTTTGGGGGATATGTCCGAAGGTAACGGCGACGCCTCGCTTTGCTTATTCCCGCAGAGAGTGACGCCCAATCAGCATGCACTGGCCAAAGAGTTCGTACTGCTCGATAACTTCTACGTCGATGCCGAGGTAAGTGCCGACGGTCATAACTGGTCATCAGCCGCTTATGCCAATGATTACGTCGAAAAAAACTGGGTAACCAGCTACGGAGGACGGGGTGGCACGTATGACTTTGAGGGACAGAAAGAAATTGCTCATCCCCGCGATGGATTCATCTGGGATCACTGCCAGCGCGCCGGCATATCCTACCGTAGCTACGGCTGGTTTGCCGACGACAAGGCCAACATTAAGGCACTGGAAGGCCGTTATTGCCCTACCTTCAAAGGCTATAACCTGGGATATATGGACGTAAAACGGGAAGAGGCCTGGGAAGCTGATTTCGACGCCCTGGTTGCCGCCGGTAACGTACCCAGACTCAGCACCGTCAGGTTCGGGAATGACCATACGTCGGGTGCCCGCATTGGCCTGCCTACACCCGATGCCGCGGTGGCTGACAACGACCTGGCCGTAGGTCGATTTGTGGAGCACCTCTCGAAGAGCCCCATCTGGAACGAATCGGTGGTGTTTATTCTGGAAGACGATGCCCAGAACGGTCCCGATCATGTGGATGCACATCGGTCTATTGCGTTCATGGCGGGTGGTTTCGTGAAACGTGGTTTCGTAGACCATACCATGTATTCCACATCTGGTATGTTGCGCACCATGGAGCTGATTCTGGGTCTGAAACCGATGAGCCAGTACGACGCGGCGGCCACGCCGATGTGGCGCTGTTTTTCGAAGACGCCAAACAAGGCTCCGTTTGTGGCCCGTACAGCAGGTGTAGACCTCAACCAGCGCAATGTAGCAGTGAACCGTAACTCCAAGCGTTCTTCACAGTTCGACCTAACCCGGCCCGACGAGATCGACGACCTGATCTTTAGCGAGATTGTTTGGCAAACCGTTCGCGGACAAAACAGCGTCATGCCCGCCCCACGGCGAGGTGCCTTCGTTAAGATTGGAAAGGCTTTAGATGAGGATGACGACTAAATACTCGTACGATTCTGTCATTTGGTGTGTAGCTTTAGCACGTGGCCCGGTCAACAACCGGGCTTTTTTTACGCAACCAACGGATAATCACGGCTCCCCTAATACTCAATTAGCCCAGGTCTCTTCAGTAGAGTTTGGATAACACCCCCGCCCTTTTTCGCGTTACACCTTATGGTAATCCCTTCATACATTAAACGCTATACGTGAAACGATTTTTGGTAACAACCGGTCTGGTCATTTTGGCGCTCGTGCTGGTAGTGGCTGGCTTTCTGACAGTCATTGCTACAACCACGTGGGGGCAAAAATTTGTCACACAGCAGGTTAACAGCTATTTAGGCAAGAAAATAAAAGCCCCGTTCCGAATCGGCCGAATAAGCTACCGCATTCCCGACTGGATCGAACTCAACGATGTTTTCTTTCAAACCCCGCAAGGCGACACCCTCCTGATCGGCGAACGTATGCGCGTTGATCTGGACATGATGGCGCTGATGCAAAGTAAAATTTCACTCAATCAGATCGAATTAGATAAGGTCAGCATACACATCACTCGCCTGGCAAACGACCGCAACGCCGGACCGCCCGACTTTAATTTTCAGTATATCCTCGACGCCTTCAATACGGCACAACCCGATACAGCCAGTTTAGCTAATAAGATTGACCCCGCTGCCGACACCACGTCAACCCCACTCGATATTAGCCTTTCGGGCGCTAACCTTCGGAAGATATTAATCCGGTACGAAGACGATGTGGCCGGAGCGAACGTCAACGCGTATGTCGACAGTCTGCATATCAACTTCAACGAAGTGAACGTGGCTCAGTCGCGGTACCTGATCAGCAACGTATCGGCCGATGGGCTAAGCGTGAAAAGCCGAATTTACGAAGGTATTCCGACGCCCACTACCCCCGAAGAAACTGGCGATTCGCTCACTATTGGGCTCGGAAGCTGGCAACTGACCCGGGCGCTGTGGGATGTTAGGCTGGAAACCGCTGATTTTGCCACTACTGGGAAAGTGGGAAAGCTGGCGATGGAAACCGACTATTTCCACCTGAACGGCGAAAAAGTAGGCATCAAATCGCTGGGGCTGGCCAACGCCGACATCACCACTACGCTGCTAAAACCGCAACGAGCGCAACAGGTAGCCCGCTCAGCAACGGCTGCTGAAGCGATTAAACAGGTTGATCCGGCTGTGAAAGCGACCGTAAAGGCACAGGAAGCCACCAAAGCGGCTCAGCCATCGGGGTGGGTAGCCCGCATCGGTTCGGTCAAATTCTCGAACAACCGAATCCGCTTTGATGACGAAACTCAACCTCGTCAACCCCGTGGACTCGATTACGGACACCTTGATCTGACCGGCCTGGGCATTGAGGGGCGAAACCTGCTTTATAGTCCAGAAACCATTTCAGGACAGATTCGGCAGGGGAAATTCAAGGATAAAAGCGGCTTCGTTCTACAACATTTCGACGTTGACCTGCTCTACGGTGAAAAGGCGACTCTGCTGACCAAACTGTTTATCCGTACGCCGAACACTATCCTGCGCGACCGGCTCGAACTACGATACGACTCGCTGGGGCAACTTTTGCGCGCTACTGAGGGTAAGAATCTGAACAGAGTCAGCGTGCTGCTAAATCTTCGCCAAAGCAAACTTGCTTTTGCCGACGTGCTGCAACTGGCTCCTTTCCTGGCCGATACGCCTCCGCTGGCCGGTAACCGCAACGAAGTAGTGCGCGCCGACGTGCAAATGCGCGGCACGCTGGCCGACCTCCGGATTCCCAAGGCGGAGTTTGCCATGTTTTCAGGGACTGTTCTCAAAGCCAATGGCCGTTTCACTAACGTGACCGATCCCGATCGGTTGGGCATGGACCTCACCCTAACCGACGCCCACACCAACCGCGCCGACATAAACAAACTCGCCCCGCCAGGTACGTTGCCCGATTCGCTGGCCCTGGCTCCTCAACTTAAGCTTACCGGAAAAATTCGGGGGTCTCTCAACAACCTGATTACCGACGCCCAATTGGCTACCAACTGGGGAACAGCCGCTTTCGACGGCACATTGCGTAACTTCTACGCGGGCAAAAATCAGGGCTACGCGGGTAAAGCCGTGCTGACCAATTTCGAAGCGGGCAAATGGCTGATGAATCCGGCGCAGTTTGGCACCATTACAGCCCAGGCCACCGTAAACGGGCGCGGTATTGACCCTGCCACCATGCAAACCAGTTTCCGCGCGGTGGTAGACGAAGCCGGGCTGAACGGTTATTCCTACAAAAATGCCGACGTAAATGGCTCACTAGTCAATGGTGAACTAACGCTGAAAGGGGGCATCAACGACCCTAACGTACGTCTGAACCTCGACACCAAAATGGGTTTAAAAGGAGCGTACCCAACCGTGGCCGGTGAAGTGTCTATTCAGGAATTGAACCTCGACAAGCTGAAACTATACGCTGACCCGTTATCCATCAAAGGCAATATCCGGCTAGCCATGACTTCAACCGATCCCGTTAGGCCCGAAGGGACTGTGTACGCCAGTGACGCCGTGGTCAGCCTGAAGGGAAAAAATTACCCTATCGATACACTTTATCTGAAAGCAGGAACCGCTGAGGCCAACCGCAAAAACCTGGTATTAGGCCTTCCGTTTGGGCAGGTAGCGCTAAACGGGCAGTTTGAGTATACGCAGTTATACGACATTGTGGCCGGCGAAATAAGCCGGTATTTTAAGATTCCCGATCTGGCCTTCAAACCCATTCAGCCGCCCTACGATTTTACCGTCAAAGGTCAGGTACGTCAGCATCCGCTCTTGCAGGCGTTTGTACCCGCCCTGCGCAAACTCGAACCCGTTTCGCTCGATGCCTACCTAGACAACACGCGCGACACCACGTTTGCCGCCACCATCAAAACCGGCCTGGTCGATTACGACACCATCGTGGTTCGGGGTTCGTCGCTGGCGTTGCGTGCCTATGATGACCAACTGAATGTATCGGGTCAGATAAACCGGCTGGAAACGCAGAGCCTGAAAATAGGACTGACCCAATTGCGCGGATCGGCGGCTAATAATCGGTTCTCATTTGCGGTGGTCAACAAAGATTCGGTCAACAAAGACCAGTACGGTCTATCGGGGCTTGTTTCGCTGGTCAACAATAATTACCGCCTCCAGGTGGGACAACGCGGCTTGTTGACCAATTACCGTACCTGGACATCCGATACGACGGGCTATCTGGAATATGGTCAGGCGGGGGTGCTGGCGCAGAATTTCCTGCTCAGGCAGGGCACGCAAACCATTAGCCTCAACAGCGTTGAACCGGTACCAAACGGCCCGTTACGCGTAGAAGCCCGCAACGTGAGCCTGAGCGATCTGTCGAGCTTAGCCAATCAGGACACCACGCTGGTGGCCGGTACGTTGAACAGCACGGTAGTAGTGCGCGATTACCTGTCAGCACCGGGGGGCACTCCCCTATCGTTCACCGGTGATTTGCGCGTCGATAGCTTGCGGGTGATGGAAAAACCGATTGGTAACCTGAATGGCAACTTCGCCAACGCCTCCAACGACCGGATCGAAGTAAGCGTAACGCTGCTGAGCCCAACCAACGACGCTAAAGTGTCGGGTTACTACGATCCAAACAACCCGACGGAATCACTCGATTTTTACCTGAAACTGAATAAGCTCGACGCTAAAACCATTGAGGCCTTTAGCTTCGGCGAACTCCGGCGGGCCAAAGGGCAATTGCGCGGCGAAACTGACATTCAGGGAACGGTCGACAATCCCCGCCTGAACGGTGGCATCTCGTTCGATTCTGTGGCCTTTAACATCAAGCAGTTGAATGCGACCTACCGCATCGACGAAGAGCGTATTCGGCTAGCGGGACAAACCATGACGTTCACGGATTTTAACCTCCGCGACACGCTGGGCCGCACCCTAACCACCGATGGTAAGGTCGTATTGAGCAACATTCCCGACGTTGCCTATGACCTTCGCGTACGGGCCAACAATTTCCTAGCCCTGAACGCCAGCCGCAAAGACAACGATTTCTTCTACGGAAAAGCCGCACTGTCGGCTAACCTGCACATCGAAGGCACAGGTACGTCGCCCGCTGTTACTGGCAGTCTGAAACTGGAAGAAGGCAGCCGGGTAACCACTGTGTTGCCCAGCGACGAAGCCAGTCTGAACGATGCCCGACAGGTGGTCACGTTCATCGATCATAAAGACACGCTGGCCCTGAGCCAATATTTGCGCCCCCGAAAAGACACCGCCCTGGCTCCGCTTCAGTTCGAGAAGCTAAACAACTCAAACATCAACGTAACGCTGGAAGCTGATGACCGGTCAGAAATTACCATCATCGTGGATGAGTTGAACGGCGACAACCTGAAAGCGCGCGGTAATGCTCAACTAGCGGTGAACGTGTCGCCTAGCGGGGCCATCTCGGTGTTGGGACGGTATGAAGTTACGGAAGGAAGCTATTCCCTGACGTATCAGGTGTTACAGCGCGAATTTCAGTTGCAGAAAGGCGGTTACATCAATTTCACGGGCGACCCGCTCAAGGCCGATCTGAACCTGACGGCGATTTACGAAACCCAGACAACCTCCGACGCGCTTATTTCCAGCGAAACAACCGGCTCGACTAATTCGCTGACCAAGGTGCGGCTTCCATATGAAGTGGCGCTGACCTTATCGGGCAATCTGGCGGCTCCTGCCATCAAGTTCGACATCATTGCCCCCCGCGAAACCATAACCCGTTTGGGTGCCTCATCGGATCTGGTGAACCAGAAATTAGCTTCGTTACGCGAAGACCCTAACCAGATGAACAAGCAGGTATTTGGTCTGCTGATTCTGGGGAACTTCATCGCCGAAACATCGTCATCGTCGGGCTCTGGTCAGTTGATCGATGCCGATAACCTGGCGCGCAGCAGCGTGAGCAAGATTATTAGCCAGCAGTTGCAACAGTTTGCGTCTGGTCTCATCAAAGGCGTTGATCTGGACGTGAATCTGAACTCGCGTAGTGGTACCGCCGAAACCGGGGGCACTGCCGGCACGAACCGAACCGATTTGAATATTGGCCTATCGAGAAGCTTTTTGCAGGGACGCCTTACAGTTTCTGTCGGGAAAAATTTTCTGGTCGACGGGTCGCAGGATGTGAAGGCAGCTCAAAACAACAACGCTGTATTCGACAATCTGAACCTGAATTATAACCTCACCCGCGACGGACGGTACGCGCTACGGGCCTATCGCCGCAGTAATACCGAGCGGACCATTCTGGAAGGTTTTGTTATTGAAACAGGTGTTGGTTTCGTTATTACCGTTGATTTCAACACCCTGGCCGACCTGGTTCGCCGCCGAAAAGAGGAAGACGTCGAATAGCGTTGTCTGCTTGATGTTGATGACGCGAGAAAATTGCTGACGCAAGTTGATTGCTGACGCGTGTAGAGACGCAAAATCTTGCGTCTCTACGGTAGCCGGATGGTACGCCAGCGTCAGCAACGTACCTGATTATTATTGAACCGATGAAACGACTTCAACTTTATATACCCCTACTCCTGCTAACCAGTATTTTCGTTCAAAGCTGCAACGTGGCGAAGAAGCTACCGGCGGGCGAGAAACTGTATGTGGGCGCCGATTTTGTGCTGAACACTGATTCAACTGTGAGTAGCGATGAGAAAGGGAGGCTGGAAGAACAGCTTACCGAACTGGTTCGGCCCCGGCCCAACAAGCAACTATTTGGGTTTCCGTATAAAGTGGCTATGTATTACTTCATTGGCGAACCCAAGAAGGAAAACGGATTCAGAGCCAGCCTAAGACGTCGCTTTGGTGAGGCGCCGGTGCTTGCCAGTGCTCGGGGACTGACCGCCAATAGCACGCTGATGGCCAATGTACTCGAGAATCAAGGCTATCTGCGCTCGCAGGTGGGGGGCGAATTTGTCGATGTAAACAGCTACAAGACCAAAGCCCGCTACACCGCTCAGGTACCGCAACGTTACCTGATCGACTCCGTATCGTTTATTGGCGATTCAACCCTGGTGGCGAGGGCCATGTTTAACACATCGCCCCGGTCGGCGCTTAAGCCAGGCGATCCATTTGTGATCGATGTAGTATCGGCTGAAAAACAGCGCATTGCCGATGCGCTGAAGCAGCGCGGTTTCTACTATTTCCTGCCCGATTACGTTGTGATGCTGACAGATACCGCCGTTGGTAATCATAAAGTTAGGTTCTACGTGGCCATAAAACCCGATATGCCGGAAGCCGCCAAGATTCCGTACTACATTCGCAACATCTATATTTTCCCCAACTATACCCTGGCCAATGCCAGTCAGGATACCAACCGGGCCGAAGCCTACCGCCCTCCGGTAACTAACCCGGCCGATACGGGACGGTCGTTACGTCGGTTTTTCATTGTCGATTCAGCCCGCCTGTACAAACCTCAGCTATTTAATGACGTGATAGGACTGCGGCCTGGTCGACGGTATAACAGCCGCGTTCAGGATCTGTCGCTGTCGCGGCTGGTGAATCTGGGTACGTTCAAATATGTCCGCAATCGGTTTGATCCGGTGGGTCGTTTCGGGCGTGACTCGGCGCTTTTCGACGTCAGTTATTTCCTTACGCCACAACCCCGACGATCGATACGGCTTGAACTATCGGGAAACTCACGGTCAAATAATCTGGCGGGTACGCTGTTTACGGTCAGTTGGATAGCCCGCAACTTTCTGGGCCGGGCCGAGCAGCTAGTCGTTAATGCCACGGCCGGTATTGATCTGCAGATTGGTGCTGCCGGGCGCGGGGTGACCAACTTTAGATATGGGGCTGATGCTACCCTGAGTTTTCCGCGCTTGGTGTCTCCCTTCACCATTCGGTATGACCGGCGGCAAGTGTTGCCCAAGACAAACGTATCTGTTGGTTACGAACTTCTCCAGCGCGACTCGTTGTATAATCTAAGCTCTTTCCGGGCTTCGTTCGGGTATGCCTTCCGCACCAGCAATCGAGTTGAGCATTCATTTAATCCGCTGAATATCAACTATGTACACAGTTTTAACTTTGGTCAAAAATTTTATGAGGCCCTAGGTGATACGTTGACTGCAGGCCCATTCTACCGACTTATCGAAGATCAGCTTATTCTCAGCAGTTTGTACTCATTGAACATAACGTCTCCGCCCACCGGTAACCGGAGGTACAGCAATCGATGGACATTAAACATTGAACCTGCCGGTAATCTGGCTGGTCTTTTCGTTAAGAAAAACGAACTCGATTACAAGAATATTATTGGCGTTCCTTTCGCGCAGTTTATTCGTCTCGACCTTGATACAAGGCATTATTTTCAGCTCAACAAATCACTGGTTTGGGCTAATCGCTTCTTTGGGGGTATAGGCGTTCCCTATGGCAATTCGGCTGAGCTTCCTTTTGTGAGACAATACTTTGTGGGTGGGGCTAACAGTGTGCGGGCATTCAGACCCAGAGCTGTTGGGCCGGGTACATTTGCTAATATTGGTAGCCGGGTTCTTTTTCAGGACGGTGGAGGAGATATCAAACTAGAAGCAAACACTGAACTACGGGCCAAATTGGGTTCATTTTTTCAGCTAGCTGCCTTTGTCGACGCCGGTAATGTCTGGTCCTATTCCGACGAATCAACCTATGGGCCAGGTTCGCAATTCAGTAATGACTTCATCAAGCAACTCGCTATTGGCGGGGGTCTAGGCCTTCGGATCGATCTATCTTATTTCTTGATCCGCGCCGATTTAGCGACACCGTTTCAAAAGCCCTATCTGCCCGAAGGAGAGCGTTGGGTGCTGAATCAGATCAATTTCCGCAGCCGCGATTGGCGTCGTGACAACCTGCTGCTCAATATTGCCGTTGGTTACCCCTTCTAATTTGTGGTTATACTTGCAGTTGCATTTTTAGGCAGGAATAATCGCCAATCATGAAAGTTACCGGATTTAGTTTTATACGGAACGCGGAGCAATACGGCTACCCTATTGTTGAAGCGATTCAATCCGTACTCCCCCTTTGCGATGAATTTGTGATCACTGTGGGCAATTCAACAGATAACACCGTTGAGTTAATCGAAGGCATTGGCTCGCCTAAAATTCGCATCATACACACCGTATGGAACGATGATTTGCGAGAAGGTGGTCGGGTACTGGCGCAAGAAACAGATAAAGCACTAGCGGCCGTTTCGGCAGATACAGACTGGGCTTTCTACATTCAGGGGGACGAAGTTCTGCACGAGCAATACCTCGATACGGTTCGACAAGCTATGCTCGACAACCTTAATAATCCCTCCATTGAAGGACTGCTTTTCAAATATTTACACTTCTACGGCTCTTACAGGTACGTTGGTGACTCTCGTAGGTGGTATCGTCGCGAAATCCGGGTAATTCGGCATACAGGAAATGTTGTGTCGTACCGCGATGCGCAGGGATTCAGGAAAAGAGACAATACAAAGCTCCGCGTGAAACTGATCGACGCCTACATTTATCACTACGGCTGGGTGAAACCGCTTGAACAACTTCGGGCTAAATACGGGTATTTTTATCGCTTCTGGCACGGTGAAGAAGGGATGAAGCACGTTACTCAGGTAGCGCAAACTTTCACGTACGAAAGCCATATCGATTCCCTTGCCGAGTTTACAGGTACCCATCCGACTGTTATGGCTAAGCGTGTGAACGCCGCCGATAACTCCTTCTCATTCGATACCAAGCAGCGCCGTTATTCCCCACGGGTACGTATACTGACATTTATTGAAAAGATTACGGGATGGCGTATTGGGGAATACAGAAACTATAAGCTGCTCGACTCGTAAACTATCTTCTGAAAACTTATCAGTAAACGGTTGGTTGGGTTTGTGCATGAGCATACATCCAACTACTTACCTTAAATCGTTACTATGGTTTTTAATCGCCTTAACGTTAGCTACTTACTACCATCGCTATCCCACTGGCGATGATGCGTGGATAGCCGAAGAAGCGTATTGGCTCAGCAAAGACGGCATTATCCGGTCCGAATTTTTCAAGGGCGTTCTGGGGTGGGACAAACAACTGTTTGTCTGTCATAAATTATTGGTGGTAGTCGACGCTTTTTTTATAAAACTGTTTGGCTTTCAACTACCTGCCGTTCAATTCGTCAGCTTTATTTTTTTCTGTATCCTGCTGATTGCGCTTGCCGTTTATATCAATAAACGAGAGGAAAAATCCTGTTCTCCGTACCTTCTGGCTGTTCTGGTTTTAATTTTTTCCAACCGTTATTTAATCAGAATAAGTTTTGAGAATAGACCGGAGGTAATGGTCACCGCCCTGGGATTCTGTTCGTTTCTGTGTTTAACAACTACCAGAAATAAGCTGATTTACGCTGGCTGTGCCGGTTTACTAGCCGGTATGGCGCTACTGGGTCACCTGAACGGAGTCATTTATTTGTTGGCAGGGGTTGGCTTATTGCTCTACCGCCGCGACGTGAAAGCGGCCGTCTTATTTGCGTTGATTGGTGGCTTCACGAGCCTGACTTATTTCATCGATGTGTTGATGGCGACCGACGGCCTGTCTACCTGGCTATATCAGTTCAGGAATGATCCGGCTACGCAAAACGCCTTCGGTTTACTGTCGAAACTGCTGGTTATGGCCACCTACCCAAGGCTATTTTTCTTCACCCCCGAGCATGCTGCTTTGTCTATTCTGTTGATGTATGTAGCCTGGCATCAACGCAAACTGATCAGAAACATACCCGTCGACCTGCGCACTTATTCCCTTCTTCTTTTCGTATCATTCTGGATTATCACGAAGACTCCGTCTGGCCTTTATCTGGCTTTGTTTACCCCTTTCATGCTGCTTCTCCTCTATGAATTATATAGGCAAAGCCCATTTAATACGATTGGTTTAAAACTGACAATGGCTGTATATTTCGTGATCGGCTTGTACGGAACAATCGAAATCATCTACACCAATAACAGCCGCGATTATCTGCCGGTAGCTTACGAAAAACTACGTCCCCAACTCCCTCAAGAAGCAAGAGGCCTGGTTCCGCTAACGTTCTTTTTTAATGAATACGAGCGATATACCCACCTGCTTTGTTACGAAAACTTTTCACTAACCTCCACAAGATCAGCGAACCCTGCTGTCGATATGGCAATTTGGGCCAATAACCGTGAGGTTGATTTTATGGTGATGGACTACGTACATCACCCTGAGCCGTATTATCCTCCGGCGGGTACTCCCCAATTGCCGTTTTATAAGCTCTCATTCTTCAACGGACGCTTCGCCATTTACAGGCATCAGTGAGGCTGTTTCATGGGTGCGTTTGGCTTCGCGCATGTGTGTATTGCTGACGCATATCCCTTCGACCGCAGCACACACTAGCTTCTTCAGCTATTACAACGCAAAAATCCCCGGCCGCATTGAAGACCGGGGATTTTTACCTTTGGTACAGATACCTGTTTTTCAGGTACGTTACCTGTTATTTTCCGTGATTCATAACTGGCACGTTTACGGCCATAGCATCCCACGAAATAGCGAGGCTGTTGTTTGTTGGCGTAATCGTCAGTTTCTCAACCGGGGTTTTGTTAGCCACAACGGGTACTTTCACTTCCAGTACGTTTTTAGCCACGTGCTTGTCGTAATCATACGCGCCCCACTGACCGAGTTGCGAGTTCAGGATTACCGACCACTCTTTCTCGTTTGGAATGGTGACCAGCGTATACGTACCTGCTTTCACCATTTTTCCACCGAACATCACGTCGTTCTTGAACGTAACTTCTGTAGCGGCATCGGCACCGGTACGCCAGGGTTTGCCATATTTTTCGAGCGACTGAGTGCCTTCGGCACCAAACGTTACCCGTCCGCGCTTCGATGGCTGACCATACACCACTTTAATGTTTTTGTCGGGGCTTTCAACGGTGAGGTGAGGACTTTTTGCATTTTGGGCAAATCCGATAGTTGCTGTCATGGCCAGCAAGAGGGCCATTAGTAAAGAAACGGTCTGTTTCATGGTTCGTAATGATTGGTTAATGGTTTACTACCAAAACGTAAACAACATCCATACCAATATGGTTTTTGCCCCCTTCCCCTAACGAATCCTACTTTTTCTTACTTTTACGAAATAGTATGCATGCATACGGTGCAAGGTTTGTTGTTCGTGGTTTGTTGTTTATGGTTGCGCTGCTTCATGGCGTTTCTCGCCTAAAAACCACACACATCAATTGCGTCACAGCCGTTCTTCTGCAGCGCAACTACAAACCTCAAACGACAAAATACAAACCAATACCCATGTATTCCTACTTCAGTAAACGCAACCTGCAGTTTCTGCTTCACGAGGTTTTTCAGGCCGATGACCTGACGAAATACCCTTATTTCTCGGCTCACGACCGGGGTACGTTCGACATGGCGATTGATTCGGCGGTGCAAATTGCCGATACGCTCATGTACCCGTATGTGCGGGAGGTAGACCGTAATCAGCCCGAACTGAAAAACGGGCAGGTGACGGTTCATCCGAAAATAAAAGAATTTATTAAGGCCATGGGCGACGCGGGCTTGATTGGCGCGGGTTTCTCATTCGAGAATGGTGGGCAGCAACTTCCTGAACTCATTAATTCTAGCATTGGCTTCATTCTCATGGCGGCCAACAACGGCATGATGTACACCGGTCTCACGGCGGGTTCAGCCAACCTGATTGCCTCGTTCGGAAACGACGAACTCGTCAGCAAATACGTACCCAACATGCTATCGGGCGAGTGGCAGGGCACCATGGCACTCACCGAACCACAGGCCGGTTCGTCGCTCTCCGATGTGATGACCTCGGCGACACCGCAAGCCGACGGTTCGTACAAAATCAAAGGCCAGAAGGTATTTATCTCGGCGGGTGACCACGACGCGGCCGACAACATCATTCACCTGATGCTGGCCCGCATCGACGGAGCGCCCAAAGGCACCAAAGGCATTTCGCTGTTTGTGGTGCCCAAATTCCGCGACGCTGCTGACGGGACCGGAAAAATAGACAATGACGTGACGTCGACGGGCGTGTACCACAAAATGGGGCAGCGCGGCGTACCGGCCATGCACCTGACCATGGGCGAGCGCGACGATTGTGTGGGTTACCTGGTAGGGCAACCACATCAGGGACTGCCCTATATGTTCCAGATGATGAACGAGGCCCGGATTGGCGTGGGCATGACGGCAGCAGGCATTGCCACAGCAGCCTATCACGCAGCCCTGCAATATGCCCGCGAACGGCCGCAAAGCCGCCGCCTGAATCAGAAAAATGCCCTTGACGCCCCCCAAACCGCCATTATTAATCACCCGGACGTGCGTCGGATGCTGTTGTTCCAGAAAGCCGTGACCGAAGGTTCGCTTGCCTTGCTACTCGAAGCAGCCCGACAGTTCGACATTGCCCACGCGGCAGAAGGTGAAGAGAAAGAGACCGCGCAACTGCTTGTTGAAATTCTGATGCCGATGGCTAAGACCTATCCGTCGGAGATGGGCGTGCAGTCGGTCAGTCAAAGCGTTCAAACGTTTGGTGGCTACGGCTTCACCGAAGATTTTCCGGTCGAACAACTTTACCGCGACATTCGGATTACGCCGATTTATGAAGGCACCACCGGTATTCAGGCGCAGGATCTGCTGGGTCGAAAAATGACGATGAAAGGCGGGAAAGCGGCGTTGCTGTTGATGCAGGAAATCGGCAAAACCATTGCCGACGCGCAGAGCCACGACGAATTGAAACCCTACGCCACGGCGTTAAAAGCGGAGTTGGGCCGTATTCAGGAGGTGATGCAGGCGCTGATGCCCCACGCCGGCAGCGGCGATATAGAACGCTACCTCAGCGACGCCACGCTATTTCTCGAGCAGATGGGTATTGTGGTGGTTGCCTGGCAGTGGCTGAAACAGGGCATTGTGGCCAAACAGGCAATCCTGACCCAAAATCCACAAGGCGATGCACTGACGTTCTACGAAGGAAAGCTACACACGATGAAGTTCTTCTTCCACTACGAGGTTCCCAAAACCCTTGGCCTTGCCGCCCGCCTCAGAGATACGGAAGTACTCACGATCGTCAGCGAGAAGGAGTTGGCTTTGTAAGTCTATTCGTCGATTTGTAGGGGCAGGCCATCGTGCCTGCCCGCTTTCGGGCGCGATAGCGACCGCACAAATTGGGCCGCATTTAGAACCGACAACGAAACATTCTAGGCACAGGCATTTTACACGGCAGACAAATCATTTAATCGGCATATTGCTGACGCGAGGCGGGCAACCACGATGGGTTGCCCCTACACATCGACCAACAGCAACCAATGACCTATTTCTGTACCACCGTCCCGGCGGTGCCAGCCAACGCGGCTCCTGTTTCGTCGGCGTGGCAGATAATGACGCGTTTTACTCCCGCGTTGAGGGCGGTAAACGCGTTGTCGAGTTTAGGAATCATGCCTTTGTAAATGCTGCCAGCGGCTTTATGTTCGGCATAGAGCGCGGGCGTCAGTTGAGAAATGACACTGTCGTCGTCCTCCGGATTCGACAAAACGCCTCTCTTTTCAAAGCAGTATACCAACGTTACTTCGTTATGACCAACCATGTCGACGGCCAATGCCTGGGCCATGGTGTCGGCGTTGGTGTTGAGCAACGTACCCAGTTCAGGATCGAAGGTGAGGGGGGCAAAAACGGGCACTAGCCCCTGACTTATAAAGGCTTGCAAACGTCCTGAATCAACTTCCCGAATGTCGCCTACAAAGCCATAATCGATGGCGGCAACAGGGCGTTTGGTGGCCTTTACCAGACCGGCATCGGCACCGGTCAGGCCAATGGCATTAACGCCAAGCGCCTGCAACTGAGCCACGATCTGTTTATTCACCAGGCCGCCATAGACCATCGTAACCACATCGAGCATGGGGCCGTCGGTGATTCGGCGACCCTCGACCATCGTGGTGACAATACCCAGTTTTTCGGCAATTTGCGTGGCAATTTTCCCTCCACCATGCACCAGCACTTTACTGCCCGACAAGCCTGCAAAAGCGGTCAGAAAGCGGGTTAGCGCGGCAGGGCTATCAATTACATTTCCGCCAATTTTGACTACGGTGATCTGATTCATAGAATCAGTTTAGGGTTTGACGTTTTGTGTTTGTCGTTGCTCTGCTTACTAAAAACAAGGTTAGTAGGTAGCGCAACGACAAACACAAAACGTCAAACCCTAAACTATTTTAAGGTTAACAGTATCTCTTTCAGCACCGCCTGCGCTGACCATTCGCGGTTGGCGGCTTGTTCGATCACCAGCGATTGTGGACTATCGAGCACGGCATCGGCGACTTTCAGGTTGCGGCGAACGGGCAGGCAGTGCATGAATTTACCGTTGTTGGTCAGGTTCATCTTATCCATGGTGACAGCCCACGAAGGGTCACTAGTCAGCATTTGTCCGTAGCTGGTGTACGATGACCAGTTTTTGCCGTAGATAAAATCGGCCCCGGCAAATGCCTCATCCTGATCGTAGATCACGCGGGCGTTACCCACGTACTCAGGAGCCAGTTCATAGCCTTTAGGATGAGTGACCACAAAATCGATCTGTCCGGCTTCGGCGCGGGGGTTCATCCACTCGCAGAACGAATTGGCCACTGCCTGTGGCAACGGTTTAATATGCGGCAACCACGTCAACACGACTTTCGGCCGGGCGGTTTGTTTGGCTTCTTCGATGGTGATGCAATCGGCCAGTGATTGCAGCGGGTGGCGGGTGGCCGATTCGAGGTTAACGATAGGCACCCCAGCGTATTTGGCGAACTGATTCATAACCAATTCTTTATAGTCGGCTTCGCGATCGGTTAATCCGGCAAAAGCACGAACGGCTAATATGTCGCAGTACCGGCCCATCACGGCGGCGGCTTCGCGGACGTGTTCGGCCTTATCGGCATTCATAAACACGCCATCTTCCATCTCCAGGCCCCAGCTATCGGCTCCTACATTGAGCGTCATCACGTTCATGCCGAGGTTACGGGCGGCCTTTTCAGTGCTCAACCGGGTACGTAGGCTGGAGTTAAAAAACAGCAACCCGATGGTTTTATGATGACCGAGTTGTTCGTCGGCAAATGGATTCGCTTTGGCAGCACGGCCAGACTGAATCAGTGCGTCAAGATCCGTGACGTCGGCGAGAGAGATGAAATGGTGCATTTTATACGTATACACACAGAGACACATGCTTACTGTGTGTCTCTGTGTTTAATTAGTTATTGACTAAAGCTTCGCGGTGAATTTCCTGGCTTAGTGCTTCCAGAAACTGATCGGCTTCATCGGTACCCAGAGCCAGCGACGGCAGCAACCGAATTGTGTTTTTACCGGCAACACCTGTAAACTGTTTGTGGCCAAAAAGCAGGTTATGGCGCAGTTGTTCAACCGGAAAATCATATTCAATACCGATCATCAGACCACGACCACGCAACTCTTTGTAGCCACCAATCTGCCGAATACCGTCCATCAGGTATGTGCCCAGTCGATCGGCGTTATCAAGTAGTTCTTCATCGCGCATAATGTCGAGCACAGCGATAGCAGCGGTACAGGCCAGATGGTTACCGCCAAAGGTGGTGCCCAGCAGGCCATAACTGGCTTTAAACTCGGGTGCGATTAGGATGCCGCCAATAGGAAAACCATTGCCCATGCCTTTAGCCATCGAGATAATATCGGCTTTTATTCCGCTAAACTGATGGGAGAAGAATTTTCCGGTGCGGCCGTATCCACACTGTACGCCATCTAGAATTAGCACAGTTCCGGTTTCATCACACCGTTTGCGCAGGGCTAGCAGGAATTCGTCGGTAGCCACCTGAATACCACCCACCCCCTGAATACCTTCCACAATCACCGCACAGGTTGCGGTGGTAATGCCGGCCTCAAGTCCTTCTACGCCGTTGAACGGCAGGAACGTGACGTGGTCGGTCGCATTCACAGGAGCTACAATAGCCGGATTATCTGTGGCGGCTACAGCACCGGCTGTTCGGCCATGAAATGATTTGGTGAAGGCTACAACACCTTTACGGCCGGTATGAAACGAAGCCAGTTTGAGCGCGTTTTCATTGGCTTCGGCCCCCGAATTGCAGAGAAACAACGAATAGTCGGCATGGCCCGACAGGTCACCCAGTTTATTGGCAAGCTCCTGCTGCTGCGGAATATGGACCGAATTTGAGTAGAACGAAATCTTGTGCAACTGATCGGTCAGTGCCTGCACGTAGCGAGGATGCGTATGACCAACAGAAATCACGGCATGGCCGCCATACAGATCCAGGTATTGCGTACCCTGTTCATCCCAGAGGTAACTGCCCTGTGCCCGAACAGGCTCGATATCGTAGAGTGGATAGACGTTGAATAGCTGCGACATACGGACTTTTTTAGTGATAAGTCGGCAAAAATACAGATTTTGAGGGGCTATGCACCTGAAGTATTTTTAGTTTTTGGTGTTGTACCGGTTAATAGCGCCAGGCTAAACAGCCGGAATTTTATCTAGAAAGGATTTCAGCACGTTTAATGAGTTCTCCGGCTCTTCAAGCATCCCCATATGACCTGACTGATCGAGTATTGCAAATTCTGCGTTGGGCACTTTTTTATGCAACTCTTCCGATCGCTCGAACGGAATCGCTTTATCGTAGCGCCCGGCGATAATCAGCACCGGAAAATCTGCACGCTGCAAGAATGCCGACCGGTCGGGCCGGGTCCGTATAGCTTCCAAACCAGCCAGCAGGGCATCGGTTGGCAAGGTGACATGGGCTTCTACGAGGGGATTCACGAGATCGCTTTCCGGATCAGAAAACATGGTGGGAATTGTCTTTTCGACAAACGCCTTACCGCCTTCTGTTTGAAGCAGTTTTTTAGCGTCCTGCCGTTTTTGTCGTTGTTGATCCGAATCCACGTCGGCGAAAGCAGTTGAGTTAAAAAGCACAACACCTTTCACACAATCCGGGTATTTTTCGGCCATCGCCAGGGCTATGTACCCTCCCATCGAGTGACCAATCAATATGTATGATCCCAAACCCGACAAACGGAGTTGCCCCTGCAATGTCTCAGCATAGCCGTCGATACTGGTATGGCTTGTACTGAGCGAATAGTTGGGCCGAACAACTTTGTAGTCGCTCGCCAGTGACGAATAAAGAGAATCCCAGATAACCGGACTTACACCGTGGCCGTGTAGAAAAACAAGAATTGGGTGGTTGTGAATGTTCATGTTTGAGTTGGTTTTAGCTGTGCATGACTATACAACAAAATCGGGCGGTTTCTGCTGGAAAATCCAATCAGAAAACCGCCCGATTAAGGACTTAAACACTTATAACTAGTTGGTTATCAATCGGCTCTCACCGAGGCTCAGATTAACTCTGATTAATAACGCCTAACAGGATAAGCACCAGACCGGCGATCAGACCGATCAGACCAATCGTGGCACCTACGCCATTACCAATCAACAGCAACAGCAGACCAACCAGACCAATAATAGCACCCAGACGAACATAACCGGTTAGGGCATTGGTTTCTTTAGGGGCCATGTGTTTTTTGATCTTCTTGTCAATGCTCTTCAGCATCGAACGCTCCAGAAAGCTGGCTTTCTTTGTTGACGTTACCGCTTGCGTGGCTGCTTTCTGATTTACTTCGGCCAACATTTTCTCTGTCCGCTCAATACGTTTCGTCATGCGGCGATCAGTTGCGTGCGTCGCTTTCAAACTAGCCAGCGCTTCAGACGCTGGTTGAGCAGGAATAACTACGGGCGTTGACACCGTTGCAACGGCAGTTTCTGACGGCGTTACTACAGATACGTTGGCCACAACAGGTGTTGCAGCAACAACTTCTTCATTCACTGCTACTGGCTCAGTGGTCTTCTGTTGCGAGTAGAACCGCTCAGGCTGAGATTTCTGGAACGTAGCTGTAGCAACAGGGCGGCTACAGGCAGAGAGCAGGGCAACACCAGCCAACGCGAGTGATGCAGATTTGATGAGCTGTTTCATGCGTATGTACGAACTTGGCAAAATGATTGATAAAGAAATTACAACTAAATAAGGCCCAAGATAACCAGAACAATACCAACTACCAGCGCAATGAGACCAATGGTAGCGGCAGTACCTGATGTTAACAAGAGAAGAAGAATACCGATCAAACCAATAACAAGACCAGCCGTTAGGGTGCTGCTACGCATCGGTTGCTCAGGCGCCAGGTGCTTCTGGATTTTCTTATCCAGGCTCTTCTGCATCATGCGCTGAACCAGCGTTGACTTCTGAGTTTTCTCAGTGCTTACTGCAGCTTTCTGTGGTGATGTAGCCAGTACTTCCCGAATTTTAGTAATCCGACGCTCCAGCTTGCGAGCATCAGCAGGGCGAGCGTTCGTAGAGGCGTAGGCTTCTGCTTTAGTCAGCGCTTCGTTGATGCTGGCTGTGGCAGCTACTGGTGCCGGAGCCGTTTCAGTAACGGTTTCAGGAGCTACCGGAGCAACGGCAACCGATTCGGTAACGGTGGCTTCCTCTACGGCAACTGGAGTAACCGCTTTCTGAGCTGAATAGAAACGCTCAGCTTTTGAAGGCTGGAATGTAGCAACCGGGCGGCTGCATGAACCCAGGAAAGAGGTAATGGCAAGGGCAAGAAAAACGTGTTTGGTCGACGTATTCATAACGTTCGTGTGTTAAGTGAGAGATAAGCTATCTGCTTCCTAACACAAACCTTGGTGGAATGTTATGAACAAATGACAGAATGGGATGAAGAACAGCCGAAGCAAAGATTTATTTGAAGAGTATGCTGCCTGATAGTCTTCTACCCGATTTGTGCTGGTCACTTTGCAACAAGTCAGGCCATTGCTTCGGCTATTATTTCTGGTTAGGCCGCATTCCGCAGTTCGTGGGCGGCAGTACGGCTAAACTTCTCGGACGCGTATTCGTGGGTGATCACCAGTTCCTTTTTTCCCGCCTGAGAGGGTAACTCGAACATGGCGTCGGTGATGATCGATTCACAGATGGAACGCAGACCTCGAGCCCCTAGGTTAAATGTAAGAGCCTGATCAACAATATAGTTGAGCGCTGATTCATCCCAGGTTACGGTTACATCGTCCATTGCAAACAATTTATCGTATTGTTTAGTAATGGCGTTTTTAGGCTCGGTCAGGATGCGATACAGGGCTCCCCGATCCAGTGCTTCGAGGTGAGTCAGCACGGGTAAACGACCTAATAATTCAGGGATCAGGCCAAACGATTTCAAATCCTGGGCCGACACATAGCGCATCAAATGACTCCGATCTGTGCTGGCGTGCAGGCGGCGTTCGTCAGAAAATCCGATGGGACGGGAGGTTATTCGCTTGGCAATGTGCCGTTCAATACCATCGAAAGCACCGCCGCAAATGAATAAAATATTTTCTGTATTCAGCGAAATCAACCGTTGGTCCGGGTGTTTACGACCACCATGAGGCGGCACATTCACCGATGATCCTTCCAACAGTTTAAGCAGTCCTTGCTGAACTCCTTCGCCGCTTACATCACGAGTGATCGACGGATTGTCTGATTTACGGGCAATTTTGTCAATTTCGTCAATGTAGACGATACCCATTTCGGCCTGATCGACCTTGTAATCGGCGGCCTGCAAGAGTCGGGTCAGCACCGTTTCTACATCTTCGCCCACGTACCCGGCTTCAGTGATGACGGTGGCGTCGGCGATGCAGAAGGGAACATCGAGCATTCTGGCAATAGTCCGCGCCAGGTACGTCTTACCCGTCCCGGTTTCGCCTACCATCAGAATATTCGATTTTTCAATCGTGATATCATCATCGGTTTTAGGTTGCATTAACCGCTTGTAGTGGTTGTACACCGCTACCGAGAGCACCTTTTTGGCTTCATCCTGACCAATTATATACTGGTCAAGAAACCGCTTCATCTCCTGCGGCTTCACCAGATTCAACGTGGGTGGCTCGGCACTTTGGCTTTTCTTGGGGCGCGTTTCCTCAACGACTACGTCAAAACCCTGTTCAATGCAGTGATTACAGATGTGGGCATCGATGCCCGAAAGGAGCAATTGAACTTCATTCTTACGGCGACCGCAAAATGAGCAACTTATTTGTGGCATATCGCGTGGAGGGCGTTACGAATGGTTGACTTTGTATGATAGTATACAACTGAAACGTGTTGTGCGGGCTGCTTGTTGAACCGTTCGTTAAAAACTTAATCCAACAACAGATTTGTTACGTCGGTCCAGTTCATCACCCGTTCAAAGGCGGTCTCGTCGCGGTTATGCAATGCATCGAACAGCAACCCCTTTCCCGCAAATGTGTGCAGGTTATACGGCATATCGTCGATGAGATAGTCGGCACCTAAGATACTTTTGTCGCCCAGGAAAATAATGTTCTTCCAGTGAATGGTTGGGAAATAGTGAGCCAGCCAGTCGTACTTCTCGCGAAATGAGTTCGGGAACTCCATGGCGGCTGTGGCCACAAACACATCGTACTTGTCCTGCAAAGCTACAATGGCCTCCTGCGCACCGGGCATCACATCGATATCGGCAAAAAAACCGGGCGCAAAAATCTGGTCATGAATTGATTTCCGTTCCTCGTCATCCAATAGTTCCTGAAACGATTTTTCATGAAGCTCGGCCAGTTCGTAACGGGGTGCGCCTGAATTCAGATAAAGCTGAACAAGTTTGGCGTGGGTGTTGGCCAGTACATCGTCCTGGTCAATGCAAATGCGTTTTTTCATAAGGAATTTTATGAGTACTCGGATTATGTGGGTACGCGGATTAAAGGGATTAAAAACGATTTTCGCGGATTTTTGGATTTAAGCGGATTCATAGCTTAGCGCAGAGCCAATCCATTTGCATCCAAAAATCCGCGAAAATCCCTTTTAATCCGCGAAATCAGCGTACCCATAAAATTTCGCGTACCATAGTTTTACAAATTAGGCTCATTCCAGCCTTCGAAATAATCGGCTACGCGACGGACGAATTGCCCACCAAGGGCACCGTCGACAACGCGGTGATCGTAGGAGTGACTCAGGAACATCAACTGCCGGATACCGAGTAAGTCACCCTGCGGCGTTTCAATTACAGCGGGTTTTTTCACGATGGCTCCAAACGCCATGATGGCAACCTGGGGCTGCACGATGATGGGCGTTCCCATCAGGTTGCCGAACGTACCTATGTTGGAAATCGTGTAGGTACCACCGGCCAGATCGTCGGCGGTGAGTTTGTTCTCGCGGGCACGGCGTGTTAAGTCGTTCACCTTTTTGGTCAGTCCGACCAGATTGTATTGCGCCGCATCGTGAATAACCGGAACAATCAGGTTACCCGACGGCAGCGCCACCGCCATACCAATATTGATGCTGCGTTTCACCAGGATCCGGTCGCCATCGACCGAGACATTGATCAGCGGAAAATCACGGATTGCCTTCACAATGGCATCGATCAGAATGGGCGTGTAGGTCAGGTTTTCGCCGGTCTGCTTTTTGAACACGTCCTTATTGGCCGTTCGCCACTGTACAATAGCGGTCATATCGGCCTCAACAAACGAGGTTACGTGTGGCGACGTCTGCTTCGACTCAATCATACGCTGCGCAATCATCTTCCGCATCCGGTCCATCTGAATAATGTCAGACGACCCATTGAGGCTGGGGGCCGGGGGCGTAGGGCTTGGGGCTTGGGGCATTGGGCGGCCGGCCGGGGGGGTATCCCTCTGCCCTACGCCCTCGGCCCCCGGCGCTTCAGCCCGTTGAAGCACGTAGGCCAGCATGTCTTTCTTCGTCACCCGGTTTTCAGCGCCACTACCAGGAATAGTGTCGAGTTCGGCGCGGGAGATACCTTCTTCACGGGCGATATTCAACACGAGCGGCGAATAAAACCGACCTTCAAACGCAGGACCGGTAGCCACTACGCCCGCTTTGCTACTCATAGAGCCAATACTGGCTTCCAGCGCAGCGGCTGACTGAACTGCTTCCGCTTCTTCTACATCATTGACCGCAGCGGCATCCACGCCCACCTGCTCCAACGAAGCAAGCGGTGCCGGATCAGCCGCCACAACCGATGTAGCTGCCTCCTGCTCGGTTTCGATACGGGCAATTACCTGCCCAATCGGCACCACATCGCCATCGTTGACAAGCCGTTCCTTAAGAATTCCGGTCGATGAAGCAGGCACTTCCGTATCTACCTTGTCGGTGGCTACTTCCAGCAACGAATCATCTACTTCTACCCGATCACCCACTTGTTTCAGCCAAGTGATGACGGTGCATTCCATTATACTTTCGCCCATTTTGGGCATGACCATGTCGATGAGAGCCATAGTTTGAGTATGTACGATGTACGAATTACGATGTACGATCTGCGTTGCTCTCTTAATCGTATGGTGGACTAGCAACGCAAATCGTACATCGTAATTCGTACATCGTACATCAAATTAGTTGTTCACGAAGAAGATTAAGCAGGTACGTTGTCGTTAGCGTGATGTTCTGCTCCCGATACTGGCCTAGTTTAAGGTGTTTGGTGACGGTTCCTTTATCCGTTGCCACGGCGATCCAGATGGTGCCGACCGGCTTTTCGGGTGTCCCACCGTCCGGGCCTGCAATACCGCTAGTGGCAATACCTACATCAGTGCCGAGCATGACACGCACCCCTTCGGCCATTTCGCTCACGGTTGGTTCGCTCACAGCCCCGAACGTACCCAGCGTTTCAGGATTGACCCCCAGCGCAATGATTTTAACCTCGTTGCTGTAACTCACCACCCCACCGGCAAACACCGCCGACACGCCTGGAACCTTAGTCAGTGTGGCCGCTACCTGCCCGCCCGTACAGCTTTCAGCAACGCCCAACATCAGTTCCTTCTGTTTCAGCAGACGGATAACCACGTTTTCGATCTCGTCGGCATCATAACCATACACGTGCTTTTCAATCAGCGGTAACACGTTGGCCACCTGCTCATTGAGTTCACGGGTAAGCTGCTCGCTATCGGTGCCGGTGGCCGTAAGCCGTAGCTTGACCTGACCAAAGCTCGGTAGGTAAGCCAACCGGATGTGGGGCGGCAGCGCATCTTCCCATGCCTCGATGCGTTCGGCCAG
The DNA here is from genome assembly GCF_041321135.1 of Fibrella aquatica. Taxonomy (NCBI): domain Bacteria; kingdom Pseudomonadati; phylum Bacteroidota; class Cytophagia; order Cytophagales; family Spirosomataceae; genus Fibrella; species Fibrella aquatica. Next base: position 314,793 of record NZ_JBGGWF010000002.1, on the reverse strand, counting down.
GAATGATTCGCCAATGCCGATCGTGCGAATCATTTTATGCTGAATGACCGGCATCTCAAACCGTTCTTTCAGCCGGGGCAACATCCGATAGGTCATCAGGCTTTTCATCTCGAACGGTACGCCCGGTAACGAGATAAAAACCGTATTGTCCTGATCGAACCACATACCGGGGGCTGTTCCCCAGTCGTTCTGAATATAGACGGCATTTTCGGGTAAATCGGCCTGCATACGGTTCATGTCCGTCATTTCGCGACCGCGCTTTTCAAAGAAACTGGTTACCAGATCTAGGGCTGTCTGGTTACGAACCAAGCCCACATCAAAGAACTGGCAGAGCGTTTTTTTGGTGATATCGTCTTTGGTTGGCCCTAATCCACCGGTGATAATGACCACATCGACGCGGGCAGCGGCTTCAGTCAAAGCAGCCAGAATAACGTCGGCTTCGTCACCGACCGACGTTTTGCGAACGGTACGTATGCCAATGTTGGTTAGTTCTGTACTGATCCACTGGGTATTGGTATCGATAATCTGGCCGAATAAAATTTCGTCGCCAATAGTAATCACTTCGGCCCGGATAGTAGTTGGCATAAAGAATGTGTTAATCAACTATGAATGGTGGGCTCAGAATGCGGCACAGTGAACTGACTGGCTGCCTGAGTTAAACTGAAAATATTATTTTTACCGCTTTACTTTACTCGTTTCCTATTGTCAAAAGTACGTAAAACAACCTATTGAGATGAAACCAATTCGTGCATGGGCCCTGGGCCTTTCGCTCTTACTCGCCGGGACCATTCAGGCTCAGGACACTACGAGCAAACCCGCTCAACCCCGTTCAAACAGCCCGTTTGGTAAATTGGGCGGTTTTCTGGAAAAGGTTGTTCAGCCGTCTGCCACTGGCAACTCGCTTTCTTCGAATGAGATTGCCAACGGACTGAAAGAAGCCCTTCGGGTCGGTATCGACAAAGGAGCCACACAGGCATCGGCCCTCGACGGATACAATAAAAACACGCTGATCCGGATTCTGTTCCCCCCCGAGGCGCAACGAGTCGAATCGAGATTGCGGCAAATTGGTTTAGGCAAGCAGGTAGACCAGTTTGTGCTGGCCCTCAACCGTTCGGCCGAAGATGCAGCGAAGAAGGCAAAGCCGGTATTTTTCAAGGCCATTACCCAAATGTCTATTCAGGATGCGCTTGGTATTCTGCGGGGCGGTCAGGATGCGGCTACTCAATACCTGCGCCGCACAACGGGTCAGCAACTGGTAACTGAGTTCACGCCGATTATTGACAGCACACTGAAGAAGAACAACGCCACCCGCTACTACACATCGTTGGCGTCGACCTACAACCGGTTGCCGCTCGTGAAACCGGTCAACGCCGACCTGACTCAGTACGCCACCAACAAAGCCGTTGATGGTCTGTTTATTCTGGTTGCTCAGGAAGAAAAACGCATTCGCGAAGATCCCGTCGCCCGGGTAACTGATATTTTGAAGCGCGTGTTCGGCAGCTGATTACCACGCCGCTCGACTAGCAAAAAGGGAGTACGAAGGCTAACAGGTTTATTTCCTGTTGCTTTTGTACCCCCTTTTTTTATACTATCTTCTTACAAATTAATGAACATAAATTAATTTTTTGATTTGAGTCTAAATAAAAGAATTTCTTCGGATCTAATTCATGTAAATAGCCATTTTTTAGAAGCGAAAGCTTCAGGATTTCTTTGATAAAATGAACGCGGCCTGATCGCCTTGACCCATTTTATTCAGTTGCTTTGCTTTTCGATTGTTTATGAACCGTTCCTTTTTCTTCTCAAAATAACTTCTTGATCCTGGTTGCACTTCATACATGGAGTAACCTGCTTTGTATTTTTCGCTGACAGAAAACTGAAAATCTTCTGAGTCATCAACTATATCTTCTAACACCAGATTAGCCTCTTCCGCTAGCAAACGAATACTCTCCCGAGAGTGAATAAATAAATGACGGGGGGCATCTAACTGAACCCAATGTTCTTTATAATGCTGCCATGCAAACGAGCTCACGGTCGGAATTCTGATTACGCAATGCCCTGTTGGTTTCAGTAGCTTTTCAATGGCTTTTAGATTGTCGAGTGGATCAGGAACATGCTCAAAAGCATGATTGTAGATGATTAGGTCCCATTGTCCACGAACCTCGTCAATATACTTTTTCTCAACGCGGTAACCATTCGGGTATGTTATTGGGTCGACAAATGGATCAACGCCCATAACCTGTTTCATACCGAAACTATATAACGGGTACAAATATCGGCCAAAGCCACAGCCCACATCTAAAATAGACGAATCTATAGTCAAATTAAATCGGGACAGATGTTCATATTTTGAGGCTGGAACGACGGCAGCAATCATGCGATTGAATAGTGATTTATCAATCGTAACCGATTTATAGCGAGCCTTTTTAAAAAAACCGCCGATTCCTTTGTAAAGGCCATCATTAGGTGGAATGTATCCGCTATATCCCTCGGGATAATAGTTACTTAAATCTGCCGGAACAGTAGCTATTTGAAGACATTTGCACTTTGCGCATTGAAAGTAGTCGAATTCTTCCCGCGTCCCGTACATCATTTCTTTGAAACGATAGAGTGAATTCTCCTGCGAGTTACCGCATATCCGGCAGGTCATATTGTTCATGCAGGCAAATCTACAGCATGCCGGGGATTTCAGCCATCCCATTTTCTGGCACCAACTAAATTTCCATGGGTTACTCTTCGCTGCCCAGCTCTAAATCAAGGTTTAGACGACTAAAAAGCTGACCAAAATCAGTAGTGTACCTAATTCAGCTACTTTTGCTTTGCGCTTTGCCCTGCGTTTTTGCAGTTACTTATGACAACTCTTCAATCTATCTTTACCAACGCTGCCACCGACGCTGAACGGCAGTGGCTCGACGCTAAACTGACATTGCCAACCCCGGCTAAACTCGCGGCCTTTGTTGCGGTCCCCCGTTTTGTGAGCCGCCGTAATGTGCCTGACAAACCCGAATGGAGCATGGATCAGCTGGCGCGGGTGCTGCTGCTCACCTCCCTCCCGCCCGAACCGGAAACGGCCTTCGTCAACGCCATTCAAACACTCTTCGATACAGCTGAACTACATGAGTTTGTGGCGCTTTACTCAGCCCTACCCTACCTGATGTACCCCGAACGCTGGCTGTTTCAGGCCACTGAAGCAGTACGCTCAAACATGGGTCCTGTATTCGATGCCATTGCATTTGGTAATACCTACCCCGCCGAATATTTCTCTGAAGCGGCCTGGAATCAGTTGGTGCTCAAGTGCATTTTCAACGACAAACCCATCACCCGCATCACGGGCCTACAGCAGCGAGCCAACCAAACACTGGCCAACGATCTGTCGAACTTCGCCCACGAACGCTGGGCCGCCGGACGAACCGTCCCCGCCGAAGTATGGCAGTTAATTCCTCAGTTCATGAACGAAACGCTGCTTGCCGACGTAAAAAAATTACTGCATTCTCCCGATGAGCGCGACCGCAACGCCGCCAAACAGGTATGCCAGCAAACAGACTACGAACCAGCAAAACAATTGACAGATAACAATTATCAGTAAACAGTTATCAGTTGCTTCGCTAAGGAACATTCCAGGGCAACGTTGATAACTGGTCACCGACAACTGTTTACCGATAACTGTTAACTGATAACTGACATATGAACCCATCACACGCAGAAGACGAAGAGGTTTCGTCGACGCCAAATCCGGTAGCCGAAACACCCTTCGATTACCCGGCTTATATTCAGGGAATGCGTTTTTTCGATCCGCATATCCACATGACCTCACGCACAACCGACGATTATCAGGCTATGGCCGATGCGGGTATCGTGGCGTTGATTGAACCGGCTTTCTGGCTGGGTCAACCCCGCACCGGATTGGCTACGTTCAAAGATTATTACAGTAGTCTCATTGGTTGGGAGCGTTTCCGATCGTCGCAGTTTGGTATCAAACACTATTGCACTATCGGCCTCAACTCGCGGGAAGCTAACAACGTACCTCTGGCCGAGGAGGTGATGGAATTGCTACCCCTTTTTGTGTTTAAAGAAGGAGTGGTTGGCATCGGCGAAATTGGATTCGATGATCAGACACCGGCCGAAGATCGTTTTTACCGGGCGCAACTGGAATTGGCGAAAGAAAGCGGACTGCCGGTGCAGATTCATACGCCCCACCGCAACAAAAAAGAAGGCACCGAGCGAAGCATGGCTATTGCCCTCGAACACGGCCTTGACCCAGGCATGATCATCGTTGACCACAACAATGAAGAAACCGTGAAATCGGTGCTCGATAAAGGTTTTTGGGCAGCGTTTACCATTTATCCGTTCACCAAAATGGGTAACGAACGCATGGTCGAGGTAGTGCGTCAGTACGGACCCGAACGCATTATGGTCAATTCAGCCGCCGATTGGGGCATCAGCGACCCATTAGCTGTGCCCAAAACGGCGGCACTCATGGTTATGCGTGGTATTCCGCTCGAGCACATCCGGCAGGTGACCTATCAAAACGCCATCGATGCCTTTGCCCAAAGCGGTCAGCTTAATACCGCCGATTTTGCCGACGGACTGGCCATTGATCAAAGTCAGAAATTCAATGGAAACACCATTCTGCGTGGCGGCCAACAACCAAGACCCGACAAAAACTCGGTGCTCATTAACTAGAGGGGTGCGTCTTTTTTTATGTTAAAATCCTTCTTACAGTTAATGCGGCCGGCTAATCTTGTGACGGCCGTGGCCGATGTGCTGGCTGGTTTGTCACTGGCAGCTCTGGCGGGAGGAATCTCCCCCCTATCGACTGGCCAACCGGTCTGGCTGCTGCTGGTATCAACCATCGGACTCTACGGCGGCGGGGTGGTACTTAATGATGTGTTCGACGCCGACCTCGACGCTGTTGAACGGCCCGAGCGAGCCATTCCGAGTGGCCGCGTTACGCTGGGGCAAGCCTCTGCTTTAGGCGTTGGGCTGCTGGCATTGGGTATTGGGCTCGCTTTTTTATATAGCCCCGCCTCAGGCGCACTAGCCGCGCTTATTGCTGGCCTGGCCGTTTTTTACGATCGGTTTGGCAAACATATGTCGTGGTTTGGCCCCATCAACATGGGGTTGTGCCGGGGTGCAAATCTACTTTTGGGCGTTGGTGCCGCCGGAACGCTGGCCGTTCATTCGCTATGGTGGCTGGCAGTAGTACCTGTTGTTTATATCGCCGCTATCACCATGATTAGTCGCGACGAAGTACACGGAGGCAAACGAACAACGCTCTATGCCGCCGCCGCGTTGTATCTAATGGTCAGTATGGTTCAATTAGTGATGGCTAACCAGGCTAATACCTTGCTGCTTACCGGTAGCTTTGTGGTATTGCACCTCTTCCTTATTGGTCGGCCACTCATGAAAGCCATGCAAGATCCGATCGGCCCCAATATCGGCGGCGCGGTAAAAGCGGGCGTTTTATCCCTGATCGTGATGGATGCGGCCTGGGTCAGCGTATCAGGCAACTGGCCATTAGCCCTGGGTACGTTGCTACTGTTGCCCCTATCTATCTGGCTGGCCAAAGCCTTCGCAGTGACGTGAAAATGTCGCGCTGTAGGCCCTTCTACTCCAACTTACCCCACCTTCACCTGTTTGCGCTCCACTTTCCGATTGCGTTGGCGCTCCACGATCTTGGCGCGCTTATCGGCCGGCATAGCGTCGAGTTTGGCCTGACGCTTAGCACGGTGAGCTGTTTTAAATGCCTTGCGCTCGGCGGGCGTCATTTTCTCGAATTTCGCTTTTCGCTCCGCTTTCATCGTTGCCCGCTGCTCGGTTGTCAGGGTGCGGTGAGTGCCTTTATGGGTGATTGTAGCTCTAGCGGCCGGCTTTGTTTGGGCGTAAGCACCAGCCGAAAGTAGCAGGGCAACAGCCAGTAATTTCATCGTTTTCATGGTCGTGCGTTGGTTTAACGTAATCGACGGTTGGACAGTAAGTCGCCGAAAAGGTTTAGTTGATGGCAAATCGACGCGAAAACATGGGTAATCGTGGGTAAATTTGTCTTTTAGTTTATCTGACTACCTGTGAAATGACATCGCTTCAGCAATCGTTCAACGTTCCATTCACGTACACTGTCTCGTTTACGAATAGACTTTTCAGCGCGACAAACCCCCTTTTCCGCCAGTTCCTTCAGCAACAGGTCACCAACGGCACAGTCAAAAAAATACTGGTTGTTGTTGATGAAGGCGTCTTGACGGCTCATCCAACGCTGGCTATTGACATTCAAACGTACCTGAGTGAGGAAACGGCTGTTCAATTGATACCCAACCTGCTCACGGTTCCGGGAGGAGAAGCAGCCAAGAATGACCCCGAGTTGGTCGACCGGATTGTTGACGCTGTGAATGAGTACGGCATCGACCGGCATTCCTACGTGGTGGGTATTGGCGGCGGCGCGGTGCTTGACTTGGTTGGATACGCGGCGGCTATATCGCATCGGGGCGTGCGGCATATTCGCATCCCCACCACCGTGCTTTCGCAGAACGATTCGGGAGTGGGCGTGAAAAATGGTGTGAACTACCGGGGGAAGAAAAACTTCATTGGCACGTTTGCCCCGCCGGTTGCCGTGTTCAACGACGCCCATTTTCTGACCACACTCGACGATCGTGACTGGCGGGCAGGCATTGCCGAAGCTGTTAAAGTAGCCCTGATCAAAGACCTGACTTTTTTTGAGTGGCTGGAAGCAAACACAACCGCGCTCTCACAACGCAATGCAGAGGCCATGAACTACCTGATTTACCGGTGCGCCGATTTGCACATGCAACATATTTCGGGCGGCGACCCGTTTGAAATGGGCTCGGCCCGCCCACTCGACTTTGGGCACTGGGCAGCGCACAAACTCGAATACCTTACCGATTTCTCGATCCGCCACGGCGAAGCAGTAGCCATTGGCCTGGCCCTCGACGTAGTGTATTCACAATTGGCTGGCCGAATTCAGGAAGCAGATGCCGACCGTATTCTGCACGTATTACAGGGCGTAGGGTTTGACCTATTCCACCCCGCCCTTGCCGAAAACGACAGTGAACACCTCGTTCGCGGACTCGCCGAATTTCAGGAACACCTCGGCGGTCAATTAACCATAACCCTGCTCGACGCCCTGGGCAAAGGAGTTGAAGTTCACGACATGGACGTCGTCCTCATCCGGCAGGCAGTAACTCAATTATCAATGAACAATTATCAGTTATCAGTTAACAGTTAACAATGAACAGTTATCAGCGTTGCTCAGGTACGTTATGTACCACAAGTCAGCGTTTCCTAGCGGAACCACTGATAACTGCTCACTGATAACTGTTAACTGAACTCTTCCATGCACATCGGATATTGCACCAATATTCATCCCGGCGAAACGTGGGATGACCATTTTCGGCACCTTCGCGATCAGGTCCCGGCCGTGAAAGCGGCGGTTTCGCCCAATGCCCCGCTACCGCTGGGTCTACGGCTGGCCAATCAGGCGAGCATTGACCTGGCGAGGCCCGAAAAGACCGCTGAATTTCAGGCATGGCTGGCCGAAACAGGTTGTTACGTGTTCACCATGAACGGATTTCCGTACGGTGGATTCCACAACGAACGCGTAAAGGATCAGGTGCATGCTCCCGACTGGACCACTACCGAGCGCCTCGACTATACCATCCGGCTCTTTCATTTATTAGCTAAACTGATGCCCGAGGGCGAGACTGATGGGGGCATTTCTACCTCACCCCTCTCATACCGCCTGTGGTGGAACACAGCCGAAGTCCGTCACGAAGCGACCCAAACGGCCACGCAACACATATTGCGCGTGCTCGACGAGCTGATTCAGTTACGGCTAAGCACCGGAAAAACCCTCCACCTCGACATCGAACCCGAACCCGACGGACTGCTCGACAACGTGGCCGACTTCATTGCCTGGTACACGCAGGAACTCCGTCCGGCGGCCCGAACGTACCTGGCGCATCATCATGACATGAGTAGTTCGGAGGCTGACACAGTGCTGCAAAACCATATTCAACTCTGCTACGACGTCTGTCATGTAGCGGTGGCGTATGAAGAAACGGAGACTGTACTGACGGCGCTGGAAACGGCAGCGATCAAGGTCGGTAAAGTGCAGGTTAGTTCGGCCCTGCGGCTAAGTTTCGAGAAAGATGCCCAGGCAACCTACACAGCCATTTCCGCTTTCGATGAACCAACGTACCTGCACCAGGTGGTGGCCCGACTGGCCGATGGCACTTTCAAACATTACGACGACCTGCCCAATGCGCTGGCCGATTTCGACGCCAAAACACATCGCGAGTGGCGGGTTCATTTTCACGTTCCGCTTTTCCTCGAACGCTACGGGCTATTGCATTCGACCCAAAACAGCGTAATCGAGGTGCTGAACCGGCAACGTACACAGCCATTTACCACGCAACTCGAAATTGAAACCTACACCTGGGGCGTTCTCCCCGCCGATGTACAGGTTCCAATCAGCGAATCAATCAGCCGGGAACTGGCGTGGGTGAATAGGCTAGTTTGTGGTTTGTAGTCTGTGGTTTGTAGTTGCGTTGCTGGAAGACGGATGGTAGACTAGCAACGCAACTACAAACCACAGACTACAAACCACAAACTAGTAAAAACCTCTCAACATGAACAAAACCGTAGTTATCGACATTGTTGGCCTCAGCGCCAGCCTGATTGGCGAGCATACGCCGTTTTTAACGCAGTACATCGCCAAACGACGCCTGACTTACATTAAACCGGTGTTGCCCGCAGTGACCACTACGGCGCAAAGTTGTTATGTGACGGGTAAATGGCCATCGGAACACGGGATTGTCGGCAACGGTTGGTATGATCGGGAAGATGCCGAAATAAAATTCTGGAAACAGTCGAACAAACTCGTGGGGGCTGAAAAGATCTGGGAACGCGCCAAACGGGAAGACGCTGCCTTTACCTGTTCGAAGATGTTTTGGTGGTACAACATGTACGCTTCGGTCGATTACTCGGTGACCCCCCGCCCCCAATATCACTCCGACGGTCTAAAGATGCCCGACTGTTATAGTCAACCCGCCGAACTACGCGACGAGTTGACCGAAAAATTGGGTACGTTCCCCTTGTTCAACTTCTGGGGCCCAAATGCCAACATCGTTTGCTCGAAATGGATTGCCGACGCTTCCATGTATGTCGACGACAAACACGACCCAACGCTCACGCTCATTTACCTGCCCCACCTGGATTACGGACTCCAGAAATTCGGCGTCGATTTCGATAAGATTGCCGGCGACCTTCGGGAAATTGATCAGCTGGTGGCTGAGCTCGTCGGTTTTTACGAAAAGAAGAATACCCGCGTCATCCTGCTGTCTGAATACGGTATCAACTCGGTGAATCGACCGATTTACATTAACCGCGCTCTCCGCGAGGCTGGTTTAATCGCCGTTCGTGTTGAAGCAGGTCGCGAATTGCTCGATGCGGGTGCGAGCGCCGCCTTTGCCGCGCCCGACCATCAGATTGCTCACGTGTACGTCAATGATCCGGCTCAGCTTGCGCACGTTAAAACGTTACTGGAAGCCCTGCCGGGCGTGGCCGAAGTGCTGGATGAAGCGGGCAAAAAGGCGCATCACCTCGACCACGAGCGGTCGGGCGATCTGGTTGCCATTGCTAAACCCGATAGCTGGTTCGCCTATTACTACTGGCTCGACGATGCCAAAAAACCAGATTATGCCCAGGCGGTAGACATTCACCGTAAACCCGGCTATGACCCCGCCGAGTTATTCATGGATCAAACCAATCCGCTGATTAAAGCAAAGGCGGGCTACAAACTGGCCCGTAAACTACTGGGATTCCGTTACCTGATGGACGTCATTTCGCTGGATGCTACCCTGGTGAAAGGATCGCACGGAGGGGTCGACATTGGCCGGGAATATTACCCTGTTCTGATCACCGATCAGCCAATAGAACAGCCCGAAGTAGAAGCGACTGCCGTGTACGATCTGATCTGGGAAACCCTAAATGCACCAATTTTAGCGCCCGGACGTTCCGAAAATGCTTAATTTTGATCAAAAAAAACACCTGTTTTGAGTTCTCTGTCTTCCGTCTTCTGTCCTCTGTTGCGCTGCTCAGGTATGTATCGTTCTAATTAGCAGCGCAACAGAGGACAGAAGATAGAAGACAGAGGACTTAAATTAACAGTCCTCCTCCAACATGCGCAAATCTGAAATTAACTTCACCGTTGAACTAGACAACGATAACGTACCTGAGAAAATCTATTGGGACGCTACTGAAAACCCAAATGAAGGCCTTAACGATACCAAAGGTGTCTCTATCGCGGTTTGGGATAATTACCACCACAACACCCTGAAGATTGACCTCTGGACCAAAGACATGGAAGTGGGCGATATGAAACGGTTCATGATTGAAATCATGGGTGGTATTGCCAGTACGGTACGCACCGCCACCAATGACGTCTCTATGGCTGACGAGATCGACAACCTCTGCCGCACGCTCAGTAAGCGGGTTGAAGCCGAGTTCCGGGCCGAGAATCAGGCAGGAAAATAAGTAACAATGCCTTTGAACGCGTATTTTAACCTCACCGAACTACCTATGGATCGTATCTTTTGGCTCCGAAAGGGGTATACAACCCTGTTGATCTGTTTACTCTGCTCTATTCAGGTCATGGCACAGAAAGGCGTTGCCTTCCAGCAAACGCCCATCAGTACGGTCTTTAAAACGGCGCAAAAGGCGGGCAAACTTGTTTTCGTTGAAGTGTATTCTCCCGACTGTCATGTCTGTCAGAGCTTTGTACCAACCCTGGCCGACAGTCGCGTGGGAAAATCGTACAATGCAAAATTCATCAGTACTAAAGCCGATATAAACCAGCCTGCCACGCGGGAATGGCTCAAATCGAAGAAATACTACGTTCCCTCGCTGCCCCTGTTTCTTTATTTCACGCCCAATGGCGAACTGGTTCATTTTGCCATGAGTCAGAACTCTACCGACGAACTGATTCGGCATGCCAATAATGCGGTGGCCCCGACTACCCGTAGTCAGACTTGGAAAAAACGGTTTGCAGCTGGTGAAAAGGCACCCAATTTCCTGATCGACCTGGCCATGTATAGCCGCGTTGTTTGCGATACAGCCACCAACATCGCTGCCATGGAAGCCTACGCTAATCAGCAGCCCGCCAACACCCACGCCAATAACAGCAACTGGCTGGCGACCCAAAAACTAGTGATCGACATGGACAATCCGCTGGCCCGCAGTTTGGTCAGTAACATTGCCGTATATAAGAAACAGTATGGGCAAGCCGCCGTCGATGTAGCTGAGAACATTCTAATGTCGTCGTTGTACAGTAGCCGGGGCGGTCGCTACTCGCCCGCCCAGATCAAGCAGGTTTACGACGGACTAACCCGCATTGGTATCGACCCTAAACTGGCCTCATCGCGGACACTACTTCCTGAAGTGACCGCCTATTTCCGGCTGAAACAAGGTAATATGGCTGCCGACCGTATGAATAACCACATTGCTACGCATACCCTTTCAGTACCCGAATATGTGTATGTGGCCCGACTCTTCAACCGCAATAGTCCCGATTCAGCTTACGTACCGTCGCTGGTGAAATGGACAGGGAAAGGCCTGGCTATGAAAACTACCCCCGGCGAACAGGCCGACCTATACTACGAACTGGCAGAAGCCTACCGGCGGGCCGGTCGAGTGGCCGATGCTAAACAAGCGGCGACAAAATCAATGGAGATAGCCAAAGCCGGGCGAATAGATACCAAACGGAATACAGATCTGATTAATAAACTCAAATGAGTTTCAAATGCGCGACAGCGCATTTGAAACTTTTTCTCTTATGCGCACAAACTGGACCCGCGACGAGGTCGCTGACATTTACAATAGCCCCGTTCTGGAATTGATTTACCGGGCGGCAACGGTTCATCGGCAATACCATGACTCTCAGGAAGTGCAGGTCTGTACACTACTGTCGGTAAAAACCGGGGGGTGTCCCGAAGACTGTTCCTACTGCCCGCAGGCGGCCCGGTATCACACACACGTAAAAGTGCATAAGCTACTGGAAGTCAACGAAGTGCTGGAAGCTGCCAGTCAGGCTAAAGCATCGGGTAGCAGCCGGTTTTGCATGGGTGCAGCCTGGCGTGAGGTACGCGACAACCGCGATTTCGATAATGTGCTCGACATGGTTCGGGGCGTTAACGCGATGGGTATGGAAGTTTGTTGCACTCTGGGTATGCTGACCGACGGACAGGCACAAAAACTGAAAGATGCCGGTTTGTACGCCTACAACCATAATCTGGATACCAGCGAGGAATATTATGGCGATATCATCAGTACACGTACCTACGACGATCGCCTCGACACGCTGGGGCACGTGCGCGAAGCGGGCATATCGGTTTGTTCTGGCGGTATAATCGGCATGGGCGAATCGCACAACGACCGGATTGGTATGTTACTAACCCTGGCCACCTTACCCCAGCATCCTGAATCGGTACCCGTTAATGCACTGGTTCCGGTCGAAGGCACTCCACTTGAAGATCAGGAACGCGTATCAGTTTGGGAAATGGTGCGCATGATTGCCACCGCCCGCATCATCATGCCCAATGCCATGGTTCGTTTGTCGGCCGGCCGGGTACGTATGACTACGGAAGAACAGGCCTTATGCTTTCTGGCTGGTGCTAACTCCATCTTTGCCGGTGACAAGCTACTGACCACTCCCAACCCGGATACCGATGCCGATCAGCAACTGTTCCAGACATTGAACATCCGGCCACGGGCCGCGTTCAAAAATGAGCAAGGTCAGGCCCCGATCAAATTTGAGCAAATTCCAGCCTAATACTGGTGGGTTCATCTCGTGTTTTACACAAAAAAGCCAGACAACAAGTCTGGCTTTTTTGTGTAAAACACCATATAGAGATAGACAAGTAGGTGCCGTTTCCTTACTAAGTAGCGCTACACATTCATCTATTCAACTTACATAGGACCATTGGCTCATAGTTTTTATTAACTAATCACGAACAACCGGGTCTGTTACGTTGATTAACATAAGCAGCCTTACCTAAAAACCCAACTGCCTATCGACCAGGAATGAATCCGTTAGTTACCGTTGTAGTTCCAACTTGTCTGCGTCCGGCAATGCTTCGGGACTGTTTGTTGGCTCTTTCCAATCAGAAGCTATCGCGCAGTCAGTTTGAAGTCATTGTCGTTGACCGCGCCAATGACCGGGCCACGGCGTTGCTGACACGAGAAATAGCTACGCAAACAGGCTTATCAATTCGTTACGTAAGCCAACGTAGCAATCGCAACACTGCAGGAGCCTTTAACAGAGGGTGGCGTTTGGCCTCGAGCATGTTTATAGCTTTTACGCAGGACGACTGCCTGCCACAGCCACTTTGGCTAACCACTGCCTTACCACTTTTTCACGGGGGAGCACAAGTCATTGTTGGCCGGGTAACATATCCATTACCAAGGCAACCTATTAATGCATCGGCAGGTGCTAATTTGTTTTGTCGGCGAAGCTTACTGGAGCAACTCGGTGGTTTCGACGAATGGCTTGACCGAAAGAAAAACCCGGCTGTTCATTGGCTCGACAAATTAGTGAAGGCGGGAGTGCCTATTACAACCTGCTCTGAAGCCGTTGTTGTTTGTCCACCCCACAAACTATCCTGGTTTTCTGTGCTTCGGTTAGCCATTACCAAATTTTTATTAACGTTAGTGATCAGCTTCTCCTCAGATTTAAACTCAACTTATGAGCGTTGTAAAACCAGCCATCAAACACCCTGCCTTAATCGCATATCTGGCAGGCGCCAACAATTACACATGGTTGCATTTTCGGAACGGCGAGAAAAAAATGCTGGCCAAGCCCATCAGCTATCTCGAAACGCAACTTACCGACTTTGTCAGAGTTCATAAAACAGCCTTAGTAAACCCTATCTGCGTTGAAAATCTGAATCAGCCACCTCGTCAGCGCATGGCAGGTACTGTAGAACTGGAGGGAGGTATTTTGTTGCCCGTAAGCCGGCGGCGCTGGAACGAAGTGGCTGCTGCCCTTAGACCCTACCTATCACCCGATAAATCCAGCCAACCCATTGCTACTGAGACCACCCATGCAGTTGCCGATTTACCAAAAGGTAAAGCAGAACAATCAACAGTTGCCCGGCCGGTCATTCTGGTAACAGAAGAGGCGAACACCCAGTCAATCAAATGGGGAATTGAGTCGAGGTGGTCTGAATACACACTGCATAATTCACACCAAAGCAGCCACCTACCCCGGGTCTTGAGCTTGTTGTCGACCGACGAGTTGCCAGCGCTGGTTATCCTGGATGCGCGCACCTCTACCCTTGAGCGACTCAACACGCTACAGCAGTTGAAGGAGCACGACCATTTCGGACAAATTCCAATCGTAATGATTGTGCCTCCTGCCGACGATACCATTTCGGTCAGCTACCAACGGCGGGCAAACTCGGTGATCTCGCTTCCTGACGCACAGACGCCGCTGGCACCCACTATAGACCGGATTTGCCAGTTCTGGTTACGAACTGCCGTATTGCCACAACCGGCATAAACAGGCAAATCAGACGGCCACACGCATTGGAGGGAGCGTAACGGTCTCCCACCAATACGTCCGCACTTGCTTAAAATAATTGAGCCATTCGGCAAACGCCGTCGGCTTGACCAGGTAAGAGGAACTACCCCGACGATAAGCCTCAGTAATATCGTCCTGCGTGTCTGAACTACTTAGTATCACCACCGGCACCTGATTACAGGGAGTCATCAGATTTCGGATCTCATCCAACACCTGCCAGCCGTGCTCGCGATTGGGAAGATACAGATCCAGCAAAACTAGCTTGGGCATGTCCCACTCATCGCGCGACCAGGCGGTCAGCAGTTCGTGTGCTTCCTCTTTACTCGCAGCCCGTACGGGCATCACCTCTGGTAATACCTGAAACATTGCCCGCTGTATGAGCACCCAATAATCATCATTGTCTTCAACCACTAATATGCGGGCCCGTTTAAAGTTGGCCCGGACGGTTTCGTTGTCCTGTATGTATGTCATAATCGTGTGGGTTGACCTAATGTATACTAAAAATAACCTTTCCTATAGGGTATGTTCTTATTGTAACCCTAAATCAGGATATCAGTTCGGGCTTTTTTTAATAAACACGAGAGGAAACGTACCCAACCACACATATTGGATAACCTTAAGCCACCGTACTGCCCTTACTAAATCGGGCCTTAAATCGATTCCAGGCGATCAGGTAGGCATCTTTATCGAAAAGGCGTGAATCGAGACGGGCTTGCCGAAGCAAGTATAAGCCGATTGGAAACAAAACCATATTGGCCATCCAGGCACCCAGCGGCACAGGCCAGGCCCCATCTTTGGCAAACTTATCGCCCAGCAGTGTCAGCACATACAGTACAATAAAAAATACGATAGACACCAGCACAGGCAATCCGAAGCCGCCTTTTCGAATGATCGCTCCCAGCGGCGCGCCGATCAAAAACATGATAAATACCGAAACCGCCTGCGTGAATTTATGATGACTTTCCAACTCATATGCGTAGGAACTCTTCGCTTTTTCGGCCAGGTATATAATATTGGATTGGGCATACGATAGCATATTCTGCGCCTGAGAAAGCGCCATTTGTTCCACCTCGATTGGGTTTGAAAAACGAGCAGGTCGCGCCAGCAATGAATCGATCCACTTACCTTCTTTCACCGCTTTAGCCTTTGTAACGGCCTCTGCTTTAAACTGGTAAGTATAATAGTTTCGCGATGAGCCGGCTACGCTCAGGCTCGCCCTTGTCGACTCTTTCTCGAGCGAGTCGGCGATCGTGGTTAGCTCCGTCAACGTTTTCATATACGGGTGATATTCGAACTGCTGCTCGTCGGTACGGTGCAGACCAAACGACTCCAGACTAATTACCAGTTTATAATCTTTGAAGCCATTCCGCATAAACTGCGTTGCTTTGGCTGGACCACCACTCGTGTACGTCACCGATGACCGGTCATCTTTATATTCCTGATAATCGTTACCGTCATGCAACTCAAAAACCAGGTACGACCGGCTGGGATCAGTATACATCCGCCCCGACTTAGCCAGAATAATTTCGCGATTACCCGACTCCATACCCGACGTACTGTGCTTGTAGATCACCAGATTGGTGAGCGAGTCGCCCAGCTTTTTGTCTACCTTAATGCTGTACCCTGGCAGGTCATTGTAGAATATGCCTTCTTTCAGGTTCAGAGCAGCCTTAGCCGTTTTTATGTCATACAGCAAACTATAGGCTTTCAAATTAGCCCATGGAGTAACCTTGTTGTTGAACCAGAACGAGAACCCCATGAAGAATATGGCCAGCACCAGTAACGGCCTCAGGGCGCGAGTCAGCGAGATACCCGCGCTTTTCATGGCGGTGAGTTCGAAAAACTCCCCCAGATTACCGAATGTCATAAGGGCAGACAGCAACACGGCAAGTGGCAATGCAGTTGGTACCGTCAGAACGGCGAAGAAGTAGAGCAGTCGGCCAAACGTACCCAGTGTAATATCTTTCGAGATGAACTCTTCGATATACAGCATGAGCAACCGCATCAGGAAGATGAAGATGACAACCGCTAACGTCAGGAAGAAGGGGCCGAAGAATGACTTCAGCACAAGTTTATCGATTTTTTTCACGTACCAGAAACAGACAAACAGAGGTTAATAGAGCCGTGGAGCCTGCTTATGGTAACGTTGGCTACACGGCTCATTGTTCACGATCCATTCCTGGTTATACTTTTTTAACGGCAACTCAGGCGTTCTTAATAAGCTTATGACCCAACAATTTCTTTGAGTTTATCCAGCATACCGTCCCACATATCCTGTAGTTCTTCTTCATCCGTATTGGTTGAATAGTCGGTTATGCGCAGGTACGTTGTTTGGGTGAGTTCGCTCACATCGACCCTAAAATCGACGTAGTTGCTTTCCTGCCCGTTTTCACTGGTGTTCAAGAACTCGAAGCGAACGCTCTTATTTTGCCGAAGTGAGGTTTGCCGGGCCACATGACTTTCATCGTCCCAGATAAAATCATACCGATGTTCGGGCAGCGTGTTTACTTTGGCGGCGAACCACTGCGACAAACCTGACGCGCTGCTGATATAGGGAAAGAGCACTTTTGGAGAGGCCCGAAGTTCATATTCGGTCACAAACTTAAATTTCTCCATGAGGGTGTCAGACTTAAAATGTGATACTAACTTTTTTTCGATCCACTTATGATCAGCCGGTTAGGAGCTACACCTATCCAAATTATCGAGCTGATCATCAAGCTTATGGCAAGGTAACGTAAAAAAGATACCAAAAACAAGTACCGACAAGTTGTCTCAAAAAAGATTTTGCTTACTTTTGCAGAACAATTCGGCGGGGTAGCTCAGATGGTTAGAGCACAGGATTCATAACCCTGAGGTCAGCAGTTCGATCCTGCTTCCCGCTACGATAAGTAACTCCTTTCACCGATTAGCCAGCCCGCCCACAAAGCGGGTTTTGGCGTTGTATAGGTTATTATTATCCGATAACATTCTGTCGAACCAGTACACGATACAGTGCTGCCCATGATATGGTTCTTTCATGAGTTCTGTTGGCAGAGTGGCAAAGCCTAAATGCAAAAACCCTGAAAACGAGTAGTTTCCAGGGTTTTTAATCGGGGTGGAGAATATCGGAGTCGAACCGATGACCTCTTCCATGCCATGGAAGCGCTCTAGCCAGCTGAGCTAATCCCCCATTGCGAGTGCAAAACTAGGGTTTTTCAGCTATGCTGTCAAGGGTGCACGGCTATTTTTTTTAAGATGATCGCCCGTTACGACTCAATCATCTCAGCATCAGCGATAATATAATTCAGCTCGTAAATATTATCGGCGTTCAATTTTAACGTACCCCGAAACGTACGACGCTCGTCGGTCTTGAACTTACGGCCCGGCTTCTTGAATTTCAACGACACCACCGACTCAGGACCGGCTCCACCGCAGAAAAAACAGGCAGAATACGGAAACGCCGACAATACATATACGTTCGATTCCAGATCTACCGGTAACACATAGCCTGTCAGTTCAACTGGCTTGCCGCTCATCTTCTGAATGGCAGGACCGAACGTAGGGTATAACATGTAAACCGATTCTTCGGCATACCACTTCTTCTTGAACGTAACGTCCCGAAGTGTTTCCCAAGAAATTTTAACAGGGTCGGCCACTGTTGGCGTTGTTGATACCGGAGCCACGGCGGGCGTAGTAGCAGGGCGAAAACCCACTAACCCAATGCATAGAAACAGGCCAATAGCGATGAAGCGTCTCATACTTAAGTAAGTTAATTGAGGAACTGAAAGGTAAATCTACAAAGTTTATTAGTTTTACTCCTAACAACGCGTCCAGCTACAAGCAAGTGCCCGTTTTACTCAACGACCATACCAATTCATCGTCAGTTAGCCCTTCACAGGCAGAACCTGTTCGGCTTACGCGACTGTATACAGCTACATTGCTGGGTTTAGCCCTGTTGCTTACCATAGCTGAAGTGATTACACAGTGGCAAATTGATAAGTTCCAGGACGAACTATGGGTGATTCGGCATACCGCCACCCAACGACACCAAAGTCAGCAAATTGCTAAAAAGGCGCTTCAATTGGCCGACGCCGGTGATTCACTTACGTTTCTGGCTATTCAGCGCGAACTGAAATACTATCTGGTCAGCATTGAACAGGCCCACTTGAACAGCCGCAAAGGATTAGTGACCGATTCGACCGGATTACGGCCGCCCAGAATCGTTGACAACAGCCCTGAGGTGCAACAAGGCTATGAAGTCGTTCGTCCCCATTTTGAAGCGCTGCAAACCAGCACCAGCCAATTGTTGCGGCTGAAAGGTCCCCAACAGATGCGCAGCCTGACCGCCAAAGCTAATCTGGCGCTTTTACTGGCCAACGAAACGCCTTTTCTGGAGAAAATCGATCTTGTTGTTCGTCAGTATACCCTCGAGCTTCGGCAAAAACTAACCCGGATTCAACGCGTTGAGCTCTGGTTACACCTGCTGACGCTCTGCACCCTGGCGGCCATTGCCTATTTTATTTTTCGACCCGCTGCCCTTCGATTGCGCCATACCATTAACCGACTGGTAGTTGCCGAAAAACGAACCGCAGAGGTAAATCGTAAACTCACCAACGCCAATAAATCGCTAAAAAAAGCCCGGCAGCAATTGTTCGATGCCACTAAGCTTCAGTTTCAGCAGCAGATCAATGAACAAAAATCCCGGACAGCTTATTTAATGGCCGGGCAGGAAGAAGAACGAAAGCGTCTTTCGCGCGAATTGCACGACGGGTTGGGGCAAATGCTAACGGCGATCAAGCTGCAGGTTGAAGGCCTTGAGACGCGCTTGACGAACGAAGGAGTAGCCAATTCAAACTTATTGCCACTCAAAACGTTGATTACACAAACTATTCAGGAAACGCGATCAATTTCGAATAACCTGATGCCCAGTGTCTTAAGCGATTTTGGTCTAGTACCTGGGCTTCGTATGCTAATGGATAACCACAATCGTCCCGAAAACGATAACGGTCAAAAGCTACGAGTGACGTTGCAAACCGATGACTGGCTGGCCGACCGGACAAACAGGCTGGACAAAAACGTTGAAATTACCCTGTATCGAGTTTCGCAGGAAGCCGTTACCAATGCCATTCGGCACGGGAAAGCGACTAAAATAGACATTCAGTTGTTTGAAAAAGACCAATACCTTCACTTAACCGTTACAGATAATGGAGCGGGCTTTAAAACCCAACGGTTACTAAAAGAACCACAGGGACAGGGGGTACACAATATCCATGAGCGAATTAAACTGCTCAATGGTATCTTTAAATTAACCTCAACGCCAGGAAAAGGCACCAAACTAAAAGTAAGTATCCCCTATCATTCTCAAATGATATCATCTCACGATTATGATCAAACTAATGCTGGTTGACGATCACGCGATTGTGCGCGACGGCGTCCGATTACTGCTCGAACAAAACGAAGGACTTTCCATTGTCGACGAAGCCAATGATGGCGAAGAAGCCCTTGAAAAATTAAAAGCGCATCAGGCCGCCAATACCTTGCCCGATGTCATTCTGCTCGATATTTCGCTGCCCGGTATGTCAGGAATTCAGGCTGCCCAGCAGGTCACGCGACTGAATAAAAACATTCGGGTGCTGATGCTGTCGATGCACAACAACGAAGATTACATTCTGCGGGCGGTTGAAGCCGGTGCCATTGGCTACATCCTGAAAGACTCTTCAAGTGATGAAATGATCAAAGCTATCAAGACCGTAGCTACCGGAGAAAAATACTTCAGCTCGCCAGTAGCTACTATCATTCTGAACGGGTACATGCAGCAGATGCGTAAAGACCCGGGCAGTACGGTGGCTGGTGCCGGAAAAGCGCGGCGTTCTAAACTCTCCAAAAAAGAAAAAGAAATTCTGAGCCACCTGATTGAAGGACTCAGTAGCCGACTTATTGCCGAAAAACTGCAGTTAAGTGTCCGGACCGTCGATAACCACCGGGCCAACATGATGCGTCGGCTTCAGGTACGTAACGCCGCCGAACTGGTGCGGATGGCGGTTGAAGAGAAATTAGTCTAATTGTTTCTGTCATAAAGTGAAGCCCTATTGGTTGGCCGTGTTGGTGTTTGCACCGAACATTTCCGAACTTTAGGGCTTCATCTGTTTACAACACTGCTATGCGCGTCGCCCTGTTTCTGACCACTGTAACAACTACTGCCTGTCTTTCCCTGTTTGCAATAACCTGTTTTGGCCAATATGGTGGCGGACAGTATGGCGGTCAATATGGCGGTGGTGGCGGTATGGGTATGGGACGGCAGATGAGTGGCATGAATGCCGGTAATAATTTCAAGCCCAGTATGCCCAATATCGCAGGCGAACTGGCTGGCAAAGAAACCAAGTGGCTGAAAGAAAAAGTTAACTTGACCAAAGACCAATTAAAAGCCGTCAAAACGCTGAATAATGAGTACGCCAAGGTTCAGCAGGAAGCCCTGAAAGAAATTTTAGGCTCCGATGGGGGGAAATCGAACCCGCAGGCCGGGCAGCAAATGCGGGATGCGATGATGATGTATAACGAGGAAAAAGAAGACAAGTTGAAAGTTATTCTGACTCCCGAACAGTGGGTTTCGTACCAAACCCAGAAACCGGAGATGCAACGCGTAGTAGGCGGAATCCGGCCGCCGGCCCCCAAAGGCATAATCAAAGACTCCACTTCGACCACAACTGCCGACTCGACCAGGCAATAACGTAGCTGTAGCTTTTTGCCAGTATAGCCCGCAACGTACCTGAGCAGGAGTACCGGAACCCTTTGCGCTGATCTTACTGTTCACTAACTATACAAGACGAACCGGCTAAGCGCCGGTTTTTCAGTTTAACTATTACTCTATTTAGTCAATCGAATAACAACACTAATCTTTCCAGACTATGTCACTCCGATTAGGCGATATCGCCCCTGATTTTACAGCCAACACTACTGAGGGTCCTATTCATTTTCATGAATGGTTGGGTACGTCCTGGGGCATGATTTTCTCACATCCGGCTGATTTTACGCCTGTTTGCACCACTGAGTTGGGCCGTACTGCCCAACTTAGCGACGAGTTTGCCCGTCGGGGTGTGAAAGTAATTGCTGTCAGCGTTGATCCCCTCGATCAGCACCACGAATGGGTGAAAGACATCAATGAGGTGAATAATACCACGGTTAACTTCCCGCTTATTGCCGACGAAAACCGGGAAGTAGCCACCCTCTATGATATGATTCATCCTAACGCGAGCGAAAAGGCAACGGTACGCTCAGTATTTATAATCGGACCGGATAAGAAAATAAAACTGACCCTGACGTACCCGGCTTCTACAGGCCGGAACTTCTTCGAAATTCTGCGCGTGATCGATTCGCTTCAGCTCACGGCCAACTACTCGGTGGCTACTCCCGCCGATTGGCAGGAAGGTGACGATGTGATTGTTACCCCCGCCGTAACTAATGATCAGCTGGAAGAGAAATTCCCCAAAGGTGTGACATTCGTGAAGCCTTATTTGCGGAAAACGCCACAACCGAACAAGTAACGATTCAGGCAGCGGGTTAACCCGCTGCCTCTCTTTTTTAAAAACCTTTGGCGGCATGGTTCGTTAGTGAGATGTATTTCAAAACTTAAACAACTCAACGTCATGCCAAAGAATCTGAATCCGCAACACGATGAAGGCCCGGTAGCAGAAGCTATTGAAGAACAAACCGCCAAACTTCCCTCTGATCTATTTCTCTGGGGAGGCATGGGCGCACTGGCTACGGCTGCCGCCTTTTTTGCTACTGGTAAAAAACATGAAGCTCTGCTGGTTGGTCAGTGGGCCGCTCCCATCCTCATCCTCGGCCTGTATAACAAGCTGGTGAAATTGGAAGGGTCGAACTAAAGAGTTTGTGGTTTGTAGTTTGAGGTTGTGCTGCTGAGGGACCGAGTTTGTACAGCAGTAGCGCGACCACAAACCTCAAACTACAAACCACAAACCAGAAAAATGGCAGCAGTGGCGTCTTCGGGCGTTGCCGCTGCCATTTTTGTATGTTTGCACTCCCATTTACCCGCCATTTATGAAAGCACTGGTGCTGATCCGGTTCATTTACCACCAATACAAACGATTGATCTGGCTTGGAGTCGGCTTGCTGTTGGCTGGCTTCCTAATCTGGAAAATGACCCGGCCCGCCGATGAGATGCAATGGCGTTTTGTGGACGGCTACGGCATCAAGTTTCCAACGCGCTTCAGTGTACATGGGCTCGACGTGTCGCGGCATAATAACCGAATCAACTGGGACCGGGTGGCGGCCATGAACGACGGTGAAGTTCGGATGCAGTTTGTGTTTATGAAGGCCACCGAAGGCGCCACCCTCGGCGATCCAACCTTTACCCGGAACTGGAAAGAAGCTAAACGTGTGGGCCTGCGCCGGGGAGCCTATCACTTCTACCACCCCACCCGAGACCCGATTAAACAAGCCAATAACTTCATTAAACGGGTGACACTGAAAAAGGGCGATCTGCATCCGGTGCTCGATTTTGAAGTGACCAATGGCGTTGCCGATGAAAAAATCATCGACGATCTCCAGATTTTTCTGGATGCGCTGGAAGCCGAATACAATGTCCGCCCAATCATTTATACAAACCCAAGTCTGTATAAGCGGTTTATCAAGGACAACTTCGATGTATATCCCCTCTGGATTGCTGATTATTCCAAAGCCAACCTAAGCCGTTACGACGCGGATAAATTGTATATCTGGCAGCATAATAAAAGCGGTTGGGTGAAAGGAATTCGCGGTTACGTGGACCTGAACACCTTTGTGATGGAGCCCGACCGGATCAATGAGCTCTGCATCGATTAACCAATTCTTACTATGCAGATCAACTCTTTTTTTGCAGGCAACCTACAACTGGGCGAAGGCATTTATGTGGATCAACGACACAATCACGTTTGGTGGGTCGATATTTTAGAACGGCGTGTCTACCGAACCAACCTTGACGGAGAAGACCTTCAAGTTTGGCAAACCCCAGAACTGGTTGGCTTTGTGTTGCCACACCCCGATGGAGAGCGCTATTGGCTAGGCCTTAAATCGGGGCCTCATGCCGCCTACATCCACGATCAGAAACCGCTTGACTGCGAACGATTAGCCACTGTTGATGAGAACATGCCCACGGTACGCGTCAACGATGGCAGCTTGTCGGCCGATGGCCAATCGCTGTATGTGACCACGATGGACATGGATGTGAAACAGCCACTGGGCCACCTATTTTGCTTTGATAAGCACGGTGAAGCCACCCAACTGTCGACCAATTTCATTATCAGCAACGGCCCGGCGGTATCACCCGACGAACCTGTTGTGTATGTGGCCGAATCGGAAGGGCACACCGGACGGCCCAAAGGTGTGTACCGGATCGCTATGCACGACACCGCTCCCATAGAAACTCGCCTGATCGAGTGGCCTTATGAAGGATCACCGGATGGCGTTTCGCTGGGTACGTCAGGTACGTTGTGGGTCGGTGAATACGGTAGTAATAGCATCCGTCAGTTTACCACACAGGGCGAGTTGCTACGCACTATTGAGCTACCGGCCATAAACGTAACTAAAGTAGCTTCGGTAGGCAACCGGCTCTACGTTACATCAGCCGCCACCGGTGTTTCTGACGAGCAACGGCGGCAATATCCGCTTACCGGTCACGTACTGGTTGTTGATGACGTAGAATAAACGTCGATATTCGCACTGCTTTTTTTAATTGACTACAACCATGTTGACCAACCACTCTTTTCTGGCGCTTCCCGCCTACGCCCAGTTAAAAGCCCATTTCGAGGCTACTGAATCGGTTCATTTGCGTGACCTGTTTGCCCAAAACCCGAATCGATTCAACCAGTTTTCGCTTCGTTTCGAGGATATGCTGGTCGACTTTTCGAAAAACCGCGTGACCACCGAGACCATGGAGCTGCTTCGTCAACTGGCCGAACAGGCTGGGCTTACGGATGCCATTGGTAAAATGTTTGCCGGTGATAAAATCAATGGTACAGAAGGCCGCTCGGTATTACACGTAGCGCTCCGTAATCGGTCTAACACGCCTATTCTGGTCGACGGCGACGACGTAATGCCCGGCATCAATGCGGTGCTCGACCATATGCGTGACTTCTCTGAACAGTTAGGTTCAGGTACGTGGAAAGGCCATACCGGCGAGGCCATTACCGACATTGTAAACATTGGTATTGGCGGCTCCGATCTGGGACCCGTGATGGTGACCGAAGCCCTGAAGCCCTACGCACGGCCCAACCTGAGAGTACATTTCGTGTCGAACGTAGATGGTGTTCATATCTACGAAGCGCTGCAACAGGTACGTCCCGAAACAACCCTGTTCATGATTGCCTCGAAAACGTTTACCACCCAGGAAACCATGACCAATGCCAACTCGGCCCGGCAATGGTTTCTCGACAACGGAGGCACAACCGAGGGTATTGCCCGGCACTTCGTGGCCATCTCGACCAACGAAAAAGCGGTTACGGCGTTTGGGATCGATGCCGCCAATATGTTCGGTTTTTGGGATTGGGTAGGTGGCCGATACTCCCTCTGGTCAGCCATTGGTTTATCCATTGCCTGCTATATCGGATACGACAATTTTGCCGACCTGCTGGCGGGTGGTCACGCCATGGATGAACACTTCCGGGATGCGCCACTCTCCGAAAACATTCCCGTCACGCTGGCTTTGCTCGGTATTTGGTACAACAATTTCTACGGAGCACAGTCGCAGGCCATATTGCCATATGATCAGTACATGCACCGATTTGCGGCCTATTTTCAGCAGGGCGATATGGAAAGCAACGGCAAGTCGGTGGATAGAAACGGCCAACCAACTGATTACCAAACCGGACCTATCATCTGGGGCGAACCTGGCACAAATGGGCAGCACGCCTTTTATCAGCTTATTCATCAGGGCACCAAGCTTATTCCCTGCGATTTCATCGCCCCGGCCGTCAGTCAGCACCCGATGGGAAATCATCATATGTTGCTGTTGTCTAACTTTTTTGCCCAGACAGAGGCCCTGATGAATGGCAAAACAGAGGCCGAAGCAGCAGCCGAGTTGGAGAAAGCCGGGAAGTCATCGGAAGAAATTGCTCAAATAGCGCCGTTTAAAGCGTTCTCGGGCAACCGCCCCACGAACTCGTTTCTGCTTAAACTACTAACGCCAAGGGCATTGGGAAGCCTGATAGCCATGTATGAACACAAGATATTTACGCAGGGCGTTATTTGGAATATCTTCAGTTTCGACCAGTGGGGCGTAGAATTGGGCAAACAACTCGCCAGTAAGATTCTGCCTGAGTTAGAGGCAGATACCCCGGTTGATAGCCATGATAGCTCAACGAATGGGCTCATCAACGCATACAAGCAAATGAGGTAGCTAAAAAACAATCTAATATCTCTGTAGGTTAAGTAAGGTGTGGTGCGAATCACACCTTTTTTAGTGTCCATTAAAAAAACGTTATGAAAATGAACAAGGTACTTTTAGCTGTCGGCCTCCTGTCGGCAGGTGTGGCTGTGGGCCAGACAACAACGACGAATCCGTCGTCTACAACGACCAGTACGTCGAATTACAATACGTCGAATACGAGTAATGAGAACAGCCGGAACGCTACGTTGCAAACCAACAGCAGCACGAACCGCCCGACCTCAACCACAGGTAGCTCGTATAACAGCACCAGCTCAAACACTGGGAACAACATGGGTACGTCGGGTATGTCGACCGGATCATACAGTAATTCATCAGCTGTGGGTTCAGGGAATTACAACAACAACATGGGTACTGGCACCAACAGCATGGGTACTAGCACAAACAGCATGGGTACTGGCACCAATAACATGGGCACAGGTACAACTTCGGGTAGCTACAACACAAACAGCGTAGGTATAGGCACGTCGGCGACAACGCCTTCAACTACTACTGACTACAACACGGGTACATCGAACACGTATTCGACACAGACAACAACAACTACCCGACCAGAGCGTACTAAAGACTATAAGAACTTTGCTTATGGTATTTATGCCGGACTGAACTCGACTCGTTTCCGGGGCGAAGACCTTAATGCCGATGATCCAGTTGGTCGTGTAGGTTACCAAGCTGGTTTCTTTGTGCGGGGCGGTGGTCGTTTATACGGACAGATTGGTGCTGAGTACTTCGCATCGAGTTCGAATTACTTCCGTCCGGGCGATGGTCAGTCGGTTGAAGCCATTCGTGACCAGATCAACATCCAGTACATTCAGGTTCCTGTTTACATCGGTTACAAGCTAACTGAGTCAGATCGTGGTATTTCGGCCATTCGCGTGCAGGTTGGTGCTGAGTATGCTAACCGTATCAGCTCAAACAGCGGTCAATTTGACTTGAGTAATTCTGAGATTAAGAGTGGTTCATTTAATGCGCTCGGTCAATTAGGTTTCGATATCGGTCCATTCCTGATTGATTTAACCTATCACCATGGCTTGAGCGATGCCGTTCGGATCGATACATTCCAGGGCTCAACGCGCCGGATTCTGAGCGCTAGCGTTGGATTCAAATTCTAGAAATTGTCTGTATTACAGACAACTAGATTCTTATTGATAGTGCATAAAGGTCGTTCTCTCAAAGAGCGACCTTTATTATTTCTATAGAGTCAGTAGATAACTCTACAAACATTCTGGCAAATCTGTAGGTTGTCAAAGTAGTAGTAAGCTTACCAACTCAACAACGTTATGAAAAAGCAAGTACGGGCTATTGCGCTGGTAGCCTTCTCAATCGGGGCCAGCGCGCTTTGCGCCACAAACGCTGTAGCACAGCGCTATGATGACAACAGAACCGATGATCGCCGTCGGATGGAAGAACAGTATGACCGCCGCGACGACAAACGCGATGAGCGCTCGCGGGAAAACGACGTCGATATGCGCATCGAGAGACGTCGGGAGTTTAACACCCGCAAGATGGATGAGCCACGCTATGATAATGACTATCGTGGCCGCTCTTCGCGCCAGTCGTATCGGTTAGAAGATCTGAGCAAGGCCTACGACGAAGGTTTTGATGATGGACAAAAATCGTTCGAGAAACAGCAGAAGGAAGAGCGTCGTGAAGACTATAAAAACTTCACATTCGGCATCTACGCCGGGGCCAACTCGACGCGCTTTCAGGGCGAAACCATCGATACTGACGGCAATGGCTCGGCTTTGGCGGGTCGGTTAGGCTATCAGGCTGGTTTCTTTGTGCGGGGCGGCGGCCGTCTTTTCGGTCAGATTGGTGCTGAATACCAGACGTCGAGTTCTGAATTTTTCCGTCCAGGCGATGGGGCCTCTATTGAAGACATTCGTTCGAATATCGACCAGAAGTACCTGCACGTACCTGCCTACGTAGGTATCAAACTGGCGCAGTCAGAACGGGGTGTGTCGGGCATTCGTTTACAAGTTGGTGCTGAGTTGGCTACTCCACTGGGTGGCAACAACAGCGTATTGAACCTGCAACGCAGCGATTTCAACGATGCAACATTGAATGGTCTGGCCAACATTGGTTTCGATGCAGGTCCGTTACTGATCGACTTCGTGTATCACCACGGTTTCCAGAACGTACTCCGCGACAATACGTCAGGTTCGCAACGTCGGGTACTAGGCGTTAACTTAGGATTTAAGTTTTAATCGGGTAATAGCCAAAAACGGCTTTTCGGGTTGCACTACGTGAAACCTGAAACTAAAAAGGGTGGTTCATCAGGCAGACAAGTCAGATGGATCACCCTTTTTGCATGAATACACTCTTCCCCATTTTCGTCAAACTCGACCAACTGCAAACATTGATTGTGGGTGGCGGCTACGTTGGCCTGGAAAAGCTAACCGCTGTGCTAGCCAATTCACCTGAAGCACCTGTCACCCTTATTGCGCCCGAAATAAGGGCCGAAATTCATGAACTTGCCCAACAACATCCGGCCGTTACCCTCGTATTAGGTACGTACCAACCTGACTACCTGACGGACAAAGACATTGTCATTGTAGGTACCAATGATAAAGCGGTCAACCGGCAGGTACAGATTGATTGTAAAGCCCGAAAAATTCTGGTAAACGTGGCCGATACACCACCACTTTGCGATTTTTACCTAAGTTCGGTCGTAAAAAAAGGCGATCTGAAAATCGCCATTTCTACCAACGGAAAGTCGCCAACCTTTGCCAAACGTCTGCGCGAAGTACTTGAAGAGATGCTTCCCGAATCACTTCAGGAAACCCTTGATAACCTGACGGCCATTCGTAAACAACTCACCGGCGATTTCCAGGCCAAAATGGACCGCCTCAATGAGATTACGAAGGTGTTGAAGTAAGTTTTGGGTTTGATGTTTAGTGTTTGATGTGCGCTGCTGGTTAACCATTTGGCAGCCAAGCAGCGCACATCAAACACTAAACATCAAACCCAAAACTCTAATTTACCTGCGTATAAGACTCCACCATTCGTTTGATTGTGGTCCAACGGCGACGGGAGATAGAGAGGCGCTCACCGGTTGTCAGCAACACATAGGGGCCAGTTTCGTCACGCTCTACCCCAACAATATAGCGGGCATTAACCAGGCAATTCCGGTGTAGCCGCAGGAAAAATTGGGTGGGTAATTTAGGCTCATAAAATTTCAGTGTACGAGGCATAAGCATCCGCTTCCCCTCTTTCCAGTTCAACCAGGTATAGTTTGTCTCAGACTGGAGATAAACCAGGTTGGCTACAGAAAAAGTCTGTTGACCGCACTCCCGCTGATACAGACGCAGCGAAGGCCATTCGTCTGAACCAGTTCGATTAGTAGCACTTAAAACAGGGATAGATGATGCCATAGTAGTTTTCAATGTTATGAGTTAGTTAAATAGATGTATCAAATCTATAAAAAACTATAACTGAAAACTACTGTAACTGCCGCAGTTGTAGGCTATTGAGAACTATCCGTATGTAAACGAACCTTGTTTGTATGCCAAAAGCAGCCGTTCAGAACGAGAGCCAGTTAGGAATAACCGGTGACTTATTACCCAGTACGACAAAATAGATAAGAGCGGCCAGCAGGGTATAACCTATAGCAAGCCACTTTTTTTTCTGGGTAAAGAGTACTGCATTATGGTAATAATCGTAGACCATCGAAGCGCTTAGGCCAGCCACCATCATGAAGAAAGAAAGAATACCCAAGTCGGTTCGGTAGAAACGTAGGCTCGCCATAATGGGTGCCCCGGCCAACAGGTAGAGCAGCCAGCAACCAAAACCGGCCCTGTACAGATAGACACTGAGCCGAGGGTCGTTTTTTAGGTCGAATAAGTCATTTGAAACTTTTTCGGACATGCGCTTTGTCTGTTTAACAGATTGAAGATACGTTCTTTTTACGATTGTGTCAAAACCGTTACTCATGAACAGCACAGATGCTACACCCGTAGCCCCCACCTATAACACAATGACGGTCGATTTAGTCCGCGTTGATGATGCCTTTCATTTCGCCGCTACCGGTGCCTCGAGCGTTACCCTCGACATTGATGGTTCAGTCGACATTGGCGGTCATAATGCCGGCGCACGGCCCATGGAGATGCTTTTGATGGGCTTGGCCGGTTGCAGTGCCATTGATGTGATCGTGATTCTGAATAAGCAAAAGCAGGTGATCGATGACTTCAACATTCAGGTACGTGGCGAACGTGAGGCCGGAGCGATGCCTTCTCCTTTCAAAACCATTCACATCGAATATCGACTAAAAGGTGAGCTCGACGAAGCCAAAGTGCGCCGCGCCATTGACTTATCGATGGATAAATACTGCTCGGCCACCGCTCAGTTACGCCCCAGTGCCGACATTACTTGGTCGTTGGTACTTAACTAGTTTGTGGTTTGTTGTGTGAGGTTTGTGGTTGCGCTGCAAATCCACAAGTATCTGGGCATGGCAGCGCAACCACAAACCTCACACAACAAACCACAAACCATTTTCTGGTCCAGAATTTGTAGTTTACAATCCGTAACAAACCAAACTTACTACCATGAAAAATATGCTGATGGGCCTTGCCCTGATTGCCACACTCTCTACGGTTGCTTTCGCCGGCAGCAAGGATAAGGCTAAGAAAGAGAAGAAAGCCAAAACAGAGAACTGCGAAAAAAAGTGTGAGAAAGGCACCAGTGGCCCCTCATGCTGCATGAAAAAAGCGCAGGCCTGATTTACGGACAAATCGAGTCTGAGAGGCTCATTACATCATTTGCAAGCCGTGCAAATGATGTAATGAGCCTTTTGCGTTGGTTTTTGCTAACTTTCAAGCCCCTTTAGAGTTCATTTCCTAAGCACATTAATCTACCTATGGCCAAGCGCAAAACCACCGCGGCGGCGGACAATACCCCAACACTTCCTGAATCGACCTCTGTTGAACAGCCCGTTGACGCACCAACAGGACCCTACTCGCGCTTCACTGATCTTGATATTCACCTGTTTCGCGAAGGAAAGCATGCCCGACTTTACGAAAAATTTGGCTCTCATGTAGTAAACCACAACGGCGTGCAGGGAACGTATTTTGCCGTTTGGGCACCCTCGGCCAAATACGTCTCGGTAATCGGCAGCTTCAATGGCTGGGACCGGGGCAGCGCCTCGATGAACGTTCGCTGGGATTCGTCGGGCATTTGGGAGGTGTTTATTCCCAACATCGGCAATGGCGAAACGTACAAATACTTCATTGTACACGAAGGCGGCCGCGAGATGGAAAAAGGCGATCCGTATGCTCACCTCTGGGAGGTGCCGCCTCTTACTGCCTCTCGTATCTGGGATACGTATTACGAGTGGGACGACCAGGAATGGATGAACACAAGGGCCGAAAAAAATGCCTTGAACAAGCCTGTATCTACCTACGAAGTACACATGGCTTCGTGGAAACGCGACCCATCGAACCCGGAGCGTGAGTTGACTTACGACGAAATTGGGGATACCCTCGTTCCTTACGTGCAGGATATGGGCTTCACTCACGTGGAGTTTATGCCGGTGATGCAGTATCCCTACGCGCCTTCGTGGGGGTATCAGGTAACTGGTTATTACGCACCAAGCAGCCGATTTGGCCACCCGCAGGATTTTATGCGGCTGGTAGAACGGTTGCATAAGGCGGGTATTGGCGTTATTCTTGACTGGGTACCGGCCCACTTTCCCGGCGATGCGCACGGCCTTTACGAATTCGATGGCACGCATTTATATGAACACCCCGATCCCCGGAAAGGCTACCACCCCGACTGGAAATCCTACATCTTCAATTACGGCAGACCTGAGGTACGTTCGTTCCTGCTCAGCAACGCCATGTTCTGGCTCGACCGTTGCCATGCCGATGGACTTCGGGTTGATGCCGTAGCGTCGATGCTGTACCTTGACTATTCGCGTAATGCGGGTGAATGGGAGCCAAACATCTACGGAGGCCGCGAAAACCTGGATGCCGTTTCTCTCTTCAAGGATATCAACGAAGCCATTTACCGCGACTTCCCCGATATTCAGATGATAGCCGAAGAATCAACGGCTTTCCCAGGTGTATCACGCCCTATCTATACGGGTGGTCTGGGCTTCGGTATGAAGTGGATGATGGGCTGGATGAACGATACCCTCCGGTATTTCGAGCACGAGCCAATTAACCGCAAGTACCATCAGAATGAACTGACCTTTAGCACGATATATGGCTTCTCTGAGAATTACGTT
The DNA here is from genome assembly GCF_041321135.1 of Fibrella aquatica. Classification (NCBI taxonomy): domain Bacteria; kingdom Pseudomonadati; phylum Bacteroidota; class Cytophagia; order Cytophagales; family Spirosomataceae; genus Fibrella; species Fibrella aquatica. Next base: position 282,567 of record NZ_JBGGWF010000002.1, on the reverse strand, counting down.
CTGCCGTTGTCTCACGATGAAGTGGTGTACGGTAAGCACTCGCTGGTAGGTAAGATGCCCGGCGACGAATGGCAGCGTTTTGCCAACCTTCGCCTTCTGTACACTTATATGTTCACTCATTTCGGCACCAAACTGCTGTTTATGGGTGGTGAATTCGGTCAGACCTCGGAGTGGAATTTTGAGCAGAGCCTCGACTGGCACTTGCTTGACCACGCTCCGCACAAAGGCATGGCTCAGTGTGTAAAAGCCCTGAACCATCTGTACCGATCGGAGCCCGCCATGTATGAGCGCAGCTTCAGCCCCGAAGGCTTTCAGTGGATCGATACCAGCGATCATGAAAACAGCGTGATCACCTACCTGCGCCGGGGTGAGAAACCCGAAGAAACCCTCATCATTGCGCTGAACATGACGCCTGTTCCACGCACCGACTACCGGGTCGGCGTACCGGCCAGAGGATCATACGGCGAAGTGTTCAACTCCGACCGGCTTGATTATTACGGCAGTGGTCTGGCAAACGCAGAGTCGGTGCATACTGACGATGCAGGTATGCATGGGCACCCTTATTCATTGCCGCTGACATTACCCCCACTGGCCGGTATTGTGCTGAAATGGATGCCCGGCACCGAATAGTAGACAAGTAATAACCCTTTTTGCGAAAGCCGCCCGAACTGAGTTCGGGCGGCTTTCGTGTCTTTTGGTGTATTGACATCCCTAAATACAGTATGCAACCGCCTGAAATTACTTCGATAAAAAGTAGCTTTGTTTCTATGGCAGTCTAACGTACCTGATGAAAAAAAACGATCAACATCCAGCCTCTACTGACCCGTCGGCCAATTCACGGCGGTCGTTTCTTAAAACGCTTGGCGTAGCGGCCACGGCTCCCGCTGCGCTCGCCCAATCGGCCAAGGCCGCGCCAACTACGCAGTACCTGAACCTGATAAAAAGCCACGCCAGTTCGTCGGCCAACAGCAAAGTCAGAATGGCGTTGATCGGCACCGGCGGCATGGGTATTGGCGACATGCAAACCGCCTTAACGATCGACGGCGTTGAGATGGTGGCGGCCTGTGACCTGTATGATGGGCGCTTGCGTAGAGCCAAAGAGTTGTGGGGCAATGACCTGACCGTCACCCGCGACTACCGCACCCTGCTCGACCGTACCGACATCGATGCCGTAATTAACGCTACCACCGACCATTGGCATGAAAAAATATCGTCGGACGCCATGCGCAAAGGAAAGCACGTGTATTGCGAGAAGCCGATGGTGCAGAAGGTCGAAGACGGCCATACGCTCATTAAGGTAGCCAACGAAACGGGCAAGGTTTTTCAGGTCGGCAGTCAGTTTGCGTCGTCGATCATTATCGCTAAAGCCAAAGAGTTGCTGAAAGCCGGGGATATTGGTGACCTGGTTTTTGTAGAGGCTATTTATGACCGGCACAGCGCGATGGGAGCCTGGCAGTATTCGATTCCACCCGACGCCTCTCCCCAAACCGTTGACTGGGATACGTACTTGGGCAGCGCGCCCAAGCGTTCGTGGGACCCGCTCCGATTTTTCCGCTGGCGCAATTATCAGGACTACGGCACCGGCATTGCAGGTGACCTATACGTGCATCTACTTACGACGCTGCACACGGTGACGGGCTCGCTCGGGCCAAATCGCGTGTATTCGAGCGGGGGCACACGCTATTGGAAAGACGGTCGCGACGTACCTGACATTCAATTAAGTATCTACGACTACCCCAAAACAGCCGAACACCCTGAGTTCAACCTCACCACACGCTCTAACTTTGTCGATGGTGGCGGTGGTAATTATCTGGTCCGGCTCGTAGGCACCGAAGGCGACCTGTCGATAGGCTGGGATAGCCTGACGGTACACCGAAATAAATTCCCGAAAGCACCCGGCATGTCGATCGATAATTTCCCGAAAGATCAGAAAGAACTGTTCATTGCCGATTACAACAAGCTATACCCGTCAATTCCGGAAATGGATGGGCCGAAGGAGTTCAAGTACACCGTACCCAAAGACTATAAAGGCGATCGGTACGAACACTTCGTTAACTTCTTCAATTCGGTCCGCGACAAAAAACCAAACATCGAAGACGCCACCTTCGGCCTCCGCGCCTGTGGACCAACGCAGTGCGGTAACATGAGCCTGTTCCAGAAAAAAGTTATGACCTGGGATCCCGTCAAGATGAAAATCGGCAACGCTGTATAACAGCGGTCGCACAAGCATTAGCGTCTGTTTAGGTAGGGAGTATCGTCAGATCCCCGACCTGACGATTTTTTGGGTCCCCGACCCGATTAGAGGCTACTCAACGCTTGAAGAGCAAGCAAGTAGTGATCCACCTGCGGTGGTTGAGTGTACTGTAGCGGGGCCGGGGACCCCTATAACTGTCAGGTCGGGGACCTGACAACACATTACCTAATTTTAGCCTTTACTTACCTAAAAAATGCTCCAAAGCAGGCAGTAGAAGCTCGCTCTGGGGCATTTTTTTGAATAAAACAGTCTCATTACTGTGCAAATAAAATCCGTCTTTAGTCGCCTCCTGCTCTTGCTGCTGCTGCCAGCCACCCAGTTACTGGCGCAATCAACGCCAATGAGCCAATTACGCGTTCAGGGCAACCAGTTCGTCACCGCTGATGGCCAACCAATTGTTTTTAGGGGTCTGAACGCCAGCGACCCTGACAAACTGGAACGAAATGGCCATTGGGACAAAGCGTATTTCGAAGAAATGAAACGCTGGGGTGCTACGCTGGTTCGCTTGCCGGTGCATCCCGCCGCCTGGCGCAGTCGAGGTAGCGCGCAGTATTTACAACTGCTCGACAAAGGGGTGGCCTGGGCGGGTGAGCTGGGCCTATACGTGGTCATCGATTGGCACAGCATCGGCAATCTGAAGAACGAGATGTACCAAAGCACTAATTACGAAACCACCCACAAGGAATCGTTCGAGTTCTGGCGTACCATGTCAGATCATTACAAGGGAAACACCACCGTTGCCTTTTTCGAGTTGTTCAACGAACCAACCGTCATGAACGGGAAACTGGGTACGTGTAGCTGGGCCGAGTGGAAAGCGCTAATGGAAGAAACCATCACCATCATCAGGGCCAACGGCAGCAAAGCCATTCCGCTGGTGGCGGGTTTCAACTGGGCGTATGATTTGAAAGAGGTGGCTCAAAACCCCATCAACGCCGAAGGCATTGGGTACGTTAGCCACCCCTACCCCATGAAGCGCCCTAAACCGTGGGAGGCCCAGTGGACGGCCGATTGGGGATTTGTTGCCAAAAAATACCCGCTTATGCTGACTGAGATTGGTTTCTGCGGACCCGACGATAAGGGCGCTCACGTGCCAGTCATCAGCGATGAATCGTACGGCGATGCTATTACGAATTACTGCACCACCAACGGCATCTCGTACATCGTCTGGGTGTTTGATCCACAATGGGCACCCATGCTTTTCAGCGACTGGAACTTCACCCCTACCCGTCAGGGGCGATACTTCAAACAGGCCATGCAAGCCCCACTAAGAAAGCAATAGTTCACGTAAAAGCGACAACTTATCTGCAATTCAACACTTTATACCCCTATGTCTTACAAAAAAATTACGGTTGGTCTGGTTGGCTTTGGCCTGTCGGGTCGCTATTTCCATGCGCCTTTCTTATCCGTTCACCCAGGATTTGACGTGACGACGGTGGTGACCAGCCGACCCAATGAGGTAACAGCTTTCAACCCTGCCATCGCCACCGTTGCAACAGCCGACGAATTACTCGCCGACGATTCTATCCAACTGATTTTTATCTGCTCGCCCAACGAAACCCATTTCCACTACGCCCTATCTGCGCTGGAACGAAATAAGCATGTGGTGATCGAAAAACCATTTGCCCTTACCGAAGCAGAAACCAATCAGGTGCTGGAACTGGCCGCCTCGCGCAACCTGGTAGCAACGGCCTACCACAACCGCCGCTGGGATGCCGATTTCCTGACCGTCAACCAGCTCATTGCCGACAACAAACTGGGGGCCGTACTTGATTACGAAGCAAGGTATGATCGATTTGTGCCGGTCGACAGCCGGAGTACGTCCTGGAAAGAACTTCCGGGCAACGGGCGGGGCAGTTTGTTCAACCTGGGTCCTCATCTCGTTGATCAGGCGTTACACCTGTTTGGCACCCCAACTACCGTTTCGGCCGATATCAGGATCATTCGGCCCAACAGCCAGATTGAAGACTGGTTCTCGATCCGGCTCGGTTATGCCGATAAAGAAGTCACGCTGAAATCAAGCCTGATGGCCCACCAAAACCATCGCCGGTTTACCATTCACGGCACTGCTGGTTCGTTTAGCAAGGGGGGACTGGATGTGCAGGAGCCTACGCTCAAGCTAGGTACGTTGCCCAACACGCCCAATTGGGGGTATGAACCCCTGGAAAACCGGGGTCTGCTCACCACCAACGATCAAACAGAACTCGTTGACAGTTTACCCGGTAACTACGCCGCTTTTTACGCCGCGCTCTACGAATCCATTGCGAACGGAGCCGAGCTGGCCGTAAAACCCCATGAAATACAGGCAGCTACCCGCGTCATTGCACTCGCCCAGCAAAGCAGCCGCGAAGGTCGAACACTGTCTTTTTGAGATTGCCACATCGTGATGGGCCTGTTGTCAGTATGATCGGGGCCAGTAGTTCTTTGACAACCATACCCTACTACAAACACCCCCGATGCAGCATAATCGCCGCCATTTTCTACAACAATTGGGCTTCGGAGCCCTCGGCCTCACCGTTGCCACTACGGGCTGGGCCAACTCAGGTACGTTGGCCGAAAGCCTGCTATCCCCTTCACGCAGCCTAAAACTGCCGCGCAGCCTGCCCACAGCGCAGGGAGTTGCTCCGGAAGGCCTGGTCAATTTTGTGAATGCGATTGAAAAGGCGAATCTGAATGTGCATAGCGTCATGGTGGTCAGGCATGGGCAAGTAGTGGGCGAAGGCTGGTGGGCACCCTACGCACCCCAGCTCAAACACACCCTGTACTCTCTAAGCAAGGCATTTACCTCGACGGCCGTGGGCCTGGCCGTTGACGAAGGGCGGTTGACGGTAGACGACAAAGTAATCTCTTTTTTCAAGGATCAATTGCCGGCTACCGTCAGCGATAACCTGGCAGCCATGCGGGTGAAAGACCTGCTGACCATGTCGACGGGGCACGATAAAGAACCCACGCCTGATATGCGGGCCAACGGCAACACCAACTGGATTAAGGTCTTTCTGGCGCACCCTGTCGAGCACAAACCCGGAACGCACTTTGTGTACAACAGCGGGGCCACCTACATGCTGTCGGCTATTGTGCAGAAATTGACCGGACAGCCCTTGATCACGTACCTGCAACCTCGCCTCTTTGGCCCCTTAGGCATTGAGGGCGCCGATTGGGAAGTTGACCCGAACGGCATTAATGTGGGTGGTTGGGGCCTTCGACTGCATACCGAAGATATCGCCAAGTTTGGACAGTTGTATTTACAGAAGGGCGTATGGAATAGCAAACGAATTTTGGCCGAAAGCTGGATTACCGATGCCACCAAATCTCACGTTCAATCGGCGGGTGGGAAACGGAAAGCAGAAGAAAACGACTGGCTACAGGGCTATGGCTACCAATTCTGGCGCTGTCGGCACAACGCCTATCGGGGCGACGGTGCCATGGGCCAATACTGCATCGTTATGCCCGATCAGGATGCCGTGATCGCCATTACATCGGAAACGGGCGATATGCAGGCCGTTATGGATGCTGTGTGGAACCATATCCTCCCTGCTTTTAAGTCAGATAAACTCCCTGCCGACGCGGCTGCAACAGCCGGTATGACCAGAAAGCTGAGTAACCTGGAGCTAACCTACCCACAAAAGGCCGCCACGTCGCCCGTTGTGGCGAAGGTCAGCGGTAAAACCGTGGCCTTCAGCGATAACAGTACTACTATCAGTACGATGTCGCTTACGTTTGGCGGCGATAAATGCGTGGTGAAACTCCGCGATGAGAACGGTGCGCACGAGCTTATCTGTGGTATCAACCGATGGGCAGAAAGCGTATCGACCCTGTCGGCAAAGCCCATCAAACTAGTTGCAACGCCCGTTCCCGGCGAGCGTAAAACCCGCATTGCCGCCACCGGTACCTGGCAGGATGAGAACACGTTTCTGATGACATGGCGATTTATTGAAACGGCTCACTACGATAGTGTCACCTGCCGTTTTAGCCCAACGGGTATGACGGTTGACTTCGAGAGCAGCATTGCTCACCTGAACAAAACGAAAGATGCCCGCCCTACCCTTCAGGGCACAATCAGCTAACGGCTAAGCAATTATAACCAACGTATCATTTATAACAGTCAATGCACGCGAAGCACTACTTTTTTTAGGTAGTTGACTAAACGTTTGACGACCAAATGCATCCAACAGTCATACAAGCCCAAACAAGTAAGGCGATGAATGCATCAGGAAATTTTCGGATAGTGGCTTTTGGCCTGGCTATGAGCCTGGCAGTCGTACTCTCATCATGCGCACAGGGCGGCTATGGTCAGCAGGGCAACAATTACCCGCCCGACTATGGTCAGCAACAGCCTCCCAACCAGCAACCCTACGATCAGGGATATGGTCAGCAGGGCTATGACCAGCCCTACAATCAGCAAGGCTACGGGCAACCCGATTTTTATACGAACCTGGCCCCCCATGGCCAATGGGTAAATACGCCCGAATATGGCCGCGTCTGGATTCCAAACGCCGGTCCCGATTTTCAACCCTACGCCAGCAATGGGCATTGGGTAGTCACCGAGTATGGCAATACCTGGGTATCAGACTATGCCTGGGGCTGGGCTCCTTTCCATTACGGACGCTGGTATCAGGACCGTGTGCGGGGATGGGCCTGGGTACCGGGCAACGACTGGGGTCCGGCCTGGGTTTCGTGGCGGTCGGGCGGCGGCTATTACGGCTGGGCTCCATTGGGCCCCGGCATCAACATTAACGTCAACGTCAATATTCCGGCCAATTACTGGGTGTTTGTCCCTCAGATGTATATCACCAGCCCGCGCCTGATCAGCTATTGCGTGCCCCGGCCGCGAGTGGTGAATATTTACCAGAACACGACGATCATTAACAACGTGTACCGGACCAACAACCGTACCTACGCCTATGGTCCCCGTCGGGATGAGATTGAGCGAGTAACCCGCCAATCGGTACCGGTCTATCGGATCGAGAACCAGGGACGGCCCGGTCGGGATGTGGTTGGCAGTGGCTCAGTCGGTATCTATCGGCCCACAGTGAGTCGCAACAATGGCCGTGGCACTGAGAGCCGCGTTTACGATGCACCGTTTGATAACAGCCGGAATACCAACAATCGGAACGAGCCTTACCGCAGCGGAGCGCGAACGAATAACGCACCGAGCACCAACGTACCCAACACCAACGTGCCAAATACGGGTACGAATAGCAGCAGAGGACGTGGAGGCAGCTACGGAAATTACGGCGAAACTCCACGGTCAACGCCAAATCCATCGCCTCTATCAACACCAAACCCAACACCTGATGTGCGGCCGTCTGCTCCCAGAGAGTCGTCGCGTGGTGGCGGTAGCTATGGCCGCCCTAACTACGAAGCCCAGCCCAATCGGCGGGTCGAGCCGCAACCTACTCAGACTTACCAGCCGCCTACGCAGACCTACCCGGCCCCCAGCCGCCAGGAAGCACCTGTTCAGGTACAACCAAGCCGGGGATCACGTCAGGAGTCGGCACCGCAGCGTGAAAGTGGTCGTGGAGGCAGCACACAGCCACAAGTGCAACCACAGCCTCAGCCACAACGGTCAAGTGCGCCAGAGCAGCGCGCTCAGCCACAGGGAAATTACAACTCCGGCCGGGGCAGTTCGCGCGGTAACAACTAGTTTCAATTCCAGACTTACAATAAAAAAAGCCAGCCCTGTTAACAGGGCTGGCTTTTTTTATTGTAAGTCTGGAATTGCTTACTTCACTGGCCCGGTCTGATGGGCCGCTACCTTCCATTGGTTTCCCTCCAGCGTCAGCACTTCCGTAAACTGGAACGTACCTGTATCGGGGGTGGCACGGGCTGCTGTTCCCTGCGCCATAATCACATTTTCGGCCAGCGCTGCGGTTGAATCAAACCGAACCGTCTGTACATCTGCTTGTGTGGCACTGACCACCATCTGCCGGGCAATGGAATCAATAGCTGTTTTCGATAACTCTTTTTTGGGTGGTTTACCGGCACCAAACGCTTTCTTACCCGCATTGGCCAGGTCTTTGAAAACGGGCAAGTCAGCCGCAATACCACCCACAAATACCAGCACCACCACCACTGCAACAATCAACTCCCGCTTCACTCCACCCGATCTCCGGTCGGTTGAATAGCCTTTAATCGATGACCAGTTATTAATGATATGGAACACCGCGGCCGAGAAAAATAACATACCAAACCAGGCATGGGTGTGATCAATGGTGTGGTTACTCCGCCCAAAATAAATGAGCAATCCCGAAATAGAGAGTACAGCAAATACGGCCGACACCATCAGGCTGACCAGGTTTTTCTTCTTCATAGTTTTAGGTTATGCACAGAGGCAGTGCAATGAGCCTGCAAGGAAGCGTTCTTTAGGTACGTATCCAAAAAGCGTCGCATTTTCAGATAGAAGACGCAACGATTCTAACCCGTTGATTTACTTAGACTTTCGTCGGAAGCGAATCAGTATGAACAGACTACCAACCAACAAAACCAGAACAACCAGGATCATACCGGCCAGATAAACCAAACCCGCCCCTTTTCCAGTAAACGCCAACAGCGCTTTTTGCATCGAACCGTGTGCGCCCACAAGACTCGCTATCCAAACCCGAAGCAATAGCCAACGCTTTTCAACATCGGGAATATACCAGGCAAAAAACGCCATCCCTGCCACACTAGGCATCCCAATTGGCAAGCATTTAATCAGCAAATCGATGAGCACGTGCGGCATTCCGTTTACGTCAATCAACCAGGTTATGACTCCGTAAACAAGTAGCCACAGTAGTTCCGGGCCAATCAATACAGCCAGCCAGCGGGGCAGCAATTGTATATTCATCAGAGGTGTGTTCCAGCCATCAATAGGGAACTACGCGAAAACGGTGTTGCCCGATTGCCAGCCTAAACAGACGATTCAGCGCAAAAAAGTAAACTCAACCGGGGAACTTGTCAAGCAATTTTTGACAGAATGGCCTGCTCTACGACGAAGTCTTAGCAAACGGTTTAACAAATAAACAATTGAGTAACAAAACAAGAGTTGCTTTTCCGGCGTTGAAAACCGACAACCTGTGCTTCTTACCGACTCCGCTTGCGGTCGAATTGCCGATCAGGCCTTTCAAAACCGTACATTTGACCATTCACACACAAGCCTCCGCCACAACCCCCAGTATGAAACCCACGACCGTTTACGACCTGCTGATCGACGCCATGGAAGAACACCTTCCAACAGGCTGGACCATTGCCCGACTTACTGTACAATTCCTTACCAATGGTGAAGATGTTGAGTTTGCTGGCACGTACCTGGATCAGCAAGGCGAACCACAACCCCTGACTACTGATTTCGCCGACGACGTAACCGATGCGGTGCAGAGTCTTTATGCGTCTCGAAAGGCAGAAGGGCAACCCCGCGCCAATACGTTTCAACTCGATCTGACCGCTGCGGGCCAGTATACAACCACCTACGGCTGGGATCAGGAAATTCAGGATGAGGATGACCATTTCAGCAACGGTGGTACCGCCCGTGATTGGAAGGCCATTCGGGAGGCCAAGTATGGTCCCATTACCGACGACGAACAGTAACCCTTACCTTTTTAGTTATACTCAATTAACACTCAACTCAATGGAAAAACTACGCCTTGCCCTCGACTGGACACCCAATACCAATCATACCGGCTTCTTTGTAGCCCGCGAATTGGGCTACTACGCCGACAATGGCATCGAGCTCACCCTGGTTTCGCCCAACGAAGACAACTACCAGACAACGCCCGCCAAGAAACTCGAACTGGGTCAGGTAGACTTTGCCCTAGCTCCTTTCGAGAGCATTATTAGTTTACATACAAAGCCACAGCCATTTCCCGTCAGGGCCATTGCGGCGTTGCTTCAGGAAGATATCAGTGCCATTGTTGCCCTCCGTTCCAGCGGCATTACCCGGCCCAGTCAACTGGATGGGCGTACCTATGCTTCCTACAAGGCCCGCTATGAAGATGAGATTGTCAAGCAAATGATCATCAACGATGGCGGTACTGGAGCCATCAACGTTCAGTATCCCGACAAGCTTGGTATCTGGAACACTCTCCTGACCAATGCGGCCGATTCGACCTGGATTTTCGAGAACTGGGAAGGCGTAGAAGCGGACGGGGCAGGTATTGACTTGATCCGGTTCCGCCTCGCCGATTACCAGATTCCCTACGGCTATTCCCCCGCACTAATCGCCAGCCAGCACGGCATAGACCAGCATCATGACTTATATAGCGCCTTCCTGAGCGCTACTAAAAAAGGCTTTCTGTTTGCGCAGGAAAATACCCAGTCGGCCGTGGCTATCCTGACCAACTATGTGCCGGCCCGAGATGTGAATCACATTGACCTGGAGAAAAGCCAGCAGTATACCTCGGCTCATTATGGCGACCAAGCCAGTTGGGGCAAAATGGATGTCGGTCGCATAAAACGCTTTGTTGACTGGCTGTATGCGCAGGGCCTGGAAAACAAAGAACAGCCTATTGATGCGTTGTTTACCAACGATCTTATTGCCTGATTACGGCTCAAATGAGGTTCGTATATGTGTAATTCGCTCATCTCTCCGTTAGTAGTGAAATGGAAAAAACACCCAATCGGTTTTGGGATCAGCTGGGAAGCCTGCTGGTTCCCAAACGCCGGGCAACTACACCCCGCACGGTTACCAATGAACAACTTTTGGCCGAGCTGATCCGCTGTTTCGATACCTCGCTTGAGCGGGAAAGCATCGGCACCAGTTTGCTTTTTGATGCCCATTACGTCATCATTCTGCACCCTGCCAGCTATGCTGAACGCCTGGCAGCACTGCCCGTCATTGTCAACGAAGCGGTACAAGCCTTTAACGAACGGCTCAAACAACGCAACCGAGAACCAAACCGGATTGTCACAGTGGCCTCGCACTGGCATTTCAAATTCGGTCCGGGCACGGAGTTTGATGGGAAGGCGATCACGCCCACCGATGTAGAAGTGATTGGCTCACTAACGGGACCAACCCTCGAAAATGACAGCCTTGCCGGCCCCAAAGCTGGGGCAGTGAATTTGAAGGCCACCCGAAAGGTGAAAAACACGAACGTCTACGAAAAACTAGACCTTAACTTACCGGCTTTCAGCCACATAGACTTTCGCGAGTCGGGAGCATTTGCGGTTCGTATTGATCCGGCACTGCTGAATCCACCTGTTGAAAAAGCAGCCGATACCCAGCCCGTTTCTCAACCTGTAACTATAGCACCCAGCCCGGTGCGCCCCGATGCGCTGGCCCGCATTGACTGTTACATGGCCGATCAGAACACCGAAGAAACGTATTGGATGAAAGACCGGGAAGTGGTGATTGCCCGCCGGGAACCAGACAATGAACTGTTTACCAATTACATACGACTAACCTCGCCTTATGTATCGAATCCGCATGCGCGTATCCGGCATGACGCGAATAGTGGTCAATTTCAGTTGGCTTCATTCAGTAGGCACGAAACACGCCTGAACGAACAAGTGGTAGCCCGCAGTGAACCCGGTAGTCCGGTATGGGTCGACTTGCCAAACTCGGCACAGATTCTGCTTAACGGAGTGGTAACACTGACTTTCCAAAGTAACCTATAGGCTATGCTTGATTTTTTAACAGCCTTACTACTTAGTGTCTTTGTAGTGATACTGCTGGTCCGCCACTTTCGTAATCTTCCCCGATAAAGAATTAGTCAACACACATACGCTTTCCTGTTTGTGCTGACAGTAACGTAACCAATGACTAAATCTATGCGCATTGCCGGTCAAACTGACGTGGGTCGCGCACGTCGCGATAATCAGGACACGTTCATAAGCCAGCCCCTATGGTCGGCCAATGATGCGTTGCTGGTTGTCATAGACGGAGTGGGTGGCTATGCTGGTGGGGCCGAAGCCGCCGCGCTGGCTAAAGAATCCATTATACAATACATGGCCACTCCTACCGGCGATACCCTGACCATGTTGCGCGAAGCGGTTGTTCATGCCAACAATCAGATTGTCAGGCAGCGGCAGCAGGAGCCGGCACTGGGTCGGATGTGTTGTGTATTGACGGCAGCGGTAGCCGATACGGCCCTGAACAAACTCCTGTATGTGCATGTGGGCGACACCCGACTGTACCGTTTCCGGCAACTGGAACTGGAGAAGCTGACACACGATCATTCGTTGGTGGGCGTTCGGGAAGACGCTCATCAACTCACCGAACGTGAAGCCATGCACCACCCCCGCCGCAACGAAATTCTACGCGACATTGGCTCTGTAACGCACCGGGTCGATGATCCTGATTTTCTGGAATCGGGCGAAACCAGTTTTATGCCCGGCGACGCCCTGCTGCTTTGCAGCGATGGCCTTACCGACATGCTTACCCGGTCAGAAATCTCCGACGTACTCAGTCAGTCGCTGCCCATTGATCAGCAGATCATCGAATTGATTCGTCTGGCTAATGAACGGGGTGGTCAGGACAATATCACCATCGTCATGGCGCAGCACCCGGCAACACTACCAATAACCTTGGCAGAAGCGCCTAAAAAACAGATTCGCACCACGGAGCCACCCCCGAAAAATACTCTGACCACAACAGAAAAGAGCCCACAACGTACCTGGAAATGGGTAGGTCTCGTTTTAGGAGTACTTGTTTTACTGGCACTATATTGGCAGAACTTACCCTCAACCGGCTCTAGCGAACCCATTAGAGCAGCCGATACGGTTACTGCCGATACAGTGGCAACAAGTACTCAACTTATTCGGTCAGATACTGCTGGCGCCACTAATGCACCTCATCAACCCGATACCACCCGCAAAACGCGGTAGACCATGTCAACTGTTAGTTTCAATACAAATTTTCCGGGCTACGACGTACTGGGCGAAATCGGGCGAAGCAACGCTCGTGTGCTGAAAGCTCGGCATCTTGCCAGTGGCGACCTTGTGGCCATCAAACATTTTGCCATCAACACCGACGCCGATACCCTTCGCCGGTTTGAACGCGAATCGGAGATCATGACCCGCATGGCGCACCCCAACATTGTGCGGGTACGCGAAGTACGTCTGGAAGCGGATCTGCCTTATATTGTGCTCGATTACATCGAGGGTGGCAGCGTTCGGCAGTTGCTGACGGAACAGGGTTGCCTTTCCATCGAATTAACCATCCGGCTTGGGCTTCAGATCATCAACGCGTTTCGCCTCATTCATGCTGAAGGCATTATTCATCGCGATGTAAAACCCGAAAATATCCTCTATCACCGGCTGGCAAGTGGTGAACTCCATTTCCTGCTCACCGATTTTGGCGTAGCCCGACTTCACGAGCAACCCGTAACCATGACGGGGCAGTCGCTGATGACCTACGAATATGCAGCTCCTGAACAGTTTGATAACCCACGAAACCTCAACGAATCGGCTGATTATTATGCACTTGGCGTTGTTTTATACGAATGCCTGACTGGCAAAGTCCCATTCGCCATGCGCGGCGAAACAGGCATTGTCACGTTCATGAACGCGGTATTAACCACCGCCCCGCCAACCCCCGTTCTGTCTTCTACCCAACCGATACCCGGTAGCTTAGCTACTTTAATCCGGCAGTTACTGGTTAAAAATCCAACAGAGCGGATTCATAATCCGGACGAAATAAGGCTGGCCCTTAAACAGGCAGAAGTAGAGCAGCTTCATTTTGAGTCAGGGCAGCCGGGGCCTGTTCCGGTTTCGGTATCACGCACGGAAACGTACCGTCCCGCTCTATCACCGGTTAGCCCTCAGTTGACCAATGCGAGCAGTGAACCCCACCAGTCATCGTCTGCCAATCAGCCACCAGCCCGTCGACAATGGCTCCCGATCGCGTTGGTCGTTTTTGCGTTGGTACTGGCCGCTATGGGCGCGTACTGGTACGCCAACCGGGCAACGGAATCAACCGTACTGGAGCCCGATACGATCACTCTCTCGGACCAACAGCAACCCGTCGATTCGCTGTTGACCGGCCCACCCGAGGAAACCATCCTGTCGCCAATGACATCAGATTCAGATTCGGTTGTTTCGTCAATTCCACTACCGGCTACGCCCGAAAAACCACAAACAGAAGCTGAACGACAGCGGTATGAAAAGCAGGTAGTTGAGGCGATGAAACTCCTGGAAGCCGAAACGTTTGGTGGTAAAAGCGGGTTGTTGGGTGGCGTCAGGGGCTTGAACGTGCGGCTACGCAATAACTCTGCCATTACCTTTAAACAAGTAGCTGTTCAGGTGAACTACATTAAAGAAAACGGACAGATACTTAGGTCAAAAACAATGTATTTTAACAACATTGGCCCCAATGCGAGTATCGTCCGCACCGCGCCCGATAGCCAGCGCGGGACGCAGTTTAACGCAGAAGTGCTGCGGGCCGATGCGGCAGACCCAACCAGCCTTACCAATTCTACGCCAGTAACGTACTAACCCCCCTCAATGCCAACCGTTAGTTTCAACACGCATCTTCCCGATTATGAAGTACTGGCCGAATTAGGCCGCGGTAATACGCGCGTTCTGAAAGCCCGGCATCTGCTCACAGGCGACATTGTAGCCATTAAGCAATATGCGTTTGCTACCGACGCCGAAACGCTGGCACGGTTTGAACGTGAATCACAAATCATGACCCAGATCAATCACCCGAATGTTGTGCGGGTGAGGGAGGTACAGCTGGGTGCAGCTATGCCCTATGTGGTCATGGATTTTGTGGAAGGCGGCGATCTGCGCAGCTTACTTCGGCAAACGGGACATCTGGACGTACCCACCACCATTCGGCTGGGCCTGCAACTGACGGAAGCTTTCAGAGCTATGCACCCGCTACACGTCATTCACCGTGATATAAAACCGGAGAACGTGTTATATCGGAGGCTGGTCAGCGGTGAACTTCACTTTTTGCTAACTGACTTCGGCATTGCCAAACTGCGCGCTGATGAAAGTACCCGGACCCGCACCGGACAGTCGCTAATGACCTATGAGTATGCGGCCCCCGAGCAGTTTGACAACCCGCGGCAAGTAGATCAGGCGGCCGATTATTACGCCCTCGGCGCGGTACTGTACGAATGCATTACGGGTCAGGTGCCGTTTGTACTACACCACGAAAATGGTCTGGGCGGCTTCATGAATCAGGTACTCACAGCCCCGGTACCCGCCCCGGTACTCCCGTCAGGACAGCCCCTTCCCCCCAGTTTGGGTACGCTACTGCTGAGCTTACTGACCCGAAACCCAAGCGAACGCCTGCGCGACCCCGATCAGTTGGAACTTCTACTGGAACAAAGCCGGGTTGAACACCTAAGGGCCAACCGGACCGGACAGTCCTTGCCCGTTTCTCGTCACCAAACAGTAGCCGGTCCAATAATTTCCTCGCCAGGAACATCTAACGAGGTTCAGTATCAACAGACCGACGTACCTGAACCGGACAACCAGACGCTGAGCAGCGGTGCATGGTGGGGCATTGGCGGTATTATCCTGGCCATTGGCCTTGCCGCTGGCCTGTATATCTATTCGGATCGGGAAATACCCGAAACGACCAACGACCAGATTGATTCGACCATGCTCATGCGGCCAACCCCCATGCAGGAGGTAGAATCTGTAGTGGATTCAACTACAATCGACGAATCCGCGGAGGAGGAAACCACCGACGAAGCGCCCGTTTCGCAGTCCCCAGCCGATACCGCAACCAGTATGCCTGCCGATTCAGGGGCCACCATGCCACCAGACAGCACCGACTAGGCTTATCTTCGTATCGTCTTTATTTTGACGGAAGTTTTTTTGCCTCAACGTACCCAACCCTCCATGAAATTTCTTAATACAGAACGCGGATACTTATCGGTAGCGACGGTGCTGTTGTTGCTGCTTTTTGTCAGGCTCTATGTCAACCGGCACCCCATGCTCGAAGCTGCCGGACAGGACTATACGTCGGGCCTCAAGCTGAATCTGGAGCCGGGCTTGCGCGCAGAATCAATAAAACGCCTGCTTCGTCAGGGAAACTACCTCTCCGACCCGCGGGACATTGACCTTGTTGCGGATTCGTTGCGGGCCAAGCTCACGCAAAACGGCACGCCCGACAACCTGGGAGCCATCAACAAAAGAGCCTTTGCTATTCATACCCCGGTAAATTGGAAAAGTCATATTGGTGGAAATGATTTCCAAAGCCGACTCCGGGTATCGAGACAACAGATTGGCTTCGATTCTGTATTGTATAACCAGGAGCTAACCAGGCCCAATACGTACCCATCGGTGGCCGGAACAGGTGGCCTGCAGATGGCGGGGCAGGTGATGGACAATTCGCCGACGGCCAAACCTATGGCGAGTGTGCTGGTGCAACTCAAAAAGCACCGTCCCAACCGCGACCCGGCCCAGGAAGCCCCCGGCGACCTTAGCTATACCCGTACCGACGCCAACGGCCGGTTTGCGTTTGCCGGTCTCCAGCCCGAAGGAGCCTACAGCGTGTTACCCCTGAAACCCGGTTTTGAGTTTGGCAGTCGACGGGGCACCGCCAAACTTGGCCAATCCATTGACTACACATTCACAGCTCGCCCGCACACCCTTCGTATGATTGGGCCGCTGGCCTATGGTCAATTAAAAACCGACCGCGCATTTACCGTACGTACCCCCCTGACATTCAGGCTTTCATTCGCCTTGCAGGCAGGGCTGTTTCTGCTGGCATTCTGGCTCGTTCATCTGATCTGGAGCGTCCGACGTTTCCAGCCCGACCCCATGTTACTGCCTATTCTGATGCTGTTGACGGGCATTTCAGTACTAACGCTGCTAGCCATCCAGGATCCGTTGCAGGACACGTTCTATGGCGGACAGGCGGTAATCGGGGTTGGCCTTGGCCTGTTGGGACTGATGATCGTATCGCAACTCAACATTGGCAAATTCTACACCCGCTGGTGGTTCGATCCACTGCCAAATCTACGCCGCAAGTCCACCTTCCGCCTTACCGGCTGGACCTGGCTATTACTTGCTTTTGGACTTGCCGGGCTTACGCTCGCCTTTGGAACGGGGCCCGAAGGTAGCGGCGTTCGGGTGAATCTACAGGTAGGTGGCCTCCTTTTTCAACCAAGTGAACTGACCAAATACCTGATGCTACTGTTTTTAGCGGGCTTTTTTGCGGCTAATGAAGAGCAACTCCGCACCTTGCCCGACCTGCGCTGGCGACTGCGTATAAGCGTAGGCGTTTTCGTTGGTACGGGCATACTTATGGGCCTTTACCTGCTACTGGGCGACATGGGTCCGGCACTTGTGATCGGCTTCACCTTTTTACTCTTTTATACCATTGCCCGCCAAACACTAGGCATCACCCTCATTTCCGGACTGCTGTATAGCGCGGCTCTCTGGCTACTTCCCGGCCTGCCGGCCACATTGGTAGGTTTGTTGGGCGCAGTAGCGCTACTTATCTGGCACGGTCAGGCTCGCACAACCACCAGCACTGGCTGGCTGGCGCTACTGGCCGAAGGACCTGTTCTGCTGGTACTTGTTCTCGCGGCGTTCGCATTTGGCGATCAAATACCCGTGGTAGGCGACCGGCTAGCCGATCGCAAAGCCATGTGGCTCAGTCCATGGAATAACGACGTATATGGCGGAGACCACCTCGCCCACAGTTTCTGGACGCTGGCCACCGGCGGCTGGACCGGGCATGGCTTGGGAAAAGGGTATGCCACCGCTATGCCCGCCGCCCATACCGACATGATTCTGCCCAGTTTGGCTGAAGAACTGGGTTGGCTGGGGCTGGTTGCGGTTTGTCTACTCCTGTTCATGTTGCTCCACCGAATTTTGCTGCACGCCCGACGGGCCGGACAACCATTTAGTTTTTACCTCTGCGCGGGTATTGCGCTGGCTACGGGCGTTCAGTTTCTGCTCATTGCCGGTGGGTCGCTTGGGCTGGTGCCGCTCACGGGTATATCGGTTCCTTTCCTGAGCTACGGAAACGTATCGCTCATTATAAATCTCACGGCTATGGGCGTGGTATTTTCGGTAGCCAACCGCCCCGGACAGGCCGTACAGCATACCTATCTGGATACACATTATGATCCCGTTCTGGCCACAGGCATTGCCGGATTCCTGATTGGCTCACTCGTTCTGGTAGCGCGCGCCGGTGAGGTATCGCTGCTAAACTGGGCCGATTACATTGTGCGCCCTACGCGCGTACTCAGCCGCGACGGCTTGCCCGTGTATAGCTACAACCCACGCATCAACCGCATCACCGACGCATTAGCCGCCGGTACACTCTATGACCGAAGCGGGCGCGTCCTGGCCACCAGTTCACCCGATTCGGTGAGGCGCAATTTACCCCAGCTACAACAGGCCGGACTAGACAGAAACAGCATCACTAAACTTACAACCAGACGATTGAAGCGATTTTATCCGTTTGGCGAACACCTGTTTTATATGGTGGGTGATGCCAATACCCGGCTATTCTGGGGGCAACAAAACGGCTATTTTGCCGAAGCTGCTCACCTTAGCGACTTGCGTGGTTTCGATAATCACCCCCGCCAAAATACCCTGCTGACAAGCCGCTACCGGGCCGATCGCTTCACGCCGGCTGTAGAGCGGGCGCTGACACTGCCGCTCTACGATTACCGAGAACTGGCCCCGGCGGTTCGTTCAGGTATTGATGGGCGGGTGGTAGACGAACACAAGAACCGGAACCGGGACTTGCACCTGAGCGTGGATGCAGCGTTGCAGGTAGCCCTTCAGAACGCGCTGGCGAGGTCGGAGTACAACGACAAACGGTTATCGGTAGCCGTGTTAGATTCTCGGTCGGGTGATTTACTGGCCTCGGCCATGTACCCGTTGCCCAATCTGCAACGGCCCGACGAATTGGCCATGCCTGACCGGGAGCGCATGCAACTCCCCTACCTGACTACCGAACGAGACCCGGCCTTAACGTACCCAACCGCACCCGGTTCAACAGCCAAGATCATGACTGCCACCGCCGGACTAAACAAACTGGGTATGGCGGGGGCCGATGTCAAGTTTGCTATCAGCTGTGGCGAAATCATCAGGCGGGGCAAAACCGAAAGTGAACCCTGCGGCGGCAACGTGGATATGCGACAAGCCATTGTGCGATCGAGCAACGTGTATTTCATCCGCCTCGCCAATGAATATACCCTCGACAACGAAATGGCAAAGCTTTACCTGGCCACGGGTATGAACGTCGACTACGTAGGTGGCTACTCCTTTGCCGACACCCGCACCGCCACCGACGAAGCCCGCATCCTGAAACACTGGCGCGACTCTTCGTTTGTGATCCGGCGCAACCTCTACAAAAGTCTGGTGTATCCGCGCCGCTACCGGGGCGAATTTTCAGGCCTCGCCTGGGGACAGGGGCAGCTCACTACCACCCCGGCCGGCCTGGCCCGTATGGCGGGAGCCGTAGCCAATCGGGGCGTAATGCAACCGTCGCGTTATGTATTGCGGCGGGCTGGCAAAACCGTACCGATTGCTAAAGGTGTTACCCTGACCCAACAGCCCGCTGCCGACTTGCTTCGCGATTTCATGATCGAACAGTCGAACCCCGGCGGGCGGGCCAAAATCAGTATTAGCAAAGTGGCGGGTAAAACCGGTACACCAGAACGGATTGTCATGGGCGAGAAACAGAACGACGGCTGGTACGTCTTCTTTGCACCCACCCCCAACGGCCGCTCTCACACGGTCACCTGCGTGCGCATCGAGTTGGGTAAATCCTCCGCCGACGCTGTTAAATTAGCGAACACACTCATTGCCCCCATCCTGAAAGAACGAGGATATCTGGGTAGCTTTTAACAGTAAACAGTTATCAATTACAAGTTACCAGCGCTGCCAAGGAACAACAAGTCGCTAAATTCACCTCTTTAGAGTTTATAACTGTCACTGTTAATTGATAACTGTTAACTGATAACTGTTAACTGACAAATATGGCTTTCATCGATAATCTAAAACAGCTTTTTGGACTGGGAACGTACCCAGCCAACGACCAGTCGTCGGCCGCTGAAGCAGCAGGCAAAGTACCGGTCGCTCCTGTGCCTGTTGCCAACACACCGGCTTCCAGTCTGTCAGGTATGCCTACTACGCCCCGGCAGCGCGAAAACATGTACCGGTTTATCGTAGAAAAACTGGCGGTTTACGCCAGCGAAACCAACGGACTGCCCATAGGCCTTACACTTTGGGTACGTTGCGCAGACACCGCCGAAGAAGAACGGATGGCAGTGGCCCTGTATGCTACCCAACCCGGTCATTTTCAGGCCGAATTGAGCCGACATCTGGCCGATCAGTACATTAGTCTGGCACCCGACTGGACGTTTAACTGGCAGTTTATCCGCGATGACTTCCCCAACACTTGCACCTATCAACAGGGTAATCTAGGGCTGGAAGTTACCCATCAGTCAGCGGGAAAGCCGTTAAAAATTCGTATTCGTACCCTCACCGGTCAAACAAGCCAGACCCTGTATGTACTCGACCCAACCCAGCAAACCGAATTTCGGATTGGGCGCGGCCGAACGGTAGAAACAGCATCGGGCAGGGTCAGAACAAACGACATCGCATTTATCGACCCTGGTGAACCGGGTTACGACGCCGTGCGGGGAGAGCCCAATCAGAGCGTCAGTCGGCAGCACGCTACCATCCGCTACGATGCAGCCAACCGGCGCTACCGCCTCACTGCCGATGCAGGAGGACTACCCGCCAACGGCAACAAAACCAAAATTCTTCGTGCCGATGACACCATTGAACGCGCCGACTTACCCGGCGTTGGCTACGCCATTGCCGCGGGCGATCAGATTGAGTTAGGCGGCGAAGCCAACCTGCTACTGGAAGCCATCTGATTGCTCACCTTACTACGCGCTCACCCATCCCCTATCTTTGCGCCACCATGCGCGACGCCCTCAATCAACTCGATACGGCTTTATTTCTTTTCCTGAATCACCTGCACACCCCTTGGCTCGATGGGCTGATGGTGCTTTTCACCGAGCGCAACACCTGGATTCCGTTCTACCTACTTCTGGTTGTTTGGCTGGGCTGGCGATTCGGCTGGCGGGCTACAGGGCTTGTACTCACCTTGGTGCTGGCCGTACTCATCAGCGATCAGGTTTGTTCGGCGGTGCTTAAACCACTTACGTTACGGTTGCGGCCCTGTCATGAACCAGCCCTGCAAGCCCTTATAAATCCAGTATTACCATGTGGCGGGTTATATGGTTTCGCTTCGTCGCACGCGGCCAATACCTTCACCCTGGCCATGAGTTTATGGCTGCTTTTCGGGGAACGCTACCGCCAATTCGGCTGGCTATTTCTGTGGGCATTACTGGTGTCGTACAGTCGTATCTACGTAGGCGCTCATTATCCGCTCGATGTGCTGGCGGGTGCCGGTATAGGTACGTTGGCGGCGGTGGTTGCTGTATCTTTGTATCACACGCTGGCGGGAGCGGCTTATCCACCCCGCCGCTAACCCATACCGACTGATGTCGTTCGTTTCACTCCACATTCGCTACCAATCGGCCGGGATGATCCCCGCCCCTTATACCCATTTCTACGAACTGACAGCCCGCCCCGCCGGCATGAACGGCCTACACGTCGACTTCGCCATTACCTATACCGACCGCGAAGAGCTTGACGAAGAAGACATTGTGGGTGAAGGCTTTACCCTAACCGACGATTTTTCGTGGTCGGGTCAGTTGGGTAAAGACTGGCTACCGGTCGTGCATCAGATCGTGGCCAATACCAAACTTAACCCGTTTGATGAAACAGCCTTGGGCGAGAAAGACGATTTCCTCGAAGTGACCATTGATACGGGTTACGATGATCCCGTTCTGGGAACCCCCAAACAGGCTGAGCCTTTTTTATACGCCATTCAGGAATTGATTCAGGCGATTTATGAAGCCAGTGGAAAGGAAAAACCGTTTGAGATGAGTTACCTGAGCTTTCAGCGCAGCGGCGATTCAGAGGTGCACTTACAGGCGGAATTCACTACTCGCACGGTGAAGCTCATTACCGTTCAGGATGGTCAGGAAGAGCATCGTACGCTTCCCTGGGAACAGCTTCGGACGCTGATGAGCGTTGTTTTTGCGCACGACTTCATTCCCGGCGAAGGCACGGCCAAACCACCCAAACGCGATGGTCACTACCTCGACGTGGGAGGCGACGAATGGTACGACATCGGTTCGCTGGATGAAGTACACGAAGCCCTGGCCGAGTTATTGGACTGAGCTTTTTCGACGGGATTAAGGAGAATGTCGCCTTGCTTCGCGCTGTAGGCCCTTCGACTCCGCTTAGGGTGACAAGCTAACACAAGCTGTTTGACTGAACATGGTGATGATCGATGTCAACCTGAGCGGAGTCGAAGGGTTACAATCGCGAAGCTTGAAACGCGGAAACAAAGCGAAATCAACGTTTCTCGCCACAGGCAAGCCAAAATGGCGAATTCCCCCGCCTAACGTACCCAGCAACCGGAACGTACCTGATTGGCGCGGAATGAACATCCTGTTGCTTCCATCAGCCCGGCTTGCCGTAAAGCCATAGGCCAGTCTGTCCACTGGCGGGCGGGAATGTTGGCTAGCAGCCCGAAAAAGCGGAGCATGAGCCACATATAAGCTTGTTGCCAGTAAGTTTGGGGACGGGCAAAATCCGTAACGATCAGTTGGCCACCGGGAGCAAGATGGTCAAGTAACGTGGGTAACATTTGTCCCTGCAACGTGTGAAACGGATACAGATCCAGCACAAAAGGCAACAGGATGGCATCGAACTGTATAGTCTCCGGTAGGTCAGCCTCAGTACCCTTCTGAAAAGAAACAGGATCGTCGGGTTGGGTACGTTGTCGGGCCTTAGTCAGCATTGACCCTGATGCTTCGACAAACAGCACACTCGAGGGTTGCCTACTCAGCAAATCAGGTAAGGTAACGCCTGTTCCACCTCCCAACATCAGCACGCGGCTCCCCGAACGTACTTGACCGATACCCCACTGTTGCGCCCGTATTAGCGACCGGCCGAAGAAGAGCCGAGCCAGCGAATCGTAGAAGGGGGCAACCGCATCAAAAGTCATTGGTTATCAAGCCCCTACCGTTTCCCCAACTCGATTACCTGCATATCGCTGATCCGTTTATCGTCGAGCGTAAACCGGACGCAGGTACGTTGTAGATGAAAACCGGTTTTCCCCGCCGCTCCCGGATTTATATACAACATGTTGGCCAGTTTGGGGTCACGAACCACTTTCAGAATGTGCGAGTGGCCACAGATGAATATATCAGGCGTATTAAGTTGAAGCTCAGGCCGAACGGTAGGGTTGTAACGCGGGGGTGAACCACCGATGTGGGTAATCCAGACGGTGAATCCTTCCAGCTCAAACCGGAGGTTGGCCGGGTAATCGCGCTCTGAATCAATATTGCCACTAACGATACGTAATGGCCTAAAATCGGCCAGTTGCCGAGCTACCTCAGGCGCTCCCACATCGCCCGCATGCCATACCTCATCGCAATCGGCAAAATGGCTAAATACCGCCGGATCAAGGTAACTGTGCGTGTCAGAAATAAGGCCGATTCGAGTCATGTTTAGTTTGTGATCTGTAGTTCGTGGTTTGTAGTTGCGCTGCTATTCCTACGAAGTGGTTAATCAGCAACGCAACTACAAACCACGAATTACAAACCACAAACCACCCTAGTTCATCTCCGCCCGCATCCTCTTTTTATCGAGTTTGCCAACGCTGGTTTTTGGAATTTCGGTAACGAACAAAATACGGTCAGGTACATACCACTTGTTTAACTCACCGTTGTCGACACGCATTTGTAAGGCCGCTTTTATGGTTTCTGGCTGAAGTTTGTCTTTATAGTCCGGTTTAGGAACAATGATAGCGTGCGGCCGTTCGCCCCATTTCTCGTCGGGCAACCCAATAACTGCTACTTCGGCCACACCCTCGATCTGCGAGAGTAAATCCTCAATTTCGAGCGATGATACCCACTCACCTCCCGTTTTTATCACATCTTTGGTGCGGTCGGCAATGTGTACCCAATGATCAGGCGTAATGCTGGCCACATCGCCGGTGTGTAGCCAACCATCGCGCCAGAGTTCATCGCCTCGGTCGGGCTCCTGCCAGTAGCCCTGCGTCAACCAGGGGCCACGTGCTACTACTTCGCCAACGGCTTCGCCATCGTGTGGCCTAAAATTCCCAAGATCGTCCATCAGTCGTAGCTCTATGAAAGGGGCAATTCGACCGGCCTGTGTGATCAACGGTACCTGATCAAGGGCGGCAAGCTGTCGTTCGTGGTCGTTCAGGTACGTTATGGCCATAACCGGTGCCGTCTCTGACATACCATACCCCTGATACACCTGAATCCCCATGTTCATGGCTGCCGTGGCCAGGCCTTTGGTCAGAGCCGAGCCGCCAATGATAACTTTCCAGCGACTTAACTGCTCGCGGAACTGAACGGCGGCCGGGCTGCTCACCAGCATGTTCAGAATAGTGGGCACGCAGTGAGAGAAGGTGACCCCTTCTGTAAGAATCAGTTTCAGCAACATTGCCGGCTCGTACTTGCCGGGGTATACCTGCCGAGCCGATAGCATAGTGGCCAGATATGGAAAGCCCCAGGCATGGACATGGAACATCGGCGTGATGGGCATGTATACATCGGTGCTCGACTGAAACGAAACCGCCTGATATCCGCACACATACATACCCAAACCCAACGTATGCATCACCAACTGACGATGAGAGAAATAGACGCCTTTGGGGTGACCCGTTGTTCCGGTTGTATAAAACGTAGTGGCCATGGCGTTTTCATCGAAATCAGGAAAATCGTATGACGGCGATGACGCACTAAGCAACGTTTCGTATTCCCCGGCGGTAGTGGCGGGCGGTGCATAGCCGGACACATTTATCTGTTTAGTGGCGACATCGTAGACTGAATCGCTAAGTACGATCACGGTTTCTACGCTCGTCAACTGCGATCTGATTCCCTCAAAAAGAGGAAGAAAATCTTCATGCACCAGCACAACCTTATCAACGGCGTGATTCATGGTGTACAGAATCTGAAAAGGCGACAACCGTACATTAATCGTATGCAGTACCGCTCCCAGACACGGTACGGCAAAAAATGACTCGAGATACCGATGACTATCCCAATCCATCACAGCAACCGTATCGCCCGCTTTGACGCCTAGTTTTGTCAGCACATTGGCCAACTGCCGCACCCGCTGATTAAACGTGGTGTAGGTCATCCTGAACAGGTCTCGATAGACAATCTCCCGGTTAGGCTCGTACCGGTCTGACTGGTGTAATAGATTTTTGATGAGCATGGGTGGCTCATGGGCCGATGTAACCCGGGGAATTAAGCGGACAGACATAGTGAATGGATGTTTAGCGAGTTAATGAGTGCCTGTAAGGATCGATTTTTTTGGTGGACAAAAGTAAATCTTTTTTGAGGGGCTCAGCGACCATGTATAACAATATCATATACAGATAGTACAATTTCAATTTTTTGCACCAAAAATGGGCCGTTTTATGAATGTTAATCTATAGACATTATATACATATTTGTTTACGCATTTTTCCCAGTAGATAAATCCATATAAAATATTTAAGCCGTATGTAAACCAAATTTAGTTCATACAGAAATTATGGCCTCAAATTTGAGTAGTAATACAACGTACACATTAACATTCATTCGACTGAATCATGAAAAACGTACACTTCTCCATGGCGGGAACTGCACTGGCAGTTCTATGTCTCTTCAGCTGCTCAACGGATCAGCAACAAACAGATTTAGCTCCTACCCAGGCGAGGTATCCGGTAGAGACAGCCTACCCGCTTCAGGCAGGCACCCTCAAAAAAGCCACGTTTCGGGGCGAACCAGTCACCTACCGTCTTATAAATGGTGAGGCCGTTTTCCAGGGAGATATAATCTTACCAGCCAACGAGTTAGCCGATCCGGAACGGACTACAGAAGGCACAGGACGGACGCTGAAAAGCTTGCGTTGGGCAGGAAAGATTGTCTACTACACCATTAACCCTAACCTACCCGATCAGGCACGGGTAACGGATGCCATAGCGCATTGGGAAGCCAACACACCCATTCGTTTTGTGCCGCGTACAACGCAGTATAACTATGTTACCTTCCAGCCGGGTGCCGGTTGTTCAGCCTACGTTGGCCGGGTAGGTGGTCAGCAGTTTATTACCCTGTCGAGCTGGTGTACCACCGGCAACACCATTCACGAAATCGGACACACAGTTGGCCTCTACCACGAACATAGCCGGGCCGACCGCGACAACTCGGTAACCGTATTGACCCAGAACATCATGCCGGGCTACGAAAATGACTTCAAAACATACGTTCAGATGAACCGCGATGGTTTTGATCATGTCGGCGGATTCGACTTTAATTCGGTTATGCTGTATAACTCGTGGGGATTCTCCGCAAACGGTGAGCCTACATTGGTCAAGAAAGACGGCTCAACCTTCACGGCTCAACGCGATTACCTGTCGCCACTCGATATAGCCACCGTGCAAACGATGTATCCCTGACAGGTAGTGCTGGTGGAGGATAGGTTTAACATAGAAACGTTGAGCACACAGCGTTTTTCGTGACAATAAAGCTGACTAGTATTCTATTTCAGCTCTGTGTGCTCAGCATCTCTGTGTTAAACCTATTCTGCTTTGTTATCTCAGATGCTGTACTGGTTGATGAACCGGCGAGGCAACTTTAAACGTTGCCCTTTAGACGTTGACCTCTACCTAGTATCATGCCCGTATCCGATTCCGGTTCTTCTCCCGCACCGCACGATCCATTTGCTTCATTGCGAATTCCAGATTTCCGCAATTTCATCCTCAATTCCTTTTTCATTACCGTCACCCTGCTCATTCAGGAGGTTATTCTGGGTTACGAACTCTATAAAATTACCCGCGACCCACTCGCACTTGGACTGGTAGGTTTGGCCGAGGCAATTCCGTTTATTGCCTTATCACTGTTTGGTGGTCATTTGGCCGATCGGCGCGACAAAAAGCGTATTCTGCAAATCAGCCTTGGTGTTATCATGCTAAGCTCGGTGATTTTATATGCTGCTTTCCAGCCGGCAGTGGTGAGTCAATTCTCTCAAACCGTTCGGCTAGCGGTTATATATGGCGTACTGATGCTGATTGGCACGGCCCGGGGGTTTTATTCACCCGCCAGTTCGTCGCTAAAACCGTTTTTGGTGCCCCGCGAACTCTACGCCAACTCATCGACCTGGAGTAGTTCGTTCTGGCAAGCCGGTGCTATTGTTGGACCAGGCATAGCCGGCTTACTCTACGCCGCGATCGGCTTTGAAAATACATTGCTGACGGCCATTTTTCTGTACGGCCTTTGCTTTATCTTCCTGTCTCTGATCAAGCGCCACCCGGTTGTAGCCAACCATGATATGACAGACGTTGGTTTTTGGGATAGCTTGAAAGAAGGATTTACGTTTGTGTTTGGCAACCGAATTGTCCTATACGCCATATCGCTGGATCTTTTCTCAGTGCTGTTTGGCGGCGTGGTAGCCATTTTGCCCATCTTCGCCGAAGACATTCTTAAAGTGGGCGCTCAGGGGTTGGGGGTATTGCGATCTGCCCCTGCCATTGGGGCTGTGTTGACCATGCTATTCATGGCTAAATTTCCACCTACCCACAACGCCTGGCGTAATATGTTGCTCTCGATTACCGGATTTGGCGTGGCTACTATCATTTTTGCCCTCTCCACCAACTTCTACCTGTCGTTGGTTATGTTGGCGCTAACCGGTGCCTTCGACAGTGTAAGTGTCATCATTCGACAAACCATTCTGCAAATTTTTCCGCCCGATCACCTGCGTGGCCGGGTGGCAGCGGTCAATGGTATCTTCGTTAGTTCGTCTAATGAAATCGGGGCATTCGAGTCTGGACTGGCCGCGCGTATATTGGGTACCGTTAGATCAGTATTGGCGGGTGGTGTAGTAACTATTGCGGTGGTTGGCTACATCTACACCCGCTCAAAAGACCTCTTCAAAGTAAAGATCAACTAGTTTAACCTTCCGAATACGCCACCTGATGGTCGCTTAGAAAACGTTTGATCACGTCGACATGGATACAAGCCCCCACGTTCAGGAAGGGGTAGTTAGAAACACGGGCCTTGCGCCCGTTCACCATCACATCGCGGCCCTCAATATCGAAGCCCAGGTGGAGGTGACGCGTTTCGGCCTGCATACCATATACCAGTCCGTTCATATCGAATAATGGTCCGCCACTCTGGCCCCGCAGGCCGGGCGTGCTCAGTTCAATGCCGGTAACATTCGTACCATTGTCAGAGAGCAGCCGGGTAATGATCCCATCGATGGGAAATTTAGGCGTTGTATCGCGTCCTTCACTCATCCATTCAATGTCGTCGTTTTGAGCGTTATACCGATAGTTGGTGAACTCGGGAAACGGGTAGCCAAGTCGACAAAGCGAACGCCCCGGCCGGGCGCGGGTACTATCGCGTAGAAATGTAGCGTGCCCTTTATATAGTGTGCGATTATACCCGATAAACCGAATCAGGGCCAGATCCTGCGTGGGGTGCAGGTCTACCTTTAGCTCGGTGAATTGATCAACGCAGTTCATAAACGTATTGCGCACCCGAATAACAGTTTCTCCTTTAAAACCGTACTTTTCTTCCAATTTCTGGAGCAGGTGCGCGTAGTTTTTGTCGCGTTGAAATTGCCGGAGTTCGGCCCGGAACGAGTTGAACTGCCCAAAGATCGAGTCAGACTGAACAATCAGTTCGGCTACATGCTTACAGGTGATGGCGCAGGCCTCGTTGTTGACAAAGAACAGCGTGGCAGAACCGGGAATAACTTCATTGTGGCCGTAGAGGCGGAGAATGGAATGAATGGGTCGGGTAAATGGATCAACAATGTCAATCGCGTCTGCAAACATAGGTAGTGGGCTAAGGCGCAAAAATAGCGCTCAAAGTCGGAAGAAGTCCTAGTCTTATAGCTTCGTTACCACCACATCAATACGCCTATTCTGTTGCCGCCCCTCCTCAGTATCGTTCTCCGCGGCTGGTTTTTCAGCTCCAAACCCCCGTGTAGTAATCCGGTCAGGATCTATACCCGCCGACGTAAGGGCTGTACGCACAGCGTCGGCGCGGTCGAGCGAAAGCTTTTTGTTGGTTGTCGCGTTGCCCGTGTTATCTGTATGCCCCTGAATGTTAATCTGTAACGACGGGTAGGCTTTCATAATCTCGATGAGATCATTCACATTCGGTTTCGATGACGTAGTTATACGTGTCGAATTGGTCTCGAACGTCAGGTTTTCAAACGTGAACGTACGAGGCACCGGTCGGGTTTTGCCACCCAGAAATTGGGCTAAATTGGCGTTGAAGGTATTTCGGGCCACATTGATACGGCGTCCACCCGGCAGATCCAGTTGGCTTTTCTCTTCGTCGGAGGGCTCTGCGCCCAGGGGCCCGGTCGGCAACGTACCTGCGGGTGTACCATTAGCGGCCTCCACGTTAGCCCTCGTTGTAGCCGAGGTATCTTCCTGAGCATCTGACTCTGTTCGGGCTGTGGTATCAGTATAAACACCTTCAGTGCCGGATTGTGGTTGTCGACACTTTTGAACAATCAAAAACAGAATCAGCGCACCCACGGCAATCATGGCCCAACGCAGCCAGTTCACGTTTTGTCTTTCACGCTCAACCAACGGACTTCGTGGCAGGTCAGGGTTGGAGGGCGTACTCATAAACGTAGTTACTCCCTGAGCGTCGCCGGTATCGGGTACGCCCAGTTTATCGAAACCCAGCGAAGTACCCAGTCCGACTAATCCGGCTGGTATCCCCGCCCGAATGGGCGCTATTTGCCCCGCCACCAGCGTACTCAGGTTCACATCAGTCATACCACTTTCGAGTACCTGACGGCCCAGCATACCTTCCAGCACGGCCCCCACCAGGTTCATCAAACTCAGCGCCGACGTTCGGTTGACGTGACTGTGCCGGGCAATATCGGTGGCGACTCGGTCGGTTTGGTTAGGCAGTATCCGATCAATGAACCGGCCGCCCCCGGCAACAGCATCACCAATTTCGGCAGCACTATCGCTTACCTGTGAAATATCAAGGGGTGTTGCCGTCTGGGTATAGCTGATATTTTGCAAAAAATCAATGATTTCACTGGCATCAGACGCGTCCCGGGTACGCTGAGCCAAGCCACCAAGCACGATCGGAATAATCGACTTGATAGCCGCATCTGTGTTGGCAGGTGATTCGCCGAGCCGGGTGCCCAATTGGTCAACTACGGAAGGTGTAAATTGATCAGAAAGATAGGTAAGCAGATTTACAGCCATAATTCAGTTAGATAACGTGAGTGTAGGCTATCAACACGGAGAAAAGGGGGAATGTTGGTTTTTGTTAGGCTGCAGAACAGTCAACTACCCTCTTTCCCCGGCGCTGCTTACAACCGGTTTTGGCAACATTCAGCCAATAGCTCTGGCTATCAAATGGCCATACGGTTCATCGGAGATGATGGTTTGACGAACAAAATCGTCTACTTCAACCGGTTCATTCATGAGAACACGGGCGTTGAAGAAAGCCCAGAATACTTCGTCAGACGGATTATAACATTGTTGCAAACGAGCCAGATCCTGGATACTTGCTTTCAACGTTGAAGCCACATCGTGCTGGTTTTGTTGAGTAAACATAGCTGTATGATTTAGAGGGTAGCAGGTCATTAACGGGCTCATAGTGAGAAGGTTTATTAAAATTACGAATACGCCGAATTTTATCAGACTACGCTACTATCCAGTCTTTTTGGTGATTCACTACGCACCTGTCGGCCGTCAAAGGCGACTAACCGATCGCTGGAAATTTGTCGACTGAGCTTGTAGTAGGCAAAAACTACCTTTCTTTTACCACCGAAAACAAACTACTCATGATCAAGTCATCAGGCACACTCGTCTGCTTTTTTACAGTCCTTCTTCTTTTGGCTGTCACCACCAGCCCCTCAATCGCAAAACCTAGGCCAAAAAAACTGGTGAAGGTCTGGCAATCAGATTCCACCCTTCGCGTACCTGAATCGGCGCTGTACGACAGTGGCTCGGGCATCATTTACGTGTCGAATATCGATGGCAAGCCCGATGAACTCGACGGAAACGGATTTATCAGCCAAATGACCCTCGATGGTACAATCACTAATCTGCGCTGGGCAACGGGCCTCAACGCGCCCAAGGGCATGGCACTTTACCGGGGAAAACTCTACGTAACAGATGTGTACCGGCTGGTGGAAATCAACACGGCTACCGGACAGGTTGAGAACACCTATGATGCCATTGATCCGAAAAATTCATTCCTTAACGATGTAACAGTTACCAAAGACGGTACTATTTATGTGACGGATAATCGTTTCGACAAAATCTACCGGCTTAAAGAAGGTAATTGGAGCGTATTTATGTCGGGCGATCAACTTCAGAAACCCAACGGCATTCTAGCGGAAGGGAACAGTTCGTTGCTGATTGGCAGCACCAAAACCGGCGCTCTGCGTCGGCTCGATCTGGCTACTAAAACAATGACCACCCTGGCCGATGGAATGGGCAACACCGACGGTATTGCCGCTGACGGAACGGGCGGACACTTCGTCTCTGACTGGAACGGACAGGTATTCTATGTGGGTAAAGATGGCGTAAAACAAAACCTGCTCGATTCGCGGGCGGCCAAAATTAACGCAGCAGACATTTGGTATATTAAGCGTGGAAAGCTGTTGCTGGTACCAACGTTCATTAAAAACAGCTTGGTTGCCTATCGGGTAAAATAACACGAACTCGTTTCAACTCGCACTAAAAAGCCCGGTCTGCATACTGTAAACCGGGCTTTTTAGTGCGAGTTGAAACCGTATAAAAGGATGTTTTCTGTTTTTAACGAACTTTAATTTTCCCGGCATGCAACGTTGAGTCCCCGTTTTTTCATCTTTTGAGTAGTCTTGCCTGAGACTAGATTAACAAAATCGATAGCCCACTTTTGCAACCATTAAACCCGGCAATCCGGCCGTTCGTGTAAGATCAGGTACTATGCAGTACATAGTACCTTTGCTTTACAGCATCAATAACGGCAACAGCCTCCTTTCTCATGCGGTTACTCATTCTACTCATCGTCATAAGCTGCTTTACCATAACCCTGGCACAGGCTCAGCAACCTGTACGCGGCAGCATCACCGGTCAATGCCTGGATCAGACCGACAAGGCCCTTCCCTTCTCAACCATGCTGTTGCTGAAAGCAGGCGATTCAACCCTGGTAAAAGGTGCCATTGCCGACGCCGAAGGAACGTACCTGTTCGACAACATTGCCATCGGTACCTATCGACTGGCGGCGCAACAGGTGGGATATGCAAAAAGCTATTCCGCTCCTTTCGTCATCGATGCCGACCACCTGACAATCACAATGCCGGTGCTGAAACTCACGGAAGAGCAAAAGAAGCTAGCCGAAGTGACGGTTGTTGCCAAACGACCTTTCATTGAACAGCAAGTTGACCGTATGGTGGTAAACGTGGAAAACAGTGCGGTAGCGGCGGGCAATACGTTGCTGGAAGTCTTGGAAAAAGCACCGGGCGTTACCGTCGATCAGCAAAACGAAGAAATAAAAGTGCGGGGCAAAGGCGGCGTCATTGTTGAAATCGATGGCAAACGGTCGTACCTCTCCACGCAGGAACTGATGAACCTGCTTCGAAATACGCCGAGCGATAACGTGGAAAAGCTGGAGGTGATCACTAACCCTTCGGCTAAATATGACGCGGCCGGTAATTCAGGCATCATTAATATCCGCTTTAAAAAGAACAAGAATTTTGGCACTAACGGAACGATTACCCTGGGCGCGGGGCAAACCCTTCAGCCCAACGGTCGCGGTAGGGCATCAACCTCGCTGAACCTGAATCACCGCGAAGGAAAAGTCAATATGTTTGGCACCTATAGCTTCGGCCAATACAACAACTTCAACCGGAACGACATTTACCGCAGCATTCCGTTCAACGGAACCGTTACCTACTTCGATCAGCACAGCCGCCGATTCAGCAGCAGCCAAAACCATAATTTTAAGGTTGGCTCTGATTGGTCGGTTACCAAAAAAACCACGTTAGGCGTGCTGTTCAGCGGTTTTGCCGAATCCTGGGATCAGCCCAACTCGCAGAGCAACACCGATATTCTGGATGAGCAACTGGCTGTCACCCGCCGCTTCGCTACCAATGGCGTTGCCGCCAATAAACTGACTAACCTCAATTACAACCTCAACGCTAAGCACCTCTTCAACGAAAATGGCCGGGAGTTGAGCGCCGATGTTGACTATGTCACCTACGATGGCCGCTCGCGCAACGTCCTGGGCACCCAGTATTTTACCCCCGATAGAACGCCAACTGGTCAACCCGATTCGGTGCGTAACATCATGCCGTCGTCCATCAGCATTTTGGTTGGCAAACTCGATTATGCGCACCCGATTGGCAAGGGTAAAATGGAGGCCGGACTGAAAACAAGCCGCGTAGAGTCGGATAATAACCTGACGTTTGAAACGAAGTCAGACGTTTGGTCGGCTGACCTTACCCGGTCGAACCGGTTCATTTATACGGAAAGCATTTCGGCAGCCTATGTGAACTACAGCACCCAACTCAGCAAAAAAACACAGATTCAGACCGGTCTTCGGCTGGAACATACCAATTCAGTGGGCAACTCGGTTACGCTCAACGACGTGCGGGAACGTACCTACACTAACCTGTTTCCGAGCCTCTTCCTCACCCAACAACTTGACACCAATAACGCAGTTTCGTTCAACTACAGCCGCCGTATCGACCGTCCTAATTACCAGACACTGAACCCGTTCGTTTTCTTTCTCGACCCGTTCACTTACCAGCAGGGCAATCCGAATCTGCGGCCGCAGTTCACCAATTCAGTGCAGGTTACCCACACCTACAAACAGACGTTTATTACTACACTCGCCTACAGCCGCATCTCCGACGCCATTATCAGCGAAGTACCCCGCCAGATTCCGGCCGAGAATAAAACGTTCGTCACCAGCGAAAACATCGATCATCAGGATAACATCAACCTGACCATCAGCTTTCCGGTAAAGGTCACCAACTGGTGGCAGATGCAGACCAACCTGTCGGGCTTCTACAACAATTACAAAACGTTCTACAACGATCAGTTGCTCACCCTGCAACAAACCTCGTGGAACGTGTATACGAGCCAAAACCTGACGCTGAATAAGACCACGTCGATGGAAATAAGCGGATATTATAATGGAGCTGGCGTTTACGGATTTTACCGGTTCAGGCCACAGGGAGCGCTTTCAGTTGGTATTCAAAAGCAGCTATGGGAGAAAAAGGGACGCCTGAGCCTGAACATGAACGACCTGTTCTGGACTAACCGGTTCATTGGTGTCGCCCAGTTTCAGGACATCGACTTCTCGGTCAAATCATTCTGGCAAAGCCGCGTCATTCGGGCCTCCTTCACCTACCGATTTGGCAATCAGAACGTGAAAGCCGCCCGTCAGCGCAACACCGGTGCCGACGATCTGAAAACACGCATGCAATCGGGTAGCTAAAACAGACACCAATCCTGCTCTCGGGGAGCAGGCACCAATCTTTGATTAGTTTAGGTTAAGTAAACTAAAAAGCCAGTCCCACCATGAGGACTGGCTTTTTCATTGACTGATAATCAACGAACTATCAAAAATTGCATGCCTATTTTGTAGCATCACTCTACTGGATGCTTGGTAATTAATGACTGACCGTTGAAATCGTCAGATTTGGATGTTCGTAAGCAATACGAATAGGAAGCTTAGCGTTCAACGCATTCTCATTTAGAATACGAAGTCGATTCGTTGTTGGCAGGAACACATAGTCTTTTTCGACGTGCAATAGCTCATCGCCTGATATAACGCTTATGGTACGGATGTCAGTACCAATTGGTAAAGCTACCTCTCTGGCAGATGCTGTATTACCAGGTTGAATTAACAAAGTGAGCATCTGCTTACGTGGTTGCTCATTGTTAACGGCAAAATGCCTTGCTCTGAAGCGTAATGCAGTTTGTTGATCCGGCAACGAATCTCTTTCAGAAAAGGTGACAGACCCACCGAATGAGTACGTATGCCCACAATACAGAAAAGCAAACAGGATGGTGAATGAGCGCGCGTATTTCATAGTGGCATGAGAGGGTTTAGTCTTTTTGTAACGAATACACAGCAAGTGTTATTAGCTCCTTGTCTACATATTGTAGCTAATAGCCTACCCTATAGCTGCATAGTCCCAAATCGATTAAAAGCGCCAACGCCTCAATAAAGACTGGTTTTTCTATGCATTGGCGAACAAGTCGATTAAAAAGAATATATACTATATCAACTTAGAATAGTTGAGTGAACTTTGCAGGATACTGTATCACTCAACGCATGAAATCGATTTATGTCGCGCTCACCAGCCTATTCTGGCTGGTAATGATTTCTGGCTGTAAGCAGCCTGAGACTCCCAACCTCGGTATACTCACACCAACCCGCGACAATAACCTGGCCCTGGGAAACCCCTCGGGCGCAGGCACGTCGGATGTAAACAATTACCTTATCGACAAAGGAATGTTCGTAGTTGGCTACAATGCCGGTCGCAGCACGCCAAACTGGGTAAGCTGGCATCTATCGACCGCCTGGAAAGGGAGTGCAGCCCGGTATAGCGGCAATTTCATTCCCGAAACCAACCTGCCTGTCGGCGCCTATCAGGTACGTCATGCCGACTATACCAACTCCGGTTTCGACCGGGGGCATCTCTGTCCATCCGATGACCGTGATTCCACGGCTACTGAAAATCGAGTGACTTTTACCCTCTCGAACATTGTGCCACAGGCCCCGCGATTTAATCAGCAGAGTTGGCGATTGCTGGAAGACTACACCCGTTCATTGCTGGCAACAGGCAACGAGTGCTATATCATTGCAGGCAGTAGTGGACAGGGAGGAATCGGCAACAACGGAACCGCGTCGATGCTGTCTGATGGCCGATTAACCATTCCGGCTGCTCTGTGGAAAGTCATCGTAGTCTTACCCACAGGCAACAACGATCTGAATCGGATAAACGGCCAAACCCGCATTATTGCCGTATGGATGCCAAACACAAACGCCACCGGCGACGCGAAATGGTCGGACTATCGGGTGAGTATTGATCAGATCGAGCAGCGCACGGGATACAACCTGCTATCGAACGTACCCACCGCCATTCAACAGGTAATAGAAGCCACTGTTGATCAGACGGCGATTCAGTCTGTATACCTAACGGTGCAGTAACCAACCCAATGTGCCATCTTGTCAGCCCCGTTGGCTTTGGCAGTTGATTTGCGAGTACCTTTACAATCTGAATTAGCGAGAAATACGACCTGTTTGTATGGAAAATAAAGACATTGTGGACGAGTCTGTGTCACAACCTGACAACTCAACCGAGCCCATTACCACCGCAGACCATGAGGCCGAAGTAAATAACGGCGGCACGCCGGAAAATGAGACTGCCGACGAAACGCCTGAACCTGCTGAAGCGATTGGCTCTGAACTGGCGGTAATGAAAGATAAATACCTGCGTTTATATGCTGACTTTGAAAATTTCCGTCGGCGTACGGCAAAGGAGAAACTAGACCTTATCTCAACGGCAAGCGAAGGCTTGATGGTGAATCTGTTACCCGTTGTCGATGATTTTGAACGGGCCATGCAAGCGCTTGACTCCACCACCGACGTTGCCGCGGCCAAAGAAGGAATTAACCTCATTTACAGCAAATTCACGAAAGTGCTGGAGGGAAAAGGGCTTAAACCAATGGCCAGCAAAGGCGAAGTTTTCAATGCTGACCTGCACGAATCAGTAACCCAATTCCCGGCTCCCACCGAAGACCTAAAAGGCAAGGTGATCGACGAAATTGAAAAAGGATACCTCCTCAACGAAAAGGTAATCCGCTACGCAAAAGTGATTATAGGAGCATAGATCAATTAAGAGTTAAGAATTAAGAATTAAGAGCGGTCCGCCGCTGCGGTTAAGAGTTGCTCTGCTCAATTTCAATAGTCTTGACCAAAGGCGACTCTTAACCGCAGCGGCGAACCGCTCTTAATTCTTAACTCTTAATTCTTAATTTTTAAGAGATGGCAACGAAACGCGATTATTACGAGATTTTGGGGATCGATAAGAAAGCCTCAGCGGACGAGATTAAAAAGGCGTACCGCAAGATGGCGATCAAACATCACCCGGATAAAAACCCTGACGACCCTACCGCCGAAGAAAAATTCAAGGAGGCGGCGGAGGCCTACGATGTGCTGAGCGACGATAATAAACGGGCTCGGTACGATCAGTTTGGTCATGCCGGACTGGGAGGCGCAGCAGGCGGCGGCTACGGAGCCGGTGGTCAGTCGATGGACGATATTTTCAGTCAGTTTGGCGACATATTCGGTGATGAGTCTCCTTTCGGCTCGTTCTTCGGTGGTGGTCGTGGCGGCGGCGGTGGCCAGCAGCGGCAGCGCGTACGGCGCGGCTCTGACCTGCGCATCAAGCTGAAACTCGACCTTCAGGAAATTGCCAACGGCGTTGAGAAGAAAATTAAGGTAAAACGCCATGTAGCCTGCCAAACCTGTGGCGGCAACGGCTCTAAAAACGGGACGGCAGTACAAACCTGCCAAACCTGCCAGGGCTCGGGCCAAACCCGGAAGGTGGTGAACACCATGCTCGGGCAAATGGTCTCTACGGCGACCTGTTCTACCTGTAATGGAGAAGGCAAAATGGTAACAGACCGTTGCGACGTTTGCCACGGTGAAGGACGTGTTTTGCAGGAGGATGTTATTCCGATCAAAATTCCGGCGGGTGTAGCCGAAGGAATCCAGCTATCAGTTGGTGGTAAAGGGAACGTACCCCCCAGAGGCGGTGTGGCCGGCGACCTGCTGATTGTGGTTGAAGAAGAAGAAGACGAAGACCTAAAACGCGACGGTACCAACGTGGTCTTTGACCTGTACGTTAACTTCGTAGATGCAGCCCTGGGCACAAGCGTAGAGGTCCCCACCATTGACGGACGAGCCCGAATCACGCTGGAGGCTGGCACGCAAAGTGGTAAAATCCTCCGCCTGAAAGGAAAAGGCATTAAAGATTTGAACGGCTACGGACGTGGCGACCAGTTAATTCATGTCAACGTCTGGACACCTAAGATATTGAGCTCAGAAGAGCGGGCTATTCTCGAACGGCTACGTTCATCGCCCAACTTTTATCCCCGACCAAACAAAAGCGATAAAGGTTTCTTCGACAAAATGAAAGATTTCTTTCATGGTTGACCTATCTTTTCCAACTACATGGCCACTACTGGTCATGTAGTTGGAACATTAAATTAGGCACGGGCAGCCCTGACAAGGCAGTATCAAATGGGCAGGTACAACCGAAACGTAGCGCCCTGACCGGGCCGACCATCGGCCGTGATTACACCTCCATGATTTACGGCGACCTTATCGCAAATAGACAGGCCTATACCGGTTCCCGCATACTTAGCCTTGCTATGCAACCGCTGAAAAACCTGAAAAATGCGGCCGGCATATTTCTGATCAAACCCAATTCCGTTGTCTGATACAACAAGCTGATGATAAGCACTCGCCTGCCGGGCAGGCTTGATAGACTCTGGTAGTTGTGAGGCCGTAACCAAAGAGGAACGTATCTTAATTACAGGCGAATGATCTGGTTTTCGAAATTTAAGGGCGTTGCTAATCAGATTTTGGAACAACTGACCCAACTGCGACGCATCCCCCACTACCGTTGGTAAGTGGCCTACGTCTAATACAGCCCCCGTTTCCTGAATCACCATGTCCAGATCGCTGATAACCAGGTTAATTACCTCATTCAGCGAAACGGCACCCTGAGAGTCTTGCCAGATAGAGATTCGCGAAAAAGCCAGTAAATCCCGAATCAGTGTAGACATTCGACTTGCGGCCATATGCATCCGCTGAAGGTAGTCGACCCCTTCACCCAGTGCCTCGCCATACTGCTCGCTCAACAATCCACTAAACTGTTGAATTTTGCGTAGAGGTTCCTGCAAATCATGACTGGCGATGTAGGCAAACTGCTGCAGATTATCATTAGACCGACGCAACAAATCGGTCGATCCCACTAGCTCTTCGTTGGAGACCAGCAGTTCCTCATTAATTGAGGCTAGTTCTTCATTGGCCGCTTCCAGTTCTTCAGTGCGTTGCTGCACCTTTACTTCCAGTTCAGCCGAGAGCATACGGTATTGCATTTCACTCTGTGCCAGTTTTTGCCGGGTTTTCACTTCCTGACTTACGTCGACAGCCGTTTCCAGAATGGCGTATACGCTGCCATCCAGGTGTCGCAAGGGTTTGAACGTATAATCAAAATAATAAGTCTGTAACAAGCCATCCACATATAAGTCGGCCCGGCCTGCTTTGGCCGCATACGTTTCACCTGTTGTGAACAAATTATCGAGTAACGGCAGAAAATGCTGATCCTTCAGTTCGGGTAGTGCCTCTGCTAGCGGTTTACCGATAACCGATAGTCCTTTTCCCCATACATTGATCATGGCTTCATTGGCTACGTCGATGATCAGGTCGGGACCTACAAACAAACAGGTAGCCACGGGAGCCTCCTCGACTAATGACCGAAAACGGGCTTCACTTTCTTCAATTTTCTGTCGGCTCAACACCTGCTGCGTCACATCGGAGGCAACGACCAGTACGCCTCCTAACTCACCATTGAGTGCAAGCATAGGCTGATAGGTCATGTCTACGTAGATAGTCTCGGGCTTACCAAAACGAACCAGGTCCACTACCACCTCCTCGGCCAGATAGGGAGTACCGGTGCGGATTACCTCTCGAAGGAGAAGATCAAAGCCCTGACCCACCAACTCCGGCAATGCACTCAACAAAGGTTTGCCAATCAGTTCGTCGGGATTGCGACCCACCAATTGGCCATAAAAGTGATTGGCCATGGTGAACGTCAACTCAGGATCTTTAATGACGGCAATCGCAACCGGTGCCTGCTCAAACGAATCGAGCACCTGACGCTGAACATGTTCAAACTGCTGTTTCGCTACAATGGCCTCCGTAACATCCTGTACAATGCCACTGAACCGGATGATTTGGTTTTGACTATTCCGAATAGTTTTGCCCTTGGCCTCAATCCAGCGAATAGCTTCGTTGGGATGGAGCGTGCGAAAAATGACGTGGTGCTTTATGTCACTAGCAGGATTCAGCGCGGTTTTATTGGCCCGATCTACCCGCTCCCGATCGTCTGCATGTACCTGTTGTAGTAAAATTGACCCTGTTACTTGCGCATCAGCCGCCAGACCGAACAACTGCTTACAGACAACCGACCACTGGGAGTTTCCAGTAATCAGATCATAATCCCAGGTTCCAACGCCAGCTGCGTCCAGAGCAAAGGTTAAGCGCTCGTTTTCAGATATACTGTCTTGCTCGAAGGGCGTAGGTTTGCCACTCATGTATGACGCTCGTGTGGTGTGGTTGTGTTCTACTCAGTACTATGCAATCGTATAACTTATGTATCGGATCACTAGTTTAAAATGATTAAATGGTCGGCTCGTTATTGGGAGGTACTAGATAACAGACTCTGTAACACAACCCGGTCAACAACGTGTTTCCCGCTAAACGGGATGAGTTGTAGATGCGGAATATCATTAACCAGACGATGCAGGTATTGCTCAACGTCGGGGAGGTGGCTAATATAGTCATCATCAAGGCCATATACGTATTCTACCGACATGCCAGCTACTGTCTCTGGTCGCAGCACATCGCTTAGGCCGTTCGGGAAAAAGCCAGCCCAAAGTACCAGGCGTTTGGCCCGAAGCAACTCACTCTTTTCAAGCCATCGACAAACGGTTGAAGCCCCCTGCGAAAAGCCCATCAACGTTATCTCGAATCTATCGAGTGAACGGTCAGCCAGCACGGTGGCCAGCACCTGATCGAGGTACGCCACATAATCGACCACTTCATGATCACGCTCTTCGCGAGTAATCCAGGAGGCACCTACCTTACCGGCCTGTTGATCGGTATAGAAACGCGACAGGCCTTCCGGGGCAATGACAAGGGTTTCTTCATCGGCTACCACATCGAACCGGCGAATAAAGTGTTGGGCCAACTGACCGTACCCATGCAGCACCACCCAGACTCGGCGAGTCTTCTCCGATAACGTACCCAGCGTATAGTACCGTGCTGTACGCTGAACCGGTATGTGATGTTCTTCAATCATGCTTTCCGATCGAACCGCGACGATTGGCGATCCTGCTTTTAGTCTCGTAATACGTTTTATCAGCCACATACAGTGTCCGTTCAATCTGCGCGTGTACAACGCCATCGGCATCAAGCCACTCAAGCGGCAGCACGCGTTCGGTTTGCCCCTTGGCAGCCACATCGGCCCGAATACCGTCGATCAAATCGCTACTTAGAACGTACCGGGAATAGAGAGTTGATCGACCCGGTTTGCGGAAGCGAATGGTGGCAGCTTTGTCCCACACCACAAATTCGCGCCCTAGCACCTGATACAGCATGAGCATGTAAAACGGATCGGCGGCAGAAAACAGGCTCCCGCCAAAAATCGTCCCGACATAGTTATAGGTCCAGATGTTGCGGCGCAGGCGCAGGTGCACCTCCTGCCAATCGCTCGACCAGAATAGGATTTTGCCTCCTGTACCGAAATACATGGGGTACCAGTTCATGAAGGTTCTGAACCGCCAAGTTTTACCCGATTCGGTGCGGTCTGTTTGTAGAAACGCAGGTTTCATTAAGTGGTTATTTGTTGAGGTAGCTGACGAATAGCATCCGATACTACTGTCAGTCAACCAACAAATTTACCGGGTTAATCGCGCAATTACTTCCATGCATGCACGAGCATTGTGGTACGGGCACTTCCAGAAGCCGATTTTGTCTTCTGAAGTCATGGGCTGATAATCATCCAAAACGCCCCATTGCCACTCGCCACCCTGCTTATCAAGTAGGTGTTTCTGAATAAACTGCCAACTGGCTACAGAGTATTCGTAAAAAGCTTTGTCGCCTGTGAGTTGCCAGGCATTCAGGAAACCGATCATTGCTTCGGCACTGACCCACCACTCGCGATGAGTGTCATAGTGGTTCGTGGCCCGGTCTAGTTCATGAAACAGACTGCCATCGGGTTGAAGGCCTGCTGTTGTCGCTTTTGCCATAGATACTGCCAGTCGACGAAATTCGTCGATTAAGGCTTCATCGTGAAGTACTTCAGCGGCTTCAAGCAAGAGCCACGCGGCTTCAATGTCGTGACCGAAAGACACCAGATTGGCCGTGGGTTGCCAGTCTTCACTGAAGAAAAGACGCATCTGCTGCGTTTCCGGATCGAGAATGTGGGTTTGGAACGTACCCAGCAGCGCGCGGATCTGCGTAGCTAACCCGGCATCGGGCCAGGCTCGGTACAGGTTCGCGTAGCCTTCCAGAATATGAAGGTGGGTATTCATCGTTTTGGGGTCGTTCCGGTCTTTTTCGCTGAGCCGCAGATCCGTCAGCCACTCACCTTCCCTGCTGAACGCTTCTAAGTACCCACCCCGCTCTGCGTCGAAACTGTGTGTTTCAATCCAGCGATACAACCCCTGACTGATTGACAGTGCGTCTGGTTCACCTGTAAGCTGGTAGTATTCGCTCAGGCCATAAATCCCGAACGCCAGCGCGTAAATCTGCTTGCGCGTACTCAGCGGTTCGCCTTCCGGTGAAACTGACCAATATACACCCCCGTGTTCCTGATCAATAAAATGGGTAATAAAATACCCAAACGCCCGATCGGCAACGGCCCGGTATTCAGGGTTTCTTCCATGCCGGGCCGCCGCCGAAAATGTCCAGAGTATACGGGCGTTGAGAACGGCTCCTTTAGGGGCATTCGAATCAACCTGCCCGTCTCCGGTCAGCCGCCCAATAAAGCCACCCCGTTCATGATCGAGGCTATTGGTCAACCAGAACGACAGAATTGACGTCAGTTCTGAAGCCATTTCCTGTTTGTATTGAGCGGGGTCGAGGCGGGTCATCGGGTTTATTTTTAGTACATCATATTACTCGCTACACCCCCTTCAACCTGCTGACACGCTTTATTTTTATCAATCAAAGCATTCAGACGTTCAACGGAAGCAGCTGAGCGGAACCCATCGGCAGGTGTGTTTACTACGTAATCGAGCAGTTGATCGAGGGTTGAAGTAGCTACGTGCATGCGAGTGTCTGACGAGGCGTAGTAGATAAAAACGGTACCATCATCATCCAGAATCCATCCGTTGGCGAAGGTTACGTTCGAGACATCACCAACGCGCTCTTCGCCTTCCGGGGCAATGAAATAGCCCGCTGGTTTGTGCGTCACCCGGGTCAAATCGGCTAAATCAGTCAGAAACAGATAGAGCACATACCGCAGGCCAGCGGCGGTATTGCGCACACCGTGGGCCAGGTGCAGCCAGCCTATCTCCGTTTTGATCGGTGCCGGTCCCTGTCCATTTTTTACTTCATAAACGGTGTGGTAGTGCTTCTCATCAACGATAAACTCCTTCTCGATGACCGCATTTTCCATCGAATCAGCATAGCCAAAGCCGATGCCGCCGCCAGTGCCCGCTTCGATGAAGCCATCCTGCGGACGAGTGTAAAACGCATACTTTCCATCAACAAATTCGGGATGAAGCACCACGTTCCGTTGTTGCGGCGAGGGCGTTTTCAGATCGGGCAGCCGTTCCCAGGTTAGCATATCGCGGGTGCGGGCCAGCCCACATTGCGCCAGCGCCGACGATTCGTCACCAGGTTTGGCGTTGGGGTCTTTGCGCTCGGTACAGAACAGGCCATATAGCCAGCCGTCTTCATGTTGCACCACCCGCATATCATACACATTGCCGTCGGGTAGGTCGGTTTCGGGCATAGTAATGGGCCGATCCCAGAACCGAAAATTATCCACGCCATTTGGACTTTCGGCCACGGCGAAAAACGATTTCCGGTCCATACCTTCCACGCGTGTGACCAGCAGGTATTTGCCATTGAGTTTAATGGCTCCGGCGTTGAAAGCGGCGTTAATACCAAACCGCTCCATTAAGTAGGGGTTCGTTTCGGGATTCAGATCATACCGCCAAAACAGAGGGGCGTGCTCTGCCGTAAGCACCGGGTACGTGTACCGATCATAAATCCCGTTGCCAAGTGGCCGCTTAGCATTGCCGCGGTTGATCAACTCAAAATGGGCCTCTTCCAACAGGGCAAGACGTTTTTGGAAA
Organism: Fibrella aquatica; assembly: GCF_041321135.1. Lineage (NCBI taxonomy): Bacteria > Pseudomonadati > Bacteroidota > Cytophagia > Cytophagales > Spirosomataceae > Fibrella > Fibrella aquatica. Next base: position 238,162 of record NZ_JBGGWF010000002.1, on the reverse strand, counting down.
ACAGAATTCATAGGTTGTTGACCTTACCCCCAACCCCTCTCCGTTAGAGAGGGGAGCCACTTCCGAGTAGCTCCGCCACCTGGCATCGCCTTTTGTGTGGTACACCCCCCTCCTTAACGGGGAGGGGCTGGGGGTGGGGTAGTTTAATGAGTGAATACTACTTTTTTAACAACTTCGGGGGCATCGGTTGGCAGGTTATTCCACCATGTACGTTTCAGGATGATGATGCAAACGGCCAGAATACCAACCGTTACCGTTAGTTCTGCATACATTCTGATGACCAGATACATCGGCAACATGGTCAGACAACATTGGGCAATAATGCCGATAACCACGTTGAACATATCGAGCCGGAAGTTTTTGTTTCCCTCGAACGATGGATCTTCGGCCACCACTTTATCGTGGATTGGCCCCCAGAAACCCCATGGGCGAATGGTTTTGTAGAATGACTTCAGCGTGTCTTCGCTGGTGGCGGGCGTTAGTAATGAACCCGCGATACAACCCGCCAGCGACAGGCCGAAAAGCACCGGGAAATAATACAGTTCCAGCGTTTCTTTAAATATCGACGGTAGAATAAGCGCAGGAACGATACCGGCGAGCATCCCCCAGAAAAAGCCACTTGCGTTGAATCGCCACCAATGCCATTTCAGCACGTTGGCGGCAACGTACCCGCCATACAACGCCGACACGATCCATTGCAAAATGCTATTCACATCTTTGGCGAAGAAACCCATCAGAATACCCACACCTGCCACCAGCAAACCAGACCCGTAATTCATCGTTGAAATACGACTGTTCGACGCCTCTGGCTCGACGTATTTGAGGTAAATATCATTCACCATGTAGGCCTGCGCGGCATTGAGTGTACCGGCAAACGTACCCATGAAGGCAGCCAGTAATCCCGCCAGCAGCAGACCCATCAGGCCTGCCGGCACGAACTGAAGAATGGCTGAGGGGAGAATTTTCTCAAAATCGATACCAGTTGCTGACCGAAGGTCGAGCTGATCGTAATGTAGTAGGGCCAGCACGGTAAAACCCATGATCATAGCGTAGCGAACCGGAAGTAACACGATCGACACGAAACCGCTCATTTTGGCGGCATCCTGCGGCGATTTAGTTGAGAGTACTTTCTGCATGTCGTAGTTTGGCGCCGGGCCGGCCAAACTGGCCAGAATGCCTTTAAAAACCATCATCATGAAGAAAATACCAAACAGCGAATAGCCATCCGATTTAATTTTAGCATTCACTTCATCAATCATACCGGTCCAGTCGAGGTCGTTCAGTTCCCAACTGAAAAAGGGCGTATACCACCCTTGGGGTACTGTCAGCGCCTGTGTACTCAGGTTGTTCATGGCAATCCAGGCGATTACCACGGCGGCAATACTCATGATCACGTATTTCAGCACGTCGCCGATTACAATACTGGTCATACCGCCTAAAATAGCATAAAACACAGCTACGGCCGTGAAAATGACACCGTAAAAATGGGGTACATACTCGGCCGGAATAGTGAAGGGAACGTAGGCCGAAATACTGCTGTAAGGAATGAATATCTCGACAAACTTCCCGAGGCCAACAAAGCCGTAGGCCAGAAAACCAAGGCAGCTTAGGAGCGCAAACACTACCACAATCGTATGCGAGGCCATCACGCCTTTCCCTGTGGTGCCAAACCGCGTGCCGATCCATTCGGCACCGGTGGTAACATTGGATCGACGAAGCCAGACCGACAGGTACATCATCATGAAAATCTGGTTAAATACCGGCCAGAGCCAGGGTATCCAGAGGCTTTTCATGCCGTAGACAAACGCGAGTGACACCATCCACATCGTGCCCGAAATGTCGAACATATCAGAAGCGTTCGACAGGCCGAGCATGTACCAGGGTAGCGTTTTGCCTCCCAGCATGTAGGCTTCCTTGTCTTTGGAAGCCCGTTTTTTCAGTACTAAGCCCATCACAATAACGGCAACCAGATAGGCGACGATAATGCAGATATCGAGGGCAGAGAGTTTCACAGATCAGAGGGTTTTAAGGGAGTAGAGATATTGGATGTCGGCTGTCGGATATCCGATTTATAGGCCGGTTACCCCGATGCATGCGAGCAACAAAACTAGGAATGACAGCACCCTGGTGCATAGTACATTTTTATCTTTAAGTCGACCAAAAAAGCGTTATCAATATAATAGTCAACCTTTTTTTCAGGTCTGATTCTTATTTTACAGTATTTTTTTCGCTCACAGCTATACTATTCCTTTTGCATAGACGTCAAATCGATATAATAGTTATAATACTTTTTTAACAACTCAATACGTCTATATTTACTTTCTTTGCTCCTCTAGCACTTCCAGTCACCCTAATATGATGAGTACGATATACCGTGAAATTACCCCACTCACTCAGAACGACTGCTTTACCCTTTTTCACCGAACGGATAAAGTATTTGATTTTCCATTGCACAATCACGATGAGTACGAGCTCAATTTCCTGGCCAATACGAAGGGGGTGAAACGAATCATGGGCGATCATACGGCGCTGACCGACGACCTTGATCTGGTCTTGGTGGGTAGTAACCTCCCCCACGGCTGGTTCGACCCAACTAAAAGTTGTACGGGCGTTCGGGAGGTAACAATTCAGTTTCACCGAAACCTGTTTGATGAGAAATTTCTGAGGCGCAATCAGCTTAGCTTTATACGGGCTCTGCTGGATCGGTCGGCAAAGGGGATACTTTTTTCGCAGGAAACAGCCGCCACCATTCGTCCAAGACTAGAGGCGTTGACGCAGAAAAACGGCTTTGATTCGGTGCTGGAACTGATGTCGATCCTGCATGACCTGTCTACATCGCGCAATATGCGGACGCTGTCGAACACGGCCTTCACCAACGAACAGATAAACTACAATAGCCGCCGGATTGAAAAAGCGTTTGCCTTCATGCACGAAAGCTATGACAAGGACATAGCCCTGGCCGATGTAGCTAATCTGGTGAATATGAGCGAGGTGTCGTTTAGCCGGTTTATCAAGAAACGGACAGGGAAAACGTTTATCGAGAGCCTGAACGAGATCCGGCTGGGTCAGGCCTCACGCTTGCTAATCGACACTACGAATACGATTACGGAGGTTGCCTATAAATGTGGGTTCAACAACATCTCCTATTTCAACCGGGTATTCCGCAGCAAAAATGGATGTACCCCCCGCGAGTTTCGCCAGAATTATTCAGGCACACGGGTATTTATTTGAGTTTGATATTATAAGCCACACATCGCTTTTTTTGCTCCAGATAGCCATTTATTGGATAGAAAGCTGGTTACGGACCTACTTATCCTCCAATAGCGAAAGCAGCGCATCTAATTCTGAATCTGAAATGGAATCCCGATCAGCTTTGTCGTAGATGAATGATAGAGTTATATGCTCATCTATAATTTTGACATAAGTAATCACTTGGGCACCGCCCGACTTTCCCGTTCGTTTTGAACTGATCTTGAGTCTAACCTTGTAAAAATTACCACCAAGTGATTGACCTGACACAGGATTATCGATCAGTTCATTGGCTAAACGTACTAAATCAGCTTTAAGAGAGGGGTATTTTTTAGCCAATCGTTTCACCTGTTTATCAAAGATTGACAGTGTGAAAATCTTATAACTCATCAAGCAGATTAGCTAGTGGTCTGGCTTGTTTGGTTCCTTTCTCTATAGCGCTGAGTTCCTGAATCGCTTCTTTCAATTCAGCAATAAGTTGTCCTTGTGTAGGTTCTTCAACCTCAAGTTTTGCTAAATCGGCATAACGCTTCTTTAGCTGTTTCCAATCTTGCAACGGAATGAAAACGCCGGTAGGATTCCCTTTACTATCGTGGATTACCTGTAGACTCATCTATTATAGCTTTTCTCAAATATCGACAATATTGACAAAGTCAGCAAAAATTAATTCTCGGATTTCATCTTGAGAAACGGCGTATATGCATGAGCCTGTAATGTGGTCTGAGTCTACCCAGATAGAATACGCATTACAGGCTCAGCTAAACAATATAGTGGGAAAACTACACTAACTTGTCTTTCAAGAACTTAGTGGTGCGTTCCCAGGCTAGCTTGGCGGCGGCTTCATTGTAGCGGGTTGGGGCCGTGTCGTTGTTAAAAGCGTGTTGGGCTCCTTCGTAGATGTACAATTCGTAGGGCACATTGGCGGCTTTCAAAGCAGCTTCGTAGGCCGGAATGCCCGCGTTGACGCGCTCATCCAGCCCACCGTAATGCAATTGAACAGCGGCTTTGATTTTGGGTACGTCGGCGGCTTCGGGCTGGCGGCCGTAGAACGGTACCGCCGCTTTCAGATCGGGGGCATGAATAGCCAGTTGGTTCGACATGGCACCACCCCAGCAGAAACCCACACAACCTACTTTTCCGGTACTGTCTGGATGTGATTTGAGGTATTCAACTGCCTTTACAAAATTGTTGCGGGTGACGGTGGCATCCAGTTTACCAAACAGTTCCCTCATTTTGGTCTCATCGGTTGGCGTTCCTCCAGCCGCCGACAGCGCATCGGGAGCTACGGCTAGAAAACCAGCCAACGCCAGCCGACGGGTTACGTCTTCGATGTGTGGATTCAGCCCCCTGTTTTCGTGAATGACTACCACTGCCGGGTACTTGCCCGCCGCTGCCGGACGAGCCAGATAGCCTTTCATAGTGGTGTCGGCACCGGGGTACGTGATCGACTCAGTTTTGATCCGATCATCGTGCTGCGGAACGGTTGCCGCTTCGGCATAATTGACTTCCAGTAAGGGCAAAACGGTCATGGCCGCCGCCATGCTACCCGTTAGTTTAGCCAAACGTTTCAAGAAATCGTCGCGTTTGAGCGGCTTGTGCGTGTATTCGTCGAATAGATTGATGATGCGCTGATCCATAGCGGGTCCCGGTTAGTTTTTCAGTAAAGAAGTTGTGACTGGCAATGTACTCAGTGGCAACGAAATAGATGCGTTGACAGTCTTTTAGTTGCCGGGTTTCCATCGTAGTCGAGCCACGATACCGTCCATGGTGCTGACCAGTACCTCGTTATTCGCCAGAGGCCATACCCGGTTTAGCATGGCGTTGGAAAGCTTATGCGCCCAAGCTACCTGCCGCTTTTGCCGGTCAACAACGTAGAGCACACCGTCATCTGTAGGTACGTAGATGGTGTTGCCCTGCTCGGTGACGGGTGACGGACTGATTTCGTAGCCGTATTTACAGTTCACGAACCACTCAACCTTCGGTGAATCACTCCGGGTCGACAGCGCCCATAGCGTGTCGTTCATGCATTTGACGTACATCAGCAACTGATCGGCCGATAATCCGCTGGATTCAAAGCCTTTGAACTGGTTCGATTTCCAGATTTCAGCGCCTGTTTTGGCATCGAGCGCCGTGACGGTTCGGTCGGGCGTTTGCAGGAACAAGCGGCCGTTGGTGAGTAATGGCGTACCGGCGGCAGGCGAAAAATTGCGACCCTTTCCGTTGGTCCACGTCCAGGCTAGTTGGCCGGTCTTTTTGGTCAGGGCGTAAAAAGTCGACCCCCACGAGCCAACGTACACCCGTTCTTTATCGACCACCGGCACCGATTCAACGAACTCCTTAACACCGGTGAACGTCCACTTCTCGGATCCGTTTTTAAGCGACAACGCCCGGAACGTACCTGACGAACTACCGATAAACACGGTATTCCCGTCGATCAGTGGGCTGGCAACAACAGGGCCACCTGTGATTACTTTCCAGAGCAAAGTACCTGTCTTTTTGTCGAGACAATAGATTGCCCCATCGGTCGAGGCAACGACCACCCGGTTTTTCTGCATGGCGGGCGTTGAATACACTTTACCCCGCGTACCAAACCGCCAGTTTACCGTGCCGTCGAGGAGGTTCAACGCCACAATTTGCCCGTTGGTGTTTGGGTAAATAGCCTGTTTTTTGTCGGCGACCATGCCCGCTCCAACGTCACTGCTGTCCTGCTTTTGCCACACAGCTTTGGCCCCGGCAAATTGCTCGTTAATGGCGTAGGAAGGCCGGTCGGTCTGGGTGCTTTTACCATCGGCTTTACTGAACTGATGATTTTTGAGCACAATGGTTCGCCAAGGTGCGGCCGTTTTGCCCTCCTCAGCCCCTACGGCAGGCCTTCTGACGGCGAAATACATAGAGTCGTTGCGCATCGTGACGAGGTTGTACCCACCGACTGCATCTTTTGCCCGCAGATTGGACCGGCCCATTGTTGCCGGAATACCCTCGAAATCCATGGCTTTATTGGCGTGACCATGTCCACAGAAAGCAGCCTGTATGTTTGTCTTTTTCAGTTCATCGATAAGCAGATACCAGTTTGCCAGTCCGGGGTCGAGCGGGTAGTGGTTCATGAAAATAACCGGCTTGTCTGACCCCGCCAGTTTGGCCACTTCGTCCCGAAGCCACAGCACATCTTCCCTCGCCACTAGTCCCGGCGACATTCGCATATTGGGTCCACTGCCACAGCCTATGAATCGGTATTTGCCTGCATCGAACACAAACCGCTCGGCACCAAACACTTTCCGAAAGCTATTGCAGCCATTCTCCGACCATTTTGTGTCGTGGTTACCGGGAAAAATGTACCATTTCAGGGTCAGTTTGTCGATGATCTGTTTAGCGGCCAGAAATTCGGTTTCGCTGCCGAAATCCGTCACATCGCCCGTAAATACCACAAAGTCGAGGTCGGCGGCCATGGCGTTGATGTCGGCCACGGTACGGCGCAAGTCTTCGGCCGCCGTTTCGGGAGCGCCCACATGGGTATCGGTCACAAAGGCAAAGCGGATGGGTTTCTCGGGAGAAGTTGACTGAGCGATGGCCGACAGGCCACTCCACAGCAACAGGACAAGCAGGATGAGTCGTTTTTTCATTTCGTTGCAAATAGGCTCTCAAAGATGGTGGATCTCGCGCGGGTTTTCAGCAGAAATCCAGCAGCGAGTTTGTCAATCGAATCACGAATAGCCATATTTGGTAACAACAACACTCACGATGATGAAAAACAATCTTCTTGTAGGTCTGATAAGCGGCTTATTCCTTTTTGGGTGCAATTCAGAGCCTGCGCCCGATCCGGCGCTGTATGACAGATTCCACGGCAAGTATCAAGTAGTAAGTTCAATCAGCAACGAGGCCATTGACGTCAATCTTGACGGAAAGACCTCAGTTGATCTGCTACAGGAAATTCCGACGCTTATTGATTCTGATTTATTGATCCTTGTGAGTAACGACTCGGGCACCCGGTTGCTGTCTGACTTTCTGATCGTTCAAGCCTGGCCTGAACAGTATTTTTGGCCGGATGGCCGTAATCAGGCCTGGAACGGAGAACCCGTCGCTTACGATCACAGAATGACTATCAATTATGCCATTCAGGGATCAACCCGGACCTTTTCATTTTCACCCGATTATATGACCATAATTGTTAACCCCAGCACCAATGATGATCAGTCAGTACACTGGAAAAGGCCCGAATCAGTGATGGTAGAGGGTACAAACACGATCCGCGTCATCAATAAGAGAATAATTTACACCTCATCGGGCACGAAGGAAGTACTCATTACGACCAACTATAAGCGTTACACAAAAACTACATAACATCAACCCAACTCTATGCGCCTTTTCTTCCTGATTCTCGTCCTGCTCCCGTTTGCCACAAACGCTCAACACACCCGAAATGGCGACCCGTTTGCGCATACCTTCTCGATTGTAGCTCGCGATGAAAAAACGGGCGATCTGGCCGTTGGGGTGCAAAGTCACTGGTTTTCGGTAGGTACGTCGGTGTCGTGGGGCGAGGCGGGCGTTGGCGTGGTGGCTACGCAGTCGTTTACCAACAAATCATTTGGGATCAGGGGATTGCAACTTTTAAAAGCAGGCAAAACCGCGCAGGAAGCCCTCGACGAATTGCTCCGCACCGACGAAGGTCGCGAAGTGCGGCAGGTAGCTATCGCCGACGCGAAAGGCAATGTAGCCGTGCATACCGGCAACAAGTGCATCGATTTTGCCGGGCACAAAAAGGGCACCAACTACTCGGTGCAGGCCAATATGATGCTCAATAACACGGTGCCCGATGTTATGGCCGCGGCTTTCGAGAAAAACAGCACCCTGCCCCTTCCCGAACGAGTACTGACTGCGCTAACTGCCGCACAGGCCGCAGGCGGCGACATTCGTGGTCGACAGTCGGCGGTTTTGCTGGTGGTAAAAGGCAAAGCGTCGGATGCACCCTGGGACGATAACCATCTGGTAGACCTTCGGGTAGACGATGCAGCCCAACCCCTGCCCGAACTGGCTCGTCTGCTGCGTACCCACCGCGCTTACGAGTACATGAACAACGGCGATCTGGCCACGGAGAAAAACGACATGAAAGCCGCTATGGAGCAATATGGCGCTGCCATGAAACTCTTCCCCAAGAATCTGGAAATGCAATACTGGACGGCAATTGCCCTGGCTAACACCAAACAGGTGCCCAAGGCGGTCGGCATGCTGCGAGGCATCTACGCGCAGGACAGTAACTGGCGCGAACTCACCCGCCGATTACCTAAAGTGGGACTACTGACGGTGACTGACGCAGAGCTGGCGCAGTTGATCAAGTAAGTTCAATGTCTAATGTTCAAAGTCTAACGTTGCGCTGCGGGGTAGTGATTTAACCCTGGCAGCGCAACGTTGGACTTTGAACATTAGACATTGAACCCAAAAAAATCACCTCCCCATCCAGCCGCCGTCGACAGTTAACACGGTGCCGTGAACGTACTTACCAGCCTCTGACGCCAGGAAGACAACCGGCCCTTTGAAATCGGCGGTTTCACCCCAACGGGCAGCCGGGATGCGCGACAGAATGGACGCGCTACGATCCGGATCAGCGCGGAGGGCTTCGGTGTTATCCGTTGAAATATAGCCCGGTGCAATGGCATTCACATTGACGCCTTTAGATGCCCATTCGTTGGCAAACGCCTTCACCATGCTGCCAATTGCCCCTTTGCTGGCGGCGTAGCCAGGTACGTTGATACCGCCCTGGAACGTCAGCAGCGACGCCGTGAAAATCACCTTACCACTCCCCTGCTCGATCATGCGTTTTCCGATTTCGCGGGTAAGAATAAACGGCGCATTCTGGTTTACTTCGATCACCTCATCCCAATAGGCATCGGTATGTTCAGCGGCGGGCTGACGAAGGATGGTACCCGCGTTGTTGACCAGGATATCGATTACCGGATGATCGGCTTTTACTTGTTCGATGAATGCGTAGAGGGATTCGCGCTGACCGAAATTGGCTTTGTAGGCATAAAAACGGCGTCCCAGTGCCTCGACGGCCTTACCTACGGCGCTGCCCTCAGCGGGCAGATTAGCCGAAACGCCAATGATGTCGGCCCCGGCTTCGGCCAATGCCTCGGCCATAGCTTGCCCAATACCCCGATTGCAACCTGTTACTAAGGCAATTTTACCGGCTAATGAAAATGTGTTAAGTACGTTGGTCATTCTGAACGAAAAATAAACGAATGAATGGATTGTGTTTTAGGGTAAACAGGCTGACTACCAGTTTTACCCGTTTCCTGGCTTTGTTTCGAAGAGTCGGTGCACCAGCGGCACGAATGTACGGACAACCGGCTTTCCTGGCTGTCATCAACGTACCTACCTAGGCAGGGCTTTCATCTGAAAACCAGTTATGCCAAAAATTGCTTTCGCCTGGCCCTTCGACAGGCTCAGGGTGACAACCTAACTCAAGTTCATCATGAACATCTGGATGTGAGTTGTCACCCTGAGCCTGTCGAAGGGCCAGGCGAAAGCAATTTTTGATGCTAAAGATGAACGCCACACATTAATGAGAAAGCCCTGCCTACTTGGGCCACTGCGCAAGTGGCAAGACGGGCGTTGAGCTGACCTGCCCCCCTTTTTCAGGCATCAGTACTACCGTAATCGCTGATTTTGACTTAGCTGGCAGCACCACCTCGAAACCCAGCAATGTGGTTCCCTTATTCTGGTTTTCGTAGGTACGTGATGGCATAGTTGGCCAGGTTTTCATAGTTACGTTGGCCGGTTCCTGCACCTGAAGAATCAGTTTTTTACCGTCTTTGGTCAGTTCAACCCGGTTATTACCGAGTATGGTCACTGTTGCCGGGGTGGCCATTGTCCAACGCACGGTTGCTTCTTTTTCCCCAGTTTCCAGTTCATCACGAACCACAACCTGCGACTTGTTTATGATGGCAATACCCCGATTGGCTTTGGCTAACTGATCGCTGTAGATGGAGGTCAGGTCAGTGGTGACGTTCATAAACTGCGGTTTGTCTGACGAAGACGTAATCGACGAAAAGCCCTTCACTTGCTGTAATTGGCCGTTGATGGTCAGTGTGTTGTGAACGAAATTATTATACCGAAAGACGGTCCAGCGTTCAGAGTCCTGGGTCATACCCCATAGTTTTACGCCGTTCACTTCCAGCGGATTATATTCTTCCATGCCCAAATCCATAGCCCAGCGTACGCCGTCGGCATCCATCACAAACGAGCCAACATCCATGTGGCCGTGATTGACACTCGGCGAACCGGTTTTCACGCCAACGTAGATCGCGGCCGGGTCGGTCCAGGACGAACGCATCATCGCTACCGGGTTTCGACCGGTGCCTACCCATAGCTGCTCGCGGGGCGGGTCGATTTTGCTGAGCGATACCCCTGAACCCCAGATCATAACCGCCGGAAAGATTCGGTTTTTAACGTGTTTGGTCATGGGTACGTTCGTCAGTTGTCGACGCTCTTCAAGCAGCAGTGAATACTCGTTCAGCCGGTTGGCAAACCAGAACATAGCCGGTTGCAATTCACTGTTTCCGCCCGAATCAGAGTAGTTGAACGGAATACCAGTCGGGCCGGTCATGTTCTCCATAAACGACGCCGTTTTCATGAAGCCGGGAAGGGCCGACAGACCAAAATCGGTTCCGAATGCTTTTTCGACAGCGCTGATCAACAGCACGTTAAAGCTTGTTCCGTAACCCCAGTAGCTGTATCCTTCCTGGTAAGCTCCCGTTGGATTGTAGTCACCCATGGGTAGTTTCACCGTCGTGATCGCCCGATTGATCAGGCTACGGGCCAGTTCGGGCTGGTCTTCGTAAATGGCCAGCGCGCCGAAAGCAATGCCCGCGTTACAGACCTGATTCCAATTGTGGGTAGCTTTTAGCCAGCCGTTATTTTTTGCCAGCAGCGATGGCTCCAGCCCCTTTTTCAGAATGGCTTTGCGAATGACAGCCCGCGACGATTCAGGCAGTTCACTATGCAGCCAGTCGTATCCGATCGCAACAGCCATGGTCATTTCGGCCACATCGAGGAAATGTGATGGGTTCCAGTCACTGAATGCCGATACGGTCAGCAGCTCCTGTTCGCCCCGTTTCAGGTACGTTGGCTGGCGGGTGAGGCGATAGGCATACCCCAGGGTAAACAACCGACGAAGCGCCTCGCGCGATACGCTCAGTAACCGCCGGCCAGTCACAATTCGCTCAAGCACCGGGGTTTTGCCAATTGCGTCTGCCTCATTGATTATTGCCTGGTGTGCGCTGGCCCAGGTTTGGTCAGCTTTCATGGTTTTCTGAATAGCTAGCTCCTCGCCTTTCAACAGCAAAAGGCGTGGGTGATCAGGTATAGTTGTCGTGGCTGTTATGTGGTTTTCCTGAGCAACGGCGATTGTTACGCAGGCCAGAAAGAGAAATAGGAAAATTGGTTTCAGGTGGCTCATTTTCATATCGGTGAGTTTGACCCTTTTCGGCCTTAGTTGGCGGCTACGGTCAAATTGACTCTGTCGGTCGTTTTTGGGGTCAGCGCGTTTAGGTTGATGCGGTAGATCGTATCGCCCCATTTACTGACGATACCCCGATCTTCGGGTGCGTCCAGTTTTACTTTCTCGACCGACGCCCGAAACTGTTTGGGATTGTACGTCACCACAAAATCACGGGCTTTCCCTCCCCTGGGCGCGTAATGAATCAGTAACTCGCCGGGTTTTCCCAGATCGGTTGGATAGCAGGTCATCAGATGCTGAGTGAGTTCAGTTGCTTTTTCCAGGTTGATCACGTCGTTGATCTGCACGTTCTTGCCTCGATTCAGCCGCACCGTGCGTTGCCAGTTTAGTACCCCCGCCTCTTTCGGATAGGCCTGCGAAATATCCAGGTCGAATTGTGTAAAGGAGTCAGCCTCTTTATAGGCGATGTTACGGGCTTTGAACTGTGGACCAGGTGGCTGATTTTGGCCGTTGATGGTGGGCAGGTTATGGTAATCCGAGCAGTTGTACCAGATCTCGTACCGCTTGCCGCTGAAGGTTTTACTCGTATACGTACCCCGGCCCACATCGATCAGCACCGGTTGACCATCGTAATACACCACATAGTTGCCAATGTCATTATGGTTATGACTCTCGTCGTTATGACCTCCCTTGGCGGCTACGTAAAAGCCATCGGTTGTTCCGGCCTTATCGCGGGCAGCAAATACCTGTAAATCAGGTAGCCATACATTTTTTGGCAACGGTAAACCCTGAGCAGCAGTCTGAAATTCGCTCTGCATGAACAGGGAATAGAAGTGTCGGAAGTAATGAAACTTACCAATGGTCCCCGTTTCCGGCTTTCGATAATAGGCTCCAAACCGCATCATATCGGGGTCGTTGATGGCTTTTCCGTACCGGTAAATCATCGTCGATGCCATGCCCGGTTGCGGATCAGCGTCGGCGAAATTCAGAAAATACCGGTCGCTGATCTGGGCGCGGTAGATAAAGCGACCCATGTTCCGAAATTTCTCATCGGCATAGACGTACGCAAACGCATCGTTGCTGGCTGTGTTAAGCAGGGCCACATTATCAAAAAGCGACGCGGCAGCCGCACCCCAGTAACTTGGCCCTTCATCGCAGCCACCATCGTTCGGGTACGGATTAACGAATTCATCCAGCACATCGAGCAGTTTGTACACCGAGGCAGCGCGCTTGTCGTCGTCTTTTTCGAGAAGCAACACCGCATTTAGCCAGTTCGAGCAAATCCAGGGATTCCAGTTGTTGGGTGCACGACCGGCGGCGGTTTTTGTCATCCAGCCGTGGGGTTGCGTCATTAGCGGCTGAAAAACCCGGTAATCGGTCTCGTTGTAGATACGTTTCCTGATCTGCGGCGAAACGGCATCCAGTTTATCACCCAGGTAGTAATCGACCCAGGCCAGGTACGTTGCCGTTTCGGCGGCAAACAAATCAACGAATGGTTTGGAGACGTCCATCAAACCAGCATAGGCTTTTGATTTGGGCAGGTGCGCTGGCACACCCCAGAACGATTCTTCGCAGATCGACCAGACCCCATCGATAATCTGGTCAGTAAAGCGGCCCTTATTTTCGTAGATCTCAGCCAGCAGTAACGTACCCAGCACTTCCCGTTTTTCGAAACTCACGAGTTGGTATTCGTCACGGTCGCCGGTGCGCCCGATCAGCAGCGATTTGGTGGCAGGAATGTAGGGCCATTTGTAGGTCAGGTACGTCTCCGCTTTTTTCAGGTACGCCTGCATCATAGCCTGATCGGCTTTGGCCCAGCCCGCCCGGTCCTGCCGTTTGGGGAAAGGTGCCCATTTTGCCTGTGCAATCAGGATTTTCTTCAGCTCTTCTTTCGAGAATTTCCCACTGAGCAGATTAGCTTCCTGCGCCTCGGCGGTAAAAAAGAGCAACCCGCAGAGCAGTGTAACAAGTATGGTTTTCATGGAACGATTGCGATCACAGCTTACACCAGGCCAAAGCGATTCGGGGTCACTCTCCTACTACCTAAAACAGGGAGCGGGTCAGGGCAAACAGGCTGTCTTGTCCGGGCAGTACAGTTGCGTCTCCCTGCTTGTATTTCTGACTGGCAATGGCTTTTACCGTTGTAAACTCGTCGAAATTTGGCGTTTTAATCTGCTGGAACGTCCACGGTTTTGTTTGATCGGCGTAAGGCAGCATCCAGAAATACGCTTTTTTCAGGCTTTTACCATCGGCGGTTTCGTAGTTCCAGAGATCAATGTTTACGTTTTCGGCTAGTTGAGCCAATCCAAAGAAACCTTTCAAATTCATGACCGAATAGCCCCAGGTCAGCGTGCGGGCGAGTTCGTGTGGCTGACTGCCATCTTCCTTCAGTTGACTTTGGATACGCTTCAGGGTTTTCTGTTCGATGATCTGTTTGGCCAGTCCTTTGTCGTCCAGAAAAAGCGCAATGGCCACCGCCTGCACGTCATAATAGGTGCCGTGGTTGTTGTGCTCATCTTCCTCGTCTTTTCCGATCGGGCTCATCATCATCCAGTCCAGAAACTGCCTGAACCAGCCTTGTAGCGCTGCATGTTCCTTGTTTGTCCACGCTTTCGACCCCTTCAGCAATTGTACCGCATCAACCAGTTTGGCAAACATGCGCGTGTCGATGAGGCCAATGCCGCGCCCTTCGGTGATGCCGGGAATCGCCTGCCCGTAGTTCAGGTTGGGGTTCATGTGGGTAGCCGGATTCAGGAACCAAACCCGCAACAGGTCTGCCGCCTTGCGAGCGTACTTCTCATCGTCTGAAAAATAGTAGGCTACGGCTAGTTGTTGCACCTCTTCGCACATCGCTTTCAGGTACGTTTCGTCCTGCACAGCATACCGTTCAGGGTTGATCTGTCCGTCTTTCCGAATGTAGGGCAGGCCGTTGGCTTTTGTCGAGTCGGGCCACCAGTATGGGCCTACGCTCATGTAATCGTGCTTGTCGCCGCTGGGGGGCATTTTTGTTTTCTCCACCACCGAATGCGCTGGCTTAGAAAGCAGCTTGTCGGCGTTGGCCAGCACCTTTTTTCGAGCCGCCAGCAGGGCGGCATTTCCCTGAGCAATCTGCGTTTTATTCGCCTGCAACAGCGCCCCGTTTAGCAGGAAAGTCGACGGCTTCTGGGCGGTAGCGCTTAATACGCAGACCAGCAGCAGGAAGCCAATTGATGATGCCAGTCGTATCATGATGCTGGGTAGTTTGGTGAGTGGTGTTAACTGCTTCGCGAGCTCGGTTGCTGACGCATAGCCCTTCGACAGGCTCAGGGTGACAATCCCACTCAAGGTCGTCACTTACATTCTTGAGTGAGATTGTCACCCTGAGCCTGTCGAAGGGCTATGCGTCAGCAACCGAGCTCACGAAGCAGCTAACCAGTTAGCCAGTCCTACTTCAGTTTAAGTCGCTTAATACTCACCGTCATCGTTTTAGCTGTATTGTTAACAGCGTTAACATAGACGTATGCGGCATACGTACCATCGGCTGACTTCACAAATGCACCCTGATCGACCGCCATGCCGAAGGCATAATCGGCTGAATTGACGAAGGTCGTTTGCTGAAGATCAATGTCGTCGATATAGACATCGAAGCCTGCGGTACCGCGCAGTTGCGCATCTTTTACATCCACGCGCTTGTCAATCAGCGTGCGGGGTTTGGCCAGACCAGTGGGTAACACCACATCGGTCAGGTACGTTGGGTTCGACGGCGCAACGATGGCGTGTCCGAAGGCAAAAGTGCTGATCGTTGGCCGATAGATGTACACAAAATCGATCTTGCTGGCCAGATTATTCGCTTCTACTTCTGCCTTCGTGTAAGCGGTCATATCCGCGAGTGACACATACGCTTTGGCTCCGTCGCCCAGCACAATCGACCGTTTCATGTCCATTCGGCTGATTCGGTAGCTTGGAGACTGGATGCTGACTTCTTTGCCAGTCGAGTTGGTGGCACTGAAGCGGAACGATACATCCTTGCCCTGCGAGTCGGCAGTTGGGTAGTAATAGTACCGCAACGTAATGGCCTTGTTGGTCGCCACATCGAGGATATTGGCCGTTGATACGGTTCCGTTCGTCAGCGTGTCCGTTGCCGTTTGTTTGGGCTGATCAACGCCTGTGCTCGGGTTGGTGTACCAGGAATTACGGCTAAAACCGGTCAATGGACCACCCGCCACAGAGGCTTCGGCCCGAACGTTTTTCAGATCACCTTCGGTGGTACCGATGGCATAGGCGAACTCGATACGGTCACCAACCAGTGCGGGTCCGGTCGTTTTTTTAAGCAGATCGTTTTGAAACGGTTCTGTTGGAGCAATTGCTTTTTTTTCGCAACCCGCAGTGAGCAGGGCGACAATAGCAACCGGAATGAGATAATGACGCATGGGTGGCTATTTTTGAAGAGTGACGGTAACAGTATACGTTTTGCGCACTTGCCGATTTCCCGAGACAACGGTGTAGGTCTTGGCTTCGGTAAAGTCAGTCCAGATGCCCATCGTGGGCTCAACAATGGCGTCGGTCACTACGCTGCAAATCGGCTTGAGCCGTTGCATATTGGTGCCAAACCGGGCAATAGCCGTCACCGTCAGCGCGGTTGTGTCGATCTTGGTCTGGCCACTGACCAGCACTGTGCGGTGGTCGGTACCCAGCAAATCGAACGAAGTCATGAATGACTGTGAGCGCTGAGTAATCAGCAAGCCATTGGCGTCAATTGGGTCTTCGCCGCCGCAGGCAAACAGGCCGGCAACAGTCAACAGACTCAGACAGATATAAAGGATTGATCGTTTCATGGAAAATGACGATTTCAGCTTAGAGCCAGGGAATGTTCTGGGTGATTTTTGGATTTACTTCAATCTCATTGTTCGGTATCTGGAAGATATAATACCGCTGGTAAGCACGCAGATCAGCATTGACGAATTCGTCGCGTATCCGCGTCCCTTGCGTATCGAACAACACCTGTCCGCTTGGTGCAGGCCAGATCTCCTCCGCTTTCTTCCAGCGGCGAATATCGAAGAAGCGGTGACCTTCGCCCACCAGTTCAATGATGCGCTCCTGCTCAATGGCTTTGAAGAACTCAGTTTTAGAGGCAAACTTAGCCGCATTCAACGCGGGCAGGTTACCCCGACGGCGTATACGGTTCAAGAGCGTAAAGAGCTCAGCAGTTGGTCCGCCGTTCACTTCATTTACTGCTTCGGCATACATCAGCCACACATCGGGCAGGCGCATCAGGTAAATATCCTGAGGTCCGTCGCTCCGGTTAATGCCGCCGGTCTGACGTACCCACTTGCGGAACACATAGCCCGCCGGTGCGCCGTCGTAGTTGATGGCCGTCACCCCGTCGCGGTTGCCAAACCGGAAAGGCAGACTGTCGCCGATAACGGTCAGGCCATCGGTTGAGAGCTGCACCATTTTCTGGCCATCCCAGACCATCGTAGCCCGCATGCGGTAATCACGCCCTTCATACGATTTTGGGTTGGTGGCGCTGTTTGTCAGCGTAGTGGTGCGGCTCAAAACCAGCGGCGGCGCAAAATCGCCGGTGCTGGTGAGCTGATAGCGGTTTGCCAGCCGGAACGTAGGTGCCACCCAAACCTGGCCAAAGCCCGTGTTCCGGTTCCCAAAATCACGCGACAACTCTTCGCCCTGGCTCAGCAGCGGGCCACCGAACTGCACCGAAAAGATAATCTCCCGATCATACTCGTTGAAATACTGGAACAGGTGCCAGTAGTTCGGGTTGTCGGCCGGACCGGGATCACCATTGCGGAAGAGTGGAATATTCAGGTCGATGATCTTCTTGAAATCAGCCGCAGCCGCTGTGAAATGCTTCTGTGCTTCGGCCGTATTGCCTTCACCCTTCATCCATGAGGCCCAGTACAAATTCACTTTGCCACTGTAGGCCCAAGCGGCTAGTTTAGAGGCCCGGCCCAGGTTATCGCCCGTATACACTTCGGGCAACGCAGCCGCAGCAAAGGCAAGGTCGGCCAGGATCGAGTCTTTCACGGCGGCGCGTGGCGTACGTGAGAGTGTGTAGGCTTCGGCGTTACCATTGAGCTTGTTCGTGAAATAAGGCACGTCGCCCCACAGATCGATCAGGCGGAAGTAGTTGATGGCGCGGAGAAAACGCGTTTCGGCTACCAGTCGGTCCATCAGAGCCAGATCGGCAGCGGCTGTTGTGGTGGCCCGCAGAATACCGATGTTACCCAGCACGTAGTTGGCCCGGTTGATGGTCCGGTAGCAATCGTTCCACAGAAAACCGAAGTTACCCGTTGAGCCGAGCGCACTTGGGCTATACGTACCTTGGTTATTGCTGGTGCCACGGGTATGCACAAACTCACCGGCTCCATCGAAATAGTAATCGCGGTCGAAGGTGCTTCGGTTGGCCTCGTAAACGCCATTTACGGCAGCACTTGCGTCGGCGGTGGTTTTCCAGAATAGGTCAGCCGACAGTTGGGTGGTGGGTACCTGATCGAGCAGATCCTCGGTACAGGCGGCTGACACCAGCACCATGCCCACCAGTAGATATAACTTATAGATTCGATTCATGATGAGAAGAAGTTGTCATTTGTGGTCATTATGCCGTTGGCGTCATTTGCTTCGCGTCATTAAGTTGTCATTTCGCCGGGGCGCGGAGCCTGCGCTGTCATTTATAGTCATTGGTGGTCATTTGCTTTGCGTCATTTTAGCAGAAACAGCTAATGACTACTTAATGACAGCTCAGCGTAATGACGCCAACGGCATAATGACCATTTTAATTAAAAGCTGAGATTCACGCCAAACGAGTATGATTTCAGCAGCGGAAATGGATCATCCTGATTATCAACCCCTGATACACTAGTGCTTTTCTCAGGATCGACGCCCCGGTATTTGGTGAAAGTCAGTAGGTTCTCGGCGGTGCCATACACGCGCAGTTTGCTTACCCCTACACGGCCCAGGTACTTGGCTGGAATGTTGTAACCGAACTGTATGTTTTTGAGGCGGACGTAGCTGAAATCGTCCAGCCAGAAGGTAGACTCGGCCTGGTTATTTCCGCCCGATCCTGTCAGGAGGCGTGGTAAAGTTGCCGACCGGTTATCGAGGTTCCAGGTATCATTCCAGTGGAAATCCTGGAAAGCATTACGCGCCGATGGAACGTTCACGTTGTTGAACGGCTCCAGCCAGAAGTCTTTCCGGCCGGTAGCTCCCTGCCAAAGCACACTCACGTCGAAACCACGCCAGTTCCCGAACAGGTTAACGCCATACGTACCCAACGGCTGATCGCGGTTGAACCGGGGCTGCGCTACCCGATCTTCATCGTTGACCTGCCCGTCGCCATTCATGTCTTTGTAGAGCACATCACCCGGCGAGAAGTACTGCCCCTGATACGGTGCATTGGCAATGTCTTCCCAGCTTTGGGCAATACCCGTAGCTACCCGGGTGTAGGCAAAGTGATAGGGCATGTTCAGGTACGTAAATCCTTTACCCAGAAACTCATTCCATTCCAGCAGTTTGTTCTTGTTCCAGGCCATGTTGACCGTCGCCCCTACGTTGGCATCCCGCACTTTGGCGCGGTAGGTGATATTTACCTCCATCCCGGTATTCCGCAGTTTACCGATGTTCACACGGGGCGCGTTGTAGCCCGACAGAAAAGTAGAGAGCGACGAAGGCCTAATCATGCCCGATGTCAGCTTGTTGTACACGTCGATATCAGACGTCAGACGGCCGCCGAAGAAAGCCAGATCAAGCCCTACGTTGGTGACGTTGGTTTGTTCCCACGAAAAATCTTCATTGATAATCTTGGCCGAACTGAACCCCTTCACAATTTTACCGTTCAGGATGTAGTTCGTCAGGTTGAAGATATCGCGCTGTTCGTATCGACCCACGCCGGAGTTATTACCCAGCTTACCAATCGACGCCCGGATTTTAGCTGAAGAGACCACCGAACTGAACCGCTTGAAAAACGGCTCCTCCGAGAAACGCCAGCCTACCGATGCCGACGGGAAAAAGCCATACTGGAATCCGGGCAAAAACTTGCTTGAGCCGTCGTAGCGGGCGTTTGCCTCAAAGAGATACTTATCATTGATAACATAGTTTAAGCGGCCAATAGCCGACCGCAGGCCCTCTGCATCGGAATTTCCACCGGCTGTTTGCGTAGTAGTTAGCGCCGCGTCGATTTCGCTCAACAGTGGGTTGATCCGCTCCAGGCGACTGGCCGACAGGTTGCGGTTGAACCAGTATTCTTCGGTGTAGGCACCAAGCAAGGTCAACTGGTGATTGCCAAACAACGTCTGATTGTACGTCACCCGGCCTTGAAGCAGCGTTTTATAACCCGAATTGACGGCGTTACTTACACCCGCACTTGGCGCTACCAACGTCCTCGAAAGCTGGTTCGTCTGGAAATTGAATACGTCGGTTGGGTCAGAATAACTCTTTGTGAACTGGTTGTAGTAACGTAATCCATAGTCGCCCCGGAAAGTCAGTCCTTTAATTGGGGTCCACTCACCGTACAGGTTCGCGTTTACTTCCTGCCGATCGCGCTCATTGTGGTTGATGTTCATGGCCGCCAGCATGTTGTAGGCCAGCGCATCTTCCCCATAAGCCATTGCCCCGCCATACTGGCCAGTTGTGGGATTTTGCGGAAGAATACCTGCTACCGCATAGCGAATATCGTAGCCAGCCGTTCCGTTGTAGGTAATCAGACCTTCTGAGTTAGCGTACGTCTGTTTCGACCATTGACCGTCCATTCGGATACCAACCTTGATGTTATCACTTAGCTTGTAATCCAGATTAAATCGCGTGTTATAGCGTTTGTAGTCATGGTTGATCAGCAAGCCCAGTTCATCGTATACACCGGCTGAGAGGTAGAAATTGGTCCGATCGTTACCGCCAGCCGCCGAAAGGTTGTGGGTCTGAATTCGACCGTTGTCGCGCAGCACTACATCCCACCAGTTGGTGCTTGGGTACTTGATAGGATCAACCAGACTTTTTGATAGCCAGTCCTCGACTGTACCGTACCGGAACGTCGTTGACGAAGCGCCGGCTGCCGAGGCGCGAAGGTGCATGGTCAGCGAACGGGCATAATCATCGAAGTAGTTGTAGAAGTTGGTTGGCTGCGACAGGCCATACGTACCTGAGTAGCTAATGAGCGGTTTTTTGTTGCCCGAACCGTTTTTGGTCGTAATCAGCACAACCCCGTTGGCAGCCCGCGAGCCATAAACCGATGCCGACGCCGCATCTTTCAGTACCGAGATACTAGCCACATCATTCATATCGATCCGGTTGATGTCTACATCAGGAATACCATCGACCACAATCAGCGGCCCCGAGTTATTGACCGTTCCCAGACCCCGAATAACCAGCGCCGCGCCGCTACGCCCCGCCTGACCGGTTGATTGCTGCACAGCCAGGCCAGGAATCAGCCCCGACAGACCCGACGATACGTTAGCCAGCGACCGACTCGCGATTTTATCATCGATGGTAATAGCGGCTACAGCTCCGGTGAGATTTTCTTTCTTTTGGGTACCATAGCCCACAACAATCACTTCGTTTAGTTGCTTGGTGTCGGCAGCCATCGACACATCGAGCGTTGTTTCGCTGGTAACGGCCACTTCCTTCGGCAGATACCCAATAGCCGACACAATCATGATTCCGCCACCGGTGGGCAGGTTAATCGTGAACCGTCCGTCGGCGTCGGAAGTGGTTCCGGTTCTGGCGTCTGATTTCAGCACGATGGTAGCACCGGGTAAGCCATCCCCTTTTTCGTCCAGAATCCGGCCGCTAAACTTGTAGGTTGCCGTTTGTCGGGCAGCCTGTCCACTGCCTGTTGGCGTGACCTGCGCTACAGCAAACTGAGGAGTCGACAGTAGGGCTACTGAGCAGCCCGTTGCCAATAATCCCAGCCTCCAGACGCGCAGTGTCGGATGTGATTGATACAGGTTTCGCATTGTTATTAACGTGTTTAACTGGTTTAGTCTATTCGATGTATGCGTACTATACGGGTAAACTTCGACAGGTACTGATGCACAGAGGCAACTCATTTCAACCCGTCGAGCAAGCCGTCATAGGCCGATTTTTTGGCGTACTGTTTGTCAAAAGGAAGTGGAAAATCGTTGCAGCTACACCAACCGGGAATCCAGCTATCGCCATCGCCCACATTCCAGGTGGTAATACCGTGCTGCTGTGATGTAGGAATCAGCGTTCGGTACGCCCGTACCACCGAAGCGTACTTCTGGCGTTGTTTCAGCGCATCAGCAGCGCTGAGAACGTACCCGGCTACTTTATTCTGGTTTACCCGAATATCCAGTTCCGACACGTGGATCAGTAGCCCCGTTGCAGCAACCTCCTTAAATAGATTCTCGATCAAAGCGTCGGTTAAGCCAATGTGGGTATGCATTTGCAGGCCCAGTCCGTCGAGCGGTATACCTCGTTTTTTGAAGTCTGCGGCCAACGCCAGGGTAGCGGCCAACCGCTTTGGACTATACTCGTGGCCATATTCATTGTAGAAAAGCTTCACAGATGGGTCAGCTTCACGCGCATAGCGAAACGCACGGGCTATATAATCCGGACCAAGCTTCGTCAGCCAGATGGATGGCCGCAAGGTTCCATCGTCAACAAAGGCTTCGTTGACCACATCCCAAGACGCAATACGACCCTTATAGTGACTTATTACGGTCTGAATATGGCTTTTAAACATGGCCTCCCAGGCCAGCGAGTCGCCCTGAAAGTTGGTTACCCAGGCGGGTAGTGACTGATGCCAGATTGCTACATGCCCATGCATCCGTTGCTTGTTCTGCTCGGCAAAGGCCAATAACTGGTCGCTGCCTGTCCAGTCGTAGCGGTCTTGAGCCGGGTGTACGTTTCCCATTTTCAGGTAGTTCTCGGCCGTGACGCTACTAAACTCAGTTTGGGCAATTTGGCGATAGGCCGAATTACTGCTCAACAGATTTGGGTTCAGGGCGGCCCCGATCGGAAACGGAAATTCAGCCCGCAGGGTCGTGGTCGCTACAGGTGGCTTTACCGGAGCTACCACCGCGGGTGTGGTTGCCGATTGGCAGGCAATCAGGATAACACCGGTCACGGCCATCACTGCCCCAAGAGTACTTCGGCCTCGCAGGTACGTTCTGATAAAAGCAGAATTCAGGTTTTTCATCGTCGTTGTACTACTCATTGATGAATCAGTTTGAGAGACAGGTGCGTATAGGCTGTCTTGCCGACAGGACAATAGTAGTTACCAGGAGACAATAAAATAATGGAATAGTATCAATTGGAGCGATGAATCCACCCTTTTGAACGTTCTGTCACCCGGCTGAACTATTTGTCCTCCTTGATGAACATTGTACGTAACCAGTAAAAAACCAGACGATACTAAACTTGCAGTATCAAAACCAGAACGCCACGAACGTGAAAAAAGACAGAAGTACGCTGACCATCGCTGAGGTCGGATCGGTGATGCTGATCGTGAGTTTACTGGTCTACATGCTGTCGATTATGCTGTGAGGGGTGATATGGTGAAGGGTGAAGGGTGAAGGGTGATGTGGTGAAGGGTGATATGGTGAAGGGTGAAAGGTGAAGGGTGATGTAATGAAGGGTGAAGAGTTTCACCAGGTGCAATGGATGCGTTGCTAATCAACGTACCCCTTTACCACATCACCCTTCACCCCTTCACCCTTCACCCCTTCACCCTTCACCCCTTCACCCTTCACCCTTCACCCCTTCACCCCTTCACCCTTCACAAATCACCTCCTCAACAGGCTGGGTGCTGAACTCGGTGGGTGTCATGCCGTACTGACTGCGGAAAGCCCGGCTGAAATATTTGGGATCGCTGAAGCCAACGGCAAAAGCAACTTCAGATACACTGGCTTTACGCTGTTTCAACAACTGTTCGGCTTTTTTCAGGCGCGTGGTTCGCAACAGATCGATCACCGACAGACCCGTGAGCATTTTCACTTTACGGAACAATACCGGCCTGCTCATCCCTATTTCGCTCACCAAACTGCCGACGTTAAATTCAGGCTCGTGCAAGTGCTTATCGAGCACCATCATTAGTTGATTCAGGAATTTAGCATCGGGGTGGTCAAGTTCCTGTGCCTGAGGCTGAAGTGTCACCTGGCGGTTGTACCGGGCTTTCAGTTGCTCGCGCAGGTTCAGCAGGTTGTTTACCCGCGCCTGAAGCAGAATGGGGTGGAACGGTTTAGTCAGGTAGTCGTCGGCACCCGTTTCAAGGCCGGTGAGCTGATTATCTACCGTGTCTTTTGCCGTGAGAATAATCACCGGAATATGACTGGTTCGCGGATCAGATTTGAGGCGGTGGGTCAGGGCAAAACCGTCCATGATAGGCATAGCCACGTCGGCAATGATGATATCGGGCAGTAATCGGGCGGCTTTCTCCCAACCTGCAGCCCCATCGGCCGCTTCAATAACCTGATAGGTATTCTCGAACAAATGACGAATGTAGGTACGTATATCGTCCTGATCTTCAACCAACAATACAATGGGCCGCACTGAACCCTCTTTCGGTAGCAGCCCGTTTTCAGACAGTAGAACCGGCGGAAGCGCTACAGTTGTCAGGGCCGGTTCCGGCTCGGCAGGCGTCGATACCGGCGCCTGGTTACCTATGGTATTGCCCACCGGTAGCGAAATGGTGAAGCGGGTAAAACCCGATTGATGAGCAGTCGCTTTACAACTTTCAACATTTATCTGTCCACCGTGCTGCTCCACAATGTGTTTACTCAGTGCTAAACCAAGGCCAAACCCGGAATCACGCGTTCTGGGCTGATTTACCTGGTAGAACTGATCAAATATATGGTCAATATCGCCGGCCGAAATTCCCTGACCGGTATCTTCAATCACTATCACCACCCGATCACCCATTGGCGAAGCCGTAAATTCCTGTTGTAGCCGGATAGACACTGTGCCGTCGGCCGGTGTGAATTTGAAAGCGTTTACGAGCAGGTTATACACCACTTTCTCCAATTCCCCCACGTCGATTCGGGCTATCAGTGTATCAACCTCCGACTCATAAATAAGCGTAATATGTTGGGAACGGGCGTGTTCAGCGAACGAATCGGTGATAGTACGCAGGAAGAGAACCATGTCTACCTCTTGCTGCTGAAGCTGGATGTTGCCCGTTTCGTGCTTTCTGAAATCAAGCAGTTGGTTCAGCAATCGCAATAGCCGATCGGTGCTGTTGCGCATAATGGCAAGCTGCTTCTGAACCACCCCATCATTGGCATACTGATTAGCCAATACCTCGATTGGAGCCATCACGAGCGTTAATGGCGTACGAATTTCGTGAGCGATCTCGGTGAAGAAATTTAGCTTGATCTGATGTAGCTCCTGCTGTCGGTTTTTTTCATCATGTTCCACCTTCAAATCGTGGGCCAACTGCAGACGGTTCCGGTTAATGCCCGACCACAGCCGCAGTAGACCCAGAAAAGTGAGTACATACAGTACATACGCCCAGGGTGTTTTCCAGGGTGGCGGCAACACCGTGATTTTCAGCTCCAGCGGTTTCCGGTTCCAGACATCATCGTTGTTAGTACCCTTAACCCGAAGCGTATACGTACCTGCGGGCAGGTTCATGTACATGGCCTGCGGCTCGCTCACATAGTTCCAGCCTCGGTCGAAACCAGCGAGTTGATAGGCATAGCGATTCTTCGGCGAGTTGATGTAGTTAAAGGCCGAAAAACTAAGCGAGAATACGTTTTGCTGGTAGGTAAATGTAAGCCCCTCTTCTGAGTCAACATTCAATCTGTCAACTACTTCCTCTGATTGAGCAGGCAATGGTTGATTAAATAACCGGAGCTGAGTGAAAGCCAGTTTCGGGGCTGTGGTGTTGCGGCGAATGCTATCGGGGTGAAACATGACAATGCCGCTGTAACCCCCGAAATAAAGCTGCCCCCGCGCATCCTGAAAGGTAGAATTAGGCGTAAACTCTTTGCAAACCAGCCCATCTTCTTTATCATAAGCGATAAACGTTGACTGATCGGAATCAAACTGAGCCAGGCCCTTATCAGTACTGACCCACAACCGACCCCGTTGATCTTCCTGAATACCAAACACGGTATTGCTAGGCAACCCATTACTGGTTGTGAACCGCCGGAACGAACGCTGATTGGGAAGCAACAGGTTTAATCCGTTCTCGCGCGTGCCCACCCACAGTTGGTGTTTTCGATCTTCGAGCAAACAAACAACGTGATCACTACTCAGCGACGTACTGTCGCCGGGCTTATGCAGGTATCGCACGAATGCATCCTGACCGGTTATTTTCCGGTTGAGCCCCCAAACCGTGCCCACCCAGAGTTGCTGTTGACTATCGACCAGCAATTCGATCGCCGCGTTTGAACTGAGTGAAGTATTGCGATTCGGCTCGTGACGAATGGAACTAAACGACTTCATCTGTTCATCAAACCGACACAGACCACCAAAATAGGTGGCTACCCAAAGTGTTCCCTGCGCATCCCGTTTCAGGTCGTAGATGTGGTCATCGGGCAATGATTTTGGGTTATTCGGTTCGTGCAGATAGCGCGTCACTGTCTGACGGCGCAAATCAATGTAATTTAGCCCCTTCAACGTACCTACCCACAAACCGGCAGTACCATCGGCAAGCAGGCATTTTACTTTATCGTTGGTCAGCGACTGACTTACTTTCGGATCATGTACGTAGTGCCGGGCAATACTTTTGTCGGCATTTACCAAAAAAAGGCCGCGATCTTCAGTACCCACCCATCGCTGATTAGGCGTCGTAGCCTCTAGCATTGGCCCCGCAATTTTAAACGGCATTCCCCCCCGGCTATCAACCGGGCGATAGGAGCCAAACTGGCGGGCAAGCGGGCTATACATGGCCACACCACCATAATACGTACCTACCCAAAAGGAACCGTCGCGGTCGCGGAATAACGACCGTACTGAGTTATCGCTGAGCGAACTGGGGTCGGTAGGCTGGTTCATCAGGGTACGCGCCCTGCTTCCATCCTGCGCAATGATGTGCAGGCCGGTCATGGTACCCACCCAGAAATTACCCTTCCCGTCGGGCATAATTGTTCGAACCGTCTGCGTGCTGACGTCGAGTCTGGGGGCCGGATTCCACGACACAACCCGCCCTTTCTGCTTATCGAAGAGCGCAATTCCGTTTCGCTCTGTACCAATCCATAACCGGCCGGCCTTGTCTTCGGCAATGGCGTTCACCCCATTCGAGGTATTGTGGTAGACAGAATCGGCTGAATGCAGGTAGTAGTTAGTCAATTCAAACTGACCCGACCGCGTTGGTTTTAGCCTGGCCAAACCACCCGACGTACCTACCCATACATTCCGCTCCCGATCTTCGTAAAGCGTTCTGATCGTTTGGTTGGACAGGTCCCCCTGCTGATCGGTTAGATCAATCAGACGATCACAGCGGTTAAGGTCTGACTTGTGAAGGCGAAAAAGACCACGCGACGTACCTAGCCAAACCCGGTGTTGATGATCTTCCAGCAACGTATTGATGGTTGACTCCGCAGGCTTACCGGTTGTAATTACCAAAGGCGAAACAGGCAGAAAATCATCCTGCTGATGACGGTATATACCAATACCTTTCGACGTACCCACCCACAAGCGCCCCTGCTTGTCGAGCAGCAAGCTGTTGATGATATTCGAGGCCAAACTGTTGGGAACACCACTTCTGGGCTGATAAACAATCACATGGCGAGAGTCGTACCGGTTCAGGCCATTGCGGGTACCAAACCACATGAATCCTTTAGGGTCTTGCGCAATGGCATATACGCTGCTTTGCGACAAACCCTCTTCAACACTTAAGTGGCTGAAATGCTCAATGCCTGTCTGCCCCTTTGCCCTTGGCAGCAAAGCGAAATACAGGGCCGAAAGCCACAGAATTGTCGAGAGTTTCATGCTACTCATTCGTGCCATGTCATTCAATTCGTGGACTTTGTGCTACTACTGACTGGAGAAGCCTATGTAACTACTCTCAGCATATAGATTAACTCCGCTTTTTTTGTAGGGCCTGATACCGTAATAGGGCTTCGAGGTAGTAATAATCAGCATAGACCAGTGGCACATCGATTTCACTTTTGCCCGGCTTGTGCCCCACACTGTGCTTGAGAATAAAATGATTGTTCTCTCCAGCCTTCGCCAGGTACGTTGGGCTCGACAAACTTTCGAGCATGGTCACGGCCGACTGGTAGTAGGTTTTGGCCGACGAACCGCCATAGGTGCTCAGTTCAAGCAGGGCCGACGCCGTAATGGCACCCGCCGAGGCATCACGCTCTTCGCCCGGAATATTGGGGGCATTAAAATCCCAGTACGGAATTTTGTCGGCGGGCAGGTTGGGGTGTTTCAGGTAGAAATCGGCAATGCGCTGCGCCAGTTTCAGGTATTTCTTGTCTTTCGTTTCCCGATACATGGTCGTGTAACCATATAACGCCCAGGCCTGTCCCCGCGCCCAGGCCGACTCGTCGGCGTAGCCCTGATGGGTTCGGCGCGCTTCTACGTTACCACCTTCACCATACAATACTACGTGATAACTACTGGCGTCGGGCCGGAAATGGTTTTTCAGCGTCTGATCGGCATGCGTCACGGCAATAGTGCTCAGCTGTTTGTTTCCTCCTGTTTTAGCAGCCCAGAACAGAAACTCGAGGTTCATCATGTTATCCACGATAACCGGATAGGCATACACTTTACCGGCTCGATCTTTAAAACTATTCCAGGATTTGATGACGCCGTAATCGGGCCGGAAACGCGTAGCCAGCGATTGGGCTCCTTTCAGCATTACCTCCCGATAGACCGGATTTTTGGTCAGTCGGTAGCCATTGCCGAAGGGGCAGTATAGCATGAAACCCAGGTCGTGCGTACCTGTATTGTTCTGTTCTTTGGCCACAGCCATAGTCCATTTGTGAGCGGCTTCTTTCCATTTTGGATCACCGGTTTGTTCAAAAAGATACCAAAGTGACCCGCCAAAAAAGCCGCTGCACCACCAGCTCGATTTCATATCACGCGGACTACCATCGGGATTGGTCGACTGCGGGAATTTAGTAGTATCGGGGTGCGAGGCCAGCATGCCTTCGTATTGTTTGGCCGCCAGTGCAAACGATTCGTTTACATTAATCGTCGATTGAGCCGGTGCCAGATGGGCCAGTAACACAAGGCCAAGCAAGGAAATATATCTGATCATTCTTGTAGGTAGTGAGTGATGCACTATGGTGGGGCAAGAAAAAGGGCGCCCGATTTTACTGTTCAGCGGGCCATCAAATCCAGGAAAAATCAAAAATTTCATAAACTCCCTTACATAAAACCCAGCTAGTGTGTAGTGTTGTACTGCTCCGCGAGCAAGGCCGGCCCTGCTGCGCGAAGCAGTACAACACTACAGGTCAAATATCCGACCTCCAATATCCCAAATCCATTCTCTCTCTAAGCAATTTTTAAGTTCTGCTTAAGTCTATTTTAAGGGTTGAAACCGAGTTTTGTAGTTAGTATATATAGTAACCAGGCAATCCGATGACTTTCATTTCCCGCTTAGGTATATGGCTAATTTCTCTTTCGCTTCTGGCGGTATCGCTCATACTGAATCAGGTGGTGGGCCTGATACTACGGCTTAGAAAACAGATTAGCATTCGAAGCTTTCTCGGTTACTAGAAAAACGAGCAAGCATGTAGTGGGTTAGCAACATCGGTTAGCGTATCGAAATGATTTATGCTCAACCAACAGTTAAGTGATATCAAACCCTTCGGGATTACCTTCAACAGTGGGCAAAAAGCCACTGCCCGAGTGTGGCATACAGCTGCTACTCGCGTAGCCATTCAAGTCGAAGGTCAGGCTGCACCGGTTGATCTTATTCGTGCCAATAATGGCTACTGGGAGGTTGAAACAGCCTATATCAGACCTGGCGATTTATACTCTTTGCTGGTTGATGGTGAACGAATCTATCCCGACCCGGCTTCGCTGGTACAGCCGCACGGCCCTTATGGCCCTTCTGAGGCAGTAGACCTGAAAAACTACTATTGGGAAGACGGTTGCTGGGTAAACCCAGATATGGATGCCTACCGGCTAGTTGACCTTGACCTGGGCAGTTGCACGGCTGTCGGGACGTTCGATGAAGCCATACCCCGAATCAGGCAACTGAAAAAGACCGGCGTTACGGCGGTTGTTATTAGCCCAACCCAACCAGTTAGCAACGCGGCCAATTTATACGATACGTCGCCCATTTATAGCATTCAACCGAAACTTGGCACGCCCCAACAGCTTCAGCACCTCATTAATGCCTGCCACTATGAGGGCGTTGCCGTTACTATCAGCCTCGATTATAGTCTGGTTTGCCCCACCGAAGCGAACCGGCAGCAGGTTGAGCATTTTCAGAGCCGTCGCCTGCGTACCGCCTGGGTCGATCAGACGCTGCGCGTCGACAGATCCCGTTCAGAGGCCAGTATGCTTTACGCGCTCGACAATGCGCTGATGTGGTTTCGTGATTTCCATGCTGATGCGCTACGGTTGAGCAATGTACATGCACTGCCCGATTCCGAATTATTTCTCAATCAGCTCAGAAACGCTACCGACGAGTTAACAGCTTCGACCAACCGGCAGTATTATCTACTGATCGATTCCGACACTACCCAACCGGTAATCAACTGTCAGTATTTTCACCATCTTCCTGAAGTAGAAGAGAAACCTGCTGAACCGGCCACCGAGGCCTCACCGAATACGCTGCTTCCTAAACCTTACCGGCAGGCCTACGTTTACAATACACGGTTCGCCTCCATACTGAAAAGCCTGTTCAATCGCCGCACCTAGCTTGACAGGTAACTTACTTAACAACCCTGAAAACGATCTTTTTCTATGCTCGACACCTTATTCGGTGCCCCTGCTATTCCATTTGACCAACTCGGACAAATTGAACAGGGTGCGCCCAGCCTCATTATTTGGGCAGCTCCCATTTTGCTCTCGCTAACGGCCATCGAGATGATCGTTACCTACATTCAAGAGAAGCCGTACTATGAAAAATGGGAAACCATCGGATCAGTACTGGTTGGGCTTGGGTCACTGGTGGTTGGGGCGGCCCTCAAACTGGGGTTGCTCTACGGTGTTGTCTGGATCTATAACCTACTGCCCTGGCGCATGACACTTCAATGGTGGACGTTAATTCCCTGCTACCTTATTTTCGATTTCTTCAGTTATTGGGCGCACCGAATGTCGCACGAGAAGCGATTTTGGTGGGCTACGCATGTGGTTCATCATTCGGGCGAAAATTATAATCTAAGCACCTCGTTCCGGCTAAGCTGGATTCAGAATCTGAAGATCATTTTCTTTCTTCCTGTGGCCTTAATCGGCTTTCACCCTATCATTTTTTTCACTGTCAGTCAGGCTGCGGTACTGTTTCAATTCTGGGTTCACACCGAATATATTCACAAGCTTCCGCGCTGGGTTGAGTATATTTTTGCTACACCCTCTAATCACCGCGTACATCACGGCTCACAGGAAAAATACATCGACAAAAATTTTGGGGCTACGTTTATTTTCTGGGATCGACTGTTTGGTACCTATCAACCCGAAGAAGAGCGACCTGTCTATGGCATCACAACCAACATTGGGCAGAAAGCCAATCCCTTACACATTAATTTTCACGAGGTTGCTGATATCATTCACGACGTTAAGCAAGCCCGGGGATGGCGGCGGAAGTGGTTTTTTCTGTTTGGTAGTCCTATAGAAGTGGCCCGTCAGAAGCAGCAACTGGCTGAAGTGAGTGACCTAACAGACAAATAAGTCACTGTGTATTTTTCTAAGGATTTTCTAAGCTCAAAATAAGTACTTTTTAATTTGTAAGGTTGTAGTTTGGGCTATTCTTGCGGCCTGATTAACTGGCAGTTCGTTAAAACCCGATCAAGATGATACAACCACATACTCAATCGTTTCGATCTGAAACAAAAGACGACTTCCAGGAAGCAGCAGTTACTCTTGAGTCACTCAAGTTATTGGCTGGATCATTATTGGTTAGCCCGCACATTCCCACCTTATTTACGGGTAATGTGTCAGATGATCTCCATGCATACGATTCGCAAACTCAGTTGTTGAAGGCCTATTACAAGGCCCTAAACGAACTGCGCCGTCAGGAACCGGCCTTGCATGATATGAGTCGGAAATTAGTTGCGCTCATTCCACCAGATAATGAAAATGTGCTTTTTCTACACCGGTGGGTTGGTAGTCAGCACTTGCTCTGTTTGCTAAATTTTACGGCGATGAAGCAAGAAGTTCACCTGCCCGCAATGGGCATGGACTGGCACAAATCTATTGATTCGGCGGCTCCCTGCTGGAATGGTCCCGAAGCAGCGCCCAATTTCATAGCCGACGCTGAACGCATTGTGTTGCAGCCCGAGTCTATCATTATCTACAAATGCTGTGACTAATGCGATGCCGGATTACATCCTCACTCCGGTTACTCTTTACTTCTCGGAGAGTAAACGCATCAGCACTCCGTTTGTCCAGCCAAATCCATCCTGATTGGGGTACTCACCTCCCTTAGCGGCATCGGTGTTAATGACGTCATACTTCTCAACCAGTTTACCCGTGGCTTTGTAGACCCGCAAATTCTCATTAACCCAGTTTTGCTTAATCTTGTTGGCCAACGGAACCTGCCTGTAATTACGCAACCCCCGAATGGCTATCCACTGCAATGGAGCCCAGCCATTGGGTGCGTCCCACTGCTCGCCTGTACGGCCAAGCGTAGTGGTCAAACCCCCGGGTTTTAGGAAAAACCGCTCGAGTTTGCGCGCCACAGCTACGGCCTGTTGTGGTGAAGCCATACTCACGAAAAGCGGATAAACGCCCGCCAGCGAATAAACGATAGACGTTTTACGGGCCACAAAATCGTAATCGAAGAAGAACTGGCTTTTTGCATTCCAGCAAAAGCGCTGAATAGCTTCGCGGCGTTGCAGAGCTAGTTTCGTGTACATTTCTGCTTTTATCTTGTCGCCTTTTAGCGAATAGCCAGCGGCCAGTGTCTGTTCCAGGTTTAGCAGCAACGCATTCAGATCAACAGGAATAAAATCGATGGTATGAATAGTTTGCAGGCTTTTATAATCCCGAAACCATCGGCTGCTAAAATCCCAGCCCGATTCGGCACCAGCCCTGATGTGCCGGTACAAGGATGCCTGATCTTTGCTATTTCTGGCCAGGTTCACATCTTCCCGATACGACTCGGGCCGGGGCGTTTGCTTGTCATCGTAGTAACGGTTCAGCACCACACCATCATCAAGTCGAACTACGCGTCGAATAGCGGGGCGCTGCGCTGTCAGTTCTGCTTTCCCATCCATCCAGAAATTATACTCCTGCTGCAATTGAGGCAGGTAATTGAGTAATACCCGCCGCCCCTTCACTTCAGACAGCAGATTGACCATAAACGAGAAAAACGGCGGCTGCGACCGACCCAGAAAATAGGTTCGGTTACCGTTGGGAATAAAGCCAAAGGTTCGGATCAGGTAGGCAAAATTGTCGACCATATTCTGAATCTGAACCGTTTTGCCCGACGCTTTCAATCCCAGCATCGTAAAATAGCTATCCCAGTAATAGATTTCGCCAAACCGTCCGCCCGGAACGACATACGATTTGGGCAACGGAATCAGCGTACCCGCCAGCTTCCCCGAGTTGGGCGAAGCGGGGCGGGTAAGCACGGGCCAGAGGTCGGCAATATGTTGCTGCGCCGACTGCCCCGCTTTACTCGTATAGCCGGACGCTGGCCGAACGGGCAAGGTAAAATGCTGGAGAACAAACGCTTTCAGATTAAATCCTTCCTGCGTACGGGCTTTTTCGTAGTTACTCAGAATGGTTGCCACCGAAAATTTCGGTGTACAGTCGGCAAACGTTTTCGAGTCAGGAAAGACGGTATTCATCTGAACAGCCTCAAATAAAGCTCCGAACTGTTCATCAGGGCCAGCCGGCAATATGGCAGGGGATTGCTTTTTATCGAGCGCCCGCTGACCCCACGCGGGGGTCAGACAGAGCAGAAAAAAAGGAACCAATGCAAGCTTTTTCAACGAGGTGTTCATGGCAGGTTAACAGGCAATACAGACTCAATTAATTGCAACGCCGCCCGCACCGAACCAGATTGGTCCTTAAGGCCATCATTCAGGTCTTTCATGGCCTTTTCCAGCAGGTACGTTTCCAGCATAATTTGCAAATCGGCCGTATCGCGGGGAATGATCGAACTCTCCTGAACGGTGTCGAAATAAGCTTTCAGGAAAATAGAACTCACCTGCTTTGCCCAGAATTGCGAATAAGGAAGCAGTTGCCCGGCTTGTTCGTCGGCAATTTGGTCACTCGTAGCAAAGGCCTCATCGACAACGTAATAAAGCGAGCGTACCATGTCGGCGATATCGCGCAAGGGTGATCGTTTCAGGCGGCGCTCGCTGTAGGTCCGGATCGGATCGCCGCCAAAATCACGGATGGCCAGATCACGCCCCGTCAGCAGAATCTTTTCCAGTTGCAAATCACCGTGAATCCTGATCTTCATGGTGTCGAGTTTATGGTCATAAATGCGCCGGAACGTTTTAAGAACAGTTTCCCGACGATTCATCAAAGCGTTGGCCATCGGTTGCACATCGGCCGGTAATTCGTTGTGGCTTTGGTTGAGTTGCTTGTAGGTCTCACGCACCAGCGACTGCATACCGGAAAACAGTGAACGTTGATAATGCAGCGAGAACGCCTCCGGCTCAAATTCCGCCTGATCCGTCACCGACGATAACGCCAGGTGCATTTCACCAATCCGTACGCCTAGCAAATGGGCCTGTTCGGCAGCCCGACGACCCAGTAGTACCTGCGTTTCAGTCGGCATATCATCGAATGAAATGGGTTGACTGAGTGTGCTATCGGGTACGTTCATGGCCAGATCGAGCTGGGTTTTGTCGCGCGCCAGTATCCTTTCGATGTAATTGTTGACCCGTTCCAGTACATATTGCTTTCCATTGCCATACAGCCCCACCTGTTCTTCCAATACGCCGAGTAACACAGATTCGCCATTCATACGCATACTCACAGCGCCAACCTGAGGAGCTACATTCTGAAAATTAGCTTTCTGAATCAGAAACTGACTCAATTCGGCATCGGGATTTATGGCCAGATCAACCTTGCGATACATTTTAAGCAAAAAACGACTATCATAACTGATGGATAGGTAGT
Source organism: Fibrella aquatica (assembly GCF_041321135.1). Taxonomy (NCBI): domain Bacteria; kingdom Pseudomonadati; phylum Bacteroidota; class Cytophagia; order Cytophagales; family Spirosomataceae; genus Fibrella; species Fibrella aquatica. Next base: position 203,310 of record NZ_JBGGWF010000002.1, on the reverse strand, counting down.
TAGCGCTTACTTCCAACAGTTTTGCTTTATTTTCCTTATGCTCGGCTTTGTAATCGACCAGGGCAGGCTGCTGCTCAAACAGCAGTTTATCTTTAGCAACGTACCTGGTTTTTTGGCCTTCGCTTTCTTCCGCCGGCTTACTCATCTGATCGATCAGCGCCTGTTGAACCGGGGCCAGATACAGACCATCGCAAAGTGCGGTAGTTTCCCCGCCGATGTTGAGGTTGGCCAGTATTGCCTGCGGACAGGTTACACTCATTTTAGACACCTGTTCGCCACTTGTCTGCGCCAGCACGAGTTGAAAAATTGAGGATACTCCCCGTTCATAAGCCACTTCGATCAGGAGTACATACGCCACCGAATCGGCCAGTGGCAGGGTAGTATGGTGACTGATCGTCACCTCCCGCATAGCGTCTTTCTGTTCGCCCAGCCAATCGGTTGTGAGGAGATAATTGGGCAGTACTACCGTTTCCAGCACGGTACGGTTTCGACTATCGATCAGGTTGGTCCAATCATCGAGTTCAACAGTGGGTAATTGACGCGTATCGACCACGCCCGCCGCTGTCTTTTGAAGTACAAACCACTGATAATCATAAGAGGCCAGGGTAAAGAAGTAATTTTCCCGTTCAGTTATAACCGGAAAGGCATTCTTGCTGAACAGCTCGACAGGTACGTACCCGGCATAACCTGGCAACTCAATCTCGGCGGGCTGGGCATATTTCGACAGATTAATGACAATCAGCAGTGTCTCGTCTTCGTAACTCCGGGTAAAGGCCAGCACTTTAGGGTTCTCAACGGTCAGAAAACGCATATCGCCTCGCCCAAACGCCTTATGCTTCCGCCGCAGGCCGATCATCCGTTTCATGAACCAGAACAACGACGATGTGTTCCGGCGCTGCGTTTCCACGTTGACCGACTCAAAATGGTATTCCGGGTCCAGAATCGTGGGCAGGTATAGCTTCTGCGGGTTGGCCGACGAGAAACCAGCGTTGCGGTCGGGCGACCATTGCATGGGGGTACGTACCCCATCGCGGTCACCCAGATACACGTTGTCGCCCATGCCTATCTCATCGCCGTAGTAGATGACTGGGGTACCTGCCAGCGAGAACAGCAGGCTGTTGAGAATCTCGATTTTTTTCCGGTTGTTTTCCATCAGCGGAGCCAACCGGTGCCTGATTCCCAAATTAATCTTTGCTTTTGGGTCTTTAGCGTAGGTTTTGTACATGTAATCCCGTTCTTCGTCGGTCACCATTTCGAGCGTTAACTCATCGTGGTTACGCAGAAAAATAGCCCATTGGCAATTATCAGGAATAGCGGGGGTTTGATCGAAAATATCGGTGATCGGATACCGGTCTTCCATTTGCAGGGCCATGAACATGCGAGGCATGACAGGGAAGTGGTAATTCATATGGCATTCGTCGCCATCGCCAAAGTATGACGCCGAATCTTCGGGCCACATATTGGCTTCGGCCAGAAACACAACGCCGGGGAAATGGGCATCAATGTGGCTTCGGAGGGTTTTCAGGAAAGCATGCGTTTCAGGTAAGTTTTCGCCGTTGGTTCCCTCCCGCTCAAACAGATAAGGCACTGCATCAAGGCGGAATCCATCTACACCCAATTCACACCAGTAATCGATCATCCGAAATACTTCTTCCTGCACCAGCGGATTATCGTAGTTCAGGTCGGGTTGGTGATGGAAAAAACGGTGCCAGTAATACTGTTGTGCTTCGTGGTCCCAGGTCCAGTTCGAACGTTCAAAATCCTGAAAGATAATGCGCACATCGCCGTATTGAGTCGGGTCATCGGTCCAGACGTAATAGTCCCGCTCGGGCGATCCTTTGGGGGCTTTTCTGGCCCGCTGAAACCACGGGTGCTGGTCAGACGTGTGGTTGATGACCAGCTCGGTGATGACTTTAAGGTTGCGCTGATGGGCTTCGCTGAGGAGGGTTTTGAACTGCTCTACCGTACCGTATGACGTGTTGATATTGTAGTAGTCGGCAATATCGTAGCCATCGTCGCGCAGTGGCGACGGGTAAAAAGGAAGCAGCCAGATAGCCGTTACGCCTAGTTCCTGCAGGTAGTCCAGCTTTTCGAGCAACCCCTCGAAATCGCCGATTCCGTCGCCATTACCGTCGCGGAACGCTTTAATATGGAGTTCGTAGATAATGGCATCCTTGTACCAAAATAGGTTATCCTGCGTTGTTGCCTCATTTTGTAATGACATAGCTTTCTTTTTCCGGTTTATGCATTGTGGGCTTCGTTGGCGACACAAGCCATGCAGGTCAATCGGACCTGAACGTTGAGATGTGCAACAAGCCACACGCCTGTAAGAATTTGCTTATAACAACCTTAGAATATCATTAGAGGACCCGGTTATTAGCCCAAAAAGCCCGGTAACTTATCGTACAGGCCCGCTCTAAGGAGATTCTAAGATTTGCTTAAGCCCGCTCTAAGTCCAGAGTACTTACTTTGTTGACACACACTGCACGTATCAGTAATACACCAACTTTATGAACACGTCTAAGCATTCATTCAACCGATTACTGATCGTTTCGTACCGGTTACCCTTCACCATTCAGACAACTGATGAGGGACCGGTACTGAAGCAGAACTCAGGGGGACTGGTATCAGCGGTACTGTCTATGGCCGAACGAATGGGTCAGCGAGGCGACGAGGCAGCGAGTAAGATTCACTGGGTGGGTCATGCCGACCCCAGCCTTCAACAAATGAATTTGTCTGTGTTTGAGAACGAAACGTTTGTGGCGCATCCGGTTTTCATGGATGAATCGGTTCACAAAGGGTTCTACGAAGGCTTTAGCAACGACTTGTTGTGGCCTTTGTTTCACTATTTTCCATCATATGCCTCGTTCAATGAGCAGGATTTTACGCATTACCAGCAAGCTAATACCCGCTTTTTAGAAGAACTGACAACGCTGATTCAACCGGGAGATCTGGTGTGGATTCACGATTTTCAGCTCATGTTGCTACCCGATATGGTGCGCAAAGCCCAGCCAAAAGCGGCTATTGGTTATTTCTTCCACATTCCATTTCCGAACTACGAAATCATTAAACTCCTGCCACGTACCTGGCGTCAGCAACTGATCGAAGGGGTACTGGGGGCCGATCTGGTTGGTTTTCATACGGCCGATTATGTGCAGCATTTTTTGCAAAGCGTTTCGGAAGTACTGTCGCTACCCCTCATTGGTCAACGGATCGTACTCGAAGACCGCTCGGTATTGGTTAAACATTTCCCTATTAGCGTCGATTTCACCAAGTTCAGTAGCAGCGGCCAGGAACAAGAGGTTGTTGCTCTTCGGGAGCGCTATTTATCGCTACTCCGACACAACAAGCTCATTTTTTCGGTCGATCGTCTCGACTACACAAAAGGCATCGTTTACCGGTTGCAGGGGTATGAACGTTTTTTACAGCAACAGCCCGACTGGCACACCCGCGTTACGTTTGTCATCACCGTGGTGCCTTCACGCGACCAAATTCCGCAGTATCAGGAGCTAAAACGCGAGATCGAAGAAAACGTGGGTCGAATCAACGGGTTGCACGGCACCATTGGCTGGCGGCCCATTGTGTACTCATACGGTTCGCTGAGTTTTAACGAGCTGGTAGCCCTGTATACTGCCTGCGACATTGCCCTGATCACCCCTGTCAGAGACGGCATGAATCTGGTTTGCAAAGAGTTTGTGGCCAGTCGGAATGACCAGAGAGGTGTACTTATTCTGAGTGAACTGGCCGGTGCTGCTCAGGAGCTCCAAGAGGCGTTGATCATCAACCCAACGGATACACAGGAAGTAGCCGACACCATTGAGCAGGGATTGACCATGCCTCAACCCGAACAGGAACGGCGGATGATCCATATGCGCAATCACTTACAAAATCATAACGTTTTTCGCTGGAGCAACTCATTCCTGAAAGCCTTTGACGAAGTCACATCCACAGAATCTGACATGGAAACAAGCTTGCCTGTCTCTTCCTTTATGACTGCTTTTCAGGAAGCGCGTCAACGTATGCTACTGCTCGATTTCGACGGCACGCTGGCCCCGCTGGTCAATAACCCGGCCGATGCCCGGCCTTCCGAGAGTTTAAAACGAGCCTTGGCCAGCCTGGCCGAAAATAGCGATCTGGTCGTGATCAGTGGACGTAACCGCGCGTTTTTAGAGAAAACCATGGCGGGTATTCCCGTGTATCTGGTAGCCGAACACGGTGCTTTCCTGAAAAAACCAAGTCAGTCATGGGAGCGCCTCGACCTCTCCTCCGACGATTGGGTAGAACCGGTACGGGCCGAAATGGCCAGGTACGTTAACCGCTTTGCCGGTTCGTTTGTGGAAGAGAAAGAAACAGCTATTGCCTGGCATTACCGCATGGCTGAGGCCGACGACATTGAAGGTAGAGCCGTTGAACTGGCTTCTGGCCTGCGGGGGCTGTCGTCGTCGGTGCCGCTTACCGTTATTCAGGGGAATAAAGTAGTGGAAGTGAAACCCGCCAAACACAGCAAAGGCACCGTAGCCATCAGCATTGCCGAGCAGAAATCATATGATTTTATTGTTAGCATTGGTGATGATGCCACCGATGAAGATATGTTTCAGCAATTGCCCAACTGGGCCTATACCCTTAAAGTAGGGTCGGGCCAGTCGTTTGCCCGCTACCGGCTCGCCCGGCAGCGCGACGTAGAGATGCTGCTGCAACAGATGAGCGAAGTGCTAACTGAAGTGTAGTTGGGGTAAATGGTCATACCGGGTAAAGCCCGGCGAGACCACTTACCCCAACTACACTTACTCCACAATCAGCTTGATGCGTTTGCTTTTGGTGCGGCTTTGCAACCAACGTTGAATCCGGTTGCGTTCGGCCAGAGTATGTCGGCGCGAGAATTTGGCGTAAACCAGCAGAACCGTGTCTGGCCTGGCACTATTACCACTCATCACTAGCGAACGGGCGGCGGTAAACGTCTGCACGTCGGGCATCAGGGTCTTCAGTTCATTGCGCAGATCAGCTACGGGTAAATTTGCATTTTGCGTGAGTTCAATATACCGCCGTAACGAATCGATGGTGTATTCTTTCCGCGCAATCGATGATTGGCTATACTTGATTACCTGATCGGTGATCGTATTTTTCAGGGCATCTACGTCTATTTCGGCGTCTTTAAAATTACCCTGCTTTACTACAAGTAGGGTATTATTTAACCCGTATGGCAGCATCTTCGAACGCAAATGGTTGATCGAATCTTTCGGCATCGACTCGCCCACCATGGTAAGTTGCAAGCGGGGTTGTGTACGATTATAGTCGGCATTGTAGCTAATGACCTGCCGGTATTCGAAGTTACATTCGTTGGCAACGAACCGTTTGGCCGCCTGTTCGAACAGGGTTTTTCGCACAATCTGATAAGCCAGGTACGTACTAGGCACCAGCACAATCAGTACAGATACCCAGATTGTTTGCCGAACCCGCCTTTCTACCTCGATCGTTGGGTACTGCTTTTGGTGATAGCCCAGAAAACGAACAATCAGGTACGTTGCCAGGCTAATGCACACGCTGTTGATCAGAAACAGGTAGAAGGCGCCGGCAAAATAGTATACATTCCCGGTGGAGAGGCCATAGCCGGCCGTGCAAAGAGGGGGCATCAGGGCAGTGGCAATGGCGACGCCCGGCACCACGTTAGTCACCTTCTCGCGACGGGAGCCCGCTACAATACCGGCCAAGCCGCCGAAAAAGGCAATGAACGCATCCCAAACCGTGGGCGATGTACGGGCCAGCAACTCAGATTGAGCAATGTGCAGCGGACTGAGCACAAAGTACAGCGTAGACGTCAGCAGACTAATAAAGACCGCGATGCCGAGGTTTTTCAGGGCTCGCATAATCATCTCCAGATCATTGATGCCAATGCCTAACCCTATACCCATGATGGGCCCCATGAGCGGCGAAATAAGCATGGCCCCGATGATTACCGCCGTTGAATTCACGTTGAGGCCGATAGAGGCAATGAAGATGGCAAAAATCAGGGTCCACAGATTAATACCCTTAAACTCAATGCCCCGGCTAATGCTTTCGATCACACCAGCTTCGTCGTCTTTATCCTCATCGAGGCTAAAACGTTCGCGCAGAAACACGCTGAAACGGGTTAACACATCTGTATGTTTGGGGCGGCGAAGGTTTGGGTCTTTAACAAGCATAGGTCAAGGTATATTACCAGTTGTTGGCCAGGCACCGGCAGGCTGTCGTAGCCGAAAATAGTTTAATCTCGTAAATTTCTACAAGGTATATGGACTTATTTACCCTCATCACAGTACTGATTGTTGTTTCGGCCCTATTCGCTTACCTCAACATCCGGCTTCTTCACTTACCCGATGCTATCGGGGTCATGCTGCTATCGTTGCTGTTTTCTGTGGGGCTCATTTTGCTCAACGCCCTGCAACCCAGTTGGCTAAGCACTGTTCGGGAAACGGTAGAGCAAATTGATTTTGGGCGTGTCTTGTTCGATGTCATGCTTAGCTTTTTACTCTTTGCCGGGGCTTTTCATACCGATGCGGCTCAGCTACGCCTCGAACGCCGGTCGGTTATGTTGTTTGCCTGCGTTGGGGTTCTCTTCAGCACATTTCTGATCGGCACAGGTCTGTATTATCTGGCCCTTTGGCTCGGTTACGGCATTTCTTATCCGCTTTGCCTGCTTTTCGGTTCGCTCATCTCACCTACCGACCCTATTGCCGTGCTGGGTATTCTGTCTAAATTCAAGTTGCCCGAAAGTGTAAAGCTCAATATTGTGGGTGAATCATTATTCAACGACGGCGTGGGCGTAGTCGTTTTCGCCTCTATTTTTCGAGTTGTGGTCGACGGAACAGAACATTTCAACGCTGCCAACATCGGATTGCTATTTGCAGAAGAAGCCGGGGGAGGTATCTTATTCGGCATTGCGCTTGGGTACGTTATGTTGCGGTTGCTTCGCTCCATCGATCATTATCAAACGGAAGTGATTATCACGCTGGCCGGGGTAATGGGCGGTTATTTGCTGGCTCAACAACTGCATATTTCCGGTCCGCTTGCGATGGTCGTTGCCGGTTTGCTGGTAGGTGGAAAGGCCCGGCAGGGCGCGATGAGCCATCAGACGGAGGAATACGTCGATAAATTCTGGGAGATTGTAGACAGCATTCTCAACGTGGTTCTTTTTGTGCTGATTGGACTGGAACTGCTGATCATCGAGCTTAAATGGAGTTACGTGCTGATCTGTCTGCTGGTGATTGGTCTGGTATTGCTGTCCCGGTTTATCTCCATCTGGGTTCCGTTCCGGTTGGCCCACCGCTGGCTCGACCTCGACAGTAAAGCCCCTGTTATGCTTACCTGGGGCGGCCTTCGGGGCGGAATATCTATTGCCTTAGCCCTTTCCATTCCAAACAGTTTCTCCGAGAAAGGACTGCTCGTTACCATCACCTATGCTGTAGTCCTGTTCTCGGTACTTGTGCAGGGCCTTACCATGGAAAAGCTAATCAGAAGGCTGTATCCGGCCTCATAGAGGTGGGGGTGATTTGGTGAGGGGTGAAGAGTGAAAGTTACTTTCGTTTGGGTAATGACCTTACGAAGGTAACCTTCACCCTTCACTCCTCACCAAATCACCCCTCACCCCTCGTCCTTCACCCCTCACCCCTCACCCCTCACAACCGCTTCGTCAACGAATCCTTCTTTCAGGTGTTCATAGAAGGAAACAGGGTCGACCAGCGACGCTGCGCCCTGGGCCATGAGGCCACCCAACAGCAGTTGAAAAATAGCCGAGTGGCGGTCTGTCATTTCGAGCACCAGAATGGCCGCCGTGAAGGGCGACCGCACCACACCAGTCAAAAAGCTAACCATACTGACCAAAATAATCAGGTTATGATCAACGGGATCGATGCGGGTTAGCTGAGCTAGTTCGTCGCCCAAAATAGCTCCGGCGCTGAGTGAAGTGGCAAAGATGCCCCCGGCCCCGCCACTACTGTAGCTAAGCGCCATGCCCGCAAAACGCACCGGAAACATGTACCAGGCCGTTTGGTCACCCGTCTGAAAAAGCAACCGGTTAATGATGGGCTTACCGGTACCGATAGCATCGGTGCCTACCCAAAATGCCAAACTGGCCATTAATAACCCGCAACCGATCACCCAGCCAACCTGTTGCATCGGTTGCTTAAACCGTTTCCTGATCGCATTCAGTTTTAGCAGCGCTTTGGCAAAGAGCGCGCCCGCCAGTCCGCAGAAGAGGGCTACCAGTACCACCACCCCCAGAAACAGACCGGTAGAACTGGTTACTTTAGGAAAGCCCAGGTAGAGGTAAGGACCCAGAATAGCCTGAGCGGTCATACCGGCGATGATTACGGCCGTGAACACCGCCGTCCGGAACTGGGTGATGTGCGTTTGGGTCAGTTCTTCCACCACAAAGACGATACCGCCCAGAGGGGTGTTGAACGCCGCAGCTAGCCCGGCTGCCCCACCTGTAATGAGTGCGATTTGCCGGGAAAGCTGTGGCCAGCCGGCGGGTTGTAATCGATTGATAGCCCGAAAGATAGCCGCCGAAATCTGAATCGTCGGCCCTTCGCGACCAATCACGCCACCGCCAATCAGCAGCACCGCACTACTGACCACTTTCACAATGGCCACTCGCAAACTGAGCAGATACCCTGTATGCCCGTGTTGCGCAGGATTGGACAATTCAATACCTGCCATTACCTGCGGAATACCACTTCCCCGCGCTGCCGGGGCCAATTTATGAACCAATGCCCACGACACCAGAAAGGCGATCGGTGTCAGTATAAAGGCTAACCAGGGTCGGGCAGTTAGCCATTCGAAGCTGGTCTGTTCGGCCCACACAAAGAGCTTCTCGTAGCCTACCGCCGCCAAACCGGTCAGTATAGAAGCAATCCAAAATGGTATACTCTGGAGAATTAACTCACGAACGCGGTCTGTGTATAATCGGCGAATCAGGTATCGATCGATCCAGGCCAGTACCTGCGCGTAACGGGATATCTTAACAGACATAGGTGGTATGGTAACTACCTATTCTAACGCACAACAGACTGATCAGATTAGTTAAAAGCCTGTTTCTAAGTAAATTCTAAGTTTTATTTAAGCGCTGTATAACGCTTGAATAGGATGTTTACTGATGTATTAACAACTCATTAAACAACGTACCTACATGGAAGACTACACTCAAAAAACGGGATGGGTAACCTGGCTGTTGGGCGGGCTGACAATCTTATTACTAGGGGGCGGCTATTACGTCTGGAATCAGAACAAAACTCTGATCCGGCAGTCGGATCTGAGCAAGCGCGCCGCCGACTCGCTTGTTTCTGTGAAATTTCACCTGGAGGGCGACGTGCGTAAACTGGAACAGGAATTGCAATCGGCCATTGAAGCGAAAACAGCCATCGACAGCCGGCTCAGTTCCGTAGAAAATCAGTTGGCGCAACGGAACCGGATCGTTACTCAATTGACTCGTACCGGCAGCAACCGGAGGCAGACGATTCAAGCGCTGAATCAGAACCTGGAAACCTTGACGGTGGGCCGCGATAGTCTGACCAATCAGATGAATGCGATGCGCGAAAAAATTGGCTGGCTGACTGACTCCGGCACCGTATATCGCAACCGTAGTCTGCAGTTGGCCGATGATATTGCTCAACTGAATACCACATTACTAACAATGGTACCCCGGTCTGACCTGCGAAGTGATTTGTTCCGGGTCGAAGCTGTCAAGTCGAATAAGAAGGAAACAGCAAAAGCCAAAAAGATAAATGCACTCACCGTTTCACTGAACGTACCTGCCAATACGGGGCTGTCTGGTCAGCAGGAGGTGTATCTAGCTATTACCAACGGTGAAAAGAAAGCGGCTTTGCCCCCACTCCGCAGTCTCACTGTTATGCTGCCTACTGTGAACGAAGTGGTAGAAGTGAATGCCGTTCAATCTGTTCAATTTGGCAGTAATTCACAGCGCATCGTTTTCCATCTGGATTCGGTTGCAGATTTGAAGCCGGGACTTTATCGCGCTTCCGTCTATACAAAGGATACGTACCTGGGCTCTGTTGAATTCAGTTTCCGGGACAGTTTTTGGTTCTTTTAGCCCTCAACCCGCTCAAAATAGTATGTTCGGTTTTCAACGTCTATATCGTCATAAGTAAACATATGACGGTGCTGATTTTTGCGCCAGAAATTGATGAGCACGAAATCGCCGATACAGCCAGTGGTGTGCAGAAAAAGCAGTGTAGCCCAGGCAACGGCAAATTGAGGCATAACTGCCCAGGCAATCACCAAGGCTATGCTGATGAACACGAAGGGCATTACTGCTACATAAGCCACCTCGCGCAGAGTCATCACATAGTTTTGCGCATAGGCATACGCCATCATGCCTTTCCACGACCAGCCATAGCCAACGCGGGGAGCACCTACCCGTTTAAAAAAAATACCGTGAATAAACTCGTGTACAGTGATTAATGGGAAGAAAGCGACTAATCCTGCAAGAAACTGAATGCCGCTACTAATCAGCGCCTCTTTGGGTAACCACCTGGCAATCCCTGTACCGATAAGCCAGCCGAAGCCGACCGATACCAGCATGAACAGCGCGAAGCCAGCCGCCTTTTTAAGACGTTGAGGTGTTGTGACCGGCTTGTCTGTTGCCTTCTTCCCGGGCGACATGCCCAGTTCGCGGACCAGGAACTGCATCATCTCTTCAATTTTGAACGATTCGACAAGGCGGTATCGGCCTGATTCGTGCAAGTCTTGAATAGTAGGTTTCATGAGAGGAAATATAACCGGAAATAATCAAATTTATAAAATGACCTATTTAAAAACCGCTGAGTAAAAGTCTGCCTTGCCTAGTCAACAATTTGGTAACAAATCCTTAACAGACAAGGCTTGCACAGATCAACGATTACCGCGATATTTCTTACCAATATGAAAGCGATAATCGATCGAATGTCCGGAGACGAAGCGGCCCTCTGGACTAAACTCAGCACCTTCTCGATAGATGGTCCTGATACCCGCCTCACCTTTGCGGCAAGGCTTGCCCGAGAAAACGGGTGGAACCGCGTCTATACCCAACGCGTGCTGGAAGAATATCGTAAATTTCTCTTCCTCTGCTGTGTTACCCCAACCGGCGTAACCCCATCCGACGCGGTTGACCAGGCGTGGCACCTGCACCTGACCTACACCAAATCGTATTGGATCGACCTCTGCCGCCATACACTCGGGCACGACATTCACCATAACCCAACACAGGGTGGCGTGAGCGAAGGAGAAAAGTTCGACGGTATGTACAGTCATACCCATGACCTGTATGAGCACTATTTTGGGGCTACTCCCCCGGCCGATATCTGGCCCGAAAATGAGCAGCGCTTCACCGATATTGACTTTGAGCGGGTAAATCGGCGCACAAACTGGGTCATGCGTAAGCCGACTTGGGTGGCTCCGAAAATGATCGCGGCGGGTGCCGCAATGTTGCTCGTTGCCGGGCTTTTTCTCCAATCAAATAACAGTTTATTACTGATGCTACTTGCCGGACTGACGGTAGTAATCATTACGGTGACTAACCTGTCAGCAAGCTCTAATGACAAACGTCGCGACAACAATTCGGGTGGTGACGGAGGGGGCTGCGGGGGCGTGACGGACACCGGCGATGGTCACCACGGTGGTGATAGCGACGGAGGCGGTGGAGACTCGGGCTGCTCGGCCGGTGGGTGTAGCAGTGGCTGCGGGGGAGGCTGTGGAGGTGGTGACTAATAAAAAATCCGGCGGTGCATGAGGCACCAACCGGATTTGAACACAAGCTACGGATTGTGTGATTTAGGCATTCCCACCGTTCACATCCAGCAGGCTACCTGTGATGTATGAGCCATCGGCCGATGCCAGCAGCACGTAGGCGGGCGCTAACTCGTCGGGCTGACCGGGGCGTTGCAAAATCGTTTTGCTGGCGGCTTCCTCTACCCCTTCAGGTCCCATACCTGCGCCGGGCAGGAACGGTGTGTAGATAGGTCCAGGTAACACGGCATTCACCCGAATTTTCTGCTCGCCCAGTTGGGTGGCCAGTGACATTGTGAAAGCATGGATAGCTCCTTTTGTCGACGCATAATCGACCAGTTTGGGCTGACCCATTTTGCCCACGATGCTCCCTGTGTTGATAATCACGTCATGCTCGTGCAGGTGCGGAAGAGCTGCCTGTACCATGAAAAAGTATCCGAGAATATTGGTATCGAACGTGCGGCGTAACTGCTCTTCAGTAATATCGATCACGTTTTCCACAATATGCTGGTAAGCGGCGTTATTGACCAGAATATTCAGTTTACCGAACTCACTTACCGTCTGATCAACTGCTTTCTGGCAGTTCGCTTTGCTTCGCACATCGGTTGGAATTAGCAGGCATTTGGTGCCAAACTGTTCGGCCAGGCGTTTGGTTTCGTCGGCATCTTCCTGTTCCTCTGCCAGATATATAATGGCTACGTTGGCGCCTTCTTTGGCGTAGGCTACGGCTACAGCCCGGCCAATACCGCTATCACCACCGGTAATGATGGCTACTTTGCCCGCCAGTTTACCAGCTGCGTTGTAGCCGGATAAATCACTCTGCGGTTCAGGGGTCATCTTGGCCTGAATGGCCGGAAAATCCTGTACTTCACTTTTCAATTCACCACTCTTCGGGCGTTTTACTACTTGTTCCATAGATTTAAAGAATCTGTAAATAATACGTTGACTCGGCAACGCCGACACTCCATAAAGAGCCGTAAATGTGATTGATTGTTTCGTTATTACGTCTAAACGGCCAATTTACCGGGCTTCCAATCGAGAATGTTATCTTTATAGCGAATTAACTACCTGCCTGTGTCGCTCTCTTCCGATCATATCCGCCTGCTGTTTGGGCTCAAACTCCGTCAACTTCGTCAGGAGCGGGGTATCTCCGTGAGTGAACTGGCCCTGCGGTCGGGGATGGCCATTTCCTACATCTCAGAAATCGAAAAGGGACGTAAATACCCCAAAGCCGATAAAATTTCGGGCCTTGCCCGGGCACTCGACGTTGATTATGACACGCTGGTTTCGCTGAAGGTCAACAAGAAACTTGCTCCCATCGCTGACCTCCTCCGCTCCAAGTTCCTGACCGAAATACCGCTCGAACTGTTTGGTATCGATCCCTCCGACCTGCTCGATCTGCTGGCTGGAGCACCCGATAAAGTCAGCGCCATGATTCGTACGTTCATGGATATTGCGGTGAGTTACAACATGAGCGTAGAACGACTGTATCTGACCATGTTACGCTCCTATCAGGAGATCAACGATAACCATTTCGAAGACATTGAAGCCGACGCCACGCGATTTCTGGCCGAATTTGCCTCTCCCGGAACTGCCGCCGATTCAGGGCTGCTGACGAACCTGCTTAAAACACGCTACACCGTCAGAATCACTAACTTTGATCCGGTTCACCAGCCTGAATTAGCCCCCCTCCGATCCGTCTACCGCCCCGAATCTAGGACATTATACCTCAATAGTACTTTGTCTGAACCGCAGCGTTCTTACGTACTGGCCCGGGAAGTGGGCTTTCATTACCTGAACCTGAAAGTCCGCCCCTATACCTATGCCTACGTCGAAGCCGAGTCGTTCGAGCAGATCCTGAATAACTACAAAGCGTCGTATTTCGCCGGGGCAGTTCTTATTCGCCGCGATTCGATGGTAGCCCGGCTTAATGAACTATTTGCCCGCGACACCTGGAGTAATGAAGCCCTGCTGGCCATTATTGATGAGGTTGGAGCCACTCCCGAACGATTCTTTTATCGCCTCAGTAACGTATTGCCCCGCGACTTTGGCATTGATCAACTCTTTTTCTACCGCTTCAACCATACTCCCGGCCAAACGACGTTTGCGCTGACAAAAGAAATGCACCTCTCCCGGCAGCAGGGGCCTCGCGGAATGGTGGATGAGCATTTTTGCCGACGCTGGGTTGCGCTAACCAGTTTGCAGGAACTGGGATTTCTGCAACATCACAAAGATTTTAGCGGCTCATTATGCCGGGCACAGCTTTCTACCTACGCCGATACCGGCCAAACGTTTCTGGTTGTATCGGTAGCACACCCCCACCGGTCCGACAAAACAGATGCCAGTTCTGATCAGAATATGAGTGTGTCGATGTGTTTCGTGGTGAATGATACGCTTCGTAGCAAGATGCGCTTTCTCAACAATCCCGACAGCAGTATTCCCCACCGAGTGGTGAACGAAGCCTGCGAACGGTGCGGTATTTTCGACTGCCGCGAGCGCGTTGCTTCTCCCACAATTCTCCAGAAAAAACGGCAGTTAGAGGCCATGAAAGGCGCTCTGGACATACTGTAAATGGTGCCTAATGCTGATCCGTAAACTTTAGACCCTGCACTTTGGATTCCATACGCACTTCGGCCAAAACTGAAATTCTGGCCGGCATCTCAACGTTTATTGCCACGATGTACATCATCGTGGTCAATCCAGCTATTTTAAGCCAGAGCGGACTACCCTTTTCGGGTGTTGTGACGGCAACGGTGCTACTATCGTTTTTTTGTAGCCTCATGATGGGTCTTTATGCCCGAAACCCCATTGTGGTAGCGCCAGGCATGGGTCTCAACGCTTTCTTTACCTTTTCGGCCGTGAAAGGCATGGGTATTCAACCCGAAGTGGCGCTGGGTGCCGTTTTCTGGGCGGGGGTGCTGTTTTTGCTGCTCACCATTTTCAACGTCCGAACGGCGCTGGTTCGGGCCATACCCAAGCCACTCCGCTACGCTATTTCGGCAGGAATTGGTCTGTTCATCACCCTTATTGGCTTCGAAAACGCCCATTTTATCATCGCTAGTCCAGCCACACTGGTGCAGATGGCCAGTTTCCGCGATCCAGTGGTCATCACGTTTATGGTTGGTCTGTTGCTTACGGCAGCCTTGGTGGCGCGTAACGTACCCGGCGCTATCATTCTGGGCATAGCCGTCACCACCGCACTCGCCTGGCCCATTGGCCGGTGGTGGGGCGATGCGTCGGCCATAAATTTCGGGAAACCTACGCTGGTGAGTTGGCAGGGCCTGTTTGCCGCCCCAGACTTCAGCCTGATTGGCAAACTGGATCTAATGGGTTCATTGCAGTGGGCGCTGGGGCCGGTCATTTTCGCTTTTGCCTTCACCGATCTGTTCGACAGTATTTCAACCTTCGTAGGTGTATCTGAGGCATCTGGACTACACGACGAAGAAGGCGAACCCCGTAACCTGAACCGATCGTTGCTGACCGACGCCGTGGCTACAACGCTGGCCGGGGTATTGGGAACCAGTCCCGGAACGGCCTACATCGAATCGGCGGTAGGTATTGCGCAGGGTGGGCGGACCGGTCTGGTAGCGATAGTCGCAGGCTGCCTGTTTCTTCCCTTTCTGTTTCTGTCTCCCCTACTCTCGGTTATTCCGGCGCTGGCCACCGCCCCCGCACTGGTTCTCGTGGGCACGTTCATGATTCAACCTGTTACCCGCATTCGCTGGACCGAACTCGATGAAGCCATTCCGTGCTTTCTGGCGCTGGTGCTTATCCCGTTCAGTTATTCCATCACGCAGGGTATTATCTGGGGTTTTCTGAGCTGGACGGTCATCAAGCTGGCAGTGGGCAAACGAGACGAAATCCCCGTAGGCCTGTGGGTTGTCGATGCGTTCTGCGTGGCCTCCCTCTTACTGTAGGCACGTTGTCAGGCAGCATCGAGCCATTATGTATATTCGTAAAAAACACTCGCTTGTCTGCTCTCGATCATGTTTCCCGACCTCACCACCCTAATCCTCGAATCGGAACGTCTTCGGATGTTACCCGTTTCCGAAAACTATACCGACCTTATTTTCCGCGAATTCACGCCCGAGGTAGCCACTTATATGCACCCACGCCCTGCCTCTGAACGAACCGAAACCGAGGCTTTCGTTGAAGCGGCAAAAGCGTGTAACCAGGAAGGCAGCAGTTTGAATATGGTAATTACCGATCGCCAGACAGGTGATTTTCTAGGGTGCGTTGGGCTTCACAAACTCGCCGACAAGCGGCCCGAGTTTGGTATCTGGGTAAAACAGTCGGCGCATATGCACGGGTACGGACGGGAGGCAATTCACACGCTGAAACGATGGGCCGATGAATATATCCCCTACGAATACCTGATCTACCCCGTTGATTCACGTAATATTTCCAGCCGCAAAATTCCCGAATCGCTCGGCGCGGCCATCATTAGCCAATATGACGATACCGGCGGCATGGGTCAGGACCTGACTCTGATCAAGTACCGGATTGAACGGTAACATTTAAACCTGTAAGGTCTAAAAAAAGAGCTTATAGGTTTATTTCACAAAGCAGAATGACATTCTCAGAACGAGCTATCCAGTTTTATCTGAATCAGCACGAACCAGCCGGTTTGCCGATGGGCGTGTCGGCCATGAATCCGTACGCCGATCCGGTAGTGCAGGACATTATCACTCAGTTTTACACTAAATTCTATACCGACCAGCAGCCGCGCGTATTTATTCTGGGCATCAACCCCGGCCGGTTTGGGGCGGGTGTAACGGGGCTTTCGTTTACCACGCCACAGAATTTAGCCCGGTACTGCGGCATCCCAAACAACTTGCCTCCTACACCCGAACTATCCAGCCGGTTCATATACAAGGTTATTGATGCATTTGGCAGTGTAGACGCGTTTTATGGCCGTTTCTTTCTCTCATCGCTTTATCCGCTGGCGCTGGTAAAAGACGGGAAAAACTACAATTTCTACGACGACAAAGCCACAACACAAGCATTATGGCCTGTGATGATCGACAGTTTACAGCAGCAACAAACGTTTGGCTGCGATCGGCGTACTGCCATCTGCCTGGGTCGTAAAAATGAGACTTTCCTGAAAAAACTCAACGATCAGCATGGCTTTTTTGATCGAATTCTGACGGTTGATCACCCGCGTTATATTCTTCAATACCGATCGAAGCATCTGGAACAATACGTAGACACGTACCTAAACGTGTTGGCCGACTGCCTACCCGATCAATTTCCCAGGTAGCTTGCTTGCCAGAATGAACGGAAGTAACTATGTTGCAATCAGGCTGCTACTAACCGCACCACTCCCACCCTTGTTCATTCTGTCTGTCCTGTTTCTCAACGTCTTCATTTGCGAATGGCTGACGACAAAGCCCTATTTTCAGTCGCTGGGCACCGCTTTGCTGGTTATTATCCTGACTGCCATTGAGGCTAATCTGGGGCTTATTCCTACCTCAGATATCCCTTTGTACGATGGTATTTTCACCTATGTGGCCCCATTTTCTTTGTTTTTGCTACTTCTGCAAGTGAACCTGAATGACTTGCGTCGGGCTGGACTACCTATGTTGACCATGTTTCTGGTAGGTTCTGTCGGCACCATAGCTGGTGTGCTCAGCAGCATGTGGCTTTTCAGTGGCCCACAAACGGTTGGCAACCTTTATTACGCGCTGGCGGGAATGTTTACAGGTACGTATATCGGCGGCAGCATTAATTTTCACGCGCTGGCATTGCACTATGGCGTATCTAAAGCGGGCAATTTGTTTGTGGCCGCCACCGCCGCTGACAATATCATGACGGCGATCTGGATGGCAGCCAGTCTGGCCATTCCGCAGGCGTTGCAACGCTTTTGGCCACGCCGTGAGTCGACGCTACCAGTCGAAACCGCCAATACCTTGCTAACGAACGATCAGGAAACGGTTTCACCCTTGCATCTGTCGCTGTTGCTGGCCATGGGCACCGGCGGCATTTTTCTGTCTAAAGAAGTAGCATCAATCTGGCCTGCAATTCCGTTTGTGCTGGTACTCACAACGCTTGCGCTCACTCTTGCACAGTTTAGAACCATTAATCAACTGCGCGGAAGCCGGTTATTAGGACTACTGGGCATTTATCTGTTTCTGGCCGTGATTGGTGCCTACTGCGACCTGTCGGCACTGCTTCGCGATGGGCAACTGGCCGTTGTGCTATTCGGCATGATTTGCGGCATCGTGCTCATTCATGCCCTCATTGTGTATGGAATTGGTGCGCTCTTTAAAATCGATTGGGCCGTGCTCAGTATTGCCTCACAAGCCAACATAGGTGGGGCAACATCAGCGCTGGCCTTGGCCCGAAGCCTCAACCGCCCCGATCTGCAGCTCCCCGCCGTGCTGGTTGGCTCGCTCGGCAACGCAATCGGAACGTACCTGGGTATCCTCGTCGCTGAGGGGCTCCGTTGAACTAATGCCCCTACGCCAAAGCCGAGAGATTGAATTTTTCTGATTATTTCTACCTGTTTTTCAGGATTCGACGCGAAATACACCAGCTTAGTGAACTATGCTGACTGAATATTTCTTTTACCTTTGCATCACATCAACCTGCTAAAAAACGCCACAATAGCTGTGGCGTTTTTCATAACAACACTAATCTATTAAGTCGATATAGTTAATACATTATGCAAATCGACAACCAGGCCGACCCCGTTTCTGAGCCCATAGCCAACGTACCCACCCCTCCTTTAGATTTAAATGGACTCACGGTTTTGGTTCAGGGGGCGCAGGCTGAACAGCAGGCGCTAGCGATAAAAACGGCGTTTCCGGCCGCGAAAGTAAGTACCGAGCCCCCACGCCCCATTTGGCGGCGCCGTACCCGAACAGAGATTGCGATTTACGTAACGGCAGCCTTTTCGCTGATGATTGTCGGGCATTTGTTGTTTAGCTATTTCACGCTCGATCGAATTACGCTACTGGCCACCTCGGTCAGCATTGAACCCGAATTTTTCTTCTTTCTGATGGCCGGGTTTGTGGCTCAGATGATCGACGGGGCGTTAGGCATGGCCTACGGCGTAACGGCTACCACTTTTCTGATGAGCGTAGGTATCAGCCCGCTTCACGCGACAGCGAGCGTACACAGTTCCGAAATTTTCACGTCGGGTGTGTCGGGCTACATGCACCTTAAGTTTGGCAACATCAACAGCAAGTTGTTTAAAGCCGTACTGATTCCGGGCGTAATTGGTGCCGCACTGGGAGCCTGGTTAATATCCGAGTTATCATCGTTTGAAAGCTATGCCAAAGCACTACAACCCATCATTTCGGTCTACACCGCTTTTCTAGGCATCCTTATCATCCGGAAAGCACTCGTTAAACGCATTGTCAAGAAGCCAATCAAAAACATCGGCCTGCTTGCCTGGACGGGTGGCTTTCTGGATTCGATTGGTGGTGGTGGCTGGGGGCCTATAGTCAACTCAACGCTTATAGCCAGTGGTCGGCATCCACGATACACAATTGGCTCGGTCAATCTGGCCGAATTCTTTATTTCCTTCGCTTCATCCGTTGTGTTTGCCCTCTATGTGGGTCTGGGCAATTACGGGCTCGTGATTCTGGGTCTGATTTTAGGTGGCAGTATTGCGGCTCCCATCGCCGCTCATTTAGCCCAGCGATTGCCCGTTAAAACCATGATGGTATTAGTAGGCATCGTTGTCATCCTCGTAAGTTTGCGGAAAATAATTATGTTCTTTTAAAAAGAGACGTAAGAATCAAGAGATCAGAGACAAGACGGGAGATATGAGAGACAAGAAACGAGATTTCTATATGGTGAAGCTTCTATAGCCTAACCCACTGTCTCTCACATCTTAACTTCCATTTCTTGCTTCTCAAATTTCGTTTCTTGCCTCTCATATCTTGCCTCTGTACCATGAAAAAACAGACCAAAGCCATACGTACCCAGACGAAAAAGACGCAGTACCGGGAACATTCGACCCCACTGTTTCTAACGTCGAGTTTCACCTTTGAAAGCGCCGAACAGGGTAAAGAACTTTTCGAGGAAACGATTGAAGGTAACATCTACAGCCGCTTCTCGAACCCCAACGTAACGGAGTTCGTCGATAAAGTCTGTATGCTGGAAGGGGCCGAAGAAGGCATTGCCACGGCAACGGGTATGGCCGCGGTTTTTGCCTCGATGGCTGGACTACTAAAATCAGGTGATCACCTGGTGGCTTGTCGGGCGTTATTTGGCTCGGCACACCAGATCATCACCCAGATTCTGAGCAAGTGGGGTATCACGCATACGTACGTCGATGCAACGGCTACTGAAGCCGAATGGGAGGCCGCTATGCAGCCAAACACAAGGATGGTCTATCTCGAAACACCCTCGAATCCAGGCCTCGAACTGGTTGATCTGGCCATGCTTGGGCGGTTGAAAGACAAATACGGTTTTATCCTGAACGTGGATAACTGCTTTGCCACGCCCATTCTGCAAACACCCATCGACTTTGGTGCCGATCTGTCGGTTCACTCAGCCACCAAATTCATGGATGGCCAGGGTCGTGTGCTGGGTGGTATTGTTGTTGGTCGTGCTGATTTGATTGCGCCCATCCGGTTTTTTGCCCGCCACACGGGTCCATCGCTGTCTCCGTTTAACGCATGGACATTGTCGAAAAGTCTCGAAACGCTTGACCTGCGGATGGAGCGGCATTGCTCGAATGCGTTGGCACTGGCCGAATCACTGGAAAACCACCCCGACGTAGCCGTAGTGAAGTATCCATTCCTGCCATCGCACCCGCAGCACGATCTGGCCAAGTCGCAGATGAGCGCCGGTGGCGCCATTGTGACGATTGAACTGGAAGGCGGTTTTGAGCGGGTACAGGCGTTTATGGAAGCGCTGCAAATCCCCACACTTTCATCAAACCTGGGCGATTCGCGCACCATTGTGACCAACCCAAACACAACGACCCACGCGAAACTAAAGCCTGACGAGAAAGTAGCCTTAGGCATCACACCGGGCCTCATCCGTATCTCCGTCGGCCTGGAACATATTGACGACCTGATCGCTGATTTCGAACAAGCCGTAACGGTGAGTGCAGAAGTAGTAAAGGAAAACGTGTAGAACCAATCCTATTATGAAGTTACGTCTCTCCATATTTTTTGTACTACTGGTGCAGCTCGCTACTGCGCAAAAAGTCCATAAACCACTTCGAGTTGGTATTGCGGGCCTGACCCATGCGCATGTACATCAGATTTTGGGGCGATTGAAACAGGGCGATCTGGTTTTGGTAGGCATTGCCGAAGCCAACCGCGATTTAGCGAGTCGCCTCACAAAACAGTACGGTATCGATATGGCGCTGGTATATCCAACGCTCGAGACAATGTTGAGCAAAGGCAAACCGGAGGCTGTGCTCGACTTTGGTGCCATTGCCGATCATGTCAACACAGTGAAAGCCTGTGCACCGCTTGGCATTCATGTGATGGTTGAAAAACCACTGGCCACGCGCTATTCAGACGCTGTTGACATGGCTGCACTGGCTAGAAAGCACAACACCCAGTTGCTGACGAACTACGAAACAACCTGGTATGGCAGTAACCACCATGCCTATGCCGTAGCCAATACCGACAAAGCCATTGGCGATATCCGCAAAATTGTGGTGCACGACGGGCACGAGGGGCCTAAAGAGATTGGCTGTAACCCTGAATTTCTGGAATGGCTCACCGACCCTGTGGCAAACGGAGCTGGTGCCCTGTTCGATTTTGGCTGCTACGGAGCCAACCTCTCGACTTGGCTGATGCAGGGACAGCGACCAACGGCCGTTATGGCTGTTACCAAACAGATCAAGCCCGACCTGTATCCGAATGTGGATGATGATGCTACCATTTTACTGACCTACCCAAAAGCCGAAGCCATCATTCAGGCCTCGTGGAATTGGCCGTTTAGCCGCAAGGATATGGAGGTATATGGGCAAACCGGGTACGTGAATACCATTGATGGTACACGCATGCGGATTCGTCTGAAAGCAGATAAAACGGAACGGGCCATAGAAGTACCCCAAACCGAAGCACCGGCCAGAGACCCGTTCACGTACCTGGCTCGCCTGTTACACGGTGAAACAAAACCCGATGCGCTGACATCGCTTGAAAACAACCTAGTTGTTGTCGAAATATTAGACGCCGCCCGAGAGTCAGCCAGAACGGGTAAGGCAGTAGAGTTGAAATAGTCATTAAGTGGTCATTACGCTGCGCTGTCATTGATGGTCATTAGGAATAATAATAGACAGCGCAGCGTAATGACTACTTAATGACTATAAAATGACCACCTAATGACAGTTCAACCATGAGTACCGAACAACCTACTACACACACCTTCGAATCGCTGACAGCCCAATTAGACGGCCTCAACGAGATCGACGCCATTCGTAAGCTGACGGAGTTGTTTCCCGGTCAGGTAGTTTTCTCCACCAGTCTTGGCTACGAAGATCAGGTCATCACCGATCTGATTGCCACAAACGAGTTAGCTGTTCGTCTGTTTACGCTCGACACGGGCCGTATGTTTGGCGAGAGTTACTCTGTCTGGAACAAGACCCTGAGCCGCTACGGCCTGCCCATCGAAACAATGTACCCGAAGCAGGAGGCCGTTGAACAACTAATGACCGCCAAAGGGCCATACAGCATGTATGAGAGCGTCGACAACCGGAAAGAATGCTGTTTTATCCGTAAAGTCGAACCGCTAAACAGAGCTCTGGCGGGGCAAAAAGTATGGATCACCGGCATCCGGGCCGAGCAGTCGGCTAACCGGAACGACATGACCCGGCTCGAGTGGGACGAAGCGCATCAATTAGTAAAGTTTCACCCGTTGATGAACTGGACGTTCGACGACGTAAAGGCCTACGTGAAAGATCATAACGTGCCGTACAATCCGCTGCACGACAAGGGGTTTGTCAGCATCGGTTGCCAGCCGTGTACCCGCGCTATCCAACCCGGCGAAGATTTCCGTGCCGGCCGCTGGTGGTGGGAAGACAACTCGAAAAAGGAATGTGGACTGCATACCCACGAAGAAGTTTTCAAGCCTTAGTAATGTCATTAGGTAGTCATTGATTGTCATTAATTAGTCATTTGTTGTAAAACGAGAAGACCATCTACTGACCATTAATGACAGCGAAGCGTAATGACCACCTAATGACAATCAATGACCATGGATTATTTAGATCAACTCGAATCGGAAGCGATTCACATCATGCGGGAAGTAGCCGGGCAATTTGAACGGCCGGCGCTACTCTTTTCGGGCGGCAAAGACTCCATCACGCTCGTCCACCTGGCCCGCAAAGCGTTCCGTCCCGGTAAATTTCCGTTCCCGCTCGTCCATATCGACACGGGACATAATTTTCAGGAAGCCCTCGATTTTCGTGATTGGCTGGCTAACAGCCTCGGTGAACGACTGATTGTCAGGTACGTTGAAGACACCATACGTACCCGGAAACTGAAAGAGCCAACCGGTCGCAACGCCACCCGCAACGGCCTGCAAACGTTCACCTTGCTGGATACAATCGAAGAGTTTGAGTTCGATGCCTGCATCGGTGGTGCCCGTCGCGACGAAGAGAAAGCACGCGCCAAGGAACGCGTTTTCTCGGTGCGCGACGAGTTTGGCTCGTGGGACCCAAAACGGCAACGCCCCGAGCTTTGGAACCTCTACAACGGCCGGATCCATAAAGGCGAAAACGTACGGGTATTCCCTATCTCGAACTGGACTGAACTCGACGTCTGGAATTACATTCGTCGCGAGAATATTGATCTGCCGAGCCTGTATTTCGCTCATGATCGCGAGTTACTGCTCCGCGATGGTAAATTGATGGCCACTGCCGGCAACGTAATTCAGCAGGAGGCTGATGATGAGCGGGTAACCCGCCGGGTACGTTTCCGCACTGTTGGCGACATTTCCTGCACCGCTGCTTCCGAATCAGACGCCGACACGCTTGACCAGGTGATTGCCGAAATCCAGGCCACCCGCGTTTCTGAACGGGGCGAAACCCGCATGGATGACCAGCTTTCTGAAGCAGCCATGGAAGACCGCAAAAAAGGAGGCTATTTCTGATCAATCAAGAATTAAGAATTAGGAGTTGCGCTGCAAAGCACGATTCTGGTACGCTGACAACTCTTAATTCTTAACTCTTAATTCTTAATTTCTAATGGATTTACTACGTTTTATAACTTGTGGTAGCGTTGATGACGGGAAAAGTACCCTCATCGGTCGGCTGCTGTATGATTCCAAATCAATTCTGGCTGATCAGCTAGAAGCCATCGAAAAAGCCAGCAGAAGTCGGGACAACGGAGAAGTTGATCTGGCCCTGTTGACCGACGGTCTCCGCTCAGAACGCGAACAGGGAATTACCATCGACGTGGCGTACCGCTACTTTCAGACTACGGCCCGTAAGTTCATCATCGTGGATGCGCCGGGGCATATTCAGTACACCCGCAACATGGTAACGGGGGCGTCGAACTGCCAATTAGCCATCGTTTTGATCGATGCACGGCATGGTGTGGTAGAACAGACTCGTCGGCACTCACTCATTGCCAGCATGCTCGGTATTCGGCACGTAGTGGTGGCGGTGAATAAAATGGACCTGGTTGATTTTTCGGAAGATGTGTTCTCGAACATTTGTATTCAGTACGCCGAATTGGCTCAGAAACTGACTATTCCTGACATCACGTACATTCCATTGAGCGCACTTAACGGTGATAACGTGGTTGATCAGTCGGAGTCAATGCCCTGGTACACTGGCACAACGCTGCTAAACCATCTGGAAACGATTGAAATCGACCAGAGCGATAGTCAGTTGCTCGGCCGTATGCCGGTACAACTCGTTATTCGCCCACAAACGGCCGAACTGCCCGATTACCGGGGTTATGCTGGAAAAATCAATAGCGGTTCGTTCTACGTAGGCGAAGCGGTAACGGTACTCCCCTCTGGCGAAAGCTCGACTATATCACGAATCGAGACCAATGAGCAGGACGTTCAGGTCGCGCATGTGAATCAATCAGTTATTCTGCACCTGGCCGATAACATCGACATCAGCCGCGGCGACCTGATTGTACCGTCGGCCAACCAGCCGCTGTTGAGTCAGGACGTAGAGGCTATGCTTTGCTGGATGGATACCAAAACACTTTCGCTGGGCAGCAAATACGTGTTGCAGGTAGGTACGTCCCGGACACGCTGCTCGGTTCGGGCTATTCCGTATCAGCTCAATATTGAAACCTATGAGCAGATCGAAAGCATCGACACGTTGAAACTGAACGATCTGGCCCGTGTGGTGCTGCGTACCGCTCAGCCCATCGCCTTTGATCCGTACGGCCAAAACCGGGCCAACGGTGGCGCTATTCTAATTGACGAAACCAGTAACGTTACAGTCGGCGCGCTGATGCTGCAACATTAGTTTGTTGTTTGAAGTTTGAGGTTTGATGTTGCGCTGCGAAGGCACGATTGGTTCAATAGCAGCGCAACGTCAAACTACAAACTTCAAACCTCAAACCCATCATGACAGTAGGTACCATCATTCTGGCCGCCGGGGAATCATCACGGCTGGGTCAACCCAAACAATTACTGGAGAAGAACGGGCAGCCCCTTGTCCGCCACATGGCCCAGCTGGCCCATGACCTGAACGCCGGGCCGGTGGTCGTGGTAGTTGGCGCCAATTCGGAAGCCGTCACCGAGGCGCTTCACGATATTCAGGTACGTATCGTGCCGAACCCGGACTGGAAAACGGGCATGGCCAGTTCACTGAAAGTGGGCATCGAGTTACTGGAAAAAACATTCCCGGAGGCCATACTCGTATTATTGACCGACCAACCACACGTGAGTCGTGCTTTGGTGGAAGAACTGATCGACACCGCCACATCGACGCACAAAGCCATTGTGGCTAGTGCGTATGGAGATGTCGTGGGTGTTCCGGTACTGTTCAGACCCGAATACTTTGACGCGCTGAAAGAACTCACCGGCGATACGGGAGCCCGAAAGCTGGTACAGCAACATCTGGATGACGTGGCCAGCGTTCCGTTTGAGCAGGGCAGTATTGACTTGGATACCCCCGACGATGTAGCCAAGTGGTTAGGAGAGAATTAGTGGGCTGGGTTTGGCATTCAGCTTTCACAGCACTTACTTTGTCATTCGACTTTTCAGTAATCGGAATTAATTTTTCTTTGATTTACTGAAAGTCGTCTGATTACTACTCAAGCGGATAATTGATTAAACTATTTTTCATCCTTAAAATCAATCGTAATCAATAATATCCTCTCGAGTTAAAGTCAATGAAATACTTTTTATTTTTTCTTATTTCGTGTAATTTATTAGTTGTCAATCAGGCCATTTCGCAATCAGATTCACTACAAAAAACAACGGCACCCAGGCCTGGTGATGTTAAGTGGTACGATCAGTTAGCGATACGGGGATACATGCAGGCACGATACAATCGCCTCCTGGAGACAAACGAAGACCTGAGATGCGAACAGTGTGACCGGTCGTGGGGAAAGGGAGACGGATTTTTTATTAGACGAATGCGCGTCATTTTTTTCGGACAAGTCAGCAAACAGATATACGTTTACATCCAGCCCGATTTCGTCAGCAATGCCAGTTCTGACAGATTGCATTTCGCACAATTACGCGACGCATATGTTGACGTGGGGCTCGACAAAAACAACGAATTTCGATTTAGAATTGGTCAGAGTAAAGTGCCTTTTGGCTTCGAAAATATGCAGTCGAGCCAAAACAGATTGGCCCTGGATAGAAATGACGGTTTAAATAGCGCCGTGTCTAACGAACGTGATCTAGGCGTATTTTTCTATTGGGCATCTAAAGAAAAAAGGAAGTTATTAAGTTACCTCGTCAATTCAGGTTTGAAGGGAAGTGGCGATTACGGTATAATCGGTTTTGGCGTTTACAATGGACAAACGGCAAACAATCCAGAACTGAACGACGAGCTACACGTAGTGGGTCGACTTACGTATCCGTTCAAAGTAAAAAATCAACTCCTCGAAACAAGCATTCAGGCTTACAAAGGTCAATATGTGCTATCGAGATCGAATATTAGCACAGGAACAACGGTTGACAGCGACTTGAATTACCTTGATCAACGAATGGCCGTTACGTTCGTTTTATACCCTCAACCTTTCGGTATTCAAGCCGAATACAATACGGGAAAAGGTCCTGAATTCGACAAAACAACAAACTCAATTCAGACAAAAAACTTGCACGGTGGGTACGTTCAGGTCATGTATAATCAAAAAATCGGCAATCAAACCTTATTTCCTTTTGCTCGGATTCAGCAGTATAAAGGCGGAAAGAAGCACGAGTTAGATGCCCGAAGTTACGAGGTTAAGGAAGCAGAAATTGGCGTAGAATGGCAACCAGTTCGGCAACTGGAAATAGTAGGTATGTATACGATTTCGGAGCGCCGGTTCGAAGATTTTGCACGAAAAAACAACTTGCAATCCGGGCGGTTACTCCGACTACAGGCACAGGTTAATTTTTAAACTAACATTAAAGCTGGAAAAGTCGTTTAGTCGCCGTATTACCCTGCTTACACGCCTTTTTTTCAGGCGGCACACAGCCATCCCCTATATCCTGAAATGGCTGTTCATCAGCGGAATTCTCGGCATTTGTATCGGCACGGCATCGGCGGGATTTTTACAATCGCTGGACTGGGTAACGGCTTACCGGGAAACACACCTTTGGCTGATCGCTTTACTACCCTTTGGCGGTCTGCTCATTGGCATGCTGTACACACACTATGGTAAGGACGTAGAGGCTGGCAACAACCTGCTTATCGATACGATTAATAACCCAGGCGGAACAGTTCCACTCAAAATGGCTCCCTTTGTGTATGTCGGCACCATGGTCACGCATTTGCTGGGGGGCTCGGCTGGTCGCGAAGGCACTGCTTTGCAAATGGCTGGCGCTATTGCCGATCAATTCAGCATCCCGTTGCGCCTGAGCGAAAACGACCGAAAAGTGCTGATCATTGCTGCCATTGCGGCAGGTTTCGGCTCTGTTTTCGGGACGCCCCTGGCAGGTGCCATTTTTGGACTGGAGGTTTTTCTGATTGGCCGCATTACATACGCGGCGCTATTTCCGGTCATCATGTCGGCTACCCTGGCTGATTTAGTGACCAACCTCTGGAAAACTCACCATACCCATTACCATATCGATCTGGTACCGGCTATTTCGCTGCCGACGTTGTTGTATGCACTAGGTGCCGGCCTTGTTTTTGGCTTGTGTGCCGCTTCATTTAGCCGCCTTATTCACACGGTAAGCGCTTTATTCAAAGCCAAGATCAGCTACCCTCCTCTGCGACCATTTATCGGCGGTATTCTTGTAGCGCTCGGCGTTTGGACCATTGGTACTACCAACTACATCGGTCTTGGAATTCCTACCATCCTGGCATCGTTTGAGAAGCAACTACCCGCTTACGATTTCGCGCTGAAGATGGCATTTACACTAATCACGCTGGCCGCCGGTTTCAAAGGAGGCGAAGTAACACCACTCTTCTTCATTGGCGCCACCCTGGGCAATGCCCTTTCTTATTTTGTTCCTCTGCCCACCGAACTGCTGGCGGGCATGGGCTTTGTGGCCGTGTTTGCAGGGGCAACCAACACCCCGCTGGCCTGTACTATTATGGCTATGGAACTGTTTGGTAGTGGCTGTGGCGTATATGTCGCCGTTGCCTGCGTTACCTCCTATCTGGTTTCAGGCCATTACAGTATTTATGGCCGGCAGTTGATCGGCGAGCCCAAACACAGCCGTTTCAGTCAGTATATGGGCAAACGATTGAATGAACTTTGAGGTAATTGGTCGCACCGGGCGGTGCCCAGTTAGACCAATTACCCCAGTTAACTAATACAATACGCGGTCAAGCGTGATGGGTAAATCGTAGATGCGTTTGCCGGTGGCATGAAAAACGGCGTTGGCTACAGCGGCAGGCATACCCACAATACCAATCTCGCCTAGCCCTTTAGCACCAAGCGGATTTACAATATCGTCGTGCTCTTCCACAAAAATCACGTCGAGTTCATGGATATCGGCGGCTACAGATACATGGTACTCAGCCAGATTGTGGTTCATAAACCGACCGTAGCGATGATCCATTTTACTGTCTTCCTGCAACGCACTGCTTATCCCCCACACCATTCCGCCAATAATCTGACTGCGGGCCGTGCGCGGATTTAGAATACGTCCACCAGCTACAGCTGTAACAGCTCGTTTTACGGTTACCGTACCCAAATCTTCGTCTACCTCCACCTCAACGAAAGCCGCCGCATGGGTATGACGCGAGTATTTCTTGATCTCCAGCGGGTTAGGAATAGACGTTGACGTTTCCGTTACGGCCCGCCCCCCGTTCAGCGCTACAATGTCGACCAATGCCATTGATACAGTCGGGTCTTTTTTCAGCCTGAGTTGCCCGTCAAAGAAGGTTACGTCTTTCCAGGTAGCATCATAAAACGGCGATTTGGCATCTTTTGCGGCCAGTTTAAGCAGCTTCTTGCCTAAATCTTCACAAACCTGCTTCACCGCCGAGCCTACCGTCGATGCCGTCCATGAACCGCCCTGAATGGGGGCCATTGGCATTTCGGTATCGCCTAGTTTAAAGATCACATCTTCGATTGGCATACCCAGCGTATCGGCCGCAATTTGGGTCATGATGGTATACGTACCCGTGCCAATATCAGCGGTGGCGCTGCTGACGCGGAGTTTACCGTTTACGGTCAATACGGCTTCGGCGCGGGCTGGCATCCGGCTGGCATCCCAGATTCCGGTAGCCATTCCCCAACCCACCAGATTATGCCCCCGCTTCATGGAGCGTGGTTCGGGGTTGCGCTGATCCCAGCCAAAACGTTGGGCACCCTGATAAAAACAGGCCCGCAGCTCTTTGCTCGAGAACGGTTTACCGCCTTCCGTCCAGTCTTTTTCCGAGTAGTTTTTTAGCCGCAACTCAATCGGATCCATGCCCAATTCGTAGGCCAGAGCATCCATAGCGGTCTCGATCGCATGATCGCCGGTTACACCACCGGGGGCACGCATATCCAGTGGTGAATAAATATCGAGCGGTTTTACCTTGTAGGTTAGCGTAGTGTCAGGTACGTCGTAAAGAATACCCGTCCAGTTCACCACCACTTCAGTATAATCCTCAAACTGAGAGGTGGCTGCCTTAGCGTCGTGCTTGATGGCCGTGATGGTTCCGTCGGTCGAAGCGCCCAGTTCGACTTCCTGTACCGTGTTGGGGCGGTGACCAAATGAGAACATCTGCTGTCGGGTAAGCGTGACCCGTACCGACCGGCGGAGGGCTTTAGCCGCCATAACCGCGAGAAAAAGCTGGTACTGAGGGCGCAAGCCTGACCCAAAGCCACCGCCTACATACGGTGAAATAACCCGTACATGACTGAACGGTAGATCAAAGATCTGCGCCACGTACATCTGGCTGTTCGGCGCGCCCTGCGTTTTGTCATAGATCGTCAGATACGGCTTTCCGTCCTTGTCTTCTTTGCCATACTCTACCGTTGTACCAAACATCTCCATCGGATTATGGTGCTGCGGGCCATGCACGTGACGGGCGTTTATGGATACTGGGGCAGCCGCCATGGCTGCATCGGCGTTACCGCGCGGTTCGGGCGGTAAAGGCTTCAGGAAATGAGAAACGCCGGGCTCAGGGTCACGGGCTTCCGATAAGTTAGCCTCCAGATCAGTTATCGACTGTTCGGCATCATAAACTACTTTAATAAGCGAGGCACCGTAGCGCGCCATTTCAAAGGTATCAGCCACCACCAGCGCAATTGGCTGGCTACTGTACTTAATCTGGTTGTCGTGTAAAGGCCGGAATGGCGAACCCGGCGGGGCATCCTGATCCTTGTAATTCATGTCGAACCAGGCCGTTTTGGGCCGATTCTCATGAGTAAAGACCTCCAGCACACCGGGTAGAGCCAATGCCGCTGCCGTATCGATGCTGGTGATCGTTCCCTTGGCAATCTCACCCGACACCACAAAGCCGTAAGCAAGGTCAGGTACGTTAAATTCGGCGGCGTATTTCGCCTTACCAGTCACTTTATCCAGGCCGTCGACACGTTTGACGGGTTGTCCAATGTAAGTCATGAATGTGTGTGTTTGGGATAGTTTGTGGTTTGTAGTGTGTAGTTTGTGGTTGCGCTGCTAATCTAGAAATGGGTTCCAGAGCAGCGCAACCACAAATCACACACTACAAACCACAAACCTCTTTATTTTTCAACTCCTGCTGCTTCTGTCAGTGCGCGTACGATGGCCCGTTTGGCGAGATCGATTTTGAACGTATTGTGTCCGTATCCTTTTGCGCCCGCCAGTAGGTTCTCAGCTACCGCGTGGAAGTTTTCGGCGGTGGCTTCTTTACCAATTAACAGTTGCTCGGCTTCTGTTTTACGCCAGGGTTTATGAGCTACCCCACCCAACGCCAGCCGGGCGTTTGTAACGGTGTTCGATCCGTCAGTTCCGTCCATCTCCAGCCCTACGGCTACTGATACGAGGGCAAATGCGTACGAAGCCCGGTCGCGTAGTTTCAGGTACGTATGGTGTTGCGAAAAACCGGTGGCGGGCAAATCTATCGCCGTCACTATTTCGCCGGGTTGCAACGTGTTGTCGTACTGAGGTTGCCCCTCGGGCAGTCGATGGAATTCAGCAATGGGGATAGTCCGTTCACCGTTTGGTCCCTCAATGCGGATAATAGCTTCGAGAGCAGCCAGGGCTACACACATATCGGAAGGATGCGTAGCGATACAAGCCGTTTGGGAATTGGTGTCAGTCTGCCCCGACGATTCGGTGCCCAGAATGGCATGAATCCGGTTATAGCCGCCTATTGCGCCGCAACCACTGCCCGGTTCGCGCTTATTACATGGCATTGCTTTGTCGTAGAAATAGTAGCAACGGGTGCGTTGAAACAGGTTTCCGCCGTTGGTAGCCATGTTGCGCAATTGCGGCGAAGCCCCCGCCAGAATGGTTTCTGATAACAACGGATACCGCTCTTTTACCAGCGGATGATAGGCTGTATCGGCATTCGTAACCAACGCACCGAGGCGCAATCCGCCATCGGGTAATTCAGTAATGTCGGTTAATGGTAAGCGGTTGATATCGACGAGGCGCGATGGCTTCTCGATATTTTCCTTCATCAAATCGATGAGGTTGGTGCCACCACCAATGAACTTAGCGGCAGGCTCGGAGACCAGTTCATCAATGGCTGAGCCAACAGAATCGGGTCGGGAATAAGCAAATGGATTCATAACGAGAAGCGCTGAGAAGTTTAGCTTTTAGAAAGGCCCATGACATCAGTTACGGCATCGACAATGTGCGGATAAGCTCCACAACGGCAAATGTTGCCGCTCATTAGTTCGCGTACATCAGCCTCGGTTTTTGCCTGACCTTCGTTCATTAGCCCTACCGCCGAGCAAATTTGCCCGGGAGTGCAGTACCCACATTGGAAAGCATCATGGTCAACGAAAGCGGCCTGTAACGGATGTAATGCACCTTCCGAACCGGCCAGTCCTTCAATGGTGGTGACCTCATGATCATCGTGCATAACGGCTAGGGTCAGGCACGAGTTAATTCGTTTGCCGTTGACCAAAACGGTGCAGGCACCACATTGGCCGTGGTCACAGCCTTTTTTGGTACCTGTCAGATTCATGTATTCGCGAAGCGCGTCGAGTAGCGTTGTCCAGGGCGCTACGCTAATAGTTTTGATGGCGCCATTGACGTTGAGACGCACGGAGCCGGGTGTTAGTAAAGCGGCGGAGGCATCCCCCAGAGAAACAGGTGGTGACAGAGTCGTTTGCATAAGCGATGAATAGTCGAGTGTACTCACCCAACGGAAAGGGTTGGCGTGTGTTTAAAAAGTTGAGGAAATGACCTTTTCCTAAGTACGTTTTATGGCAGTCTGCCCATAACTATGTCAGAAATGCGGCCCTTGAAGCACTAAAAACAGGCTTTTCGGAACGATTTTAGCTGGTTTCCAATTAAACCTGTACGTACACTTCATAACGACTAAGCCGGACCCACCTCCGGCCTTTGTTTTAATTAGTCAGTATATAAACTCTATAGAGTAATAGTAGATATGTCTATTACCTTTTCTCCCAATGTCAGCCGAGCGGCTCAACGCGACATTAACGACCTTCAGCAAAAAGTCGATGCCTTTACTACCGGGCAGATGACCGACGAGCAGTTTCGTAAATTCCGCTTGGCGCGGGGCGTGTACGGTCAGCGGCAGGCTGGCGTTCAGATGATCCGCATTAAACTGCCTTACGGACGAATCTCAGCCGATCAACTCATCCGTATCGCCGATGTTTCTGATAAGTACGCCACGGGTAACCTGCACGCCACTACCCGCCAGGATATTCAGCTTCATTTTGTTAAACTAGCCGATTCGCCACAGCTTTGGGCTGAACTCGAAGACGCCGGCATTACCCTGAAAGAAGCCTGTGGCAACACGGTACGTAATGTAACGGGTTCTGCGCGGGCGGGTATCGATCCGGAAGAACCGTTTGATGTCTCTCCCTACGCTCACGCTATTTATGCCTACTTCCTGCGTAATCCGATTTGTCAGGATATGGGGCGTAAGTTCAAGATCGCTCTTTCGTCGTCGGAGCGTGACTCGGCCTACGGTTACATGCACGATATTGGCCTGATTCCCCGTATTCAGGATGGCAAACAGGGCTTTAAAGTGCTGTTGGCAGGTGGTTTGGGAGCGCAACCGTTTGCCGCCCAGACAGCGACGGAGTTCATTGCCGAAGATCAGGTCATTCCGTTTATAGAAGCCGTAATCCGCGTATTCGATCGCTATGGCGAACGTACGAAGCGTCATAAAGCGCGGATGAAATACCTGCTCAACGACATTGGCCTGGAGGAGTTCCTCAGCCGGGTGCAAACCGAGTGGACGGCGTTGAAGAGTAAGGAGTTTAAGGTTCAAGGTCCAACGGTCAACGTTGCACTGCCAGAACCACGCCCTGAAGTATCTGGCTATCAGCCTGACAGTCAGGACGCTGCTTTTAACACCTGGTTTAAAACCAATGTGTTCGAACAAAAGCAGGCGGGTTGGTACGCCGTTCAATTGCGGGTTCTCCTCGGCGACATGTCGTCGGATACAGCACGGGCGCTGGCTCAGGTTGTGAAGCAATATGCTGGCGATGATATTCGGGTAACGGTGAATCAGGGTTATCTGCTCAGGTACGTTCGGCCCGAAAATGTAGTAGCTCTATACGAAGCCCTCGACGCGCTGGGACTTGCAAAACCCGGTTTTGACACCACGGCCGATATTACCACCTGCCCCGGCACCGATACCTGTAACCTGGCCATTACCAGCAGTTACGGCATCACCCGGGCGCTTGAAACGCTAATGACCGAGGAGTTTCCTGACATCGTGTACAACACCGATATCAAGATCAAGATCAGCGGTTGTATGAATGGTTGTGGTCAGCACTCGGTGGCCACTATTGGTTTCCACGGCTCGTCGATTAAAAACGGCGCGTATGTATTGCCTGCGCTTCAGGTGTTGCTGGGCGGCGGTTTCAACGCGGATGGCGTTGGTCAGATGGGTGACAAAGTCATCAAGCTGCCAACCAAACGCGGGCCGGCGGCACTTCGCACGCTGTTTGCCGATTACGAAGCCAACGCTTTCGACGGTGAATATTACAACAACTATTACGGTCGGCAGGGTAAGAATTATTTCTACACACTACTGAAACCACTGGCCGATCTGAAAACGATAACAGATAGTGACTACGTTGACTGGGATCATTCTGAGCAATATGCTACAGAAGTGGGTGTAGGGGAATGTGCCGGCGTAATGCTCGATCTAGTGGCAACCACACTCGACGAAGCATCCGACAAGTTTAGCTGGGCCACCGAATCGCTGGACGACGGTCGTTGGGCCGATGCGATCTATCACGCCTACAATGTGTTTATCACCGGTGCCAAAGCAGCCCTGATGAGTCGCGATGTCCCTACTAATACACAGCACGGTATTGTGGCTGATTTCGATCGTGAGTTTGCTGGTGTCGATGGCTTCCACGCTGAAGAATCGGCATTCAAGACGCTGGTTTTCAGTATCAATAAAGAAGAACCCTCCGAGGCTTTCGCTAACCGATTTATCGGCGAGGCAAACCAGTTTCTGGCATCAGTTCGGGCTTATCGCGAACAGCAGATCCAACGCGAAGGGCTTCCCACATTGACAGAACTGGTTCAGGCACAGGACAGCTAAACAGAATTACGTTTGACGAGTTACGATTGACGATTTGCCCTGCCTGAGCAACCGTGTTGTAAAGCAGAAGAGCAAATCGTCAACCGTAACTCGTCAAACGGACATCGAATTATGAAGGTAACCCTCATTGGCGCGGGTCCCGGCGACCCTGACCTGATCACATTAAAGGGCATAAAGGCACTACAATCAGCTGATGTGGTGATGTACGATGCCCTCGTTGCCGAAGAATTGCTCGACTACTGCCGACCCGATGCGCTCAAAGTATATGTCGGAAAACGGCGCGGTGCTTATTCGTGCATGCAGGAAGATATTAACCCGCTGATTGTTCATTACGCCCAGAATTACGGGCATGTGGTGCGATTGAAAGGCGGCGATTCATTCGTGTTCGGACGAGGGTACGAAGAACTCGACTATGCCCGACAACACGGATTACATGTAGACGTAATACCTGGAATTTCAAGCAGTTATGCTGTACCTGCCTCCGCAGGTGTGCCCCTTACCTCACGTGGCCTCTCAGAAAGTTTTTGGGTCGTTACCGGCACAACTAAGGCCGGGAAGCTATCGAAAGACCTTCATTTGGCGGCTCAATCGTCGGCAACGGTCGTGGTACTGATGGGTATGCACAAACTGGCAGAGATTGCGGAGGTTTTCGGCGATGCCGGTAAACGCGACACGCCCATTGCTATCATTCAGAATGGAACCACCCCGCAGCAACGCGTGGTAACTGGTACCGTAAGCACTATAGTTGACGAAGTGGCCAAATCAGGTATCGACAACCCGGCCGTGATTGTCATTGGCGCAGTAGCCGCGCTGGCAACTACGCCCGAAAACGCCCGCTTTTTCGTAAATTTGCAGGCGTAATACTTAACCTCACTCCCAACCCCTCTCCTGAAAACCAGGAGAGGGGAGTTACTCTACAGCAGCTTCGCAATTCAGCAGAGCTACGCTAAAGCGGCTCCCCTCTCCTGGTTTTCAGGAGAGGGGCTGGGGGTGAGGTAAAACTTGCCATGAAACCATACCGCGTTCTCTTATACTATTATTACACGCCCATTGCTGATCCTGAACAATTTCGGGAAGAGCAGCATCAGCTATGCCTGAGCCTGAATCTGCTTGGACGTATCATCGTAGCACCAGAAGGACTGAATGGCACCGTTTCGGGCCTTCCCGCCGACTGCGACGCCTACATGGCGGCCGTTCGGTCTGACCCTCGTTTTGCTGCAATAGAATTTAAGGTAGAAGCACACGAGGCCCATGCCTTTCAAAAGTTGCATGTTAGGGTAAAGTCCGAAATTGTCCATTCCGACCTGCCCGTCAATCCGTTGGAGCAAACGGGAATTCACCTCGAACCAGCCGAATTCAGAGCGATGAAAGACGATCCTGATGTGGTGCTGGTCGATATGCGGTCGAACTACGAACACAGCGTGGGTAAATTCAGCGGAGCCGTTACGTTCGATATGGAAAACCTGCGTGATCTACCCGATCATGTGGGAGAGATTGCGCATCTGAAAGATAAAAAGATCATAACCTATTGCACCGGCGGTATCAAGTGCGAAAAAGCATCGGCTTACCTCCTCTCGCAGGGTTTTGAGAATGTGTATCAGTTGCATGGCGGCATCATCAAATACGGTCTGGAAGCTGAAGGCGAAGGATTCGACGGGCAGTGCTACGTGTTTGATAACCGGTTGGCGGTTGACGTGAACCACGTTAATCCAACTATTATATCAACCTGTTTCCGGTGCGGCACCACTACCAGCCGCATGATCAACTGCGCCAGCCCGGCCTGTAACAACCACGTTCCGCTGTGCGAAGACTGTGGGGATGCGCATGCAGGTACATGTGCCGATGCCTGTAAGCAAGACCCAGCGCTACGTACCTACGATGGAACTGGCTACTACAGCAAAAAGTCGGCGGGCTACACAC
The DNA here is from genome assembly GCF_041321135.1 of Fibrella aquatica. Classification (NCBI taxonomy): domain Bacteria; kingdom Pseudomonadati; phylum Bacteroidota; class Cytophagia; order Cytophagales; family Spirosomataceae; genus Fibrella; species Fibrella aquatica. The sequence continues at coordinate 166,403 of NZ_JBGGWF010000002.1, read as the reverse complement.
CCGAACAAGGTTACCGAAGCAGACAGCGTAGCGTCATTGGCTGAAGCTAACAGCTTGACGATTTCAAGCCCAACATCACGAAACCGGAAAAGACCCCTTTTCCGGTTTTTTTGTGCACGTCCATGCAACGAAAGTTGCTCTTCAGGAATCATTCAAATCGATACTGTCGTAGTGCTTTGTACGTGTACGGCTCCGCATAGCAGTAAGACTTTCGCAACTTTTACATGTTGCTTACAATCTTTTACCCCCTTTTTACAGCTACCCACACATTCGTCTGCTACTTGCTTCCTGTTCCGTACAATTAATTTTTAAGAAGCCATTATGCAATTTCTACAGGCGACGCATCCCTCTCAGAACCACTTGTCCCCTTCCCCTACCGTTTAAACTATATTTATAGTTAAAATACCTTAACCAAAGGCGGTGAATTGGTTACGTAACTACATTTGTCCTTATTGAATCGCTATCGTTCTCCTGCGTATGAAAAACAGATTACTTGTTCTCTTCCTCTGTGTCTTGTTTGCCCTGCCGGCAGTTGCCCAGACACCACCTTCCCGCTTTACCGTTCAGGCCACTGTTACGGACACCATAGGCGCTAAATTAAATGGAGCTACTGTGATGCTCCAGACGACCAAAGACTCGGTACTGACCAACTATGGACGGACCGACGAGACGGGTGCTTTCACGCTGAAAGGGGTTCGGCGAGGTACATATATTCTGAAGGTTACGTATGTGGGTATGATGCCCCTAAACCAGATGGTCACCTTCGATGCCGAGCCAACTGTCAATCTTGGCACCATTAAACTCAAGCCTATTGCCAAAGAGCTATACGAGGTTGTGATCAAAGCAGCCCGCGCCCCACTCACTATCCGAGGCGATACGGTCGAGTATGACACACGGGCCTTTAAAGTGCCACCGGGGTCGAGCGTTGAGGATTTACTCCGGAAACTACCGGGCGTTATTGTTGACCGTGAAGGCAATATTCGGGCGCAGGGACAGGAAGTAAAACGCGTTACCGTTGATGGCAAGCAGTTTTTCAGCGACGATCCGAAAATGGCGACTAAAAATTTACAGGCCGAAACGATCTCGAAAGTACAGGTATTCAGCGACCAGACCGAAAAGGCTAAGCTTACGGGTGTTGACGATGGTACCAAAGAGAAAACGATGAACCTTGAACTGAAAGAGGAATTCAAGAAAGGCGGATTCGGAAAGATAACGGGGGGCGTAGGGCCTGCCAGCGACCTGCCTGCCCGGGCCGAAGTGCGGGGCAGCTACAACAAATTCGACAAGAAACAGCAACTTTCGCTTATTGGCCTGGCCAACAACACGAACCAAAGTGGCCTCTCCTGGACTGATTACCAAGACTTTAGGGGTAGCAACTCGTTTAACTGGAACGACAACGCCGATTTTGGGTTCAGTAGTGGCAATAACTTCATCGTGTTCGGTGGCGGAGATGGTGAGAGCCTGTCTATTCCGATTACGGGCGGTGACCGGGGCAACGGTTTGTCAGACAACGTAGCGGGCGGAGCCAACTACAACTACGACACCAAGAAAACTAAGATCAGCGGCAGCTACTATTTTAGCCAGACCAAATTACGGACCGAGAGCGAAAGCGAAGTGACCAACTTCATCCCGTCGGGCGACCTGAACACCAGCACCACCACCAACCAGACTAACCGTAATGCAAGCCACCGGGTGAGTTTCCGGATTGAAAAGCAGCTGGATACGCTCAACACGCTGGTTTTTGCGAACAGCAGCCGGTATACCACCAACAACGCGCTCCGCCTCAGTAACCGCGACATTCGCCGTATTTTGAATTCGTCGGCTCAGCCTACCACCTCCAATTTCACAAATAACAGCAGCAACGGTCAGTCGTTTGCCATGTCGAATTCACTGATTTTCAGACATAAATTCAAGAAAAAAGGCCGCACGTTTAACGCCAGTGCCGGTTACCAGTTGAACAGCAGCGACGGGACACTAGATCTGGAAGCCCGCAACGAGTTTTTTGAAGCGACTGACATTAACGACCAGTTGCGCATTATCAGCCAGTTGCAAACTACCAACAGCACGGCATCGGAGTACAAGACTAGTTTGCTGTTTGTTGAACCCCTCTCAAAGAAATTCTTTTGGGAGTCGTTTTACAACTTCAGCCTGCGCTATGATGAGGTTGACCGCAATGTGTTGAACACCCAAACCGATTCACCCACGTTGAACGATTCACTGAGTCGTTATTACACCAACACGTACATTTATAACCGATTGGGAACCAGCGTACGGTACACCAACAAAGGCCTGAACGTGGGCGTAGGAGGTGCCGTGCAACAATTCCAGATCGACGGCGAGTTTGCCGCCGACCAGTCTCGGCCCCGTCTTGGCGTGATCAACCGGTCGTTCACCACGTTTGTACCCAACATGTCGGTAAACTTCGACCTTAAGAACAACAAGTACCTGTATGGTGGATATAATCTTCGGGTGCAGATGCCAACCTCACGGCAACTGCAGCCTATCGTTGATAACAGCAACCCGCTGTTTATTACGCAGGGAAATCCGAATTTGCTACCTGCCCTGACGCACAATGCCAACCTGGGTTTCAACTACTTCAACCCCGGTTCGTTCACCAACTTCTACGGCGGCCTTAACTACGGATACAACATCAACCAGATCGTATACGCGCAGACCATCGACCCGCAAACGCTGATTACCAGCACGCGTCCCGAAAACATCACCGGTGGCTACAATTTTGGGTACTATAACTACGTGAGCTTCCCGCTCAAAAAGACGAAAGCAACCCTCGATCTTGGTGGAAACATCAACTTTGGTCAGCTGATTACGCCCATCAACGGCGTACAAAACCAGACCAACACCACTAATTACAACGCCAACACAAGGCTGAGCCTGACACCGGCCGACTGGTTTACGTTTTACGGAAGCGCCGATGTAAACATTGGCAACGCGCGGTATTCGATCAACTCAGCGCAAAATGCCCAAACGATCAATACCAACTACAGTGCCGACGCCAATGTGAAAGTACCCGGCGATGTATTTATCAGCAGTTCATTCAATTACCGGATTTACCGAAATGAGCGTTTTGGCTTCAACCAGTCCGTTCCTATCTGGAATGCTTCGGTATACCGTTTGGTTGGAAAGGCTAAGAAAATGGAAGTTCGTCTGTCGGCCTATGATTTGCTGAACCGGAATATAAACGTGAACCAATATGCCGGTCAAAATTCCGTTTCTTCGGAGCGCACCCGGACATTGGCCCGGTACTTCATGTTCAGCATGACGTACAACATGCGCGGTTTGAAAGCCAGTGTACGGAAAGGTAACGACTGGGATTAGATGATGTAGCGCCGAAGCTCCAGCTTTGGTAGGTAATAAGTTACGTAGAGCTGACCACCGAAGCTGGAGCTTCGGTGCTACAATCCTAAAAACGCTATGACTCGATTACTTAACCCAATTCTCTGTGCCCTTTTTGTCCTAACGACGCTGACGGCACAGGCGCAGGCCAATCAAACCGAAGGAGTGGTCAATTACACGCGCCGCACCTACTGGATCAAAATCATTGCCCGCATGACGTACCTGAGTCAGGAACAGAAAGACCGTGCGGCCAACACCTGGAAGAATGAGGAGGAAGGGAGCAAAGAGAAGATGAAGCTCACCTTCACGCCGACTACCAGCCTCTACACCTACGAAAGCGAATCGGGAGAATCGGAAGATGGCCGCTACACCTGGCGTAACCGGGAACTCGCCTTCTTCCGCGATTTCGACAAAGAGCAACAGACCGACGTGGAAGAGATGTTGGGCAAAGTGTATGTCATTGATGACTCGCTGCGTATTCCAGCCTGGAAAATTGGTAATCAGGTTCGGGAAATTGCCGGTCATATGTGTCTGAACGCCACCACAACAGACCCTATAAAAAATCAGGCAATTGTGGCGTGGTTTGCGCAGGACATTCCTGTTTCGGCCGGCCCCGAGCGGTATTACGGGTTACCGGGTCTCATTCTGGAACTGGATGTAAACAACGGCGACGTGGTCATTGAGGCAACCAGCGTTACCTTCAAACCGGTAGCCGCCGATATGAAGTTACCAAAACCGAAAAAGCCCAAGAAACTGGACGGCAAAGGCTACGAAACCATGCTGAAAAACTACATCGTAGAGCAGATGAAAGAGCAGCAAAACCCCTATTGGGAGATCAGGTATTAGGCAAAAATAGGTTCAAAGTTTAATGTCTAACGTCTAAAGTTGCGCTGCTAATCTATCCTACCACGATGCAGCAACGCAACTTTAGACGTTAGACATTAAACTTTGAACCTATTTTTGCCTCATGGCATCTGATAAACTGATCATCTACCAACTGCTGCCCCGGCTGTTTGGCAACATAAATACCACCAACCATACCTGGGGAACACTGGCCGACAACGGGTCAGGTACGTTCGCCGATATAAACGACGCGGCCCTCGAAAGCATAAAAACGCTGGGGGCCACGCACGTTTGGTACACTGGCGTACCCGAACACGCCACCATGACCGACTACTCGGATCAGGGAATTACACCCGACGACCCCGCTGTGGTGAAAGGGCGGGCCGGGTCACCATATGCCATTAAGGATTACTACGATGTGGTGCCCGATTTTGCGCAGTCGGTCTCCAACCGCATGGCCGAATTTGAGGCGTTGGTGCAACGTACCCACGCCCACGGGCTGAAAGTAATTATCGACATTGTACCTAACCACGTGGCCCGCCAATACGGGTCAGATGCCAAACCAGCGGGTGTGGTTGATCTGGGCGAAGACGACGATGTTCGCCAGGCTTTTTCCACGAAGAACAATTTCTATTACCTGCCCGGCACTACATTCGTTGCCCCCTTTATTCCCGGCAGTGTAGATGCAAATCCGCCGCTGTCCAACTCGGCAACACCCATCCGGGAGGTGCCCGCGAAGGTGACCGGTTCCGGCTCCATCAACGAAGCGCCGCATATCGACGATTGGTACGAGACCATCAAACTCAACTACGGCTATAACGTTTTCGACGGTTCGTTGCACATTGGCTCCGAGAGCACCTCTGACCGACCCGACACCTGGTATAAGTTACTGGACATTATGCTTTTTTGGGCCGGAAAAGGCGTCGACGGCTTCCGGTGCGACATGGCGCATCTGGTGCCCGTGGCTTTTTGGCAATGGGTAACCGGGAAAGTAAGAGCCACGTACCCAGCCCATATTTTCATCGCCGAGATTTACGATCCGGGGCTGTATCGTCCGTTTATTTTCGAAGGTGGTTTCGATTATCTCTATGATAAAGTAGGCCTCTACGATTCGCTTCGGCGGCTAGTAGAAGGGCATGGCAGCTGCTATGACCTTACGCGCGTGTGGCAGCAGGAATCGGGCGACTTTTCGGAACATATGCTCCGTTTTCTGGAAACCCATGACGAACAGCGCATCGCCTCGTCATTTTTTGCCACCGATCCCACGCGGGCTATTCCTGCCATGGTCGTTACAGCCACCCTGCACACGGGGCCCTACCTGCTTTATTTTGGGCAGGAAGTAGGTGTAAAAGCCGAAGACGCCGAAGGCTTCAGCGGCCACGACGGGCGTACCACCATTTTTGATTATTGGGGCCTGACCGACTGGCAGGGATACGTTAACAAGCATGCATACGACGGCGCAGGACTCACGGTAGAACAGCATGCATTAAGGGCTTTTTACGAAAAGCTAGGTACGTTCGTCAACGGTTCTGAAGCGATTCGATTGGGTGCTTTCTACGATTTGCAGTGGGCTAATCAATACACGGCTGGCTACAATCAGCACCGGGTTTACAGCTACCTGCGGTATACTGCCGAGCAGAAACTATTGATTGTGTGTAACTTTGACCAATCGAACGGCTTGTCGGCAACGCTTTCTATTCCAGAAGATGCTTTGGCATTAATGCATTTGTTGCCTGAAACCAACCTGGAACTAACCGATCAGCTACTGACCAACGAAACCACATCGGGCAGCGGAAATCAGGGGTTTTCAATCAGTATGCCGCCCACAAGCGTTCGTATTTTTGCACTCAACCAGATTTAAACAGAATACTTTTTGGAAGGGGAACGTCTAACGTACATGAAATTCGGACTATTATGGTTGGGCCTGCTGGCCTCTCCCCTACTGGCGACCGCTCAAAACGCCGATGAGTTGCACCAGATTAGCCTTGTTCCCGGACGGTCTGTGGCCGAAACAGCCGTACAAACGGCCATAACCCTGCTTGGGAAACCCTACGTTTACCACACGCTGGAAGGAAATCAAAGCGAGCAACTGGTAGTCAATCTTAGCGAATTTGATTGTACCACCTTTATTGAAACGACTCTGGCCTTAGCCTTGGCTCAGCAGGAACTCCCTCCAAGATATAGTCCCGCGCAGCTAGAGCCCACGTTTCGCCGGCACCTTACCCGGCTTCGCTATCGAAACGGGCAAATTGATGGCTATGCCAGCCGCCTGCACTACCTCTCTGACTGGCTCAGGGACAATGAACGTAAAGGTATTTTGCAGGATATCACCCGCGAGATTGGCGGTGTTCAGGTGCAGAAGGCCGTGAATTATATGACCACTGCCGTTCATAAATATCCGCACATGGCCGATCCCGTCGTGTACAAGCAGATGGCTCAGGTTCAAACCGATATTAGTCAGCAACCCTTTTACTTTATTCCTACCAAGCAGTTCAGGGTACTGGAAAGCAAACTTCGGGAGGGCGATATTGTCATGCTTACCGCAGCACGACCCGGTCTTGATATGCGGCATGTGGGCTACGCCACCTGGCGAAATGGACGGGTTCATCTACTCCACGCCTCCTCGGACCATAAAAAAGTGGTGCTTACTGCACAACCTTTGGCAAACTATTTGCTTGCAAACAAACGACTGTCAGGTGTGCGAGTAGCCCGAATAAAGACAGGTTCGCTGCGAGTGGCCGACGCCCATTCAGCAGCTATTATTCAGGCGCATTAATTGATTTACAATGCCAACTCTATAGAATTAAAGATTATAGTCATTTGTAAATAATTTGTTACCCGTACATCGAAACTATTTATATTAGCGTCTTAACCTACCTATAAAGATGCCTAATCATAACCAAAACGTCGGTTTCATAGACCGGCTTGTACGTGGATTGCTGGCGATCGATTTGTTGGCATTGTGTTTAACCTCCTTCATCAGCGGACTGACCGTCATCATTTCCGTAGTTCTGATTGCCTACTTAGCCTACAGCGGAGCAACCGGGCATTGCCTGATTTACTCGTCGATGGGGCGAAACAGTCGGCAGCGCACTGAGCCCTAATGTTTCTCACTGCCAGCCCCTGATGGCAAAATTGCCCTGGTTTCAGCCGAAATCAGGGCAATTTTGCCATCAGGGGCTGTATCTTTGGCTTATGTCGCACAAAGCGTTTTACCAGACCCTGTTTCAGACCGAACAACTTTTTCGTCGGGCCGACGATGCGCTGACGTTTCCGACAGTGGCCGCGCCAAACGCTGAATTGCTGACAAGTACGGTCTCCATGCCAGCCAATGAGATTCCTGATTTGGTTCAGCCAACCTTTACCGACGTACCTGCCGTAAGCATCAGCGATCCGGTACTACCGCCACCTGTATCGGTTAGCGTGACCGCACCTGTCGATCTTCTTTCGGCCGACGAACTACTGATCAATACAGTGGACGTTGAACATACTGCTCCTGAAATTGAACAACTCGCTGCGCTCATTGAGCCAGAACCAACACCTGTACCAGAGCCAGAGATTGTCAAAGAAAGTCGCCCGGCCACGCCATTGATTAGCCAGAAAGTGTTGATTCTGGTGGATGAAGACCTGCTGCCAAGCGACCTCCTATTCCTCGAAAAAGTGCTAAAGGCAGTACATCTTGACATTCAGGGTGTCGATCTGCTGAACGTACATGGACAGGGCATTAAGGATGTTGATTTTGGGCAGCTCCTATCGGGAAAGTACATTCATCATTTTTTCACCTTTGGTGTGCCGTTCACCCGGCTGAACCTCGACATTATGATGGATCGCTACCAGCCCGTTCGTTTCGAGGGAATTACCTTTTTGATGGCCGATACACTGCCCGCTATTGAAGCCGATGTTGTCTTGAAAAAGAAACTCTGGGAGTCACTAAAAAAGGTGTTTTTATGGCGTTGACCGACCTTCCTGCTGCGCCGTCGGGCCAAACGCTACGGCGTGTACTGACCACAACGCAATTATGGGGCATTGCTGTTGGTCTGGTTATTTCGGGCGAATATTTCGGATGGAATTATGGTTGGGCCGTAGCGGGAACGGTAGGTTTTGGCATAGCTACGGCTATAGTCACCGTCTTTTACATCGCCTTTGTTTTTAGCTACACTGAACTCACCACTGCCATTCCGGATGCGGGCGGACCTTTTGCCTACGCCTACCGTGCATTCGGACCAATGGGCGGCTTTCTGGCTGGTTTTGCTACGCTCGTCGATTTTTTACTGGCCCCGCCTGCTATTGCCGCTGCACTGGGTGCCTACGCTCATTTTCTGAATCCTGATCTATCTGCACTCTGGATAGGCGTGTTGGCATACGTAGTATTTGTAGGAATTAATATGCTGGGGATCAGAGAATCGGCGAATTTTTCACTGATCATCACCATTCTGTCGGTCGCCGAGTTGCTGGTCTTTATGGTCTTGATTTTTCCGGCATTCAAGTTAGAAAACGTGGTGGCGCATACCGAATCGTTTGGTTGGCAGGGTGTGTTTGCCGCCTTACCTTTTGCGATCTGGTTTTACCTGGCCATTGAAGGAGCCGCTATGATGGCCGAGGAAGTGAAAGACCCGCGACGCACCATTCCCCGTGCTTATTTGCTCAGTATTGGCACCCTTGTTTTTCTGGCTGTAGGCACCATGTTGCTATCGGCGGGCGCGGGCGACTGGCGGTTGCTCGCCAACATTGACTACCCCCTACCTGAAACACTGGCGATGGTGCTGGGGCGCGGTAACCTGTGGACCCGCTTCTTTGCCAGTCTGGGTTTATTTGGTCTCATCGCATCCTTTCATTGCAACACCCTGGGTTATTCGCGGCAAATTTACGTGTTGGCCCGAAACGGCTATTTACCGGCTTTTCTGGCTAAAATCAACACTCGTTTCCGCACCCCACACTGGGCATTGCTGGCAGGAGGTTCGGTGGGGCTGGTGGCGCTGTTTATGGGTAGCACCGATCAGATCATTATTTTTTCGGTGCTGGGTGCCATGATGATGTATGCCATCAGTCTGGTGAGTTTACTGGCCCTGCGGAAGAACGAACCTGATCTGGAACGCCCCTTTCGCACTCCCTTTTACCCCGCACTTCCGTTGCTGGCACTGGTACTGGCCATCGTCTGCTTACTGGCAATTATCTATTTCAACCCGAAGTTAAGTGCACTGTTTACGGGTTTGGGCCTGCTGTCGCTTCTGGTTTTCAGGCTGGTGGGTCGGCGGCAGGTAACGGTAAAACTCCACGTACTTACCGAAGAGACAACGCCTGATAAGGAAAACTAAACCTCAACGTAATTTCTGTGACAAATTCGTCCTACACGCTCCCTTCCTGGCTAACCGATGAGCAGGTACTCCGAGACGAAGCGGTTCTTTTTGGCCTGTCGGAAGCCCGCCCCGACGAAAAAATAGCGTCGATCCGGCTGGCATTTACGGCATTGACGGCCCCACTCGAAAAACAGATCGAGCAGCACCACGAGGCCATCGGTAACCTGAACCTACTGCTCGAAACGGCTGATAATCAACAAAAGGGAAGCCACGTCAAAAAGCCTGATCATCGGTTTGGCAATTGGCCGGTGGGTAGCTTTAGCCTGGGTATACTGTTGTCGCTGACGCTCTGTGCAGGTACGTATCTGGGTACGTTGCAGTGGCTGGATACTCAGCTAGCATTGTTGATGGCGGGCCTTGCGGGGGGCGGCACCGGTACAGCCACGCTACTTATTTGCCAGGCAATTTACCGGCGAACAGCTACGGCACTGGCATTTAGTCAACAGCAGTATGAAGCGACTCAGCGGCAGATTCAGACCGAAAAATCGGCCTGGCTGTTGGAGAAAAAGACCGAGATTGAACAGCTTTACAGGGCTGAAGCAACTTTGAATCAGCAACAGGCACAGCGTGATCTGCTCATTCGTTTGTTCGAAAGCGAATTTGATCTGGCCCGAAGCCTGCGCCATCAGATCCGTGATCGATTCGTCAATCTGTAAGCCGGGTCATCCATTCATTCCAACTTCACCTTTCCTCCTATGCAATCTGATTTTCAGCACGGATACGACGGTGGTACCGATCAGGTGCAGCGCGATCATTTCGAGAGTTACGTATCCAGTCAGGAAAATGAGTCGTTTCTGGCCAGCCAACTCAACCGGTATCAGCGCGATCTGGATCAACTCGACGTTACGATTGTCAACACCACCCAACAGCGTCAAACGCTCGATCAGCAACGTAATACTCACCTTGTTGCTATCAGCTCATTGTCTGGCCGCGTGGCACGACTACGCGAACAGCTGACCCAATTGCGCGACGAGCAAACAAGTTTGCGGACACGCAGACAGGCCGTAACGCCCGAATATTCGCTGATTGGCGGTCTGTTTTTTTTAGTAGCGGGGCTATCTTTTGTGTTTGGCGACCTGATCATCTCGCATGAGATTGTCGCTTATGCGCTTAATATTCGTGATAATATGGAAGCCTGGGCTTTTGCCTTTGGTCTGGCCATGGTGACCGTTTTGCTGAAACCCGCCTATGACCGGCTGCTTGAGCGCCCTTACCAGGAAGATCCGGCCCGAAACCGGGTACGTTACGAGCGATTCAAACTATCACTAGCCGTTTTTGCCATGCTTACCCTGGCCGTATTGGGCTGGTTTCGGTACGAAGCGTACCGGACCGACCAATTAAAAGCTGCAATCAACCGTAGTATCCGTCAGCTTCAGCAACAGGCCACTCCTCTCGACGGCTCTTCGGTACCAGTCGATGCAGCGGTACTGACTAAGATTGAGAAACAGTTACAACAATCGACCGAACTGAATATTGCCTTGGTAAGCAGCCCGTGGGCCATGTTATCGTTCGTACTCAGCGGCTTGCTGTTTGCACTGGCGGGAGCCGTTTGTCTGGGCATTGGATTGCCAGTGGTATCGGCGTTCTGGTTTCGCTGGTTGCAGGTCGACAGACGACTGTGGGTGTTGCGTCGTCGCGAAAAGCCACTTCTTGCTAAGTTAGATCCGCTCGATCAGATCCTGAGCGAACACAGCATGCAACAGCAGTTGATCGAGCAACAAATTGACCAACTACCCGCTGATGCAACCCTTCAGCAGCAACGTACCCAACTGATTGCTACCGTAACGGAGATTGGCAATGAACACCGCCTTGCGCTAACCGACCGCCGCATTGCTCAGTATAATGATGGCTACTCAAACGGCAACACAGACCGACACACTCAACCCAAAGCAGGTAACCGATTAGCGCAATTGCGACCGCATGAAGCCATCCGACAATTACTACGGGATAATCTAAAAAGCGGCAGTCTGGAATAGTAACTTATACTCAATAATTGTAATTATTTAACAAAGTAATAACTCGCTAACATTTAAGAAAGCAAGGTGAATTAAGTTTGCATGATCTCACTACTGTTCATCAACTACTTTACTCACCGCGTATGCGTCGGCCGCTACTTTATCTCTGGCTTCTTTTCACAGGAGCCTTCTTTTTTTACTCTAATGCTGCTTGGGGTCAGGTTACCCTTCCAAGTTCAGGTACGTATACAGAAACGTTTAATTCTCTTAGCTCGGGCTACCCCGCAGGGTGGTCTGGCTACACAGGGGCCACCTCAACCACATTGGGTACTGCTGCAGTATTGACCACAGCCGTCACCAACTGGAATAATATAACAGGCGCTTTTAAGAACTTCGCGTCTGGCACTATAACCTCATCGGGTACGCAGGAAACAGCCACTAACAGAGCCCTTGGATTACGCCAAACAGCTAGTGTTGGCAATCCGGGTGGCGCCTTTGTGCTTCGAGTAACCAACACAAACGGTTTTCAAAATGTCAAGCTCACGTTTAAGCTCCAAAGTCTGGATGCAACCTCCCCCCGCGTGGCAACCTGGCGAGTCGACTATGGAGTTGGCAATATCCCAACCTCATTCACGCAAGTTGCTACTAACCCGGCCTCATTAACCACAGGCGGCAGTTCATTTACCAATCAGGACGTGACCGTCAATTTCGGTACAGCGCTCGACAACATTACCGACGCGGTCTGGATTCGGGTTGTTACTTTATCCACCGCAACTGGTAGTGGGAATAGGCCGTCGACCGCAATTGATGATTTCAGGTTAGATTACACTGTTGGACCGATCACCGGCCCCTTTATATCCGCTAACCCATCTAGTTTACCGAGCCTGAATACCACGCAGGGAATTGCTTCTTCCCCGCAATCGTATGTCTTAACGGCACAGGAATTAACGGCCGCCCTGACGATTACAGCCCCCACTAATTTTGAGGTGAGCATCAACAATGTAGATTGGGCTGGTTCGCAAACACTGCCGCAAACCACCACCTCGGCTACTGTATATGCCCGTCTGAGTGCAGCGGCGCCGCAGGGTACATATACCAACTCGAGTATCACTAACGTGAGTGGCGCGCAATCGGCCAACGTAACGGTAAGCGGCGTTGTTGGCGCAACGGCAGGTACGTTCACAAAAATTAGTAGCATTCAGGGTGCTGGAAACACCTTTGCATTGAGTGGTTCGCAAACAATTGAAGGCATTGTAACCCGAACCTTTCACGGCAGTGCCGGCCAGAATGGCTTTTATGTACAGGAAGAAGATGCGGATCAGGATGGCAATGCAGCTACATCGGAAGGCATTTTCTGCTACGACCCGGTGGGTACGTATGCCTCACTGACCGTAGGCGACAAAGTGCAGGTGTCCGGTACGGTAGCTGAGTTTGCCAGTTCCTCAAACGGGGTAAATAGTACGGTTACACAACTGGCAAATCTAACCGGGGTTGTTGTTGTGAGCCAGAGCAACAGCTTACCAACGGTTCCTTCGGTCAGCTTACCCATACCTGCCCCTAGTGACGGGGTTTCGTATCTGGAGCGTTTTGAGGGCATGTTGGTGCAGATAAGCGCGGCCTCCGGTAATCTGACCGTAACGGAAGTGTTTGGTCTGGGGCAATATGGCCAGGTAACCCTCGCCGCAACAGACGGTACCAACCAGTCAGGAACTGATGCGCGGATTGATCAGTATACACAATTCAATGCACCGAGTGTGAGCGGCTACGCAAGCTATACGGCAGCCACCGCACTGCGTAAAATCATTCTTGATGATGGTAGTGCCGTTGCCTATCCATCCACAGTTATTCATGCCCGGGCAGGTAATCCGCTTAGTGCTGCCAATTCCCTGCGTGGTGGCGACAACGTAGCCAACATCACGGCTATACTCGACGAGCGGTTTGATGGGTACAGACTCCAAACCAGAACGGCCGTTAATTTCAGTGCGGCGAATCCACGCCCATCCAGCGTTCCAGACGTAGGCGGAACGCTCAAAGTGGGCTTTGCCAACGTGCTGAACTACTTCACCACCTTCGGCGGATCTAACGACCGGGGTGCCGACAATACCACTGAGTTCACCCGCCAACGCGATAAAGTGATTGCCAACTTACGCGGAACAGGCGCCGACATTATTGGCCTTAGTGAAATTCAGAACAACGGTACCACCGCTATTCAGGATCTCGTCGACGGCATGAATGCGTTATCGGGTGCGGGTACGTATACTTATGTGACACCCAATTCCAGCGCAGCTAGTGACGTCATTACCGTGGCTACCATTTACAAACCGGCCAGTGTTTCGTTGGCCGGGCAGGCAGTTCCCATACCGGCCAGTTATGGCACAGGCTCTTATGGTGTTGCCGGTCGAAGCGCCGTTGCGCAGACCTTCGCCCAAAAAACAGGCGGCGGGGTTTTCACGCTCGTTACCAACCACTGGAAATCGAAAGGTTCGTCGGCAGGTGGCGTAGGAGATAGCGACACGGGCGATGGGCAATCATTTTCGAATGGAACACGTACCCGACAGGCGCAGGATTTGCGCGATTGGCTAGCCACTAACCCTACCGGCACCACCGACCCCGATTACCTGATTGTGGGGGATTTAAATTCGTATGCCCTCGAAACGCCCGTCACTACCCTGACCACTGGCGGCTATGCCGCCCTGATTCCGAATACCAGTTACTCCTTTGCTTTCCGGGGTGAATGGGGTTCGCTTGACCATGCATTGGCCAACAGTACATTACAGGCACAGGTAACGGGTGCCACCAAATGGTACATCAATTCGGATGAACCAACGGCGCTCGATTACAACACGGAGAATAGCAAACCGGCGGGCTTTTACAGCCCCGATCAATATCGGTCTGCCGACCATGACCCGCTCGTTGTTGGTCTGAATCTAACCACCCCGCTCCCCGTGCGTCTGGTTGATTTTCGAGCTACAGTAGCTGGCGATCAGGTAACCCTGGCCTGGGAAACGGCCACCGAACAAAACGTATCGCACTTTCTAGTTGAGCGCAGCCGCGATGCACGTGAGTTTAGTGCTATCGGGCAGGTATCGGCAACGGGTAATACAATGGCCCGCAAAGCCTACGGGCTAATTGATAATCAACCCATTGACGGAATAAACTACTACCGTCTTCGCACCGTAGACCGTGATGGCAGCAGCGAAACCAGCAAAATTGTGGCCGTAACAGTCGACGAGATAACCCAGGCCATGACGCTGATGGGTAACCCAATTGACAGCCATCAGATTCAATTGGCCGTGCGCAACATGGCGGGAGCGACGTACCATCTCCGTTCACTAACAGGCCAGACTATTCGGCTACAGACACTTCTGCAAACTGACCGTCTGGTCAAATTACAGGTCGATCAATCTGTTTCGGCGGGCGTTTACCTGCTGGAAGGGAAAACAGGCACGAATCGCAACGTGGTTAAAGTAGTGATCGATTAATTTTTTTTGCAGTTGTCGATACACAGGGAAGGCAACCCAAATCGGGTTGCCTTCCCTGTTTTTAAGTCTATACGCCTGGATACGCTACCTGGTGATAGACACTTTTGCCGTTATCTTGTCGTATTCGGATGGAATGACTGCCACGAATGCCAGAATTCCTGATAAGCCTGGACCGGCATCAGTTGCTGTCCAGCCAACGTACCTGAGACAGCTAGTCCCGTCTTGGCCCAGACTGTAGCTGTTTCACGGTCTCTTAATTGGTTATCCGAAAGTGACTCGAACGTAAGCAGTCGACCGTTAACCAGGCGACTAAAGGCGCGGAGCGTTTGTCCATCACTCGCCATCGTTACAACTAGTGGCAGCTTTCCAACAGTGGTATTGATTACCTTCTTCTTTACCAACTCATTCCAGTCGATTGCCTTAGCTGATTTACCATCCAGCACGCCGACTACCCAGGATTTTGGTTTCCACGAAGCAGAGTCGCGGCGGGTGAGTTCGCCTCGCCGAACTCCGGTGTCGTAGGTGGCCAGACTGTCGGTTTCTTCCCGGAAGGCTGGATCAGGTTGCATCACGAGCGTATTGGGATGCTCAGAAGCCCATTCAGACAGGGTCATTTGTCGGGCTGTCAGTTCCGTTAACGCTTTACCCTGGAGTGGGCCCATGATGGCCTCCCCCGTTGCCTGACGCCACCAGCTACCAGTACTATCGTCTTCAAACATGGCATTGAAATGATCCATGCCCACCAGTCTGAACGTTATTGGTTTGCCATCAACCACCGGATCGAACACCCGGCCTGTGCGACAAACGGTGCAATAGGTCACCATAATGGGCTTCCCTCCGACCGTATCGCGTACCTGATGATGGTAGCCAATCAGTTGCAGGGGATAAGCCCTGGCCTCCCCATTTTCCACCACACCCAAAATCAGCTTATTCGCCGGAATTTTATTCTGGCTCATCGGCAACATCCGTTTGGTCGTCGGCTGCAAAAACATATGGTCGGCCATCATCGTCATACTAACCATATAAAATGCCCCGGCATAGATGCCAACCAATCCTAGAACCAACCACCGGTGCCGGGTTTTCCCTGGCTTTGTAATCACCGTAAAAACGGGTGTAATCAGTAGTAGGAGTAGCATCGCCCGAAGCCAGGGCACATACTGATGTAGCCAGTAGGCCACCCCTACCCGACTCAGATTAGCCTCGTCTTTGAGTTGACTCCCCGGAAAAGGCATGATGAAATAGACCCGTATTGCTTCCAGACAAATGAGCAGAGCCAGGCCCACCAACGTCCAGCGTAGCGGGTTCTTGTTCATGGTTATTGGATTAGGGGAATTGGGAAATAGTAAGTTGATAGCGTGACTAGTCGATCAGGAAACTGGCTGGCTAATCAAGCTATCTCTCATTTACAGAATCTGCTTTGTAATCTGGTTGAAATCAACTACCGAAAACTCTTCGGCTATCTTTCCATCGCGAACCGTAAATCGCGCAAAACCCGGTACGGTAAATGGCTTGTTTGTTGCCGCCGTGGCCAGAAACGCCGAGCTGTATGTTCCTGAGAAATTGGCTTTCATAAATACAACATCACCTTCGGTAATCACTTCTGTGTCTGATTATTCGATATTCCGTTGTGGTAGTCAACTTTCTGGAGGATAACCGACACGCGATCTTTTGAAGATACAACCCCGTCTTAGATTTTGATTCCAACAGATAAGACTGCGTTACGCCCGTCTGACGACCATACACCAGGACCAGGATAGAAAAGTGGTCGTTTGGTGAAGTATTGGCTGTTCAACAGATTGTTTACACTACTCCTGACATTCAGCCAGGGTGTGACCCGCCAGGTGGCGTTCAGATCCCAGATACCATACGCTGGCACTGGCCCTTTAGCGCCATTGGCCGAGACAATCGCCGTGTTGAGGGCATCAGAATACGTCATCCCCACGTAGCTATATTGGGCCGTCAGACTGGTACTCCGGTAGCGAAGTGTTACTCCGTTGCGAGACGTGAAGCGTGGCGCTGACTCAACCTGATTGCCGTTTACCGTCCGGTTTTCTGTTCCTGAGGCCACATTGGCGTTCAGATACCGGGCATTCATGAACGCAGTCGATGTGAACCCGCTCACGACAAAACGACCCGCATTAACCAGTTGGCCTTCTACCAACAGTTCCAGCCCCTGACTTCGGCTGTCGCCAATCGTTGTCCGAAACGTGTATGGTTGTCCAGTGGCAGACGTTTGCACCAGCGTTCCCATCCGATTTTGATACAGCACATCGAACAAACTCATGTTGATGTGCCAACCCTGCCAACGGCCTTCCAGGCCTAGTTCAGCATTGTAGCCACTGGCATTTCGGAGATTTTTGTCGATCTGTTCGTAAACAGAGGCCGGTACAATGTCCTTAAAGATGACTGGTCGGTAGGCCTGTGACCAGCCACCATACACCCGAACATCTGCATTGACCTTATACTGACCGCTGAGGCCAAGCAAGACAAACTGATGATCGATATCGGTGGGCAGATTGCCCGGATCATAGTAGGAAATTACACCACGCATCCGGGTAAGGCCGTGTTCCAGCCGAATGCCTGGTGAAACCGTCAACTGAGGCGTCAGGTCAAGCTGCATTTCGGCAAAGGCGGCTCCATTACGGGTGTAGTACCACAAATCGCGACCAAAGGGTGCAGTCAATGTCAAGTCAAAATCCGAACCAGTCGTACCCTTACCTAATTGCTGGCGATGCATATCGTTGTGCATTAGCTGACCACCCACTACCACCGTCGAGGGCAATGTGGCGAGCTGAAACTGATGCAGTAGACGTACCTCCGACGTAAAACTGTTGAACTGATCAACGTCAACCTGACGCTGCCGATACTGACCCGTTACTGGGTCTGGCAGATCGGTGACGGTGGCGAACGCATCGATCAACACACTATTACGGGCACCCAATACAGCCGACGTGATCCACTGGAGGCGGGTACGGTTGCTCAATTGCCAGTCTGCGCGCACCGAAGGCACCCAGATATCCGGGTTAAAATAGTTGCGAGTACGGGTAGCCTGGCGTGGATCAGCCCGAAACATAGAGTCGGTCAATGGGCCCGGGATCTGATACAGGTACGTTGAACGAGCCACTTCGGCAGAAAGCACCAGTCGCGGTGATGCCTGATAGCGTAAGCTTGCAAACAAAGCCTGCGCATCAGACCGGCTGCTTTGCCGGTATCCGTCTGAATGCCGCCAGTACGCATATCCGTAATACGTCAGCTTCCCAACACGGCCTCCTACAGCATTGTAGGTGCTTCGAAGACCGTATGAACCAACCGACCCGATGCTCTCGAAACCAAACCGGCGGGTTGTATCAGCCTGTTTTGACACCATATTGAGCATTCCGCCAAACTGAGCACCATATTGAAGCGAAGCCGTACCCCGTACCAGTTCAATCCGTTCCAGGCTTTCGCCGGGAGGCGAGAAATGGCTGGCCGGGTAGCCATACATGTCTGAATTGGTCAGCACCCCATTGTAACGCATGTTCATCTCCCACGAACGGTGCGCATCCAGTCCCCGCGTTGCCACGTTGATTTGATTGCCCGAGCCGTCCATATCGTAAATGAAGACGCCCGGTACCCGTGCCAGCAACTGACGTGGATTTTTCTGGGCCACATCGGCATCAATCTCGGCCAGTCGAATCTGTTCAGTGCGGCGACCAGCCATCAGGTACGTTCCTTGCTGATTGGGTAATGCGTTAACCTCACCGAGTTTGGTGGTGCGCACATCAACCTGTTTGAGCAAAAGTGTTCGAAGCGTATCCGGCTTTTGAGCATAGCACGGCCAGGCTAATAGCCAAGTAGCTATCAGCGCGTTTAGAAAGTATTTCATCGTGGAGCGTGAGTTGATTTGCAAGTACATAGCCATATGGGAGGCTTACAAAACCTCCTCTATGACTATGTAATGCTGTTGTATCTACAAACCTGACCCGTCTGCTTTACCTCTAGCCACAGCGTATGCACCGATGTTCTTCCCGCAAACCAGACCAACTTCGCAATCTGACCGAAAGTGAATCATACCGTAGATACGCGATACCGACGCCTCCTGTGCACGCGCCCAAAATTCATCGGCCCGGTCAGGAAAAATACTACCTAGTACCGTAGCTGCAGCACCCGAGAAGGTTGAATGCCCGGACGTATAACTAGGGAAATTAGGCAGGCCAACCGATGTTTTCACGCCATACTGTTGCGGACGAGGCGTGTAGTAGTAGAACTTGGTTTCCCAGCAACAGACACTGGCATCTTGCAAGGAAGTCGCTACTAAGGCCAATGTACGGGCCATTCTGACTTCGCTGAATTTAGCTTCGTGAGCCGCATCGGCAGCCGAGCGCATCCAGTGACCGGGGGGCGTGTAACTTCCGGCTCCGTCGGCCCAATAGTTGGCAATCCGGGCCTGTTCGCGAGTCTGGTTTTTATTAATAGCTTTAAGCTCTTGCAGTTCCTTATTGAATTGCTCGGAGCCCGGTTGAGGTGCCATACCCGGCCGTAATTTAACCAGCGTGGCCCGATCGAAATTCCAGGTAGAAACGGCTCCGTAGTTAGGCAACATGGGCGGGCGAAGCGGAGACTCCTGGCTTGTCCAGACTTCCAATTGTCCACGGCTTTTAGCCGATTCAACCATCGCAGCGGTTAGTGTTTGGTTGTTAGACGCACTCATCCCGTCTGTTCGAGCCCGGCCCATCACTTTAGCCGCCACCTGGCTTCCCAGACTGGCACCGGCTTCCAAATCGCTCTTTACGTTCATGCCAGCCCACTGCCGGGCGTTGGTGTGCTCAGCCACTTTCGCATCAATAAACGCCACTTCGCCCGGGAACATCGCTTTCAAAATGACGGCCGAGGCCGCCGCTACAACGGCATCTTCGGATGGGTACGTTGGCAAAGCAGATACAGGCAACGCCACCGGAACGGTTGCATCAACCTTAGAAGGGGCTGTTCGCTTAAAAACATACTTGTAACTCCAGGCCGATACAAGTGCATCGTATTGGGCCACACTCAGGTAGGCCAGCATACGCGCTGTGTAGGGCGGATTAGCAAATGGAAACTTCGGATCAGCCAGGGGGTTAGCAGCGTCGGGCACCGGATATTTACCATCAGCATTCGATGCTGGCGGAGTATTGTACCGCGCTGCCAGTTCACGAGCGATCTCGTTCCAGCGGTAAGCGGCACCAGCTCCCCAGTAAACAACCGCCTCCTGTTGCGCCAGTGAAAGGTTCGCGGCTTTAGACTTCAGGTCGGTCAATTCAGCCAGATAGGCAGCCGATGAAACCGATGCAGGTGTAGCCAGCGTCACCTCGCCAGGATTGGTCAGTATATACGTTTTCCAGCTACCTGCCTTATCATCTACGCTCGCGGGCACATAGCCAACGCGTTGTGGTTCCTCAATGGTTTTGTCGCATGATACTACGGTAATCGCCAGTAGTGCCAATACGAGAAAGAGTAATTTATGTACTGATTTCATTGCTTTTAAAGTCTTATAAACCGCACAGCATTGCTGACTGGCGATCTTATTTCAGGTTGATTTGATACAGCAGGCCCAGCATAAACGACGTGCTTTGCCCCATATTGAGGCCATCGGTAACGTACCCAACGCGGGCATTTACGCCCACGTTATGCGGTTGGTATTTGGCATACCAACCCACGGTTGTCGCCCGCATGTTATTGGTTGGAAACGGCATATCATTCCGGCGAATGTTATCGCCGGAAGTACAGGCAAACCGTTCGGCAAACACTTCTGTCTGGAAGGCTGATCTAAGAATACCGATCCGAACCGCCGTGTCGGTAGCATTGGGAACCGCCACTTCATCGGTGTTGTATACCCGCCCATCGGCCTGGTACGAATCCTGGTCGATACGGATGGTGCTGCGCCAGATATACGAGCCGTGCGCGGTCAGATACAGGCCCGTTTTCGGATGCTTGTAGTTAAGCAAAACCCGCCCGGCCGCCGACCGTGCCCCCATGCCAATCGACATTGGCTGAAAGCTGGGTACGTAGCTGCTCAATGGCGTTGACAAACCGACAATACCGTGTAGTGATAAGCCTTTGTACTGCAAAGCGTTGACCTTCAACCAGCCCGAAACATCCTGAAAACCTTTTTGACCCATCAGGTTGCCCGCCGTGGTGCTTGTCCAGACGTAGGGCACGTTTACGATCAGGTTTACCCGGTCACTCAGTCCTACGGCTGCCATCAGCGATGCGCTTTGTGTGGTGTGCGTACCGATGTTCAGATTTTCGCGTTTGAGGGTATTCTCCCAATACTCGTTCCAGTTGCTCCGCCCGTACATGGCAGCCGCACAAATCGTCTTTTTAGGCATGTATATGGCATCCTGAGGCATCTGCGCCCAGCAAGAGCCCGCGCTTGCGAAGAAAAGCGCGATAAGAAGTAATTGCTTTTTCATACAGCTTAAAAAGAACGGCTTACGTTGAAGGAAATCAGATAATCGGCAAATGCAGCGTCACCGTGCCGAACGCCCAGCGGATCAAGTTGATCAGCGTAACTTCTTGTCCGGTTTCGATAAACAGCGACTGGAACAGTCAGTGCGGCCGCGTAGCCGTGGCTCATGAACGAAAACCCTGGCTCGACCGACACGATATAACCGGGCCGACGAAAACCCTTGCTACCACCTATAGCATCCTTAGCAGGCACACCTTCTACCCGACCACCAAGCATTACCGCTAAACCCGGCACGAACCCAAGCGACTGACTCAGACCAAGGCGAGCGGCAAACTGATCGGCAACTGAGAACTCACCCGTAATCAGATCAATCGTTGTGGCCGTTGGATTACGCCTAACACCGTTAGTTTCGCGCGGATTAAACAGGTAAAATCCATTAGCATAGGCAGTTAGACCGCCGGTTAATTGCGAGTAGCCCTGTAATTCAACACTGGCTCCAACCCCACCATCGCCCAATTGAATTGACTGGTCAACGGGTAGATTAACCGTATAATCAGCACCTTCTTTGGTGCGTTTGTGGAAATTGTCAGTGACTTTGTAATTACCCGTTGGCAGTTTCACGCCTACGCCTACCGCCAGATTCGTTTTCGGTAGTGAAGCCGGATTAATCAACCAGTAGCTGGTCGAAATTCGCAGATCACCAATTCCCTGCGAGCCTGTGTGGAACCGTAGTTGATCGGGGTTACCAGCCACTGCATTACCATAATGCTCGTACAATGACGACCGGTCATTCATCTGAATAGGCAGATTTACCGACACAGACCACCTCAGCGATGGCATGTAGGTAACGCCTAAATCAAGTGCGTGCGACACGTTGATCACCTGCGTTCCCTGCTCTACGCGATGAATTTGTTCTTCATCACCAACAAAGTGTTTGTATGACCGAAAAAAGCGGTAGCCAGCCGAAACCTGCCATTGGCCAGAGCGCTGTTTGAAATAAGCTGCTGACGAACCTGTCGGCGCCGAACAGCTCATGTGACGAACGGCTACACAGCCCTGTGCAGTAGCCAATTGGGTACTCAGTATCAGGCCCAGCAATGCCAGACCAGTGTATTTTAAAGAGGAGATCATGGAAGAATGGCGGTCCATTCAACGCCAGGTACGTTACTAGCCAGCACACACTATCGCCCGCTTTAGTCAACCGTATAGGCCATTCACAACCCATCACAGCACCAACCGGGGCGTATGTCATCTGAAATGACAGCCCAGTGGCATCGACGAGTCAATTACCTACAGAATTGCTGAAAGGGTGCAGGCGAACAGTTGCGCAGAAATTCCGTGCACAAGGAGCCGAAAAAGACCAATTTAATTGAGTGACTGATAGATAGACCGTCTCACTCAGCCGCATACAACCGCAGGTACGTACCTGACAAACTGAAACAGACCGGAGACGACAACACAGAATGACTCAATTAGCCACGCGGAGGGGGAGATAGAACCGCCAGATAGCGGGAAAGTAACGAAACTGGCACATCAGAAATACGCATATCGACCAGCCACGATAATAGGGAAGGCGATATAACCAGCCGATCGGTGAGCTGGTATTCTTTGAGCAACAGCTTAAGCCAGTGACCGGCTTTTCGCTGCGAATCATCACCAGAAGTGGCACCAATCGATTTTTTAACAAACGACAGCAAGTCCTGCTGCAAGAATCCGGCCTGCTTATCTTCGATACCAGCAATGCGAAGTGTATCGCCGCGTAGCTCAAGGCTAATGACGTCATAAAAGCGACCGTTGTAAGCAAAGCCATCTTCTGATGTCTGCTCAACGAGCTTCTGTGCCTGACCCGCACCAAGAACGACCTGAAACTCGACCATACTATCGACCGACGAATAAACCGTGAGCCGTTCGGTGAGGTCATGCTGATCCTGCCACCAGACACCTACAGCCACCCATACTGTTGCTAGCATGTGGTAAAGCAGTAAAGCCAATAAGCTAAGACTCAGCAGGCGTTTCATACTACAATCAAGGTGACTTATCGAAAATCTAGGCGCTTTAGAAGAAAGTCGAGAACAAATATAGCGAAATACAGTTTTGGCTTGCTCTTTCCCCTGTAATTAGCACAATATTCACGCCAGAGATTTAATAGGGTGGTGTGATTAGCCACATGGCAAGTCCATCGAGGCTAAAATTAGTAGCCCACTGAAGCTGAAGCAGATGCAGGTTCCGATGATCTTGAGCCGGGTTCCGCACAAGGTTCTGATATTGATAGCCTACTTCTATTTTCCCCCAACGACCCATATTGTAACCAATGCCACCATAACTCCAGTTTTCACCGTAAAAAGCGTTTTTCGAGCTGATCGGGCTATTCTTGGCTCCTGAAAAACAAAAGAAGGCCTCGTTCGAGAGCGACGCATACCAGCCGTTTTTTTGCTGTTTCAGATCAAAGAAAGGGATGGTTGCTCCTACATGATAGCGGCCCAGTTGCGCCAACGACCATTTATCGGTCGACAGTCGAAGCGGATACCGCTCTTCGTAGCGCAGTCGGTGACTCATACGTACCCGGCTACCAGTAATACCATGCGTTAGGGTTGTCTGGGCCCAGAGTCTATTTTCGTTGACTCTTATTCCGAACAGGTTATGTCGAACATAGGCATAGCCCAGGCCCATTTGAATGTTGTCTGTCACTTTGTAGGTGAGGCTAGGCTGAGCGTAATACTGCAAATCAAGCATCGCAATTCCCGGCGATTCAGCTTTCTGCGAGGTCGCATGACTAGTAGCCGACAGGAAAACGTTGTAACCCAATCGCTTAGTGATTGGACCGGTTTGTGAGTATTGAGGAAAAACCCCGAAGAAATTCCAGGTCTGCCCTGCGGCGGGCAGTGTCAAAAAACTAAGAAGTATGAAAATAGCGGTAACACGTAATCTTAGTATCATGCTGAGTTAAGTAGTTAAGCAGAATTACCTCAGCATACCTAAACAATATATGTGCCACTTACTTCTGGGAATATCTACTCCACTTAAACACAGTCCTCTCGATATAACGGGATTTTAGCCTTAGAACAGGTTATCAATAGTAGAAATCGGTCTTGAATACTTCATTCTGCGAACTCTCAGCAACGTATGAAATATTATTTACTTTTTCTTTTTATGTTGATCCTGGTCCACACACAGGCGCAAACACCAGATTCACTTAAGAAACCCTCACCACTCGATTCTTCCCAACCTGCGTCGACAACAGCAATTACACCATTTACAACACCACAACCCCGTCTTATCAGTACTAGAACCGGACAGCTTACAGGTACACTGATCGATGGTGGACTGAACAAACCGGTTGAGTTTGCTACGGTTGCCTTGTACAACCCACTGACCAATAAGCCGATTGGTGGTACTACGTCTGACGAGCAAGGCAAATTCGTACTGAATAATGTGGCTCCAGGTACGTATCGGGTGGTGGCGAGCTTCATGGGCTACGAAACAAAAACCCTCGACAACATTACCTTAAGGATGGGGCAGCCTCCCCTTGCGTTAGGGGTTATATCCATGCGCGTTGACAGCCGGACCTTGAACGAAGTGGTGATCACCAGTGAAAAACCACTGATTGAAGACAAGGATGACCGAATGGTTTACAACGCCGAAAAAGACCTCACTAATTCGGGCGGTACGGCAATGGATGTACTAAAAAAAGTACCGTTGCTGACTATCGATCCCGATGGTACAGTGCAGATGAAAGGGAGCAGCAGCATTAAAGTATTGATAAATGGTAAGCCCTCAAGCCTGATGGCCCGAAGCATCAACGAAGCCCTTCAAATGATTCCTTCCGAGCTCATCAAATCGGTGGAAGTCATCACAGCCCCATCTGCCAAGTACGATTCGGAAGGCACAGCAGGGGTAATCAACATCATTACCAAAAGTAAATTACAGGGCATCACCGGAGGGCTTACCGGAACACTTGGCAACCGGCAGAACCCGCTCAACGGCAATCTCAACATGAAACGGGAGAAGCTGAGCCTAACCGCCTTTGGCGGCGGAAACTGGACTAACTCCTACGGCCGTTCCGAAAACGTAAGGCGAAACCTGCGAAATGGTGAACTCTTCAGCGTGATTGAACAATCAAACGCGTTCAGCAACGAGGGAAAATCGGTGGTTGGCTCCCTGAGTGTTGATTATGATCTTGATTCTACCAATCGCCTTGGCGTAGATGTCAATTTGGGCGGCGACAATCGCACCACCTATTCAACACGCGACACCCGGCAAAGCGTCGACAGCGATCGAGCGTTTCGGCGATATACCACCACTAACGGGGAGAATAGCCACGCGGATATGAACGTTAACTATACTCGGCTTTTCAAGCGAAGTACCGAGCAGGAATACACGTTTCTGGCCCAGTATAACCAGAATGATGGCCTTAGTGGCTACAGATTGACCCAGTTTCCACTCCCCGAAACAGAACTGATTAATTACCGGGAACAGAACCGTAACGAAAACAGACAGAATGAATTAACACTTCAGACCGACTATTCGCATCCGTTTTCAACTACTAAGCAGCGACTGCTGGAGATAGGCACTAAACTGATCCGCCGCGATGTGGGCAGCAATTTTAGGCTGGAAACATCGCCCGATGGCTCCGTGAATTTTCGGGACGATCCCCGGCGGGCCAACATGTTCGATTATCAACAGGCCGTGTGGTCGTCTTACGCATCGTTCAGAATGCGGACAGCCAAAAACTGGAGTATCAACCTGGGTGGCCGGTTTGAGGTAACGATGATCGATGCCGATTTCAAATCGACTAAAACCCAATTCAGCGATGATTATAACAACTTCCTGCCCAATGTAAGTGTCTCCAAACGAATCGGGAAAAGTCAGCGGATACGGATGAACTACAGCCAACGAATTCAGCGACCGTCCATTGCTTTCCTGAACCCTTACATCAATTCGGCCGACCCGAAAAATATTCAGTCAGGTAACCCCTTTTTGGAGCCAGAACTGGCTCATCTGGTTGAGTGGGCATACAGTACGTATACCAAAAGCGGTACTACGGTTAACCTGATGCTCTTCAGTCGGCAAACGAATAATGCCATCGAGCGGGTAACCACTGTTGACACCACGGGCGTATCGACGAGTACGTATCGAAACATTGCCAGCAACGCCACCTACGGCACCAACCTGTTTGGCTCGGTGAAACCGGTGAAAGGCTGGAATCTGAGTGGTTCGGTAGCGTTAAATTATAATATCTTGAATAGCCCGGCGCTACGCACGAGCAATCGTAACTGGAGCTATCAGCTAAACATGAATACCTCAGTTCAACTCCCTAAAAACACCAGTCTTCAGGCTAATGGCTCGTATCGGTCACGCCAAATACTGCTACAGGGCCAATCTGCCGGTTATTATTATTATGGTTTTTCGGCACGTAAAGAGTTGAAACCTCATAAGATAACGCTGACAGCCACGTTCGAAAATCCATTCCGGGTCTATAACATCGTTTCTAATCAACTGACCACAGCTACCTTCCTGTCAGAGGGCACCAGTTACACAATGATCAGAAACATCAGACTGACAGCCAATTGGCGGTTCGGGAAAATGAGCGCGGGACCCAAGCGGGAAAAGAAAAAAATCGTCAACGACGACAAGAAACCGGCTTGACCAGATTCGTATCCTTCTATAACAACGGCTCAGCATTTCGCGGCCGCCCAGCCCCAATTTATACTTAGTCTTTCAATACCAATTTTTCCGCCGATGTAAATTAACATTCGAGGGAAAGAGTACAACAACCCTTTACCTACTCATTGCCTAGTTGTTAATTTTGGTTGTCAAGCAGCTGTAAACACTAACTACTCGTCTATTTTGCATGTAAGTATAAATACTTATATAATTAAGCGTTACTATCAAATTTTATCATATTATACTCAACACACTCATTATCCAGCATTCATATGTATAGAACGCTTGATAAGCTGTTATGAGAAAAATCAATTTTAATATCTTTATTACAATAAGATTACGGGTAGATTCTAGTAAAAGGTAAACTTTTACGGGGAATAATCAAGAATACAACAAGCGTTTGTTCCTGTTATTAAACCCTATGTTTAAGTATAATCCCTTTAATCTATGATCTCTTACTACTTTCAGGCGCCGCAAATTCGGCGTCTACTCGCATGGTCCTGCCTATGGCTGTGTTGTTTATGTACTGTTCCGGCTCTGGCTCAGGAACGAATGATCACCGGCCGTGTCAGCGACGAGCAAATTTCGTTGCCGGGAGTTACAGTCACCGTTAAGGGAAGTACCCGCGGCACCACAACCGATTCTGAGGGTACTTACCGCATCAGCGTGCCAAATGACCAAGCCGTGCTGGTGTTCTCG
The DNA here is from genome assembly GCF_041321135.1 of Fibrella aquatica. Taxonomy (NCBI): domain Bacteria; kingdom Pseudomonadati; phylum Bacteroidota; class Cytophagia; order Cytophagales; family Spirosomataceae; genus Fibrella; species Fibrella aquatica. The sequence continues at coordinate 138,625 of NZ_JBGGWF010000002.1, read as the reverse complement.
TCGGTAGGATTCTCCTCGCAGGAGTTGGTTGTTGGCAATCGCAGTTCTATCAATGTAACCCTGACCAATGACGAACGCGCCCTGAATGAGGTGGTAGTCGTTGGTTACGGTACGCAGAAAAAGAGTCAGCTAACGGGTGCTATTTCGTCGATAAGTGCCAAACAGATTGTTGAGTTACCTATTACCAACGCCAGGCAGGCTTTACAGGGTCGTGCCGCCGGTGTCGATGTAGTACAGAGCGGTAGTCGCCCCGGTGCAGGCGTAACGGTGCGTATCCGTGCCCGTCGTTCCATCAACGCCAGTAACGATCCCCTCTACGTAGTTGACGGTATACCGCTCGCTGGAGGTATTGATGACATCAACCCGAATGATATAACGGGCATGGAAGTCCTGAAAGATGCTTCGGCAACGGCCATCTACGGGTCGCGGGGTGCTAATGGAGTGGTTATCGTAACGACTAAACGCGGAAAACCAGGCCAGACTGTCGTAAGTTTGGACAGCTATTACGGCATCAGCCAGCCCCTGAGTCTGATCGACGTGATGGACGGACCTCAGTTTGCTGAGTACAAGCGCGAATCTCGTCGGGCCATTAATGCCTACACAACGGACGCGGCTTTATTTGAGCCAATTGAGTTAGATGGCATTACAAACGGTCGTACTACCGACTACCAGTCCTACCTACTTCGTACGGGGAGCATTCAGAGTCACCAGGTTGGCGTATCGGGGGGTAACGAAAAAACGCAGTTTGCCATCTCGGGCAACTACTTCCAGGACGTAGGTATTATCAAAAATCAGGATTTTACCCGGTATACATTCCGGATCAACCTCGACCATCAGATAACCAAGCGCGTCAAGGTGGGCATATCGTCACTAGGCGTGTACAGTCTCCAAAACGGCGAAGTCTTCAACCCGTACGGTGGTGCTTTGCAGGAAAACCCATTGGGTAAACCTTACGATGATAATGGCAATCTGATTTTCCTGCCTACTTCCGACGGTTTGCGTACCAACCCCATTGCCGAAGTCATACCTGGTGCTCAGATTGACTTGAATAAGCGTATTCGTCTATTCAATAGTGTGTATGGCGAGTGGAACATTCTGGACGGGCTTCGTTACCGAGTCAATTTTGGACCTGACTTCACCAACCGGCGTCTTGGTCGATTCACAGCAAGTCAAACCAACGCTCGGCGCGGGGGCGATCCAACAGCCTTTACCCTGTACGAATACGGCTTTAATTATACGCTCGAGAACATTCTGACGTACGATAAGACCTTCAAAGGAGTACACAACCTTAACCTGACGGCTCTGCAGTCTATACAGCAGGACGACATTGAGCGGGGTCAAATGAGTGTGACGGGTATTCCGGCAGAGACACAGCAGTATTTCAACCTTGGTGAGGCCACCCTTATCAATAGTATCGGTACAGATGTAAGCCGCTGGACCTTAAACTCCTACATGGCACGACTGAATTATGCCTACAACGACAAATACCTCTTTACACTGACAGGCCGCTATGACGGATCGAGCCGCTTCGGTACCAATACTAAATATGGTTTCTTCCCATCGGCTGCCCTTGGCTGGAATCTCAGCGAAGAGCCATTCCTGAAGACTGTAGCCTGGGTAGATCAGCTAAAATTACGTGCCAGTTATGGCTCTATTGGCAATACGGCTATCAACCCGTACCAAACGCAAACTCTGCTGGGACGTACCACCTACGCCTTTGGTACAACACCAGCTTACGGCTATCGCCCCGGTACGATTGGCAACTCCGATTTGAAGTGGGAAACAACCACTACGGCCAATATTGGATTAGATTTTAGCCTGTTTCAGGGTCGTTTGAGTGGTGCCATTGAGGCTTACCGCGCCAACACGTCTGACCTTCTCCTTCAGGATCAGTTACCGCTCACAAGCGGCTTTGGCAGTGTATTACGAAACGTGGGTAGAACACGCACGGATGGTCTCGAAATCAGTATTTCAACCGTCAATGTTGCCTCGAAAAGTGGTTTCCGCTGGACAACTGACATTCAATGGGCAAAGAACCGTGAAGCCATTGTTGAACTCTTCAACGGCAAAGTAGACGATATCGGCAACGCTCGCTTTATCGGTCAGCCCATTACAGCCTATTTCGATTATAAGAAAATCGGTATCTGGCAGGCAGGCGAAGAATCTCAGGCCGCCAGTTTTGGCCGGAAGGTGGGTGAAATAAAAGTAGAAGATAACAACGGGCGTACGCCGGATGGCAAACTGACGGGCCAGCCAGATGGTAAAATCAATGCCGACGACCGCCTGATCATTGGTTCGCAAGTTCCCGACTTTACGGCAGGCGTAACCAACCGATTCAGCTACAAGGGCCTTGACTTCTCCTTTTTTGTCTATGCCCGCGTAGGTAGCACATTCCGTAGTGGTTTCCATACGGCTTTCAATTCCCTGGCAGGTCGGTACAATAACCTTGACATCGATTATTGGACTCCTAACAATCCTACCAATGAGTTCCCCCGACCGAACCAAAATCAGGAAGCCCCCGTGTTCCAATCTACACTGCAGTATTTCAGTGGCACGTTCCTGAAAGTACGGAATATTAACCTCGGTTATACCTTCCCCGAAACACTCACTAGCCGCATTAAATTAAGTGCCTTGCGGCTTTATGCTTCGGCCCAGAACCCATTTAATTTCTCAGAATATCGCTCAAAGTATAAGGGCATCGACAACGAATCATTCGACATCGTGGACCAGAATCAATCGCCTACTGTAAAACAGTTTACCGTAGGAATCAACGCAAAATTCTAATCCCGATTTAACTCAGTCAATCATGAGAAAAATAATCATACTCTTTACAGCTACACTGCTGTTACTCACAGGACAATCCTGCAAAGATGTTCTTGTTGAAATACCAATCTCACAGGTAGGTAGCCAGTATCTGGACACACCAGCCGGCTTTGAGGCTGCAGCACGAGGTGCGTACCAAACACTTCGTAACTTTTACGGCCGCGAAATAGGCATGAACCTAACCGTTTTCGGCACCGATACGTATACGATGGGGGCCGACGGAAGTTATAAATTTATGAACCAGTATCTCTCGCAGTTTGACGGCAGGGTAGACCTGATTCGTAACCTCTGGAATGATTTCTACATTGGTATCAATACTGCCAACCTGGTGATCGACGCATCTGAAAATATTGCCGGTATTGATGCAACCGTTAAAAAACGGCGCGTGGCTGAGATGAAATTCCTGCGGGCTCACCACTATTTCGTGATGGTGCAAACCTGGGGTCCGGTTGCGTTGGTTCTCAAGGGTAATACAGAACCTACAAAAGCCTTTACCCGCGCCCCGGTTAAAGATGTGTACGCGGCAATAGTCAGTGACCTGGAGTCTTCTTTGGCTGACCTCCCACCTACAACGAGTGGGGTCGACTACGGACGGGCGAACAGAGGGGCGGCCGAGCACCTGCTGGCCCGGGTTTATCTGACGAAAGCAACATCAGAAGCAGCAGCGGCTGATGATTATGCAAAGGCAGTTACTCATGCGACTAATGTAACTAAGAACTATTCGTATTCGCTGCTACCCGACTTTGCCCGAGTGTTCGAGCAGGGAGGTGGAGAGATCAACTCTGAGGTAATCTTTGCCACACAGTACACGTCTGACCCACTTACTAATGGCCCTGGTAACCAAACGCACTTATACTTTGGTATGGAGTACGACACGCAGGCAGGTATGCAGCGCGACACGCAAAATGGTCGCCCGTTTAAGCGATATAAGCCAACTACGTATATGACCGAAACGGTATTCGCTCCGGCTAACCGCATGAATGACTCACGCTACAAAAAGACGTTCAAGGATACCTGGATCTGCAACAGACCCGGAACATACACAAACGTATTCGATGACTCTAAAACTACGCTTACGTTCGCGGCCGGTGATACCACCATATTTATTCCTGGGGTTGAGATGAGTAAGGCCGAGCGCGCCAAACGTAAATATCAGGTGCTGGTGCCCAGTAATTACCGGCTTAACCTGTTCCCAACACTTCAAAAGCATCTCGATCCGCTCCGCCCCGACCGTACCTACGAGCAGGGAAGCCGCGATTTTTTGATGTTCCGATTAGCTGAAACGTACCTGATCTTGGGTGAGGCCCAGTTTAGATTAGGTAAATTACCAGAAGCGGCTGAAGCAATCAACGTAGTACGTCGGAGGGCAGCATGGCCCGGTCGCACAACTCAAATGGAAGTTACACCTGCCCAAGTAACGCTTGACTTCATTCTGGATGAGCGGGAGCGAGAATTAGCTGGCGAAATGTTCCGCTGGTTTGATTTGAAGCGCACGGGCAAGCTCATCGAGCGGGTAAAGGCTCACAACACGGATGCCGCCGCCAACATCAAAGATTTCCACTTGTTACGGCCCATCCCACAGGATCAGATCGACCGGACTACCGATGGTGTAACAACCTTCCCTCAGAATCCAGGGTACTAAAAAAAATGGCCCCAACTCTTTCCCCATCGGGAGAGGTTGGGGCCATGCTAAGTAAATGAACCCTTCAGCCCCAAAAAGTATCAGATGAATGGAGCGTATCAGTGTCCATAGTCTCGAAAAAAAATCTGTCAAGCCTATGCCTGGTTGCCATCCTCACCCAAGTAAAACACTTGATTTTTCTCTCCCATTTTAAGATATACTGTTTATAAACGGCCGTACCCGCTTGATACTATTGTTGAGATTGGGCAACGAATTATAAAAAAAACGAGAAATAATTGGCACTGGTTGATGAATAGACCCATTCAGGACCAACAAGTGAGTAGAATATATACGCCTATCTCCATTTTCGGATGCTGTCAATTCGCCCCTGAAACTAAAGTTGTTTAGTTATCAGCAGGTAGCACAATCACCTATGGTTACTTTCTCACGTTGAACAGTCATTAAAAAAATACACCCTGAATGAATTTACTACAATCCTGGCGTTGGTTTGGGCCAAACGACCCCGTAACCCTCGCCGACGTACGCCAAACCGGAGCAAGCGGAATTGTTACCGCCTTACACCAAATTCCTCATGGCGATATCTGGCCCGTAGAGGCCATCCGGGCGCGGCAAGCCGAAATAAGTGCATCGGCTAAGGGCGAGGCACCACTTCACTGGGCGGTTGTTGAAAGCCTGACCGTATCAGAAAGCATCAAAACCCGTACGGGCGCATTTCGACAGCACATCGAAGACTACAAACAGAGCCTTCGCAATCTGGCCGAATGTGGCTTGAAAATAGTCACTTATAACTTCATGCCCGTCAATGACTGGACCCGTACCAGTTTGAATCACCCTATGACTGACGGATCGAAAGCGCTTTATTTCAACTGGTTCGACCTGGCAGTTTTCGATATTCACCTGTTGAAACGGCCCAACGCAGCCGATGACTATTCGGCCCATGTCGTGGCCGAAGCCGAGCGGCGGTTTGCCAGCTACAGCACGGGAGAAAAAGAGCAACTCGCCGACGTAGTAATGTTTGGTATTCCCGGCGAAGCGAAACAGACCTTGGAACGGATGCGCGAAAAGCTAGGTACGTATGACGATATCAACGCCGACGCCCTACGCTCAAACCTGACCGATTTTCTGGCCGATGTGGCCCCCGTTGCCGACGAGCTGGGCATCAAGCTGGCTATTCACCCCGACGATCCGCCGTTTCCTATTTTTGGTCTGCCACGCATTATGTCGAGGGCCGAAGATTATGAGTACATGCTTACCAAAGTGCCCAACGAGAGCAACGGCGTTTGTTTCTGCACCGGCTCACTGGGTGCTAATCCGGCTAACGACCTGCCCGCGCTTGCCCGGCGTATTGGCGAGAAAATTCACTTCGTTCACCTGCGTAATGTGCGCAAAGATGAACACGGTAATTTCTACGAAGCCGATCATTTGGATGGAGATGTAGATATGTATGCCGTTATGCGCGAGATTCTGGCTATTCAGCAGCGAGTGGACGAGCCTATCCCCTTCCGGCCCGACCACGGCCATCAAATGCTCGACGACCTGCACAAGACTACTAATCCCGGTTATTCGTGCATTGGCCGTCTGCGTGGACTGGCCGAATTACGCGGCCTCGAAATGGGTATTACCCGGGCTGAGGGCTGGTAATCTATCCTGGCAACAAGCACTAACCTCAACTAGATATGACACTGAATTCTGTTACTACCGAGCCCTTTATTTCCGACAACTTTGTGCTGGAAAACGAGTTTGCCCGGTCGCTATACTTCGATTACGTTCGCGATCTACCCATCGTGGACTATCACAATCACCTGCCTCCCGACGAAATTGCCAGCGACAAGCGATATGCCAACCTAACCGAAATCTGGCTCAAAGGCGATCATTACAAGTGGCGGGCCATGCGCGCGAACGGCGTTCCTGAGGCGTTGATCACTGGCGACCGCAACGACTGGGATAAGTTTGAAGCCTGGGCCAAAACGGTTCCGTATACCATGCGCAACCCGCTCCAGCACTGGACACAGATGGAGCTCAAGCATCCGTTTGGTATCGACGATTTATTGACCGGTCAAAACGCACGGTTGGTCTATGATACCTGCAACGAGCAACTACAGAGCCACCTCACGGCCCGCGCCCTGCTCGATGCGCATAACGTACAGGTAGTTTGTACAACCGACGACCCGACCGATGACTTACGGTACCACAGTCAGTATGCTGCCGAAGGGAAGGCCTTGCAAATGTTCCCCACTTTCAGGCCCGATACACTTCTGCCTGCCAACACCGAAGCGTGGCGCAATCAGGTAGCGAAACTAACCGCGGTGTCGGGTATTACCGTGACTGATCTCGATTCGCTGCTCGAAGCGCTGATTAGTCGTATCGACGCTTTTCATGCGCTGGGTTGCCGGGCGTCTGACCACGGTTTGGAACGTCTGCCGCCCGTTTCTGCCCGCACCACAGCGCTGGAAACGGCATGCAAGCAATTGCTCGCCGGACAAACGACGCCTGATGCCGCTACCATAGATCTTTTGCAGGGGTACGTTCTGGTGGAATTATGCCGCGAATACGCCAAACGAGGCTGGATTCAGCAGTTTCACCTGGGTGCGCTACGCAATGTGAGCACGCGCTTGTTTAACAGCCTGGGGGTGAACGTAGGCGGCGACTCGATGGGCGACTGGAGCCAAACGCAGCGGTTAGGTCAGTTTCTGGATGCGCTCGATCGCGACGGCCAACTAACCAAAACGGTCCTGTACAACCTCAACCCAGCCGACAATGAGACGTTTGCCACGATGATCGGAAACTTTCAGTCGAGCAGCGATTCGGTGCCCGGCAAAATTCAGTGGGGCTCGGGCTGGTGGTTTCTCGATCAGAAAGATGGCATGGAGACCCAACTCAATACCCTCTCGAACATGGGGTTGCTGAGCCGCTTCATTGGTATGGTGACCGATTCGCGTAGTTTCCTATCGTTCTCCCGCCACGATTATTTCCGCCGTATTCTGTGCAACCTGATTGGACAGGATATTCAGCGCGGCCTGTTGCCCAACGACCTGCCCTGGCTAGGTCGGCTAGCCGCGAATATATCGTACCACAACACAGTAGATTACTTTGGCTGGACCATTAAATAGGCACTGGCATGCTCGGTCAGGTACGTTCATTACACCTGATCGGGTCTACCAGCCAATCAACCACCACCCGCTGATACCGTAGTGTCCTTCCTGCTGCGATTAAACCTCTTCTATGCTACATACCGAACCTGCCTCTATGATCGACTCGACGGAAAGGCAAACCAACTACCGTTGGACCATTTGCGGGCTGATATTCTTTGCCACCACCATCAATTACCTCGACCGGGTGGTGATTAGCCTTTTGAAGCCCAGTCTCGAAAAAGAATTCAACTGGACAGAAACCGACTACTCCAACCTGGTGGTGGTGTTTCAGGCGGCCTATGCTCTGGGTATGCTGGGTATTGGCGGTATCATTGACCGAATCGGGACTAAAAAAGGCTATGCGCTTTCGCTTACGCTCTGGAGCATTGTAGGTGTAGCCACAGCCTTCGCCAAAACGACTTTCGGCTTCGGTGTCGCCCGGGCCGCCCTGGGGATAAGCGAAGCGGGTAACTTTCCGGCTGCCATTAAAACTGTAGCAGAGTGGTTTCCCAAGAAAGAGCGGGCACTGGCAACGGGTATATTCAATTCAGGCACCAACATCGGGGCTATTGTGGCTCCCCTTACCGTACCTTTTATCGCCGAAAACTATGGCTGGCAGTGGGCCTTTATTCTAACCGGCGCAACCGGTGTAATCTGGCTGGTACTGTGGCTGACGATTTACGAAAAACCTGCTGTCCACAAAAAAGTATCTGCTTCTGAACTGGCTTATATCAATAGCGATGCTGACGAACGAGCTGAGGAAGCAGCCGCCGAAGGAACACTCAAAGTATCGTGGTTTAAATTACTGACGTTCCGGCCTACCTGGGCTTTCTTTTTCGGTAAGCTACTGACAGACCCGATCTGGTGGTTTTACCTCTTCTGGTTGCCTGCTTTTTTGAAGGCTCAATATGGCCTTCAGGGTACCGCCCTGGCCCTACCGGTAGCGTTAGTGTACACGATTGCCAGTGTTGGTAGTGTGTTTGGCGGCTGGTTGCCACTCAATTTCACCAAAAACGGTATGTCGATTTTCAAAGCACGCAAAACATCCATGTTTATCTATGCTTTGTGTGCGTTACCGGTTGTATTTGCCCAATGGCTCGGTAGCATGAATATCTGGCTGGCCGTTTTCATCATTGGCTTTGCGGCTTCGGCTCATCAGGCCTGGAGCGCCAACATCTTCACCACCGTGTCGGATATGTTTCCTCGTCGGGCGGTTGCTTCGGTAACCGGTATTGGTGGCATGGCCGGGGCCTTTGGGGGTATTTTTATCGCTAAGCTGGCCGGTCGGTTGTTCGATCACTACAAGGCACTGGGCGAAATTGAGACTGGCTACTACATTATGTTCATCATCTGTGGATTTGCTTATCTCACCGCCTGGAGCGTGATGCACCTACTGGTTCCGAAATTCAAAACGATCAATATCGCTGAATAGATCAGAACCGGATGGTAGACGTTGGATGCTGGATATTGGACTAAAGACTACCGCGAGGCTACGATTTTGTCCAAAGTCCGGTATCCAACATCTAACGTCCTTACTGATCTCGCTGCTATTCCTTACCTATTTTTCCCCGATTAACTCCTGAACCAACCGAACCATGCAACAGAATGATACGTCAGATGCTTCGCGCAGGAGCTTTCTGAAAACTACCGCAAAGGGAATACTGACATCGTCGGCCATTATAAGTGGATTTCCAACCATCGTTCCAGCGTCGGTATTTGGCAGAAACGCGCCCAGTAACCGCATCAACATTGGAGCGATCGGCACCGGTCGAATCTCTCGCGGACACGACATGCCCGGCGTCTGGCAGTACGATAATGCCAACATCATGGCCGTTTGTGATCTAGATGTAAATCGGGCTAACGATGCTAAAAAGCTGGTTAACGGCTTTTACAGCAAAAAGACCGGTAAAGACTATGATGGCGTTCGGGTATATACCGATTACCGCGAATTGCTGTTAAATAAAGACATCGACGCAGTGCTCGTTAGTACGCCCGATCACTGGCACGCGCCAATTGTGGTTCATGCGGTAGAGGCGGGCAAAGACGTATACATGCAGAAACCAGCTTCGCTCACCATTGCCGAAGGCCGCATGATGGCCGATGCCGTGAAACGCTCGGGGCGGATTGTGCAAGTGGGCAGTCAGCAACGATCATCGCGGCAGTTTCGCTACGCAGCCGAACTGGTACGAAATGGGCGGATTGGCGATCTAAAAACGGTGTATGTAGGCCTACCCGGCGACCCCGGTGGCGATGAAGAACCTGAGATGCCCGTTCCGAAAAACCTGAACTACGATATGTGGCTCGGTACCACACCCGACGTGTACTATACCGAAAAGCGGGTTCACCCAAATGTAGGTTATGACCGACCAGGCTGGCTTCGTTGCGAGCAGTTTGGTGCGGGCATGATTACGGGTTGGGGCGCACACCACATCGACTGCGCCCACTGGGCGATGGATACCGAACTTACCGGACCGGTCGAGATTTGGGGGAAAGCTGATTTCCCAAAAAGTGGACTGTGGAATGTTCACGGTATTTTCCAGACCGAAGCGCTCTACAAGAATGGTGTGAAGATGGTTGTGAGCAACGAGATACCGAACGGGATCAAGTTTGAAGGCACTAAAGGCTGGATTTTTGTATCGCGGGGCGACGCGTCGGTGACGGCGAGCGACCCGATTGCCAAGCAAAATGCGGCCAAGGCCCTCGACGCCAGTGACCCAAAAATCATTACATCGGAAATTGGGCCAAACGAAATCAACCTACCCGTCAGCAAGGAGCACCATGGCAACTGGCTGGAAAGTATTGTTAGCCGGAAAGAACCCATCGCCCCAGTCGAAATTGGGCACCGGTCATGCTCGGCCTGTTTGCTCCATCACGCGGCCATGAAGCTGAACCGGAAACTGTACTGGAATCCGGAAAAAGAGCAATTCGTAAACGACCCCGAAGCCAACAAGCTCCTCTCTCGTCCGCAACGTAAAGAATACGCGATCACGGCATCGGCTTCGAAAAAAATGCTCAAGAAAGGCTGACATTAGCTAAAGCTACGTACTTGATTTCCCGATGAGTTCTGTAGCGCCGAAGCTCCAGCTTCGGTACTGAATAAAGTTACCCTACCGAAGCTGGAGCTTCGGCGCTATAGAACTATGAAAATTGCTCTTTCCATCACAACTACGCTGGTTATCGCTACACTCGTTGCCTTTCGCGGACCGGGCGCCATCGGCCCCATTCGGCTAATCACGCTCGACCCCGGCCATTTCCATGCAGCCCTGGTGCAAAAATCCATGTACGAGGGGGTTGATCCCGTGGTACATGTCTACGCACCCGAAGGGCCCGACGTGCAGATGCACACCGATCGGATACGTACCTATAACACCCGAGCCGACAACCCGACAAAGTGGAAGGAGGAAGTTTACCGCGGCCCTGATTTTATGGCCAAAATGTTGGCTGAACGAGCCGGGAACGTGGTGGTGATGGCGGGTAATAATCGCCTGAAAACAGACTATGTGCGGCAGGCTGTCGGCGCGGGTTTCAACGTGCTGGCCGACAAGCCGATGGTAATCGATGGGTCGGAGTTTGGCAAATTGCAGGAATCGTTTGCGACAGCGGCTAAAAAGAACGTACTGTTGTACGACATCATGACCGAGCGGTATGAGATCACGACCATGCTGCAACGGGCTTTCTCTCGTCAGGCGGCGTTGTTTGGTACGCTGGAAAAAGGCACACCTGATAACCCGGCGGTGACCAAAGAAAGCGTTCACCATTTCTATAAAAACGTGTCGGGCAGCATTCTCACGCGGCCGGCATGGTTCATGGATGTAGCCCAACAGGGTGAAGGCATCGTTGACGTAACAACCCACCTCGTCGATCTGGTGCAGTGGGAATGTTTTCCAGAGCAGACCCTCAATTATAAGAAAGATGTTCGCCTAACCTCTGCCCGCCGATGGACTACGGATATGCGGTTGAGTCAGTTTAAGGCGATCACGAAACTCAATGCTTTTCCTGATTATCTAAAGAAAGATGTTGTTCAGGATAGCGTGCTGAAAGTGTATAGCAACGGAGAAATCAATTATCAGCTCAAGGGCATTCACGCCAAAGTATCGGTCATCTGGGCTTATGCGGCTCCAGCCGGTGCTGGTGATACCCACTACTCTATTATGCGAGGCACCCAAGCGAATCTGATCATTCGTCAGGGAGCCGAGCAACAGTACAAGCCAACGCTCTATATCGAGCCGGTTGCAGGCGCTCCGCAGGGAATGTCCACTCAGTTGGGTACGTCACTGAAAAGCGTGTTGCCCGCCATTCAGCGCGAGTTTCCGGGCGTTGACATCAAGCCGACGGCCGCGGGCTGGATGGTGGTTGTTCCTGAAAAATACAACGAAGGCCACGAAGCGCATTTTGGCCGGGTAATGCAGAACTACCTCGGCTACCTGAAGGCGGGAAAATTACCCGCCTGGGAAGTGCCTAACATGATTACCAAATACTACACCACGACACAGGCACTTACCCTGGCTAAGAAAAGCCAGGTACGTTAGGTATCAGGTACTGAACGCTAGGTGTTGGATAACAGATCAAAACAGGGCGTAAGCTACTTTCTTTCTACTATCCAGCGCCCCGGACTCCCATTGTAACCGTTGCTCTCTAATCGTTTCTCCCCTATTCCTTCTCCAGCTCCTTATCATGGATTCTCTTTTCTCTGACCGCCGGACTTTTCTGAAGAAAACGACCGGTTTAGCGGCGCTGACAGCCTTAGCGCCTCCCCTACAGGCAAGCCCCTACACCAGCGCGTCGCGCATTAAGTTTGCCGCCATTGGTTTAAACCACGGGCACATTAACGGTCAGGTTGAGGCGGTTATCCGAGGCGGTGGTGAGTTGGTGGCTGTTTTTGCCAAAGAGCCCGATCTGCTTGCTGCCTTCACCAAACGGTTTCCGCAGGCTAAAGTCGCCAAATCAGAAGCCGAAATCCTTGATGATAACAGCATTCAGCTTGTGGTCAGTGCAGCCATTGCTAATGAGCGCGCACCGTTAGGCATTCGGGTTATGAAATCCGGAAAAGATTTCATGGCCGACAAGCCCGGTATTACCACCCTTGATCAGTTGGCTCAGGTACGTAAGGTGCAGCAGGAGACAAAACGGATTTACTCGATCATGTTCAGCGAGCGCTTTGAGAACCGAGCTACTGTCAGAGCAGGTGAATTGGTAAAAGCCGGGGCCATCGGTCAGGTTATCCAGACAATCGGCATGGGCCCTCACAGGATCAATCTAAAATCACGGCCCGAGTGGTTCTTCGAAAAAAAACAGTTCGGCGGTATCATCTGCGACATCGCCTCTCACCAGGTCGATCAGTTTCTGTTCTTCACAGGCTCCACTAAAGGCGAGGTTTTATCGTCGCAAACGGGCAACGTGCATTACCCACAGTACCCGAATTTTGAAGACTTCGGCGACCTGACCCTGCGTGGCGACAAAGGCGCCGGCTACATTCGCGTAGACTGGTTTACGCCGGATGGCCTGAATACCTGGGGCGACGGTCGACTGACGATTCTGGGTACTGAAGGCTACATCGAGATTCGTAAAAACGTGGACATTGCAGGACGTGAGGGCGGCAGCCACCTGTTTTTGGTCGACAAGAAAGAAACGCGTTACGTTGATTGCAGCAAACAGGTGCTCCCGTACGGAACCCAACTAGTCGAAGACATTCTGAACCGAACTGAAACCGCCATGCCACAGGCTCATTGCTTCCTGGCTACCGAACTGGCGCTAAAGGCACAGAAAAATGCCCAACGGCTTACAATCGGGTAAAGCCATGCTGTTCACGAAAAAGGCAGGGTTGCTGACGCTCCTTTTACTGATAATTGACCTGTCTCTGGTCAATGCTCAGTCAGAACGGGTTAACTGGAAACGAGTGAAGGTGCTGGTGTACACCAAGAATGGTAAGGGGTACGTCCACGACAACATTCCGTTTGCCGTGCAGTGTATGCTTCGATTGGGAAAACAGCACGGATTCAGCGTCGACACCTCGTCACGCCCGGATGCGTTCAGCGAAGCCAATTTAAAACAATACAACGCCCTCATTTTCGCGAGTACCAATAACGACGTATTCGACGCCGACACGCAGCGGTTGGCGTTTCGGCGCTACATCGAGGCTGGTGGCGGCTTTGTTGGCATACATTCGGTGCTGGGTACCGAGCGAAACTGGCCCTGGTTTAAACGAATGATGGGTGGTACGTTTCTGTGGCATCCGCGCTTTCAACCCTATCGCCTACGGGTATTAGACGCCAACCATCCGTCGATGAAGGACGTACCTACGGTTTGGACGAAATCAGACGAGTGTTACTTCATGAAAGAGTTATCGCCTGGGCCAACCACGGTACTGGCGCACGAACTTGGCTCACTGAATTCGGAAGAATCGGAAAAGATCAAAGCCTCAGCGGGTGCTTATACGGAGCTTTATCCCGCTGCCTGGTACTATCATTTCGATGGGGGTTATACCTGGTGTACGGCGCTGGGTCACGATAAGAAAGACTACGCTGATCCCACGTTTGTGAACCACCTTTTTCAGGGACTCAGGTACGTTGTTAGTCAGGTAAAAAGTATTGATCATCGTAAAGCATACGCCCAATCGGCTTCGGAAGTGATTCGGTAGATCCAGGACACCCCTTCCTCCGCTTTTTGCGGACCTGTTTATCTACTTCTGCAACTATTTCTTCCTTAACTCCAAGGCAACTGGTCAGCAAGACATGCTTCGGCTCCTCATTCTTAGAATAGTATAAGAAATCGTTGCTTTGTCGGGCTTTAATCGGTGTTTTATCGAATTTTAACCGTACCTTTGCGCCCGAAAAATAATCTCTAACTAACGATTTCTCAGACTATATGGTGTCCGTAAGACCCGATGAGGTATCAGCTATCCTTCGCGCACAGCTTGCTGGAGCGCAGACCGAAGCTGAACTCGAAGAAGTGGGTACGGTGCTGCAAATCGGCGACGGTGTGGCGCGTATCTACGGTTTGTCTAAAGTACAGGCCGGTGAATTGCTTGCCTTTAACAATGGCTTGCAGGCGCTCGCGCTGAACCTTGAAGAAGATAATGTCGGTGCAGTATTGCTCGGCGACTACTCAGAGGTAAAAGAAGGCGATACCGTAAAGCGCACCAGCCAGATTGCTTACGTTAACGTAGGTGAAGGCATCCTCGGCCGCGTTGTAAACACGCTTGGCCAACCCATTGATGGTAACGGACCCATTCAGGGCGAGACCTTTGAAATGCCCCTGGAGCGTAAAGCCCCTGGTGTTATCTACCGTCAGCCGGTAACAGAACCCCTACAGACTGGTATCAAAGCGATCGACGCCATGATCCCCATCGGGCGTGGTCAGCGTGAATTGATCATCGGTGACCGTCAGACAGGTAAGACTGCCGTGGCGATCGATACGATCATTAACCAGCGCGAGTTCTTCGAAAAAGGCGAGCCTGTTTACTGTATCTACGTTGCCTGCGGCCAGAAAGCCTCAACGATCAAGCAGATCGAAGCGACCCTGCGTAAAGCGGGTGCCATGGAGTACACGGTAATTGTTGCCGCTGCTGCTTCTGACCCATCGCCTATGCAGTTCTTTGCTCCGTTCACAGGTGCCGCCATTGGTGAGTACTTCCGTGATACGGGCCGTCCGGCACTGGTTGTTTATGATGATCTGTCAAAGCAAGCTGTATCGTACCGTGAAGTATCGCTGCTGCTGCGTCGCCCACCAGGACGCGAAGCGTACCCAGGTGACGTATTCTACCTGCACAGCCGTCTGCTCGAGCGGGCCGCTAAAATCAACCAGAACGACGACATCGCCAGCGAAATGAACGACCTGCCACCAAGCCTAAAAGGTAAGGTAAAAGGTGGTGGATCACTGACGGCCCTGCCGATCATCGAAACGCAGGCAGGTGACGTTTCGGCTTATATTCCAACGAACGTAATCTCGATCACCGACGGTCAGATCTTCCTGGAGTCTAACCTCTTCAACGCCGGTATCCGTCCCGCCATTAACGTAGGTATCTCGGTATCACGCGTGGGTGGTAACGCTCAGATCAAGTCGATGAAAAAAGTGGCAGGTACGTTGAAACTTGACCAGGCTCAGTTCCGTGAACTGGAAGCCTTCGCCAAGTTTGGCTCTGACCTTGACGCCTCTACTAAACTGACGATCGACCGTGGCCGCCGGAACCAGGAGATGTTGAAGCAGCCTCAGTACTCACCCGTTCCGGTTGAGCAGCAGGTAGCTATCATCTACGCCTCAACCAACGGTTTGCTGGATAAAGTACCTGTCGACAAGGTGAAGGAATTTGAGTCGGAATTCAACATGTTGCTGCAAACGCAATATGCCGATGCCCTGACCGACCTTCGTAAAGGCAACCTGAGCGATACGGCAACCGCCGCCATTCGCAAAGTGGTTTCTGAATTGACAGCGAAATATTAAAAAGAAGTTCAAGGTTTAAGGTTCAAAGTCTAAAGTTGCTTCGCTATCTCAGCATTGTTGAGCATCACAACGCAACTTTAGGCTTTAGACTTTGAACTTTAGACGCAAAAAAAATGGCCAGTTTAAAGGAAGTACGCAGCCGGATTACGTCGGTAAACTCAACGCAACAAATCACCAAAGCCATGAAAATGGTGGCGGCGGCTAAGTTGCGGCGGGCTCAGGACGCCATCACGCAAATGCGTCCATTTGCCCAGAAATTGAGCGAAATGCTCGGAACCGTTTCAGCCGGTGCCGAAGCCGCCGCCGACAGCCCGTACAAACAGGCACGGCCCGTACAAAACGTATTGCTGATTCTTGTCACCTCAGATCGCGGACTTTGCGGTGCTTTCAACACGAACGTGGTGAAAGCGGCATTAGCCCGCATCAGTGAGCAATACGCCGAGCAGGCCCGTCGCGGTACGGTGCAGGTTATGGCGATTGGCAAGAAAGGTGCCGAAGCCATGCAACGCCGGGGCTTCAAAGTAAACGCCAACCACGTTAATGCATTTGGCTCACTGAGCTTCTCTACTGTTCGTGAGGCCGCTGAAGAAGCGATGGCTCAATTCGTCAACGGCGAATTCGATGTGGTCGAGGTGATTTACAATGAGTTCAGGAACGTAGCTACGCAGATTATCCGCACCGAGCAGATGTTGCCGATCGTGTCGACTCCTGCTCCGGCTGGCGTGACCACGAGCGTCAACTATAGCTTTGAGCCTGGTGAGGAGCAAATCATCACGGAACTGATTCCTAAAACGCTGAAGATTCAACTGTACAAAGCTGTACTGGAATCGAACGCATCGGAACACGGTGCCCGAATGACGGCTATGGATAAAGCTACGGAAAATGCCGGTGAGCTAATCAAAGAACTTCGTCTTATCTACAACCGGACTCGTCAGGCAGCCATTACCAAGGAAATCCTTGAGATAGTAGGTGGTGCCGAGGCACTTGCCGGATAATTATAATGACACCAATATGAATTAAACCCGCTGCCATGTTTGGTAGCGGGTTTTTTGATGCTTTTATCCAGGTAAACTACTGGTTATTAGTCTCTTATTGTGTAAACTAAAAAATCAGCTATACTTGATACAACCCTGATCGTAAATTCCGGGTCCTCACTTATACGAGGAGGTCTGTTTGCCGGGTACTTTACTATTAGAGTTTGGTTAGAGAACAGCGGAGATCAGCTGTATAAGTTAGCTTTTCTGGATATCTAACTTGTTAATTGTCAAATTGTTAAACCACCGCTTCCCGAACTGACCGTAGTGAATTTCTAGAACTTTAGACTTCTGATTTTGGTTATTATAGTGCCACACAATAGCAGTCACCTGCGTACCGTTTATTGGTAGTCTACGATGACATTTAGTACTTGTGGGGCCTTACCCTGCGTCGGGCAGACGACTGATTATCTAACAAAACACAACCATGTATATCAAAGGCTTAGTAGCGGGTTTATTCGTAGCGGGTTTACTTGCTTCCTGTGCACCGTCGATTGCCGTTAAATACGACTACGACCCAAAAGTGAATGTACGTCAGTTCAGCACGTACCGCATCGAGGCTGACCGGCAGCGCAATGCCGATCCTATTGTGGGTAGCAACCTGAATCAGCGCCGCATTGCCGAAGCGCTGGACCAATCGTTACAGGGGCTTGGTTACAAACCATCTGAAGATATTGGCGCTGATCTGGTGGTTCGTTTCTTCACCGATTCTAAAGATCGTCAGCAAGTTCAATCAACCGGCATGGGTAGCCCCTTTGGTTGGGGTGGCTGGGGTTGGGGTGGTGGTATGAACAATCAGGTGTATTCGCGTCAGTACGAAGAAAACCGGGTTGTTGTCAACATCTACGATAGCCGTACCAACAACATCGTTTGGCAGGGTTGGGCCACTGGTCAGCTGAATACTAAGAAAAACGAGAAAAACCGTGATCTGGCTTTCCGCGAAACAGTGGTTAGCATCATGAAGAACTTCCCGCAAAGTGCCGGTCAGGATTACGGAGCAGCGAGGTAACTTCAATATTTTCGGTAACAAATAGTAACCTGTGGCCCTGGTCTTCGTCTAAGACTATAAGGGCCACAGGTTTTTTTATGCATAGTGAACGGGTGCTGCCGGACGCATCGGTAATGTCGACTTCATCAAAGAACACGATTTACGCATTGTTGGTAGGCTTCGGGCTATTTATAGCCGGAGGCGCCGGACTACTGTGGGTCGATAATCGGCGCATTGAACGCCATACCGACGAACTGAACGATCTGCGTATTCACTTGAACGGCCGCGATCAGGACGTTGATAAGCTCCGTCGCCAACTTCGGGCCTGTTGCCCAGATAGTACAGTGTTGCTCAAACCACCCACTTCAGAAACGCCTCAAAAGACCCCCACCTCACACGGTTGGGATCATTGAGCACGACTAGGCCGTAGGAGCCACCCCGTTTGCCCTGTTTCGCCGCGTACCAGCAGAAAGTTAGGCAACTGAGCCAACACGCGCACCGATGTACCTACAGACAGCGTAGTGATCACCGCTGCTGCAGGATGCGCCTCATCGAGCAACGGCGTAGGTACGTTGATCGATTCGCTTCGCACCGGCTTTTCAATTGATTCAAAGCTTCCTTTAGCCACGTACCCAGCTTGTCCGTTGGGTAGTAGAACGCGCAACCAGTTGGCGGTTCCTCCCTGCACAGTCATAAACTGTTGACGGGATAACGAAGTCAACACCGGTGAATCGCTACCGGGAGCCAATCGCAACTGACCGCGTGTGGTGGTTAACCTAACGGAATCACCGAGCAGGGAAACGGCGGGTAGCTCCTGCCGGGCGGGGCCGGGGCCAAGCCGCACGAAGGGTAACGGGTCAACAGCCCCTTTATTAAACGAATAAATGCCAAAATGAAGATGTGGCCCGGTTGTGCGTGCATTGCCTGTATTCCCTATGAAACCAACCGTATCGCCGATACTCACCCTTTGCCCATCGGTGACGTTAAACCGGTCGAGGTGGGCATAGTACAGGCGCTGTTGGCGGTCATTATCGGTCAGGAAGACCACGTTGCCACCTAGCTCATTCACGCCTACTCGGGAGATAACGCCATCGACGGAGGCCACGGCAGGCGTACCGCGTGGCGCAAAAATATCAATACCTTCGTGTCTGCGACGACCGCCATCGCGAGCTACACCAAAATAGCTGCTGATTTGTCTACTCGTACGCCCTTTCACGGGAAAGCTTAACACCGGGTCGCGGGTGACGGAGATGGTGTAGCGGCCCGAACGCAGTAACTCGGGCTGAATACGAATGAGGTGGGTTTGTGTACGTCGTGGTTCCCAAACCAGTTCGGCCGTGGCGTTACTGTCGGCGTTAGCCTTCGCAAACGCGACCAGATCGGGCGTGGCGTTGCCCAAGGAAAAGACATCGATAAATACGCGCCCCGCCTCCCGCCCCTGCACCTCGACCCGAATCGTTAGCTTATCGCCCCGACTACCGTCGATTCGGTAGCCTACAGCCACTGGTTTAGTAGCCGAGAAATAACCACTTTCGCGGTAAGGTACCGTAATTTTCAGGGAGTCGAGCAATGCCCTGTCGGCCGCCGCCGCCCAGTCTATGCCCAGTGCGGTCTCATCAAGTTGGGCCGTTTTCAGCGAACGCTGATATTGTTCGTGCGGCGTATTGGCACGAAACAGGGTACTGCCGGGACCATTCGTCGTGCAGGACGCTGCCCATACCAACAGCGAAGTAAAAGTGATAATAACTTTCATAACGTATCAACAACGTCCTGTTCGGACGAAGAGAGTTGAGTGAAGGATGCCATCTAGTGCAGCAGATAGAATCCTTTCTATTGTCAACGAACGGGCTCACGCTTTAGTTAAACGACTTACCAACGACCGCTAACTTGTGAGTTGGACTCCAGATTCTCCGTGTTTGCTCACGTATCAGATATCAGCGCACAGCACTGACAGTGAGAATACGCGAAGGCCCCATCTATTCCGTAGACGGGGCCTTCGTATCCACCAATCGAAAAAAAATGCAAAGATTTCCTCTCAGCTATTCGAGCGTTTTGTCCAGAAGTAAACCGGCACGCCGAGTCCCGCGATTACCAGACCCATTCCGGTATTGAATCGGGTTTGCGGGTCGATCAGCAGAATCAGGCAGATACCGATACCGGCAACCATGTACAGGGCGGGTACGAACGGGTATCCGAAGGCGCGGTAAGGCCGCTCGGTATTGGGTTCTTTAGCCCGAAGCAGAAACAGCCCGCCAATTGTGACGATGTAGAACACGAGCGAAGCGAAGGTGCAATAGTCAAGCAAGTCGCCGTATTTACCCGAGAGGCAGAGCAACGACGCCCAGCCGCACTGCAACCAAAGAGCGGCCCCCGGCACCGAATTTTTGTTCAGCTTACTGGCCGATTTCAGAAACAGACCGTCGGTAGCCATGGCATAATACAGCCGTGCACCCGACAGAATCAGGCCATTGTTACAGCCGAAGGTCGACACCATAATCAGTACCGCCATGATGCCTACGGCCACATCGCCAAACACCATGGAGGCAGCGGCGGTACCGATGCGGTCAAATTCAGCGAATTGCATACCCCGACCCACTACGTCGGCGGCATCGGGCAGTCCTTTCAGAGGTAACACGGCCAGGTACGCGATATTGGCCAGCGCGTATATGGTGGTGACCAGCAACGTGCCGAAGAATAAACTGAGGGGAATATTCCGGCGTGGATTTTTAATTTCACCGGCGATAAACGTCACGTTATTCCAGGCATCGGCCGAAAAGAGTGAACCAATCATCGATACGCCGAAAGCCAGCAGCAGCGCTGAACCAACCAAAGGGGTAATGCTCACGGCGTTGGTGACGGGATCGACAACCGTTTTGGTCGCTGTCCACATATCCTGAAAATTGGCCGTCAGCGACCCGTTTGCCATGCCAAAGCCGATGCCCAGCAGAAGCAGCCCGAATAGCGCCACAAGTTTAGCCGAGGTGAATACGTTTTGAATCAGTTTGCCGCTTTGTACACCCCGGCTGTTCAGCCAGGTAAGCAACACGATACTACCGATGGCAAAGAATTTTCCCAGCGAAAACGTGACGGGTCCAATAGCGAACCAGGTAATCTCGGGGTTCAGCGCGGGCACAAAAACCGCCGTAAACTTGGTGAAGGCCACAGCCACCGCCGCAATGGTGCCGGTCTGGATGACAGTGAAAACGGTCCACCCATAGACGAAACCCAGCAACGGATTGTAGGCCCGTTGAATATACACGTACTGACCACCAGCCTTTGGCATCATCCCGGCCAGCTCACCGTAACTCAGGGCTGCGGCCACGGTCAGAATACCGGTCATGATCCAGAGCATCATAAGCCAGCCGGGTGAGCCCAGGTTACGGGCCATCGATGCCGATACAATAAAAATGCCCGATCCAATCATGGAACCCGATACAATCAGGGTGGAGTCGAGCAGACCGAGCGAGCGGTTAAAGTGATCAGAAGAAGTAGATGGTTCAGGGGTTGTTGATGGCGTCATAAAGCGCGTATTCGGTCGAAATAGGATCGTATTCGTTTCTCAATAGCAAGAACGACCAAAGAAAACGGATAACAAAACTGGGAAAGCCTTTCAGTAAACTTCCCCGCTTTTTCTTTATCGAACCCGTACGCTAACCACCGCTTCATCATCTTCACCCAGACCATGTCCATTTGTGTGGGGCGAATCGAGATCGGGCTGCCCTGCCGCCGTAATCAATCCCTGGATGTGCTGCTCGCCACTGCCCGCCACCTGCACAGGTACGTTAACGACGGTGACCTGACCGGCCGCCAGATTGGCCACCGTGAGCGTTACCACCTGCCCTTCAATAATCAGTCCGGCGGTATTTGTCACCACCCAGCCAGCAGGAAGAGTTACCGTAGCGGTGATGCCAGTGGCAGTAAGTACCCCCCGGTTCGCCACCACCACAGACACATTGATGGGGGAGCCCGATAGTGGTGTTCTTTCGTTTACTTGCAGCGAAAGGCTCAGATCTGCTTCAGTGTCTTCGGGCAGTGGTTGATTGCCTAGCACAGTCGGCAACACGCGTGGCGTTGGGTTGGGCGATTCAAAGAGGCTGTTTCCCGTTTCGCGGGTACGCAAATCAACACTGGCCGCATCGTCGTCGCCATCAGCCGTCCCTGAATTCAGGTAGCTATCGGTATCCTCGACGCTGGAGGCAATAATCTGAGCAGCTAAATGGTAAACACCCGGCTGAGTAACCAGTGCGCTGAACGAGAACGTACCTGACGTTGACGTACCAGCGGGCAACGCATCCACCACAGCCATGTAAACAGTTTCTCCATCGCTGGCTATCGATGTTAGGCTGCTACCGGCAAACGTCATGTTGGGCGGCAACAGACTTTTCACCAGTACCCCGTCTGCCAGTTGCGGACCCGCGTTACTGACCACAACCGTGAACGTTACTACTTCATTGACCGCCGGTGTGCGGTTACTGACTACCATTGCCAGCGCCAGATCAGCTGCCGCCAACGTGGTAAATGATTGCGATTGCGAATACTCGGACAAGATGCCACCCGAACAAAGCACCCATACCCGAACAGCATAATCAGTGTTGGGCACCAACCCAGTCAGTTGTGCATTAGGCGCGTTAACGGTCATTGAACCAGGCCAGTTGATCAAACCCACTTCCTGCCATTCAACCACATAAGTCGATAGATCCCGGTTTTCCCAGGTCACTGAAGCTGATGTGGCCGACAGACCAACCACCGTGATGGAGGCTGGTGGTTCGCAGGGTTGAACAACCGTGATGACAGCCTCTCCATTGCTCACCCCTACACCACAACTGTTTTCAACCTGAATGAGCGAATACGATGTGGTAATGGTTGGGTTTACCGTAAGGGCGAAGGGCGACGTGGTTATACCACTAAACGAGTTCCCGTTTCCTATGGTAAACGACCACGGCCCTGAACCAGCCAATGACACACTAAGTGTAGCTGTTTGGCCAGAGGTAATAGTTTGTGAACCAGCCAACGTAGCCGAAGCAGATGCGCACACGCTAATGACATAATCTTCGGTTTCACCATAGGTGACGGTGGAGCACGGATCTGATGGCACCATGATATAGGCAACTCTGACCCGCATTCGATACTCGCCCGGGGCTGTGTTGCCAGGCAACGCCAGCGAACCGGCAATGGAAGTTGTTTGTAGAGTAGGTGACGAGTAGCTTAATTCACCAGCACTGAAAATGCCATTTTTATCCAGATCAATCCAGATAGCCAGCCCTTCCTGATACACTGTACTCAGCAACGATGCCAGGAACGGATACGATTGTCCAGCCCTGAGTGTAGCCCCAACAGTTGTAAAAGACTGGTAAGCTCCCGGTGAACAACCCGAATTACTGCTCATCACAAAATTGCCCAGGGTAAATCCGTTCAGTCCATCATTATCAGCACAGCCTTCCTCAATTCCCGGAATACAGTAAGCTAGTGGACCATTAGCCGTAAAGCTGACAGGTGGTGAATAGGCCGACGGACCCGACGAACAGTTGGTCGCGACCCGCCATTCATAGACCGCATTAGTGGTTAAACCGGCAAGGGTATAGCTCATCGACGAAACCAGCGCAATTGTGGTCCAAGCTGGGTTTCCAACCAATCGCCATTGCAGGGAATAGGTATTATCGGCCCCTCCGCTCCAGTTTAGCTGAGCGGAGTTGCTGTAGATGGGGGCAGTTGTCAATCCAATTGGGGTTGAACAGGCTGTCACGAATAAGCCAGCTACCGATAGAGGTGAACTGCCCGCAGTACCACAAAGCGCCAGCACCTGCCATTCATACGTCCGGTCGAAAGAGAGGCCACTTAGTGTGAGTGAAGTTCCCGAGATACCGCTAACAGAAGACCAGTTGCTTGTGCCTGTTGGCCGATATTGTACAGCGAAAGGTGGTCCTCCGGTCGAGGCAGTCCACGCCAGCACGGCGGTGGTGGTTCCCACAGCGGTAACTGTTAGTGCCGTTGGGGCCGCACAGTTGGCCGGGTTTACAATAGTCAGCAGATAATCTTCAGCCTCACCACCAGCGTAATTTCCGCAGGGGTCGGTCGGCAGTGTTGTTGCAGTCAACACACGCACCTGCACTGATCCGATGGTTAAACTGACGGGTAAGGCCAGCGATAACGTAACGCTACCTGTACCTGCAGCCGGTGTACGGGCCAATAATTCTGTACCTTCAAAAACTCCGTTTCGGTTCAAATCGACCCAAACGGCGGTGTAGAGCGGTACACCTGCATTTAGTAGGGTAGCCGAAAAAGGAATACTCTGGCCCGCTCCAGCCACTGCCGAGATGGTTGTTAACGACGAATATCCAGACACCGCACAACCCGACACCGTACTCAGGATGGTCCCATTCAGCGTTACACTCGCCAACCCGTTGCTAACCGCACACGACGATACATACGTCGGTTTACACACAGGCACATTCACAACCACCACTTGACTCAAACTTCCGGTTGTTGTGTTGGAAGGGCGTATTCGGTAATAAAAAACGCCACCCATAGGCAGATTAGCGTCTGTAAACGACGTTTGGTCGGGGCCTGTGCCACCGACCGACCCAAAACCATCTGTCGGCCTGGCAGAGCGCTCTACAAAATACCCCATTTCATTCGTTGCCAGATCCTGCCAGTTCAGCGCTACCGAGCGGCCATTGGCCGAGAGTGTGACCGAGAGGTTAGCGGGCGCTGTTACGGCCGTGACCGGATACGTCAGCGAATAAGCCGTGTGATTCTGTCGAAGCGCCAGCCCTGCCGCCATCCGATCATACTGACCCGTTGTAAAATCGTGGGTACAGGGGAAATAATACGACATAATGTTGGTAATCGATGGCGTATACTGCGCGCCCTGTGGATCAGTAGCCGTGCCGTTATACTGCTGACAGCCATTGACTGATGCAGTGCTAGCTCCTGCCCGGCCATACGGATCAGCAGGGGTATCGCACACTAGATCACCGGCCGTGGTACAGTTAGCCCCCACTCCCCTTGTCACCAACTCAGGTACGTTGCCTGTACTACCCTGAAAGGTGTGGTATAGGTTGAAATTATGGCCTAGTTCGTGCGGCAGTAATCGGTTCCCCAGATCGGCTTCATTAGATTCGTTCAGAATAAATGACCGGGTTGTTTTCAACAGATTCGCCGGAAAATAAGCGTATCCTCCTAATCCAGACTCAGAGAAACTGTCGACGAAATACATATTCATCGCATTGGGTACGTCCCGTCCTGCTACAACAATGTCTTCGTTATCAGGGTTAAAGACACTGTAGTATGAATCATTGTCAATGTAATCAGGTGTATTGCCGGCAAAATAAAACTGGATGCCAAATCCGTTGAGCAGGTAATAGCTGTTCGTGACAGCCATTATCCGATTCAGTTTGGCCAGATTAATGCCACCTGCGCCAGCCGATGTTCGGAAAATGTGCGGACGGATGGGTACATACGTCAATGCTGTTGGGGCAGCGTTCGCTGACATTTTCATGGCTAACGCCAGCTTTGCCAACTGATCGAGTTCGCGCCGCTGCCCGTCTGTCAGTTCTGGGGCGCCGCAAAACAGAGCTGATGGAGGTATTTTTTGCTGAGCCTGACTAACGTATCCTGTCGTAAGCGAGATAAATAAGACACTCAAAAAGTAAACTAGACGCATACGATATGTTTAGAGTTAGCATAGGCTGATAATGGTAAGTATATCTACACAAAACGAGCCAAAAACCGAGTTAACTAAACAGAAATATTTATAATAATCTGAGCCCAAATGCCTTTATTTTCTCACCACCCTATTGTGCGATCTATGGTACTGTTGCTCCTACTTCTTGGAACAACCAGACAGGCGATTGGGCAACAAGGACTAGAAACCCATCATTATGCCATTGACATTGCTGGCGCAAGAATCGGCACTATGACGGCAACCCGTCATCAATTAACTGACAATGAGGCACTTTACACACAAATCAGTGATGTTCAGGTTAATTTTTTGGTTTATAAGTTGATCATTTATTATAAAGTGATTAGCCGTTTCAAAAATGATCAGCTCATGCTGAGTACGGTAGAAGCCCGTACGAATAAAGGCACGTACAGTTCACGCACCGAATGGAAAGGTAACTACTACGATATTGAGGCTAATCAGTATAAATACGTACGCAAAGCCCGGGAAAACCGCAAAATTGACTTTACCGTTTCGAAGCTGTACTTTAGCGAACCAACTGGACGTCAGCAGGTATATGCCGAATATTTCGGCGACTATTTTACCACAGCGCTAACGTCCCGCCCCTCTTATAGGGCAAAGCTTGCCGACCGCGAAGATGAGTATATCTACGAAAAAGGTAGATTGGTTCGTGTTATCAAAAAGAATGCACTGAAGAATTTCAATATCCGGCTGCTGGACTAAGCCGAACGAGGAGCGCGAACAGAGAGATTGGAGACCAGCGGTTACCGTACCTACCTCAGGCAGGTACATTAATTTGCCACCCAATAGCCTCTGCGCTTCCCATACATGCGAATTCTGCTACTTGCCACTACTATTTGCTTTAGCCTTCTTCAAGGCAATCTGCTTTGGGCACAGTTGGTACCTCAGGTAACTGCGCCCACCAACAGCGATGTGCACTTTTGTGGAGAACAACTTCCCAGCTACCTGCCTATTGTTGCCCAACGGTGGAATAAAACTATTGTTCGCCGTGCCCGGTATACCAATGAATTGATTGATATTCAGCGAAAAGCAGCCGTTCTGTTTCCCATTATCGAACCCATTCTGGAGCAAAACGCCATTCCTAAAGACCTGAAATATCTGGCGCTTGTAGAAAGTGAGTTAAAAAATAAGGCTATATCCCGAAAAGGGGCCGCCGGGCTTTGGCAGCTTATGCCACAGACTGCCCGGAAGCTTGGCCTGTCTGTTCGCAAACGGAATGATCAGCGGTACGATGTTCGCAAGGCTACTCAGGCCGCCTGCCGGTATTTATGGGAACTCTATCGGCAAACAGGCTCCTGGATGCTGGCGGCTTCAGCCTATAACTCCGGCCCAACCTATATTGCTCAGCTTAGCAAAAAATTCCCGCTCGATCACCCGCTGATGCTGCCCTTTGCCAAAGCGGAAACACAACTCTATGTGTATCAGGCACTGGCTTACAAGGAGTTGCTGACTCGTCCAGAACACTATGGTGACCTCCTGAGTGACGAAGCCATTCTTGCAATTTCCGGGCAAAAGATCAAACTAACTTCCGCTGATCGACAATCGATGCTGGCGGTGATTGAAACACCCCACCCCGAAACAGAAAGCGAGAACGTACCTGACGAGATGTCGGTTGCTTCGTTAGCTGATGCTACGGTGCTGATTGGCGGCGAAACAACACGCGAAACAGTTCGCTTAACCGATGTGCGGCCCGTTGCGCTGACCCAAACCAAAGCCGCACCCGTTTCTGAGTCGGTATCCCGATTTTGGCCGTCCCTACAAACCCGCAGCCTCACCAATACCGAATTAACCGAAGGGCAACTGTTTGTATTTGAGGTGACCAGCCCTCAGACCATCGATGAAACAAAACTGATGGTGGGCGATATGGTATACGCGCACATCGAAATCATCGACAAAGCATCGAGGCGTGTGTATCTCCGGGCCGATCGGGTTATGTCGTCACAAACCCGCGAATCTAAGCCGCTCCGACTGGTGGCCGTTGATAAAAGCCATACACCTGGTGTGCCTATGCCTGTTCGCGATGTACTGGCCACCGGCTGGCAATTAGCCTGGGAAAAACTTTAATGGATGAAGCCAACAATCAAGCCTGCCTTCGTGCAGGCTTTTTTTATACCCCAATGAAGAATCCAATCAATTAAAAAATACCTCATCCACAAAAACCCAGCCGGGGTCGCCCTTGCCCCGATGCCAGGCCGGTAGTTTAGTGACCGGATGGGCTACTACCTTTACAACGGCGCAACCTTCACCCTTTAGCGCCACTTGAATGCCTTCGATCCGTGCCGGTTCTTCTTTTTTCGGCTGCTCCGGTTCAATTTTTCGGAGCAGTTTCAAATGCGCCTTATCGGTCCCTCCCCAAATTTCGACGGAAGTTGGGGGCATAATGTAGTTGCCGGTGCTTTTACCAATGCTTAAGGTAACCGATTTGAGCGGCACTGGACGGCCAAAAGTAAAGAAGGCCTCGAACGGCTTTTCGCGGTAGCCAAGCCAGGCCACGTCTTTTGCATTTTCTATCGTCCCTTTTTTCTGATCGATCAGAGTTTTACCCCCCTCGCCCACGTATTGCGGGTTGGGTTCATTGACCAATTCGACCCGGCCGGGCTGGTATTGCCGACCAAAAAAAGTGTATTCGACCAGTTCGCTGGTATACCATTTGTCTTTAGTTGCCCGTGCCTTCACGACCGTGTAGCCATTGACGGCAAACGGTTTTCGATAAACAGGCCCGTTCACCGAATCAGGGTCCGTTCCGTCGGTCGTGTAGCGGATAGCAACGCCCCGTAGCGGATGCCTGAACGTAACGGGTGTTTGGGCGGTCACTACAAACTGCTCGTTGACCAGAATAGGCGGGTTCAACTTCAGGATCTCGGCATCGTCAGGTACGTACCCGGCCATAAACCGAATGTCCCTATTTTGCTGTTGTAGTTGAGCCAAATCAGTTGCTGTGATGGGCGTATTCCAGACAAATACTTCTTTTAAACCAGGCAGTTGAGCCAACGCAGCCAGGGTAGCCCTGTCTACTTTGGTACCCGACAAGGCGAGACTAGTCAGTTTGGCGAGTTTTTTCAGATCGGTCAACGTCTGGCCAGTTATCTCACTGTTATTCAGAATAAGCTTTTCGAGATTTTCAAACTGGGTAATGATTTTCAGGTCTTCGTCCTGCACCGGCATATTGGTCAGGTTAAGCGAAACGAGTTGCGTTTTCACGTCAGACAGTTCTGAGAGGTGTTCTGACTTGTAAGCCTCTCGCACGTAAAAACTAGCCTGCAAGGCCGGAGAGCCATGCGCCAGCGGTACCACCACCCGAAATGGCGTATTCACCTTTTTGAGCGTTTCGGGCGAAACCGCATCGAATGTATAGCTAGCTTCGCCGCCCTTCCCGGTTTGGGTTTGGGTACGTAAATGAGCCTGTACCATCAGGCGTAGGGGATCGTTCTGAGCCAAGGCCCGCAACGATTTCTTTGTGTCGGCTCCGGCTTTAATCCAGGCGGTCAGCAAGGCAACTTCGTCGGGTGCCAGTTGAGGCTTGCCCTTGGGAGGCATATGCTTTTTATCGTCGAGGGGCAGGTCGACGCGCTGAATCAGGTGACTGTTGAGTGGATCACCCGCTACCCAGACAGGTCCATTTTTACCCCCTTTCAGTAAACCCGCCAGGGTACTCATCAGCAATTGCCCTTTCTGTTTCTGTTCGTTATGGCACTGATAGCATTTGGCTTTTAAAATCGGCTCAATGGTACTCACGAACACGGGCGTCTCGTCGGTAAACGCGATGGCTGTTTCTGGCTCAGCGTTCGGAAACAGGTACTCTTCACCGTGGGTTAAACTGGCACCAAAGTGCCCGGTGACAAACAGGCAAAGGGTACTCAAACCCAATAGTGGGCCAAAGACCGGTTTATTTCCGGCCTCTCGCTGAGACAGCAGAAAGAGACCATAAGCCAACACGCTCATACCCACGCCAGTGTATTTATGCCAGTTGAGCAAATTATCGGCATACCCACCCTCACGCGACAGAAAGAAACCCATTAACGCAGCCGTGACTGACGTCAGAGCGGTAATCAACAGCAAAAAGCGAAAAAGCAGCTCAACGCCATCTCCGGCAAAAGACCGCCTGAAAACCCACAGTAACCCAACTACCACCAATAGCCCGATGGGTAAATGCAAGAGCATGGGGTGGAGTCGTCCAATGGGTTTCAACCAAACAGGAATAGTCACCTTTTCCTGGAAAATCAGCAGGAAAATGAGCAGCAGGTTGAGGGCAAAAAGGACGTTGGCGGCAACCGCCTGAAAACGACGCATGGCAGGTGAATGGCAATTTGAACGATTTAAATCTTTGGCTTCCGGCAGCAACCGTTACCCGAAACCGGGTTTAGGCAATTAGTCCCGGTAGCACGTTGCCGGCAATGTCGGTTAGGCGATACCGGCGACCGAGGTGCTTGTAGGTGAGACGCTCGTGGTCAAGCCCCATCAGGTGCATTACGGTGGCGTGGAAATCATGAATATGCACCGGATCGCGCACCACGTTATAGCCAAACTCGTCTGTTTCGCCATAAACGGTTCCCGGCTTCACGCCACCACCTGCCATCCAGGTACAATAGGCTCTCGGATGGTGGTCGCGGCCGTAATTGTCTTTAGTGGCGGTGCCCTGACTGTAGTTGGTTCGGCCAAACTCGCCGCCCCAGATCACGAGCGTTTCGTCGAGCAGTCCCCGCTGTTTAAGGTCCGTAATCAGGGCCGCTGACGCCCGGTCAGTATCTTTGGCCTGGAGGGGCATTTCGCCCACCATGTTGCCGTGCTGATCCCAGCCCTGATGGTATAACTGCACAAACCGCACCCCGGCTTCGGAAAGTTTTCGGGCCAGCAAACAGTTGGCCGCAAACGTACCTGGCACCAAACACTCGGGACCGTAGAGTTTAATGATATGGTCGGGCTCCTTGCTCAGGTCGGTCAGTTCGGGCACGGCCGTTTGCATTCGGTAAGCCATCTCATACTGCTGCACCTTTGCTTTGATTTCGGGATCGCCAAAATCGTCGTAGGCCAGGTTGTTCAGTTCGGCCAGATTGTCGAGCATCTTCCGGCGCGCGGCGCGGTCGGTACCTTCGGGGTTATTGAGGTACAGAATGGGTTCTTCGCCACTGCTAAACACAACGCCCTGATGCGTCGAGTCCAGAAAGCCGTTGGTCCAGAGTTTAGAATACACGCCCTGCCCATTGCCCTTACCGCGCGACAGCAGTACCGAAAAAGCGGGGAGGTTTTTGTTGTCGGAGCCGAGCCCGTAGCTTACCCATGCCCCCATACTTGGACGGTTCCCCTGCTGTGCCCCCGTTTGCAGGAAAGTCAGCGCCGGGTCGTGGTTGATAGCCTCTGTGTTCATCGTTTTGATCATACAGATATCGTCAACGATGTTGGCAATGTTCGGGAACAGCTCACTCATCCACATCCCCGACTTTCCATACTGCTTAAACTGAAAGTGCGACCCCACGAGTGGGAACTTAGCCTGATTGGCGGTCATCCCCGTGAGCCGTTGCCCATTCCTGATAGAAGCCGGTAATTCCTGCCCCGCCATTTTGTTGAGCATCGGTTTGTACTCGAAGCTTTCATATTGCGAGGGGGCACCATTCTGAAACAGGTAGATAACCCGCTTGGCTTTCGGTGCAAAATGAGCAATACCCAGCGGCAACCCATCTGCTTCGTCGTCAGCGCCACGAAACAAGTCGGGCACGAGTAATGAACCCAGTGCCAGTCCACCAATACCGGCGGCGGCTTTGCCCAGGAAATGCCGACGGTTTACATTCAGCCGATTTTCAATAAACTCGTTCATAGCATGATAGCTTCTTCGAGGTTGTACAACATCAACAGCGTTTGCATGAGGGCCGCCGTAGCGGGTTTATCAGCCACGGTGGCCGCAGG
Organism: Fibrella aquatica; assembly: GCF_041321135.1. Taxonomy (NCBI): domain Bacteria; kingdom Pseudomonadati; phylum Bacteroidota; class Cytophagia; order Cytophagales; family Spirosomataceae; genus Fibrella; species Fibrella aquatica. The sequence goes on along the minus strand of NZ_JBGGWF010000002.1, from coordinate 106,965 downwards.
AGTTTCCCCAACGGCCAGCAGATTGGCCGCTTTTTTAGGAGTGGCCGTAAACGCCGATTTTTCGTCGGCGTAGTAGGCCTGCAGTACTTTCATCTCCTTGCTTTTGGGCGTTCGACAGAGAATTAACCGAAACGCTTTTTCTATTTTATTGTCTGGCATCGATTTCTCGAGCATCAACTTTTCGGCCAATACCCGCGCCGATTCCAACACCATCGGGTCGTTGAGCATGGCCAGTGCCTGTAGCGGCGTGTTTGTACGCGACCGTTTCACTTCGCACTGATCGCGGTTACTGGCATCGAACATGAGCATAGACGGGGGCGGCACGGTACGCTTAATAAACACATACATGCCCCGGCGATACAGGGCCGTTCCGTGGTCTTGTACATAACGCGCCAGCGATCCCCGACCCGACGTTGCCACTTCCCACAAGCCTTTAGGCTGATACGGTTTTACGCTTGGCCCGCCCACTTCGGGGTTCAGCAAGCCGCTGCTCGTCAGTACCAGATCGCGAACCAGTTCGGCCGGAAGGCGCAGCCGGGGTGCGTGCGAGAGGTACACATTTTCGGGGTCTTTGGCCAGTTTTTCTTTGGTAATAACAGCCGATTGCCGGTAGGTAGCCGACAGCACAATCTGCTTCACCAGCCGTTTGATGTCCCAATTATGGGTTCGGAAGTCGACTGCCAGCCAGTCGAGCAGTTCGGGGTGAGAAGGCAACTCGCCCTGCATACCAAAATCGCCTACGGTTTTCACCAGTCCCCGCCCGAAAAACTCCTGCCACAGCCGGTTAACGAATACCCGTGCTGTGAGTGGATTTTTTGGATCGGTCATCCAGCGGGCCAGACCGAGCCGGTTTTGGGTATATTTTTTCGCATCGAAGGGCATGATAAAGGCTGGCATCGCTGCCGAAACCTCCTTCGACGGCTGATCGTAGTTGCCCCGGCTAAGCACGTGCGTTTTTCGGAGCGTGTCCTGATCTTTCATCACCATGACCATGACTGAAGCCGTATCTTTTTTATTGATGAACCGAAGCAGGTCCTTCACATCCTGATCGGTTATTTTCAAGTTTGGAGGATCGGCGAATGACGCGTCGATAGTACCAAAAAGCCCTTTTTCCGGCACCTGATTAAAGAAGGCAAAGGCGCTGTAGTAATCTTTTTGGAGAATCGGGTCGTACTTGTGGTCGTGACATTTGGCGCATTCGTAGGTAAGGGCCAGAAAAGTCTTGCCAAACGTATTTGTTCGATCGGTAACGTACTCAATGCGGTACTCTTCATCGATCACCCCGCCTTCCTGCGTGATTTTGTGGTTTCGGTTGAAGCCCGTGGCCAGCATCATTTCTTTGGTGGGGGGCGTTCCGTTTGGGCCTTTTAGCAGGTCGCCGGCCAATTGCCAGGTCAGGAATTTATCGTAGCCATAATTCTGGTTAAAGGCATGGATCACCCAATCACGCCAGGGCCACATAGTTCGCAACCCGTCGTCCTGATAGCCATGAGAATCGGCATACCGAGCCACATCGAGCCATTGAATGGCCATTTTTTCGCCGTAGTGACGGCTCCTGAGCAACTCGTCGACTACCTTCTCGTAGGCATTTTCCGACGCGTCGTTGCTGAACCGCTTTTGCAAATCGAGCGATGGAGGCAGGCCCGTAAGGTCGAGCGATACGCGTTTCAACAGCCGCTCCTTGTCCGCTTCTGGATTAGGGGCCAGACCCATCTCACTCATTTTGGCCAGCGTGAAATGATCAATTGCATTACGTGACCAGTCTTCATCCGCTACTTCGGGCAGTTTGGGGAGTTGGGGCTGAATGAAGGCCCAGTGAGGTTTAAATTTTGCCCCCTGCTTTATCCACTTCTCGATGAGGGCAATCTGATGTTCCGTCAGTTTCAAGTTTGAATTAACAGGCGGCATCACCTCGGCCGTATCTCTTGTGGTGATGCGCAGCCACACCGCCGACGTCAATGGGTCGCCGGGGACAATACCATGCAGGTTTGGATTGTCTTTTAGGGCCGCATAGGCATCGGCCTCTGTATCGAGCCCCAGGTCGGCTTCCCGCTTGCTGGCATCGGGACCGTGGCATTTATAACAGTTATCCGACAGGATAGGACGAATATGAAAGTTGTAGTCGACCTCGTCTGGTATAGCAGCCGAAGCAACCGAGCCAATTTGACGGTTTGGGTTAAGGAAGCAAGCCGTTACCAGTACCGACAAGGCGATTCCGGTAATCAGATAGAGCCTGTTTCGTGTCAGCCAGCGCAGGAGTTGATGCACTTTTCTCACAGCCGATAAGTATTAGTTAAGCACTAAAGATAAGCGGTTTAAGGCAATTCTTACAACAAGTATCGTTGGGTAATAATGCCTTAAGAGTGGCTCATCAACTACTCAAGGTATATGAGCCTACAAGCTACTGCCTGTTCGATGCCGGTAAGCTTCTATGGAGGAGTTGAAAAAAAGTGATCAACAATGATATGTCAAACAGCTTTACTACATTGGCACCCATGATTACTCGCCCTACTCCCGCCGATTACTCGCCAATGGCCAGCACCTATGTTCGGCTTGTTCCGGAAGGACAGAATCCTCTCGATCAACTGCGCAAACAGGCCGATGCGCTAAAAGCCCTTCTGTCGGGACTTAGCGACGAGCAAGCGCTGTTTCGCTACGCACCAGGAAAATGGAGCATCAAGGAATCATTGGTGCATATGATTGACACCGAACGGATTTTTGCGTACCGGGCGCTGCGAATTGGCCGGGGCGATAAAACGCCTTTGCCGGGTTTCGAGCAGGACGATTACGTACCCACCTCTGAGGCCGACGCCCGCTCCCTTCCCTCTATCTGGCAGGAGTATGACACAGTCAGAGCAGCAACCCTCAGCCTGTTCGACTCATTTACACCAGCCGCCTACGAACGCCGAGGCATAGCTAGTGGCCATCCGCTTACCCTAAATGCGTTAGCTCACATCATACCCGGTCACGAAGCCCATCATATTCACCTGTTTCAGGAACGTTATCTACCCCTGATCGAATAGCTACAGGTCAGAAATGCCTACTTCAAAGGGCCTATGCCAACTTACATGGCTCTTGTCAGGTACTCAATAGCATAGCCAGGACTATAGCGGCTCTTGACAAACTGCACGAAACAGAAAACAACAGCTTCTTAATCAATAAGTTACGAACCTTCCTTATTCCCAGCAATGACCATCCTGAGTGGTAACGCGAATCAGCACTATATTCGGATCATCTTTCCCCTCTGGAAACCACTCATGTAAAGAATCATTCCATAAAGCATCGATTTTAGCCTGGTCTTTCACAATTTCGGCTTCACCGGCAGTGGCCGCCGATACCTGCGATTGTAGGTCTGAAAAGCCAAGTGCAATACCGGGGTGGAGACGGATATGTGCTGCCTTAATCGAGTTATCCCGCGTAAAAAACCACATGGTTCCATCGGCATCAAGTTGGTGAGTAACCATAGGGCGGGTTCGCAACGTACCGTTGGGTCCCTGGGTTGTTAAAAAGGCAACGCGTATGTTATTGATAGCCTGTTTAATGGCGTCAAACTCTTCGGAGCTGAGCGTAGTCTGATTGGTCATCGTATGTGTTGTTAAATCAAAAACAGTAAGCACTTGTGAAGGTCAAAGGTTTTCAGGATGCTCCTATATGGCTGATCAACCAGTGCGAAAGAGGAACGCACAGGCAGGATAGGCAGTCCTGATCAGTTCTCTATTTTGCGGGAATAAGCTCTCAGCTACTTGGTTGTAGGTTGCATACTCTATGGCACAGCACGCACCATCAGCCAATTCTCCGTCGAGCCCCCGATTCGGGTTGATTCTAACCCAAAACAAGCGCCTACGCTTTGTCGCCTTTTCTTACCTATACGTTATGCAGGGAATTCCGGCTGGTTTTGCCACCACCGCCCTTGCCAATTACCTGGCTGCCGAAGGCTTGCGGGCCGATCGTATAGGTACGTTCGTAGCCATGCAGGGGTTACCCTGGACACTGCAATTCATCTGGGGTCCGTTCATCGATCGATTCCAGGGATCAGCCATGGGCAGACGCCGCCCCTGGGTTGTAGCCTCTCAGTTCATGGCCTTTCTGGCGTCTTTATCCATGCTTTGGGTGAGTGATCCAGTCGGTCAGGTTACGCTACTGGGTTTGGCATTTCTGGTTCACGGCACTGTTGCCTCCGTTCAGGATGCCAGTGTAGACGCGATGGCCATTTCGACCATTCCAGCCGGCGAACGGGGACGAATAAATGCCGTCATGAGGGGCGGGTTTCTGGTCGGTATAAGCCTGGGAGCCGCAGGTCTTTCTCAGGTGCTGCGCCATCAGGGCTTTCAGATGGCTGTGCTGATTCAGTCGGGAAGTCTGTTGCTATTGACCGTGTTCACATTTTTCATCCGGGAACGCCCAACAGATTTACTGTTTCCGTCTCGCTCTACCCGGCAGACTACTCAGCGTGTAGCAGCCCAACATACGCACTCGACAGGCTGGTTATTTCGCCAATTAGGTCAGGGATTAGCGGCCAGAGAAAGCCTGCGCTGGCTTTTACCGATCATACTGGTGTATTCGGCACAAAGTATATTTATCCGTGCTTATAATACCCATCTTATTCAGAAGCTCGGCTGGAGCGACACGGCGCTATCGGGCCTTTCGGGTAGTTACGGCGGGGTGGTTGTAGTGATCGTCATTCTGACTGGTGGCTGGCTAGCCGACCGGTTTGGAGCCAGGCGACTACTGCCTTACCTGATGGGTCTGCACGTTGTTTATCTACTAACGATCAACCTTTTATCTCCTTTTTGGGGTAACCCTACTGTGGCTGGAGCGGGGGCTATTCTCTGGAACCTCATGGATCCCAGCCTAAGCGTCGCCGCGATACCCATTCTGATGTCACTGTGCCGACCTGACGTAGAGGGCTCGCAATTCACCGCGTACATGGCGTTGGTTAACCTCTCCGATGTGTTAGGTTCTTTTCTGTCCGGGCATGCTCAGCGGTTTGCAGAAGCGTCGACCATCGGCTTTATAGCAACGGCCTTGGCCCTCTGTAGCTTTCTTTGGGTTCTCTATATCACTCAGCGTGATAGACAGCCGCTCAACTAATAGCCTTTCGCCTGGCCTTGTGGCAAGCGCCTGCTGTATTCCCTGTTGTACCCGATTGATCAATGTGTGTCAGATCGACTTTTGGCAGACCACTACTATCGTGGCCTCAACGTCTTGTACTTCCGCACTGGTACGAATAGTACGACGGCTCAAATCTGAACGGTCAATTTCAATACCGTACACGACTACAAACAAAAAACCCCTAACTTTCTGTTTATCAGATTATTAGGGGTTATACTTGTACCGGGTGCCGGACTCGAACCGGCATGTCCTTGCGAACAATGGTGTTTGAGACCATCGCGTCTACCGGTTCCGCCAACCCGGCAGGTTTGACTCAGTAGTGTTCAGTTGAACGTGGGGCAAAAGTAGTGTTTCCAGTCAGCAAAAGCAACATCTGGCTACAAATTCCGCGTAAGAGAAACGCATCCTCCCATTTTTTGGCTACCCAGCAGGCCGTATCTTGCCGTCATGACAAAGCTATATTCAGAACTGGCATACCTCTACGACGCACTGTATCAAACGTTTATCGATTACGATGCCGAGTTTCAGTTGTACGAAACGTGTTTCAGCACATTTAACGTTAAATCAGTACTGGAAATTGGTTGCGGCACAGGTCATCTGGCGAGTCGGTTCATCAACGCGGGCTACTCTTACCTCGGAATTGATAGTAGTCCAGAGATGCTTGAACTAGCTAGAAAACGTGTTCCAGCCGCTCAGTTTGCCCTCGCTGATATGCGAACTCTTGAACTCGGGCAAACATTCGACACGGTGTTGATTACAGCTCGTAGCCTCAGTTACATTCTGACCAATGATCAGGTACTGGGTACGTTCCGGCAGTTGGCGAAACACCTGACCCCCACAGGTACGTTACATTTCGATTTCATCGACGCCAACTCGTTCATGACTGGTATTGACCCCAAAACGGTAATCAATCACCGGGCTTTGTGTGATGGGCAGACGTATCTACGACAGAGCCGCTACGCCCCTGATCTTGAGACCGGCTTTACGTGGAAGTGGCATTCAGAGTTTTTTATCGAACAAGCAGAGCAGTCGTTACTGCCAATAGCCCACGACGACGCCACGCTACGTGCCTTTCAGCCCGACGAGATTCGGCTGCTGCTCAAACTGGCTGGCCTGACAATTATACATGAACAAGGCCAGCCTACCTACGCATTCGATACCTGGGTGTTTTCAGCTCGTCGAAATTCGTAAAGTAAAAACGGATCGTCACCTGGGCTGAGACCCGGCAACAATCCGTTTCAAATGTAGTATCAGCTACTAAATGCTTAGAACTTGATGCTCAGGTTGGCATTGAACATGGTGCCCAACTGGCTGAACTGTGAGCCATTGTAACCCAGAATATCATAACGTCCGCTGAAACCGAGGAAACCACGCAGCAACGATTTATCGGCCGGATTAGCAATGGCCTTCTCGCCTTCGGCGTTCAGCGCAACCAGATCCCACTTGGGCAGTACGTTGAACAGATTGTTGACGTTAACGGTAGCCGAAATTTTGTCAGTAAATGCATAGCCAACGCTTAGATCAGATACCACCGCAGGTGTGAAGGTTGCTTTGATGTTTTCCATCGCCGAACCGCCGTTATCCAGATCCTGGAATGAGGTAGAACCAAACAGGGTGTTATACAGATTCAGGTTCAGTTTACCAACGCTGTATTCAACGCCCAGAATCGACTTGTAATTCGGACGACTCTCGGTCAGCAGTGATTTTATCTGTGTGTTCAGAATGCTTGAGCCAGCAGCCTTGATGGCTGGGGGATCAGCAGGAAGGCCAACGATTTCGTTGTTCAACACAAAGTTACCCGCCAAGCTAAAGCCCAGTTTACCGCTTCCCAGAATCAGGTTCCGATAAGCTACTACATAATCGAGACCCGACGTGTTGGTTTCGATACCATTGATAAAGAACTGAATCGTTGATACACCAGCCTGACTCAGGATGCCGCCTAACGTACTGGTCGGATCAGATGAGCGGATAGATGAGCTGTACACGATCCGGTCAGATACGTTGATGCTGTAGTAATCCAGGGTAACGCTGAAGTTGCGGCTTGGATTCAAGGCTATACCTGCCGTGTAGTTCATCGATTTCTCCGGCTTCAGGGCAGGAATGCCTAGTAAGCGAGCCTGCGCAGAACGGTTGTTGAATAAGCCTGACAACTGAATGGTACCACCCACAAAGGCGGCCTGTACTGATTGGGCATAGATCTGGTGCAGCGTGGGTGCCCGGAAGCCTGTAGAAGCCGAGCCTCTCAGAATGATTTTATCGTCGGCCAATTTGTAGCGAGTCGACAGTTTCCAGACGTTGGCTGCGCCAAAATCGCTGTAGTTTTCGGTCCGGAATGTACCGTTTACCAGGAAGTCTTTCGTCAGATCATAGCTCAGGTCAACGTAGGCACCAATGTTAAAACGCTGGTTTGTGCCCGCATTCAACTGGTTGATCCCTGGAAATGAGTTAGCTCCTTCTCCTTCATACGAAGCATCGTCGCCCGCCAGGATTGTATATTTCTCCGTGCGGCCCTCCATACCCAGAGCGAGGCTAAATTTCTCGGTTAGCTGCTTCGAAACGTCGATGTTACCAACAAGATGACCAAACTGATACCCACCGGGCTTAAAGCGGGTTGGGCTTGATTTACCCAGTGTACGGTTAACCGTATTTTCAACCGTGTAGGTCTGATCATTGTAGCCGGTAGTCAGGCTCACATCATGTCTCCAACCATTTGCTTCACCTTTGATGCCCACTGTTGCGTTGTAGTCAAGCAGGTTACCTTCAAACGTAGGCTGATAGCCGATATATCCTCTATACAAGTTAACATTATCTTCCGTTGGAAACGCAAGTGTAGCCTGCGTCAGGTAGTTTTTACCCCCGTTATCGGTCACACTATGCAGCAATCCACGATCCTGACGCCAGTAAGCCGGCCGATAGTTGGCCAAACTCGATACCCGCTTCACAACCATGGCTGCGTTGGCGTATAGATCCGTTTTGTTACCCAGCGACACGCCGGCGTTGATCAGGAATTTTGCGGCCGTAGTTTCGCCCGTTCCGTTTACGTTGTTGGCCGTCGGGTAATCTTTCAGGTACGTAGTAATCAGCGCATCCTGTGCCGGACTCCCCCCAAACGTAGCCACTTCGGTAGGTACGTCGACGATACCGGAACGGACAGCGTTGTTCTGCTGCATCAAATCAACGGTGTAATTCACGAAACCCTTGTTGCTGAGATTACTACCACCATTCAGCGCTACGTTATACATACCACCATCGCCTTTTGAGGTGATGCCCGTATTGACGTTCAGGCTAGTGTACTCGAATTTATCTTTCAGGATGATGTTCATTACCCCCGCAATGGCATCAGACCCGTACTGTGCCGAAGCCCCGTCGCGCAGAATTTCGACCCGCTTGATGGCCTGTTGCGGTATGGCTGAAATATCGACACCCGTTTCGCCCCGACCGGGCGAAAACTGTACGTAGAGCAACGAGCTAAGGTTTTTACGCTTGCCATTGATCAGAATCAAGGTCCGGCTTGGCCCCATGTTCCGCAGTTCCCAGGGATCTAACAGGGTAGTAGCGTCGTTTACGGGCGTGTTGACGGTATTGAACGAAGGCACCCGGTACTGCAACGATTTATCAAACGTAGGCTGACCGGTGGTTCGCAAATCAGCGGCCGACAGAATATCAACGGGCAGGGGCGAATCGACAACAGATCGTTGCGAGGCACGGCTACCTACTACCACAACCTCTGATAATACCGCAGACGATGGCTCCATTTGCACATCCATGACCACTTCATTACCGCTTACCTTAACATCTTTGGTCACGGTACCAAAGCCAACGAACGAATAGCTAACCTTATACGCTCCGTCAGCAACTTTTAATGAGTAGTTCCCTGACACATCGGTGGATACGCCATTCGTAGTGCCAACAATAACAACAGTTACCCCAATGAGTGGCTCCTGCTTATCATCTTTAACAGTCCCTTTAATAGCATATTGAGCAAAAACACTGCCCACAGAAAAAACTAACAGTACGATTACAGACAGAACAAATCTGTCAAGTTTGTAACATTTTAACATAGATTATTTTGCAAATTGGTGAAACTGGAAAACAGTTAACAATTCCAAAATAAATCAGACGAAACCAGTTTACCTACAATTTGTGCCTATTAATTACTTAGCTAACTGATTAATCATACAGCTTTCGGTAATAATGCAAAGTGGGTTATTGCTCACGAGTACATTTACTCATACACAATAACCCACTTATATTATTAATGCAAGCTCGAATATGTCAAGAAATCAAAACGAGACCTTGCCAGCTAAGTCGTTGGTTGCACCCGACAATTGGTTATTCGTAACGGAGTGCGTCGATAGGGTCTAGCTTTGAGGCGCGAACGGCGGGGTAAATACCAGAGAAGAGGCCAACGGCCACACAGACAACCAGCCCCATACCCATCCAGAGCCAGGGTACAACAAATTTTCCGGCGCCGCTGCTTACTCCCATGGCAATCAGATTACCAATAGCCAGACTCATAATGATTCCGCCTAATCCACCCAGGATACAAATCACAATAGCCTCAATCAGAAACTGTTGCCTAATTAGTGTGGGGGTAGCGCCCAGCGACTTGCGGATGCCGATCTCCCGGGTACGTTCGGTTACCGACACCAGCATGATATTCATCAGCGCAATGGCAGCGCCAAGTAGGGTGATGGCACCAATACCAAATCCACCCCAACGGAGATAATTCGTTGTTTCTTCGATATCCTGCACCAGCGCGTCGGCCCGCTCTATTTCGAACGAGTCGGGTTGTCCCAGCCGGTCCTGCCGAATCTGACGCATCAGGCCGGTGGCTTCACCAACAGCCATATCCTGATCACCGATTTCAGTCACCGACGCCGTGATGTCGAATGTTAATTGACGAGTACCAGCCAGTTGCCGCGCATTTTCGAGTGGAATAAGCAGGACACGGTCGTCACCACCACCAGTGAGAGACCCTTTTTTCTCCAATACTCCTACCACACGGAACTGCCCCCCCAGTACCCGCACTACCTGATTGACGGGATTAATCTTCCCTTTAAATAAGGTAGTAGCCAGTTCGTTGCCAATAAGCGCCACGTTGAGCGAGTTGTTCAGGTCATTGGCGTTGATGGTTCGGCCCAACGATACTTTATAGTTTTTTACGGTCAGGTAAGCATCGTCGATACCGATCACCTGCACGTTCGGGTTGGTCTTTATAGAGCCATATTTCACCTGCCCTGCCCCCGTAACAGCCGCCGACAGCGCAATAGTGGCCCCGTATTTGTAGCGACGACGGAAAGAAAGGGCGTCGTGATAGTAGATGGGTTTGTCTTTCTGAATAACCCGTCCGCCAAACCGACGAACTTCCTGCCGGGCAACCACGCTGAATGTGTTGGCTCCCAACCCTTCAAAACTGCTGTTCAGCGAGGCCTGAATACCGTCGATTGCCGTTAACGTACCCACAAGCGACGTGATACCAATGGCAATAATGAGCGCAGTAAGAATGGTGCGGAGGCGATTACTCAAAATAGAGCGAATCCCCTCCCGAATATTTTCTATGATGTTCATGATGACGGACAGCGTGAAAGAACGACTAATTATCTACGTATCTTCGTTACAAAGCTACAACCTGACGCACTCGACAAAACGCCAATGAAACGCCTGCTGTTACCGCTTATCCTATTTCTGCTGACCCTCCCCGGCATAGTCTCCTCGGCGTTGGCTTCCAAAATTCTGGTGCCAATGGACGACGCCCAGAAAAACCACCTGAAGGCCTACGGTATTGCTTTCTGGGTGCTGAAAACACATGATACCGAGATCGACTGGCTGCTGAACTACCGGGGTGGTGCTTTTCTGCTCCCGCAATCGGCCTCGTTTACCAACGAAATGCTGATTCGAGGAGTGACGTATGAAATCATTTCAGATGCAGATGCCGCGAACATTCTGGCTGAAATTGCGTCGCCAAATGCGAACATGGATGCCGTGAAGCTGCAAAAAGCACCTAAAGTGGCGGTCTATTCACCCAAAACCAAGCAACCCTGGGATGATGCGGTGACCATGGTGATGACCTACGCCGAAATTCCGTACGATGTTGTCTTCGACGAAGAGGTGTTGAATAGTAAACTGCCCGAGTACGACTGGCTGCACCTACACCACGAAGACTTTACGGGTCAGTTCGGGAAGTTTTTTCACATGAAAGATCAACCGTGGTATGTGGCGCAACGGCGGGAAGCGGAGGTAATCACCCAGAAATTCGGTTTTAGTAAAGTGCCCGAAATGAAACTGGCCGTAGTCAAGAAAATTCGCGATTTCGCCCTGGGTGGGGGCTATATGTTTGCTATGTGCAATGCCACCGATACCTACGACATTGCGCTCGCGGCTCAAAACACCGATATGGTCGACGCGTTTTACGACGGTGACCCGGCCGACCCGAATTGCAACAATAAACTCGACTTCAGCCAGACAATGGCCTTCAAAGACTTCAAAGTGTACACTAATCCGTACATGATCGAGTTCTCTACGATTGATAACCAACCCGAAGAACGCGGATTAGCCGAGCATAACGATTACTTCACGCTCTTTCAGTTTTCGGCCAAATGGAATCCGATTCCCACCATGCTAACGCAAAACCATCAGGGGACCATCAAAGGGTTTATGGGGCAAACAACTGCGTTCAAGAAAGCATACATTAAGCCACAGGTCGATATTCTGGCCGAGAATCGGGCAGCGGGAGAAGCTCGTTACATCCACGCGCCCTACGGAAAGGGCTTCTTCACCTTCTATGGTGGTCATGACCCCGAAGATTACCGCCATGAAATCGGTGAAGAACCGACCGACCTGAATCTACACCCCAATTCGGCCGGCTACCGCCTGATACTGAACAACATTCTGTTTCCAGCGGCCAAGAAAAAGAAGCAGAAAACCTAGTAGTTGGTTGACATTCAGGCTAAGGACAGGATTTTTATCGGTCTCTAGCCTGTTCATCTGTTGAATCTACCCAGCCTAATCTCACCGGGTCAGATTGCATTTCTCTACTTTACCCGTTGTATCAAACGTGGAAGAATCTACTAAAGGCAAGTTCAGCAGGTGGCTCAAACGAATGGGTTGGGCCGGGTTTCTATTCTTCCTCATCAAAGGCCTACTGTGGCTACTGATTCCCTATCTGATTGCGAAGGGATTCTGGTTCAAGTAAAATCAGGCCCTTCGATCGACCATTTAGCGAATTTACAGAGCAACTGACCGGTAACTTTTTGCATCTTTGGGATATTGCTTCTCAAGCTTCCCGACGCTATGCAATCAGCACTGCCTTCCTCCTCTACCTACCCGCTTGCCCAACCCCGCACCACCGACTGGCGGCTGGGTTTACCCACTTATGCATACGCCGTTGTCTTTGCCTCCTTCTGCATCATTATGGGGCTGCTTTGGGACATTATGTGGCATATGAGCATTGGCCGCGATGGGTTGTTTTCGGCACCTCACGTAGTTATGTACGTAGGTGCCCTGGTATCCGGTCTATTTTCGGGCTATCAGATCCTTTCGATTACTCTCCGCAAAAATCACCCCGACCGCGCCAGGTCCGTTAAATTCTGGGGTATTTTCTATGGTTCCTTAGGCGCTATGTACTGCGTTTGGGGTGCCCTGGCCATGCTTACTTCGGCCCCGTTCGATGATTGGTGGCACAACACCTATGGCCTTGATGTCCAAATATTGACCCCACCACACACCATTCTGCTGGTGGGCATGATGATGGTTCAGTTTGGCGCTATTGTGGCCGTACTGTCGCTACAGAACCAGGCGGTTACTCAGGCCAACCCACAACAGGCCGCCCGCATTCGGTTACTATTTATTCTGTCGAGTGCCTTTATACTCAGTGTGTTGTTCGTGTTGTTATCCGAAAATATGGGTCGTTACGAATCGCATCATTCCTCCTATTATGTCACCGCAGCCATTGCCTTTCCCTTTCTGTTACTGGCTATTGGCCGGGCGGGTGTAAACGATGCCGCGTTTCGGTACCCAATTACAGCTGTAACAGCCATTTATATGCTGGCTATTGCACTGCCCAGCTGGGTGCTTCCCCTTTTTTCGGCCACGCCTAAACTGGGCCCGGTGGCCAATCCGATTACACATTACCAGGCGTTTATTTTTCCGCTCTTGCTGGTTGTTCCCGGCTATGCGCTCGATCGGCTGATGAATCGATTCTCGGTAGGAAGAACGGTAAAACCGCTCAACGACTGGTTATTGGCAGCACTGGCCGGGGCTATTTTTCTGGTCGTTTTCCTTGCCGTTCAGTGGCCATTCGGCGGTTTTTTGCATGAGTCGCCATTAGCCCGAAACTGGTTTTTCATGAGCGATTCGTGGAGTTACGGCAGCGACCCCAACTGGGAATACCGCTTTAAGTTTGGCCCCTGGTACAAGCAGTCTGCGTCTGCTTTTGCGCTCGAGTTCGGCAAAGCACTCTTGATTGCGATGGTATCGGCACGGATTGGTTTGCTATGGGGGAATTGGATGAAGCGCGTTGTTCGCTAACTACTCGAGACCGGTCGCCAATCATTGGCCGTAAAAAACACCTTTATGAACTTCGTCCGTAGCAGCTTATTCTTTCTACTTTTCTGTGCCCATTCATTTCTGGCCGTTGCCCATATTGGCAGTTCGGGGGTCATCGTACAGAAGCAGGTCGGGAAATACCAACTTCTAGTGAGCGTACAACCACCCGATGTTGTTCCAGGAACAGCACTCGTTACGGTATATGTCGAAAAAGGCAACCCCAGCCGTATTCAGGGACGGCCGGTTTATTTTTTTGAAGGCGACGAAGGAGCGCCCGAAGCCGACCCGTTAACCAATATCGGCAACAACCGTTTTGAAGGAGCCATCTGGCTGATGGAATCGGGCTCAACCAGTATCCAACTGACCCTCGAAGGCGCTGATGGCAAGGTCGATGTGGTTGTACCTGTGCTGGCAACGTCAACAGCTACCCGCGAAATGCCCGCAGGCACCGGTGCCGGACTGGCGGTGATGTGTTTACTCCTGTTGGCGATGATGATTACTATTATTGGTGCCAGCAATGCCGACGGCATTTGGGTGCCGGGAGCGGCCAAAAGCAAGTCGTTTCAGCGGAAGCGAATGGTAGGCATGGGTGTAGGCGCAGTGTGTTTGATCCTGATTCTCACGGGCGGACGGATGTGGTGGAACAGTTGGGCCGATGAGTACCGCACCTATCAACTGTATAAAGCACCGCCCCTTATCAGCAGTGCTACACCAGCAGATGGGCAGGTAGTGCTGACGATGCGCCCCGACACAACAGGCTTTGCCAACAACTGGCGACGTCGGCGTGATTTCGACCTGATGGTACCCGATCACGGCAAGCTTATGCACACGTTCATGGTCAGGCTACCGGGTCTGGATGCGTTTGCGCACCTCCACCCTACCCGTCGTGATTCACTACATTTTCAGACCAAGTTGCCCAACCTGCCCGGCGGTCGGTACCTGATCTATACCGATGTTGTATACCGCTCGGGCTACGCCGAAACCCTAACCGATACCGTTGATATTCCATCGCTGAAAGTATCGGCCGAGGTGGCTGCGCGCCGTACGCTCGACCCCGACGACAGTTACCTGATCACGCAGCCATTGGGCGAAAAACAAGCCAATCCAGGTACGTTAAGCCTGGATAAAGATATGGCTGCCTGTGGTATACCCGGAGCAAGCACCCGCCTCTCCGATGGCTCAACCATGATCTGGACCGATAAGCCATCAACCGTACTGGAGACGGGTCAGCTTTATACGCTAAAGTTTGCAGTAGCTGATCCGGCGGGAAAAGCCACTAAACTAGAACCTTACCTTGGCATGAGTGGTCATGCCGCTATTCTTCGTTCCGACGGGTCCGTTTATATTCATCTGCATCCGGTAGGTACTTATTCAATGGCTTCAGAATCAATGCTGGTGAACCGGATTGCCGACACGTCAAGAACGGTGCCCAGGCTGAACGGTGCCCGTTTCCGCGACAGTATCGACACGTACCTGAGCAACCTGAAAACACAACCCGCTTCGGCGCAGTACGCTGTACTAGCCCCCGAAATGGCAGGGATGAACCATACACAGACAACCAATAACATGGTGACATTTCCGTACGCATTCCCCAAAGCGGGTAATTACCGCATTTGGGTTCAGGTAAAGCGTAACGGGCAAATACTCACCGGCGCTTTTGACACGGAAGTGAAGTAATAATATGAAAAACCTATGACACCTGCTCAACCAACCGTTACACACAACACTGATAAACGCCAGTTTGAACTCCGGATTGACGACACGCTCTCTATCGTAACTTACTTTAAGCCCGACGAGCAGACCCTGGCCCTGGCACACACTGAGGTAGATCCGGCACTGGAAGGACGGGGAGTAGGTTCTTCACTCGTGAAACAGGTGCTGGAATACGCGGAAGCGCACAATCTGAAAATCGTGCCGCTTTGCCCCTTTGTAGCCGCCTACATAAAGCGCCACCCCGACTGGAAACGGGTAGTATCCACAACGCACAGCACCAGCGATTTTTAAGCCCGATTCATCGAATCTATCAACGCTTTCTCCAGCCGGTCAATCGCCAGTTTGGTGCTCCACTGACCGGCTACCCAGCTACGCCCCTGCACCGACAGGCGCTGATGAAGTGCCGGGTCGGTCAATAGCCGATTTACCGCTGCTGCAAGCTGAACAGGGTCTCGGGGGGCCAGTAATCCGTTTTTTTCGTCGATTACTGTCTCCCGAATACCGCCTTCGGCAACCGCTACTACGGGTAATCCGCACGCGTTTGCCTCTAGAGGAGCAAAGCCAAACGGCTCTAGTTCAGACGTATAAAGCAGACAAGTAGCTGTATTAAGAAGCTCGATCAATTCGGCTTGCGATACCCGTTCATGGGGCTGAAAATCAACCCCGAGTTCGGTGGCGAGACGTTTCATGTCAGCCACATAGTCCTGATTGCCCATGTTGCCCACCCACACTAGCGGCGGGCGCTGACCGGCCGGAAACTGAGCAAGCGTACGTATGGCGGTGTCGGGTCGTTTGTGCGGGAAGAAAGCGCCAAGCCCCATCACGAAGGGTTTCCTGGATATGTTTAGAAAGGGAAACAAATCGGTATCGATACCCAGGTAACACACATCGCCACCACCGCCATAAGCCTTCACCACACTTTCGTTGCTGAAATAGGAGTTCAGTAACACCTTGTCGAACGAGTGATAATTGGCAATTTCTTCGCGAACACGTACCCGCGCTTTACGCTGTTCGAAGATATCGTCCCAAAACGCTTTGCGGTAACTCGCCTCGCGCCACCGACCCGATGCCGGTGGCAAAGCAGCCCATCGCTGTGTGGGAAAAGCCTCGAACAACGACCGGTTTGGTTCGCCCAGATAAAGCACTTTAGGCAAATCGACAAACCGGCCGATGTACGGCATCATGAAATACTGACACGAGTTGGCAAACAATACGTCGTGCCCCCCCGCCCTGATCTGTTCGCCCGATTGGCGGCAGGCTTCCAGCATCCACTCAATCTGCGTATCAGGCAATAACTCCAGCGAACGTACCTGATCGCGGTACTGATGCCGGATGCGGAGCGTCATATTGAGCGGTACAATCTTTGCCGCACCCGCATACTGATCAACGTCCAGATAAACGCTGTCGGCCATCGACGTAGTGTATACCGTAATCTGATGTCCCCGCTCAGCAAGACCTTTGATGTGCTGATGCAGGGCGCGACTAGCTCCACCACTGGGAAGATTGTGCCAAACGGCGATATTCATGCGTTAGTTATAAAAAGCTAAGAGACTGATACCGATACGTGCTGCTTCATATTTCCATCCACCTTCACCACGTCACCGTAGATAGATAGCGTAACGGCCTGTGCCGAAAAGTTTTCGATGGTCACCTGCTGTTGGGTGGTCGTTACCTGAAGCAAAGCACCGCGGAAACGGATTTTGAACGCGAATGATGTCCAGCCATCGGGGCAGTAGGGTGCCAGAAGCAGTTGGTCTTTTTCAACGCGCATACCGCCAAAGCCCTTCACTACGGCCAGCCAGGTACCGGCCATGCTGGTGATATGGCAACCGTCTTCGGTGTCGTTGTTGTAATCGTCGAGGTCGAGGCGGGCGGTACGGAGATACATTTCGTAGGCCTTCTCTTTCATACCCAGCTTCGACGCCTGAATGCTATGCACACAGGGCGACAGCGACGATTCATGAACGGTCATTGGCTCATAAAAATCAAAGTTCCGTTTCAGGGTGTCGATATCAAATTCATCTTCAAAGAAGTATAACCCCTGCAATACATCGGCCTGTTTGATGAAGCACGACCGTAGAATCCGGTCCCACGACCAGTTTTGGTTCAGTGGTCGCTGGCCCTTCGGGATGTCATCGACCGGCATGATTTCTTTATCGAGGAAATCGCTTTGTTGCAGAAACACCTGCCTCGTTTCGTCGAACGGGTAATGGATGTTGTCGACGATGTGTTTGGCTTTGGCGATCTCTTTTTCCTCGCGGAAGTGGATTCGGTCGGCCAGTTCCGTGTAGGCGTCGGGGTTAAGGCGCTTCACCGTCTCAACGGCCTCCATGGTGTAACGCAAGGTCCAGGCGGCAATGTAGTTGGTGTACCAGTTATTATTTACGTTGTTCTCGTATTCATTTGGCCCGGTCACACCCAGCATCACATACTGCTGTTTAGCCTCCGACCAGTTGACGCGCTGACTCCAGAACCGGCTAATGGCTACCAGTACCTCCAGCCCGTATTCGACCAGGTACGTTTCGTCGCCGGTATACCGAACATAATCGTAAATAGCGTAGGCGATGGCGCCATTCCGGTGAATTTCCTCGAAGGTAATTTCCCATTCGTTATGGCACTCTTCGCCGTTCATAGTCACCATCGGGTATAGCGCCGCCCCGGCCCGAAAGCCCAGCTTTTGCGCATTTTCAATGGCTTTTTCTAGGTGCTTGTAGCGGTATACCAGCAGGTTGCGCGCCACCTTCTGATCGGCCGTAGCCAGGTAGAACGGCAGGCAATAGGCCTCGGTATCCCAATAGGTAGACCCGCCATATTTTTCACCAGTAAACCCTTTGGGCCCAATGTTTAGTCGCTCATCTTCACCGGTATACGTTTGATTAAGCTGGAAGATATTGAACCGAATGCCCTGTTGCGCGGCAATGTCGCCATCAATAATGATGTCGTTCATTTTCCACTTATCGGCCCAGGCCTGCTGTTGCTCGAACAGCATTTTGTCGAAGCCTTTGCGCGTGATTCGCTGCATGTACTGATGGGCTTCTTTAAGCAACTCATCAGGGTCATAATTCAGCGACGACAGATTAACGGCGTATTTATAAATGACCGTTTCCTGCCCCTCCCGACAATCAAGCGAGATTCGGTTGGCCACGTATTTTTCGTACTTGATGGGCTGGGACTGGTAATCGAGACGAGCGCCATTCTGCTCTACTTCGACACACATTCCAGTCACAACATGAAAGCCGGTTTTCCGGGTACGTAGCTCAATAAACGCTTCGCCGTAGGCCGTTTCTTTCCGCACCTCATCCCAGAATGTTTCGTCGTAGTTGGCGTCTTTATTCCGAATAGCGCCATCGACGTAAGGGGTAATCGTAATTTTGGCGTCGAAATTCAGTGGCGTAATACTGTATCGAATAGCCCCAGCTTCATCGTCGACAATCGAGCAGAAACGTTTAGAACTGATTTTCAACTCTTTGCCGCTCTTCAGCCGGGCCACGAACTGCCGTTCGAGGTAACCCTCCTGCATATTCAGCACCCGCCGGAAATCACGTACCTCGCAGGTATTCAGATCGAGCGATTCGTATTCGATATCAACGTCGATACCAATCCAGTTGGCGGCGTTGAGCACTTTAGCGAAGTATTCGGGATAGCCATTTTTCCACCAGCCTACGCGGGTTTTGTCGGGATAGTAAACCCCCGCCACGTAATTGCCAGGTAGCGTTTTGCCGGTGTACTTCTCTTCGAAGTTACCCCGGCCACCCAGCCTGCCATTGCCCAGTGACATCAGGCTTTCGGTCACTTCATTAAACTCCGGGTGGAAGCCTTCTTCGACTACACACCACGCATCGTTGGTAAGGTACTGTTTCATGATAGGTTAGAGAAGGGTTTAAAGTTCAAGGTTTAATGTCTAAAGTTTGTCGACTAATGAACGGACGGAACACTTCGCGACGCTCATTAAACATTAGACCCGCGGCAGCGGGCCGCTTGAACTTTGAACAAATTTAATACCCCAAGCCCCGGGTACGTTCTACTGCGGCCAGGAGTTCTGAGACGGTGATGTGTTCGAGCGAGGGCACAACCAGATCGGCTTCGGTGAGTACGTCGGGCGAGCCAATACCGAGCGCGAACATATGGCCCCGCTTGGCGGCTTCAACCCCGGCAACGGCATCTTCAAACACGATGCACTCCTCGGGCGTCACGTTCAGTTCGTCCGCTCCTTTCAGGAAAACTTCCGGGTGGGGTTTGCTATTCGTGATTTTTGATCCATCGATGATGGCGTCGAAAATATGGGATAAACCAACACGTTCCAGAATCAGCGGGGCATTTTTCGAGACGGAGCCCAACGCAATCTTGATCGGATGCCCCTGCTCGCCAGCCTGTTTAATCTGCGCCAAAAACGCGTTGACACCGGGCAGAATATCGGCTGGTGTCATTTGATTGACCAATTCGAGGTACCAATCGTTCTTTTGAGCGGCCAGTTCCAGCTTCCGCTCATCGGGCAACGTTACGCCACCAAGGGCCAGAATTCGGTCGAGCGAATCCATCCGACTCACACCTTTCAGCGTCTCGTTGAATTCATGGGTAAAATCAAACCCCAGCGAATTAGCCATCCGCCGCCAAGCCTGATAATGAAACACGGCCGTATCGACCAGAACCCCGTCGAGGTCAAAAAGGAATGCTTTGATCATAAAATTCGGGTTCAACGTTCAAGGTCTAACGTTCAATGTTGCGTTGCACGGCTATAATTTAGACAGAGCAGCGCAACATTGAACGTTATACGTTAGACCTTAAACATTGAACCTATTTAATACCCACTCGCCTTTAATGCGGTGAACAGTTTTTTGATGGTTTCAAGGCCGCCGGGGCCATTTTGAGAAAAATAGTAAAACACTTCCACATCGCCCCGGTGCATGGCTACGTTCATATCGCCCGATTGAGATTTGTGTTCAGCTTTCACCCAGTCGGCCACAATCTGGTAACTGTGTTTGCCGCCTTCGCCAAAGGTATGCGACACATCGACTTCATAGACGGGAGCGGCGGGCAGCACTTTTGTTTCCGGGTAACCAGGCAATTCACTAAACGAGAAGGTAGTGGCCCGGCTGATAGTACGCCCTCCTAATATAATCGGCTTTTTGCCCGACAACCGCGCTACAGCTCTGAGTGCCAGCACCGTGGTGGCTTTGTGGTGAGCATGTTGCTCGGCAGAGGGCACTAAACAGATAACCAGATCATAGCGTCCTTTACTTAACACCTCGTCGAGTTGCCGGTCAACCAGTTCAGTATTCCAGCGGCGGCCACCCAGATAAGGAGACGGGTCTGTCGAGAACCGGTCATCGACCTGATCGAAAAAGAAGAAATTGGTGATACCCATGATTTCGCCCGCTTTCATCAGTTCTTTCTTGCGAATGGCCGGTAATACACGCCTTCCCATCGCCGAATCGAGCAGGTTGATCCCGTAATATTTAGAGGCCACCATTCCGTTAAAACCTCCCGACGCGTCGGTAACCAGCGCCAGATCGGCTGACCCGCCCAGTTCACGCACCAGTTTGAAGACCGTAACGGGAAACATAGTCTCATCGTCAGGATGGGCTGTAACAATCAGTGTTTTAAGCGATTGAGCAAACGAACCGGTTGAAAGAACGATGAGTGTAACCAGTAATAGAGGACGAATAAAGCGCATTAGACAAGGCTAAATTGATTTGCAAAGGTACACTAGTTCATAGTTACACCGGGCTTTACCCGGCGCAAGGGATGCGGAATGCGCTGTCAGACTAAACTTTACCTTAAGCACTAAACGTGACATAGCGAAGCATCCATTGCACCGGTTGAAACCCGGTATAACTAGCGCATCAACTCCAGCACCAGCGCCGTTTTGGCGGGTAACTGAACTGTCTTCAGGTTCTGAGTTACTTCTCCCGTCAGCACATTTTTAGCGCTGTTAAAACCTTGGGTACGTTCGCTAAAGCGAGCCATGTCCAGCGCTACAGGCTTATCAGTCTGGTTGGTAGCTATCATCACGGTTGCCTTATCGTTATAGCGGAAATACACGTAGGTCCCGTTTTGTGGCAGGTACTGCATCAGTTTGCCCGAATGGAGAGCGGGCGTATTTTTCCGATAGTTAGCCAGTGTTTTTACGAACGTAAAGGCATCATTCTCGGCTTTATTACGCCCCGATGCCGTAAACTTGTTTTCTTTATCACCGTCAAAACCGCCGGGAAAATCGCGGCGTACCTCGGCATCGGATGGGTTCTTGAAATTCTTCATCAGGATTTCGGTGCCGTAGTACAGGTGCGGAATGCCGCGTGTGGTCAGCAGCCAGGTGATCCCCATTTTGTAATTGTTGACATCTTCTTTCACCACCGACAAAAACCGGTCGGTATCGTGATTATCGAGGAAAGTCACCAGCTTCATCGGGTCTTCATACACAGCATCCTGCGCCAGCGCCTGCTGCACCCGATTGGCACCGCTATCCCAGCCTTCGCCTTCGTTCAGCGCCGCATTGATGGCTGAGTACAACACAAAATCAAGCCCGCCCGTCTGGTTTGATTTGAATGGGAAGTTGATCTTGTTCCTGGTGTAGTACGCCTGATCAACGCTGTTATTGACCCACGATTCGCCGAAGGTGTACATCTTCGGGTATTCGGCTTGCAGAGCAGCGTTACAGCGATTCATGAACGGCTGATCATTATACATGTACGTATCGATCCGCCAGGCATCTACCGCAAACTCTTCTGTACTCCAGATGGCGTTTTGAATCAGATAGTTTGCCACAAACGGGTTGCTCTGATTCAGGTCGGGCAGGAAGGGTACGAACCAGCCATCAAGTGTCACTTTACGGTCTGTCGCCGACGAATGCGGGTCTGTAACTGGCTGGTATTTGTAGGACGTGTTGGTGTAGGTTGGCCATTGATGCAGCCAGTCTTTCGAGGGAATATCTTTCAGAAACCAGTGATTGATGCCTACGTGGTTATACACCGCATCCTGCACCACCCGCATGCCCATATCGTGCAATTTCCGGTTCAGCGCCTTGTATTCTTCATTCGTACCCAGCCGTTTATCCACGGTGTAATGATCGGTGAAACCGTAACCGTGGTAAGCCGACCGCATAGCGCCCCCTTCGTTGGTTTGTGGCTGATTGTTTTCAACCACGGGCGTCATCCAGAGCGCCGTAACACCCAGCTCTTTCAGGTAATCGAGGTGGTTACCGACGCCTTTCAAATCACCACCATGCCGCAGAAACGGTCTGTTTCGGTCGGCGTCTTTATCGGCCATATCGGCAAATTTATCGTTGGCCGGATCGGCACCGCTGAAGCGGTCGGGCATGAGCAGGTAAATAAAATCGGCAGACGTAAGCCCCTGCCCTTTCGGTTGCGAATCACGGCTTTTCAGTTGGTAAGCGCGGGTAATGGTTTGATCTCCACTCCGCCCAACGATCTGTAATGTACCTGCTTTAGTCGATGCAGCGATAGTCAGATCGAGAAACGCGTAATTCTTGTTCTCAACTTTATGACTTTTCACCAGTTTCACCCCCGGATATTTGATGGAGTAAGTCATTGTGCCGGCATTGGGCCCGTAGACCAGCAGTTGCAGATTCGGGTTTTTCATGCCTACCCACCAGTTTGTGGGGTCAACCCGCTGAATCTGTGGGGTCTGAGCCGCACCTATTCGGCACCAGAATAGGATTATGAGGAGGAAAAATGGCTTTTTCATCCGCAAAACTAACGAAGTTTTTATTCTGGTATCCAATAGCCAACGCCTGGAGTCTGCCAGAGAATCCCATTTTTCAACGCCGGTTATCCTCTCCGCTAACCATGCTCAGATAGCTATTGTAGCGGCTTTCGGCAATATCTCCTTCAATGACAGCTTCTTTAACAGCACAGCCCGGTTCGTTAACATGCAGGCAGTTATGAAAGCGACATTGGTTCAGGCGGTTGCGCATTTCAGGAAAATAATGCGCGATCTCTTCTTTCGACGTTTCGACCAAACCAAGCTCTTTGATGCCCGGGGTATCGATGATGAACGTGCCTGGGGTCAGCTCAAACATCTCGGCAAATGTGGTGGTGTGCACGCCTTTATTGGCAAAAGTCGACACCTCATTGGTACGCAGATCGAGCGATGGCGCAATGGCATTAACAAGCGTTGATTTACCCACGCCGGAATGACCAGAAAGCAACGTGATTTTTCCACTTAGCAATTGCCTAAACGCCTCAACCCCATCGCCGTCGATGGCCGAAGTTGCCATGGTCTGGTAACCGATCTGTTCATACATATCCTGAAGTTCACGCTGGAAAGCCAGCCCTTCCTCGTTCAGAATATCGGCTTTGTTGAACACCACCGTGGTCGGAATCCGAAACGACTCGGCAGCCACCAAAAAACGGTCAATGAAGCCAAGCGACGTGCGGGGTAAGGTCAATGTAGCCAACAATACCGCCTGATCGAGATTAGCCGCCAGGATATGCCCGTGCGCCGTTTTGTGGACCGACTGGCGAATGATATAGTTTTCGCGGGGAGCGATATCGAAGATCACTGCCGTGTTTTCGATTTCATCTTCTACCTCAAACTGGACCCGGTCGCCCACCGCAATGGGGTTGGTTACCTTCAGATCTTTTATTTTGAATTTCCCCTTTAATCGGGCGCGGAAAATATGTCCGTCCGAATTACGGACGTCGTACCAGGAACCGGTTGAGCGTATAACTAAGCCTTGAGCCAAATTTTGTGTTATTAGTAACGTATGGGTAACCCCTAAAATGGGCAAAAATGTTTCTCGGAGACACCCTTACCTTTGCCCCATGAAATTTCTGCGTATTCTGCTCCGGGTTTTATTGGGTCTGTTGGTGTTCGTTCTGCTCTTGCTGGCCATCAGTCTGTCACCCAATGATCACACGCCTTACAGGCAAACCGAATTTTATGCGCAAACCAACGCGCGCTTAACAGCGTTAACCGGCCCTCCTACGCCCAAAACGGCACTTCGCGTGGGCTGGGCTAAAGCAAACCTAACCCCTGCCTTTACCACACCAACGGGAGGCTACGGCGTCCGGCGCGGCAAACACTGGACTACCGTTAGCGATTCTGTCTGGGTACGTGCCCTTGTTTTCGACAATGGGAATGGACCTATCGCGCTGGTTGCCTCTGACCTGCTCATTACGCCACCCACTGTCAGCGAGCAATTACGAAAACGCCTGCCCGAAATTGGATTGACCTGGGAATCGGTGTATTTCGGCGCCACACACAGTCACAGCAGTTTGGGTGGCTGGGCTCCGGGGCTGGTCGGCAATTTATTTTCGGGAAGCTACGATCAGCGCGTTGTCGATCATATCACGAATACCATACTGGCCGCGTTGCTGAAAGCCAAGACAGATCTGCAACCTACCACAGTGGGCTACGGACAGGTCAACGCACCCGAGTTTGTATACAATCGCCTCGATCGCACCAAACCCGTTGACCCATTTTTCAGGTTGTTGCAACTTAAGCGGACCGATGGAAAAACCGCCACCCTTCTTACGTACCCGGCACACGCTACCCTGATCAATATTTTCAGCTACCAATATCTCTCGCGCGACTGGCCCGGCCGGGTTGTCGATGGGATTGAACAGGAAACGGGAGGCTTTGCCCTGGCGTTGGCAGGTGCTGTGGGCAGTATGGGACCAAACGGACCACCCACGGGAAAAGATTTTCCGGTAGTCAATAAATACGCCGCCGATGTGCTGGCCCGGCTGAAGCCCGAACTAAGTCGCTTGCCGGCCCAGACCGACAGCACACTCAGTTTACTCACCTTACCCCTTACCCTGCGCGACCCCGCCCCCCGTGTTATTGGCGACTGGCGAATCCGGCCCTGGCTGTTTCATACCGTGTATGGTGATTACCCATCCGATCTGAAAGCGCTGCGTATTGGCCCGGCCGTTCTGGTGGGCACCCCCTGCGATTTTTCGGGTGAATTGTTACCTCCCCTCACTCTGTCGGCCTACAGACAGGGGCTAAACCTGATGGTAACCAGTTTTAACGGTGGGTACATCGGCTACATCACACCAGATGCTTATTACGGAAAAGACGCCTACGAAACCCGTGTCATGAACTGGTTCGGCCCCCAAAACAGTGCCTATTTTTCCGAAATGATTAACGGTCTGGTCAAGAAAACGGCGAGGTAATTTACCTGGTGATTATCTGTAATTCTGACCAGCGATCTTTCAGGACTTTAGCTAATGCCCTTACTCCCCATTCCTCAGTACGGCGGTGCCCAATAGCTATAACGGATATACCTGTTTCATCCACGGCCTTCTGCGTCCCTTTTCGATATTCGCCGGTCAGGTATAAGCTAACACCCCGTTCATGTGCCTCATAGACTAACGCCGGGTTCATGGCTCCCACAACCGCCACACGCGAATGGGAAAGTACCTGACCTGGTTCAGCGCGTTCGTAGCCTCCAAATTCCTGCGCGATCTGATCAAGCCACGCTTCATCGGTCTGTGCGGGTACGTTACCAATCATACCGATGGGTCGCTTTGGAAACGTGTTTCCGGAATCATCCACGGCTTGTTTATAGCCAAGCTCCTCCAGCGACTTTAGGCTTAATATGGCGGCCAGATGCTTGTTGTAGCCAGTTGTCAGGTGTTCATCGAATGGTAAATGATGCATCAGCACGCCAACATCAGATGGAAGGCTATCTAGGTCAAGTTGCCAGGGGCGATGTAGCCAAAGTGCATCCAACCGTTCGGAACGTACCCATCCAGCAATGTCTACCCAAGGCTCAAGGGCCAGTCCGATGCGTTGAACCGAGCGATCTGACGACTTAAAAACGCCTCCGGCTTCCGTGTCTGGATATTGGACTGTGGTGAACTCGGTTTGTAAAAAATCGGCGATATCAGCGAGAAAAATCGGTTGTCCCATGCCTTTCAAAACAGCATCAAGGATCAAAGGTTTCTAACCAGAAACAGGCGTTTACCCAATGAGCCAGCCTACTTTTAACCGTTAACTTACCCGCTTTTGGCTTTTCTAAACTTATTACAGTAATTTTGCTATCTAATTTAACCGCGTTCTGCGGTTGCCAATGCCGATGATTCTCGTACGCTAAAGCCTCACGCCGGCTTTCCTTTCTGCCAGATGTAGTTGCCCAAGTGCAACCTCGCTCTTCTGTTTTCAACGCGGCAGACCAGTTACGCTGGTCTTTTATTCATCGGTGGCCCATCAGGCTACGGCTTCTCCTTCCACATGTCCAGATTTTTCAGGTTGTTTCTGGCTGCGTTGCGCGGTTCAGAAACCAATTTCACGTCCGGCAGCATTAACCGGGCTATCTTCTTTCTATCCGTTCCCATGATCCTGGAAATGGTGATGGAATCGTTATTTGCCATTGTCGACGTATTCTTCGTAGCCAGAATCAGTACTGAAGCCGTAGCAACCGTAGGGCTCACCGAGTCAGTGCTAACCCTGGTGTACTCCATTGCCATTGGCCTCAGTACGGCCGCCACAGCACTGGTGTCGCGGCGTATCGGCGAATCGAACACAGGCGGAGCCAATCAGGCCGTGGGTCAGGTGCTGTTTATCTCGCTGGCTTTCGCGCTCCTGCTCGGCATACCTGGCGTGTTGTTTGCCCGCGAAATGCTTGCGCTGATGGGCGGCGATCAGCACCTGATCGATAGTGGTGTTGGCTATACGCGCGTCATTTTCGCGTCGGCCCCGGCCATCATTCTCCTGCACACCTTGAGCGGTGCCTTGCGCGGTGCGGGAGACGCCTCCATTGCTATGCGGTCATTATGGCTTGCTAACGGCATCAATATCGTGCTGTGTCCGGTCTTTATTTTTGGGTTCGGACCTATTCCCGCGATGGGGGTCATGGGTTCGGCGGTAGCCACCACTGCCGGTCGGTCAATGGGGGTATTGTATCAATTGTATGCGCTTACTATCCGCAACGGACGTATCTCAGTCAACATACGCGCCCTTCGACCTGATTTTGGCATCATCGGCACGTTACTGAGTTTGGCGGCAGGAGCAACTGGACAGTTCCTGATCTCGTCGGCCAGTTGGTTATTTCTGACCCGTATCGTCTCCACGTTTGGCAGCGATGTGGTGGCCGGTTATACCATCGCCATCCGAATTTTCGTATTCACCATCTTACCCTCCTGGGGTATGGCCAATGCTGCCGCAACGCTGGTTGGGCAAAATCTGGGCGCGGGCCAACCCGACCGGGCCGAAACCTCTGCCTGGCGGGCGGCACTCTGCAACCTCATTTTCCTCACTCCGGTCGGGGCGTTGCTGTATCTGAATGCCGAGAGCGTCGTTGGTCTGTTCAGCCGTGACATTCAGGTGCTGCTGATTGGCGTTGAGAGCTTACGAGTATTTTGTATCGGGTACGTGTTCATGGCCTATGGCATGGTGCTGACGCAAGCGTTGAACGGAGCAGGCGATACCCGCACGCCCATGCTCATCAATATTGTCTGCTTTTGGCTCGTCGAAATTCCGCTCGCCTATGTACTTGCTACGGTGTTACATTGGGGACCGTCCGGCGTATTTTGGTCGGTCGCTATTTCTGAATCATTACTGGCGTTGATGGCTGTCTGGGCATTCCGGCGGGGCCGCTGGCGTCTCATGCAGGTGTAGCAACAGGCAGACCACCAAAAATTTGAAACCCGAAACTAACTCGCATCGTTATTTACTAACCGACTAATCCCGACTCCATATGATCGATAATCATAAAAACCCTGAAACCGCCGTTTTGGTGGCTGTTGCCACGCAAAAGCAAACGGCTCTACAGA
This sequence comes from Fibrella aquatica, assembly GCF_041321135.1. Classification (NCBI taxonomy): domain Bacteria; kingdom Pseudomonadati; phylum Bacteroidota; class Cytophagia; order Cytophagales; family Spirosomataceae; genus Fibrella; species Fibrella aquatica. Next base: position 78,853 of record NZ_JBGGWF010000002.1, on the reverse strand, counting down.
CGAAAGAATACCTCAAAGAACTCGCTTTTCTGGCCGAGACATCGGGTATTGTTACCAAGAAAACGTTTACCCAGAAACTGGAACGTCCCGACACCAGGACGTTTGTTGGCAAGGGCAAACTGGAAGAGATAAAGACCTTCATCCTGGCCGAGCCCGTTGACACGGTTATTTTCGATGATGACCTGTCTCCGGCTCAGGTACGTAACCTGGAAGCCGAATTCACCGACGTGAAAGTGCTCGACCGGAGCCTACTGATCCTGAATATCTTCTCGATGCGGGCACAAACAGCTCAATCACGTGTACAAGTTGAACTGGCTCAATATCAGTATCTCTATCCACGCCTTACCCGCATGTGGACTCACCTTAGCTCACAGAAAGGCGGGGCTGGTATGCGTGGTCCGGGGGAGAAAGAGCTCGAAACTGACCGTCGGATCGTGAAAGACCGGATCGTGTTTCTGAAGGAAAAACTGGATAAGATTGATAAGCAGAGTATGACCCGTCGCAAAGAACGCGACCGCCTGGTTCGTGTTGCGCTGGTGGGGTACACTAACGTGGGCAAATCAACATTGATGCGGACCGTGGCCAAGACCGATGTGTTCGCGGAAAACAAACTCTTCGCCACTGTTGATTCCACCGTACGCAAGGTTGTTCTGGGCAATATCCCGTTTCTGCTCACCGACACTGTTGGGTTTATTCGCAAATTGCCTACTTCGCTGATCGAATCGTTCAAATCGACCCTCGACGAGGTGCGCGAAGCCGACATTTTGCTCCATGTGGTCGACGTATCGCACCCGTCATTTGAAGAGCAAATCGAGGTAGTGACGAACACGATGGCAGAATTAGGCGTCGCAGACAAGCCGATCGTGCTGGTGTTCAATAAGATGGATGCGTTTGTCCCCAAAGAAGAATGGGCACCCATTTACGGCGACGAATCGGAAGACGTCATTCCGGTGTCTACTCGTCGGAAAACAGCCCTAACGTACCTGAAGCAAACCTATCTGGCTCGCAAAGCAGAGCAGGTCGTATTCATTTCGGCACAGACCAAAGAGAATATAGACGAGCTTCGTGAGTTACTTTATGACATGGTAAAACAGCGTCATTTTCAGATTTACCCCAACTGGCTCGACGTTCCGCTCATTGAATCGGCTACCCTTGGCGGTGATCAAACTCCCGAAGAAATACCCACCGAATTGGGCAATTGATCTTTTTTAACGATTTTTGCAGTTCTACCGGTCCGCAAGCGCTTGCCGCGCCCACGGACCGGTCTCTTTTTGGTCCCGTAGTTCAACGGATAGAATAGACGTTTCCTAAACGTTAGATATGGGTTCGATTCCCGTCAGGACCACAGTTTCGTTCTACAAATGCTCAACTTTTCCTTCGAAAACCTCGATTGTATGAATTCAAAAATCTCACTACAAGCTTGTAGTGAGATTTTTGAATTCATGTACGAAGCAAACAGTTAAAAGTGATAGATGTAGCACGAACCGGATAGAATGGTAGGCGTTACAATCGAATATCGACCAGTGCTTTACTGAAAATCGATTTGATATCGAACACGATCGACAAATCATCTTTCCTTAACTGACCGATATCCACATTAAGAAACTGCCTATGCGATACGGCAATAATTATCCCATCGTAGGCCTTCTTTGCCAGCTTATTCACAAGTCGAATACCATACTCAGCCATTACCTCTTCTTGCGACGCCCAAGGATCATATACATCTACATGCAGGCCGAAATCTTCCAGTTCATGATAAATGTCGACAACCTTTGTGTTGCGAATATCGGGACAGTTTTCTTTAAAAGTCAGTCCCAAGATTAAGATGGTACAGGTTTGAATCAACAAGCCATTGGCAATGAGCCGTTTTAAGATTTTTTTAGCTACAAACTGTCCCATACCATCATTGACTAATCGGCCTGACGAGATAACTTGTGGCTGATAACCAAGGCTTTGCGCTTTATAAACGAGGTAATAAGGATCTACACCAATGCAATGCCCACCCACTAGTCCGGGTTTAAATTTCAGGAAGTTCCACTTTGTCCCCGCCGCGTCGAGTACATCTTTCGTGTCAATTTCCATCAGATCGAAGATCAATGCCAGCTCGTTTACGAAGGATATATTGATATCCCTTTGCGCATTTTCGATCGCTTTGGCAGCTTCAGCTACTTTGATTGACGGGGCACGATGGGTACCAACCTTGATGATAGAGCGGTACAGCTGATCGACAAAACTGGCTGTTTGTGGGGTAGATCCCGAAGTAATTTTGATGATATTGGTTAATGTCCGTTCCTTATCGCCGGGGTTGATACGCTCGGGGGAGTACCCACAGAAAAAATCAACGTTGTAGGTAAGAGCACTGTATTTACTCAATATGGGTACGCAATCTTCTTCGGTACAGCCAGGGTAAACCGTTGATTCATAAATTACCAGATCGTCTTTCTTTAGTAGCTTACCAATCGTGGCCGAAGCTTTCAGCAGATGGCTTAAATCGGGTTTTTTGAAGGAGTCAATAGGTGTAGGGACGGTAATGATGAATACCGTACAACTCGCCATATGTTGGGCTCGATGCGTGAAAGTAAGGCTATCGGCGGATGCTATCAGTGCCTCAGTCGTGATTTCCAGCGTTATATCTATGAAGTTGGTCAGCTGGGTTACTCGCTCCTGGTTTATATCAAAGCCCACAACTGAGTATCGCTTACTGAACTCAACGGCCAGCGGTAAGCCTACATAGCCAAGGCCAACAACGCCAATTTTAACATTAGTTAACGATAATGAGTCGTGCATGAAAGTACAGGGGGGGGGAGTTGGATAGTCAATGAGTAAGCATCGATTAATGGTTACGTTCGTACCGATTTAAAAAAAGCCTCTTGCCAGAGCGTAGCGCAAGCGGCGAAGAAACTGTTAATTCATTAAAGAATTCCCTTATTCAAAAGCTTAGAATTAAACTATGCGTAAAAGTACACTTACCTATTTAACAGTAAAGAAATAAAGTCCTAAATACCATCTTTACTTCTTTATCAGCGTTTATTATATAGTTAAAAACCTTCTTTCTGTTAAAACTGACGAATTTTCACCACCCTATGTTCACTTTCGATATGCACCTTGATCTGGCGCTGAACGCCCTTGAATGGAACCGCGATTATCGGCACGACGTACCTACCATTCGTCGTTCTGAGGCCGGTATGACCGATAAGCCCGACCGGAGCCGGGGCGTGGTGTCGTTACCCGATTTGCAAAGAGGTCAGGTGGGGTTGGTTGTAGCCACGCAGATTGCCCGCTATGCCGAAACTAACACCGGCTTACCCGGTGCGGGCTGGAATTCGCCCCATCAGGCATGGGCCATGACACAGGCACAAATAGCCTGGTATCAGGCCATGGAAGACGATGGCTGGATGCGCCAAATCACGAACCGACAACAACTCGACGAACACATGACGCTTTGGCTGGATACAACTATTCCGACCAATCAGAAGCCGGTGGGGTATATACTAAGTCTGGAAGGGGCCGATTCGCTGGTCAGGCTAACGTACCTGGAAAAAGCGTATGCGTATGGGCTTCGTGCTCTTGGACCAGCTCACTATAGCACCGGGCGTTACGCCCCCGGCACTGGGCTTAGTGGCCCACTCACACCCTTGGGACTCGATCTGCTCCGCGAAATGGATGCCCTGGGTATGATTCTAGACGTTACTCACCTCACCGACGAAGGATTCGACCAAGCCCTTGCACTTTATAAAGGGTCAATCTGGGCCAGCCACCATAACTGCCGGGCGCTTGTTCCCCATCAGCGTCAACTCACCGACGAACAGATACTTCGCCTGGCCGAACGGGGTGCTATTATCGGTAGCTGTCTGGATGCGTGGATGCTTAAACCCGGCCTTACCCAACGGGTACCTTTTCAGTCGCATACCTTCGGCGTCACCCTCGAAACGGTAATCGATCATTTCGATCACATTTGCCAGCTAACCGGTTCAGTAAAACACTGTGCCATCGGGTCCGATCTGGACGGAACTTACGGTCTCGAACAATCGCCCGCTGATCTGGACACTATTGCTGATATGCAAAAACTGGCTGGTTTGCTGCTCAACCGAGGCTACAGCCAAAACGATATCGACGATATCTTCCATCAGAATGCCCTGCGGTTTCTACGCGAAGCATGGCAATAGTCCTCCCTACTTCATCGTAGGCTAATCGACAACGATTAATACGATATTAAAGTATAAAAAATGTCTAATCATAAAGTACTAGTTAACAGATGTTTATGAAAAAATAAAATAATAACCTGTAATTAATGTAGATACATGGAATCTAATTTAGACAAAGTAACGTATGATAATTACTTCCGATAAATCTATAGGGTAACTGACAGAAAAGACAGGTTATCATATCGATTTACAGCCTCATCGGTGGGTGAACCTACATTATCAATCTGACCACGTACCCATGGCAATACATGGGTGTTGATTGTCCGTTATGACACAAGTTTATGCTGATGAGGCAATTATAGAAGCCTACTTAAAGAGCGGAGAAGAACACCTCTTCACCGAGATTTATAACCGTTACCACCAGAAAGTATATCAATCTTGCCTGCACCTTCTCCACAATCCAGAAGAGGCGCAAGATCAAACCCAGGAAATTTTCTGCAAAGTATATACTCGCTTGAGCACCTTTCGGGCAGAAGCCAGGTTTTCGACATGGCTTTTTGTACTAACCCGTTACCATTGCCTCTCAGTACTCGATACCCTGAAGAAGCGAACGTTTGTATCGCTCGATTCACTCGGAGATACCCCTTTTGGATCGGTACAGATTGAAGAGCCCACCCTGGATGAACGCTGGTTTCAGGCTGAGCGAACGCTCAACCAGCTCTCTGTTCAAGACCAACAATTGCTCCGTCGACGGTATCTCGCCAATAAAGATGTAAATACGCTGGCCGACGAAGCCCGTGTTAGCGTTAGTGCCATGAAAATGCGCCTAAAGCGTGCCCGTGATCAGGCTCGGGCTTTTCAGCAGAAACAAGCTTAGCACGTTGCCAAGCAGACATATTTGTAAGCGTTTTTTTATTGAAGAATCTGCCAGTTAGCCCGACAGATTCTTTATTCCCTAAGCGTAATTCGGGCTCTGTGACACACCCCTCCAATGGGCGGATTAAACTTAGACACACTCACCTCTACACTTTCCACGGCCGGAAACTGTTCCTTAATGTCGGCAATCAGGTTATGGGCGATGTGCTCCAGTAAACGGGCGGGACGTTTCATAACGGCCGCCGTGATCTGATAAAGCGCTTCGTAGTTGACGGTGGCACTAAGCCGGTCACGGCGAGCCGCTTCCGAGAAATCGGCAAAAACCGTTATGTCTACAGCATACTTATTCCCTATTTTCTGCTCCTCGTCGTAAAATCCGTGGTAAGCAAAAAACTCAAGGCCTTCTAAGGCAATTGTCCCCAAAATAGTAGTTGTTTACGTACTTGTGCGAATGACCACCTGCTTAAATCTGGTCGAAAAAAGAACCGCCTTTTTTCTCAGTCGCTTCTTCATTCTGATTCACCTGAGGCTCGGTTGACGTAGCATCACCCGTGTACTGAGCCGATGCATCGGCCCCTGCCAACGGGTTTGGTTCATCTGTTGATTGCACATTAGTGGGCAGATCGTCGGGCACTTCAGCATCTGCCGGCAAATCGGTAGGCACATTAGCCACGGGGGTTAATTCACTTTCCGAGGGTTCGTTAGTAGAGGTATTTACTTCTTCGGCCGCCTGTGGTTCAGCTTCGGCCGGCTTCGGTTCTTCCTCCAAGGATGCGGTGGTATTCAGCGCAGGTATCTCTTCCTGTACGTGCTCGTTAGCCACTTCATCGAACTTTTGCTTGGCCGATTGACGGGCAAATTTTTTCTCAAACCGGTCTACGCTTTCCATCGCGTTGGTGGCCAACGCCCGGATTTGTACCATCAGATTGTCTTTATAGCGCTCCATCGCTTTAAAGTCCTGCTCCAACGATTTCAATTCAACGGATAAATTTTCGCGTACATACCGAGCCTGGTTTTCGGCGTCCTGAATCATCACAGCCGATTTTTTCTTGGCTGTAACAAGTTGCTCATCCGCTTTCTGACGCATTTCGGCAATATATTGCTCAGCCTGCCGATTGGCCTGTTCCGCAATTTGTGAGCTACTGTCTTCGGCATTTTTGAGCGTACGAAACAGCGTCAACTCAATTTCTTTGAGCTTGTTTAACTCTTTCTCAGCCAGTTCAAGTTGCATTTTCAGCATCTTGCTGTCGCCAACTACACGCTCCCATTCCTGCGATAGCGAAGACAAAAATGCGTCGACATCATCGACTTTGTAGCCACGCAAACTTTTTTCAAACGTGTGCTGGCGAATTTCAATTGGTGTAATTTTCATGCGTATGGTATATTTCCTACGGGAAGAATCTTGTCGTCAGGAGGCTCTCTTAACGTCGATTTATGGGAAATTACAGCAATTTTTCTCACAAAATTGTCGTCTAAATACAATTTGTTAGCTGATAACCTCCCAAACGGCAACAGTTCTATCGTCACTTGCCGATGCAAAGGTCGTGCCTGAGAGCCATAACACCTTGTTAATCGAGGTGCTATGACCACCATGTCGGGCCCGGTCAATCACTTTCCGAAGCCGTAGCGTGTCGGCATCCCAAATTTTGATGGTCTTATCCATACTTACGGTGGCCAGCCAACGACCGTCGGGGCTATATGCCATATGGTTGAGGGCATACAGATGCGCCACAACGTCAGATTCGGGCTGGTAGTCATGCTCTACATCCCACGAACGCAGGTGCGCATCACGTCCCCCCGCCAGCAAAAGCCGAAAATCAGGGGAATACGCAACCGTGAATACCGAGTTGGTAGGCCCGGTCAATGTTCGCTTCAGCAACAGTGTGTTCAGGTCGAATATGCGGATGTGGTTATCGCTGTACCCCACGGCCACTTCCCGTTCAACCGGGTTAATGGCCACGCAACGTGCCGACTGTGACGATGCTTTGAGGTGCTTGCGAATCGCCCGAGTGGGAACGTCAATAACAATAACCACGCCATCCCCCAAGGCAATGAAGGCTGTCTGCTGATAGATCTGAATATCAAAGATGGTCACCGACGTTAGTTGCAGCGACCCCAGCGCTGTTTTCTGAATAGGGTCGATAAACTGAATCCCTTCGTAGTTTTGCCCCACCCACAACACACCCGTTTGCCGATCGACAGCCAGTGCGTATACCGATGCCGGAATAGTAGCCACTAACGCGCCCAGATCAGGGCGGGCAACATCCCAATCGGCTACCTGACCATCAGCACCGGCAGAGAAAAAGTGGCCGGCCTGCAACGACGAAGTGAGCGCAAAGACACTATCGCGGTGCCCCCCGAAAGTGTCGAGCCGTTGAATCTGGAGAGGGGTAGGTTTGATCATGTTGCTGACTTATTCGTACAAAAGTAATTGCTCGTTGACCGATAATGCCCCTTACCGGACATTATCGGGTTAATATCCAACCCATGCCTCAGGTATCTACCCACGCCATTACCGCCGACTGCACGTTGATTCGCTGGCAGATCACAGAAGCGGAAGCTGACCTCACCAGCCAGCTTGTTCTGACCAGCGACGAACAGATTGACCTGGATGGAATTGCTCATCCTGGGCAGCGGGTAGAATGGCTAGCCTGCCGGGTGGCCTTAAAAACTATGGTAGAAGCGGGAGGCTGTAGGTATGCCGGTTTGTGGAAAGACCAATTCGGAAAACCGCATTTACGCGGTTTGACCGGTCATATTTCGCTATCACATACCCCCGGTTGGGCCACGGCCGTCTGGCACCAAACCCGGCCCGTTGGCCTCGATGTGGAACCCATCCGCGACCAGTTTACCCGGGTTGTACCCCGTGTGTTGTCGGCCTCAGAAATAGCCGATGCCAACGGGCAACCCGACCGGTTGGCGGTGTACTGGTGTGCCAAAGAAGCACTTTACAAACTCTATGGCAAACGGCAACTCACTTTCCGCGAACACCTGCTGGTTGACCCTTTCCCATCAGGAGCAACGTACCTGACTGGCCACGTCCGGTTGCCGGGTCACGACGAAACTCTGTCGCTCCATTGCCTGCATCTGGAGCCAGGGCTGGTTATTGTGGCCTATTGACGGCTTGGTACGCGGATTTTTATGGATTTTAGCTTTAGTTACCAGAGTTGGATTTACACGAATTTGCTTACTCGTGCCTTAGCCAGAAATCCATGTGAGATGTATTACGCGGATTGGCTTGCTCGTGTGTTTCAGCCAGAAATCCGTGTAAATCGTTCTCTTTCATCTCAAAATAAAATCCCTTAAATCCGCGTACCATTTGTGGTTCCTCATGCGTCAGCCAGAAATCCGTGTAAATCCAACTCTGGTAACTAGAGCTAAAATCCATAAAATCCGCGTACCATTGAATTGTTAGTACTTACAGTCATTTGATCAGGGCAGATTGCCCAGGTTTTTGCCGGCAACGTACCCGGTTGTCCAGGCATTCTGAAAATTAAACCCACCCGTAACGCCGTCAACGTCGAGTACTTCACCCGCAAAAAACAATCCGGGGTGCGCTCGACTTTCCAGGGTTTGCTCATCGATTGCCCCTAGTGAGATACCACCGCAGGTTACAAACTCATCCTTGAACGTACTCTTTCCCACCACAGCAAACTGACTGTTTCCGATTCGTTCAATCAGACGGTTTTGTACTTTACCGGGCAAATCGGCCCAGCGAACTCCGTCCGCAACACCAGCTTCTACACAAAACGCTTCCCAAAGTCGGGCCGGTAAACCACACGGATTCTGCGACGTTACCTGCTTTTTAGGATGTTGTTGGCGGAATGTATTCATTGCCTCGCGTAGCTGATCTTCATTTTTATAGGGCAACCAGTTAATACGTAGCGTGAAGCGGTAATCACAGTTGGCCAGATCACGGGCCGCCCAGGCCGAAAGCTTCAGCACAGCCGGACCACTAAAACCCCAGTGTGTGATGAGCAACGGGCCACTTTGTTGCTGTTTTGTACCCACCACCTGCACCCGCGCCACAGGAACTGATACCCCCGCGAGCGATAGTAACGGATTGCCTGGCGTGTTGAAGGTAAACAGAGAGGGCACCGGCGATTGCAACGGCTCATTCTGGTCGGGTATCCAACCATAGGAAGGTGCCTGCGGATAGCCGCCAGTAGCCACCAGCACGCGGTCAGCATGTACCTGTTCGCCGGTGTACAGATGCAGCGTGTAACCACCCGATTCCTGCGGTTCGAGGCGTTCGATCCCGCAACTGGTTTGTATCTGAATACCTAATTTTCGGGCTGTCCCCAACAAACACTCGATAATAGTTGCCGACGAATCGGTGGTGGGAAACATACGGCCGTCTGCTTCCGTTTTTAGGGCAACACCCCGATTCTCAAACCAGCGCACCGTACCAGCGGCATCGAACTGGGTCAGCAGCGGGCGCAGCCAACGGTCGCCACGTGGGTAGTGGGTTACTAATTTTTTATGGTCGAAACAGGCGTGGGTGACATTACACCGTCCGCCGCCCGAAACACGCACCTTTTGAAGTACCTGACGACCTTTCTCGTAGATGGTGACAGTGGCAGTAGGATCGGCCTCGGCCGCCGCAATGGCTCCGAAGAACCCGGCAGCCCCTCCCCCGATAATAGCTAATTGACGCGAAGACATACCAAACCAACAGACAGATACAGGTTTTGGGTTTCGTAATCGATAAGCAGAGTTTAGGGTTTGTCGTTTGGGGTTTGATGTTGCTCCGCTTATCAAACCATTTCCAAATAAGCGAAGCAACATCAAACCCCAAACGACAAACCCTAAACTTCCTTCCCGTAGCTTTGCCCTATGTTCTTTAAACCTAAATTTCGCGCTACTCGACGCTATACCCGCCGGGGTTTTCGGCTCCGGGGCAACACCCTGATTCTGCTATTCGGCTTTTTTATGGTCGGGCTTTTTTTGCATTATAAAGGCCGAACCGAACCTGTTGTAGCGTTCTGGAACGATGTTCGCAGTCTGCTTGGCATTGGCCGCTCAACCCGCGACCGGACCGGCGTAAACCCGTATAAAGCCCCCGAACCAGGCCAGTCTGAAGCTTCGGAAGATGAGGTTACCGAAGACCGAACGAACGATCAGCAAAATGACGAGCGTGAAGCCTCGGCCGATAACACAGCCAGTTCTGAGGGCAAGGAATCTTCTTCGCGCAGTTCAGAGCAACGTACCTCCGGCAAACTGTTCGATTTTGAAAAACAACCCGACTTCATTCTGCCCAGCGGACGTACCCAGCACGAACTGGTTCGGCATGATGGGTACACATTGCGATACGATACCGATCTGAAAAATGCGCTTTGGGTAGCTTACCCGCTGTTGGCCTACGAAATCACGGGCGATGCCGATCGCGATACTGAACGATTCATGCCCGATCCCAGCGTAGACGGTGGTACCGCCCTACCCACCGATTATACCAAATCAGGTTATGACCGGGGCCACCTGGCACCCGCGGGTGACTTTAAATTTTCGCAGCAACTGACGAAGCAATCGTTCTTCATGAGCAATATTTCGCCGCAGGCACCACAGTTTAACCGGGGTATCTGGAAATCACTGGAAGAGCAGGTTAGAGCCTGGGCTCTTCGCGACGGCGGGCTTTATATTGTCACTGGGCCGGTACTCAGAAACGGGCTCCCCACCATTGGCAAAACCAACGAAGTTGCTATTCCAGACTCATTTTACAAGGTCATTCTGTATTGCAAAAAAGGAGCATCGCCCGATATTCGGATGATTGGTTTTCTGCTTAAAAACGAACCCGCCAGCGAGTCGCTGAAAGCCTTCGTTGTACCGGTCGACGTTATTGAAAAAGCCACCGGTCTCGATTTTTTCGCCAAAATCCCCGATGAACTGGAGCAGAAACTCGAAAGCCAGAGCCGAAGCCAGATGGTAGGCCAATGGTTCGATTACTGATTAATTTATCAGCCTATAAAATGAGCCTGTTGCCCTCCCGTTCAGCGGTGGTTGCTTACCTTTACGGCTCAACAAAAACGACAAAAAGTTATGGCACAGGCACAAGCTGGGGATACCGTTCAGGTACATTATACCGGTACGTTAACCGATGGCACCCTGTTCGACTCATCGCAGGGCCGCTCGCCTTTAGAATTCACGCTCGGTAGTGGTCAAGTCATCAAAGGCTTCGACGACGGCATTACGGGCATGGCTGTGGGCGATCACAAAACCATCAATATTCCGCATGAGGAGGCCTATGGCCCGGCTAACGAAACGATGGTATTCACGCTGAACCGCAGTGACATTCCCGACGAAATTCCACTGGAAGTGGGTATGACATTGAACATGCACGAAGACGGTAATCCGCAACCAGTACCGGTTATAGTTCGCGCCCTCAGCGACGATTCAGTTACCCTGGATGCCAACCACCCCCTCGCCGGTCAGGATCTGACCTTCGAGTTGGAGTTGGTAAGCATTAACTAAGCTCAAAGTCTAAAGTTTAAGGTTCAAAGTCTAACGTCCAATGTCTAAAGTTGCTCCGCCTGCCAACGTTTGGTGAGCCAGAGGAGCAACTTTAGACATTGGACGTTAAACTTTGAACCCAACAATCCAAACCCAACCAAGCTAATCGGGTTGTATTACCATGAATACAGCACCGTCAAATATTGGTTACGCCTGCATTAACCTGACCCTACAGGCTGAAGATAAAGTGATGACAAACCGGGGAATGATTAAAAAAACATTCACCGAAAAAGGAATTCAGTATGCCTCGCAGCTCGCTCTGCAAAATGTGCAAGACCTACTGAAGATCGTCGACTGGAATCTGGCGCACGGTTTTCGCCTCTTTCGTATGTCGTCAGATCTATTCCCCTGGGCCTCTGAATACCGACTCCCGCAACTTCCCGACTTCACCGAGATTCGTGCCGTTCTGGAAGAAATTGGTGCCAGACCTATCAGGCTTACTTTTCATCCCGGCCCGTTCAACCACCTGGCCGGACAAGGTAAGACCCTCGACAACACCGTTACTGATCTGGAATATCAATCAGAGGTGTTTGACATAATGGGGCTTATGCCTTCGCATTGGAACAAAATAAACATTCACGCCGGAGGTACATATGGCGACAAAACGGCTACACTACTTCGTTTTGCCCATCATTTCAACACGCGACTGTCGGCGAATCTCCGGGCCCGCCTCACCGTTGAAAATGACGATCGGATTACGCTGTATTCAGTAAAAGATTTGCTGTTTTTACACGAACAGATCGGAACACCTATCGTTTTCGATTATTTCCACCACGCGCTACACCCCGATGAGCAAACGCAGGAAGAGGCCTTTCATATGGCCTACGATACCTGGAATGTTCGTCCGGTTTTCCACTATTCCGATTCACGTCGGCATTACGAAGATCCGAAAGCACGTAAGGAGGCCCATGCCGATTGGCTGTATACCGCCGCTAATACATATGACCGCGAACTCGACATTGTGTTTGAATCGAAAATGAAAGAGTTATCAATTCTGCGACTACGGGGCGACGAACCAGACTATTCACCAAAAGTGCGGAAGCTGATCGAAGCCTCGGCCATTGCGGCCGATCTGGCAGGAACCACTGATTGAGTAAATCAACGCCCTGGTGTCGCTTTTTTCACAGCAATCGCGCTTTCACTCCTAGCAACTCGCCTCATGCTACAACTCGGTTTTGTATCCGCCATTCTGGCTGATTATGATCTAAACTCAACCCTGAAATTTGCGTCGACACACGGATTTAAATGCGTTGAAGTCATGTGCTGGCCCGCCCAGAACGCCGACGCCCGACGCTATGCCGGTGTTACACACATAGACGTAGATGATCTCGATGTGGATTATATCCAGACGTTGTGCCAACAATACGGCGTATTTATTTCCGGACTCGGGTACTACCCTAATCCGCTGGACGCCAATGACGAACAAGCCGAATTTTATCGGGAACACATCAAGAAGATCATTCGGGCGGCGGCTAAGCTGAACGTACCTGTGGTGAACACGTTTATTGGCCGAAATACGGCGCTGAACGTGACCGATAACCTGAAACTGGTGGCCCAACACTGGCCCGCCCTGGTAAAGGTTGCCGAAGAGTATAATGTCAAGATCGGCATTGAAAACTGCCCGATGTGGTTCAGCGACGACGAATGGCCGGGTGGCAAAAACATAGCCACTACCCCCGCTATCTGGGATCGGCTTTTCGAGCTGATCCCTTCGCGGGCGCTTGGACTGAATTACGACCCCAGTCACCTGATCTGGCAAATGATGGACGAAGTACGACCGATTTACGAGTATAGGGATCGCCTGCACCACATTCACCTAAAAGACGTAAAGCTGTACCGGGATCGCCTCGACCGGTTTGGCATTATGGCGAATCCGCTGACGTATCATTCGCCCAAGTTACCCGGCCTCGGCGACGTACGCTGGAATGCTTTTTTTGCCGCGCTGACCGACGTACGTTACCGCGGACCTGTATGCATTGAAGTAGAAGATAAAGCCTTTGAAGGATCGGCCGAAGACGTACACACGGCCATTCTGACCGCGCGCAATTACCTGAAACAATACCTGGCCGACTAGCTTCCAGACAACCAGGTACGTTACCGACTTATTGAAAAGCTGGCTCGTCGGCGCTGGGGCCGTAACTGCCGGGAATAGGGATATCCAACAGGCGCAGGTAAACGCCTAGCTGAGCCCGGTGATGAATGATCTGCGAAAACGACATCCGAACAAAATCACCCTTTGTATCTGTACTATAGATTTTATCGCCTTCACGGAGCGTGAACAAAGGCTCCAGATCTGTTTCCGTTGCTGTGCTAAGAGCGGTTTTCCCATCAGCAAGCGACTTCTCGAAGATAGCGAGCAATTCAGCATTGGTTTGAAATTGGGTAGGCGTGTAGTCCATCGCGGCAAAGTCAATTTCATTGGTCTGGAGCGTTAATACTACCCAGGAAGGCATTTCGGCAATGTGCACAGCCAGTTGGCTCATCGTCATACTTTTAGGATGCGGACGCCAATCGTGGCTACTTTCGGGAATTCGGCTTAGCATGTTGCGGGTTGTTTTCGCCTCCATTTCCATTTCCTGTTGCAACAATTCGATGATCGACATAGCGTATTGGTTTGGTTGAGTAGCAAAGATCAAATCCCCCACTGACAGCCCTATGTCAGCAGGGTTCACGCCCTATTCCCAAAAGAGCATAAGAAAAGCGACCAGCCCGAATTACCGAACTAGTCGCTTTTTTTTAGTACTCCGCCAATTTGATTTCTAGACGTCAAGCTAATCAACTAGCTAAAATGGTCGAGCTCTACGTTACTTCACAAAAAACTGATCAAGAAAGAGGTAACGATCCCGGTTTTTTTCGATTTCGGGTTGTGTCGTTACATCGATCCGCATGACCGGCGCAGGTTGGCCAGCTTTGAGCGCCGTCCAGGTAGGTAAGCCCGTTCCGTTTGGGTTACCCGTTTTGATGAAATTGGCAAAAAAAGCCTGCATCGTTTTCGATACTTTTTCATCATCGGCTGTCCAGGCGTATACTTTGTTCGACGACAAATTACCCATGGCGTATTCAATCTCGGCTGAGTGTACAGCCCCTTTGGGAGGGGCCTGTTTGGGTGCCGACGCATCGGCATTTTTTACTACACCACCGGCTAAGCCAGCCGTTGCGTTACCCATTTCGGGCACCATTGGCGGCCGTGGACGCGTATAGAAATACCGATAAACCGGTTGTCCACCGGTTTGGCTATGTACATCGGCCCATTTCCAGGTACTAAAGCCAATGAAGCGGTCACCCGCCAGATCAGTCGCTACCTGCACTACGTCGGCATCAGTGGCAGGGGCGTAGTGTTTCAGCGCTTCGGTTGCTTTCTCGCCATACAGTTTTTGCACTGCCTTCGTGAAATTGGCCACGGTAGGTTCGTCGTTACCCAGAATGCCTTTGTAACCCGACTCTTCGGAGTTCCAGCCAACCAGCAAGGGTACACGTGCCTGTTCACCCATTCCGAATATAGTTGTTACCGGTTTGGGGAAGAAATAGCCATCTACGCAGGTGCTGAAGCGCGGCGTTGCCGGTTTAGCCGTGGCTTCCAGAATCTGGTCGCCGGGTAAAGCACGGAGTTCAGCCAGCGAGGAAGCACCCATACTGGTTCCGAATTTGGTACCCAAAGCCTCGGCTTCGTCCAGAGTCATGGGTGTCAACGTACCTAGCAACGAGCCACTTTCGCCAATGGCTCCGGCAATCAGGTTCTTCGACAACGGAGAGGCCATTTGCGCACTCACAGACGTTGACCCCGCCGACTCACCAGCAATGGTTACTCGTTTGGGATCACCGCCGAATGCCGCAATATTTTTCTGCACCCAGACCAGTGCCGCCTGCTGATCTAGTAAACCGTAGTTGCCCGACGCCTTGTGAGGTGATTCTTTAGTCAGTTCGGGGTGAGCCATAAAGCCGAATACACCCAGCCGGTAGTTGACGGTTAATGTCACAATACCCTGCCGGGCCATGCTCTCGCCATCGTAACGGGGTTCTGAGCCATCGCCCGCCATGTAGCCGCCGCCGTAGAAGTAAACCAGTACTGGCAGTTTATCATTGGCCGATTTAGCCGGTGTCCAAACGTTTAAATAGAGGCAATCCTCGCTCACGCCGTTCGACCGAAAATTCATGTCACCGAAAATAGCGCGTTGCATAGCGCGTGGCCCAAACTGATTGGCTTTCCGCACGCCCGTCCAGTTTTTAGGCGGTTGAGGTTCACGCCAACGCCAGTCGCCCACGGGTGGCTGGGCAAACGGAATGCCTTTGAAAGACCGTAGACCTCCTGTTTCCGTCACGCCTTCCAGCATTCCGTTGGCGATCTTCACGCGGGGAGGTGCGCTTGTTTTGGTCATCTGTGCGGGTGCAACCGTAGCCACCCCAACGCATGCCAGCATCAATAAAAAGTAAGGTTTCATCAGGTAAAAGGGAATGAAGGTACAACCCTGATGAAAGCACTAAAACCCGTTATTCATACTGATTAATCCGCTTTAGGCTAGGTACGGCCCGGACCAATAATCCTGTTTGGTAGCTGGTTGCATCGTATTTTTGGTCACGCTCCCGTACGGGCTATCCCAATCGCCAACATGACCGAACCTACATCCAGAAAAAAACAGGCTAAACTGCTACGGATTGCCCGAAGCCTTCACCGCACCACCGGGGCCGTGCTCTTTATTTTCTTCTTCGTGGTATCGGTAACCGGACTGTTGCTGGGCTGGAAAAAGAACAGCGGCGGCGTACTCTTAGCCAAATCGTATCAGGGAACCACCGCCGACCTGAAAAAGTGGTTACCCGTTGATAGCTTGCACACCATCGCCTGTACCATCTTGCACGATTCCGTTTCAGCCGACCTTGCGCTCGATCTCGAACGAATCGACATACGGAAAGATAAAGGCATGGTGAAGTTCGTTTTTGCCGACAGTTTTTGGGGCATTCAACTCGACGGAGCCACCGGCAAACTCCTCCACATTGAACGACGCCGGGCCGATTATGTCGAGAAAATCCACGATGGGTCGATCATCGATCATTACCTGGGTTTCGATAATGGCGCGGTCAAACTGGTTTACTCCACCGTGATGGGTGTGGCCTTATTATTATTCACCATTACCGGCTTCTGGCTCTGGTACGGCCCCAAACGCATGCGCAAAGACGCCAGCCGTTAACGGATCAACCAGCTGGGCCCTGTGCATGCTTTGATAGCCATTCATTTACCGGGCCACTTCGATCTTGTATTTCTTGCCCTTCATTTTCTCGTTCTGAATCCGGCCCAGTAGCTCAGCTAATTTGGTGCTGCGAACGGAGGCAAACGACATGAAATCACCGACTTCAATGCGGCCAAGATCATCTTTGGCAAGTTGCCCTTTCTGACCGAAAAAGCCGACAATATCTATCTTGTTGATCTTGTTCTTCTTACCGCCACTGATATACACGGTCGTGTAAACCGGAGGCGAAGGCAATGGTGGCGCAGAAGCGGGTAATTTGAACTCGTCGAGGTTTTCGGGCATGTAGAACGGTCCCGATTCTCCATTTGGCAACATGACGTAAGCCGTACCGGCAGCGTGCATCCGGGCGGTGCGACCGTTGCGGTGCGTAAATTCGGTTTCGTGCGAAGGCAATTCGTAGTGAACAACATGCTTCATGTCGGGAATATCGAGGCCGCGCGCCGCCAGATCGGTGGTGATCAGGTACGTTACGCTACCTCCCCGAAACCGAATGAGCGCACGTTCGCGGGCGTCTTGTTCCAGTGCTCCATGATAAGCCGTACTGTGCAGCCCCTTGCTATTCAGCCAGTTGCTTAGATGTTCAACCGTATCTCGCAGGTTGCAGAAAATAAGGGCCGATTCGGAACCCAGCGTGCAGAGTAACCGGAACAGCGCCGCGCGATCGTCGGGCCCATCGGTATACACCACTTTCAGCGTGAGGGCATCTGCCTTTGCCTCGTCGGCCTCGAAAACAAGCCGGGTTGGGTTGTGCAAGTCAACAAAGTCTGGAATGGCCACGCCCGACGTTGCCGACACCAGCACCCGCGTTTGCAGGTTGGGAAGCTTGCCTATGATGTACGCCATTTCGTCGTGGAAACCCAGCGTCAGCGACTTATCGAACTCGTCGAGTACAAGGGTGTGGATTCCATTAGTATCAAAGGTGCGGCGCGTAAGGTGATCGGCAATGCGGCCGGGGGTCCCGATCAGCAGGGCGGGCGGATTGCTCAGATTCTTCACTTCGGTATCTACCGAGTGACCGCCGTAACACACATTTACTTTGAAGCCCGTGGCCATTTTGCGCCATACCTGCTCGATCTGCATGGCCAATTCGCGCGACGGCACCAGCACCAGACACTGCACACGGGTTGCGTCGGCCTGAAGTAGCTGAAGCACCGGCAGCAGAAAACCAAGGGTTTTGCCCGATCCGGTAGGAGCCATCAGAAACGTGTCGGTGCCGGGCTGGATAGCCTGTTCAGCAGCCGTCTGCATGGGGTTCAGCGCCTCAATGCCCAGGGCAGCAAGAACGGGGGTACGTACATCATTCATGCCGTAAAAGTACAGCTTATCGACACGATAAGACCTGGTTCACTCCGTTTTGAAACCTTATCGGGTCCATTTGGGCTTCTATCTACCTATGAGGCTACTAATGAACGTTTCAATTGCCCCCCAGGCCTTATAAGTTTGCTGTACCTTTGCATTATACTCGATAGGAAACCATGACGTTTGCCGACCTCAATCTCAACAAACCGCTGCAAAATGCCCTGAATGACCTGGGCCTAACTACTCCCACGCCCATTCAGGAACGCGTATTTTCGGTCGTGATGTCGGGACGCGACGTGTGTGGTATTGCCCAGACTGGCACCGGTAAAACCATTGCCTACCTCCTGCCCTGCCTGCGTCAATATCAATTCTCGAAGGAGCGTATTCCTCAGATGATCGTGCTGGTACCAACCCGAGAGCTGGTAGTTCAGGTAGCCGAAACGGTTCGTCAGCTAACTACTTATATGAACCTGACAGTGGTAGGCGTGTATGGCGGTGTGAATCTTAAACCGCAAACAGCCCTGGTACAACAGGGAGCTGACGTGCTGATTGCCACCCCCGGCCGCCTGGTGGATCTGCTCTCGTCGGGAGCAGTGAAGATGAAGGCGGTGAAGAAGCTAGTAATCGATGAAGTCGACGAAATGCTGAATCTGGGTTTCCGGGCACAGCTAAAAATCATTCTCGATTTGCTGCCACCAAAACGGCAGAACCTGCTGTTTTCGGCCACCATCACCCCCGAGGTAGAGCAACTGATTGAGACATTTTTTGCCAGCCCGGTGCGCGTAGAAGCCGCCCCGGTAGGTACGCCGTTGGCCGGTATTTCGCAAATGGCTTATCCGGTTGTGAATTTCAACACGAAAATCAATCTGCTACAATTACTGCTCGATCGGGATGAAACAATGAACCGCGTGCTGGTATTTGTATCGACTAAAGCGTTTGCCGATGTGCTTTTTGACGATATGGCCGATCGGTTTCCCGATCAGGTGGGCGTCATTCACTCCAACAAAGCGCAGGCTAAGCGCTTCGAGGCCGTCAATCAGTTTCAGGATGGCACTATCCGCGTACTGATTGCTACCGATATTGTGGCGCGGGGGATCGACGTAGCCAACGTCTCGCACGTGATCAATTTCGATTTGCCCGAGGAGCCAGAGAGTTACATCCACCGCATTGGTCGCACAGGCAGGGCCGACAAAAAAGGCATCGCCATAGCGTTCATCACCGACGCCGAGCAGGACCGCCAAACGGCCATTGAAACGCTGATGAATTACCCAATTCCCATTGTGCCCCTTCCTAACGACCTGCTGATTTCGCCGGTGCTGATCGATGAGGAGATGCCGAAGATCAACATGAAGACGATCACCGTAAAAACGGTTCGTCGCGAAGAAGTTGGCCCCGCTTTTCACGAGAAAACCGCTAAAAATCAAAAAGTCAACGTTCGACGAAATTACGCCGCCGAGAAAATGCTGAAGTATGGTCGACCTATTAAGCGAAGCGGTAAAAAATAACAGAGTTCTGTATCCCGTAACACAAACAGCCTCTACCCCTTTCACGTACCCAACACACTATGCCCTTTTCTGACCTCGGCTTGTCGAAGCCCCTGCTGACTCTTATTGTGGAACAGGCCTACCTGAAGCCTTATCCCATTCAGCAGGAAGCGATTCCGCTTATTCTGGTAGGAAAAGATGTGCTGGGAATTGCCCGGACCGGGTCCGGCAAAACGGCCAGTTATGTGTTACCCATTCTGGAACGGTTGCAGCGGCAGCGTGCTCTGGTACGCAGTTCGGTAAGCCACCGGGTATTGGTGCTGGTGCCTACCCGTGAACTGGCGGTTCAGGTAGCGCAGGTTTTTCAGACGTTTGGGGCCAACCTGCCGCGCCGGATTAAAACCGTGGCGGTGTTTGGTGGAGTCTCGGCCAACCCGCAGATGATAGCCGTGCGCGGGGCCGACGTGCTGGTAGCCACGCCCGGCCGCCTGCTCGATCTGGTGGCCCAAAACGCCGTGAAGCTATCTGGCATTGATACGCTCGTTCTCGACGAAGCCGACAAAATTCTTGAACTGGGCTTCGCCGACGAAATGAAACAGGTGTTTGACCTATTACCTGCACAACGTCAGACCGTGCTTTTCTCGGCTACTCTGGGAGACACTATTCAAGACATCAGCAGCATGGTATTGCGAAAGCCTGTCAAAATCGAGATCGAAGAAGAAACCGCCTCCATCGATCAGATTCGGCAAACGGCTTATCGCGTTACCCCCGAACGAAAAAGTGCGCTGCTTCGCTACCTGATCAAGTCTGGCAAGCTGACACAGGTGCTCGTCTTCGTGTCAACTACCCGAACGGCCGATAATCTGGTGGCAAAACTGGGTAAAAACGGTATTCAGGCCGTGGCCATGCACGGGCATAAAACGCAGGGAGCCCGCACCGATGCCTTGGCGCGTTTCAAGTCAGGTACGTTGCCGGTACTGGTGGCTACTGATTTACTGGCCCGAGGTATCGATATTCAATTTTTGCCACACGTGATCAATTTCGAGTTGCCCCGCTCTCCCAAAGATTACGTCCACCGCATTGGTCGCACCGGACGGGCCGATGCGTCGGGCGAAGCCATTTCACTGATCACACCCGAAGACGAGCACCACTTTGGAGTTATCCAGAAAAAGATGGGTAAGCGCGTCGATATGATCGATGCTTCCGTTCTTGATCTGACGGGTTCCTGATGTTTTGTTGATCATCATTGGGTGCATAGGGTAGTCTTTCCGAACAAACAGCGTACTTGTTGGCTTTTATCAGGTCAAAACACGTACCTATGAAAGCTTTGTTCAACCTGCTATTGTTCTTCCTGATGAGTTGGTCTTCGGTCGCTCAAAATAAACCAGCCTCTACCACACCTCCCTCTGTAGTGTCGGCTATTGAAGGCGTCACTGGTAAACAGTTCCTGCCCGATACCACCTACACGGCTCTCTCGGAAGAAGATGTGACGGTATTGGCCAAGGCCCCGCTGGCAAACTGGGATTTACCCCGCGAAAATGGGAAATACATGATGTACTCCAACCTGGTTGTGGGTACCCGTTCGTATCAGCTTTTGATCACCAAACTGCCGAAAGACGAATTTCCCTCCGCTCAACTCATTCGCTACGACACGCCAACAGCCAAACCGGAACCCATTGCTCGCGGTGTCCTGAAACCAAAGCAAGCACCAAATACTCGATGAACGAATTAGCTCTTTTGATCATCAGATGCGAGTACTACCAGGGTGAATGTTGCAACGATTAGTAGGCTTTCTTACTGCCCCGGAAAGCTACTTCCGTCTGTAAAGAATATAATAAACAGTTCCGAATAGGCTACCTAGTAGCGGGTAAGCAATGACAAGGGGATAAAACTGTTTAGACTTCAGCTCTAAAAAGAAGTAAGTGGCATAAGCCAAATACATTTGTCCTGACGTACCTACCACTTAAGCTTCACCCTCCCATAAGTAGCTAGTCGCGTCTCGCTTGTAATTCATTCCCAGGCATCTCGATGCGCAACAAACGAGGCTTGCACCGCTTGTTTTTCATACTCAGACTCCAGCGTCTGGTTAGCCCAGGCGAGTAAGAGTATTGCCTGCTGTTGCATCGTTTGCTTACGATCGGGTAAAGAGCCAGCCCCACTCGCGGTAAGTGCAAGTGCTTGTAACAAGCGTAACAAAACAGCATGATTTCCTTTCGCGTTGATCCGGGGCAAGTCAAACGCAAGCTGCATAAATCGGTCGAAGCTGCGGGCTGCTACAATCAGGCGAAGTTGCTTTTTACCCTTCCAGGCGGTGTTTGTGTCAAACTCTACCAGACCATAGGCCAGGCCAAATGAAAAGAGGACCAATACCCCCGGTACAAACCAGAGTGATGCCCGAAGTTGTTGCCAATAATACCCGAGTTTGCTATTCATAACGCTGTATAACTCTCTACAACATCAAGCGGTTTACTTATCTGCTATGTATTTGCTGGTCAGCCTGCCTCTCCATGTTGTGCATCAGACCGTTTTGCTGGGCGTGATTCCGTATTTCTTTTTGAAGGCTCTTCCAAAGTAGTTTGGATCGCTGAAACCGACTTCGAAAGCCACCTCTGATACGCTCAACCCGGTTTCCAGTAGCTGACGACCCAACGTTAGTCGATAATCATTCAGGTATTCTTTGGTGCTGAGTCCAGTTAGCGTTTTCAGTTTCAAGTGCAATTGCGACCGGCTACAGTTCATGAGTTGAGCCAGCGAATCCGCCGTTACTTCTTTGTTTTTGTACTGCTGATTAACCAGCGTCGAAAACCGTAGAACAAACTCCTGCTCTTTGTTTCTTCGGGGAAGAGGTGCCAGCAGTGACTCAGCTAAGCTGCCTGCCATTTTGTTTTTCAGCAACGATAGTGTTTTGAGTTGATTGCTAATGGTAAGGTCCAGCTCTTTGAGATTGAATGGCTTACTGATGTAGCCGTCGGCACCACTGTTCAGCGCATCAATGATCGTTTTGTCATCGTCGTTGTCCAGCAGGAGAATAATCGGGATGGTCTGCGTACGCTCATTCATTTTCAGCGTTTTACACAGGTTTCGGTTTTCTTTATCGTGAATATCGCTGTCACACAAAATCAGTTCTGGCAATACTGATTCAGCCTTTTTCAGGGTTTCGCTGAAGGAATACGTCACGCAGATTCGATAGTTGTCCTGGTAGTGGCGTTTCAGAAACTGAGCCAGATCTTTATTGCGGTCGGTAATCAATATAACAGGTTTATCGGTCGATTCCTGCTCATCGGCTCCCTCTTCAACGTACCCATCCTCAACCAGCATCTCCTCTGTGAAACGGAGTGCGTGTGTACCCGGCAGCTCCTGCTTTTTGGCCCCTAGGGTTCCTCTACTAACTGGACTTTTGTGGATCGGGATCTGAATAGAAATTACCTGACTGCTTTGTTTTCGGCTGAAGACAACCTTACCTAAGAGTAACTTCAACAAGCTGAATGTCAGCAAAATACCAATACTCGTCGCATTATTTAGTCGGAATATTTCTTCATTGCCTTCAGAGAGACGGTAACTTTTTTCAACCGTATCGACTAATTCCGCTTTTCCGTCGAGGCAAAACGTCAGTACAAGCTGGGCATTCGTTGAGCCGGACGTTTGTTCGAACTGCACATTCAGCACGATCTCCTCGCCCTCGGCCAATTCATTGATGAGGAAGAAAAACACGTTTCCAACAATCATCTCTACCTTATTGGCATCGAACGAAGCCAGCAGATAAGGATGTGAAAAAGTAATTCGTTTCTGAATGTGGCGGACCTGCAACAGCGGGTCGAAGCCATGAATGGTCTCTTTCATGAACCCGACCACGTCAAGAGTTGTGAGGGTTACTTTCTGCTGTTCACTACCCGTCTTACGGAGTTCAGTGATCTGATCGATCAGCGATTGTAATCGCCGGGCGTTCTTTTTGATCACACTATAATTTGTAGCCGAACTGGTACGTTGAAGCTGCCCGGCGTGAATCAGTTCATCAATCTCAGCCATGATCAGCGTAATCGGCGTTTTGAACTCGTGCGACAGAAAGGTGAAAAAGTTTAATTTCTGTTGATTCAGTTCGTGGCTTTTTTCCCGTTCTACCCGCTCCATCTGCACGGCCATTTTCTGGTGATTCATGAACGTGATGAACCGTCGGTACAACAGCAGTGCGCCGATTCCCAGCAGAACATAAATCAGATACGCGTAGGTTGTCTGCCAGAACGGTGGCTTGATCACCAGCCGAATAGTGCGTTCCGTAGGCGACATTTCACCATTCGACTGATATGACCGTACATGAAATGTGTATTGCCCCGGCGATAGGTTGGTATACGTTTGTGAATTTTTAGTGGTTTTAGGACCCCAGCTTTTTTCAAAACCTTCCAGGTAATAGGTGTAGTAGTTGGTCTTCTTTGAGAAATAATTAATGGCCACAAAGTCCAGCGTAATCACATTCTGGGAAAAGCTGAAGACCAGTTCTTCCGTTTCGTCCAGATGCCGACTAAGCATGAGCGATCCGTCGGGCTTCACCTCTTTGTTGAAGAGCTTCAGATCGGTAAAATAAACGGGAGGATCGACTACCCGGCTGGTTATAACAGCGGGATTGAAATAGCACAACCCGTCTACACTTCCGAAATACAGGAAACCGCGCTTATCTTTTAATGACGATCCAAAATTGAACTGGGTGGCCTGCAACCCATTACTCTTGTCGAAAATTCGAAACGTGTTCTGGCGGGGGTTGAATGACAGTAGCCCCCGATTGGTAGAGAACCAGTATATACCCGCATTGTCCTCCAGAATTCCGTATACAGTTTGGTTGGGAAGAAACGTATTGGCCGGATTCGGGACGATTTTCTGCTGCTCATAACTCCAGTAGCAGGCACCCCCATTGATACTGCCAAACCAGATGTTATGTTTGGCGTCTTCATACATCGTAATGATCTGATTGTTGCGAAAGGCTTTGGTATTGTCGGTGTAATAATGAGCCAACGCGCCTGTGGTGGGGTTGTAGCGGTACACACCCGCCGTTCGGGTGGCTACCCAGATGTGGCCGGTTACATCTTCAAGCACTGAATAAACAAAGGCATCCCCCAACACATCTGGTCTGATTAGACGAAAAGTGCCTGTCTTCTCATTCATGATGTTGAGCCCGTCTATGGTTCCCACCCACAGTCGGTTCGACCGGTCGCGGTAAACGGTACACACAAAATTGTTGGCGATCGATGTTGAATCGGCGGGATGGTGCGTGAAAACACGTTTCTGCCCCGTAACCGGGTCTATCCGGTTAAGCCCTCCCAGGAACGTACCCACCCAGGCTACCCCCGATTTATCTACATGAACAGTATGTACATTATCGTCGCTGAGCCCGTTTGTTCGGTTGTGGTGAGTGAAGCGGCCTGTAGTCTGGTCAAGCACTGATATGCCGGCGTCTTCAGTTGCAATCCACAGCCGCTGTTTGTCATCCTCAACGAGTTGGCTGATCGCTTTACCGGCAAGGCCTTTTCCGTTGAGCGCGGGGAAAAGATGATGAAACGACGTGCCAACGGGTCGGGTGTAATTCACACCACCGAAGTAAGTACCCAACCAGACGGTGCCACCCCGGCTAACACAACTCGAATAAACCGCCCGATCGGTTAAACTATAGGGCGATGTGGCAAATGATTTATCATAGCGCTGTACCGTGTGCTGACGCATGTTAACGATAACAATTCCCGATTCACTACCGATCCAGATGTTGTCTGCGTCGTCCTGATTCATTGTGCGCACTACCCGTATTTTGGGATTGGTGAGCTGATTCAGCCAGTCGACAGGCCGGAACACCATTGCTTTCTCATCCAGTTGAAAAACCCCTCCATTGGTACCTAACCAGATGGTGCCTTTACGATCTTTAAACAGCGTGTAATTCCGAAAAGAGGCTAATCGTTCCTGACCACTATCGTCAATGGCGACCGGCAAAATGGTTTCGCCTTCTGCGTTAATGATGTTCGGTTCGCTACCGTGCAGTACAAGGAAGGTTCCCTTTCTGAATTCGCAGATAGACCGGATATTCTTTAGAGGTAGTATATGACGTACCTGACCGGTATGACCTACAATAAAGACTCCGTTGTTCGTACCAACCCATAATTCGCCGGTCGATACCCGCTTGATATCGTATACGTTCACGGGTGCCTTACTTAATTGCACCTGCCTGAACGTATCCGTACTATTTAAGTACGTAAACAACCCGATCTCGGTGCCCACCCACAACTGTTTACCTACCGCGTAAATGCAGCCAACCCGATTGGCCTCTTCGTCGGGGCTATACACATTGAAGTAATAATTTTTGATCCGCTGCCCATCATATCGACTGATACCGTCGCGGGTTCCGAACCACATAAATCCTTTATAGTCTTCAGCAATACTAAAAACGCTATTGTGCGATAGACCATCCTCCGAGGTTAGTGAGTTAAAATGAAAATCCTGAGCCATGCTATTTCTTCTTACAGACAGCAACAGCATGATTATCAGCACCGTATTTTTCATAATAAGCAAAGTATCTACAGGCGTATAATTAATCGCACTAAGGTCTTCTGGCCCGCACAGGTTTACAATTAGCTACTCAGCTACCCAATAATTGTACATATGTCTGGATTTTCTGCACAAAAGTAATGATTTGCAGAGGCCTCAACTCTTAAAATTGCAAAATCAATTCTTGGAATTATTCCAGTACGAGTGAACCTAATCCCACACTATGGTTCTACGAATTAGCCATTATTCGGCCTGCTCAGCTTCTCTATTCCTCTCTTTATAAACCCGTTTTTCTCACTTATTCTATACCCCTCAATACGTCTATGAACAGGAAAAATCTCTACCAAATCGTAGTGCCACTGCTTGTTTGTCTGCTGATGCTGGCCATGCCCAGTCCGTCGGCATTGGCACAGCAACGTACCCTGACCGGCAAAATAACCGGCGAAAAAGGAGACCCCTTACCCGGGGCCACCGTGGTGTTGAAGGGTACCTCTACCGGTACATCAACAAATGCCGATGGTAACTTCACCCTACCGCTAGCGGCCGACCAGGGCAACGCCATCGTGGTTGTATCATATATCGGTTACCTCTCTAAAGAGATTCCGGTTGGCAATCAGTCATCGATAAACGTAACCATCGAACCCGACTCGAAAGGCTTGCAGGAAGTTATTGTGGTTGGTTATGGCACCCAGAAAAAAGAGTCGATTACCGGGGCTATCTCTGCGGTGACCGCCAAGGATGTGGGCCGGGTTCATGCAGCGACCGTTACGGCAACATTGGCGGGTAAAATTCCGGGTGTGCAATTCCGGCAGGCTGATGGCCGCCCCGGAGCCGCCGCCAATATTCAGATACGGAACATGGGCGGTAATCCCCTGTTTATTATCGACGGCGTGCCCAAAGACAAATCCCAGTTCGATAACATCTCCCCAAATGACGTAGAGACAATTACGGTTCTGAAAGACGCGTCAGCCTCTATTTACGGTTCGCGGGCAGCCAACGGCGTTATTATTGTCACCACTAAACGGGGCGCGCTCGGTCAGAAAAGCACCATTAATCTAGACGCCTACTACGGGTTTCAGAACTGGACCCGCTTCCCATCGGTGGTCAACGCTTATGAATGGAACCTGGGTAAAGCCGAGGCCGAGGTAAATCGCAATGGCACTACCTCGATCACACAGTCTGAACTAGATAAGTACAGAGCCGGCACTGAGTATGGTTACCAGAGCTTCGACTGGTACGATTTCATTATTCAGCCCAACGCACCTCAGTCAAACATAAACTTAAGTGCCAGCGGTGGCTCCGATAAGATCAATTACTACATCTCGGCAACCCGGCTCGACCAGAATTCGGTGATGGGACGTGAGTTTATCTTCAACCGCTCCAACATTCAGTCGAACATCGACGCTCAGATCACAGACCGGATCAAAGTTGGCCTCACGATAGCAGGGCGCCAGGAAACCCGCGAAAACCCCGGCGTACCAGGTGGTGACGACTATGTGGCTCCCAAGTTTGCCATTCTGCGCAACCGTCCCGGCGAACGCCCATATGCCAACGATAACCCCGCTTACATCAATACCATCAGTAACCCGGCCTCAAACTGGGGGTACCTGAACTACCAGCGGTCAGGCTTTCTCAAAGAAGTATACACATCGGTTACGCCCCAGTTCACGGGAGAATATCGTACGCCGCTCAAAGGGCTGGTCTTGAAGGGATTATACTCGTATATGTTCCGCGATTCGCAACGTGAAGTGTTCGAGTATACCTACGACACGTACACTTATAACCCCACCACTCAGGCCTACAATAGAACGGGTGGCAGCCAGAACCCTTACCGTCAGCGCGTGGTCAACAAAATCGACGAAAACATTGGGCAGATCCAACTCAACTATACCAATACGTTCGGCAAGCACACCATCACGGCTTTGGCACTGACAGAACGTCTGCAGCGTCGCGAACGCAATGTAGAAGCGCGTACCGTGCCCAAAACCAACACATTACCTGTAATGCAGTTTGCAGATATTGTTGCCTACAACGATGCTGACTTCACACAGGCACGGGTTGGGTACGTTGGTCGGGTGAACTACGGATTTGCCGACAAATACTTCGTAGAAGTAGCAGCGCGGCGCGATGCTTCCTGGAAATTTTCGCCTACCAAACGCTGGGGTACGTTCCCGTCGGTATCGGCAGCATGGCGTATTTCGGAAGAACCCTTCTTTAAATCGTTTACAAACGAAGGCCGGGTATTAACCGACTTGAAACTGCGGGCATCGTATGGCCAACTGGGTGATGACAACGTTCGCCCAAACAACGCCGACCTCGACCCATTTGCCTACAATCCGGGCTACTCGTATAACACCGGAGTCGGCATCATGTCGGGGGTAACTACGGTGGCTGCACGCGACCGGGGCATTGCCAATGACCGTGTATCGTGGCTCACCGCCAAAGTGACCGACATCGGACTCGATTTCTCCCTGCTCAATAATAAGATTACCGGTACGCTCGATTATTTCCGGCGCAACCGGGATGGGTTACCAGCTGTGAAAAGCGACGTATTTGTGCCCAGCGAACTGGGATACGCCCTGCCACAGGAAAATCTGGAACGTGATGCAGTGGTAGGTGGAGAAGGCTCGCTGGTCTATAACGGATCGGTTAAAGGGCTGCGGTTCACTGTAGGCGGTAACATTTCGTATGCCCGCAGCCGGTATATCACTCCCTACAACCCCAGATACGGAAACTCCTTGCTTCAATACCGCGAGTCGATCGAGGATCGCTGGAGTGGCATCTTCTGGGGATACGAAGCTATTGGCCAGTTTCAGTCACAGGAAGAGATCAACAATTACCCGGTTAACATTGATGGGCAGGGTAATCGTACCATGATTCCCGGTGATTTGATTTACCGCGACGCTAACAACGATGGCATCATCAACTCCCGCGACGAACGGCCTATCGGGTATAGCATCAACACCACGCCCATTCTGTCGGGGGGCTTCAACTTTACCATGCAATACAAGGGCTGGGATTTTGCGGCTGACTTCTCGGCGGGCTCGATGATGGCCATTAATCGTCAGTTCGAGCAGCGCAACGCCTACCAGAACACAGGCAATGTACCCCGTCTGCTGTTCGACAACCGCTGGCGCCGGGCCGATCCGCTCAACCCGGACAGCGAATGGATTGCCGGTACTGAAATTCCGCTCCGCTACAATGATACCGGCCACAGTAACATCAACAAAAACTCGACCTGGTGGCTGCTCAATATTAAATATATCCGAAACCGGACTATGGAACTGGGCTACACCCTGCCTACTACCCTGACCCAGAAAGTGAAGATTCAGCGCGCAAGGGCGTTTGTGAACACCTACAATCTATTCTCGATCGACAACACCCGCCCTTATGGGATCGACCCTGAAGTACAGGACGAGAACGGACTGCAGTACCCACAAACCAAGCTTGTCAATTTCGGCCTAAACCTGAGCTTCTAAACCGACCTGACCATGAAAAAATACAGTGTAAGTCTCGCCGCAGCCCTCTGCCTGACCATCACGGCCTGTAAAGACGATACTAACTTTCTGGATGTAAAGTCCACCAATATCCTGCTGGTCAACGAAGTATTTAGCGACCCCCGTTTAGTCCTCTCGGCCGCCACGGAACTCTACAACCGTATTCCTGAACTCGTAGAGCCCGCCAACTTCGGTATCTACGCCAGCTTCGACGAAGCCTTTGCCTCAGGCGATTATGGTCGGCATCAGAACCGAGAATACAGCTACGACGACTGGAATCTATGGGATTATGGCTACATCCGGGAAATCAATCTGTTCATTGAACGGGTTGAATCATCCACGGCCCTGACACCAGCCGATAAAGCGCGGTTTGTTGCCGAAGGTCGTTTCCTGCGGGCCAACGCCTATTTCGAAATGGTGAAACGGATGGGTGGTGTGCCGCTCATTACGGAGTCACTTTCGTACGATTACAGCGGTAATGCAGCCTACCTGCGTAGACCACGGGCCAAAGAGTCAGACATCTACGATTACGTCATTGGCGAGTTTGAAGCCATCAAATCGATTCTCCCAAAAACACCCAACGAAAAATCGAGGGCTACTTATGGCCTGGCCTTGGCGGCAAAGGCAAGGGCGGCTTTGTATGCAGGCTCAATTGCCAAGTACGGCGTCAACACTCCCTCGGTCTCATTGCCAAATGGAGAGATAGGCATTCCGGTCTCAAAAGCTACTGGCTACTTCCAAACAGCGCTGGCAGCCGCTCAGGAATTGATCAACTCCGGGCAGTATTCGCTCTATCAGAAAGCACCCGATCTGTCTACCAATTTTGCCAATATTTTTCTGGACAAGGCCAACAACCCGGAGGTTATTTTCGTGGAAGATTACAAACTGGCCAGCGGCAAAGTCCACAGTTTTGCCCTTGACAACCAGCCACGAGCGTTGACGGAAGAAGGTGAACGGGGCGGACGGATTAACCCATCGCTCAACCTGGTGCAGTCGTTTGAAAAGCTGGACAACACCTTTGCCCCCCTTGCCATTAATAACGGCTCAGCCACTGATTATATCTATTACGATAAACCAGAAGATCTGTTTGCCAATCGGGATGCCCGCTTGCAGGGAACGGTTCTGGTGCCGGGAGCCATCTTCAAAAATCGCCCGATCGACATCTGGGCTGGCCTGATTCTAGGCAATGGCAGCATTCTGTCGGGCGATCAGCTGGGGCAGCTTAAGCCGGTTAATAATGCCTCGGTACAGGTAGTAGGTTTGTCGGGTCCTATTGAAGGATATGATGGGTCGGCGCAGGGTGGATTTTACATGCGTAAATACAACGATCCTGTGACGGGTTCAGGACAGATCGGTACGCAGAGCGAGGTCTGGAATGTGCGGTACCGGTACGCTGAAGTATTGCTGAATGCCGCCGAAGCTGCTTTTGAACTGGGCCAGAATGCCATAGCCGCCACGTATCTGAAACAAGTACGGGACCGGGCGGGGCTAACCAATGCACTGGCAGCGGGTGACATCACATTCGACCGTTTAGTACACGAACGGAAGGTAGAACTGGCTTTTGAAAATCACCTCCTTTGGGACATGAAACGGTGGCGTTTAGCCCACATTGTCTGGGATGGTAGCAATGCTGACTTGACTACACAACCTGGAAAAGCAACAGAGCCAAGCACCAGGGTGTATAGCCTGTGGCCCTACAAAGTGTACAATCCTGGCGGGGCCAATCACAATAAGTGGGTGTTCCGCAAGGTGTTATCGGGACGGGTAACGCAGAGCCATATTTTCAGACTGGGCAACTACTACTCGCGGATCAACGACGGTATTATCAACAACAATCCGCTGATTACCCGAAATCCAAACCAGTAACTCATCTACGGCCTCTAAAACCTCACAACCATGCGCTATTCTTCTTTCCTGTTTCTGCTGCTGACCATTGGCCTGGCAGCCTGTGAACTCGACAATTTCGAGCCCCCAAAATCAACGTTCGAAGGGCGGCTGGTATACAACGGCGAACCACTCCTAATCCAGAGTGCCAACGTATCGGTAGGTAACAATTCTGACTTCCCCGTTTTTCTGGAGCTATGGCAGAAAGCTTATAACAACCGAAGCTCAATCCGTATTCCCATCAAGCAGGATGGCTCATTTTCATCACTGCTTTTCGATGGTGATTACAAACTGATCGTGCCCAATGGTCAGGGGCCGTTCTTGTGGAAAAAAACTGCCGCCAATACGCCCGACAGCCTTGACATTGTGATTCGAGGGAGCCAGAAAATAGATATAGAAGTCGTACCCTATTATATGGTTCGCGACCCACGCTTTACGGTAAGTGGACGTAAAATATCGGGTAACGTAAAGCTGGAAAAAGTCATCACCGATGCCATTAATGGTAAAACGGTAGAACGGGTGTCGCTGTACGTCAACAAGTCGCAGTTTGTCGACGCGGGTAACAGCATCAACAGAGCAGATCTGGCTGGATCAGCGATTTCAAACCTCGACAATGTAAGCCTGACTACAGCCGACATCCCCGTACTTATTCCTTCACAGAGTTATGTCTTCGCTCGCATTGGCCTTAAAATCAGTGGTGTAGAAGACATGATCTACACCCCCGTTCAGAAAATTAATTTTTAACAGGTTGCTCTACGCTTTCAGACTCACCAATGAAAAACTACCTTCTTTTACTTTGTCTTCTAAGTTCCACCGCCTTTTCGCAGGTACGTGTCGATCTGTCGAAATTCACAAAAAAGAGCCCCACGACGGTTATTCAACAGGGGAGTGAAGTCATTTTGAGCTGGCCGACAACCGGCACCGAAAAAGGACGATTAGTAGTCAATCTGGAACCTGACAAACCCTTATTCAGTCATATACAACTCTCGAACAAAGGTAGGTTCGTCGATATTGCCACCGATATGGACCCCGCCTTTGTGCTAACGGTCGGAAAGCGTGATCTGATCTCCCAAAACGGCTGGAACATCTTTTTCGATAAAACGAACCGGTTGCCCTCCAAAGCGTATGCTGTTGAGTTGACAAAACGGCAGGCAAGCGCCACCACCATTGGAACCCGCACGGTGCTTCGAATTGGAAACCTGCAGGCAGCTACTTTTGCCGGGGCGCTCGAAATCACGGTTTATCAGGGTAGCCCGCTGTTCAACGTGGCCGCTGTCATGGCTACCGAGCGTGACTCAACGGCTATCCTGTACGATGCGGGTTTGGTGGGTAAAACAGTGAACAGAGGTGCTGGTGTGGGGCATTCGTCTGGCTGGACTACCCTATCCTGGTCGAATACGGACAATAAACTACAGCAGATGGCGCTGGACCCTGCCCAACTTAACAAGGCGCAGGCGGTCAAATACCGGACAATCATGGGCAGCAGCCCCAGAGGTACGCTGGCCGTTTTTCCGGCCCCGCACCAGTATTTTTATCCGTTAGACGAAGCCTTTAACCTTGACTTTACCTGGTTTGGCACCAATTACCGAAGCCTGGTACCCGATTTCGGTATTGGCATCCGGCAAGACCTGATGGGCGACAAACGTTGGGTGCCCTGGGTCAATGCTCCGCCCCGCACGCAGCAACGGCTCAACTTTTTCTGTTTGCTCAGCACCGGTCAACCCGCCGCGGCTCTCGATGCGGTGAAGCAGTTTACCCACAACGACAAGTACCCGGAGGTGGCCGGCTATAAAACAATGTCGAGTCATTTTCACAATGAATTTGTGATGAAGGTGATTCGGGCGGGAAAACCGGTGCCGGCCAATCCTGCTTTTCTGGACGTATTCAAAAATTCGGGCGTTGATATCGTTCACCTGGCGGAGTTTCACTACACAGCACATCCGAAAGGTCCTGATAGTTTACGCCTGATCGAGTTGAAAGCGCTGCACGATATGTGTCAGCGCTGGTCAAACAACGATTTCCTGTTGCTACCCGGCGAAGAACCCAATGAGTTTCTGGGCGGGCACTGGCTCAGCTTCTTCCCCAAGCCCGTAAACTGGATTATGGCGCGCAAACCCAATATGCCGTTTGTGACCGACGACCCGACCTACGGAAAAGTGTATCGGATTGCGGATAAAAACGATATGCTGAAACTACTGGAAGCCGAGAATGGCCTGGCCTGGACCGCCCACGCCCGTACGAAAGGATCGACGGGTTTTCCCGACAAATACAAGGAGGAGGCCTTCTTCAAATCGGACCATTTCTTCGGGGCTGCCTGGAAAAACATTCCGGCCGATTTGTCGGAGCCCCGCCTGAGTCGACGTGTGCTTGATCTAATGGACGATATGGCTAACTGGGGACACAAAAAACACGTCATCGCCGAGGCCGATATTTTTACCATGGAGCCCGAAAATGAAACGTATGCTCACCTGAACGTCAATTATTTACAACTCGACAAACTACCCGATTACAAGCAGGGATGGCAACCCGTGCTGGATGCCATGAAGCAGGGTAAATTCTTTGTCTCGACGGGTGAAATCATGCTGCCCACGTTCACCATCAATGGCAAAGGATCTGGAGAAACCCTGAGCCTGGGGGCTGATGGCAAAGCCACGGTGACGTTGGCTATCGACTGGACGTTTCCACTGGCCTTTGCCGAGATCATCTCCGGCGATGGCCAGAACGTATACCGCGAACGAATCGACCTCACCAACACCCTGCCTTTTGGGAAAAAGCAGTACCAGTTTCCAACCAACCTGAAAAATAAAAAGTGGGTACGGGTCGAGGTCTGGGATGCCGCCGTCAATGGCGCTTTTACCCAACAAATCTGGCTTCAACCGTAATATCCAACATTCCCTCTCAACCTCCCGCTTGCTTATGAAATGGTTTATTTTATCGCTGGTACTCACGTTCGGACTGTACCAGGGCTGCACGAACAGTGCCCAAAAAAACAGCCGAACGTCAACAAACACTCGTTCCGAGGCCCCGCCTCGCCGGGGTGAAGTACTCTTTCTGGGCAACGCAGGAAAACACCACGATTCGGGCAAATATGCACCCTGGCTGGCTATCTCGCTGTTTAACAAAGGCGTAAACCTGACGTACACAACCGATCTGAACGATCTGAATGAAGAGAACCTGAGCCGTTATGACGGGCTGGTCATCTACGCCAACCACGACAGCCTGTCGCCCAGTCAGGAGCAGGCCATGAAAACCTTTGTAGAAGGAGGTAAAGGCCTGATTCCGCTACATTCAGCGTCAGGTTGTTTCAAAAATTCGGTCTGGTACATCAATACTATCGGCGGTCAGTTTAAATCGCACAAAACGGGCTCGATTGCCGAGATCATCGTCAATAAAAACCACCCGGTGATGCAGGGCTTAGCCCCCTTTACCACGTCTTGGGACGAAACTTATGTACACCAGAACCTGAATCCCGACATGACCGTGCTGACGGCGCGGCAGGAAGGTGACCGGCAGGAGCCCTATACCTGGGTACGTACCCAGGGGAAAGGCCGGGTTTTTTACACCGCGTATGGCCATAACGACAGCACCTGGACCAATCCTGATTTCAGGGCGCTGGTCAACAACGGCGTATTGTGGGCGCTGGGCGAGCCAGTGAAACAGCAGATTGCCCGGCTGACCATTCCCAACGTAGACATTTATGAATCGTCGGGCATTGCCATTTCCGATTATTCGAAACGCTACATGGTTCCGAAAATGCAGGAAGCGCTGAAGCCCGAAGAATCCAAAAAGCTGATGCAGGTACCAGCCGATTTCGACATCCAGTTGTTTGCGGCCGAACCTGATATCACCAATCCGATTGCCATGTCGTGGGACGAACGAGGTCGACTTTGGATTGTTGAATCGGTCGATTACCCGAACACGTTTCTGGAAACCGACGGGGCCGCCAACGACCGTATCAAGATTTGTGAAGACACCAATGGCGATGGCAAAGCCGATAAGTTCACCGTTTTTGCCGATAAACTGAACATTCCCACCAGCATGGTTTTTGCCAACGGCGGAGTAGTTGTGGCCATGGCCCCACACCTGGTTTTTCTTAAGGATACCAATGGCGACGATAAGGCCGACGTGCGGGAAAACATCATGAGCGGCTGGGAGAAAAACGATACCCACTTCGGCCCGTCGAACCTGCAATACGGCTTCAACAACAAGATATGGGGCGTAGTTGGCTCAGGCTATAACGGCACCACTCGCGATGGTAAAACCATGAGCTTCCGAACAGGCGTGTATAACCTCAATCCAGACGGAACGGGTGTTGACTTTCTGGCCAATACCAGTAACAATACCTGGGGACTAGGCTTTTCAGAAGACAACAACGTGTTTATCTCAACGGCCAATAATACCCACAGCGCCTACTACTCGATGCCAGCACGGTACATGCAGCGGAATCTACCCGGCTCGACCATGCAGGCGGTGCAGAAAATAGATGGCCACTACGACTCGCACACCATGACCCCAAATATGCGGCAGGTCGACGTAGTCGGTGGCTTTACGTCAGCGGCCGGGCACCATATGTACACGGCCCGTAGTTTCCCTAAATCGTACTGGAACCGCGTAGCGTTTGTCTGCGAGCCCACCGTACGGGTCATCCATAATGCGATTGTGGAGCCTAGTGGGGCCGGTTTTGCCGAGAAAGATGGCTGGAATTTTCTGGCCAGTTCCGACGAGTGGGTTGGCCCGGTACATGCCGAAGTGGGTCCCGATGGCGCGCTATGGGTGGCTGATTGGTACAACTTCATCATTCAGCACAACGTATTTGTCGAACGTCAGGCTCCGTCGCTAATGGTGCTGCCCTTTAAAGAGCAACCGCGCGGACAGGGAAATGCGTTTATAAGCCCCTTGCGTGACATCAACTTTGGCCGCGTGTACCGGGTCGTCTACAAAAAAGCCAAACCATACCAGCCCGTCGCGTTGACCAGAACCGATACGCCGGGTCTGATAGCAGCCTTGAAAAGCGACAATATGTTCTGGCGCATGACTGCCCAGCGGATACTGGTCGAGACTAAAAATAATGCAGCTCTCCCCGAATTATACCAGATTATTGCCAACCCCACCGTTGATGAAATTGGCCTGAATAGCCCCGCCGTACATGCCCTCTGGACACTGCACGGGTTGGGTGCACTCAACGGGTCAAACGCTGACGCGATGCGGGCCGTAACGGGTGCTTTGTCGCACAAGG
Source organism: Fibrella aquatica (assembly GCF_041321135.1). Lineage (NCBI taxonomy): Bacteria > Pseudomonadati > Bacteroidota > Cytophagia > Cytophagales > Spirosomataceae > Fibrella > Fibrella aquatica. The sequence continues at coordinate 42,160 of NZ_JBGGWF010000002.1, read as the reverse complement.
CGGCGGGTGTGCGGAAAGCGGCCATCGATGTGCTTCCCCAGACTAGCCAGACCCTGGATATACTTCAGAAAGTAGGGCTACTGAACGACCCAAACCTCAACGTACGGATGGCAGCCATGCTGGCACTGGCGGCACTGCCAGCCAACGAAGCCGTTGGCGCGGCACTGTACCGGGCATCGCGGCAACCAGACAACGAAGCCGACGAGTGGATTGGCCGCGCCCTTTTTGCCGCCGCCGCCGTTCACCGCGATGGTTTTCTGACCGAAGCGGCCAACAACCCGGGTGCTTCCACTTCAGAAAAAAGCTTGAGCCGTCGGCTGCTATCGGGGATTAACCAGGAAGTGTATGCACTACAACGCCGGGCTACGATTGCGTTGCCACCCGATGTTACGGGCCGCGAAATCATCGTAAAAGGGTCTATCGCCAAAGGGAATCGGGATCTGGAAGGGTTCATTGTTGGTCAGGGCGGTCAGGAAGCCGGGTACGGATTGTATATTAAAGATGGGCACCTCACCATGGCCGTCAAGCAAAACGGACAGGTGTATACGGCGGCAACTACCGAAGCATTGCCCGAAAAATTCGAGTTCGAAAGCCGATTCCTTACCAATGGTGAGATGATGTTGCTGATCAACGGGCAAGAGAAGGCGAAAAGCAAAGCACCATCGCTTTTCACCAAACCACTGGCCGACGTAATCCGGTCGCAGCGCGACGTAACAACTGAAAACTCGATCGGCGCTTATGCCAACGCGTATACCAACTCGTTCGATTTTGTGGGCAATGTGCAGAACGCCACCCTGGAAGTCAGGAAGCCGACGACCACTAAGCCAGCTATGGCCGCCACTTCAGCCATGAGCAATGAAAAAGCCACCGTATTGACAATCAAGGTGGTTGAGGAGCAGATGAAGTACGACACAAAAATGATCACGGTTAAGGCTGGGTTGCCCGTTGTACTGACGCTGGAAAACCCCGACATCATGCAGCATAACCTGGTCATCTGTAAACCCGGCACCGCCGAAAAGGTAGGCAAAGCCGCCGATGCGCTGGCCCGCGACCCCAAAGCGGTAGAGAAAAACTACGTACCTCAGATGCCCGAAGTATTGGCCTCGACCAAACTCGTGAATCCGGGCGAATCGTACACACTGGAGTTTACCGCCCCCACTCAACCCGGCGATTACCCCTTCGTATGCACGTTTCCGGGGCACTGGAGCATTATGCGTGGCGTCATGCGGGTAGAAAAAGCCAACAAACCCCTCAACAGCAAGTAACCAACCAATCGACATGAAAGCACGATTTCATCCACTAAACCAGCTTGCGCTGACACGTACCTGGCTGATTGCCTGCCTGGGTCTTAGTCTCTCTCTTTTACTCACGCAGTGTAAAACAAGTTCAGCAGGCTCAGCTAAGTCGGGCAAGCCCATTCGGGTGCTGATGGTGGGCGGCGGCACCTCGCACAATTTTGGCATGTGGTACAGAAACGTTGATGGCCAAACCCTGAGCCGCGACGGGTTTGCTACAGTCAACTACGTGGGCGACCCCGACTCGATGATGACGTACCTGCCTCAGGCCGACGTGCTGTACCTGAGCAATAACCGCCCCATTACCAATCCGGCTATTCGTCAGGCTGTAATGAATTTTGCCGAAGCAGGTAAGGGAATGATCATTGCCCACGCGGCGATGTGGTACAACTGGAAAGACTGGCCAACATACAACCAACAGATTGTGAGCGGGGGGTCGCGCGGACACGATCGCTACGGTTCGTTCGACGTGACGGTCAATGAGACTGGCCACCCAATCATGAAAGGTGTTGAACCCAAATTCACCCTGAAAGACGAACGCTACTACTTCATTCCCGACCCGACCGGACCGGGCGTAGAGGTGCTTGCCAGCTCTAGCGTTGCTACTTCCGACAAAATATTCCCGTCTGTTTTCGTGGTAAAACACCCTAAAGCCCGCATTGTGGGCCTGGCCCTGGGCCATGATGCCGAGTCGCACAACATTGCCAACTACCAAACCCTGCTGCTCAACTCCGTGAAGTGGGCCGCCAGGAAATAGGGCTTTTCATAATCAATTATCAATAAATAAATCGACTGCATTAGTCATGAGTGATCAGCAAATTACCGTCGTTATCGTAGGCATGGGATTCGGCAAAGAATTTATCCCCATCTACCAGAGTCATCCCAACATCAAAGCCGTGGGTATCTGCACCCGTAATCGGAAAACGCTGGATGAACTGGCGGCTAAGTTCAATCTGGACCCCGATCTGTGTTTTGAAAATTTCGAGGACGTACCTGGCCGCGCCGATGTTGATGCCATCCACGTGGTTACGCCCGTTCCTGATCACGCCCGCATGGTGCTGGCTTCGCTGAACGCCAATAAACACACAGCCTGTACCATTCCAATGGCGATGACAGTAGAAGACTGTAAAGCTATTGTTGAAGCGAAACGGAGAGCCGGTAAAGTGTATATGATGATGGAAACGGCCTTATATACCCGCGAATTTTTGTACGGCCTGAAACTGGCAGAAACGGGCGAACTGGGGCGTATTCAGTTTGTCAGAGGCTCGCACATTCAGGATATGAGTATGGAGGGATGGGGCGAATACTGGAAAGGGTACCCACCCATGCTCAACGGCACCCACGCTATTTCGCCGCTGCTGCGCATCAATAACACCATTGCTGAAACGGTCGTTTGCCACGGCTCGGGTCGCCTCAGCGAAGACCTCGCCAGCCGGTACGGCTCGCCGTTTGCCGTTGAAACAGCCACGTTTACACTCAAAGATTCAGACGTGGTGGCCGAAGCGACACGCTCTCTGTTCGACGTGGTGAGGCAATACCGAGAAAGCTATGACGTGTATGGCACCAAAATGTCGTTTGAGTGGGAGCAGCTTCAGGACGAAGAGCACATTATTTTCGACGGTGGTGAAAACGCCCGGCGAATCAATGTACCCGACACGGATGACCTGTTGATCGAGCCGATCAAGCACTTTACCAAGCGCGAAAAAATTGACGATCCCAATCACGTGTCATTCCTGCAAGGTGCGGGGCACGGTGGTTCACATCCGCACCTGGTGCAGGAATTTGTGGCAGCCATCATTGAAGGTCGTGATTCGGCCGTTGACGCTGAATTGGCCGCCAACTACACCCTTGCCGGTATCTGCGCTCACGAATCAGCTATGAAAGGCGGCGAACGCATCACCATTCCCCGGTTCTAATTCAACATGGTACGCGGATTTCGCCGATGATTAGATTCCAGCGGATTAATTATAAAATTAGCATGAACCCAATTTATCGGCGAAATACGCGTACCCATCCAACATCTGCACATGATTCAATTTGGCGTCAGCACCTTTGTGTGGGTGTCTCCCTTTTCTACCACCCACTTCGATCTCCTGTATAAAGTAGCCGACATGGGCTACGACATTGTCGAAATAGCCATCGAGGACAAGGACCTTATTGATTGGTCGGCTCTGAAAAAGCTAGCTACCGAAACCGGTTTACGCATCACCATCAGCGGCGCATTTGGCCCCAATCGCGATATCTCCAGTGATGATGCTGCTATCCGGAAGATGGGGTACGACTACATAGTGGATTGTATCCGCATTGCCAGTGAAATGGATAGCCCGCTGTTTACCGGCCCGGTCTATTCAGCCGTTGGCAAAACCCGGCTGGTATCAGCAGAACGGAAACAACAGGAACGTACCTGGTGCCTCGACAATCTCCATCGAGCGGCACAGGTTGCCGAATCTCATGGTGTGGTGGTGGGCGTTGAACCACTTAACCGTTTCGAAACCGACATGGTCAACACGGCCGAGCAGGCCTTATCGCTGGTGCACGAACTGGCTCATCCGTCCATCAAGATTTCGCTCGATACATTTCATAATAACATCGAAGAAAAAAGTATTCCGGCCACCATCCGGGCCATCGGCAACGATCTTCTGTGCCACGTTCAGGGCAACGAAAGCGACCGGGGAACACCCGGCACCGGCAATGTAGACTGGGCAGGCATTAAACAGGCGCTGATCGATATTGACTACCAGGGTGCCGTAGTACTCGAAACGTTCGGCGCCCCCTCTGCCGAGTTAGCCAAAGCCGCATCGATCTGGCGACCACTGGCCAACAGCCCCGACGAATTGGCTAGTGAAGGGCTGGATTTCTATAAATCACTTTTCCGGTACGACTAAAACCAAAATGAAGCGTACATTTCCGGCATGATTAAAACCATCATTTTTGACCTGGGTGCCGTCCTGATCGACTGGAATCCGTTGTATCTCTACGAGACGATTTTTGAGGACGAAACCGAGCGGCACGAATTTCTGCGTACCGTTTGCACACCCGACTGGAACGAAGAACAGGATGGCGGACGAACCATAAGCGAAGCCACTAGTCTGCTAATTCCACGTTTCCCTCACTACGAAACGGCCATCCGGGCTTTTTATGATCGTTACCCAGAAATGCTACGGGGAGCGATTACCGGCACGGTCGATATTCTTCGCGAATTAAAAGAATCCGGCAATTTCGGCCTGTATGCCCTTACAAACTGGTCGGCCGAAACGTTTCCGGTTGCACAGAAACAGTTCGATTTCCTGACCTGGTTTGATGGAATTGTGGTTTCGGGGACTGAAAAAGACCGTAAACCGTTCCCCTCGTTCTATAAAACCCTGCTGAACCGCTACGAACTGGAACCCACCCAATCGCTCTTCATCGACGACAACCTCCGTAATGTAAAGGCGGCACAGGAATTGGGAATTCACAGTATCCACTTCACCGATCCGGCTAGCCTGCGCCACGAGCTGACCGCTTATGGTGTGCTGGAAACACAGCCTAACTAATGGTTCAGCTCGTGTCGACGACCTTGTTTCCATGAACAAATCAATTGTACTCATTGGCTGTTTTGACACGAAGGGGGCAGAATTTGCCCTCCTGAGAACGCGTATTCTGGAGCGGGGCCTGCCGGTCATCACCATCAATACGGGGGTGATGGACACAAGACCGACTTTTCCAGAAGACTATACCGCCGAAGAGGTAGCCCAGATTGCGGGCATTTCACTGACCGATCTTCAGAAAACGCCCGATCGTGGATATGCCATTGAACGCATGAGCAATGGGGCCACGCAACTCGTTCGTCGGCTGGTGAGTGAAGACCGCGTAGCCGGGGCAGTGGGCATGGGGGGAGGCGGTGGTACATTCATTGCCCTCTCGGCCATGCAGGAAATTCCGTTTGGAATCCCCAAATTATGCATCAGTACGCTGGCGGCCAAAGACTTATCGCGGCAGGTAGGAGCCAAAGACATTGTGTTGATGCCCTCGGTAGTTGATATTGCCGGCCTCAATAGCATTCTGTGTCCGTTGATTGAGCAAGCCGCAGCGGCTATCTGCGCTATGGCTAGGCTGGAACAGGTACCTGCCCGCCACGCTTCGGGCTGTATTGCCATCAGCATGTTTGGGAACACAACGCCCTGCGTAGAGCGGTGTAGTCAGTTAATCACCGAACAGGGCTATGAGGTGTTTACTTTCCATGCCAACGGTATTGGTGGCAGAACTATGGAGAGCCTGATTCTGGAAGGCATTTTCGACGCCGTTCTCGACATCACGACCACCGAGCTTGCCGATGAACTGTGCGGGGGAATTTGCAGTGCCGGAGCTAATCGGATGCAGGCAGCTGCCCAACTGAACATTCCGCAGGTTGTTGTACCGGGCTGCCTCGACATGGTTAATTTTGGCCATCCAGATACTGTGCCCGCCTCATTCAAGCAACGGCATCTATATAGTTGGGCTCCCGATGTTACGCTGATGCGAACCAATGCGGCTGAAAACAACTGGTTGGGGACCCACCTGGCTCAACAAATAAACCGGTCAGCAGGGCCGGTCGCAGTGGTGTTACCGCTGAAAGGCCTTTCGCAACTCGACACTGAAGGCGGTATTTTCTTTGAGCCACAAGTTGATAAAGTACTTTTTGATGCCATCAAAGCGACCGTATCACCGCGTGTAACAGTGGTGGAATCAGACGCACACATTAACGACAGGGCTTTTGCCGAACTACTCGTAACGAGTCTACTGGCCCTGATCGAATCAAAAAAACGGACGTAAACCATCTTTTATACAATGCCCAATCCATGGACAGGGAAAGGAAATCCCTACACAAGACAGGAAGTTAAAGACCGCTTACAGGCTACCCTCAACCAGAATAAGGCGATAATTGCCGCTGGCGCAGGAACGGGAATCAGCGCCAAATTCATTGAAAAAGGCGGGGCTGACCTCATCATCATCTACAATTCGGGCCGCTTCAGAATGGCCGGTCACGGATCTACGGCAGGCCTGATGGCCTATGGCGACGCCAATGCCGAGGCTATGAACATCGGCGAATTCGAGGTATTGCCCGTTGTAGAAGACATTCCGGTCATTTGCGGCGTTCACGGCTCCGACCCCCGCCGTAGGATGTGGCATCATCTGATCAAGGTTAAGGAAATGGGCTTTTCCGGGGTGAATAATTTCCCCACCCACTGCATTGTCGACGGGCACTTCCGCCGCGTGCTGGAAGAAACGGGCATGGGTTTTCAGAAGGAAGTAGAGATGGTGGCGCTGGCTACTAAAATGGACTTGTTCTCCATTGTCTATGTAGCCACGCCCGACGAAGCCCGTCAGATGGCTGAAGCCGGGGCCAACGCCATTATTGCCCACGTGGGCACTACCGTTGGTGGTTCTGTCGGTGTAACGGATGCCTCCTGCTCGATGGACGAAGCCGTTGAACGTACCCAGAAAATTATCGATGCCGGCCGGTCGGTCGATCCGGATATCTTTTTCCTGGCCCACGGCGGCCCCATCAACACACCTGAAGACGTACGAATTGTGCTCGATCGGAGTAGCGTGCAGGGTTTCGTAGGTGCCTCTTCGCTGGAGCGGATGGGTGTTGAACGATCACTCACTGAATTGACGCAGGCCTTTAAGTCGCTGAGCCTCTAAAACAGACCGATGTGGGAGATGGTGACACGAGTAGGTCAGACGGGTAGGTACACACTAAATGTTGAGCCCTGGCCGAGTTGGCTGGTGGCGGTGATGGTCCCTCTGTGATTAGCCACAACCTTTTCGCAGATGGCCAGGCCAATGCCAGTACCCATAAACTCAGTTTTACCGTGCAGGCGTTGAAAAATAACGAAGATACGGTTTACGTATTTTTCGTCGAAGCCAACCCCGTCGTCGATCACATCAATTCGATGGTAGGCAAGAGCCCTTTGATCAGATTTCACAGAGTTTGGAAGTTTATCCGCCGCAACCCAGGAAGAGTGAATTTTTACTTGAGGAGCATTACCAGGCTTCCGAAACTTGAGGGCGTTACTAATCAGATTTTGAAACAGTTGTTCCAATTGCAAAGGGTCACCTTCCACCACAGGTAAATTACCGACCTGTATCATGGCATTTGATTCGTTAATTGAAACCTCCAGGTTCATCAATACCGTTTGCACGATTGTTGCCAACGAAACAACACCTTTCGTTTCCTGCTGGGTTGAAATGCGTGAGTAGCTTAGCAAGTCTTTAACCAAAGTAGACATGCGATTAGCTGCGTTTTGCATCCGTTCAACATACGTCACCCCTTCACCCAGCAGGTGACTGTATTGATCCTTGAGCAAATCACCGAATTGCTGCACTTTTCGTAAAGGCTCTTGTAGATCATGAGACGCAATAAAGGCAAATTGCTGTAGGTTCTCATTCGAGCGTTTTAACTCTCTTATTGAGTCTTCTAACTGCTGGGTACGTTCCTGAACCTGCCGATCCAGACTAGTCGACAGCTGACGAAATCGTTCTTCACTTTCCTGAAGGGCCAGCCGAGCTGCTGTCTGCTGCGTAATGTCAATACCAGTCGCGATGATGCCATAAACCACTCCCTGCTCGTTTCGAACGGCCTTGAACGAAAAGTCGAAGTAAACGGTCGTGCGCACTCCATCAACAACCATATCTGCGGGCGTATTATCAGTAGCAAACGTGACGCCCGTGGTGAATACGTTATCGAGAATGGCCAAAAATGGTTGCCCCTCCATTTCGGGAATGGCTTTCGCTAGTGGCATGCCAAATACGTGACTGCCCTTTCCCCAAACTTTCAACTGTGGCTCATTGGCTACAGTAATAATCAACTCCCGGCCAATCAGCAGCGCAATCGGAATAGGCGATTCCATCACGATAGCCTGAAAAACAGTCGAATCGACCAGGTCAGATTTGTTACTCATCAAACATATAAACACTTAAAACTAAATAAAGCCGTTACTTCCGGCCATATAATTACTAAAATATGGTAACGTACCTACAACCAGTTTTTCTTTTTGAAGAAATAGTAGGTCAGACCCGATGAAATAGCCATTAGGCCTAAGGCAAACAGATAGCCAAATTTCCAACTAAGTTCGGGCATATCGGCGAAGTTCATGCCGTAGATGCTGGCAATGAGCGTGGGCGGCAATAACACCAGCGATAGTACGGTGAATATCTTGATGATATTATTCTGCTCAAGATTAACCAGACCAAGAAATGTATTTTGAAGAAATTCGAGTCGCTCGAAGATGAAGTTCGTATGGTCGATCAACGAGTTGATGTCTTTGATGACAATGCGTAGCCGGGCCTGCTCGTCTGAGGTAAACCAGCCATTCGACCGAATCATGGCCGATATAACGCGCTGTTTATCCACTACGTTTTCCCGTATCGACATGGTTAACTCCTGGTAATCATTGATTAACAGGAGCATTTCCCGGTCTAGTTTGGCATCCAGATCCAGTTGCTTATTGATCTCCTTCACCCGTGTCGACAGCGATTCGACCAAGTCGGCATCATAGTCAATTCTGGACTCGAAAATGGCGATCATGATTTGGGCACCATCGCTAAACACTGTCCGTTTCGACTTGATCTTTTTCACCATATCGGCAAAGCTTTTCAGATCGGCAAAGCGATAGGTAAACAACACGTCATCTTTCAGCAGGAAATTGACAGGAACCGTTTTGTATTCGTGATTTCGGGTAGGAATCAGGAAGTTCGAGTTGGCAATCAGCAGATCATCTTCTTCAATGTAACGCGAACTACTTTCAATTTCAGCCTGCTCCTGCTGCGACTGAAAACTAACATCGAATTTTTCTTCTACACTTCTGATTTCCTCGGGCGTTGGATTTTGGAGATCTACCCATAAGGTTCGCTCGGTGTCCTGAAAAGAATCGAAGTCACGAATCTTTCGAACGGCAGTTTCATCCTGTTGAAAAATACGAATCATACGCTGTGACGTGTTTATTTTCTCCGTCCTTACTATCCGACAGGTGCTGCTGGAAGCTGGATACGCGATAGGAAAAGTGCGCCTAACCCATTCGTGTCAAGCGAAACAAATACCCCACTCCTATCACTGCAAGGCCTGCCGCAATACTAAATGCGACGGATAGTGCCTGCTCTGTTACCAAATGTGTAAAGAACCAGCCTGCTGCCAATGCCCCCAGGCCAATACCTAATTCGAGCGCAATATAGAGTGTAGCCATAGCACGACCACGGGTTGCCTCTTCGCTCAGGTCAACCGTCCAGGCTTGTAACGTGGGAGAGTTCATGCCCCAGGCCATGCCATACACTACCGCCGCCGTAAAAAATAACCATACCGAATCGGTAAGTGCCAGCATAACCAACGATATAGCCAACACGATGGTAGAGGCAATCATCACCGGAATGCGGCCATGGCGGTCTGATGATTTAGAAAGCAATAAACGAATTACCAGCGAAGCCAGCGTATACACCGCAAAGAACCATCCTTTATTAGTTACCCCAACCGATTGGCTTAATGCCGGGGCCAGAATAATGACCACACCCGACGCAAATGAGTTAAGCAATTGCACAAAAAAGGCAGGCAGAACCCCCGTATCAAACCATTCATCGGACCGTAATTTGAACAGGCTCAGCCGGAAAGGGTGCCGATTCTCCAACGTTTCAGGCAATCGAAGCAATATTCCAATTGACAGCAGGGCAAAGGCCGACGAGGTATAGAACATAATGTTCATACTGGCATTGTTGACCAGGAAACTCCCAATAACCGGCCCCAGAGACATACCGGTAGCGGTGAATATTCCTAAGCCGCCCATAGCTTCGCCCCGACGACTTGCAGGAACCACATCGGCCACATAGGCCGATGTAGCGGTTGGCTTGGTGCCCGTTGAAAAGCCATGAACCAGGCGGAGCGTCAAAAAACCTGCTACAGTAATGAGAAACGGGTAGAGTAGGCCGCAAAGAAAGCAGACAACCGAGCCAAAGGCCATCACCGGGACCCGGCCCACCGTATCCGTAATTTTTCCACTGAACGGACGCGAGATGCCAGCGGTAAGTGTAAAGAGAGCAATGATAAGGCCGATGTATTCCCGCCCCCCCAGTTTGGTAAGGTACTCGGGCAACTCGGGAATCATCATCGAAAAACTGGCCGTGAACAGAAAGTTGCTTAAACAAAGCAACCAGAAGGGCAGTGTATAGAGCGATGAAGCCGAAGTAGGCACCTCACCGGCTTGATGTAATTGCGTTGGCAAAAAGGGGGAAATTAATGTTGATCAACAATGATCAATCATCAATTTATTGATGATTGATCATTGACAATTGAGTTCAGTAGTAATCTTCGCGGTCGTAGGAAGAACCAAAATCGTCATCGCTGTCGCTGAAACGACCGGCACCAGCTGCTTTGAAAGCCAGCGCTTTTTTTAGAATCATGATCTGACCGGCATGATAAATATCGTGGTTGATGATGCCATGCAGGAGGTCGTAATAAGTATAGTCACGACCTGGTACGATCTCTTCCAGAAAATCATCTTCGTCGCGTTTATCGAGTTCGTTAATCAATTCTTCCTGACTCAGACTGAGTTCCATCTGGAGCGCTTCCCACTCGAAATCATCAATTTTTTCAGGAAGTTGACCAAAGTTCTTTTCTGGAGTCAGAATATCAAATTCTCCATCGCCCTGCATTTTTTTCACCGAGAAAATGCGCCAGCTCGTCATGTGAAACAGAAGCTCGGCAATGGTATGAGTGTTGGGCGAAATCCGCAAACTGGCCATATCAGGCGTTACATCACGCATGACTTCCGCCACTGAGGGACCATGCCAGGCTTCTTCGCCTTCGTATGTCGTATTCAGCAAATCGATGATTCGCAGGAGCTCGTCGTTATTTGGCTGTTCCATTTTGTGCAGAACGTTACTTTTTTAGTGGTCGCTGTCTATATAAAAGGTGTCCTGCCGACCACGCAGATTTAGCATTTTAACCCTTTGGTTAAAGGCCAACACCTAACGAATACGGGTGACACAACACCTTGACACTGATAACAAAGGTAGGTCAATATTGATGGTCTTCCGAAGTTTTGACGCTTACAATGTCTTTTTTAAATGAATAAAGGAACCCAATTTTATGTGACGACAGCCATTCATTCCACTCTTTAATTGGAACATTAGCCTTGTTTTCAGGCATGTTTAAGTTCCCAACAACTGAACAGACAGGCCCTTTTTGTCTTCTGGCCCAACTATTGTACAAGCGTTGCTGGACGTGGCGAGTGATCCTGATCCATGTTGCACCGCTCTACATTTATAAACAACGAAACTCTTCATGCGGCTCCTGATTCTGCTTGTCTGCTGTAGCCTCACTGTAGCTGGCCAAACCCGCAAACCCACCCTCTATCAGCTCGAAGCAGGAATCTATCTGCCCGCCCGTGGCGAAATTCCGTTTTGGCAACGAGCCAATCAGTATGGTATCGTTCCCCGTAGTAACCCTGATCGGTTTGACCCCGTTACAACGCTTCGTGGCGGTCTTCGGGTCGATTATTACGGCAAACCACAAACCAAGCTGGATAGTTTGCGTGCGGTACGCAGGCGGGTAGACTGGGGCTGGGGATTCGATATGGTACTGAACAGTACCGATCTGAACACAAAATCCAGGTTTTTGCTACCTGAAGCCTATGCCAAAGTCAAGTACCGTAGTGTAGAATTTTACGCCGGCCGACGCCGCGAAATTATCGGCCTGGTCGATTCTACCGTATCATCAGGCTCCTACATATGGTCGGGCAATGCGTTGCCTCCTCTGAAAATACAGATTGGCACTGCTGGCTGGGTTCCGCTCAGTAAAGCACTGGCTATCAACGCCTTTTTTGCCCAAGGTTGGTTCGAATATAACCGATTTATCAAAGGGTCGATGCTGCACCAGAAAGCGCTGTATTGGCGATTGGGAAAACCAAATTGGAAAGTGTGGCTCTCCGGGGGGCTAAATCATCAGGTGCAATGGGGCGGCAACAACGAAACCTTACCCGGAGAATTTATCCGAAATAGCCAGTTACCAGCCAGTTTCCCCGATTACGTCGATGTAATCATGGGCAACAGCCTTGGCAACCGCCGGGTAGACACCACCAAGTATAGCGCCTTCGATGCCGGTAATCGGATTGGAAACCACCTGGGTACCCTTGATCTTGGCCTGACCATCCGGGCTCGCACTTTCGATGTTTCGCTCTATCGTCAGAGCATTTACGAAGATGGCTCCTTATTTTACCTGATCAACATTACCGATGGGCTAAGCGGCCTCTCTATCCAGAATAGACGGGTAGCCCGCCGTGGTTTCCGTATCAACAAAGTGGTGTTCGAATACCTGGACACCTTTAGTCAGGGAGGCAACGCATTTGTCGATAGTGACCCTAACAAACGGGGTCGCGACAACTATTTCAACCATGGCCAATACCGCGACGGATGGGCCACATTTGGTCGAACAATTGGTACACCTTTCATTGCTCCCGCCACCGATTTGCCAGGTACGTTACCGGGTGCTTTCTTCACAAACAACAACCGGGTGGGCGTGTTCCATACGGGACTGAGCGGATCGTTTTCCAGGCGGATTGGCTTTACGGGTCGGTTTTCGTACAGTCAGAATGCGGGCACGTATGACACGCCGTTTACAGCCACTCAGTTCTCCGGCTTTCTGGGCTTAACCTCCCAACTTAACTGGCTGGGGGGATCATTCTTGAGCACGACCTTCGCCTACGACAAAGGCGACCTGTATGCCGATAACCTGGGCCTGTTTATCAGCCTGAAAAAACAGGGCCTCATCAAATCGAGATTTACCAGATAAGATATTGGATGCCGGACATTGGACTGAAATGTCAAAATGAGGCACTTTTAGTCCAATATCCGGCATCCAGTATCTAACGTCTAATGTCTGCTTGTCACTTTCGTTTGCTGGCCGCTGCCGGAAGTGGTGAGAGCAACTCCCCCACTTCAAAACTAACAAACACCTTGTCGGCACTGCGCTGAACCAGTGGATGCCTGAAGGCGGTTATAGGCAGTTCTTCATCATAATTGGCCGAAATTCGGCGACCGGGGATTTTAATCAGCATAGTATCGCTGAACCCCTTAAGCAGTCGAGCGGGGCCCTGCACGGTGATGGTAGCCGGTGTCAGGTTAATGACGCTCGACACCACAAAAGGCGAAAGCATATCGATGTGTGTACTGTCGGCAACCAGGCGAATCGTTTTGGTAATCCGATGATCGAAACTCATTTCCAGCGTATCGGCCACGACATAGTTCACCTTCAGATTCTTGATCTGATCGGCCAGTGCGGCAGTCATGGCCGAGGTGTTGATGATCGACGCCCGCATCGGGTTGTTCACTTCATAGTTGACGGGCTCAGTGCGAAAAGGGAGCCACGATAACCGCAGCAAATCCCAGCCATCGCCCGATACATTTACTTTCACCGTGCGGGGAAGCGTGGTGGTTGGAATATAATTCGACTCGTTGAACTCGAAGTGAACCGGATATTCAACATTTAGTGAATAACCCTCTTTGTTGAGCGCATTCATGATCCAGAATAAGCCGGCCCCTACGAGGCAGAAAAGCCATTTTCCCGGATTAAATGGCTGCCTTGGTGTATTTGCCTCAGCGTTCATACAGTGTTAAGGGGGATATTATAAGGTCATTGGTAGTCATTAGCTTATCTGACCACATGGTGGGATAACCTAATGGTCACCAATGACCATAAATGCCTACCTAATGACAGGGTTATAAATCAGGCTTTCTCTCCGTCGGGCTTAACTGTCGCCTCTCTCGAAATAGCCGACTTCTCGAAGGTTAGTTTCGTACCCCGATCTACCTCCAGGGTAACGGTTGTACCTTCTACAGAAGCGATTTTACCGTGCAGACCGCCAATGGTGACCACCGAATCACCCTTTTTCATACTACTGACAAAGTTTTTCTGATCCTTTGCTTTTTTCTGTTGTGGCCGGATCATGAAGAAATACATGACGGCCAAAACGCCACCCCAAAGGGCAAACGTAAATACACCCTGAGGAACCTGACTGATGGACTGTGCCAATACCGTTTGCATTGTAGAGAGGAGAAAAAAGCCCGTTACTGCCCGCAAAGGCGGCAACGGGCCGGTGGAATTAAACGCTTACTTAGTTGTTGTAGCCGACTCAGGTTTTGGATTCACCATCACCTTAAATTCAATATCGGTCATAGTTGGCTGGGTGTTGGCGTAAACAGTAACCGTTTTGCGCTGCTCGCCCTGTTTGCCCCGGCTGTTGAAACGTACCCGAACCGCCGACTCTTCGCCGGGTGCTACCGGGTCGCGTGGCCAATCGGGCGTGGTGCAGCCACACGACGCCGTGATGTTATTGATTACCAGGGGAAGTTCGCCTTTATTGACAAACTTGTAGAGGTACTCTACCGTGTCACCTTCTGTCAACTGGCCAAAATCATGAACACCCTTGTCAAGAAATTCGATTTTAGCTGTTTTACCCGTAGCAGCACCCTGCTCTCCTACTGGCTGACCGTTCGCATCGCGTTTGTTGCTGCAGCTCTGCCCAAGCAAACCCATCAGCACAACCACTAACAGACCGATTCGACTTATTGAATGCCTCATGTTGTTGGCTGCTTAAGCGCCTTGCTGTTTAATTTGAGCCATCAAACGGTCTACATCTTCCAGCAGCCGTTCTGCTTTTTCGCGGGCATCATTTACCACCCGTTGCCCCTCCGATTTCTGAAAATTTTCGGGCAAATCGGCCGTATTCATTAACTCATTCAGCAACTGTTCCAGTTGCTCCCGATATTTCGAGAGCCGGAACGAAAGCCGGTCGCGGGTAATCTCCCCTTTCTCGGGGGCATACAATAGGCCCAGAATGGAACCTGTGGCAATTCCGGTCAGGAAAAACGCCAAATCACGTCCTGATCTGCTCATTACGTTAGTCGTTAGTTGTCAGTAATTAGGCAGGGATGTTACCGATAGAACCAGTTTTTAACCCCCTGCCGTCACCCTCTTATTTGTTATCGATCAAACCACGGCCACTCTTGCGGAGTGTACCATCGGCCACTAATTTGGCCGACAAGTTATCTAAAATTCCGTTGACAAAGGTACCGCTTTTGGGCGTGCTGTACGCTTTTGCCATGTCGATGTATTCGTTTATTGTTACTTTAACCGGTATACCCGGAAACGTAAGCATTTCGCAAACAGCCAGTTTCATGATAATAAGGTCCAGGATGGCTACGCGGTCGACTTCCCAGTTTTTTAGCTGATCGCCCAGCAACTGTTCGTAGTTGGCGTCGTTCAGAATAGCGTTATTGAAGAGTTCGTTCAGGAACAACTCATCGGCCTCCCAGTCATCAGTTAGTTTTTCCAGTGTCAGCCCCGTAATCGCCTGCGTCGATTTTAGCGTGCGAATCGCCATGCCGCGAACCACTTCGCTATTTTCGGCCCATGCCAAATCAATTTCGGCCAGATAATCCCGAATGATATCTTTTTTCAGAATCAATTGCCGCAGCATATGCTGCACTAACTGTTGATCTTCGTCGGGCGTATGATCGTGTTTGAGGCAATACGCAATGACGGTTTCATCGGTCTTAAGAACCTCACGATACGTTTTCCGTACAAAGTGCAGGTCATCGGCCCACGTAATACCCCGACGAACCAACTCCGTTTGCAGCGGCTGATGCTCGGCCAGCCCCCGAATGACCACGTTCTGACTCAGGTCTGATTCGTAAGTAAACGGCGTAACGTCTGGATCGGGGAAAAGCCGCTCCCGATCGAGACGCGACATATGGCCGTATTCTACCAACAGTTGCAGAATGCGCAGGTAATCGCTGTAAATATCCTTTACGGCTTCGAGCAAACGACCCGACAGGAACTGTTGGTCTTTACGATGACGATTTTGGTAGTAGACAAGAGCCGAATTGGCCGCGTCGAGAACAGATTTGGGGGCATCATCATCCTGAACGGATTGCCCGCCTTTAAGGGCTTCGTCGAAGAGAAGTGTTGCCAGCTTCCGGTAGCCTTCCAGTTGCCGCTTATTCTGCGGTTTCATGGAGTTCAGATCGGGTTGAAATTGATCGCTGATGCCGTCGTGGGCGAGTTGCTTATTAGACTGTGTGGCCTGCCGAAGCGCATAAAGCGTCTGCATAACCTTAATTCGGAGTAATCGCCTGCTTAACATAGAGCCGCCTGAAACCGTCTGAACTACCGGGATGAAAAAGAACTGTCGTGAAATCGGGTGCAAAAGTACAGCTTTTAGCGGAATGGTACGCGGATTAAATGGATTAAAAAAGATCTACACGGATTTTTAGATTGGAGCAGAGCCAATCCTTTTCAAATCTAGTGATCCGCGCAAATCCGTGTCATCCCTTTAATCCGCGTACCCATCCAAAATCTGCGTCAATCGTTTTTAATCCATTTAATCCGCGTGCTATCCTTTCGGCGAACCCATTAGGGCAATTTGCGCGTTGAAAAACCAGAACGTACCTGATTTAGTTGTGGAAACCATTCGTGCCCTAGCGCATCTTAATAAATACCTTGCCCGTTACAAGTGGTACCTCATCTGGGGAATTGTCTTCACCGTAGTATCGAACCTATTCGGCATCTTTCCGGCTCAACTCGTTCGTTATGCACTCGATCTGGTACGCGAAACACTCGACATTTATTATCTCTATGCAGGTACGTCGCTCCAGCCGGAACTCTACGAGTTTTTTGCCTTCACCATTACGCTGTATGGGTTGCTCATTCTGGTCCTGGCCTTGCTAAAAGGCTTTTTTCTATTCCTGGTACGGCAAACACTCATTGTCATGTCCCGGCATATCGAGTATGATCTGAAAAACGACATTTACGATCAGTACCAGACATTGCCGCTGGCATTTTACCGCCAACATAACACCGGCGATCTGATGGCGCGCATCTCCGAAGATGTCGGCAAGGTGCGCATGTACGTTGGCCCCAGTATTATGTATGGCATGAATCTGCTGGTTCTGTTTACGCTGGTCATCGGCTACATGGTCAGCATTAACGCCCGCCTGACACTCTACGTACTACTGCCGCTGCCTATCCTGTCGGTCGGCATTTATCTGGTCGAGAGTATTGTGATCAAGCGGTCGGAAGAAATTCAGCGGGCGCTGTCGCAGATGAGCACCTACGTGCAGGAAGCTTTCTCGGGCATTCGGGTACTAAAAGCCTTCGTGCAGGAGAATAATTCAGTCAAGAACTTTGAGGGCGAAGCCAACAAGTATCAGGAAAAATCGCTCCGACTCACGATGGTCGATGCCCTCTGGCAACCCATGTCGGTACTGCTGATTGGGCTTAGCAACGTATTGGTCGTGTATGTGGGTGGTCAGGAAGTGCTGGCCGGACGGCTAACGGCGGGGAACATCACCGAGTTTATTCTCTACGTGAATATGCTGACCTGGCCCGTTATGGCACTGGGCTGGACAACCAGTCAAACCCAGCGAGCGGCAGCGTCACAGCAGCGCATCAACGAGTTTATGGCCATAAAAACCAGCCTGGTTTCGACCAAAAACATACGTCGCGATATTAGTGGTCGGCTTACGTTTAATCACGTGCGGTTTGTGTATCCCGATACGGGCATTGTGGCCCTGAAAGATTTTTCGATGGATGTGCAGGCGGGCGAGTCAGTAGCCATTCTGGGCACTACCGGTTCAGGAAAAAGCACGCTGGCCAACCTGATGATGCGTATGTACGACACCTCTACTGGCGAGATCAGTATAGACAACGTACCTATCCGCGATTATGATCTGGGCCATTTGCGCGGTCAACTGGGGTACGTTCCGCAGGATGTATTTCTGTTTTCTGATACGATCAGCAACAACGTCAGGTTCGGCAAACCCGATATGCCGCAGGAACGAGTGCTTCGCGCTATCGACGATGCCGACCTGACCGACAACATCGCGGCTTTCCCGGAAGCGTTTGAAACGCGCATCGGCGAACGGGGCATCACCCTATCAGGCGGTCAGAAGCAACGCCTGAGTATTGCCCGAGCCATTGCCCGCGACCCTAAAATCCTGATTTTGGACGACTGTCTGTCAGCGGTTGATACCAATACAGAAAATATCATCCTGAACAATCTTCGCCGCATCATGGCCGATCGGACTTCGGTGATTATTTCACATCGCGTATCTTCAGCCAAACTGGCCGACAAGATCATTGTACTCGATAACGGGGAAATAAAAGAGCAGGGAACGCACAGCCAATTAATGGCCCTAGGCGGTATCTACCGCGAGTTGTATGACAAGCAACTGCAGACAGAGGATGTTTAGTGGCTTAGTGTCTAATGTTCAAGGTCTACTGTCCTACGTGCTCCGCTTGTCGACAGATTGTCTATAAGCGGAGCATGTTGGACAGTAGACCTTAAACATTAAACATTAAAAAGCGCTGACGCTTCTTCATTCCCCTGCTGAATAGCCAGGTCATAGGCTGTCAGGCCCCGTACATCGCGGACGGTAGTGTCTGCTCCCGATTCTATTAGTAGTCTGACAAGATTATTTCGGCCGAACAGGGTAGCAAACATGAGCGCTGTCCCCCCGTTTCCGTTTTGCAGGTTCAAATCGGCACCGTGTTCAATTAATAAGCGGGCAATATCCGGGTAGCCTTTGAAGCTTACTCCCATCAAAGCCGTGTTGCCCGTTACATCCTGCGCATTCACGTCGGCATTGGCTGCGAGCAACACATTGGCCGCTTCTTGCTGTCCATCGTAAGTAGCAATGATCAGCGGTGTAAAGCCTTTTCCGTTGCGCGTATTTACGTCAATGCCTTCCTTTAGCAGTTCAGTCAGATAAACTACGTCGCCCCTACGGGCAGCGTCGAACAATAAATCTTCGGGTCGTGTCGATGAGAATGTCATGGCTTGTGAAAAGGTCATTTGTAGTCATTAGGTGGTCATTATGCTTCGCTGTCATTCCTTGTTTAACAGTAGATGACAGTGAAGCATAATGACCACCTAATGACTACAAATGACCATTAATTTAGTAGGGTTGTGCTTCGTGCGACAATTCTTCAGCTTGTTGGACAGTTGAATGCCCTTTTTCCTGAGTATGCTTTTCGAGTCCTTCCCGAACGCGCCGACCATAATCTTCGTCGCATAAGCTGAACTGTTCGATCATCTTCGTCTGCACGGCAGGAACAGCGCCAGACAGCGCATCAACGAGGTTATTGATCAGGTCATCGCGCTCCCAGTCTTCAAACGTACGGTATCGTTCACCAGCCTGTTGGTAATTATTGGTGCGATCGATTGGTGAGCGCATCAAGTTACCAGCAACATAAGGTTTATGATCCGGGTATGTTTTCGGTGCCTCTTTCAACCCGTTCATGGATGATGGTTCGTAGTTGACGTGCAGATTCTGTCCAGGGGCAGAATCGACTCGATACTGCATCTGTCCATCGCGCTGATTCGTGGCCACATGCTTTTTGGGTGCGTTGATAGGGAGTTGCAGGTAGTTTGTTCCTACCCGATACCGTTGCGTATCCGAGTACGAGAACGTTCTTCCCTGTAACATTTTATCGTCGGAGAAGTCAAGCCCATCAACCAGCACGCCAGTTCCGAAAGCTACCTGCTCTACTTCATGGAAATAGTTTTCGGGGTTTTTATTGAGCGTCATCATGCCCACAGGCAACCACGGAAACTTGTCGGGTGGCCATAACTTGGTATCGTCGAGCGGATCGAAATCGAGCTCAGGATGGTCATCGTCGCTCATGATCTGAACCAGCAGTTCCCATTGGGGGAAGTTGCCCGCTTCAATAGCGTCGTACAGGTCTTGGGTGGCATGATTAAAGTTTTTCGCCTGAATCTGCTCGGCTTCGGGCTGAGTCAAGTTCTTGATACCCTGCACCGGCTCCCAGTGGTATTTCACCAGAACGGCTTTACCTTCCTCATTCACCCACTTATACGTGTTCACTCCCGAACCCTGCATTTGCCGGTAATTGGCCGGAATACCCCAGGGCGAAAACAGGAAAGTAATCATGTGCATGGCGTCGGGCGTATTGCTGATGAAATCAAAAATACGTCCCCCATCCTGCCGGTTTGTCAGCGGGTCGGGTTTAAACGCGTGCACCAGATCGGGGAACTTCATGGCATCGCGGATGAAGAACACCTTCAGGTTATTACCCACTAAATCCCAGTTGCCATCTTCGGTGTAGAATTTCACCGCAAAACCGCGTGGGTCGCGCAATGTTTCCGGTGAGTGTCCACCGTGAATAACCGTCGAAAAACGCACGAAAACGGGCGTCTGCTTCCCTTTCTGCTGGAATAGCTTTGCCCGCGTATACGCCGAAACCGGCTCGTCGCCCACAGTACCATACGTTTCAAAAACGCCGTGAGCACCGGCACCACGCGCATGCACTACCCGCTCGGGAATGCGTTCCCGGTCGAAATGAGAGATCTTTTCAAGAAAAGGATAATTCTCCAGCGTGGTAGGTCCCCGATTGCCAATGGTACGCACATTCTGATTATGCGTCAATGGATGCCCCTGCCGTGTGGTTAAGGTTTGATCGGTTGGCTGATCCTGTGCCTGTAGACCAGTAGCGCCGAATGTTGATTCAGGCACAGACTGCTGTTCGCGCTGCTGACCTGATTGTCCGTTAGGAAGGTTGTCGTTTTGCGTATTGTCCATAATTCCTATAGAATACATTACAATAAGCTTAACTCAGGGTAAGGTTTTTAGTTTTATTCTCTTTGTCCAAGGTTGAATGTTTAAGGTCTAACGTTGCTTTGCTTGGCTGAAGATGCCTTTCCACAGCAAAGCAACGTTAGGCCTTAAACATTCAACCTTGGACTTCTACCCTACATCAACACGCCCTGAAATACTTCGTCTAGCTTGGCTACGGCGCGAATATCGATGCTGAACTGACTGGCATCGAGCCCTTTGAGGTTGTATTTCGACACGTAAATCTGCTTAAAACCGAGCCGTTGCGCTTCGGCAATTCGGGCCTCGATACGGCTAACGGCACGTACCTCGCCACCCAGGCCCACCTCGGCCGCAAATGCCACTGTAGTCGGAATGGCAATATCTTCGTAACTAGAGATGATGGCAGCACAAACAGCCAGATCGATGGCCGGGTCTTCAACGCGCAGACCGCCCGCTACATTCAGGAAAACATCTTGCTGACCCAGCCGGAAACCACCACGCTTTTCCAGAACAGCCAACAGCATCTGTAGTCGCTTGCTATCGTACCCTGTGCTGCTTCGTTGTGGCGTACCGTATGTACTCACGCCCACGAGCGCCTGTATCTCAATCATCAGCGGGCGATTCCCTTCCATCATTGAGCCTATAGCCACGCCACTCAAGGCTTCGTCGCGTTGAGAAATGAGAATTTCAGATGGGTTGGACACCTGTCGCAATCCCGTCCCCTGCATCTCATAGATGCCCAGTTCGGAGGTGCTGCCAAACCGGTTTTTTGTCGTGCGCAGAATTCGGTAGGTCGTGTGGCGATCGCCTTCAAAGGTCAGCACCGTATCAACCATATGTTCCAGCACTTTGGGGCCAGCCAGAGAACCTTCCTTAGTGATATGACCAATCATGAACACCGGCACGCCCGACTCTTTGGCGTACTTCATGAACTCGGCGGTACATTCACGTACCTGCGATACACTCCCCGCCCCGGCCTCGACCAACGATGAATGCATGGTCTGTATGGAGTCGACAATCAACACTTCAGGCTCGAAATGCTCGACCACCCGGAAGATGTTTTGCGTCGACGTTTCGGTCATTATGTGGCAATCACTCGTGGGCGTTTCCAGGCGTTCGGCCCGCATCTTGATCTGCTGCTCGCTTTCTTCACCCGATACGTATAGCACCCGCATATCGGTTAGGCTGAGGGCAATTTGCAATAGCAGTGTCGATTTACCGATGCCTGGTTCGCCTCCAATGAGCACGAGCGATCCCGGAACGATCCCCCCTCCCAGCACCCGATTTAATTCACCATCAACGGTGAGCGTTCGGGGTTGTTCTTCGTAATTGATGGCATGGATCGCTTTAGGTTTTGCCGCAATTTTGGCCGGACCAGAGGTTACGCGCCAACTGCCCTTGTCAGGTTCATCTTTCTGTACTACTTCTTCAACGATGGTGTTCCATTCGCCACACGATGGACAGCGGCCCAGCCATTTTGGCGACTGATGGCCGCAACTTTGACAGAAGTAGGAGGTTCTTATTTTCGCCACGGGGGTAGATTAGAGAAAAGAAATAACAATTATCCGCTTCGCATTAAACGATACACTTCGTCGTTCATCAAAGTGAAAACAACAACCAACTGACTGGCCTATTGATGGTTTATGAACATCAGTAGAGCAGGCAATTGGCCATTGTCGATTGATTGCCAATCACCAACAACTGTTCACTAATGAAACGCCGTTGGCTCAGAAATAGTTGATTTTTGACCAGTCGGGGCTGTTTCCGCGTTAAACCCCTGCATCCAATGAAGAACACTATCATTTCCATGAAAAGAATTATGCTCGGCATCGCCATTGCCGTACTGCCAGCGCTAACCTACGCACAAGGCTTTCAAATTGGCGTTAAAGGGGGGGTTAACCTCTCGAAACTGACGTTTGGGCCGTTTGTCAACGCAAGTACAAACGCCAATGGCTCGCCTAATGTAGACGTAAATGGACAGACACTGCGCGACAATATTTCGGACAGCTACAAGAGCCGCACCGGTACTTCTTTCGGTGTGTATACCCGCATCGGTAAGAACCTGTTTATTCAGCCGGAAGTGCTTTACACCACGCAGGAAGGTCAGTTCGACGTGGTCAGAAATGGTGTGACGGAGAATGTGACGATCAAAACAACCAGTTTCGACGTACCAGTACTGCTTGGTTTGAAAGGGGGACCTTTACGGTTTATGGTTGGCCCAATGGCTTCATTCCGTATCAATGACAACGCCGGTCTGAGTGATGCCCTCAAGCAATATACGTCCAGTACACTGAACGATGCCTGGTCGAAAGCCTATTACAGCTACCAGATTGGCGGTGGTCTTGATTTGGGTAGCCTTGGCCTCGATGTTCGGTATCAGGGTAACCTCTCTGATGTAGCGCAGGTAAACACATCGGCTGGTAGTTTCAGTCAGCGGGCCAAATCATGGCAGATCACGCTGGCTTACAAGATTTTCTAACGTACCTGAACAGCCTACTAAAAAGGCCCCATCCGAATGTTCGGATGGGGCCTTTTTAGTAGGCTGTTCAGGTACGTTAATTCAGGTATTCCAGGTATTGGTTGAGGAGTTGTGTGATCTCCCGCAAGCGGCGCCGTGATACGATTATCTCCCGATTATCGGCCATGCGAATGATACGGTCACGGGCAAAAACTCCGTATTGCACATAAGCCAGATTGATCATATTGGATTTGTGAACGCGGATGAAAATGGAACTGTCGAGCGTTTTCTCAAACTCTTTCAGCGTTTTTGATACCAGGTACTTGCGGCGATCGCGGGTGTGAATAAATGTGTAGTTACCCTCCCCCTGCAAACAAACGATGTCATCGATAGATACCATCACCGTACGATTCAGATACGGTAAAGCCATACGATGCGCATTTCGGGTATACGTAGCAGGATAGTGGGGTGTTACTGCCGACGTAGCTGGTATTAAAAATTTCGCTTCCATAAGTTTTGGGTATTTAGACTGAGTTGAGAGTGGATCATTTGACTGACTCAAAACTACAAGCTGGCTACCGTTCCCTAAAAAGAGCGATCAATGTATATACACGAAATTCAATAGTAACTATCTAATATTGAGCTAATTATAAAATATTGGTTTAAGATAATCACGTGTATCCCCCCACCTGATCACGTAGTTTTACGTGCTCTTTATTAAACGGTAGTACAATTCCCAATACGCAAAAAACCGGGTCAGCTTAGGGTATACTACGCTGACCCGGGTCGGATATCTTTCGTTGATGAAATTAAGGTAGAGCCTAGTTCACCAAAGAGGGGCTATAGTCACGAATACGATCGATAAACATCTGGGCGCGGCGACGTGAAATTTTCACTTGCTGCCCGTCAGATAATTCGAGTTCGCCTTCTTTCTTAACGAAGAACTTACGTACGAAACTCAGGTTAACGATGCATGACTTGTGCACACGCACAAACGCCTGACCATCGAGCAGTGTTTCGTATTCTTTAAGCGTACGTGATACCAACATTTTGGTGCCGTCTTTCAGATAAAAGTTGGTGTAGTTGCCTGAACCTTCGAGCCGGACAATTTCATCGACAGAAACAGTGCGCTTACGGTCGAAGAAAGGGATCAGTAATTTTTGGTTGTTGTTCGATGGGGTATTTTTTTCCACACTTTTGGGGAATGGCATCGACAGGGCATCAAAGAAAGATTCAGACGTCATGATTTTCATAATGGTTTGAGTGAAACGTTAGGCTACAGGTCCCGACACTAGTAATCAGGCACTTAGACAGCTCATTTCCGGTAGCATTGCGTGGGAAATGAGTTGCCCATCATATATCATTGTTTCAATAATCAAGCCTGTTTCGGCTGGTGGGGCAATTTGATGTAGCTTTGTGCTTTAGAAACTCACGATGGCCACCGAACAGATTCTGATTATCGATTTTGGTTCACAGTTCACTCAATTGATTGCCCGCCGGGTACGTGAACTGAATGTGTATTGCGAAATACATCCATACAATAACCTTCCTTCTATTTCGCCCGATGTAAAAGGTGTTATCCTGTCGGGTAGCCCCTGCTCGGTTCGCGACAGCGATTCACCCACCGTTCATCTGGCAGCTTTCCGCCACAAACTCCCATTGTTGGGCGTTTGCTATGGTGCTCAACTGCTGGCCCAAAGCAGTGGGGGTGAAGTGCAACCGTCCTCGATCCGTGAATATGGTCGCGCCCGCTTAGGCACCGTTGATGCCGAAAGTAGCCTCATGCAGGGTATCGATCAGCATTCGCAGGTGTGGATGTCGCACGGCGATACAATCACACAGATCCCCGCCGATTTTGACGTCATTGCCTCGACCGAAACGGTACGGGTGGCGGCTTTTCAGGTACGTGGCGAACAAACTTACGGTATTCAGTTTCACCCCGAAGTGACGCACTCGCTTCAGGGCAAACAGCTACTTCAAAACTTCGTTGTCAACATTTGTGGTTGTTCACAAAACTGGACCGCCGATTCCTTTGTCGATACCACGGTTGCAGCACTGAAAGCCAAAATTGGCGACGACAAAGTTGTACTCGGCCTGTCGGGCGGCGTTGATTCGTCGGTGGCAGCGATGCTCATTCATCGGGCAATCGGGCCAAATCTGTACTGCATATTCGTTGATAACGGCTTGCTCCGGAAAGACGAGTTCCAGGGCGTTTTAGACAGTTACAAAACACTGGGGCTGAACGTAAAAGGTGTTGATGCGCAGGAACAATTCTACAAAGCGCTCACCGGCCTCACCGACCCCGAAGCCAAACGGAAAGCCATTGGTAAAACGTTTATCGATGTCTTTGATCAGGAATCTCACCTGATCGAAGACGTAAGCTGGCTGGGGCAGGGCACCATTTACCCCGACGTGATCGAATCGGTATCCGTGAAAGGTCCATCGGCCACGATCAAGTCGCACCATAATGTGGGTGGTCTGCCCGATTTTATGAAGCTGAAAGTGGTTGAGCCACTAAACACGCTCTTCAAAGATGAGGTACGTGCCGTTGGCCGGTCAATGGGACTTCCCGAGTTTATTCTGGGTCGTCATCCGTTCCCCGGCCCTGGCCTGGCCATTCGGATTCTGGGCGATATCACGCCCGAAAAAGTGGCTATTCTTCAGGAAGTAGACGCGCTGTTCATCAACGGACTGAAACGCGAAGGGCTCTACGATCAGGTTTGGCAGGCGGGCGCGATGCTGCTTCCCATTCAAAGTGTGGGCGTAATGGGCGACGAACGTACCTACGAACGCGTGGTAGCCCTTCGGGCTGTAACCAGTGTAGACGGCATGACGGCCGACTGGGCACATCTCCCCTACTCGTTCCTAGCCGATATCTCCAACGAGATCATCAATAAAGTAAAAGGCGTGAACCGCGTCGTGTACGACATTTCTTCGAAACCACCCGCTACGATTGAGTGGGAATAAGCGGGCCAAGCCCCTTTGAGGTCTAATGTTTATTGTCCAACGTTCAAGGTCTAATGTTCAAGGTAGTTCGCTAAATTGCAGAGCTACGATGAACATTAGACTTTGAACGTTGTACTGTCATGCCTCTCCGATCTGTTACACTAGTCTGTCTATTACTTTCAGGCCTCGCATCGGCTGCTCAGACGCCCTTCCACGATGCGTTGATCAACTCAGATAAGCAACGCTTTGCCGCCCAGATTAAAAAAGACTCTGTAGCCTTAACCAGACTCCTTTCAGACAAGCTGGTCTACTCGCACTCAAATGGCGTGATTGAAACGAAGCAGCAGTTCATACACAGCCTGATGACGGGCCGGTGGAATTACCAATCCATCGATACAGACAGCGTAAAAGTTCATTTTATCACCACCTCACTGGCCATTGTGACAGGCCGGGCCCGGGTGGTTTTGTTAGTCAATGGCAAGTCCACTCCTGTGTATATGGCGTATACGGACGTTTGGAACCTGCAAACCACTCGGCCGGTGAAAGGCCTTTCAGCAGGGCGCTGGCAGCTCATTTCGTGGGCCGCTACCCGATTGCCACCCCCTTAACTACCTTCCTCTACCTACCTCCTTCTACCGGGTCTAACCGCCGGGAGTATGTCTTTTGTAGGCAAGCCAATCTCCGTTTTGTAGTTTAGCGGCCCCATTTAGGCCGAACCCTCCGGGAAACTCTGGCCGCAACTCATCTTATGCAACAGAAAATCAGGCGCGAAGACGCCCTTGACTACCACGCCAACGGACGTCCCGGCAAACTGGAAGTTATTCCCACTAAACCATACAGTACCCAGCGTGACCTAACACTGGCCTACTCGCCGGGCGTGGCAGAGCCTTGTCTGGCCATTGCCGACAACGTGGAAGACGTGTATAAATACACCGCAAAAGGCAATCTGGTAGCGGTAATCTCAAACGGAACGGCAGTATTAGGTTTGGGCAATATTGGCCCCGAAGCCGGTAAACCGGTGATGGAAGGAAAAGGGCTGCTCTTCAAAATTTATGCCGACATTGATGTGTTTGACCTGGAGTTGAACACCAATGACGTCGATGAGTTTGTGCGCACGGTGAAGATTCTGGAGCCAACGTTCGGTGGCGTAAACTTGGAAGACATCAAAGCTCCCGAGTGTTTCGAGATCGAGGAGCGGCTACGTAATGAGCTGAATATTCCGATCATGCACGACGATCAGCACGGAACGGCCATTATCTCCGGCGCCGCTCTGCTGAACGCACTGGAGTTGGTCGATAAAAAGATCGGCGACGTGAAAATTGTGGTCAACGGAGCTGGCGCATCCGCTATTTCGTGCACCAAACATTACGTGGCATTGGGCGCTAACCTCGACAATATTGTCATGTGCGACTCGAAAGGCCCGATCCGCGCTGACCGGACTGACCTTGATGTGCGCAAAGCCATGTTTGCCACCACTCGTAACCTCACATCACTCGAAGAAGCCTTCGTTGGAGCCGATGTATTCGTTGGCCTCTCGAAAGGGAACGTGGTAAATCAGGCGATGGTGCAGAGCATGGCCGACAACCCGATCGTGTTTGCCATGGCCAACCCAACACCCGAAATCAGCTATGAAGAAGCGATGGCCGCCCGGCCGGACCTGATTATGGCAACGGGCCGGTCAGATTACCCGAACCAGGTAAACAACGTGCTGGGCTTTCCCTACATTTTCCGGGGAGCGCTCGACGTGCGGGCTACAGAGATCAACGAGCCCATGAAGCTGGCCGCTACGCTCGCGCTGGCCGAGCTGGCTAAAAAGCCTGTTCCCGACATGGTAAACATGGCCTACAGCACCGACAACCTGATGTTTAGCCGGACATACATTATCCCGAAACCGGTTGATCCCCGGCTGTTGGTTACCGTAGCCCCCGCCGTGGCTAAAGCCGCGATGGAATCGGGCGTAGCCAAACACCCAATTACCGACTGGGACGCCTACGAACAGCAACTCGCCCGCCGTTTAGGCCAAGACAACAGCATTTCGAGAGTCATCATCAACAAGGCCAAGAGTAATCCGAAGCGGGTTGTTTTCGCCGACGCCGAGAACCTGAAAGTCTTGAAAGCTGCCCAGCAGGTACGTGACGAGGGCATTGCACAACCAATACTTTTGGGCGAAACGGCCATGATTCGGCAGATGATCGAGCAAAACAGCCTGGATCTGGGCGATACGCCTATTTTCGACCCGCGTTCACCTGAACAGGATGCGCTCATTGGCCGGTTTGCTGATGAATTCTTCCGGAAGCGGCAACGGAAAGGGCTTAATCCCCGTGAGGCGCGTAAGCTCATGTATTACCGCAACTATTTTGGAGCGATGATGGTAGAAACGGGCGAAGCCGACGCCCTAATCTCTGGCCTAACGCGCAACTATCCCGACACCATTCGGCCCGCCCTGCAAATCATTGGCAAGCAGGAAGGGGTAAAACGCGTGGCGGGTATGTACATTCTGATGACCAAACGCGGCCCGCTGTTTTTCTCGGATACCACGGTGAATTTTAACCCCACTGCTGAAGAGATTGTCGAGATCACGGAGTTGACTGCGCGGGCCGTTGAACAGTTCAACATCAAACCGCGTATTGCCCTGGTCACCTACTCGAACTTTGGCTCTGCCGACGGCGACGATGGACAGAAAATGAGTAAGGCTGTTTCGCTCCTGCAATCAAAGTACCCCGATATGATCGTCGATGGCGAAATTCAGGCGCACTTAGCCTTCGATACCGAACTGCTGAAACAGAACCACCCGTTCAGTAAACTCGTTGACGAAGGCGCAAATACACTGATCTTCCCAAACCTCTCGGCCAGTAATATTGCGTATAACCTAATGTCGGAAGTAGGCGGTGCCGACGCCATTGGGCCAATTTTGCTAGGATTACACAAACCTGTTCACGTGCTTCAGTTAGGCTCATCAGAACGCGAAATCGTCAACATGGTAGCCATCGCCGTTGTGGAAGCACAAGGACAATGAGGTACGAATTACAACTTACGAAGTACGATTTCACCTGCTCCATTACGCTACAGCATGGATAGTAATGAGTTGAAGAAGCGAACAAAGACGTTTGCACTGATGGTCATTGAACTTGTTGGGCTTATTCCAGAGAATACAGCAGGGAGGGCCATCAGAAACCAGCTTGTTCGTTCTGGAACTTCTATTGGTGCCAACTACAGGGCGGCCTGCCGCGCTAAGTCGATGGCCGATTTTATTTCCAAGATTGACAACGTGGAGGAAGAGGCTGATGAATCATGTTATTGGATAGAACTAACTGCGGAAGCGGGACTGTTGCCTCGCGAAACAGTTGCCCCAGTATGGCGTGAAGCCAATGAGCTCACAGCCATCTTCACTCAAATCAGTAAGACATCAAAAACTAGGCACAACAATACCAAGAAGGCATCATTCTGACTCTTGGGGTCTGGTAAGCACACACAAAATCGTACATCGTAAGTTGTACATCGTAAATCAAATGTCTCGAATTTTGACCGGAATTCAGAGTAGCGGCAGGCCGCATCTGGGTAATATATTGGGGGCTATTCTGCCCGCTATTCAATTATCACAACAGGCTGGCAATGAATCGTTTTTGTTTATTGCTGACCTTCATTCACTCACTACCCTAAAAGACGGTGACACCCGCCGCGAATTCGTGCGGGCCATTGCGGCCACTTGGCTGGCCTTTGGTTATGATACCGTGCAGAATACCCTATGGCGGCAGTCAAGGGTACCGGAACATACCGAGTTGGCCTGGTACTTGAACTGCTTCACGCCCATGGCGATGCTGGAAAACGCCACATCGTATAAAGACAAGCTGGAGAAAATGCCATCATTAGCCAATGCAGGGCTATTCACGTACCCGGTCTTGCAAACGGCCGACATTCTGCTCTACGATGCTGAACTGGTGCCCGTAGGAAAGGATCAGCGCCAGCATCTGGAAATGGCCCGCGACATTGCCGGGGCCGTAAATCGGTACTACAACGATGAGGTGTTTGTGATGCCAGAAGCCCGAATAGACTCAAAAATAATGACCATTCCGGGTATCGACGGGGCCAAGATGAGCAAGTCGTACAATAACTACATCGACATCTTCCTGCCCGCCAATGAGTTGTATAAGGTGGTGAAGAAGATTATCTCCGATTCAACGCCACTGGAGTCGCCCAAGAATCCGGATACCGACATCACGTTTCAGCTTTATTCGCTGCTGGCTACTGACGAGCAGGTAGCTCAGCTTCGGCAGAAATACGAAGCGGGTGGCTACGGATATGGCCACGCCAAAAAAGAACTCTACGAACTTATGATCGAACGCTTTGCCAATGAACGCGATCGTTTTGATGAGTTAATGGCTGAGGGGAACCCTGAGTTGGAGCGAGAGTTACGCGCCGGAGAAGAGAAAGCGCGCGCAGTGGCTTCAGAAACCATTGGCCGGGTGCGCCGGGTGATGGGCTTCAGCTAACGAAAACCCGTCCAGACATAAAGCAAAAAAGACGTTAAACGCTGGAAAAAATGACCAACGTTTAACGTCAAATACAGGCGCGCCAACATACTATTTGATGGCTACGCGTTCAGTAAACTGCTTCTCAGACGGACCATACACAAATGTGTAGTCACCGCTTGGCAGTGAACTCAGGTCAAAACGGTGTACCTCACCGGCGCTTCCGAACGACTTCGTAAAAACCAGATCATTCATCCGGTCGTAAATAGCTACCGTGAGTGAATTCACTCCGGGCATAACCAGCTCATATTTGTTCTGGGCGTAGGAGACGAGAGCCGGGCGAACCACTTCAGTGACGTTCTGAGCGTCGACACTTACCTGATCGTTATTGACCATAATGCCCTGCGACATCCACACGTCGTCGTTAGTGGCGGTGATAAAGTAACGACCCTCGGGCAGGTTCGACAGGTTTAGCGATGTGCCCCGGCTGTCCTTTGCCCGGAACGAACCGGCGTAAAGTACAGTACCTATCTGGTCGATAACGGCTACGTCCATGGTAGCGCCAACCGGCGTTTGCAGGCGTACTTTTTTAGCGGCTGATTTGGCTACTTTAACCGGACCATTCACGGTTGATGACTGAGCCACGACACTCCCTGCGGTGGTCAGCGTTAATGCTACTGCGAGCATTGCGATTGTTACACGAATCTGTTTCATTGTCTTTGTACAGTTGTTATTTCTTCGACAAAGGTGGGCCGACCGACGATTCAAATGCAAGACTAAACAACCTGATTAACAATCATTTAACCAAAATTCTTGATTCTGTACAAGTCGGTATCTAAATCGTTTCACGAAAGAAGAGAATGTGCAATAGATTCCTTTTTTTACTACACGGTTACATTTTTGTTCTAACGCAGAGAGAGTAGGACACACCACCGTTGGGTGTAAAATCAATAAGCTTTCAGTGCAATTTGCGTTCTTTACAACCTTATGAAAAAAATCTGTACCTGGTTTCTGCTCCCCCTGACAACCCTATTTTTCTATCAGTGCCGGACCGCCAAACCGCTCTCGCCCCCACGAGCGCAGATCACTAACGAAGGATTTATCACCTGCTTTGAACCCGGCCTGGCCGAAGGCAAAACCTGGTGCGAGGCCTCGGCCGTGCTGGCGCAGGGCGATCGCATTTACCTGGCCAACGATAAAGACATGCCTGCGCCCCGTTCGTCGGTCTTTTACATTACCGGACCAAATTTGGCCAAATCGGCGGCCGGCATAGCAGCGGCAAACCCCGTTTATCTGGATCAGCCGTATTTGAGACTGGCTCATAAGTTCGAAGAGTTTGCCCAAAGCCCGAACCGAAAATGGACGTTTCTGACCACCGCTTTCGATCGTATCAAGCCCGGATCCGCTGATTTCGACGGCTACAATATGTTGTTGGCCTGGCACCCCGGTCAGGAAGGGGACGTGGAGGTAGTGGGGAAGCGAAAAGACGAACAAACGTCGCTGGGCCTTCGGCGTCAATTGCAGGAGGTACTGGGCGGTTCACCCTATTTCAAGATTGAAGGACTGGCGGCTACCAACACACACCTCTGGTTTGGGGTGCGGGAACAGGGAGAGAGCTACGAAAAATTCGACTACCGGATCACGATTCTGAGAGCCAAATACAACAGCCACGAAGCCACAGGAGGTCGAGGCAGAATCACCTTGAAGACTCCTGAACTGGTCAGAACGTTTGATGTAAGTGATGTGGATGTGGCCCTGCCGAAGCCGCTAGCAATCTCGAGCATTGAGTATGACCCTGTCCGAGACTGTTTTTGGCTCCTGACCTCTTTTGAACAGGGCAGCACAATTGGTGCTTATCTCTGGGTTATTTCGGCCAAAGACATGCAGAACGGCGGCAATCTGCAACTAATACGTACCCGGAATGGTGCTCCCCTTACCTTCAAACACAAAGCTGAAGATATGACCTTCACTGATCCAAACACGCTCTTCGTTATTCACGACGATGACCGGGTACGTACCCAGATCGGCGAGCAAATACGCCAACCCAATCAGGCAGCCTATAGTGTGGTTAGCATTGGTGAGGAGTGAAGGGTGAAGGGTGAAGGGCGAGGAGTGAGGGGCGAGGGGTGAAGAGTGAGTGATCTCATCATGAGCTTGGCGGGGATGCTTAGTCGAAGGCCTAAAGCGCGAAGCCCTTCGCCCCTCACCCTTCACCCTTCACCCTTCACCCCTCACCCCTTCACTCCTCACCCCCTCACTCCTCACCCCCTCACTCCTCACCCCCTCACTCCTCACCCCCTCACTCCTCACCCCTTCACCTCCAGTGTGGAGAAGAGTAGATGACGGAGGTATTCGAGCAATGAAGCATTCAGATCGGTGCCTTTAAAGTCGGTAAGGGAAGGTAGATACCGCATAAAGAACGACTGGTAATGCGCCGTTTCGATAATTGAGCTAGCCCTTGAGCGGGCGTAGGGATAATCGGGGCGGAAATCGAGAATGAGATTAGCAATCCGGGCTGTCAGGTCTTTGTAGGGCTTAAATAGCTGTTGCCGATTATCTTCTGTCACATGCCGGGTCAGGTACGCTTTGCTGGCTTCGCAGATGACAATGTTGTGCAAGGCACCAAGATCAATATCATCTGGCGTTGCGGGAGTGGATATATTTGTCTGGAGTAGTACGCGTAAAACGCGTTCCAGTTTTTCGCGGCAATCAGTCAGGTTATTGGTCTCGAACATCACCTGAAAATCGAGCCATTGCCAATACCAGGCTATCAAGTAAACGAGCAACCGGTGCTTGTTCTCGAAATACCGGTAAATGCTGGCCTCTTTGGTACCCATCCGATCGGCCAGCTTTCGGAAGGTAGTTTCTTCAAAGCCAATTTCGCTGATGAGCAAAATTCCCTGCCGAATAATACGGCGACCTAGTTCAGACTGCTCCGGATCGCGAAGGAACAGCTTCTCATTCATACGTACCTGGACAGAATACTCCATGCGATAGCCAACTAAAAAGGTAAAAATACAATTATAAAGGTACAACAAACTTTTTTGTATCAAAGTTACGTTGTCAAAACAGATAGCTTTACTATCAAGCGTCATAGTACCAGACTAATCTTTACTGTATGGCCCAGGCCCCAATTTCAGAACTCCCTCCAAGCCCCCTACAGCGACTGCTTCGGCTTCTGAATACCGAACGTCGCGACATTGGGTACGTTTATCTATATGCCGTTGTGTCAGGCCTCATCAGTCTGTCGTTACCACTCGGAATTCAGGCGGTTTTCAATCTAGTATCCGGGGGAATGGTTTTCAGTTCCGTGTACGTACTCATCGGGCTGATCATTGTTGGCGTCATCATCAGTGGGTTCATTCTGGTAGGGCAGCAGGTACTGGTTGAAGTACTTCAGCAGCGCATTTTCGTGAAGGCCGCTTTTGAATTTACGTACCGCCTACCTCGTATTGAACCCGGATCGCTCGAAGGAACACATCCACCTGAACTGATGAACCGCTTTTTCGACGTGCTCACAATTCAGAAGGGATTGCCCAAACTCCTGATCGACCTTACCGCAGCAGTTGTGCAGATTTTGTTCGGTATCATTTTGCTTTCTTTTTACCACCCTGTTTTCATCGCTTTCGGTATTATCACGTTGCTCGTTGTTACTGGCTTACTGGGGCTATTCGGCAAAAGCGCCTTGAAAACCAGCCTCAGCGAATCGAAATACAAGTACAAACTGGTGGCCTGGCTTGAAGATATGGCCGGCCGGTTGCCAGCCCTGCGGGAACATGAACAAACGGATGATCTGATGAAGCACACCGACGATTATGTGGCTCAGTATATCTCCTACAGAAATGACCACTTCCGGGTATTGAAGCGTTTTTACTACAGCGCCGTTGCGTTTAAAACAATCATCACCGGCGGGCTGCTTATTCTAGGTACAGCCCTGGTGGTTGGTCGCGAGATGACATTAGGTCAGTTTGTAGCCGCCGAGCTGGTTATTGTCCTGATTACCAGCTCTGTAGATAAATTAATTATGGGTATTGATGTGGTGTATGATCTGATGACCGCTTCCGAAAAAATCGGACAGGTAACTGATTTTCCACTTGTAGATGAAGTCCACCAGTCATAATCTTTATGCTCAACCTGTCGAACGGTCGTGTTAACGACGATATAATTGATAATTACCCGCTTCAGACGCTCCACGAACTCCCTGACCTAAAGGCGGGCCGCTCGTTGGGACGCTGGATGCTATTGCTCTTATTTATACTCTTCGCCACCATGTTTTTACCGTGGCAGCAGAACATTAACGGCGAGGGAGTAGTGACCGCACTTACCCCGCAAGACCGGCCACAAACGGTTCAGAATGCCATTGCGGGCCGAATTGAAAAATGGTATGTACGCGACGGGCAACGGGTGAAGCGGGGCGATACCATCCTGATTATTTCAGAAATAAAGGACGAATACTTCGACCCAAACCTACCGGAACGTCTTCGCGAACAACTGGGAGCTAAGGAAAACAGCGTGGAGGCAACCAACGCTAAAATCGAAGCGCTGAATGAGCAGATCACAGCCTTATCGGCCGGCCTGACCGCCAAAATGGAATCAGCCCGGAACAAGGTGAAACAGAACCGGTTTAAGGTCACCAGCGACAGCACGGATCTGATTGCGCAACGCACCAACTACCGCATTGCCGCCGACCGGGTGGCGCGTTCAGAGCAGATATATAAAGACGGGCTCATTTCGCTGACCGACCTGGAAAGTCGCCGCCTGAAATTGCAGGAAGACTACGCTAAGGTGATTTCGCAGGAGGCAAAGCTGAATGTCTCGCGGCAGGAACTGACCAACTCCATTATTGATCTGAACACAATTCAGGCTGATTATCAGGAGAAAGTTGCCAAGGCAGAGTCGGACCGGAGTTCGGCGGTGTCGTACCGGGCCGATGCAGCGGGGGAGGTATCTAAAATCACCAATAAAATAAGTAGTGTAGAGGTGCGGCTTGGTTTGTACGTGATTCGTGCCCCCCAGGACGGGTACGTCGTAGGTACGTTCAAGGCGGGTATTGGCGAAACCATCAAGGAAGGCGAATCCATTGTGACTCTGCAACCCGATAACCCCGAAATTGCTGTGGAGTTGTTTGTGCGGCCTAACGACGTTCCACTGATTCAGCGTGGCCGCACCGTGCGAATCGAGTTCGACGGATGGCCAGCTATTCAGTTTTCGGGATGGCCCACCGTAGCGGTGGGTACGTTTGGGGGTGAGGTAGCCGTGATTGACGCCGTAGCCAGCACCAATGGTAAGTACCGGTTGTTGGTTCGACCCAAACAAACAGAAAAAGACGCCAAATGGCCCGAACAACTGCGGGTAGGATCAGGGGTTTATGGCTGGGTAATGCTCGACGATGTGCCCATCTGGTACGAAATCTGGCGGCAATTGAATGGCTTCCCCCCAAGCCTTCAGGCAGAACCGACAGCTGATAAAGGAGGAGCAAAAAAATGAACAAGCAACTCGTAACCATAAGGTCAACAGACCCTAACCGTGTGGTTTGTTGCGCTGAGCGGACAGGAGGTTTCCCTAACGCAACAACCTCATACTCGGTCTGGTCGTTTATGCTGCAACTAATCCTGGACATTTTTCTGGTGCTTAGCCTGTTCACGCCAATCGATGTGTTTGCTCAGCAGCCAGCCCGGCAACTAGATCAGCGGGCGACCCCACCGGCAGATACTGTAGTATTTACCGCCGCTGAATTTTTCGAGGCAGTGGTGCGGTATCACCCTATTGTAAAACAGGCAGCTCTGTTTCCCGACGAAGCCCGTTCCGAAATTATGCAGGCACGCGGGGCATTCGATCCCAAAATCACCTCTTACTTCGACCGTAAAGAGTTTGGTTCAGATCTGTATTATAACCGCTGGCAGTCGGGCCTGTCGGTTCCCATTATGCCTGGCGGTATCGACCTGAAGGTAGGCTACGACCGGGCCATTGGCGAGCGGGTAAACCCGGAAGTAAAAACGCCGTTCTCTGGGTTAGTGCTGGTCGGCGTCAGCGTACCGGTGGGTCAAACTCTGCTCATCGACGGACGACGGACCACGCTTCGTCAGGCTCAGCTTGGGCTTAACCTGGCCGAGGCCGATCGGCGCAAACAGATCAATAAAACGCTGTTCGATGCAGCAAAAGCCTATTGGGAGTGGTATCTGTCTTACCAATCATATCGGCTTATCAACGAGGGATTCGAATTGGCTGACTTTCGTTTTGCCGGCACACGGCAGCGGGCGCTAATTGGCGAAGCCGCCGCCATTGATACCACCGAGGCGCTGATTACCGTGCAGGATAGGTTGGTGCAACGGCAGCAAGCAGAGGTGGATTTACAAAATGCCCGACTTCGCCTGTCGGTCTTTTTGTGGGCTGGCAACAACCAACCCATTGATATGCCTACTAACGTGGTGCCCCAATCGGCGGTGAGCGAGCCGGTTAGCAACGAGTTTGTACAAACGCTACTAAGCCAGGCCATAGAACAACATCCCGAACTACTAAGCCTCGACGCTAAAACCGGTCAGAACCAATTGGAGGAACGCTTTCGGCGGGCGTTGATTCAACCACAAATCAACCTGAGCGCCAATTTATTGAGTCAAACCCCCAATCTGGCACAGGCCTACGACTGGAGCAGCTACTATGCCTTTGGTTTGGCCAACCACAAAATTGGCCTCGATCTGGTCATGCCCCTGTTTCTGCGGAAAGAACGCGGCAAGCTCCGTCAGGTACAGATCAAGGGGCAACAACTGACCCTGGAACGGCAACAGGTTTCGCGGGATATTCAGAACGATATTATAACTGCCCGCAACGAAATTCTAAACTTCAACGAACAGATTCGGGTGCAGCAACAAGCTGTTATTAATCAGCGTCGGTTGGTGCAGGCCGAACAGCAACGTTTCTTTTTGGGTGAAAGCTCGCTCTTTCTGGTCAATTCCCGTGAAAGTAAACTCATCGATCTGGGCGTGAAGCTGGAAGAACTCCGCACCAAATACCAGAAAGCCATTGCTAACCTCTGGTACGTAGCCGGTACCGCGCAGGGGATCTAGCCTGAGGGATTTAGTCTCACCGGGCGGTGCCCGATGCAATGGATGCGTTGCTTATTAACGTCCTAAATCAAATCTCAATCCCAAAGAGAGCGGAGCATCTTTTGCACCGGGTACAGCCCGGTGAGACCGATTACCCCACGCCTAAATCACCACTTCTTCCGTGGGGTCGATGCGCATCCATAGAAGGCAACTGAGCAGGAGTAGGCCCGAAATCATGAACAGTGGCTGGTTGAAATCGCCGGTGGCTTTCACAATATAGCCGAACAGTACGCCCAGGAAAACGGCACCCATTTGCCCGAAGGTGTTCATAGCCCCCGACACCACGCCCGATTGGCTGCGGCCCACATCGTTACAAACAGCAAATGAAACGGGGAGCGTCAAGTCCTTGAACCCCATGCCCATCGCCAGCAGAATAGCCGCGGTCTGATTATCAGCCGTGCTGGCCGACAGAAAAATACTGATGCTCGACAAACCCATGCCGACAATACCTACCGCCCGTCGACCCACTTTCAGGCCGTAGCGTTTGGCCAGCCAATCGCTGGCAAAGCCGCCAGTAAAACAGCCGATAGCCCCCAGTATAAAGGGCAGCGTGGCAAATAGCTGCATCTGCGTTTTATCAAAATGACGACCTTCTTTCAGGTACGTTGGTAGCCAGCCGGTGAAAAAATAGGCTCCGTACATGTAGAAATGGAACATGAGCATGATGGCCCACATGTTGGTGCTGCGGAACAGTGCCCGCCACGGAATATGGTGCGTATTGAGTTTGAACCAGCGATTTGTTTCAATGTGGGTACGCTCGTCGGCAGGCACATTGGGTTGTTCGTGCGGAAAGTCACGGAACCAGATAAACCAGTAAACGGCCCAAACCAGCCCTAGCAGCCCCATCGCGAAAAAGGCAATCCGCCAGCCGTAAAACGCTGAGATCGGAATCACAATCCACGGGGCCAACACGCCCCCTACCCGACCGGCGGCCCATATAAACGCCTGTGCCCGGCCCGTTTCCTGACGTGGAAACCAGCGCGATACCACGATCGACGCGTTGGGGTAAGCACCAGCTTCGCCCATGCCAAACAGAAAGCGGACAATAACCAGATACAGCCAACTGGTGGCGGTTCCGGTCAATATCGTAAACGCTGACCACCAGCCCACTACCCGGGTCAGCACCCGACGTGGACCCAGCCGGTCGCCCATTGCTCCTGTTGGCATCTCGAAAGTGGCGTAGGCTAAGGCAAACGCACTGAGTACCCACCCCCAGGCATCGTTCTCAATGTTCAGATCGCGCTTCATATCGGCGGCTACCAGCGAAATACCCGTTCGGTCAATGTAGGTGATGATGGACAGGACAGATAGAAAAGATAAGACGCGGGAGCGGTAGTTCATGAAACAGGCAGGTCAGAAATGCCCGGCTAAGATGGCGAATTTTTGACCAATCGCTTGTCAAATCAAAAATTCACCTTAGTATTACAGTGTATTATATCACTAATACACTGCAACAATGATAAACATAGCTAATCTCACCTTCTGCTACGGCAACAAACCGCCGGTGTTGCAGGATTTAAGCCTCCACCTCGAACCGGGACGGATCTACGGACTACTTGGGTCGAACGGGGCGGGAAAGTCGAGTCTGATGCGTTTGATGGCGGGCCTTCTGTTCCCGACCGACGGCCGGATTCGGGTAAACGATCGGGAACCCCGCCGCCGGGAACCTGCTTTTCTGGAAGACATTTTCTTTATTCCCGAAGAAGTGGATACTCCTTCCATGACCCTCGCCAGGTACGTATCTACGATGAGCGTATTTTACCCGAAGTTCAACCACGCCCAATTCCGGCAATATCTCAAAGCATTTCAACTGCCCGCCACAATTAGCAAACTGGCCGATCTGTCGCTGGGGCAGCGGAAGAAAATCTTCATCAGCTTTGGACTGGCCGCTAACACGAGCGTATTGCTGATGGACGAACCCACCAACGGCCTCGATATTCCCTCGAAAAGTCAGTTTCGCAAAATAGTGTCGGCCGCCCTTACCGATGATCGACTGATTCTGATTTCGACCCATCAGGTACGTGACCTCGACGCGCTGATCGATTCGGTGGTGGTTCTAAACGATCATGAACTGCTCCTCAACGCGCCGCTCGAGCGGGTCACACAACGCCTTCGTTTCGAAATGCTTAGTCGTGACGTACCGGCCGATGCCCTTTATGCCGAGCCCAGCCTGCGCGGCAATGCCGTGGTACTCGAAAACAACGATCCCACCGACGATACCCCGATCGATCTGGAACGGCTTTTCAACGCGGCCATCAGCAATCCACAACGAATAAAAACGCTTTTTTCGGCCCCAAAATCATGAATCAGACCTTTTCCTTCACCCGTTTTACCCGCCTGAACCGCTGGCTATGGGCCACCAAAGGCCGTACGTACTTGATTGCTGCTTTAGCCTTGATACCCATCAGTATGCTGGTACCATCGCAGGTTCTTACGGACACAAGTGCGTATGTCTTTCCAATGGTCTATAGCAAAAACGTAGCTTATTTTAATTTTTTATCACTAATCGTCGCAGTTAGCATAGGCAGTGACGTGTTTAGTTCTCTTTTCCGGCAGGAATCGGCTATATCGTACCTGATGATTCCGGCCTCGCGGGCAGAAAAATTCTGGTTAGGCACGCTATACTGCATCAGCGCTCTGCTACTATTGATTATCGTCTACTTTGGTTATGAGGCGATTGTATTCGAGATAGCTAATAGCCGACTTCCAGCAACAGAGCCCGACAGGTACGTTTCGACACTGCTTTTTTACACCTCCT
This sequence comes from Fibrella aquatica, assembly GCF_041321135.1. NCBI lineage: Bacteria > Pseudomonadati > Bacteroidota > Cytophagia > Cytophagales > Spirosomataceae > Fibrella > Fibrella aquatica. The sequence goes on along the minus strand of NZ_JBGGWF010000002.1, from coordinate 1,511 downwards.
ACTCATTGCAAGGTGAAAAGGAATTTCTGTTGCTCATTCCCTATTTTCTCTTCACTAGCCTTGCCATTTCCTTAATTGGGAGCTTCTTCTTCCGGCGTGGTGTGTTTATTCGAAATGTGGGGCTTGCGTTGGTCCTCACGATTAGCTTGTTGTTGCTATATCGCTGGATAGTGAGCATTCAATCAAGCGGGACAGGTGTAGGCACGGCGCTACCCTTTTATCCTATTGCTATTCACAGTTCCGAAAGCAGCTATGAACTACTAGGCCCTCCTGAATGGCTGAAATACGGAGCCTACGCAGGTACGTTGCTCATCTTTTGGATTACTGCCCGCGTCAGGTTCAACGAAATAGAACGGTAACAACATGGAATTCAACGATAAACAACCTATCTACCTGCAAATCGCCGACTATGTCTGCGAGCAGATTCTCCAGCAGGCCTGGCCACCCGGTGAGCGTATTCCGTCGGTGCGCGACCTAGGCTCGTCGCTGGAAGTTAACCCCAACACCGCCATGCGAGCCTTCGATTATTTACAACAGCAAAACATACTGTTCAATAAACGCGGCATGGGCTACTACGCCGCCGACGATGCCGCTGAGCGAGTAAAATCCATGCGTCGAACCCGTTTTCTCGACATAGAACTACCCGAGTTATTCCGCAGTATGACGCTGTTGGGCATTAGCATGACCGAAATCGAATCCCGTTTTAACGCGTTTCAACTAGCCTCCGCCTCATGAAAACGAGCATCAAACTCTTGATCGGCCTCGCTCTGTTCCTGGTCGTTACCATGTTCGGCGCGGCTGTTTCAATTCGTCATCAGTTCGATTCAATCGACAAATCAGACAAATACGCCCGCTGGCAGAAAAAGCCGTTACCTGCTTTTCAGAACGTTCATATCAGCGGTCCTTCAGCGGCTATTGTGCAAATCGAACCCGGTAAAACGCCCCGCCTGCTAGCCGATTCGCTGGGAGAATGGAAGCGACCGACCTACACCTACAAAGTTGAGCGCGACACCCTTTTCCTGAAAGTTAACCCGGTAGATGGATGGAGTTTTCGGGTAGAAGATGAAGATGATGAGTGGCACAGCCCTCAACTAGTGGTGCAGTTGCCCACGCTTCAGGCAGTCTCTACAGTCAATGCACTTTGCCAGATCCATGAATTTGAGGGCGACGCATTAACGGTCAATCAGAGCGGCAAGGGGGGAATTACCCTGATCGAACATGTACGATATAATCAGTTGACGGCTTCGTTAACGGGGCGTAATCAGTTGGTGCTTTACGGCATCAATAACAACATTCAGAAAGGGACAATTACTGCTCGTGATAGTTCACGCCTGTTTCAGTACACTGATTTCAAGCAGGGCCTTATCCTAACCGCCGACCCAACGGCCAAACTTCGATTGACGGGAAAAGCGTTGCAACAGGTGAAAGAGTAGTACTCAGCGTAGCCCCCCGCCCTAAAGGGTGCCCGCTTGCGCTTTATTATGCGCAAGCGGGCACCCTTTAGGGCGGGG